>NZ_JBEZIJ010000009.1:0-252427 GCF_040650955.1 Streptomyces sp. NPDC048560
GGAACGGCGCGACGACATCCACGAAGCCTTCCTCGGCCTCGCCACCTGCCTCATCACCCACCGCCACGTCCAACGCCTTTGTTAGGACCTCTTAGAGGTTGTCTCACGTGACTTGATGTTCGTGCGGCCTGATGCCGGTTGTGGGTGCTCGTCCATCGAAGTGTCTGGTTCCTGTTGAACTCTGGTAGCCGGCTGCCCCGTTGCTGCCATCCTTCGCTGCTCGTCCGCAAGGTGGTGGGACCGCTCCGTGTGACGAGCGGGCGTGTTCACGGCAGTGGTGTACTCGCTGACCAGCGGCTGTGCTTGGCGGCATCTGCCGCCGGCGTTCGGCACGTTGCCCGCCACCGCGCGCTACTTTCACGGTATGGACCGAGGCCGGCCTGTGGCGTCGGCTGCACCGGACGGTGCTGGACGAACTCGGGTCCCAGGGCGAGGTGGAGTGGAGCTCGGCGATCGTCGACACGGCCTCCGTTCGCGCCGAAGTGCGGATCGGTGACCGGGCTGAACCCGGTCGATCGCGGCAAGAAGTGCAGCAAGCTGCACGTGCCGTCCGATGCCCAGGGCATCCCGCTCGCCGTCGCCGTGTCCGGCGCGAACATGCACGAGAGCCTCGCCCTCAGACCACTCATCCGCGGCAATTCCCGCCGTCCGGTCCCGCCGGGGACCTCGGCGGCGCCGACCCGTCAAACTCCGCGCTGACAAGGCGTACTCCCCGCCGAACACTTGGCCTGGCTGCGCGAGCGCGGGCTCGTCGCGCGCATCGAGCGGCCCGGCATCGAGTCCGGCGAACGTCTCGGTGAGCACGCTGGAAGATCGAACGGTCGATCGCTTGGCTCTTCGGCTACCGCCGCCTCACCGTCCGGTACGAACGAAGGGGCGGCCACTCCCTCGCCTTCCTCGGCCTGGGCGCCGCCCTGACCTGCTACAAGAAGCTCGCGAAACCTGACACGTGAAACACCCTCCTGCAGTGAAGCGACGGCCTAGCGCAACCATTTGCCATGCGAGTGGTCTTTCTGGGAGAGCAGAGGCGACCGGGGTCGGCCGGGTACGACCGCCGCAGTTGTCCGGGGGCCTCCGCTGATTTGCTACTCGTTCGCGTAACTACGCACAACCGGGGGATGGTTCATGCTGGACTCTCGATTCCGTACCGCATCTGCGGTCTTCGTGGCGCTCGCAGTCACCGGGTACGGCGCTCCGCTCGCCTTCGCAGATACGGCTGTGGCCACCGGATCCGCGGCGGTCTCGGGGCAGCACGTCGACTTCAACGGCGACGGGTACGAGGACATGTTCGCCTCGGTCCCCGCGGGTACCGTCTCCGGGGTCCCGAAGGCCGGCTACATAGCGGTGTACCCGGGTGACACGAAGGGCATCAGCCCTTCCCGCCACCGGGTGATCAGTCAGAACTCGGACGGCGTGCCCGGGGCGGTGACGGCGAACGCCCGGTTCGGGGCGGGAACGGCTGCCGACATCGACGGCGACGGATACACGGACCTGCTGGCATCCGTCGGCCAAGGTGGGCAGATCATCCTGTTCGGTGGGACGAAGGGGCCGGGAACCCGGGCGGTGGCGTTCCAGGGCCAGGGCAACGCGGTCGGCGACTTCGACGGGGACGGCCGCACAGACGTGGCCGGGATCGACCGGGCCGACTGGGGTGGGACGGTCGTGGTGAACGAGAACATCGGCGCAGACGGCTCGGTCGGCAGCACCCGCACGGCGCTTGCCGCCGACGGCAGCAGCGTCCTGGAGAGCGTGCAGGCCGTGGACATCAACAGCGACGGCAAGGACGACCTGTTGGTGCGCAGCGGCTGCAGTGACGAGCCGGACTGCGACGGGACCGCGCTGTATCTGTCGACCGGCACCGGTTTCAAGCACACCACGCTCGTTACCGCCCCCGGGACCTACCTCAACCACTCCGCGGTGACCGTCGGCTCGGTCAACGGGGACGCTTATCCGGACCTGGTCTTCACCCGGCAGCCCACCGGTTTGGACAGCGACCTGGACTTCCCGAGCAAGGGCGGTGCCGTGGCGGTTGTCTACGGCGGCCCCTTGGGGCAGAACACCGCGCTCAAGCCGAAGTGGATCACCCAGAGCACGACCGGGGTGCCGGGCGCCGACGAGACCGGTGACAAGCTCGGCGCGAGCGCGGCGGTGAAGGATCTGGACGGTGACGGCTATGGCGAGGTCGTCGTGGGTCTGCCGGGCGAGGACGTGGGCGAGGCCAGGGATGCCGGCGGGGTGCTGGTGTTCAAGGGCCGCGCCTCGGGCATCACGGGCGCCGACACGAAGGTGATCGGTCAGTCCACGGCGAGCGTCCCGGGCGTCGACGAGAACGGCGACGCGTTCGGCGGCGAAGTCCACATCGTGACGGCCGCCAACGGCGTACCGGCCACACTCGCGGTGGCCGCCCCCAACGAGAACGCCGGACAGGGCGGCGTATGGCTGCTCAAGGGCAGCGCCTCGGGGCCGGTCACCCAGGGCAGCATCGCCTTCGGCGAGGCAAGCCTGGGGCTGACGCCCTCCGCGGTCAACTTCGGTGGCCTGCTGGGATGACGGCACTGACCCGCTGATGGAGCGGGGAACGTCCGGCGGAATGGCGACCGACGCCCGGTCGCTGCTCCGCCGGACGCCGAAGGAGCACCTGCCGACGGCCAGAGACCAGAGACGAGCGACCGGGAGACGACTGCGGCTGGAACCCGGCACAACAAGGGGCTCCGAGTGCAACTACGCCACCCACGCACACGATCTTGAGGGGCCAACCAGGGACGTGACCCCAGGATCCCGCTCATCAGCCCGCCTTCGCACCACCGATAGGCGAGGAGGGTCAGCGGGTGGGTGGGACGAACTCGGGCTGGTCGAGCAGTCGCAGCCAGCTTCCGTCGGGCTGGCGCCGAACGACCTGCGCCCGGGCGCCCGCACCGTCCTTCGGCGGGGTCGAGGTGAGAGCGATGTCGCCGCTGATCAGGGTCGGCAGGGGTGTTTCCGGCTCGAAGTGGGGACCGCCGGCCAGCACCTTCTCCCACAGCACACGGATCGCCTCCCTCCCGAGCGTCAGCTCGCCGGGCGGGAAGGCCAGCACCGCATCCTCTTCGTAGAGCGCGGCGACGCCGGCCGCGTCACCGGCGTTGGATCGCTCGACGAACAAACGGGTGATGTCTTCGGGTCGCATCGCCTGCTCGTACTCCGGCATGGATTCCTCCTGTGTCGGGCTCTGGGCCTCCCAGCGTGGTCGCCAACCTTTCAGAAGTCCAACAGATGGAACTTCCACAAACTAGAATCTATGGATATGGAACTGAGGCAGCTGGAATACTTCGTGGCAGTCGCCGAAGAGCAGAACTTCACCCGGGCCGCCGAGCGGGTGCACATCAGCCAGTCCGGCGTCAGCGCCCAGATCCGCCAGCTCGAACGTGAACTGGGTGCAGAGCTGTTCGACCGGTCCGTCCGCACGGTCACCCTCACCGTCGCCGGCAAGGCCGCACTCGAACCCGCTCGTGCCGCACTCGCCGCTGCCGGGGCCGTCCGTCAGGCGGTGGGCGAGGTGACTGACCTGATCCGGGGTCGGCTGACCGTCGGGATGGTCACCGGCTGCACCCTCACCCCGCTGTTCGACGCCCTCGCCGCATTCCACGCGGCACACCCCGGTGTGGAGATCTCGCTGCTGGAGGACAGCTCCGACCGCCTCGCCGAAGGGGTGCGTACCGGCACTGTCGACTTGGCACTCGTCGGCGCGGCAACCTCCGCCCCCGACGGGCTGGACTCGCTGACAATCATCACCGAACGGCTCGTCGCGGCGGTCCCGGCCGAGCACCCCTTGACCAGTCAGCAGCGAGTCACCCTGCGCGACCTGATGACCTACCCGATCGTGTGCATGCCACCCGGCACCGGGCTGCGTGCGGTGTTCGACCAGGCTTGTGCCACTCAGTGCCTCCAACCCACGATCGCCCTGCAAGCCAGCGCCGCAGACGCCATCGCCGGCCTCGCCGCCCGTGGGCTCGGCGTCGCCATCCTCAGCAACTCGATGGCCGAGAGCTATCGCGACCGGCTCACCGCCCGCACCATCGTCGATGTCGAGACACCAGCACTGCTCGCCCTGGTCTGGAAGAACGCGCGCAATCCCGCTGTGCGCGAGTTGCTCGTGCACAGCCGGCAAGCGTTCATGGACTCTCCGGAACTCCGTCAGTAGACGCCGGCCGGCGCAGTCCCTGTGAACGTACCAACTCATCACTGACCAGGTCCCGGCCTACGACGCGTGCGGATGTTCGGCCGCACGGCCGCTCAGCAGCACACCGATCCGGGCCAATTGCGTGGCCGACGGTGCGGGTCATCGAACGGCGACACCGGGCCGGGACAGCCTGTCCCCCAGAGTCGGTTCGGTCAGGCGACAGCCCGGAAGGCCCTCGGTGTCATCGGTAGCCAGCCAGCCCTCACGTGGCACAACGTGGCACGCGCCTGTGCCACGCCTTGATCCGCTCGTTCTCGGCAGAGTCGGGCTCGGACAACGGGAGCAGGTCATGGAGCAAATGATCCGCACCCAGGTCCCGACCGAACACCACTACCTGCCTGCACGTGACCGATCCTGGGCGCCGTGCTCATGTGGACTGCGGACCCGCGGACCCTCAGACCCCCAAACCCCCCGCAGACCCCCGCAGCGCCAAGAAAGCGCTCCTCCGCTCGCCCCTCTGCAGTGGTGGGGTCGCGGCAGCGGGGAGAGCATGGGCGCATTGGAGACCGGTCTGCGGGACGAGCGCCGACGGCGACGCCGGAGCCGGATGTGGGGCGTCTTGTCATGCTCCGGCGTCCGGTCACCCGGCTGCGCGGCACGCGACCGCATTCCTGTGACAGCGAGAAGGAGCGGTTGGCAGTGACAGACGCAGCGAGCTCAGGGCCGAACCCGGACGACGACCGGCCGGAACTCACGAACCGGCAGGGGCATGCCGTCTTCGACAACCAGAATCAGCGCACGGTGGGCGCGAGGGGCCCGGCCACCCTGGAGAACTACCAGTTCCTGGAGAAGATCAGCCACTTCGACCGGGAGCGCATCCCTGAGCGCGTCGTGCATGCGCGGGGCGTGACTACGTACGGCCATTTCGAGGCGTACGGGAAGTGGGGCAGCGAGCCCATCTCCCGATACACCCGGGCCAAACTGTTCCAGGAGGCCGGCAAGCGTACCGACGTCGCTGTCCGCTTCTCGACCGTGATCGGCGGCCGCGACTCGTCGGAGTCGGCGCGTGATCCCCGTGGGTTCGCCGTCAAATTTTACACGGAGGACGGGAACTGGGACCTCGTGGGGAACAATCTCGGCGTCTTCTTCATCCGGGACGCGATCAAGTTCCCCGACGTCATCCACGCGCTCAAGCCCGACCCGGTCTCCCACGAGCAGAAGCCGGGCCGCATCTTCGACTTCATGTCGCAGACCCCCGAGAGCATGCACATGCTCGTGAATCTGTTCAGCCCCCGGGGCATCCCGTCCGACTACCGCCATATGCAGGGATTCGGCGTCAACACCTACAAGTGGGTTAACGCCGAAGGGGATTCGGTGCTGGTCAAGTACCACTGGATGCCCAAGCAGGGCGTCCGCAGCATGACCGCCGAGGACGCGGCGAACGTACAGGCGCAGGAGCTGGGCCACGCGACGAAGGATCTCTACGACGCCATCCAGCGGGGCGACCACCCCGAGTGGGAGCTGGTCGTCCAGATGATGTCCGACGACGAGCACCCCGAGCTGGACTTCGACCCGCTGGACGACACCAAGACCTGGCCCGAGCAGGACTTCCCGCCGAAGCCGGTGGGCCGGATGGTGCTGAACCGGGTGCCGGAGAACTACTTCGCGGAGAATGAGCAGGCATCATTCGGCACCGGCGTGCTGGTCGACGGGCTGGACTTCTCCGACGACAAGATGCTGGTCGGACGGACCTTCTCCTACAGCGACACGCAACGCTACCGAGTGGGCCCGAACTATCTGCAACTCCCCGTCAACCAGGCGAAGAACGCGCACGTGGCCACCAATCAGCGCGATGGGCTGATGGCGTACGACAACGGCCACCACGGTGCGAACCCCGAGGTCAACTACGAACCTTCGATCACCGGCGGGCTGCGCGAGGCGCAGTACCCGACGCACGACGAGCAGGGGCCGGAAATCCGTGGCCGCCTCACGCGCAAGCGCATTCCCAGGACCAACGACTACCTGCAGGCCGGGCAGCGCTATCTCCTCATGGAGGAGTGGGAACGGGACGACCTGGTCGCCAACTTCATCGGCCAGCTCTCCGAGTGCAGCAGGGCGGTGCAGGAGCGAATGGTCTGGCATTTCCTCCTCGTCGAGAACGATCTCGGGCTCCGGGTCGGCAAGGGGCTGGGCATCACCCCGCAGGATGTGGCGGGGCTGAAGCCTCTGGCCGGCCAGGACCTGTCGGACGACGACCACAAACGGCTCGCCCGGCTCGGCGAGAACCCGCCACGTGACGTCGAGGGCCTGACGATGACGCACTGCGTCCACAACGAACGGCACGTCGTCTCCCGCTGAGGGCGACGGCGCCGACCGTTGGCATGTGGACCGGGCACTCCGGGTGAGTGCCGGGTCCGCCTTCGTCTCCCGAGTCACCGGAGTGTGATCCCGTGCGGCTGCTGCTCACGTCCGACACGCACGTGCCCAAGCGCGCGAGGCAGCTGCCTCCACTCCTTCTAGCGGAGATCGAGAGGGCCGATGTCGTCTTCCATGCCGGCGACTGGGTGGATTCGGCAACGCTGGATCTGTTCGAGGCCAGCGCACAGCGCCTCGTCGGCGTGTTCGGCAACAACGACGGGCCGGAACTGAGGACCCGTCTGGCTGAGGTGGCCCGGGTGGAGTGCGGAGGCGTCCGCTTCGGAGTCGTACACGAAACAGGGGCTTCCCAGGGCCGCGAACGGCGCTGCGCGGAACGCTTTCCCGGCGTCGATGTGCTTGTGTTCGGTCACAGCCACATCCCCTGGGACACCACCACCCCCGGGGGTCTGCGGCTGCTCAATCCGGGATCACCGACCGACCGGCGGCGACAGCCGTACTGCACCTACATGACCGCCGAGGTGTCGGATGCCCGGCTGCGCGACGTACAACTACACCGGCTGCCTCCCCGCTCCTGAGCCGCGCCGAACCCGACGACGCCCAGTCGCTCGGCCATGACCCCCGCGGATACGGGCCCGGGAAACCTCATCGCGCCCTTCGTACGTGGCAGCACGCGACGCCCGGAACCACCACCACCTACAGGGATGGCAGGGTCACCCGTGCCGCCGCAGGCTCTCACCCCAGCCAGGGGAGTAACGCGTCGGCAGGGACGCGCACTTCAGGAGCGGGTGGCGGTCGCGCAGCCGTCGCCCGCGTCGGTCGTGCCGTCACTCGTGTCGATTGCCTTGGTGCGGTCGTACGGATCGACGCGATGGGGCTGTTCTGCGGGCTGCTGGTCGGCCGTACCGAAGGGCGGCACGAAGTAGCCGGTCGGGACGGAGCAGCCGCCGTTGGTCATGTCGAGCGCGTACGAGACGAGTGACATCGTGCCCGGCTCGGTGATGACCTTGCCCGGGTTGTCCCAGCTCATCACCACCTCGCGCCGCACAATCGTGCGGACGACCTCGGCGTCCCGCCCACCGTCGCCTGTCCGGATCACCGGGTACACGAAGGTGACGTCCGCCGTCACCTCGACCGCTCCCCGCTTCCCCTCTTGATACATGAGCCGACCGCGCGTCTTGACCACGTCACCGACCAACTGGGCCTGTTCCGGCCGGAAGCGGCTGAACAGGAGCAACGGGTCGGTGTCAGGAGCGGGCACCTTCGAAGACAGGGCGGTACGGAGATAGTCCTGCACGTCCTTCTGGTGCGGGTTCAGCAGCGCGATCGCCTTCGTCGGCCGCGCACCGCGCAGCACCCGGGGGTCGAGCCCCGTGGCCACCAGGAAGTCCCGGCTCTTCCGCAGTGCCCGATCGACCTGGTGGACGTCCATCCAGCCGGTCGCCTTGGCGGGCGGCACCGCGATGCCTGCCGATCCATCGGCCCAGCGGGCGGCAGGTGAACCCCGGAAGGGTTCGGAAACGGTGGGGCGGAGACCCGGCTCAGCACCGGGCGCGTTCCGCGGGCTTTCCGACTCGGCGGCCAACGGCGCCCCGTCCTGCCCGCCGCCGTCGCCACCGAACCAGCCGACGAACTGCTGCGGGAAAACCCCCACGACCAGGAGGGCCACGGCCGCCACAAGCCCGGTGACGTACCAGCCTGTCCTGCGCCGCGGGCGGGCCGGCGAGTACGTACGCCGGCCCTCCGGCGGCCCGGAGCTCTCCGGCGGCCGCCGCTCCACCTCACGGGCGCGCGCCGAGGGCTCCACGGGGGCCTCAGCCGCACCCGTCACCGATTCGCGGAGGAACCGCTCCCACTCCTCGTCGGACGCTGATGACCCGTCCCGCTCCCCAGCCCCGCTCACACCGCACGCTCCCGTTCTCCGTCAATTGCTCGATCGCTCGATGTCCGATGGCTATACCGCTCTCCCCCGCACTCAGTTGACTGAGCATCAGGCGTCGGACGCCAGCCTCAGAATCTCATTCTTCGGGGTCGGGCACACCGACGGGTAAGCCCCGGCGAGATGGACTACGCGACAGCCCTTAGGCTCCATCGCCATGACCAACGATCTCGGATTTGCCTGCGCGGGCTGCGGGGCGCATCACCCTGAGCTGCCGATGAACTACACTGCCGACGCCCCGGCCGTGTGGGAGCCGGATTTCGCCGAGGCCGACGACTGCCTGCTCTCATCCGACCAGTGCGTGGTCCGCGCGCAGCACTACTTCGTCAAAGGCCTGATCGAGATACCGGTCATCGACAGCGACGCGGTGTTCTCCTGGGGTGTCTGGGTATCGCTCAGCCGTGAGAGTTTCTCTCGGACGGCGGACCTGTGGGACCGGACCGGTCGCGAGGACGAGACGCCGTACTTCGGCTGGCTCACGACCGACCTGGCGGTCTACTCCCCAACAACCCTCAACCTCAAGACCCACGTCCACACCCGCCCCATCGGTGAGCGACCCTACGTCGAGCTCGAGGACACCGACCATCCTCTCGCAGTCGAACAGCGCAAGGGGATCACCCTGGCCCGAGTGCGGGAGATCGCGGCGGTACTGCTCCACCCGAGCAGCGACGAGCAGCGATGACGGCTGCCAACTCAGGATCGCCATTCCCTGTCGCGCCTGCCGGCCTGAGCCGAAGGGCCCGGAACTTCGTCGAGGTGGACGGCATCCGTGTCCCCCACCAGGACATCCGGCACCACCGCTCGGCGTGGATCGAGCACGGGATCCCCGCTGCGGAGATCGACCGTGCCGCAGCCTTCCAGGACCGCTGGGGCGGGCTCGCACTGCCGCCTGCCCCGTTCTACGAGGGCGGCCCGCGGATCCTGGACGCCGACTGTCCTGAGGGCTCGGCCGCGGAGGGCTGGTGGTTCCCGGCCGGGAACTGCCGGGTGTCCATGGCCTACGGATTCCTGATCGGCCCCGACGGCTCATTCGGGATCGACGCCTACCGGTGGACACCCCTTCACGCCAGCACGGTCGGTTGGGTCGAATCGTTGGCACTGGCCGCCCACGCGAGACACTGGGCCAAGAACATCACGAAGATCACAGGCAAGGCCGTCGAGTCCCTGGACCTCGACGGGTACGAGCCCGTGTCCGAAGTGCAGGGCCTGACCGACACGTGGTGGCGGGGCACGGACTCGCTGATCGCCATCTATCGTGGCGAGGCCGTCGGTCTCGATGCCCCGCAGTGCCTCCAAGCTCACGTCTACGGCGGCCTCGACGAATGGGGGCTCCACGGCAACTGACTGCCCGCCGGCACCGCCAGGCTGAGCAACCACCACCTACACCTCGCCGGAGCCGACGCGCGCGGCCTGATCACCAACGGCGTCGGGGACGACCCCACCAGCCCGCGCCCGGGACTTCCCGCTTCCCGTCCCCGCGCGTCCTTCGGGCTGGGGCTCCCCACCTTCAGACCGCGGGGTTGGCCCGGCAATCCACGAGCCCGGGGTCAGCAGATGCTCGGTGCGGTCCTGTCGGCGAACCGGTCCACCGGGCGAGCCAGGGCAGGCCGTCGGCGCCTCGTGCCCTCGGTCACGGCGATGTGGGCCGGGTACGTGATGGCCGGCGAACTTCACCACCGCCCGCGACGGCACCAGTGGCCAGCCAGGTTCTTGCCGCCATGCTGAGGGACGACATTGCCCAGCGCACTGTGCGAGAGCAGAACGGGCGCCCCGGGCTTGCGCTTGCCGAGCTGCTGGTCGGCCACGATCGAAGCCCACGGCGCGCGCTTGAAGCGCTCGGTCAGCGGGCGCCCGTCCGGTGTGAGGAAACGGGAGTTCAGCACCGACAGCGAAGCCGTCCGTCACCCGGCCTCGTGCAGGTCCGCCAGTCTCCAACCCGTCCTCCGTCCTTGCCCGCTCGGTCCGGCAGCGAAGCAGGGGCTGGGACTGGGACTGGGACTGGGACTGGCCGAGGGTGTGGCTGCCTCGCTACTTCGAGGCAAGTAGTGAAAGCTTTGCAGGGGCCGATACTCTCTCGCCGTAAAAACCCACGCCTGTCTCGCGGGTTGGGTCGTCGGGTACGCCGTCCTCGGAGCGGTCATGAGCGTAGCGATGAGTTTTCTTGGCCCATCAAGTCTCAATGCCGTTGTCGACAGCACAGGAGGAGCACATGGCGCAGTTGCTGAGAGTTCAGAACTTCAATGTGTCGAGCGACGGGATCGGTGCCGGTGAGGATCAGACTCTCGAGAGGCCGTTCGGTCATGTCGATCCCGGGAGGCTGTTCGCCTGGGCCGGTGCCACGGCGAGCTGGCCCATGCGCACCGACCCCGGGGGCAGCCGCGGCCTCGATGACTACTTCACGCGGGACTTTTCGCACAACATCGGCGCCGAAATCATGGGCCGCAACAAGTTCGGGCCTCAGCGCGGGCCCTGGCGCAACCATGAGTGGCAGGGCTGGTGGGGTGACGAGCCTCCGTTCCACACCCCGGTGTTCGTCCTGACCCACCACAAGCGTCCTGCCTTCACGCTTTCCGACACCACGTTCCACTTCGTCGACGGTGAACCCGCCACGGTCCTCGAACAAGCCCGGGAGGCGGCGCAGGGCAAGGACGTCCGGCTCGGCGGCGGTGCTACCACCATCCGGCAGTTTCTCGACGCCGACCTCGTCGACACCATGCACGTGGCGGTCTCTCCACTGGAACTCGGGTCCGGAGTACGACTCTGGGAGTCCCCCGACGAGCTGCTCGACCGGTTCCACTTGGAGGTCGTTCCCAGCCCCAGCGGCGTGAAGCACCACCTGTTCTGGCGAAAGTGACCTGCCCTCGGGTCGCCCCCCGGCAGCTGATTCGCCTGCCGGGGGCGCCCTGAGGCGGCCCGCGTCTTCCTTTCCCGAACTACTGGCACGGCGGATTGTCTGAACTGGCTGACGGCCACCCTCTGAGTCGGACCAGGATCGGATGCAACTATCGAGGTGCCTGGGTGACATCACCAGACAGGCGCCTCGTCGCGGCACGGCTAGAGGTATCCGGCCTGACGGCTGCTCTGTGAGCTGTACGTCGGCCGCGATCAGGCCGTGGGCCTCTTCGGTGGCCAGATAGAGCAAATAGGCGGTCACGACACCGATCTCCTTGCCCCTGCCCGCGTCGTACCCAGCCATCGGCTCTTCTGTGCGCGTACTGCACGATGACCACGATCTCGACCGGTCCGGTCCGGTTTGCGGGCCGCCCAGTAGTGCTCGAAACTTGCCTGCTTTCGGTGCAAGCAGGGCCGTCCACGTCAGGCGACCAGCTCGTAGACGCTCCGGGCCGTGAGAAACAGACCTGCGAGCAGGGAGAGCCTGACGATCAGCTGCTCCTGGTGTTGCTCGAGCCAGCTCCGCAGGGCGTTCAATCGGGCGTCCGCGGCTGCGGGCGCCCGGAGCGCGTACATCTCCATGACGATGAGACTGAGCGTGGCCAGCAGACAGTAGCCGGTCAGTGCGAGCCAGGCGGTGAAGGTGGACAGGTTCGCGTCGACGGCGGTCGCTGCGCCGGCGCCGACCAGCGCCCAGGGCTGCAGCAGCCAGGCCAGGCCGGCTGCGGTGGCCTGTGAGGCGTCGTCGATCCGGGCGGTCCAGCGTGGTGGGCCGTGCGGGCGGGGCGGTCGGCGATGCCGGTGCGCGCCGTACAGCAGCAGGGCCAGGCCGATGGCGAGTTTCGCAGCGATCGCGGCCGTCGAGGGCGCGCTGTGATGGGCAGGGGGCTGACCGCCGGTCAGCAGCGCCACGCACGCGATCACCGCAAGCAGGTTGGCCAGCCACGACAACAGGAACGCCAGGCCCTTGCGGACGCCGCGCCTCGAAGAGAGCAACAGGATGAAGGCGCTGTTGTGCAAGGGCCCCAAGGTGATGGCTGTACCGATCACAATCAGGTCGAGGACCATCGGATCGGCTGCTCCCGGGTGTCAGGGCCGGCTGTCGCCTGTGGACGGGCGGATCGGTCGGCAGGGTTGCGCGGCGCTGCTGCTGTGCCGCATCCCGACTTTGCAGGGGGCGGCCCGGCCGGTCAAGCAGGCCACGCCCGCGTCCCCGCCCGCGTCGATCCGGGGCTCGCACCTGCCTTCGATGGCCACGTGGCGACATCCCACGATGTGGTCCGTGCTGGCCGGCTGCACATCTGAGGTGAGCGCTTCCTTCGGCGAGGATTCGTACCATCGCGGCATCACACCGGCCTGACGAACTGCCACTCAGCCTCGGGAGAACACCCAAGCGACGGCGCTCAGGTCTGTCGGCCCACTCCGATGCAGGGCTGAGTGAGCGTCGGCCTATGTGCCGGTCGGGAGGGTGACGGAGCGTCGGCGTAGGTGTGGTGACCGGCTCCCACAGCCGCCGGGAGGTGTACCTGCGGGAGAAGGCCGTGGGGCGGCGGAGGCCTTCGAAGCCGCTGCCCGCGAGGGAGATCCTGGGTGGCCGCAGCTGCTCACGGGGCCACCTGCGGCCCCGGGGATGTGTCACCCACCGCTCCCAGGCACCCGGGCACCCGCCAAGGTCGTGGCCCCACGCGACGTATGCCCGTACACCGGAACGTCCGCAGCTGACTTCGACCCCTCGACACAGGCGAGTGCCTAACTCACTTGCCGGCCGCACCTAGTGGCACCTGGTGGCGACAACCGCTGAGCGGCGCTTCTTGATCCTTCTCGGTGGCCACGGCGCCGGCGGAGAGGAGCGTCGCAGCGGCGAGGCTGCCCCAGAGGGCGGTCACACCGTGAGGTGCGAGAACGGTGATGACCGCCGGGGAGACGGCGAGGCCGAACCCCGTCGAGAGCTCGAAGCGGGCGAGGGTGCGCCCCAGGACGTGGGCCGGGGCGAGAGCGGTGACGAGCGCGGTGGCACTGCCGGCATAGATGATCTCGCCGAGCGTGCAGACCACGGACACCGTGGCCACAGCCGGGGCACCCCAGCCGTGCCCCAGTGAGATGGCCGCGAGGAAGCCGAGGTAGGACGCGGTGAGCACTACGCCGGCGAGAGCGAGCACGGTCCGTCGGGAGAAGCGGGACATCAGTACGGTGACCGGAACCTGGAGGGTGACCACCAGGACCGTATTGGCCACGAAGATGGCTGCGGACCACACCGGGGATGCGTGCAACTGTGTCACCAGAACCAGAGGAAGGGCGATCTCGGGGACGTTGAGGCAGAAGGCGTAGACCACGTTGGCGGCCAGCAGAGCGGGCATCCGGGGTGCGGGCCCGTCCTCCCTGTCACTTGCCGGGGTAGCCGCCGGATGGGCACGCAGACGGACCGACCATGCCAAGGCAGCCGCGGTGAGATAAGCGAGCCCGGTGACGGCTGCCAGTGCCTGCAGTGCCGTGGTGCCGCCCGCCAGGCATGCGGTGGCAAGGAGCGCGCCCGCGCCCATGCCGGCGTTGCGCAGGGCCCGGCCTCCCGCGAGAGCGGTGTCGCGTTCCCGGCCGTGGGCGACCGTGGCCACCAGAGCGGCATGGGCGGCAGGCCATGCCTGGTTGCCGATGCCGAGGAGAAGCGCCGCCGCCGCGAACAGCCAGACGTGTCCCGCGGGGGTGGCCAGGAGCAGCACCACACCCAGCACCCGCACCAGCATCGACGCCGCCACGACCGTGCTGCGTGCGCCACTGTCCAGCCATCGCCCCACCCCGGGCATGCACACCAGCCCTACGACGACGCCGAGCGTCATGGCGACTCCGGTGACCGGCGCCGACAACTCCAGCACCGTCACTCCGTACAGCAGCAGAAAGGGCCGCAGCAGACCGGTGCCGAGCGCGTCCACGGCCAGTGCAACGGCGTAACGGGGGCCTCCGGAGGCCCGAATGAGGGCGCGGGGCCGGACCTTGGTGGTGAGTTCCATGGCGGTAACGGTGCGTACCGGCCGCCGGGCTGCGTACGTCGGTTGACGGATAGCGTCAACCGACGCCGCCGTCGGCCCACGCGGTCGGTGATGATGAGGAGTGACCTTGAGGATCGACATCAGCGGACTGCCGTCTGAGCGGATACGGTTCGCCGCCTCCCCGCTGGCCGAGCTGACGGCGATGCTGCACGTGCTGGCCGAGCCCGGGCATCATCCGGAGCGCGCGGTCTGGGTACGGGATGTACAGGGCAGGCTGCCGCCGGAACTGACCGAGAGGTTGCGGGAGGCGGAGTTCCTCTGGCGTTCCTCACAGGCCGACTTCCTGATCCCCGCCCGTCCTCGCCCCACCCTCGCCCAGGAGCTGGACGATGTGGACCGGATCGACGACGAGGCGTATGTGACCGCCGCGCTCGTCACGACGTGCGGCAGCAACCGGGTCCCCTTCGCCACGTCGTCGCCGCTCTCCGACGCGACCGCGCGCGAGCGGGCCCTGGACCTGGCCCAGGCGCGCGGGCCGCGGCAGGAGGCCTTCGCGGAACGGCTGCTCGCTGACCCGGGCGCCGTACGGGCGCGGGTGCGCCACACGCTCGAACAGTGCGCCGAGGCATTCTTCGGCACCGCCTGGGCGGGCGTGGCCGTGCAGATCGCCACCGACCTCCGGGTGAAGAAGGACCTGCTGAAGCGCCGGGGCATCGAGGCGGCACTCGCTTCGGTCTCCGGTGCAGTCACCCTGGCACCGGACGGCGACTGCATCATCGTCGACAAGCTGCAGGACAAGGCCACCGCCGCCCGCGGGGGCGGGGTCACGTTCATCCCCAGTGTCTTCAGCCGCCCGCACCTGGTGGCGGTCCACGCGCCCGGGTGGCAGCCGGTGCTGCAGTACCCCGTGACCGATACGCGTCCACCGGAGCCGGTCTCGCTGGAAACGGTGACACTGCGGCTGGAGGCACTCGCCCATCCGGTGCGGCTGCGGCTGCTGCGCACCCTGGCCCGCGGCCCGCACACCACGGGTGAACTGGCGCACACCTGGGGACTTTCGATGCCGGAGGCTTCCCGCCACCTGGCTGTCCTACGCCGCGCGGGTCTGCTCACGGCCCGGCGGCACGGTCGTTACGTCCGTTACTCCCTGAATCTTCCCGATCTGACGACGCTGGGCGGCGATCTGCTGGCAGCCGTACTGCGCTGAGGATCTTCGGGCTTACCAGAAGCCAAGGACCAGCCAGAACGCGAACGCCGGCGCCGCCTGCGTGACATCGTCCGGCGCGGCTCCCGGCCGGTGTAGTCCCTTCACGCCGGCCAGCACTCCATCTACTGATGCGCACCGGCCGGGGCCCGGAGTTCACGAGGGCCCCGCTGTCCGCGCTCAACGTCGACCGGACGAAGCCTGCCTGCCGTCAATGCCCAGTCCAGCCTCAGATGCGCCACAACCGTTCGACTCGCGACCGAACGCCCTGGTCTCGTCCACCGCCGGCAGAACATCCGCGGTTGACGAAAAGGCTTCGGCTACGCGGGCGGGGGCGATACTGAGGGTGACAGTCCGCCCCGCAGCCCGGCCTATCTCATGTGGCAGGCCCGGTTCGGGGCGGCGCCTCCATGTCGATGTCTCCGAGGGGAGCCGTTCATGACCACGGCGAAAGACCTGTTCATCATCACCATGGACCCGGGGTCGAAGCCTTCCGTGGGACAGGGTGACCTGTCGCTCGCACTCGCGGGAGCCGAGCTGATCGATCTCATCGGTGCGGGCGCGGTCACCGTGGACGAGGACCACATCGTGCCGGGTGGCCCGCCGACGCCGGACGATCGGCTCATGGGCGAGGCTGCGGCTGGGCTCACTCGACAGGAGCCCTATGAGCGAATCGAAGACTGGCTGTGGCGCCGGGGCCGCGACCTTTCGGCCGCGTACCAGACCGCTCTGGAGGAGGACGGTGAACTGACGCGGAAGCGAAGCGGCCGGTTGCCCTTCGGCTCGGAACGCGTGGCGCTGGTCGATTCGCCCGCGCGCCGCAGGGCGGCGGACCGCTGGCAGGAGAAGGAACCCGTCCTGGCCGCCCTGGCCTCGGTCGTGGGCATCAACGGCGAACGGCCCGACGATGAGCCCGGCCTCGATGACGAGGCGATGACGACGGTGGTGGCCGCCATCCACGACGCGGTGATGGAGCTGGAGGCCGTACGTCAGCGGCGGTCCATCGAGAACGCGGCATTCGCCAACCTCTGGCGCGGACCGTAAGCCGAATCGGGTCCCGGGGTGCGGTCGCGCCCGACGGCGCGGGTGAACGGCCGTCGGGTGCGTACGGGACGGTTCCACCGGGATCCGGTAGAGGCCCCTCCGTCAGGCCCCCCGCGTCGGGCCAGCGACTATTCGACGCTTGGGGACCAGTCTGACTTGGCCAGGCTCATCTGCAACGCCGACCAGGACCGGCCCTCCACACGTTCCACGTCGGAGAGCACCTCGTCCACGCGAAACCCCAGCCGTTCATAGAGCCGCACCGCGTTGTGGTTGTGGGTGAAGACTCCCAACTCCAGGCGTTCCAGGCACAGTTGCGCGAAGGCGAGCCTCAGCACCTGCGTCAGAAGTGCGCCCCCGTACCCGCGGCCTCGGGCATCCGGAGCGATGAGCACCCGTCCTAGCCTGGCAGTCACCTCATCAGCGCCCAGTCGCAGCGACGCATGCCCCACGAGGCGGCCGCCCGGACCGACTCCCATCCAGGTCCGGCGCCCCGGCTCCACTGCATAGGCTGCGATCTGCGGATGATCCAACGGCCACGCGAACCCGGGGCCGGCCCAGGTCAACAGCTCGGCCGGTCCGGATATCCACGACACGAGCGCATCAGCATCCCCGAGCGTGAACTCGCGTAGTTCAACCACAACGTCCCCCTCGCCGAAGTCGGCTTTCTTGCCGCCGGACACTACCGATGGCAGGCACACCCTGGCCACGCGCCAGACCCGCAGAAGCCGACCGTGCACAACAACAGTCCTTCCCGCTGCGGGCGCAGGGGGAAGGAGCTGTCTGCCGCACGTCGGCCCGGCCCGCGTCAGCAGGTGGCGGGCAGCTCCCTGCCCCGGGAGTGCCCTAGCCGATCCTCAGAGCGGTTCGAGGCATACGCGCACACTGACAACATCGTGAAGGCTTCGAAGTGCCGCAGCTGACACGACTGTCGGGTTTCGCGCGCACCCGTCAGCAAGTCCGCCGCACATTCCGCAGGCTGCGACGGCGCCTCTTCTTCGGAGTTCCCGCCGCCGCGCTGATCGCCCTTGGCACTGCCGCTACGGCGAAAGCGTTGTGGGACAACACAACGCAGGCGTGCGTTCATGGGCAGCCACTGCTGTCGACTGGGCTACGAGGCATGCCGAAGACATCTGGCAGGGTCGGAGTATCGGAGCAGGATTCGTTGTGACACTGGCCGGCTTGCTCTTCTGGCAGATCGGGAAGTCCGCCTCATGGCGGCGAAGACTGCTGCGGGGACCTGTCGTTCTGGTCCGCGTCACCGCTCTCTGTCTGATGCTGGGGCCGGTCATAAGCCTCTTCTTCGATCCCGATCTCAGACGCCGGTTCTTGGCGCTGAACGAGATGACCACCGTCGGAAATCTCATGGCCCTTCTGGTCGTGCTGTTGTTGGTCCTCTCCCTGTGCGCATTGATCCGCAGCGCCAGGTTCTCCAGCACCATGCAGCAGCGAACGTGGAAGCTCGTCAGTCTCGGGTTGGTGGTCATGGCCGCCACCGCCGTCCTGCGAAGCGGCACTGTCCAAGGGTTCCTCCTCGACTCGGAGAACCCTGTCAGGGTGGCCTACTGCGTAGCGGGGCTGCTTCTCCATCACCTCGGAGGCTTGAGAAGTAAGCCGGAGGAACCTGAACTGGTGATCAAATGTCGTGATCATCTGTATCAGCTCAAGACAACCCAATCGACGTCAGCCACGGTCAATTTCGGCGTTGCAGGACCCACGGTTCTGGGCAGCGCTCACGCTTCGTCGCTTGCCAGCGTTCCGCCGAACTTCCCGCAGCTGGTGGAGGACCTGAGGGCCCGACTGGCCGAGGTTGCCGAACATGTCCATCGCCAGCGGGGCCGAACCATCATGTGCATCGATGAGCTCGACCGCCTCGGGTCCGAGCAGCAAGCGCTGCACTTCCTCAGCGAGATCAAAGCGATCCTGGGCGTTTCCCGAGTGCATTACCTCATCTCCGTCGCCGAGGACGTCGGTGCGGCCTTCGTCAGGCGGGGGCTGCCTCATCGTGACGCCACCGACAGCTCACTCGACGACATCCTGCATGTTCAGCCTGGCGACGTCACGCAGTCACGCGCCATCATGGGCAAGCGAGCCAGCGACCTCCCGGAACCCTATGTCCTCCTGGCGCACGCACTCGCCGGAGGCATCCCTCGCGATCTGATCCGTTACGGGCGTCGGATGCTGGAGATGCATGCGGAGATCTCATTGATTCAGCAGGCGCGGGCGGTGGAGCTCACACAGATCTCCGGACGCCTGATCGTGGAGGAGCTTTACGACACGCTCGCCGGATTCCGCACCCTTCTCGCGAAACAACAGTGGACGCACGAGAACGCGGCCTGGTTGTCCACCTATCGCATCGTGATCGACCATTTGCGTCACGCCCGCCCCGGCACCACCGGGGAATTCATGGTGGCTCTGGAATACCTTGCCGCCTCGGGAGCCGTGCCGCCCAGCGGATCTCCGGCCGAACCGCCAGAAGCCGCACGACAACTCTTCACCGAGGCATCGGCTTACACGTATTTCGCGCTGACCTTGCTCCAGATCTTCCGCCCTGACTGATTCGAGGACCGACGCGTCCGCGCCGGCGCGACGCCGGCAGGGGACTTTCAGTTTCTTGCAGAAGCCAGGCTTGAGCTGACGGTGTCCCCGCACAGCGCACGACCACTGATCGATGCCGTCCGCGACGCATGGCACCTGCCTGCTCTCCGTAGCACGCTCCCGCCAGTCAGCATTCCCACCGCTCGTAGTTGAGAGTGCCCCGCAGAAGGACACAGAAGGACGCAGCCGGCCCGCACGGCGTTGTGGGGACAGGTTTGACTGCAGTCGCTGAGCAGTTCGTTGACCGAGTCGGTCACGAGCGGAGGCGACGGTCGCGGGTGTCGGCCGTGTGACGCGCTTCAAGGGCCTGCCCGCTTCGGAACTGTGTGCACCTGGTCGGTCTTGCGTTGCGGACCGCCCCGACGATGTCGTTGCACGGTTGGGAAGGTATCGGGGTCGCGCCGTACGGGACGGGGATCTGGTGTGAGGCGTTGACCCAGCCGAAGACGATGACGCTGTCCTCGCCGTAGTCCTCACGTCCGGTGACGGGTGGGTTGAAGTAGCACACGAAACGCGAGTCGACTGTCGGGCGCGGGGTGCGCTTCTCGTGGCCGTTGAGGAGGTACATGGTGCCGGAGGTGATGGGGCGCTTCTCGCCCGTATCGTCGTTGCTGAGCTCGGTCTCGCGCTCCGTACAGCGGTCACCCCACATTGCGGCCCCTTGGTCATGCACCTAGTGCACCTGAGCGACCGGGGCTCCGCCGGCGGTCGGGAAACCGATTTCGGTGGTGCTCGATGCACCGGCGGTCCTGGTGTGGTTCGTCGCCTCAGCCGCTCGTTCCGGGCTGCGGCGTCCGCGTCCCGCCAGGCGGCAGCCCCAGCAATCCGGGTGGCCCTGGGCTGCTGCCCGGTCCCGTGTACGCCAGTGGTACTCGGCGGGCGGGCGCGGGCCACTGGGCTTCCCCCAGCCGTTCAGGTGCAGGACCCAGGTGACGAGGGCGGCAAGGGCAAGCGCGCCGAGGCCCAGCCAGAAGCCGATCGGCCACGCTGCGATCATCGCGGCACCGGAGAGGATGAATCCGACGAGGGCGACGCAGGTGCCCGTCCATCCGGCGACCGTGTGCCCGAGGTCATGGTCGCCGTGTATGCCGCTCATAGCTCTCCTTGTCGGTATCTTCGCAAAACGCGAGCCACAAATTTATCTCGCGAGCTAAGTAACTTAGATGCTAAGGAGAATTTTGGTGAAGGGCAAGCCCCGCCCCGAGACGACGCCGCAGCAGGCCCTGGACGCGATGGACCAGATGATCGCGCTCGCCCTGATCTCGCAGCACGACATCGCTCAGCGGCTTGGGCTGAACGTCACCGACCTGACGTGCCTCGGTCACGTCATCGGTGCCGGGGACCAGCATCTGAGCGCGGGAGACCTCGCCGCACGCGCCAACCTCACCACCGGCGCCGTCACCGGCGTACTCAACCGTCTGGAACGCGCCGGATACGTGCACCGGCAGCCCGATCCCACCGACCGCCGCCGCGTCCGCGTCGCTCTCGACGAGTCGGCGGCCTCCCGGGTCTTCGCCGTGTATGGCCCGCACTACGAACGGCTCGGCGCTCTCTTCGCCGACTACACGCCCGATGAGACAGCCGTTCTGGCCGACTGGTTCGTGCGCGCACGGGCCGCGATGCAGCTCTCGCTCGACGAGATCAGAAGGGGATGACGCCTGACCGGTCCTGGGCAGGGAGCGCGCCTACGCTCTACGGGACCGGCTGCATCAGCGCTCCGACGGCGGAGTCGCCGCTCGCCCGCAGCCGTCAGGCGCGGCCGAAACGTCGTGCGACGGCACCTTTCGCCCTGCGAGGCGGCTGCGCCTCATAGGTATGGATCCGGTCGCGCCAGGGACTGCCCGGAGAACACAAAGGCGGGACCCGATGAGGGTTCCGGACGCACTATGCGCGCACAGTTCAGACGGCCGTACGCGCATAGTTCAGACGTGAGTCGTGGCCTGCGGACGGACGCCTGGGCACGCGCGGGCGGTACTCCACCCCCACGATCGCCGGCGCGACGTACCGGTCAACGAGCTCGTCCAGCCCGACCACGCCATCAGGCCCACACCGCTGAGAGATCGCATTGCACATCGGGGTGACCGCGGTGAGCGTCGTCGGGTAGTGCGTCAGGAGAACGCCCACGCCCCCACCCTGCTCCTGGGGCCAGCGCGGATCCGGCGGAGCAGGGCTCGCGACGCCCTTGTCCAGGCCCGTGTGACGCATGCGGCACACGTCGACCTGCTGCGTATGGGGCTCGGCCGGCGCCGACCGTCCGACTCGGTGCGGACTCTAGAGGCGGCGGGGAAGGCGAGGCGGCACGGGAAGCGAGTGTCGCCCCCCTCGGGGGCGAGCCACAGAATCTGCCCCGGGCGGTGCGCCATGCCGGATTGCCCCTCGATCGGGGCGCGCCGCAGCGTCCCCGCCCTGGTTCCTGCCGGTTGCCGGCCGGTCGGTCGGCAAGGGTGTGTCGCTGTTGCATTCGGGAGATGCGGCGGGTGCGATGGGGTGCGGCTGCGGGACCTGACTCCGGACCTGACCGCTACCGCTGTCCGCTCCCGGTCCCGGCTCTGTGCTGTCAGCGCCACGCCCGCCACGACTCGCGGCGGGCTGTGACCGGGTTGTCTGGCCGACAGGGAAGGAAGGCACCGATGGCGAAGCCCAGTCCTCGATCCGCTGCGGACGACAGCCCGGCGCAGCCTCAGGAGGCGGATCGTCTGCGGGACCTGCTGCTGGCTCCCGGATACCTGAAGCTGCTCGTCCTGTGTGCTCTCATCGGCATCCCGGTATCCCTCGCGGCATTCTGGTTCCTGGTGGCACTGCACGAACTGGAACACCTCCTGTGGGACGAACTCCCGCACGCCCTGGGATGGGACACGCCCACGTGGTGGTGGCCGCTGCCTCTCTTCCTCGTCGCGGGCGTGGTCGTCGGCCTGATCGCCGTTCGTCTGCCTGGAGCGGGCGGACACATCCCGGCCCTGGGGCTCCATACGGGAGGAGCCTCACCGAGCACGCTGCCAGGGGTACTCCTCGCCTCGGTGGCCAGCCTTCCGTTCGGAGCCGTCCTGGGCCCGGAGGCACCGCTGATCGCCCTGGGCGGCTGCCTGGCCCTGCTGTTCCGCAACCTCGCACGTGCACCCGCCACCCCGCAGAGCACCATGCTGCTGGGTGCGGCCGGAGCCGCGGCAGCCATCGCGGCGATCTTCGGCAATCCACTGGTCGCCGCCATCCTCCTCATGGAGATCGGCGGTGTGGCGGGACCGCAGCTGTTCGCCGTCATGCTGCCTGCCCTGTTGTCGAGCGGGGTCGGAGCCCTGGTGTTCAGCGGCTTCGGGCGCTGGACCGGGCTTGAGACGGGCAGTCTGAGTCTCGAACTCCCGGAGTCGTCCGCCCGTCCGGACGTCGGAGACATCGTGTGGACCCTTGTCCTGGCCGTGGCCATCGCCGTCGCGATGCGCCTGGTCCTGAGCGCGGGACGACGGGTGGCGTCATTCGTCCGCAGCGGCGTATGGGTGCGGACGGTCGTCTGTGCGCTGGGAGCAGCGGTCTGTGCCGCGCTCTACACACTGATCACCGACCGCTCACCTGCCGAGGTCGCATCGTCCGGCCAGAGCACCCTGAGCGCGCTGGCCACCGACCCGCACGCATGGAGCGTCGGTGCGCTGCTCGCCGTGCTCCTCTTCAAGAGCGCCGCCTACGCGCTGTGTCTGGGCAGCCTGCGAGGCGGCCCTGTCTTCCCCGCCCTCTTCCTGGGAGCCGCCATCGGCGTCCTGCTAGCTCCGCTGCCCGGATTCGGCACCGTCCCGGCGATGGCGGTCGGCATGGCAGCGGCCACGACGGCGACGCTGAAGCTGCCCGTCAGCAGCGTCGTGCTGGTGGCCCTGCTGCTCGACAGCCCCGACATGATGCCGCTGGTGATCCTCGCGACCGTCATCGCCTTCATCACCACCGAGCTCCTGCAGCCGAATCCGGGCAAGGCCGGCGGGCAACTCCCCTCGTCCGGCGGCGAAACCGCTTGACACGGTGCGTACGCGCGGAGCGGCCGGCGTGAGCCGCTTACCCCGCCGGAGGGCCCAACGACCGTTACGCCTGGGGCCTGTCGGCAAGAGCACGTCGGTGGCGGGAGTGATCTCCTCGGCCGATCCGGACCGAGCGGCGTAACCGCTCTTGGGCAGCGATGCACTCCGGGACTAACCGCCCACGACGGCCGTGGGCGCGGGACGCCCCGCGCCTGTCGGTGACCTACCGGGCACCCACTGGGCACGCACTCCTACGACGCGTACGCACTGATCAATGTGTCTGGCCATCACGTGTCTGGCCATCACGGCGAAAATCGGTTGCGCCTGGAGTGTGGACCGGCTTGGGTTCGTGCTCGTGACTGACTTGAATGATCTCGTACGTCCGGACCGCTACCCGCGTTCCTCCCGCTATGACCCCGCCTGGTTGCTCGACCTCGACATGGGTCCGAATCCGTTGTGGCTGCTGGAGGACCTTGCAGGGGACCTCGATCTCCGCCCGGGAATGCGCATTCTCGACCTCGGCTCCGGCAAGGGCGCCACGTCGGTGTTCCTTGCGCGCGAGTACGGCGCCCGGGTCGTCGCGGCAGACCTGTGGATCGCCCCCGAGGACGCGGCAGCGGTCTTCGCCGAGGCTGGTGTCAGCGACCAGGTGGAGGCTGTACGAGCCGAGGCTCATGCCTTGCCGTTCGAGGAGGAGAGCTTCGACGCCATCGTGAGCGTCGACGCGTTCGAGTACTTCGGTACGGCGGACAGCTACCTTCCCTACCTACTGCGGTTTCTCCGCCCGGGCGGGCAACTGGCGGTCGCGACTCCCGCCATGACACAGGAGACCCGCGAACTCGGTGCCATCCCGTCCCATATCAAGGACGTGGTCGGCTGGGAAGCGATCGCCTGGCACACCGCGGAGTGGTGGCGCTTCCAGTGGGCGATCACCGAACTGGTGGACGTCACATCCGCACGGTTGCAGCAAGACGCCTGGCGTGACTGGCTGCTGTGGGTCCAGGCGTGCGCCGCACACCAGCCGGACGGTCGGGACGCGAACCAGCCCGTCATCGACATGCTCACCACCGACGGCGGGGAATATCTCTCGTTCGCCCTCGTAACAGCACGCAAGAAGTAGCCGACACCACCCGCACCAAGTGGAGGAGCGCCGTGGGGGTCCGCAGGGCAGGGAAGAACGTCGGCGAGTTCCTGGTGGAGACGGTGGGGGAAGCCGTCACCGAGGCGCTGCTCAGTGTGCTCGCCTGCGCGCTCCTTGTCGGCCTGGCTCTGATCGCCTACCTGAGCTGGACCTTCAGCCCTCGCCTGACCCTCGCGGGTGCAGGGCTGTGCAGCCTCTTCCTGGCCCACGGCGCCTGGCGCGGCTACCGCGACCCTGCGAAGGGGCGCCGCCGCCGGGGCGTTGCCGCTGTGACCACGGTCGGCTTCACCCTGACCGCCGCGACAGCCGTTTTCCTGTTGCTCTACGCCGACGGCTGCGACTGCCTCTGAAGTGGTGAAGCCGTTCCCCTGCCTCTGGGGAGCGATCGTCGTGTGACAGGGTTGGGGCGCGGACGGGGGTCCGCCCGAGAGACCCCGGACAGCCCAGGGAGCGGCACGTGAACAGCCCGGACACCACCTTGCCCGGCCGCAGCTCGACCCGGGAACGTTCGGACCTCACCCACGTCAAAGCCTGGTGGAGAGGGCTGGGGCGCAGCGGGTTCACGGTGCTTCCGCCGCCGAACCGGAGCCGATACACGCAGTCCGACGGGCACGAGGACGCCGCAGAGATCTTCGCGACGCGAGGGCTCGACGACACCACGTCCTTCGCGTACTGGCACTGGCAGTCCCACCAGCGGGCCTTCGACCGGTCCGGTGCACTTGTGCACGAACTGATGCTGCATTGGGGCGGCGACCACGCGGTCGTCGCCGGTGGACTCGGCGAAGGACCGGCCGGTTTCCGGGTGGTGGACGGCGGATCGCGGGGCGCCTTCCGGCTGGACCGGATCACGCACCGGGACGGCACGGGGATGCCCGACCCGCAGGACCCCTCCGGCGTACGCCAGTTCCTCGACGGGCTCGACGAACCGGTCGACCGCAGCGGTCACGTCCTCAGCTACCGGCCGCTGACAGCGGCCGAGGAGGCATGGCTCCATGAGCGCCTGCGCGGCTCCGCGGACCTGTCCGGCGCAGCCAGGTTCGCGACCGCCCTGGAGCGGCGGGACGCGCTCACGTCCGACGAGACGGTACGCCTGCTGAGGTCCTGGCGGGAGGAGTACGAAGGACGCCTCGCCGAGTGGAGCACCTGGAAGGTCCTGCTCCACGCCCTGCTGCGCCACCATCACGGCGAGGCCTGGGATGTCGTCGCCACCCTCGGCGCCGGGGCATCCGGCGTACTCCGCGAAGTCCCGTCCGAGAGGGGCCTGGAGGTCGTGCGCGCGTACGCGCTCGCCGGCGACCGTGCCGCGATCGCCGGCTGGCTGGCGTTGCACCGGTCGCTCCGCGAGCCCGACGCCGTTCGGGCCGCAGCCGCTCTCGCGCAGGAGCTGACCGCGCACGACGCCCCGGAGACATCGCTGCGCGCCCTGTACACCGCGCTGACCGGGGCCGTAACGGCCGACTGGCGAGACGCGTCGGGAGCCGACCACCGGACGGGCCGGTCCTTCGCCGCCCTCTCGGAGGTCCGGTTCAGCACCGACGAACGGCTGCCGCGCGCGCTGCGCGTCCTCGCCGCGGAAGCCGCGCGCGACCGGGTCGCGCACGTACGGGAAGAGGCCCTCCGCCTCGGCCCCGGCTACACCGCGCTCACCGGCACGGACACGGCCGGCGCCCTGGCCGCCGCGGACCGCTACGAATCTGCTCGGGACGATCTGCTGGCCGGGACCGGGCCCGATCTCACCTCGTACGAGGGTGCGTTGGGTGACATCTGGCACCGGTACCGGGCTCTCACCGACGCCGACGTGCGCTGGCTCAGAGACCGTGTGGCGGATCCGGCGACCGGTATGCAGGGGATGGGCTTCTGTCTGGAGCTTCTCCACTCGCACGGCGTGGCCACGGAATCCGAGGTCGAAGCGCTGCTGCCCCGCTGGAAGAAAGAGCTCACGAAGAAGTACCGGACCACGTACACCGAGTGGCGCCATCCGCTCGTCACACTCACCTGCCTCGCCATGGAGACGGGCCATCCGGCAGCTGACGAACTGCTGTCCTGGTGGGCCAAGCCGCGGCCGGTCTGGAAGAACGAACTACGGTTGCTCACCCATCTCGGCGCCCCCGACGAGGCCGGAGCCACCGAGCTGTGGGACCACGTCGTCTCGGGTGCCCATGACGTCGGTCAGCTGATGGCGTGGGTGCTGTTGCGCGCCCGGCTCGACAAGGAGCCCCCGCTCCTCGTCGCCGACCGGTTGCTCGGCTCTCCGGGGCTGCGCTCACATGACCTGCAGCGTGTGCTGATCGGCGTCACCGACCCCGCGCAGCCCCTGTGGCACTACGCCACCGACCTGCGCAGCCGGGGCTGGTGGCAACGGGCGCGGGAGGTCGCCGAGCATCCCGGGCTCTCGCCCGACGCACGAGCGATCGGTCTGCACGTGGCCCGCGAGCACCACCTGCTCCGCCACCCGGACCAACTGCGCCCGCCACCGACGGAGGCCGAGCGCGCGGCGGCCCAGGCATGGATCGACCGGCACACCCCTTGACACCATGGTCCGCGTGACTGGAACAGCAGCTCGGAGGCCGCCGTCACGCCGCTGTTCCCCCACTGACGATCCCGCCGGGCACGGACGCAGCCGACGGGACGGACCCGCACCACCGGGGCCCGTCGGTACACCGGTGCCGCCTGGCAGACTCGGTGGCATGTCCGAGCAGCTTCCCGGCGGCGTGGCGCCGAACGATCCCATGAGCGCGTACGTGACGCTCTATCCCGAGATAGTCCAGGCGGGTTCCCTCCAGAACGCGCTGCAGGCCGAGGCCGATCGCTCGGGCCGCAGGCTGGCGGTCGAGCTGACGGCCTCGCCGGGCTGGCGCCATGAGGCCGCGCGCGTGGAAGCCGACGGCCGCTCGGCGCATGTCCACATGGGCCTCACGGAGCGAAGCTTCTCCGTCGACTGCTGGACCAGCGGTGTCCACATGGCTTCCGGCGACACTCAGAACCTGTCCGAGGCTGTCGGGGCTCTGCACTCCTGGCTGCAGGGGCCCGGGGTCCGCGAACTCGTCGCGCAGTGGCCCTATCTGCGTACCTGGGAGCTGGCCGAGGCGCATGAGCGGGGCGAGGCTGTGCCGGTGAGGTGGCGCCGGCTGCGCGAGAGCGCCGCACGCACGCCGGGCTCGGCGCTGCACGAACTCGTCGAGAGCGCCTTCGCGCAGGAGCGGCTTCGTGCCCTGTCGCCCGGCCGGAGCATGTACTGGCTCACCTTCAGTCGCCGTGCCGCGCCGCCGATCTGCCACGACCTGCCGCGGGCCATGCCGATCGGGAACGGGCGCTACCGGGTGTTCGTGGGAGGCCGGCTGCTGGAAGTGGACGGTGCGGCCCAGGCCGTCGCGGCCATCCTCGACGGCCTCCCCGACGACGCCGTCCCACAACGTCAGGGACCGGGCACAAGCAGCCCGGAGGCCGCCTCCTGACAGGCCGGACGCGGGCTCCAGGGATATGAGAGTCCGGCCTACATGCCCAGCACGTACCACTGCCTGGTCGACGGGCCCCGCAGATAGATGTGCCGTCCCCGTCCGACGGGGCGTGCGTACCGCCTGAGCGGGGCGCCGTTGGGCATCGTGGCTTCCGCTTCCTCGAACACCACGACCTCCTCGTCGGTCATGCGGCAGTAGTGGAGCCGGCCTCTGCGGTCCGGAGCGCCTCCCCCCAGCATGAGCACCCGGTCACCGTGGACAGCGAGGCCCACGGGGCCGGCCACGGGGCTCCTGCGCACACGGACGCTGCCGTCGTCGTGCACTTCGAGGAGGGGGAAGGTGGGATAGTAGGCCGCCCAGGCGGCCTTGTCCGTGACGTTGAAGGCATAGACCGTGTCGATGTACTCGATGCCCGGCGGTGCCGAGTAGCCCCACAACCGGTTGCCACCGCTGTCCCAGCGGACCAGGCCGGCGAAGCTGACGGGATCGACGTAGACCCCCTCGTCGAAGTAGGCGCTCCACAGGTTGTTCCGCCGGTCCGCCATCATGAACTCGAGCGCGCTCCCCATGACGAAGGTGTGTCGCAGTCGGCCGTCACGGCCGAATATCTGCGCGTTCCGCTCCCCCACCGCACCATGGCTCTGCAGGATGAGCCGCCCGTTGGGCAGAGTGTCCACGTGACCGGGCAGCAACGTCAGGTTGTGCAGAACACGCTCCCGTACGACTCCCGCGGCGCCGGTGACCAGAAGCGCGTCGTACGGGTATCCAGGGGGATGGGGCCGCGGTTTCGCGTACGGACGCGACACCGGCTCAGCCTCGGGGCAGATCAGCCACAGGGCCCTGCCCCACCCGTCCACCGTGGTGGCCAGTACGTTCCGCTCGTCGTACTGCCGAGGCAGAGTCGCGTAGGGACGCAGCGCCACCTTTCTCAAACGACCACCTCGCGGGCGAAGGTACGTGACCGAGCCATCGTTTCAGACGCGGGGATCAGGCCGGTCGCCTGGCCCCGTCTCCGCGCGCCTCATCCGCTCCACGGGTCCGGCAGCTTCAGTACGGCCGAGCGGCCAGGCGCCACCGACACGGCACGGTCGCGCAGCCGGATCTCGATGGGGGGCATGTCGGAGGGCGGCACGCTGATCTCCAGGCCCAGCGGACGGACGCGGAGCCGTACGCCCCAATGGCCTTGGTAGCGCAGGGAGAACCCGTATTCGGTGAAGTGGGGCGAGGGAACCGGATCCAGCCACAGCGCTCCGTCCCGGGCCTCCAGGCCCGTGAGCCCTCTTTGCACGAGGTCGATCGTGCCGGCCATCGCGCCCAGGTGGATGCCCTCCTCGGTCGTCCCGCCCTGCAGGTCGGCGACATCGCCTTCGAGCGCCTCCTGGACGTACGTCCATGCCTCGTCCCGCCGCACACGGGCCAGTACCCAGCCGTGCACCAGCCCGCTGAGCGTCGAGCCGTGGCTGGTGCGGTGCAGGTAGTAGTCGACGGTGCGGTGCCAGGTCTCGTCGTCCAGCTCGTACCCCAGCCGGTGGAAGATGCCGGCGAGCTCGGGGGGCGAGAAGAGGTAGCCGAGCATGAGGACATCGGCCTGCTTCGACGCCTGGTAGCGGTTGACCGTGTCGCCTTCGGCCTCCAGGATGCGGTCGAGGCGGCGGATGTTGCCGTACCGGGTGCGATACGCCTGCCAGTCGAGTTCCGCCAGCTCGCCGAAGCCCTCGAACTGGCTGATGACACCGTCGTGGAAGGGCACGCGCAGTTTTCGTGACACGTCCTCCCACAGTGCCAGTTCCGAGACGTCGACACCGGTCCGCTCGCAGAGTTCCGCGCGGCGGGGCGGCGGCAGTTCTTCGAGCACGTGCAGCGCCCGGGACAGGACCCAGGCGGCGCACACGTTCGTGTAGGCGTTGTCGTCCAGCCCCGGCACGGGCGAGCCGGGGTAGGAGTCGTGGTACTCGTCCGGCCCGAGCACGCCCAGGATCCGGTAGCGGCCCATGTCTTCGTCGTAGGTGGCCGAGTCCGCCCAGAAGCGGGCGATCTGCGTCAGCATCTCCGCGCCCTTGGTGTGCAGGAACTCGATGTCGCCGCTCGCCTCGCAGTACTTCCACACGTTGTACGCGATGGCCAGCCCCACATGGTGCTGAAGGTGCGAGTGGTCCGCGAGCCAGTGCCCGGACCGGGGGTTGAGGTGCAGTTGCTGGGTCTCCTCACGGCCGTCGCTGCCGCTCTGCCACGGGTACATGGCGCCTCTCCGTCCGGCGTCGTGCGCCGCGGCGAGGGCGCGTGGAAGTCGCCGGTGACGGTAGAGCAGCAGCGCGTGTGACACCTCGGGCAGGTGCAGGTTGAGGTAGGGCAGGACGAACAGCTCGTCCCAGAAGACGTGCCCGCGGTACGCCTCGCCGTGCAGTCCTCGGGCGGGCACACCGACGTCCAGTTCGGCGGTGTGCGGCGACAGTGTCTGCAGGACGTGGAAGAGGTGCAGCCGGAGGATCGCGCCTGCGTCACCCGGCACGTAGAGGTCCGCCTTCTCCCACAGCTGTTTCCAGGCCGCCGTGTGCGACTCCAGCAGGTCCGCGAACCCCGGCGCTCGCCCGACGGCATCGATCGCCGCGTGGAGGGGGTCGCTGATGGCGGGGTCGTGCGAGGTGTACAGGGCGACGATCTTGTCGACCGCGCACGTGCCGCCGACCGCAGGGGGACGCAGGCGCAGGAGCTGGACGGCTCTGAGGGGCTCGTCGGCGTGTGCGGTGCCGGTGTGGAGGGCTCCGCTTCCGTCCGTCGTGCGGGCCGCCAGACCGATCCGGATGTCGGACGTACTCGTCCGGCAGCGCAGCCACATGGTGCCGGGCGAGTCGGCGCCGGTGTTCACATGGACCAGATGCCGGCCGTCGAGCTGCTGGTAGCGGGCGACGCCTGAGTTGGTCACGGAGCCGTCGAGGGCAGCTTCCACCTCGATCTCACCGGACCAGCCGCCGTGCGCGGTGAACTCCGTCCGAAGCGCAGCGAGGTGGGGCTCCGCCATGTGTACGAGGCGTAGTTGGCGCACCCCGAGGACACGGCCGTCGTCCGTCTCGTACGTGAGGGTTCGCTCCAGAACTCCGGTTCGCAGGTCGAGACGCTGCCGGTGCTCGCGCAGCGCCTCACTGTCGGGCGTCAGCCAGGGCGTGTCGCCCTCCGGGCTGTACATCCTGAAGCGCAGCGGCAGCCAGTTGGGGAGGTTGACCATGTCCTCGTTCTCGACCTGGCGCCCGGCCACGGTCGAGGTGAGCCGGTTGTAGCAGCCGGCGGCGTACGTGCCCGGGTAGTGCACCGTGTCGGCGGCGCACTCGGGCGCCGCGCCCCTGGTCGCCATGTAGCCGTTGCCCAGGGTGCACAGCGCCTCGCGCAGCCTCTCCCGGGCGGGCTCGTACCCCACGTATTCCCAGGAGTGGTCCGCTTCGGGAAGGTGCTCAGCCATCATCGTCCTCGGTGGAGTCGGTGAGCAGTTCGGAAAGGTCGTCGACGACGACGTCCGCGCCCCTGCCGAGCAGTGCGGCGCGCGTGTCCGGAGCGGCGTTCCGGTCCACTCCTACGACCAGGTGGAATCCGCCGCGCCGGCCCGCCTCCACACCTGCCAGCGCGTCCTCGATCACCGCCGTACGTGCGGCCGGCAGAGCCAGCCGTCCGGCTGCGGCGAGGAAGAGATCGGGGGCAGGTTTGCCCGGCAGCCCGAGGCGGGCCGCCTCGGCTCCGTCGATGACGGCGGCGAAGTACGGGAGCACCCCGGAACGGTCCAGGAGCTCCCGGGCGTGCCTGGACGCGGACACGGCAGCCATGGCCACCCCCTCACCGCGAAGGTGTCGCAGCAGGAGGAGCGTCCCGGGGTACGCCTCGACGTCGCGCGTCCTGATCCGCTCGGTGAAGAGCTGCTCCTTGCGGGCCGCCACCGCTCCCACCGTGTCCGTCCCGGGCGGGTCCGCGATGGTGCCGGGAGGCAGGGTGAGCCCTCGGGAGGCGAGAAAGGCCGTGGCACCGTCCATGCGCGCCTTGCCGTCGACGTACCGCAGGTAGTCGTCCCTGTCGAAGGGGCGCCGCGCGGACAGATCGTCCGGCGGGTTGGCCTTCAGGCACGCGTCGAAGGCGGTCTTCCATGCGGCGGCGTGCAGGCGCGCCGAGTCGATGATCACCCCGTCGGTGTCGAAGACCACCCCCGCCGCCTGCCGAAGACGGCCCGGGGGCGTCTGCCCCGCTTCTGCGTGTCGTCCGGCGCTCACCGGCGGCCGTGCCGGTGCCGGGACTCTCCACTGCGGCCTGCGGTCATGTCCAGCCTCCAGGCGGTAGCTGCCGGAACACGCGCGTACTGCTGGGTGCCCCACCTCCCATAGTGCCCACACTTCGCGGGCCTGCGCGGGAGGCCCGCGGCGCTCGGCGGCGGGTCTCCCCGGCCGGAGGCACCCCGGTGCGCCTCGGACAGGGTGACGAAGCCCGAGTCCACGCCCGCAGACGGCGCCCGCCCTATTGATGCGTACGCCAGTACAGCTCGTTTGCAATAGCCCGCGCACACAACTATTGTCGACGCTTGTAAAGAGCTTCCGCGTCTAAAGGATTGGCGTCATGCCCCTCGCACTTCTGGCCCTTGCCATCGGGGCCTTCGGCATCGGGACCACCGAGTTCGTGATCATGGGACTGCTGCCCGAGGTCGCCGGCGACTTCGGAGTCTCCGTCCCCACCGCCGGGTACCTCGTCACCGGCTACGCCCTCGGCGTCATGTTCGGTGCTCCGCTCATGACCGTTATCGGCACCAGAATCACCCGCAAGCGGATGCTGATGGTGCTGATGGGCCTGTTCGTCGTGGGCAACCTGCTGTCCGCCGCGGCTCCGACGTTCGGCATCATGCTGGTCGGCCGCGTGGTCGCCTCCCTGGCTCACGGAGCCTTCTTCGGCATCGGTTCCGTCGTCGCCGCGGAACTGGTGGCCCCGGAGAAGAAGGCCGGCGCCATCGCGACGATGTTCACCGGCCTGACCGTCGCGAACGTCGTCGGTGTCCCCCTGGGAACCTTCGTGGGACAGACCGCCGGCTGGCGGATCACGTTCCTGTTCGTGGCGGCGCTGGGACTGGTCGGCCTGGCCGGAATCGCGAGGCTCGTGCCCGACCTGCCCAAGCCGACGGGCGTCCGGCTGCGCGACGAGCTGAACGCCTTCAGGGACGTACAGGTCCTGCTCGCCATGGCGATGACCGTTCTCGGCTTCGGCGGAGTGTTCGCCGCCATCACCTACATCGCCCCGATGATGACGCACGTCACCGGCTACGCCGACTCCTCGGTGACCTGGCTGCTGGTGCTCTTCGGTCTGGGCATGGTTGCCGGAAACCTGCTCGGCGGGAAGTTCGCCGACCGTGCGCTGATGCCCATGCTCTACACGGCGCTGGGCGGCCTGGCCCTGGTACTGGCTCTGTTCACCGTCGGCGCTCACGACAAGACCGCCGCAGCGGTCGCGGTCTTCCTGATCGGCGCCCTGGGCTTCGCCACCGTACCGCCGCTGCAGAAGCGGGTCCTGGACCACGCCCACGGCGCCCCCACCCTGGCGTCCGCCGTCAACATCGGCGCCTTCAACGCCGGCAACGCGCTGGCCGCGTGGCTCGGCGGCGTCGTCATCAGCGGCGGGCTCGGCTACACCTCCCCCAACTGGGTCGGCGCCCTCCTGGCCGCCTCCGCCCTGGCGCTCGCCGTCCTGTCCAGTTCGCTGGAGAGGCGGACGGCCCGGCGCTCACCCACCACCGGCGAGGCCGCTGCGACCAAGCAGCCCGTCGCGGCGCGCTGAGGTATGAGGGGGACATCGAGGGGAAGGCGTCGTACCGCATCCCCCGGCCTCCTGCCCCCGCAGCTCCGACGTGGCCCGTACCCAGCTCTCTGACACCCGATCCACGGCGCCGGCGCACGTACCTGAATAACTGCCGCCGCCGCGCACATCACACGCAAGGAGACACAGCATGACCTCCATCCCCCACATCACCCTCAACAACGGCGTCGAGATGCCGCGCCTGGGATTCGGCGTCTTCCAGATCCCCGACGAGGAGACCACCGCCGCCGTGAGCACGGCACTCACGGCCGGGTACCGCAGCATCGACACCGCCGCGATCTACGGCAACGAGCGCGGTGTCGGCCGCGCCCTCGCCGAATCGGGGATCAGCCGGGGCGAACTGTTCGTCACCACCAAGCTGTGGAACGCCGACCAGGGCTACGACAGCACCCTCGCGGCCTTCGACGCCTCCCTGGACAAGCTCGGCCTCGACCATGTCGACCTGTACCTGATCCACTGGCCCACTCCGGCCCGCGACCTGTACACCGATACCTGGCGTGCCATGGAGAAGCTGCTCGCCGACGGTCGTACCCGCGCGATCGGCGTATCCAACTTCCAGCCGGCCCACCTCCAGCGCCTCCTGGACCACAGCGGCACCGTGCCGGCCGTCAACCAGGTGGAGCTGCACCCCGGCTTGCAGCAGCGCGAGCTGCGCGCCTTCCACGCCCGGCACGGCATCGCCACCGAGGCGTGGAGCCCGCTGGCCCAGGGCGCAGTTCTCAAGGACGAGGCGATCACGTCGATCGCCGCCCGCCACGAGGTGACCCCTGCGCAGGTCGTCCTGCGCTGGCACCTGCAGACCGGCAACGTGGTCATCCCCAAGTCCGTCACCCCGCAGCGCATCCACCAGAACCTCGACGTCTTCGGATTCGAACTCACCGCTGACGACATCGAGGCTGTCGCCTCGCTCGACAGCGGGATGCGCACCGGCCCCGACCCCGACACCCTCAACTAGGACAGATGCGCAGCTGCTGGCGCTGACCGTTCACTGGCGGGCCGGGCCCCGGACCGCCAGGAAACGGCGCGCGCCGTCATAAGTCCCGCCCTCGCACTCCCCCACTGTGCCGGGCGAACCGAATGCCTGGTCCCCCTCATCGAACCGGTGACACCATCCTGATGTGTTCGACTTCGGAATCGAGGGCTACCGGCCCCAGTGGCTCAACAGTCACTCCGACCTCTCGGCAGGCCACGGCCGGCGCCTTCGGGGGCTCATCGGCCGCCCGTTGACGCGTGTGTGGCTGGTGTGGGACGTGCGGGACGACGAGTGGTTCTCCGACTGCCCCGTCCTGCTCGACTTCGCCGGGGAGCAGGTGGAGATCAACCACCACAAGTTCGACGATCTCTCGGTCACCTGGAACACGGTCGACCCCCACCAGCCGGTTCTGTGGCCCGGCTTCGACCTGCGGTGGCGCCACGACACGCACTCCGAGCTGTCGGCCCTCCAGGGCCACATCCTTCAGGACGTCGAGCTCCTCGAATGGACCGGCAGCGACGTGGCGGCCGGCTCGGTCGCCGTCAGCTTCCGTTTCTCTCACAGCCGACTGACCGTTGCCAACTCCCTCGACGAGAACGAACTGACCTTCGGACCACCCGATGCGCACCACCGTCGTCACTCGGTGGCCCGAAGCACATCCGCCGAGCCCGGCCACCTTCAGGGCTGATGCGCGTGGGCTCCGCCCGCTCGGCAACTCGCGGAGGAGGTGGCCACGGCGTGGAAGCGATACACAGACGGCGCACCACTCACGGCACGGCTCCTCCCCCCGTGTTCCTCAGGCCGCGAGGCAGACGGAGCCCGAGCACGGACCGTGGCGATCTACGGGTCAGTGGGGACCACGACGGGGTGGCCTCAACAGGGCCCACATGGCGAGTGTCTGGACAGAGTACGAGAATCGTCCGGCGAGTTTCCGGACAGTGGAGCGGCGCAGAGTGCGATTCCCAGTGCGGCCAGGCCGGCCCCGACCGCCTGGCCGCGAACCGCACAGTGGCAGACCATGATCCGGTGGGCGCTGATCGACATCATGGTCCCGCTCAGCTGAGGACGCCCAGCAAGCCGGCCAGGACCACAACGTCTTCGGTGAACAGCCCGCAGTAGACGACAAGCACCCGATCGGCGTCAGGAATGCGACGCGGCGCCCACGAACCGCTCGACCTCGCTTTGCAGGTCCTGCGAGAGGCCGGACAGACCGCCGACAATGGAAGTCAGCTGCCTTTCAAGATCCGGATAGACACTCCAGACGGCTGACCTCCTGGTCAGGACCGCGCGCAGCAGGTCGCCCTCGTACATGTCGCCTTCGGCGAGCGGGTTGTCACGAAGCACCTCCACCGCGAGCGGGAGAAGTACCGGCAGCCCGATGTCCTGCCCGATGAGCAGGCGCAGGTCCTCGACGGTCAGAGTCCCGACCGGTCGGCTCCGCAGGGTGTGCGCGGTCGACATGAGGCGTGTGGCGTCGGGTGGAGGCGCCCCCCAGCGATCACGTTCAAGCTCCTCGAGGGACCGCTTACGGTCGATGGATACAGTCATCAGGCGATTCTCGCGTAAGCGCGTGACTGCGCGCTTCGCTGGCCCGCTCAGCAACTGCAGCGCTTAGCAGTTGGTCATGTGAGAGCCGATCGACATCATCGCTGGGACGCCCAATCTGACGAAGCTCGGGCCACTTCGATGTCGTACTGATCGGCGTCGAAGTGAAATATTGGGGGCCCCGCCTCTTTGCCGGGCACCTGCCAGTCGGACCACTCCACAACGCGTCCCTGCCGCTGCACGAACACCGAGAGGAAGCCGCAACATCCGCCCGTGCACTCGGGCTCCCCCAACACCACGCGTCGCCGCTCTCCGGTCGCCCACAGCCGGCTGCGCCCCTTGGCGCCCAGAGCCTCTTCCGCGACCGGGCCACGGCCTCCGTCGCCGACCGCCTCTGCCACCACATCTTCGCCGTCGATCCACAACTGCGCCTGGGCAGGCCACCGGGACCCCGGCGGCAACACCCTGACCTCCAGCTGATTGAACATCTCTTCACCCTATGGGAGGGCCGGCCGCCGCAGGCCAACGCGGACGCCCGGTCGGATCGACTCGATCGCACTCGGGCAACTGAGGCACTCAGCCGAGGTGAAATCTCAAAGTCGGTCTCAGAGTGCGATAGGCCGGTACCCGAGGGCCGCGTCGACGATCTCCTCCGCTGTCGCGTCGTGGAGCTCCCCCGAGGCATGGAAGGAGTGTGACCGAGATACGCGATGTGCTTGAAGCCCTGATCCGCTCGGATTTCATGTGCACTCCGGCGGCCCGAATGGTCCGCCGCAGGTCGCGGTGATCACGGTAAGGGCTCCGCCGCCCGACGCCGACCAGGCCTGGCGCCAGCATGTTTGCCTCGGTCATGCCCCCAGATCCTCCGTCACGGGCAGGCACTCTGCGAGCAGGTCGACGACGTCGCGCCAAGCTCGCTGCGCGTGCCGTGGGTGGTAGCCGACGCCGGGGACCACGGGGTGGCCGACCGGCGGGTGGTGGAAGGCGTGCAAGGCGCCGCCGTAGACCACGAGGCGCCAGTCGACGCCCGCGGCCTGCATCTCAGCGGTGAACGCGTTCCGTTGCGCGGGTGGCATGATCGGGTCTTCCGACCCGACCCCGGCCCACACCGGGCAGCGAATGCGGGCCGCCTCACCCGGTCGGCCCGTGGTCAGGGCGTTGACTGTCCCGATCGCGCGCAGGCTGACGCCGCCGCGGCCCAGTTCCAGCCCGACGGCACCCCCGGTGCCGTAGCCGACGGCGGCGATCCGCTCGGGGTCGGTCCGCGGTTCGGTGCGCAACACGTCGAGCGCCGCATGGCCGATGCCCCGCAACCGGTCGGGGTCGGCGAGCAGCGGCAGGCAACGGGCCAGCATCTCCTCGGGGTCGCCCAAATAGCGCCCGCCGTGAAGGTCGAAGGCCAGCGCTACGTATCCCAGCTCGGCGAGAGCATCGGCCCGGCGGCGCTCGACGTCGCTGAGTCCCATGCCCTCTGGTCCGAGCAGCACCGCGGGCCGGCGGCCGACACCGGCCGGGAGCGCGAGGTGTCCGATCATCGTCAGCCCGTCGGCCGGATACTCGACCGTACGCGTCGTAATCGTCGTCATGGGACTGGACTTTAGTGATCGTCGAGCCCGGTCCGGCCGGTGTTCTGCCGCTGGCAGAGCGCGGTTATCCCTCTGAAGTACGGCAAGGGCTCACAGGAACCGTCACCACCGGCCCTCTCCCGTGAAGGGCGTCGGCTGGTTCACCTCACGGTTCAGGCGGCCTGGCCGAGACCGGCGGCTCGATGGGGTTGTTGTCGGCGATGACTTCGCGATTTCCGAACCCGATCCACTGGGAGGACCGGCAAAGACAGGGAAGCTCTGGCCCTGCGTATCCGCGTGCACCGTGGTCGGCCGCACCTCGGAGGTGTTCTTCAGCGGGCCCTCTGTGATGTAGACGGCCTCCCATACCGCATCCGGGGCAAATGGACGATAGGGCCGCATTTATGCAGGTAGAACACTTGCGGTCGCGCCTGTGACGGTGCGCCCCGTCACCCCGGTGAGGGGGAGAGGTTGTCCAGGACATCGGCGGCCAGCTGGTCTGCGTTGTCGATCGCGGTCGTGAGCTCGTCCCGGGTGGCGCCGAGTGCGTCGAACAGGGACCCCGGATCGCTCCCTCGGCATCCCCGGAGCGGCTGTCGAGCAGATCGGCGATCCGCTCGATCTCCCAGCACAGCTCCGTCAGCCGCTCGCTGCTCACGGGTGCGGGAAGCAGCTCAGGTCTCCAGTCATCCCTGGCCGTAGGTCCGGTCTCCGGCCGGAATTCCAGGCGCAGGCCGTCGTCCGGCGTCCTTTCGGACGTTTGTCATAGACCGACGTCAGGCGCCCCGCCCGGCTGGGAGACGGCATGGCGCGCGAGGGGCAGGCGGGCGCACCGGCGGCAGGCTCGGGCCGAGGAGGCGATCGGCGCATGGGAGGCGGCTGCGAGTGTTCCGGCGAACGCGAGCAACGTCCAGTTGGTGGCCAGCGCGGAAGCGGTGGCCAGGGCCAGTGTCGTGACCGCCATGGCGACGCCGGCGGCCGTACCCGCGCAAGCGACGAGGAACGGCAGCTGGTGCGGTGTGGGGAGACGGCGGGCGAGTGTTCCGGTTGCGGCAAGGGTCCCCGCGGACAGCAACGCGGCCACGGTCGCGACAGCGGCGAGGTGCACCGCCAGCGCCTGTGCCACGTAAGGGAGTTGCCAGGTCGCCTCGTGGTCGGTGGTGCGGGCGAGGTGCCAGCAGGCGATCAGGAAGGGGGTTGTGAGAGCGACAGTACGGGCGGTGTGCCTGGCCTGCGCGATGGTCAGTTCCCGTTGGCAGCTCGGCACGAGTTCGTCGAGCGTCCCGAACTCCCGCACCGCTCGCTCGGCCGCGCGCGCGTAGGGCACGTCTTCATCGGCGATGGCCTCGGCCGTGTCCGTGAGGCCGTCGTGCAGTTCCTCGATCATCCGGGCCTTGGCCTTGGCCGGCCCGTGGAGGGTGGCCGCCAGGGCGACGATGTGGCGCTCGATGGGGTCGGCGTTCCGGCCGTGGGCGTTCATGTGGCCAGGCCGGGCGGGGTGGCAGGGTTCAGGACGGAGCCGATGGCCGTGGTGAACTCGTTCCACGCCGTGCGCTCGCCCGCGAGCGTGTGCCTTCCGGCGGCGGTGAGTTCGTAGCAGCGGCGGCGCCGTTCACCGGCGGACTGCCAGCTGCTGCTCAGCAGGCCGATCCGCTCCAGCCGGTTCAGAGCCGGGTAGATCGTGCCCGTGCGTAGTTCGAGTACGCCCCCGCTGCGGTCCTGGACCGCGGCGATGATCGCGTAACCGTGCAGCGGGCCCGATTCCAGCACGGCCAGCAGCAGTCCATCGAGGTGCCCTCGCACCGCATCAGCCTTCATGAGTAGGCAGCCTACCCAATAGAAGCGTTGGCAGTGTATGTATTGGCAGCCAACGTATTACTGTTCCGACTCGGAGGCTTCCGCCGTGACCAAGCTGCTCCTGTCCGTACACGTCCTCGCGGCGATCCTGGCCGTCGGGTCGATCACCGTGGCGGCCTCGATGTTCCCGCGCTACGCGGTGCAGGCACTGGGAAGCGGGGGAAGGGACGGCCGTGCCGCCGCGATCGCCGCCCTCCTGCACCGCGTCTGCCGCGGCTACGCACTCGCCGGGCTGGCCGTCCCGGTGTTCGGCATCGCGACCGGCGCCCAGCTCGGCGTCCTCACCGACGCCTGGCTCATCGCCTCGCTCGCCCTGACCGCGATCGCCGCAGCCCTCCTGGCGGCGGTCATCCTGCCCGGTCAGCAGCGCCTGCTGGCGCTGGACGAGGAGACGCCCGCAGGGGAGACGGCCGCCGCCCAGGACACACCCGCGCGGGAGGATGCGGTCCAGGAGGCGTCCGCACAGGAGGGACCGGCTCCGCTGATGCCTGAAGCACGACTGGAGGCCATGGCCCGCCCGGCCGCCATGCGCCTGACCATGATCACCGGCATGTTCAACGTCCTCTGGGCGGTCGTCGTCGTCCTGATGATCGTCCGCCCCGGCTCCACCACGGGCGCGTGACCGGGTGCGTATCCTGCGGTTCGCGGCAGGCGTCGAGGCCCTGCCACTCGTAGCCCTGCTGGGCAATCTGTTCAGCACCCGTACGCCGGCGGTTTCCGAACTCCTCGGCCCGCTGCACGGCACCGCCTACCTGGTCACCATCGCGGCCACGTGGATGCTCCCCGCCACCCTCTCGTCGGTCGCCCGGTGGCGCACCCTCACCCCCGGAGTCGGCGGACTGCTCGCCCTGCGCCTGATTCGGACCCAGGAGCCCTGACGGAGTAGTCCTCAAGGGACTTGCCTGAGCCGCCTACCGTCAAGACTCGAACGCATCGCAACGTTTCGTAATCGGCAACTGCCCCTGGTGTGCGCTCTATTGACACTACGTTTCAGGAGTTTTACGTTCCTTGACATCTGAGAGCGCTCTCAATGGCGCCTCCGTCCTCCTCCCACGACTTCGAGGTGCTGCTCATGCAAGCCTCCTTCTCCAGACCTGCCGCAGCGACGGTACTGGCCATCGCCCTGGCCACTGTCGGTCTGGGTTCTGCCGCGACCCCGGCGGCAGCCGCCACCATCCCGGCCGGTGCCGGCAGTTACTCGGATTCCCGTCCCGCGGGCACCTCCGGCCCGACCACGAACACCGGCGCCCCCGTCACGCCCAAGCTCACGGCCGCCGCGCGGGACAAGCCGGTCCCCACCAACGACTGGTGGACCTCACTCGCCTACCAACGGTACGGCGACAACCCGTACTCGACCCCCATGTACGGCCACCCGCTCACCTACCAGGCCACTTCCGGTGGACTGGAGGTGGGCTACCCGACGAATCCCGCCGTCGTCGGGGACGGCCGCCAGTACGAATACCCGCACAAGGCCGACCTCACCGTCGGCCTGAGCGGCCTCAACTCCCCCGACACCAAGGCCGACGACTGGTCGGACTGGACAGTCACCCCGTACTGGTCGGACGGCGCCCGTACCCTGCGTACGACGATCGGGCACGGTATGCCCTTCGTGTACGCCAAGGGCTCCGGCGGGGACGCCCGGATCACCACCGCCGGTACACCGGCCGTCTTCGCCGACAACGGCAACGTCCTGGGCATCACGGTCGCCGGTCACCACTACGCCCTGTTCGCCCCGACGGGCAGCGACTGGACGGTCTCCGGCACCTCCATCACCGCGGGGCTCGGCGGCAAGGACTACTTCTCGCTCGCCGTACTCCCGTCCACCGACGCGCTCGCGACGTACCGCAAGTACGCCTTCAGCTTCGTCACCGGCTCCCGGGTGAGCTGGGAGTCGACCGGCGGCACCGTCAAGGCGACCTACAGCCTGACCACCGAAGCCAAGGAGGGCACCGAGCGCGGCACGCTCCAGGCCCTCTACCGGCATCAGTGGCTGCACACCGCCGACGCGCTCACCCCGTACACCTACGTATCCCCGCGCGGCACCATGAAGGTGCGGGAGTCCGCCTCCTTCACGACCAGCCAGAAGAACTCCGGCGTCATGCCCGCGCTCCCCGCGTCGAGCGGCGTCGACAAGGCCCGGCTGACCGGATATCTCAACGAGGTCGCCAACGCCTCAGATCCCTTCTCCGGCGCCAGTGACACCTACTGGACCGGCAAGGCGCTCGGCCGACTCGCCCAACTGGTGCCCGTCGCCGACCAGATAGGCCAGCCCGGCATCCGGGACAAGCTGCTCGGCCTGATGAAGGGGCGCCTTCAGGAGTGGTTCACCGCGGGCGGCGCCAGCGAGTTCAGTTACGACCGGGACTGGAAGACGCTGACCGGCTACCCCGCCTCGTACGGCAGCGACACCGAGCTCAACGACCACCACTTCCACTACAGCTACTACGTGTACGCGGCGGCGATCGTCGCCCAGTACGACCAGGCGTGGGCAGCCGACTCCGCCTGGGGCACCATGGTCAAGACCCTCGTGCGCGACGCGGCCAACCCCAGCCGCACCGACACCGCGTTCCCGTTCCTGCGCGGATTCGACGTCTACGCGGGCCACAGCTGGGCCTCCGGTCACCAGGGATTCGCCGCGGGCAACAACCAGGAGTCCTCCTCGGAATCCATCAACCTCAGCGCGGGACTCGTCCTTTGGGGTGCGGCGACCGGTGACACGGCGCTGCGCGACCTCGGCAGCTACCTCCTGACCACGGAGTCGGAAGCGATCACGCAGTACTGGTTCGACGCGAGCCAGCAGGTCTTCCCGAGCTCCTTCGGGCACGACACGGTCGGGATGGTCTGGGGCAGCGGTGGCGCGTACTCCACCTGGTGGACCGCCAACCCGGAGGAGATCCACGGCATCAACGTCCTCCCGGTCACCGGTGGTTCACTGCACCTGGCCCGCGAGAAGGCCGCCATCAAACGCAACATCGCCGAGATGGAGCGCGAGAACGGCGGGCCCGCCGTCGAGTGGCGGGACCTGCTGTGGGAGTTCGAGTCGCTGGCGGATCCGGCTGCCGCGAAGTCCAAGTGGGATGCGGGCAACGCCGGTTACTCACCGGAACAGGGTGAGTCCAAGGCACACACCTACCACTGGGTCGCGACGCTGGACACCCTGGGTGCTCCCGACATGACCGTCAGCGGGAACACCCCGACCTCCGCCGTCTTCGCGAAGAACGGCGTTCGCACCTACACGGCCCACAACCACGGCTCCACGGCCCGTACCGTCACCTTCTCCGACGGTGCGACCCTCTCCGTCCCGGCACGCTCCACGGCCACCGGTACGGGTACGGGCGGCGGGGACCCGGACCCGGATCCCGACCCGTCCACCGGCAACACCTTCCGGCTGAAGTCCGGCGGCGTCCTCACCACCGCGACGGACGGCGCCGCGGGGGCGGACACAGTGGCCTCCGCCGACGGCGTCAACCGCGACGGTACGCCGTACAAGCCGACGGTCTACGAGGTCAAAAACGTCGACGGGACGCTCGCAACGGGCACGTCCACCACGTTCCGCCTCCGGGTCGACGCGGGGACGACGGTCGGGCTCGCCCCGCAGGTCAGAGTCAGCTACGACCTGACGGGAGACGGTACCTTCGACCGGGCCGAGACCTTCCGCTACTTCGCGACCGACCCGGTCACGGGGTGGGAGGAGTACACCCAGGCCGTGGGCACGAAGTCGGTGACCGGGAGCCTGGGCGCCCTGCGCGGCGGAACGGTCCGGCTGGAGATCTGGAACGCCCTGAACAGTGGTACGTCCAAGGTGCAGACCGGGACGGACGGAGCGGTCCTGAAGATCCCGTACGTCTGACCTGACCCACTCACGTGCGGCGGGTCTCGTGCCACTCAGGCCGAGGCCCGCCGCACCAGTGTGGTGGGCGTGATCACGGAGTCGGGGCTTTCGGCATCTTCACGGTCCCCGTTCAGACCGCGCAGCAGCAACCGTGCCATCAGCCGGCCCTGCCCCTCTATGTCCTGCCGCACGGTGGTCAGCGGCGGATCGGTCGCCTCGGCCACCGAGTCCATGTCATCGAAGCCGACGAGCGCCACCTGCTCGGGAACCCGGATCCCGTGCTCCCTGAGCACCCTCAGAGCACCCGAGGCCATCAGGTCGTTCGCGGCGAACACGGCGTCGAGGTCGGGCCGCCGCTCCAGCAGCTCCTGCATCGCCCGCGCCCCGCTCTCCACCGTGAAAGCACCTTCGGCGACGAGGGTCGCGTCCGCGTCCAGCAGGATGTCCTGGTATCCATGGAGCCGGTCGATGGCGGAGGTCTGGTCGGGCGGCCCGGCAATGTGGGCGATCCGTTCCCGTCCGAGGTCCCGCAGATGCTGAACGGCCGCCCGCGCACCGCCACGGTTGTCGGCGTCCACGTACGGCACCGCGCGATCGTCCGGTGCCGCGCTCCAGCTCGGCCTGCCGCCGTACACCGTGGGCACCCCGGCCCGCCGCGTGATCGCCGGCAGCGGGTCGTCGGTGTGCAGGGAGAACGCCAGGGCCCCGTCGACGTGGCCACCCGCCAGATACCGCGCGACCCGGTCGAAGTCGTCGGGTCCCTCCACGATCAGGAGGACCAACTGCGTGTCGTGGGAAGCGAGTTCTCTGCTGATCCCCCGCAGCTGCTGGGAGAAGAAGGGGTCGGAGAAGATACGGTTCTCGGGCTCCGCTATGACCACGGCGACCGCCCCGGTGCGCCGGGTGACCAGCGTGCGCGCGGCGGGATTCGGGATGTATCCGAGTTCGTCCACCGCCAGGCGGACCTTGTCGACGAGCGGTTGACGTACCCCGTCACCCCCGTTCACGACGCGTGACGCCGTGGCCCGTGAGACACCGGCACGCGCTGCGACGGCTTCCAGGGTGGGGCGGGGCCCGGGGAACTGCTTGGGCAAGGCGGAAGCTCCTCGGCGCTGGGGACTGCGGCGGCACGGGCCGGCCATGGCGACGCCGGATCCGCTACAGCGTATCGCCGCCCGATCGGCGCGGTGCGAGTGATTCCACCTGGCGGGAGGCGATCGTGCCGGTGGAGCGGTGCCTCAGTCGGTCTGCTTCTGCCACACCTTGACGGCCGTCTTCGGGTTGGACGCGGAGTTCGACTTGTGGGTCACCGAGCAGCGGTACTGCTTGCCCAGATACGTCACCCGGTCGTTCGCCGCGTACTGCCGGTTGACTTTCCACTCCGAGAATCCCGCTGCCATGTGAGGACTTCCTTTCCGCAGGCCGACGCACTGTCGGCCTGCGGGAATCCTCCCACGTCCAGCGCTGTCCCCCGGCCGTCCGCCTCACTCTCCGTCTCGGCCTGACGGTGAAAGGATGCTCCGGAACGCGGGAGGCGCCCGTGGGCGGTGGGGTGGGGGGAACCATGCTGGAAGGGCTGGACACGGTCGACTGGCACGAGCTGGAGCCGGGACGGCGGGACCGGCCGGCCACCGACATTCCGAAGGTGCTGCGCCGGATGGCGCGGGCGGACGCCCGCACCCGGCAGGAGGTCCTGGACCGGACGTTCGCTGATCTGCAGGACCTGCTGCTGGGCGCCGACCGGGCCTCCGGGACGGCTACGGCCGCTCTGCCGTTCCTGGTGGACCTCGCTGTCACCCCGAACACGGTCGCGCGACCGGACCTGATCGACGTGATCGCCGGACTGGCCGTCGGTGCTGCGGGCGCCGAGACCGGTGCCACCCCGTCGGACGGGGACTGGGATACGGCCTGGCGGCGGGAGTGGCCCCGGCTGCGGAGCCTGCTCGTGGACGAGGACCGGAATGTGCGGCGCTCCGCGCTGCAGCTGGTGTCCGACCGAACCGATTCCTTGTTGGAGCGGTGGCACGTGGAGGCCGACCGCTCGGTGCGGCTGACCGTGCTGCTCGCGCTGGGCGCGGCCGCGGCCGCCGACGACCCCACCGGCACGACGGCCGCAGCGGTGCGCACGGTGCTGGACGGTGCCAGGCACGGCGCTGACCGGGTGATGCGCGTGGCGGCGGTGATCGCTACGGCGCGCCTGGACCCGCAGGCACCCCTGCATGCCTTGCCGATGCTGCTTGAACTCCTCACCGACCCGGTGCTCGCTCCGGAGTTCGGGAAGGTCTGGTACACCCTGGACTGCGAGTATCCGTACCACCGCGACGAGGTCGCATCCTGGGTCATGGGTCTCCTGGTGAACGACACGTCTGCGGCGACGTCCTTCGTGACAGGGCTCGCCGGGGCCGGGAGCCGGACCGACGACGTGGAACTGCGTCGGTGCGCGATGGACGAGGCATGGAGACTCCTGGTCCTCCGGCCGTCGTCGGCCCCCGCTCTGCTGGGGTCGGCCGCCGGGCTGCTGGCCGACCGGGATGACGACGTGCGCTACAAGGCGGTGCACCTTCTGGCTGTTCTCGGCCCCCTGGCCGCCCCGTACGCCGACCGGCTGGCCGCCCTCCTGGACGATCCGGGCGAGTCCCAGATCTTCGACGGCACCGTCGGCGAGCACGCCCGCTGGGCACTGACCCGGATCGGGGATCCGCGCGCGCTCCCGGATCTGGTCGAACGGCTCGTCGCGCCGTACCGGGACACGCAGGGCCGGGGCTACTGCGTCAGCGACCCCCGCCGGCCTGACGTCGTCGACGTACTCCGGCCGCTGCGTGCACACGCCGCGGGACTCGTGCCGGCTGTACGGGAGGCGCTGCGGGACGAGGTCGCGCGCCGGGGCTGGCTGGTGCGTGAGCTCAGGGAGGTGCTCCAGGCGTGGGGCGAGGACCCGACGCTCCCTGAGGAGACGGAGCCGTACCCGCAGCCGTGGGAGCCGGGTCCGATGGAAGCGGAGGAGGCGGCGACGACCGTGCAGGCGTTCGCCGCCGAAACCGAGCAGCAGCCGTACTGGACGTTCCACGCAGCCCTGGCCTCGCTCCTACGTCTCGGGCACATCACCCAGCCGGTACGGGAAGCGCTGGCCACGCTTCGGAGCGCGGACCGCCGCTTGTCCCAGTACGGCGACTACCGGGCGTTCCTTGAGGACGAGGAGATCCGCGAGCGGATCGACACGGTACTCACACTGCCGTAGCCGTCCCGTGTCCGGCGGAGTCGTCGACGCGGGTCCACGGGTGGTGCGGGCGCGCCGGGCAGTCTGCCTGCCATGGAGTGGTCTTCGGACCACCCGCGTGTACATCGGCGAGGTGATCTTCGGGCGTCTTACGGTCGTCCCATGCGATCTGTCCCGCGGTGGGTCCTGTTCTCCTCGATGTGCGCTCCGATCCTGCTGGTCTGCGGCTGGTCGGTCGCGGCGGTGCTCCACGGACCCGCGTACGACCCGGCCTCGACGACGATCAGCATCCTCGCGGCGAACGGCGCCGACGGGTACTGGATCATGACGTCCGCTCTGATCGCTCTGGGGGTCTGCCATGTGGTCACCGCCTGCGGGCTGCGCCCCGCGGCGGGGGCGGGGCGCCTGGCGCTGTGCGGCGGCGGAGTGTCGGCCATGCTGCTGGCCGTGTTCCCGGCACCGAGCAGCGGGGGCTCGCTGAAGCACGGTGCCGTGGTGGTGGTCGGATTCTCGCTTCTCGCGTTATGGCCCGTCCTCGCCGTACGCCGCGAAGTCCTGGGGCGGAGCCTCGCCACCGGCCGACGTCCCGCCTCGGCTCCGGCGCCTGCGGGGAGCACGCCATGGGCTCTGCGGCGCGGACCGTCGCTGGTGGCGACCACTCTGATGTGGCTCGGCGGTGCCTGGTTCCTGCTGGCCCTGCTCGTGCACGACACCGCCGGGGCCGCGGAACGGGTGCTGACGTTCGCGCAGTCCATGTGGCCCCTCGTCGTGGTCCTGTCCTGCCTACGGCAGCCCACTCGCGACGACGGGCTGACATAGCCTCCATCAGGGAATCCGTGAAGCCGGCACGATCCGAACCCGAGCTGTTCCGTTCAGGCGCCCTTGCGAGGTCCGGCCGGCCGGGGTTGCGCGAGCAGCGCTGCGGTGACGATCACCAGGATTCCGAGCAGCTGGGGCAGCGACAACGACTCCTGCAGGAACACGTATCCGAGGATCGCCGCGACGACGGGACTTGTCAGGGCGAGGAAGGACACCGCGAGCGCCGGCAGCCTCTCTATGCCCCGGAACCAGATGGCATAGCTGATGACGGCTCCGAGCGAGATGAGGTAGGCGAACCCGAGGACGTTGGTGCCGGTGACGGCAGTAGGCAGCCCCTCGACGGACAAGGTGAAAGGCAGCAGCACGAGCCCTCCCGCGACGAGCTGCCAGCCGGTGAAGGCGGGCAGTCCCACGCCGGCGGGGCGCCTCCAGCGTTTGGTCATCGTGATGCCGGTAGCCATGCACGCGGCCCCGCCCAGCGCCGCCGCCACACCGACGACGTCCAGCGCCACTGCCCCCTTGAACACGAGCAGCCCGACACCGCCCGCACCGAGGGCACACGCCACCACGTGGAGCAGTCGAACTGCTTCCTGGAGGAAGAGCGCCGCCAGGACCAGTACGAACATCGGCTGCGCCGTCATGATCACCGCCGCGATCCCGCCAGGCAGCCGATAGGCCGCGACGAACAGCAGGAAGAGGAAGGCGCCGATGTTGAGCGTTCCGAGCACCAGGACACGCCACACCCATACTCCGGTCGGTCTCGTGCGGGCGAAGGCCAGCAGAATCAGTCCTGCGGGCAGCGACCTGACGGTGGCGGCCAGCAGAGGACGGTCCGGGGGCAACCATTCCGTTGCCACCAGATAGGTGCTCCCCCAGATCGCCGGAGCCGGCGCCGTCATACCCGCAGTGAGAAGAGGGTGCCCGTTCCTCACGGGGCGTCACCAACCGCGCTGCGCGGCGAACCGTCAATATCCTTGCTTGTTAAGGGACTTGTCACGCACACAGTGTCGTCCGGGCCTGATCGATGAGTCCAACACATGTTTGTCACCTCATCCATCGTGATCCACGATGGATGGATGGAGCTTCAGCAGATGCGCTACGTCGTCGCCGTCGCCGAGACGAACAGCTTCACCCGGGCCGCGACACGTTGCCTCGTCGTCCAGTCCGCCCTCAGTCACCAAATCGCCCGCCTGGAAAAGGAATTGGGCGCCAGGCTCTTCGACCGCACCAGTCGCCGGGTACGGCTGACACCGGCAGGTGCGGCATTCCTCCCCGCGGCCCGTCAGTGCCTGGACGCCGCCGAGCGCGCGGCAGCCGAGGTCGCGGCGGCTGTCGGTGAGGTACGGGGACGGCTCGCCGTGGGCCTGATACCCACCGTCACCGCGGTCGACATTCCACGCGCGCTGCGCGACTTCCGCGAGCGGTACCCGCACGTGCGCATCAGCCTCCGCGTGGGCGCGAGCGATGAGCTGGTCGAGCACGTCAGGGAAGGAGTGATCGAGGTGGCCTTCCTCGGGCTGCCGACCACCGCGCGACCGCAGGGTGTCAGCGCCCACGAACTCGCCCGTGACCGACTGGTCGCCGTTGTCGCGCCGGACCACGCACTCGCCGGAGAGGCCACGGTCACTCTTGGCCGGCTCTCGTCCGAGGCGTTCGTGGACCTGCCGGCCGGCACCGCGGGCCGCATCCAGTCCGACCAGGCCTTTTCAGCCGCCGGCCTCAGCCGCGACGTCGCCTTCGAAGTGACCACCGCCGACTTCATGGCCCGGCTGGTCGGACAGAACCTGGGTATAGCGATGCTTCCCTCCGCCTACGTGCCCCAGCTCACCGGCGTCCGCACGATCGAGGTCACGGACGCACCGGCCCGCATCGAGTACGTCGTCTGGAGCCGTGGCAGCCGTACGCCGGCGGCGGCCGCCTTCCTGTCCGTTCTCGACATCCCGGCCGCGCACGACAGGGCGTGAGCCCGACACGCACAGGCGGGGGCACGGCTCAGCGCGCCCCGGCTCAGTACGGGCATGGCCGGTCCGGGCATGGCATGGCAGGCCCGGGAGCCGGCCGGCCCGTATTCCCGCGGAGCCATTCGACTTCCTATACCGGACATGCGATTCCCCATTGGAAAACCGTTGAGGTCTGCGTATACGTTCGAGGACATCGCCTCACCGACGATCCGCCCGAGGAGCGTAAAGCTCGCGGGCGGGTCGAGGCGCCCGATCCATCCTCCCGGGCCCCAACGGGCCCGCAATCCCCGGAGTCACCCCATGTCCAAGATTCTCTTCGTGATGACCGGCGTCGACCACTGGACGCTGGCCGACGGCACACAGCACCCCACCGGTTTCTGGGCGGAGGAAGCCGTCGCACCCTACGAGGCGTTCAAGGCCGCGGGCCACGACATCGTCGTCGCCACGCCCGGTGGCGTCGTCCCCACTGTGGACAAGGCCAGCCTGGCGGCCGACGTGAACGGGGGCCAGGAGGGCGCCGACAAGGTCGCCGCCACCCTCGACTCGATCAGCGAGATCAAGAACCCGGTCCGGCTGCAGGACGTGAACCCGGACGACTACGACGCCGTCTTCTACCCCGGCGGCCACGGCCCCATGGAGGACCTCGCCGTCGACCCCGTCTCCGGCGCACTGCTGATCGCCACACTTGAGTCCGGCAAGCCGCTGGCCATCGTCTGCCATGCCCCCGCCGCCATCCTCGCCGCGACGCGGCCGGACGGCACGAACGCCTTTGCCGGATACCGGGTGGCCGCGTTCACCAACGTCGAGGAAACCCAGGCAGGCCTCGCCGGGAAGGCGAAGTGGCTGCTGGAGACGCGGCTCCTCGAAGCCGGACTCGACGTCCGCACCAGTGAGCCGTGGGCCCCGCACGTCATCGTCGACCGCAACCTCGTCACCGGCCAGAACCCCTCGTCCTCGGCCCCGCTCGCTGTGGAGCTCCTCAAGAAGCTGGCCTGAGCGACCTCGGCCGCGCCGCCCGACCGCCCGGCGCGAAGCGTCATCGGAAAAATTAGGCTCACACCCATGAGGCATGAAGATCCGCATGGCAGCGGCATCCCGCCGCACTCCCCCGGCCAGTCCACGGCGCCGGTGGTGACGGACCTCAACCTGCTGCGTACGTTCCTGGCCGTGTACCGCTCAGGTTCCTTCACCGCCGCCGCCAAGCTGCTGGGGCTGTCGCAACCCACGGTGACCACACAGATCCGTGCCCTGGAGCGGCAGGCGGGCCGGGAGATGTTCGAGCGGCTGCCGCGCGGCGTGGCCCCGACCGCGGTGGCGCATGACCTCGTGGCTCGCGTCGCCGCACCTCTCGACGCGCTCGCCGCCGCCACGGGCCAGGACACGGCGACGAACGAGCGGGCCGCTCCCGTACACCTCGCCGGGCCGGCCGAGTTGCTGTGCTCCCTCGTTCTGCCGGCGCTCGCCCCTCTGACCGCCACGGGCGTACGCCTCCGCGTGAGCATGGATCTCACCGATCCGCTCCTGGAGGAGCTCCGCGCGGGGCGTCACGATCTCGTGATCGCCACGTCCCGGCCGCGCGGCAGGACAGTGACCGCCGTTCCGCTCATGGACGAGGAGTTCGTGCTGGTGGCCGCGCCCTCGTGGGCCGGCCGTCTCATGCCACGCCTCGCGACGGTCGGCCCGGCCGCACTGCACACCGTCCCCCTCGTCACGTACGCGGAGGACCTGCCCATCGCGCGCCGTTACTGGCGCCACGTCTTCGGCACGCGCCTGTCCTGCGGGGCCGCCGTCACCGTGCCCGACCTGCGCGGTGTGCGCGCGGCAGTCGTCGCGGGTGCCGGCTTCACCGTCCTGCCGCGCTATCTGTGTCTGGACGAGATCGCCTCCGGAACCCTCGTCCTCCTGCACGAGCCGGAGGACCCGCCCATCAACACCGCCTATCTCGTCCAACGGCCGGGCACTCCGGACAACCCCGACGTCGTCCGGGTCCGCGACCTTCTGCTCAAGGCGGGGCGGACCTGGTGACCGTAGGCCCGGGACAGCTCTCCGGCCGGAGGATCACCGGCGGATACGGGCGATGAGCAGCGCCACGTCGTCATGGTTGCTGGGCTGGCGCAGTGCGGCCAGCAGGTGATCGCAGGTGCCTTCGATGTTGCGCTGCGGACCGTCGAGGAGAGCGACGAGCATGTCGAGACGGGCGTCGATGTCCTGGTCGCGCGTCTCGACCAGTCCATCGGTGTACAGGAGCAGTTGGTCACCCGGGTCCAGGTCGACGGAGGTGGTACGGAAGGGCACGCCGCCCACGCCGAGCGGGGCGCCGGTGGGCAGGTCGAGGAGTTCGGGCCGGTGTCCCGGCCGTATGCGGACGGGGGGCAGGTGTCCGGCCGTCGAGATCTGGCACTGCGCGGTGTGGGGGTCGTAGAGCGCATAGATGCAGGTGGCGATGTACGGGTCGAGCCCGGCGGTGATCCTGTCCAGATTGCGGAGTACGTCCGCGGGCGGCAGGTCCAGACCGGCGAGCGTCTGGGTGGCGGTACGGAGCCGCCCCATGGTGCTGGCGGCGTTGATGCCGCTGCCCATGACGTCACCGACGACGAGCGCCGTTCTGTCGTCGGTCAGGGACAGGACGTCGTACCAGTCACCACCCACCTCGATGGCGGCGCCCGCGGGCTGGTAGCGGGCGGCGACCTCCAGGCCGTAGAGGCACGGCGGCGGGTGCGGCAGAAGACTGCGCTGGAGGGTCAGAGCCGTGTCCCGCTGCGCCTGGTACCAGCGGGCGTTGTCGATACACACGGCGGCGCGGGCCGCCAGTTCACCGGCCAGCGTGGCATCGTCGTCGGTGAAGGGCAGCGGGTTCTGTGCGCGTACGAGGTCGAGGGCCCCGAGGACTTCCCCGCGGGCGATCAGGGGCACGGCCAGGTAGGAGTGGACACCCGCCTCGGCGAGGAGCGTGGCGGACTGCGCGTTGCGGGCGATGAGCCGCAGATCGGCCTCGCCGACGTGCGGGACCATGACGGGCCGCCCGGTGTTGACGCAGCGGGCGATGAGCCGTTCGGCGTCGTAACGGGCCACTTCGCCCGGCGGGTCGGCCGCGGAGACGGCGGCCGTGGGATAGGCGGTGACGACGGCCAGGGCTCGGAACACGGCAGGACCGTGGGAGGGATCCGGATTGCGGTGCCCCTTGAGGGCTGCCTCGAGAACGTCCACCGCGGCCAGGTCCGCAATCTCGGGCACAGCGACATCGGCCAGCTCACGGGCGGTCTGATCCAGGTCCAGCGTGGTGCCGATGCGAACGGACGCGTCCGCGACCACGCTCAGGCGGTGCCGTGCCCGCTCGGCGTCCAGCGCCGCACGGTGCCGGTCGGTCACGTCCACCGCCGAGACACCGACGCCGAGAACCTTCCCGCTGGAGTCCTCCAGCCGGTAGAAGGACACCGACCAGGCATGTTCGGTGTCGGGGTCATCGTGTGTGTGGCCGACGGTGTACTGGTCCACCAGCGGAACACCCGTGGCCAGGACCTGCCGCATCGCGGAATCGACGATGCTGCCGCCCATGAACGACACCGCCTCCGCACTCCGGCCGAGGTGGTCGTTCGCGGACATGCCGTTGATCCGCTCAAGGGCCGGGTTCACCATCACGTACCGCAGATCCTTGTCCACGACGGCCAGACCGATCGGTGACTGGTCGACCAACCGGACGGACAGGGCCAGGTCGCGCTCGACCCGCCTCAGCGTCGCCTGGTCGGTGGCGAGCCCGAGGGCGTACACGTCCCCGAGGTCGTCCAGCAACCTCATGTTGCGGAACTCCAGCAGTCGTGTCCCGCCGTCCTTGTGCCGTACGGGGAAGGTGCCCGCCCAACTCCCTTCGCCGGACATCACCTCACCGAAGAGGCGGAGCACGAGATCGACATGTTCCTCCGCCACCAGGAGCTGGATGGCGAGCTGGCCGAGCGCCTCCTCCGCGCTGTAGCCGATCAGTTCATGCGCCTGCGGACTCCAGAACACGATCCGGCCGTCCGAATCAAGAACGATCGCAGCCACGCCGAGGACGTCAAGGAGACCTCCGGGAGGCGAGCCGCCCAGCTGAGCGCGTCCCGCGGAGCCCGGATCCGCCTGAGGCCCGTCTGTAGCCATCGTCTGCCGCTCCTTCCGCCGCAGGCAGACCGTGCTTGCGGCGTTCCGCAGGCGGACACCCTGCAGGCGCCGACTCCCTCCCATAGTCCCCCTCCCGAGCCACCCCCGCAGCGCTCTGTCGTCGGACCGGCAACGACGTGGCCGGGCTGACGACCGGCGGCGTCGGTCAGCCGCGTTGCGAAGCGTTGAGGGACAGGGCTCAGCCGGGCATGGAGCCGACACCGGCGGACGGGACGGCGGCGGGGAGGTCGGCCGGGACACCGGCGGATACATCGGCCGGGGCGGCGACCGCGGCGTCGGCCGCAACAGAGCCCTCCGCGATGGCATCGCGCTGCCTCAGGTACGTGTCCAGCTCCGCCGCACCCGTCAGCATGGCCCGCGCGCGGGCGGACAGCCGATCCTGCCAGTCACGCAGTGTGGCCTCCAGCAGCTCCGGCCCGCCGGCCGTCCGCACCTGCGTGATCAGCGGGGCGATCTGCTCCAGCAGGTAGCCGCCTCGCCTGAGCTGGTGGGCCAGCCGGGCGTCCCGTACGTCGGCCTCGTCGTAGACGCGGTATCCGGTCCGCGGGTCGCGGCGTGGGCGCACCAGGCCGGCGCGCTCCCACTTGCGCAGCGTCGCGGGCCGGATCCCGAGCCGCCCCGCCAGCGGGCCGATGAACGTGTCGCCACGCCCGGACACGGATTCGGCGTCGGGTCCGGACGCCGTGGTGGGGGCCAGGTCGCGGAGCGCGCTCTCCACGGCCCGGAGCGTCCTCCGGTCCTCCAGGAGCTGGGCGTGGCCCTCGTCGATGAATGGGAACGCCCCGTCGGTCTCGCCCTCGTTGACCGCTCGCATGATCGACGCCGCCGTCCGGTGACCGTGGCCGGGCACCAGGGCGAGAAACGCGCGCAGAGCCCCCGCGTGCAGGGAGGTGTAGGTGCGGTAGCCGTGGGGCGTGCGGCCCGCGGCCGGAAGGATGCCGGCCTCCTCGTAGTTCCTGACCGCCTGCGTCGACAGCCCGTGCCCGCGCGCCAGATCCACCGGCCTGAGCCGTTCACTGCTTTGAAGGTTTTGCCCCATGAGGCCGACGGTAGCGCGAATCGCAGGAATAAGTTTCAACCGATGGTTCAACGATAGCGTTTAAGGCATGGCTATCGACATCAAGGACACCGTCCACGCCGTACAGGCTGCGGCCCTCATGAGGATGCTGACGGTCCGCCCCCGTCTGCTCGCCCTCGGCGAGCCCACGCACGGCGAGGACACTCTTCTCGGACTGCGCAACGAGCTCTTCCGGCAGCTCGTCGAGCAGGAGGGCTACCGGGCGATCACGATCGAGAGCGACTGCATGATGGGCCTGGTCGTGGACGACTACGTCACCGGGGGCGCGGGCACGCTCGACGAGGTCATGGAGCACGGATTCAGCCACGGCTGGGGCGCGTCTGCGGCCAACCGCGAACTCGTATGCTGGATGCGCGAGTTCAACGACGGCCGGCCCGCGTCCGACCGGCTCCGTTTCGCAGGTTTCGACGGCCCGCTGGAGATCGCCGCCGCAGCGAGCCCACGGGAGGCTCTCACCGCGCTCCACGGCTACCTGACCTCCGCCGGAGTGGACACGGACCTCCTCCCCTGCACGGCAGACACACTCGACCGCCTGCTCGGCACGGACGAACGGTGGACGGATCCCGCCGCGATGAGGGACCCGTCCCGGTCCGTGGGGCGGTCGGACGAGGCGGGTGAGCTGCGGCTGATCGCCGACGATCTCGTGAACCTCCTCGACACCCAGGCGCCGCATCTGCTCATGGCGACCTCGCGGGAAGGCTGGGACCGGGCGCGTCTGTACGGGCGCACCGCTACCGGCCTGCTGCGCTACCACCACTGGATGGCCGACACCTCAACGACCCGCTTCGCACGGCTCGTTGTAGTGCGGGACCAGATGATGGCCCACAACCTCCTCGCCGTCGCCGCTCGGGGCCCGGCGCTCGTCCACGCCCACAACTCCCATCTCCAGCGGGAGAAGAGCACGATGCGGATGGGCGGGGCGCCGCTTGAGTGGTGGAGTGCCGGTGCGCTCGTGAACGCCCGGCTCGGCGCGGACTACGCCTTCGTCGCCACGGCTCTCGGCACCGTTCGGCACCAGGCAGTGGACACGCCTCCGGCCGACACCCTCGAAGGGCTGCTGTACGCGCTACCGGAGGACACCTGCGTCATCGACGCCTCGCGGCTGGCCACCACGCTCGGCGACACGCTGCCGGCACCCCGCGTCTCCCCCTGGTTCGGCTACGCCCCGCTCGACCCCGCCCACCTGGCGGCCAGTGACGGCATCGTGTTCGTCAAGGACGTCACGAGACCTCAGGGGCTCTGACCGGACCTCATCGGCTCAGCGGAATTGGTGCAACACCTGAAGTTCGCCGACGAACCGTTGCGTCAGACGTCAGACGTCATGGGCGAGTGTCAGAGGCTCCAGGCATGATCGGCATGTCGATTCCTCGTGTCATACACAGGGCAAGGGAGCATCATGCCGGTGACGAACCAGCAGGTGGCGGAACACGCTTTTCTGCAGCAGCTCTACGCGGACGCGTACTACCCGGATCACGTCGTCGACAAGGGACGGGCCATCCTCCTGCGGCTGTGTGAACGCATAGAGGCGGAGCGGCCATCCGACTTGGCAGCGCTGTACGTGCTCACTCACGCGGCGACTGAGGAATTCAATCAGCTGGACGCGGAGTTCGTGGTCGCGGGAAGCGAGATCGAGACCGTCGCACGGGAGGAGATCGGCGGGGACTTCTGGTTCGTGGCGTCGGCCTACGGGTTCTCAGCCGCGGACGGTGAGGAGTTGATCGGCACCCGGGACTGGTAGGTAATCCTGTGGAGGTCCGCTGCCGGTGGTGACAGGCTCTTCAGCGTAGGCCGATTCCGTAAGGTGCCACAGCGGTTACACGCCCACTCGGCCTGCTCCGAACTTCCCCGGCATTTCTCTCACTTCCAGAAGCGAGGGCGAATCAGTGATCGTGTCGCAAGCCGTATTCCTCCTGCTCCTGGCCGCCCAGGCGGTACTGGTCGTACGGCACAGCCGCGGCTGGAAGCTGGAGTCGGCCGTCTCCGCCGGGTTCGCCATGGCGTTCCTCCTCCTGCCTCCCGAAGACGGCTGGCGTCTTCTGGAGACGGCAGTCAGGGTGTACGTCGCGGTGGGTATCGCCCCACTCGTGGAGAAGGGCCTCCGTAAGGCCGGAACCTCGCGCAAGGTTCTCGACGACGCCCGCTCCCCCCGCTTCTGGGCGGCGGCGGTCGCCTGTGCACTGCTGGCCGCACTGGTCGCGCGCGTTCCGCTGTAGCGGGGCCGGCGTCGGGGTGTCGCCGACGCGCCGTGCGCAGGCGGCCTGCGTCAGAAGCCGCAGTGGTCGTAGGCGCCGTTGTTGGGCAGTAGGGAGTCTTTCACCCACCCGTACGTGCCGTCGTGAGCGTTCCTGAGATACGTCCAGGTCGAACCGTCAGCGGCCCACGTGTAGCAGTAGTAGACCAGCGTGTCCCGCTGGTCGGCCCAGCCCCTGACGGCGCAGCCCGTACTGGAGCCGCTGCGCATGTTCGCGCTCACGCCCGCCGTCATCGTCACGGTGGTGCCGTCGTAGAACGGGCCGCTCTGGCCGCAGGACGCGTTCGCCGAGGCCAGGCCCGCAGTACCGAGCACCAGCCCCGCAGGTACGGCCAGTGCTGCCACCGTCAACGCCGCCGAACTCAACCGTCGTTCGCGCATGTCTGATCCCCTCCCGATGGCCCGGGGTCCGATACCGAGGGCACGACCGGAGCATGAGGGAAGGCGGCCCCGGCCGGAAGAGTGCGGAACGGCCGGAAAACAGATGTGCACCGAGGGTTTGGGTTCGCTCGGCGCTGGGCCGGCCGGAGCCGGGTGAGGGGGCCTGTCCCCTCACCCGGCTCCCTGCCTACCGGAGGCAGTTCATGACGCGTCGGGGCCCACATCGGCTGATGTGAGGGGGCGGCGGACCGGAGCCGAGGTCGCGTACTCGTCGGCACCGATGTCACGCGTGCCGCCCCGCGGCTGGCCGTCGATGTCATCGGCCACGGCCTGGCCGGCCAGTGTCGCCGCGTTGATCGCTGGACTGCCCGCCGACAGCCGGTGAATCCCGTCGGCCTGCTGCCGCAGGAGCGGGTCGACCCGCCGGTAGCCCCCGGAGGGGATGTTGCCGTTGGCAGCCGCGCCCCACAGGATGTTGCTCTGCCAGGTGAAGCCCGTGGTCGCTCCCATGGCCACCAGGGTGCCGGCACTGCCTACCAGGAGGTTGTCGGCGATGATCACGCTCCGTGGCTCGTGGTCCCGGCTCTCCCCCGTCAGCGTCCTGGCGTTTCCGACCAGGGTGTTGTGCACGATCACCGCGCGGTCGCAGGCGTCGTTGCCGCGCCTCTCCTCGGTCGTCTCACCGGTGTGGTGGTCGCGGGTGGTGCCGCTGCCGATCACCAGGGCACGGTCCGAGAGGCCGCCGAGGTAGTTGTTCACCACCAGGTGGTCGTTGCCGTACACGCGGACACCGTTGTCGCCCCCGATCAGGTAGTTGCCTTCCACCCTGGAGTTGTTGCCGTGCCTCAGCACGATTCCGCCACGGCTGTCGCGGACGGTGTTGTACCGGATGGTGTTGTCCGAGGACTTCACCGAGATGGCCTCGGGGTCCCCGTCGCACCGCTCGAACAGGTTGTGCTCCACGACGGCGTCGGCGCTGGACAGCGCCCGCCCGCTGTATCCGATGCGGATCGACTCGCCGCCGTTGTCACCGGCGAAGCTGTGATCGGAGAAGTGGTTCCTGAAGATGTGCAGGCGCTGGGCCATCGCGGTGGAGCCAGGGCCGTCCACGACGAGGAAGATGCCCTCGGTGGTCTTGTCGTGGAAGTGGTTCCGGTCGATCTTGACGTCGTCGCCCCGCACGACGACCCAGTCGAATCCGCTGCCCGCGTCGGTGAAGCCGAAGTCGTTGCGGGTGAGCCGGATGCGCGTACAGCCGGCCGGGATCTCCAGTGTGGTGCTCTGCCGGAACGCGAAGTCCCTGACGGTGACGTAACTGGAATCGCTGAAGACGAAGCCGCGTTCGCCCCGCAGCACCACACCGCCCCTCGACTCGGCGACGATGGTGATCGGCGCGTCGGCGGTTCCGTGCTTGCCCGACACTCTGATGGCGCCGCCCGACGGAACGGTGTACGTACCGTCGGCCAGGACGATCTGGTCGCCGGGAGCCGCCCCGTCGATCGCTTTCTGCAGGTCCGTCAGAGAACCGGCCGTCGCGGCCGTCGCCGTCGAGGCGTGGAACGGCACGGCGGCGAGCGCCGCGCCCAGCAGGGTGCCCGTGAGGAACGTACGTCGTTGCATGATGCCTCCTGATGGTGGGGGAAGGGCCGCGGCGCCACGGCAGCCCGACGCGTCCACCCGCTCACGGAGCGGATGGACGCGTTGTCAGTGTGCAGGGGCCTCTTGTCGCGCACAGGTGACGGTGGGCCGGGCTCTAGAAGTCGTCGGCGCCGGTGCGCAGCTCGTACGTCCAGTAGCCGGTCTTCGCCGCCGCGTCGTCGACGGCGATGCCTCCATTGGGCACGGTGACGGTCTTGCTGCCTTCGGCGGGACCCCCGGAGGCGAAGAGGTTCACGTAGAACGAGGTCACGGCGTGGTTCGCGTCGTCGACGCCACCGTTGTTGACCCGCACGGCCGCGTACGCGGGGGCGCCTGCCGCCAGTACGACGGGCGCGCCCGGCTTGCTCTTGGCGACCGGCGGGACGTCCTTGGACGTCTGCGGAAGGTCACCGAACCCGAGCAGCGGGTACTGGAGCAGCGTGCAGCTGTGGCCCGAGATGTTCGTGGCCGTCAGCGTGATGTGGGTGGTGGGCACGCCGTCCTGCTTGGCCGCGGTGACCTTCACGTCGTTGACGGTGCAGGCGGGGGACTTGGCGGCACCCTTCTTGGCGCCTGCCTGTGTGGCGGCGCCGGTGGAACCCGCCGTGTCCGAACCCGATGTACCCGTCCCCGCGTCGGCCGAACCGCTCGTGCCGGAGCCGGCGGTGGTCGAACCACTCGTACCCGCGGTGGCCGAACCGGTCGTGCCCGAACCAGCGGTGGTCGAACCGCTCGTGCCGGCACCGGCTTCGCCCTTGTCGGCGTTCGAGGCCGCGACGGCGGCCGCCCCGTCGCTCTTCGCGCTGTCGTCACCCCCACCGCAGGCGGTGAGCGCCATGCCGAGGACGGCTACGGCGGTCGCGGTGAGAACGGCCGGGCGGCGGATGGAGGTACGCATGTGGGGCTCCCCGTGTGATGCGGTCGGTGCGTGGTCGATGTCCGGTGCGAACATCTGGTCTGCTCTCAGTTTGCGACCGCGCTCTGCCGTCCTGCTGACGTCCCGCTAACGTCCCGCTGACGTCCGCGGACCGGCCGTCGACCGCGTGGCGCCGGCGATGGCCTGCTCACGGAAAGGGTGTCACCGACACGCGTACGCCGCCGCCCCGAGGATCAGGACGTGCGTTCCAGGAGCATGGCCATGCCCTGCCCTCCGGCGGCGACCACCGTGATCAGCGCGGTGGTGAGGTCGTCCTGGCGCAGGGTGGTGAGCGCGGTGGTGGTGAGGCGGGCGCCGGCCGCACCGTAGGGCTCGCCGAGGGCGATCGAACCGCCGTGCGTGTTCATCCGCTCAGGGTCCAGGCCCAGTTCGGCGCAGTAGGCCAGGATCTGGGCGGCGAAGGCTTCGTTGCCCGCGATGGTACCGATGTCCTCCAGGGACATCCCGGCCCGGGTCAGTGCCGCCCGGGTCGCGGTGACCGGGACCGGGCCCTCGGTCTCGGGGGTGCCGGCCGAGACCGCGGTGGAGAGGATACGGGCGAGCGGCAGGTGGCCGTGGGCGCGCGCGTACGACTCCGACATCACGACCACGGCGGCCGCCCCGTCGGAGAGCGGGGCACTGTTGCCCGCGGTGACCCGTCCGTCGGGGCGGAAGCGCGGCGGCAGTACGGCGAGGCTCTCCTCGGTCACGCCGATGCGCGGGCAGTCGTCAGCCGTGAAGGTGGTGCCGTCCGGAAGTTTGACGGGGAGGGTGTCGCCGAAGTGGAAACCGTCGGACAGCGCCTCTTGGGTGAGCCGGTGCGAGCGAGCGGCGTACGCGTCCATGTCGGCGCGGGTGATGCCGTAGAGATCGGCGGTGTTCTCAGCGGCCAGGCCCACGGGGATGTACGGGTCGGGCCATTCCCCCCGATCGCGCGGATCGGCCCAGGGTCCTGTGCCTGCGCCGGAGCGCTCCACCGTGCGCAGGCCCGCGCCCCGGAAGGCCGGATTCTCGGTGCAGGGCCAGGTGTCGGAGCTGCCGTTCGTCAGCCGGGACTGCGACTCGACCCCGGCCGCGATCACCACGTCGGCGTCCCCGCACCGAACCGCCTGCGCTGCCATTCGGATCGCCTGGAGCGATGAGGTGCAGAAGCGGTTGACCGTGACTCCGGGCACGTGGTCCCAGCCGAGCAGCACGGCGGCGATGCGGGCGATGTTGAAGCCCTGCTCACCTCCGGGCAGGGCGCAGCCGACGACCAGGTCGTCGACGCTGCGGGATTCCAGACCGGGAGTGCGGACGAGTACCTCGGCAACGGTGCGGGCGAGCAGGTCATCGGGGCGTACGGCGGCCAGGGCGCCCTTGTGGGCGCGGCCGACGGGGGTGCGGGCAGCGGAGGTGATCACGGCGTTCTGCATGATTCCAGGGCGGCCGCGAGGGCCGGGTCGAGCAGCCGTGTGAGGTCGGCCCGGCCCAGCACCGAGTCCCAGGGAAAGAATTCTGCTGCGGCGGTCTCAGGCGTGAACCAGCGGTAGCCGCCGAAGAGTTCGTCGGCCTCGTCCCCGGCCAGGGTGACCGGAAAGTGCTCGCGTACCGCTCGGAACAGCTGGAGCAGTGACGTGTCGAAGTCCCCCAGGGTGAGTCCGTCACGCAGGCGCCCCGCGTGGGCGCGCCCGGCCGGGTCGGCCAGTTCGTGGGCGTCCAGCGACACCCGCCGGTGCGAACTGCCCAGGTGGCGCACCATCAGTTCCGCGTAGGGGCCGTCCGGGTCACGCCCCATCGCGTCCCGGTCAGACATGCGGGCGCCGAGGTCCACAGAGAGAGTGTGCAGGGGGTCGGCCGCGTGACGGGCGAGAGCGGCGATGGCGCTGGAGTCGAGCCCTCCCGACAGCAGGACGCTCACCGGGACGTCGGCCCGGAGCTGCCGCGTCACGGCTGCGTCCAGCAGGGAGCGCACCTGGGCCACGGTCGTCGGCAGGTCGTCACGGTGCTCCACCGGTGTCAGTGACCAGTAGCGACGAGTGCGTGTGCCCTCGGGCGAGATCACGGCGACAGTGCCGGGCGTCAGCTCGTCCAGCCCTGCGAAGACGCTGCGCCCGGGGGTTTTGATCATGGGATGGGCGGACAGCAGCAGTTCCCGCATTCCGTCCAGGTCCAGCCGGGAGGGTACGGCGGGATGGGCCAGCACGGCCTTGGGTTCGGAGCCGAACACCACGCCGTCGGCAATCTGCGCGTAGTAGAGGGGCTTGATCCCGAGTCGGTCGCGCACCAGGGTCAGCCTTCGCGGTCCTGGCTCCCAGGAGGCGTAGGCGAACATGCCCTCCATGCGCGCGGGGGCCGCGTCGGCCCACTCGTCGACTGCCCGCAGCACCACCTCGCCGTCACTCCGGGTCCGGAAGCGGTGTCCTCGTGCGGTCAGCTCCGCGCGCAGTTCCGTGTGGTTGTAGACCTCGCCCGTGAACACCACCACGAGGGCCGTGCGACCACCGCGCTCAAGCACCAGGGGCTGCCGGCCGCCGACGAAGTCGACGGTGGCCAGCCGGTGTGCCCCAGACCTGCCGACTCCTCGGACCAGACCGTGGAGGCGTCCGGACCCCGGCAGGCCAGGGTCTCCGTCATCTCCTTCAGCGAAAAGCTCTCGGTCCCTCCGGGCACGCAGCCCGCGAACCCGGCATAGCCGGTCAGCCCACACACAGTCGAAACTCCCCGCCCCGGCAGAAGGGCTCGTCCACTTGAGTCCAGGACACCCATGCGCCGGTACCGCGCCGGACAGATGCCCGTGGCCTCGCGAAACGCTCAGGCCACCGTCACTGGAACGATCAAGAGCCGCCCAGGTCACCGGTGGTCATGCGCCGAGAGCCTGGACACGTTCACCACGCCGTCCGAGTCGGCAGGGATGAGCGGCTCGGGTGCGTGAACGAGGACTGGCCGTAAACCGCAGGGAACGACGAAGGGCAAGGAGAGAATCCACTCCTTGCCCTCCCCAACTTATAGCGCACCGGGGGGCTTGCGGCAAGGCCCGGGTCGTCCCGCAGAATGACCGGCCAAGCCCACTACCTGGGCAAACAGCAGACGCGCCGCTCGGTGCGGTGTTGAGGACGCATGTGAACTCCAATCTCGTCGAATGGGCGTTGTGATGATTGACGTAATCGTGGTCGGCGGCGGACCGACGGGCCTGATGCTGGCGAGCGAGCTGCGGTTGCACGGCGTGCGGGTGGTCGTACTCGAGAAGTTGACGGAACCGACGCAGGAAGGCCGCGGGCAAGGTCTGCACACGCGCAGCGTCGAGGTGATGGACCAGCGTGGGCTGCTGGACCGGTTCCTCGCCGTCAGCGAGAAGTTCCAGGTCGGCGGTCTCTTCGGCGGCATCATGAAGCCCTGGCCCGACGGGCTGGACACCTCGCACCCGTACGGTGTCGCCACTCCGCAGCCGGTCACCGAGCGGCTGCTCAACGAGCGTGCGCTGGAACTGGGTACGGAGATCAGGCGCGGCTGCGAAGTGGTCGGGCTGAGCCAGGACGACGAGGGGGTGAGCGTCGAGCTGGCGGACGGTACGCAGCTGCGCTCGCGCTACCTCGTCGGGTGCGACGGCGGCCGCAGCCTGGTGCGCAAACAGATCGGCGTCGACTTCCCGGGCGAGCCCGCCACGGTGGAGACACTGCTGGGCGAGATGGCGCTGGACGAGGATCCCGCGACGATCGAGGCCGTCGTCGAGGAGGTCCGCAGGACGCAACTGCGCTTCGGTGCCGTCCCGCTCGGGGACGGGTTGTACCGAGTCGTCGTACCCGCCGACGGTGTGAGTGAGGACCGTGCGACAGCTCCGGTCATGGAGGACTTCGCGAAACAGCTGCGGGCGGTCGCGGGCACCGACTTCGGTGCGCACTCGCCGCGATGGCTGTCGCGGTTCGGCGACGCCACCCGCCAGGCCGAGCGTTACCGGGTCGGCCGCGTCCTGCTGGCCGGCGACGCGGCGCACATCCACCCGCCGACCGGCGGACAGGGCCTCAACCTCGGCGTGCAGGACGCGTTCAACCTCGGCTGGAAGCTGGCCGCCGAGGTCGACGGGTGGGCGCCGGACGGACTGCTGGACAGCTACCACGCCGAACGGCACCCGGTGGGCGCCCGCGTGCTGGACAACACCCGCGCTCAGATCACCTTGCTGGGAACCGATCCGGGTGCGACAGCTCTGAGGGAGCTGTTCACGAAGCTGATGGACTTCGAGGAGGTGAACCGGTACGTCACCGGCATCATCACCGCGGTCGATGTGCGCTACGACTTCGGCGAAGGGCACGACCTCCTCGGCCGGCGGATGCGGGACGTGGTGCTGAAGCAGGGGCGCCTCTACGAGCTGATGCACAGTGGCCGCGGGCTGCTCCTCGACGGGACAGGCGGGCTCTCGGTGGCGGGCTGGGCGGGCCGCGTCGACCACATCGTAGTCGGCGAGGAACTGGATGTGCCCGCGGTACTGCTGAGGCCGGACGGCCATGTGGCGTGGGTCGGCGAGGATCAGCAGGACCTGCTCCGCCGGCTGCCCACGTGGTTCGGTACGGCCGACAGCTGAGCCAGCATCGGCGGGAGGGGCGACCAGGACTCACCAGTGGGCTCCGACGTGGTGGGCGACGGTCGCCTCCCCGTGCCGCAGTGCGGGTGGCAGGGGCCTGGTGTGCACGATGTGCAGGCGGGAGACGGCCCGGGTGAGCGCCACGTACAGGCGGTTCAGGCCACGGGGCTCCGCTTCGACGATGGCTGCGGGCTCGACGACGACCACGTGGTCGTACTCCAGTCCTTTGACCGCCGAGGCCGGCACCACGGATACGCGTGCGCCCAGGGTGTCCGGCCCGTGAGCGGTGATTCCGGCCTCGGCGAGTGCGTCGCGCAGTCCGGGCGCGTCGGCGTCGGCCGCGACGACACCGATGGAACCGGCGTGCTCCATCGCCGCGTTCACCGCCGCGACCGCTGCTGCGGCCGTGTCCTTGGCACGTGTGAAGCCGGCCTTGCCGTCGCGACGCAGGGAGCGGGAGGGCGGTACGTCCACATCGAGATGACCCAGCAACCGGTTGGCGAGCTCGGCGACAGCGGCGGGGACCCGGAAGCCGGTGGTCAGGGGGGTGACGACGGCTTCGGGTTTACCCAGGTGCGCGAGGAGTCCCGGCCAGTCACGTGCGGCCCAGGGGGTGGTGCCCTGGGCGAGATCGCCGAGGACGGTGAGTGAGCCGAACGGCGAGCGCCGGGCGATGACACGGCACTGCATGGGGGAGAGATCCTGCGCCTCGTCGATCACGATGTGCCCGTAGCCGGCAGGGCGCTCGATCAGCCCGGCCAGCTCGTCGAGGAGTACGAGATCGGCCGCCGACCAGCGGGCCGACTTGTGGGAACGCGGCGGCCCGGACCGGAGCAGAGCGCTCTGCTCGCCCGCGTCGAGGACGCCGTCCGCCGCGGCGGACAGGACGTCCGTATGGGTGAGCAGGTTCGCGAGGATCTCCTCCGGACGTACGGCGGGCCAGACGGCGTCGAGGACGGTGGTGAGCGGCCGGGCCCGCGAGACCTTCTGCACCCAGAGGTTGGTGCACGGACCGGCACGGTGCTCGGCCTGTTGCTGGATCCGGCGCACGATGCGGGTGCGGACCCGGTCGCGCCCCACGGCGTAGGGAGGTTCCTCGGCCCGTACGTCACGGACGATCTGCGCCAGTTCGTCCGCCTGTACGCGCCAGCGGTAGGAGCCGTCGGCCAGTGTGATGGACCGCGCCGGCTCCGGGCTCACACGGGCGTACAGCGCGCGACGCAGGACCTCGGCGAGCCGGATGTCGTGTTTGAGGGCTGCCGTCTGCTCGCTGTCGTGGGCGGTGACGGGGTGCCGGGCGATCTCGTCGTCGAGGGTGGACTGCCTCACGCCGGTCTCACCGAGGGCGGGCAGCACTTCGGAGATGTAGGAGAGGAAGGTGCGGTTGGGGCCCAGGATCAGCATTCCGCCGCGCTGGATGCGCTGCGGGTAGGTGTAGAGGAGGTACGCCGCCCGGTGCAGCCCGACCGCGGTCTTGCCGGTGCCGGGGGCTCCCTGAACGCAGAAGCTTGCGCCGAGGTCTTCCCGTACGAGGTGGTCCTGCTCGGGCTGGATGGTGGCGGCGATGTCGCGCATGGGGCCGATGCGGGGACGCTCGATCTCGCCGGTGACGATACTGCTCTCCCGCGTCTCCCCCGCACCGAGGTGTTCGTCCTCGAGGCCGGTGAGATCTGCGGAGTCGCCGCGGCTCGCATACGACCAGCCGAAGCGGCGCCGCACCGCGACACCTTGCGGGTCATGGGCGCCGGCCTGGTAGAAGGCCCGGGCGACGGGGGCGCGCCAGTCCACGACGAGGGGCGGCGCGGACGGATGGGACGTGATGCGCAGGCGGCCGATGTGGTAGCGCTGACCGGCGTGGTCGCCCGCCGTCCGGGCGGACGGGGTGAAGTCGAGGCGGCCGAAGAACAGGGGCCCTTCCGGCAGCTCCCGGAACGCCTTGGCCTGGGTCCGCAGCTGGTAGCCGAGCACTTCGGCGTCGGCGCCGGACGCGGAGACGTCCTCGCCGACGACCACCCGTTCCTGCGCACCGTCGATCATGGCGTCCAGTGCGGCACGGCAGACGTCGTGGAAGGACCGCTCCTGATGAAGGGCGTCGGCGAGTGCGGAGTCGGTGCGTGACATGCCACCACAATAATGCAACCAGAGCATTTTTATTACTCAGTCACTGTTTACTTCGCGCCTGCTACGCCGGGAAGCGCACGAGCCGCCGCCGGCAGGTCACGACTCGCGCGCCGGCCGAAAGGCTCTGCCGACTCACTCCACCAGTGCGGCGGCCTGCCGACGTGCCTGCTGCAACCAAGCCGCCCGCGCCTCGTCGCTCGCGCCCGCGACCGTGCGGAAGACGGTCCGCCGTACGTCGCCGACTCCCACGTACGGCAGGACGCACGCCGTCCAGATCCGCTCCAGCGGGTCTCCGAACTCCTCGTCCTCCCGGTCGGCAGGCGTGTCGGACGTGTTGAGGACGAGAGCCTTCCCGGCCCTCAGGAGCGCTGCGGGCTCACCCTCCGCGGTGCCGAGCTTGTAGGCGACACCTGGCGCGAGTACCCGCTGGACCCAGCCCGTCATCACAGCGGGGGGCATACCCCACCAGTTCGGGTGGACGAACACCATGGCGTCGAGCGTGGCCACCTCGGCGCGGTGCAGCGCCACCTGCCCGTCCTGGGCAGGTGGCGCCGACTGAACCGTGCCGGTCTCACCGGCGGAGAGCGCCGGTTCGAAACCCTCGGCGCAGAGGTCGTGCGCCACTACCTCACAGCCTCGTCCGCGCAACTCCTCCACGACGGTCTCGAATACCGCGTGGTTGAAGCTTCCCGACCTCGGATGCGCGAGATACACACCGATACGCATTCTTCGTCCCCCACTGGCGCCCCGGACCGTCAACTCTCCACGGAGAGTATCGGGTTGGGCCACACGCGCTGGAGCAGGGGTTTTCTACGGCTACCAGCGATACCAACGGCCGCGTCGGCCACCGGCCCCGGCGGAGCGCATGACGAATCCGAGCAGCCATACGGCCAGCACGATTACCGCCACGAACCACAGTGCCTTCAGCGCGAAACCGGCACCGAAAAGAACCACGGCGAGAAGGAGTACGAGAAGCAGGGGAACCATGGTTGTCACCTCCAGAGCAGCGTGTGCCCTGGCAGTCGCGCACCATGCACCCGAAAGGACGGGTTTCCCCTCCCCCTGTGCGGGCAGACGCGTCCGGCCGAAGTACCTACGCGCGGCTCACAGCGGGCTCTCGCGCTTCAGTCTGCGCCGCTCCTTGCCGTTGGGATGGCGAACGATCACGCCCGCCAGTCCGCCGTCGCCGGTGAGGCGGATCAGGGGCGTGCCGGGGAGCCGGTCGCCGGTAGTCCTGTCCCTCACACCGCCGTACCCGGGGTCCACGGCATCGGTCTCCACGGCCCAGCCCTCAGGGATGACGATCGTGACTCCGGCTGCCTCGCCGTGCACTTCGACATCGACCACCGGCCTGCGGCAGACGGCCTGGGTGAAGTCGAGCACGACGCCTGCCATACCGCCGTACGCGGTCACCTGGGCCGGCACCTTCCACGGCCCGACGCGCTTGGCCCCGTAGTAGCCGCCCTTCAGAACCAGTGGCTGTCCGGGGTCCACCGGAACCACGGGCGGCAGATCGGCGGTGACGTCGTCCAGATCCCCGCGGGTCCTGGCCGCCAGTGCACGACCCACCTTCGTGTCCAGCTCGGCGAAGTCGATCCGGCCGTCGACCGCGGCGACCTTCACCTGCTCCACCACCGCCTCGCGCTCCTCATCGGAAACGCGCCACTCGTTCCGGCGGTCCGGTGCCGGCGGCTCAGCAGTCATAGCCCCCAGGATACGTACAGTTGGGGCCGCCGACGCGGAATTCCGTACACGAAACCTGCCTTGGCCCCGTCCACCTCATCGGCGCGTTCAGACGGAGAGGGACGCGAGCCAGTCGGTCAGCATCCTGTTCGTCTCGGCCGGGCGTTCCTGCTGGATCCAGTGGCCGCAGCCTTCGATGATCCGGGAGGACATCAGGCCGGGCAGTGTGGTGGGGTACGCGTCGATTGCGTCTGCCATCCACATGGTGGAGGCGTCCAGGCTGCCGCCGAGGAACAGGGACGGCTGCCGGATCGGCGCACCGTCGAAGCCGGCAAGGTCCCTCCAGTCCCGGTCCATGTTCCGGTAGCGGCCGAGCGCCCCGCTCATACCGGTCCGCTCGAACTCACCGGCGTAGAAGTCGAGGTCGTCCTCGCTGAGCCATGCGGGCCGGGGACCACGGGGAAAGCGGTCGCGCAGTGTCGCACCGCGGGCGACGAAGTGGGGGTCGGGGGCTCCGGGCTCTGGCATGGTTTCGCCGTCAAGGGCTGCGTAGAAACCGGCGAGCCAGCCGCGTACATCGGGCTCGATCTCGGCTTCGGCCCGGCCCGGCTGCTGGAAGTAGGAGACGTAGAACTCCTCCTCCCCACCCATCTGCGCGAAGATCTCGCTGGGTCGGGGGCCACCGCGCGGGGCGTAGGGAACGCTGAGAAGTCCTACCGCGCGGAAGACGTCCGGCCTGAGCAGGGCGGAGTCGGCGGCGATGGTCGCCCCCCAGTCATGGCCGACGATCACCGCGGACTGTTCGCCGAGCGCACGGACCACCGCGACGTTGTCCTCCACCAGTTCCGTCATGCGGTAGGCGTCCACGGCCGTCGGCCTGGACGAACGGCCGTAGCCGCGGACATCGATGGCCACCGCGCGGTACCCGGCCGCGGCGAGGGCCGGCAGCTGTCGGCGCCACGAGTACCAGGACTCGGGGAATCCGTGCACGAGCAGCACCAGCGGCCCGGTGCCCTGTTCCGCGAGATGGATGCGGCCGGCGGGGCCTGCGATCAACCGGTGAGTGACGCCTGTGCCCTGCTGCGACATGGGTGCAGATCTCCGATGCTCTCGATGTTCCGGGTGCCGCGTGCGCGAGCCCGGAACATCGATCATGCGGGGACGGCTCGGGCGGGGCCAGCATCCTTGCCGGTTCGGCAAACAGAACGACGCCTCAGGGCACCATTGCCGATATCACCGCGCGCGACAGCGATGGATTGGCGGCCGCGGCCTCCACCACCTGCCAGTCGCCGTCCGAGAGCAGGTCCGCGACAACGGTGGGCGGGAGTGCCGGGTGACCGGCGGCGAAGAGCCTCGCCCGTTTCACCGGCAGGCAGGCCAGCAGCGCCCCGGCCGACGCACGGCGGTGCCGTGCGACCTCACGGAACGCCTTCTGCGCCGGTGGTTCGTGCCGGGTCAGATCCTCCAGCAGTGCCGGAGTCGCGTCGGGGTTGGTCGCCGCCATGGCGGCGACCTGGACGCCGTACCGGTCGATCATGCCGCGCAGCAGGGAGTCCGACAGACCAGGGTGCGGGGCGATGGACTTGACCACCTTCGCGTCAGGATCGGTGGCCAGGGCATCGCGGATGGCGGCCGGGAGATCGCGTCGCCGGGCGACCAGCAGACGCGCGGACGGCTCCGTTGAACCAGCCAGCTCCTCCACCTCGGCAGGAGTGGCGGTGGCTATCCGTGGCAGCAGCGTGGCACCGGTCCTGGTGGAACGGGCGAGCCGGATGAGCACGTCGAGCGGCACCAGTGGGTTCTGCGCCAGCCTTCGCCGCACTTCGTGGTCAGGATCGCCTGCCAGCAGCCGGATCACGGCGTCGCCGATCGCAGGGTTCTCGGCGAGGTCGGCTCGGACGCCCGGGTGGGTCTGCGCGGCCAGCCGACGGCACACCTCCGGTGGCAGGTCGGTACGCGCTGCGAGTGCCCACCGCAGCAGTAGTGACGGATGGTCGACAAAAGGGATGACGGCCTCGGTGGGCGTGCCCGGGTTTCGCAGTGCGGCCAGCTGGATGTCGTGCAGGGTCGACTCGTGGGAGCCGTCACAGGAGGCACCCGGCCTCAGATCGCAGTCGAGCCGCGGGCACTCAGGATCGTGCGAGAACGGCGGCTGCTCCCTGTCGCAGACCAGACATCGCCTCGCGGGACCCAACCCGCTACCGGTGATCAGGGCCGACAGCACCGGTGGGGGCGTGGCTTCGTTGGCGGCTACCCCACGGCGTACCTCCGCGTGCGGATGCTCCGCCAGTGCGGCCGCCACGTGCGGTGTGGTCCACAGCGCGAGTTCCGTGACGACTCGCACATCCTGATCTGCGGCAAGGTTCTCCACGACGTCGGCGGGGAGGTCCGGGCAGGCAGCCAGCTTCTCCCGGTACTCATGGTCGGGGTGTGCCACGAGGAGGCGCGCCCACTGCGGGCGGCCGGCACGCGTGTCGAGCAGGGCCAGGGCGACCAGTGGTTGTGCGACGGGGTCAATGTCATCGGCGGTGAGGAGGCCCCCGTACGCAAGCCGCACCGCGGTCTCATCGCCACGGGAGGCCAACTCCACCGCTTGCGCGTGGCTGAGATCCGCCCGGCGAGCGAGGACCGCGCCGAGGTCGTCGTCCGCGACCGCGATCAGCCGGTCGACGAGCTCGGACGACAGGGCCTCATTGGCGGCGAGGCCGCACAGCACGTGGTTCACGAGGGGAATACTGCACGGGTCCCGCCCGGATGACTCGCCATTTCCGTGCGCAGGCGGCTTCGGGAGCTCAACGGGTTTTGCGGGTCACGCACTTGCCTCCCGGTCAGCCGTCCCCGAAGCCGCGGAAGGTCGACGATCCGTCGGCGGAGTCCGCGAAATCGGCGAAGTCCATGTTGCAGATGCTCAGGTTGGTGGAGATATCGGGGTACCACTCGACAGGGACCCGGATCGTGCGCCCCGGCTCGTCGGAGAGATCGACGGCCAGGAGAGGGTACGACGGGTCCGTCATCGTCGTCCGGTCGGCGAGGAACAGGTAGAAGACCTTGTCGTCGCCCTCGGCGGCACTGTCCTCGTCCATCAGCATCCGGACACTCACGCCGTCGAAGCGTACGTCGCTGACACAGGTCGCGCTCGATCCTTCGTACGGGGCGTCGAGCGCCTCGCGTACCGCGTCCCAAGCCGCGTCGTCGGCGAAGTCCACGCGCAGCACGAGCGAGGTCAGGTCGTCAGGGGAGGGCAGCGTCATGTGCGCCATCCTCGCATCCGTGACGGGGAGCCCGATGGCGAGGAGATGGTGGACGTGAAAGCCCCGACCAGTCGGGGGAGGCCGGCCGGGGCGGTAAAGGTGTGGGCTCGGAGGGCGGTCGCCTCTCGGCGAGGGGCTCCATGGGGCTTCAGCCGAACGATCTTCCCCATGGGCTACTGGTGAGGCCCGGGGACACTGTCCCCTCCGTACCCACATACAGATGAACGGTCAACCTTCTGTGGTTGTTCCAGAGCCTCTCCCCCGGCAGCGGTGAGCTGCGCCACCCCGCGCCGCTCCTGCCGGTGCGCCCGCCGGTCGGCCTGCTCCCGGCGTCCATGGGGCGCAGGGTCGGAGATGAGGTGGGCGGGAGAAGGCGACACCCATCCTTGGCTCAGCCGGCTACGGAGCCCTCACGCGCACCGGGGAGGCGGCCCCCCGCTTCCGCCGCCCGCCCGCGGAGCTCCGCGACTTCACGCCGGAGGTCGGCGAGCTCCCGGTGCAAGGCCTGGATGGCCACGAGGGCGACACCGTTGGCGTCGGTGCAACAGATCGTCCGGTCATCGCCGCCCAGACCGAAGCTTGCTTGCCAGTCCTGTGCCATCGGCCCGAGGTGGCGCACCTGGTCGCCCTCCCAGCGGTAGCGCCAGGTACTCACCGGGAGATCCACGACGGAAGCCAGAACGTCGAAACCGTTCACCGGTGTCGCCGACGCCTCCACCGTCTCCCTGGCGGCGGTGGACGTCAGCCCGGCCGGGTGAGGTACGTCCGGGTGGAGGCGCGCCCGGTAGGCGCGGACGGCCGCGGACCGGGCGCGCCGGAGACGCTGGGTCAGCGATCCCATCGCACCGGGGTGACGTCGGTCTTCACGCCACGGTCCGAGAACAGCAGCGAGCCCAGGGGAACCCACTGGGTGGAGGCCTCGGGCCCGGGTTCGGCGACGGCCGGGCTCTGCTCCACCGCGCGTACCTGGGCGGGCTCGGCGGCCGAAGCCGCCGAGGCCGCGCCGAGGCACACCGACACGGCGGCCACCGCTGCGGTCGAGACGGCTGCGATACGGGTCACTGCGGCAACAGACATGGACACACTCCGGGTTGTTCGTCGATCAGATCATCAATGGAACGACGACGACCTCGATGGGTCACGGCTCCGGACCGGCTCGGCCACCATCCGAAGGCTCGGCCATGGGGTGGCGACGGCCTGCCTCGGCTGGACCGATGGCGGGCCTGACCACTGGGCATGGCCTCCCGGAGGACGCTGCTGACGGGCGCGCTCTCCTGCCGATCGCGGCCCCGGCGTGCGGACCGACCGCGCGGTCGGAGATCATACGGGCGTGACCGACGTGGGGAATTCCTTGTTCAGCCCGACCAGGGCCGGTGGCCACATGCGACCGGACCCACGCACCTGGAAGGCGGCTGTCCGATGAGCTCCGGTACGGCAAAGGTGCGCCACGCGCGCGTCGCCGATCTCTCTCATGTCGCACAACTCGCTTCTGAACACGCCGCGTTCGAGCAGGCCGCGCCACCGCCCGCCGACCTGGCGGTACGCCTGGAGGCACTGCTCTTCGGCGGCCCTGCTCCCCGTCTGCGGTGCTTCGTCGCGGAACTGGGCGACGGGCACGTCATCGGTTACGCCTCGTGCGCACCGGAGATCTCCACCTGGGGCGGTACCGAGTACCTTCACATGGACTGCCTGTTCCTGAGGGAGGGCCACCGCGGCCTGGGAGTCGGCCCCATGCTCATGGACGCCGTGCGCTCCGAAGCGCGCCGCCTGGGGCTCGCCCTGGTGCAGTGGCAGACCCCGGCATGGAACACGGACGCGATCCGGTTCTACGAACGGCTGGGCGCAGAGGCGAAGGAGAAGCGGCGGTTCTCCTTGTCCGTGGACTGACGCGCTCGGGGTGCGGCGGCGGAGTCGGGCCGGGACGTGAGGAATCGAGGCCGCCCGGAACCGCTCGCCGGGCTCCCAGGACGGCGGAAGTGCCTGTCTGTTGGCGAGAGAACCGGGGAGACCCGTATGGCTGACTACTATCCGTACCGGATCGCGGAGGAGAAGGGCCACCTGACGCTGATCTGGCGTCCGGGAGAGGGCGACGCGCCCGACGAGTTCGTCGTTGACGAGGTCGGGGAGCTCCTCGCGTTCCCCGACGTACAGACGCTGTGGCACTACTGCGACCGCAACGGCTGGGAGCTCGTCCGGGAGGGCGAAGCCACTCTCGACACGGCGGCTGTGCGGTTGTGGGTCGAACATCCGGCACGTCGCCCGGTGTCGGCGGGGCTGCTCCTGAACGCGTGGAACTTCTACGAGGACCTCGCCCGCAGCGTGCGGGCGGAGCCCCCTCTGCCCTCCCAGGGGTCGATACACGACAGCGCCTACGAGAAGATCTTCGGCGGTCATGCTCTCGACCCGGACGCCGGCCAAGATGCCTGGACGGATGAGGAGACGGCGGCCGTACGCGGGTTCCTCCGCGCGGGACTTGACCTCTGGGAACGGACGGCGGCGAGGGCGTGGCCGTAGGCCGTCCACACCCTCGGCGCGCAGGGGCGACCGCTCACTGGGAGGGGGCGTCAGGGATCCCCTGGTCGAGGGGCCGCAGGAAGCGGCGCTCGTAACGCCGGATGCACTGCGTCCGGCGAGCCAGCTCGAACGCGGCCTGGCACTCCGGGTCGGTGACGCTGTCCGCCCGGTACCGCTCGTACTCAGCGAAGCCGGGGAACGAGAAGAGCGCGTAGGCGATGTCACTGTCGCCCTCGCTCGGCAGGAAGTAACCGTGGTGGGTGCCCCCGAACCGGTTGACGAGGGTGACCCAACGGCGGCCGTACTCCTCGAAGTCCTCGATGCGGTCGGGGTCGATCTCGTACTTCAGGTGAATGGTGATCATGTGATGGCATGATGCCCGAGAGCGGCGAGCCTCGCCGAACCGGGTACACCCCGGAATGCCGCCGGGCGTTCGCGTCGGAGACCGGTGGCGTGCGGCCTCGCCTGAGGGGGACGATGCGCCCGGTACTGCTGATCGATGTGGACGGGCCGCTCAATCCGTACGCCGCGAAGCCCTCCCGTCGGCCCGAGGGCTACGAGACGCATCGGCTGGTGACGCCCCGGTGGGCTGCCGCCGAGCGGGACCGGCTGATCGAGCACGGTCTGCCGAACGGGCGGGTGAAGCCCTTGCGTGTGTGGCTCAACCCCCTGCACGGACCGGCGCTCGACGCGCTTCCCTTCGAGCTGGTCTGGGCAACGACCTGGGAGGAGGAGGCGAACGATTTCGTCGCGCCGGTCCTGGGTCTGCCTGAACTTCCCTTCATCTCCTGGGCTTCGACGCGAACCACGCCGCAGGGCGGTGTGTTCTGGAAGACTCCGGAGATCGTCGCGTGGGCGCGAGGCCGGGCCTTCGCCTGGGTCGACGACGAGATAACGGACTCGGATCGCGCCTGGGTGCGCGCCCACCACGACGGTCCCGCCCTGCTGCACCGCATCGACCCGCGGCGCGGCCTCGGCGCCGACGATTTCACGGCGCTCGAGGAGTGGGCGGCCGGCCTTTGACCGGTCGGCTGCGGCAGCGGGGCGGGTCCGGGGACCTTGACGACCAGTCCCACCCCTCGGCCGACTACTGCCGACCTGTCAGCGGTGACCGCGCAGGCGCGCCCGCAGCAGGTTGGGATCCGCGCCGGTGGTGTACGCGGCGCTGAGCACGAACACCTCCTTGCCGCGCAGCGCTACCGAGGTGGGGTTCTGCAGTCCGTCCTCAGCGTCCAGCACGGTGCTGGTGGTGCCGTCGGACCGGATGCGCACAACCGTGTTGGGGCCGTTGAGGGCGGCGAGCACCTCATCGCCCCGCCCGGTGAAGGTGAAGTCGTCGATGCCGGTCATGTCCGATGCCTTGACCTCGGGCGCGCCCGCCCGGTTTCCCCGGAGGATCGGAATGCGCAGGAGCGTGCCCCTGTCGAGGTTGGTCACCCACAGGGCACCGTCGCGTACCTTCGCGCCGTTGGCTCCGAGGAAGCCTGTCGACGCCAGTTCGGGAGCGGTGGACCATGCTGTGGGTGTGCCGCCTGAGACGGGGACGGTCCATACCGTGCCCAGCACCGAGTCGGTGATGTAGAGACGTCCGCTGCGCCGGTCCAGGGCCAGTCCGTTGGGCAGTCCGTCCGCGGGCAGCGGGGCGACGCGCTGCGGAGCCCTTCCGGGGGCCACACGCCACAGACCGGTGAGCTCGGCCGTGCCGGTGGCGTACAGCACGTACAGGGCGCCGTCGGGGGCATGGACGATGCCGGTGGCCAGGGGGAAGCCCAGGACGGGTGTGCGGACTCCTCCGTCGGCGGGAGCGGGCAGCGTAGCCAGGACGCGCGTCGCCCCTCCGGGGGCGACCTCGGCCACCTGCCGGCTCGCCGCGAAGGTGACGACGGCCGTGCCGTCACGCAGCAGGGCGATGTTCTCCGGCATCTGACCGGCGGACAGGTCGAAGTGGGTGGCGATCCGTACGTCCGCGAGCGGTCCTGCGGAGGGCGTGGTGGCGGTGGCCGGGAGGGCCGTTGCCACGGTGGCAGCGGCTACCAGAGCGACCGTCTTGATGATCTTGCTGTTTCGCCGGGACATGGTTCCTTCACTGTTTTCGGGCATGGGGCAGCCGCACCGCGGCGCCATGGGGTCGGGTGAACGCGAGCCGGATGTCAGATGGGACGGGTGGAGGAGTCCTGGTGCTGCCGGGGCGTCGCGCGCGGCGCGGTGCCGTGCGCCAGCAGCATCAGCGCGGTTGCCGAAGGGGAGCCTGGGGCGGCCGTGGCCACCACCAGGGAGGGACCGTTCCCTTGGGGGCTCTGGAGCGTCTGCTGGGTGACGGTCAGCGAGCCGACCAAGGGGTGGCGCAGTTCGTAGTCGGCGACGTCGCAGGCCAGAATTCGGTGATCGGCCCACATGGAGGCGAACTCCGGGCTTCGCATGGTCAGTTCGCCGATGAGACCGGCGAGCAGATGATCGTCCGGATACCGGCCGGCGGTCAGGCGCAGATTGCCGACCACGGCCCTGGCCTTGGCGGGCCAGTCCGTGTAGAGGTCGCGCGTGTGCGCGTCGAGGAACACCGAGCGCGCCATGTTGGGCCGCTCGCCCGGTGTGTCGGGGCCGTCCGGGTCCAGATGACCCGCGAAGAGTGCGTGCCCCTGACCGTTCCAGGCCAGAACGTCGCTGCGGCGACCCAGGACGAGGGCGGGTGTGCCCTCGATGGCGGCGAGCAGGGCGCTGGTCGCCGGGGTGACGCGTTCGGGGCGCGGCCGGGTCGCGGCTCTGCCGCGTTGCGGCGCACGGGCGAGTGCGTGCAGATGGGCGCGCTCTGATTCATCCAGACGCAAGGCGCCCGCCAACGCGTCGAGCACCTCCCGCGAGGCGTTCCGTGACTGCCCCTGCTCCAGGCGGGCGTAGTAGGGAGCGCTGATGCCCGCGAGCATCGCGAGTTCTTCCCGGCGCAGTCCCGGCACCCGGCGCCGCTCGCCGTAGGTCCGCAACCCGACGTCCTCGGGCCGCAGTTGACTGCGGCGTGCCTGGAGGAAGTCGGCGAGTTGCCGGTGCTTGTTCATGGTGCCGAGTATGCGCAGCACGGCCCGGCTCGCGCCTCACCCTGTCGGGGTAGGGGAAGAGTGCGTGCGCCGGGTGCGCGAGGCGGCGGCCGCATGGAGGGGGAGGCTCCGGAAATCTCACCGCCGACACACGAAAATCAGTAGGCCGGTGCGGCGGGACGTGCCAGGATGATCACCACCGAAGGGGTGTAGCTCAGAGGCCAGAGCGCCGGTCTCCAAAACCGGATGCCGCAGGTTCGACTCCTGCCACCCCTGCCAGTTCATTCCGTGCGGGCCGCCATGCCCGCCCGCTGCTCGTTGGAGCTCGCGGGCGTCGGCGCCGTCACAGCCGGCCCGTCAGACCCGTTCGAGCGGCCGGTGCGGCTCTGCGGGGAGTTCCACCTCGATGCTGTCGCCGGGGCGCACCACGCCGCCCGCGAGCACGATGCTCATGATTCCGGCCTTCCGCACGATGCCGCCGGCCGTGTCCCGGCCCACGACGTGCTTGAGCAGCCCGTCCTGGAAGTGGTCGATCTGCAGGCACGGGTTGCGCAGGCCGGTCACCTCCAGCACCGCCTCGTCGCCGACGCGCAGCCGTGTCCCTGCGGGCAGTCCGAGAAGGTCCAGGCCGCGGGTGGTGATGTTCTCGCCCAGTGCGCCGGGTGCGACGGCGAAGCCCGCCTCGCGGAGTTCGGTGAAGAGCTCCTCATGGATGAGGTGGACCTGGCGCAGGTTCGGCTGGGTGGGGTCCTGGGCGACGCGTGAGCGGTGCTTGACCGTCACTCCCGCGTGGACGTCGCCCTCCACACCGAGCCCGGTCAGCAGGGTGACGCTGTCCCGGTTCGGCTTGGTGAACGCGTACTCGCCGTTGCTGCTGATCGCTGTCACTGTCCCGCTCATCGCGCGGAGCCCCCTCTTCACACGTATTGGTGATCCGCCCAGAGCCTAACTCGGGGCGAGATCCACCGGGCCGCGTACGTGGTGCGGGCGCCGCTCATCCTCGGCGTACCGCGGGGCCCTGCCGTCCGGCGGGGGCGGTCACTCGGGTTCGTCGGTGACCGGCGGGAGGTTCGGCTCCATGAACAGGCCCGCGTACTGCGGCTTCGGCTGCCCTCCGTCGAGGCCGGGGCCGTTCAGCGTCTGCCCGTCGGCAGGGGTGTCGTCCACGCGGCGCTGCGCCTGACGGGGCGAGGCATAAGACATCGAGTCTCCAGTACATGGCGGTAGCGGTGAGGACACAGCCCGAGCAGATTGCAGGGCTGGTCCGGCGACGAGTTTCCGGCGCCGGTGCGGCGACCGTTCCACGGTTCGGAATCTTGTCGCGCCTGGAGACTGTAACCCCAGGATCACCGGGACAGCCAGGCCACCACGGCGAGGAGCGGGGACCTGTGCCCCAGATCCTTCGGAACAGGGCCGCCCTGAGGGATCTCAGCTGGTGGCGGGCTCGCCGTCCCCCTGCGACGGAGCGAGCTGCGACGCGGCGAGAATCGCGACGCGGGTGATCAACGCGGCGAGCAGAACCGTACCGACTCCGTCGACGCGAAGTTCCGCGCCGGCCGCCTCGCCCAGCCAGGAGAGCAGCCACCAGATCAGGGCGTCCTGAACGAATCCGGCGGCCCCGAAGGCCAGGAGTACCGGGGCGCGTACGCGCGCCGACGGCCCGATGAGGATCAGCTGGGTGATGAGCGCAACTGCCAGGAACGCGACGGCAATTGAGTACATCACGTCCACACCCGACGGTCCGAGCGTGATGCCGGGCAGCAGGCCCCCGGCGAGACACACTCCGACGAGCGCGCCGAGCTTGCGCCTGCCTTGATCAGTCATGCGCGAACCCTGACACACCGCGGTGCGCTCTGCGACGCATTTGTGGGGCGGGCGACGAACGGGCCCGCCCGGCCGCAGTTGCCCGCGACCGGGCGGGGCGCGGGGACGGTGTGTGCGGCACCGGTTGCGGGTGTCGGGCGATGCCCCGCTCCGTCCGGGATCCGGACTTGGCCGAATCTTTCCCATGAAGACAGCTGCGGTTCCCGCACCTGGCGATTCCGTTGATCTAGGGCCCTGATCCGCCGAAAACCGCAAGAACACAGGTCCACGACAACGGATTCCGAAGATGTACGGCCCTTGACCTACGGAAGACATAGGGATTGCATGACGCCGCCGGGAGCGATGGAACCACGCACCACCCGCTCGTCTGGAGGCGATACCGCTCCCGCGCTCATACTCCGTACCTGTTGATCGGAACCTGCCGAATGACCGACACGCTCAGCGCCCCCCAGGCACTCGCGCCCTCGACCGGACCCACGCCGCGGAAACTCAAGCGCTCCATCGGTGTCGTGGGCGGCACGCTGCTCACGCTCTCCTGCGTCACACCCGCCTCGACCCTCTTCGTGGTCGTGCCGGATCTGTTCTCCACCCTCGGCACCTTCACCGCGCTCACCATCGCCATCGGATCGCTCCTCTGTATCGGAGTCGCCTTCTGCTACTCGGAGTTGGGCACCCTCATCCCGAGTGCGGGCGGTGAGTACGCCATGGTGTCGACGATGGCCGGACGGCTGGCCGGGTGGCTCGTCTTCGTCCTGTCGCTGCTGGTCGTCATGATCGTTCCTCCCGTCATCGCCATGGGAACAGCGGACTACCTGGCTCCGCTCGTGGAGGTACCCGCTCCCCTCGCCGGCGCGGGAGTCATGCTGCTCGCCACCCTCGCGGGCCTCCTCGATCTGCGCGCCAACGCGTGGATCACCGGCGTCTTCCTCGTACTCGAAGTGATCGCGGCGGGTGTCGTCGCCGTCCTCGGCTTCGCCCACTCGGAGCGCGGCCCGTCCTCGCTCGTCCAGGGCTCCGTCGTGGCGGAAGGCGGTACTGCGTCCACGGTCACCGCCATGATGGTGGTCTCCGGGCTGGCGATCGCACTGTTCATCACCCAGGGCTTCTCGACGGCCGTCTACCTCTCCGAGGAGTTGGAGAACCCTCGGCGCAACGTGGCCCGCACCGTGCTCGCCACCCTGGCCATCTCGACGGCCGTCATCCTCGTCCCGGTCGTCGCCATCACGATGGGCGCCCCCGACCTCGCCACCCTGGCCTCGGGCGACCTCAACGGCATGGTCGCCGCCTGGTCCAACTCCGCCGTCGGTACGTTCGTGAGCCTCTGCGTCGCCCTCGCGATCGTCAACGCGGGCATCGTCATGGTCATCCAGAACTCACGCGTGCTGTTCGCCTCGGCCCGTGACAAGGCATGGCCGGAGCCGGTCAACAGGGCGCTGTCCCGCCTCGGCGGCTTCGGTTCGCCGTGGGTGGCGACACTGGTCGTCGGCGTCCCGGGCGGCGCCCTGTGCTTCGTCAACCTGGACACGCTGTACGGCGTCACCGGCGTCTCCGTCACCGCCATGTATCTGCTCGTCGCCGTCGCCGCACTCCTGTGCCGCCGAGGTCCGCACCGGGAGACGCCGGCTTGGCGGATGCCGCTGTGGCCCGCGATTCCGGTACTGCTCACCGCCGTGCTCGCTTACATCCTGGTGCAGCAGGAGACCGAGTACCTGCTGTGGACCGGCGGGATCACGGCCGTCGCGACCCTGTACTGGGCCCTGTACCTGCGACCCCGCAGGGACACCCGGTGGCTGGTCAGCATCCCGGAGGACGCCCAGGCCTGAGCCGGGCTCCGTCGCGCCCCGCCGCACGGCTCCTTCCGGGCGTGGGATGACCGGAAGGAGCCGTGCGGCACCGTTGCCCGGTGTGGGGCATGGGCCACCGTCCATACCGGGTCGCCTACCCGGAAGCGTTCGTGGCGTCGTCCGGGCGCCCGAACGGGCCGTCCAGGGCCGCCCATTGCAGGAGCATGATGGTCTTGGCATCAGCGATCCCACCCTCGCGGATCATCGCCAGCGCGCGAGGGAACGACAGTTCCACCGTGGTGATGTCCTCCCCTTCGGCGGCAACGCCTCCGCCGCCGTCGGTGGTGGTTGCCGAGGTGTAGGGCGCGGCGAAGAAGTGCACGCGTTCGGTGACCGAGCCAGGGCTCATGTAGACGTCGAAGACGCGCTCCGCCGCGCCCACGGCGCAGCCGGTCTCCTCGGCCGCCTCCCTGCGGATGGCTTCCTCCGGACTGTCGCCGTCAAGCAGTCCGGCGGCCGTTTCGATGAGCATCCCGTCCGGGTGACCGTTGACGTAGGCCGGGAGACGGAACTGCTGTGTCAGGAGGACGGTGCGGCGCTCGGGGTCGTACAGGAGGATCGTGGCGCCATCACCCCGGTCGTACGTCTCGCGTTGCTCGCGGCTCCAGTGGCCGTCGCGGTGCTGGTAGTCGAAGGTCGTCCTGCGCAGGACGTACCAGTCGCAGGAAAGTACCTCCACGTCGCGGATCCGCACCCGTGCGTTGCCGGTCACGTCCAGGCCGTGGCGGTCGAGGTGTGTGCGGCCACGGCGGTCGGGGGTATCGATGCCGGCGGTCAACGGACGGCCGGGACGTCGTCGAGGCTGGCATAGACGTGCTTGCCCTCCGCGCGGGCCTGCTCCACCATCCGGTCGGCGCCGTCAGAGGCTCCCGCGATACGCAGCACGGCGTCACAGCGTGAGAGGAGTCGCTCGGCTATCGGGTGGAAGATCTCGTCGAAGAGGGCGTCGCCCGGCCGTTCGCTTCCCGCGGCGTCCAGGAGCGGGAGGGCCAGCGCCTCGCCGGTGACTCCGAAGTGGCCGGCGCGGAAGAGGGCGAGTGCGGCGCGGTTCATGGCCCGTACGTTCGCTGCGAGCGCGGCCGGGTCGTCACCGGTGCCGGATCGGTAGGGGCCCGCGACGAGGATCATCTGCGGGCCGGGGGCGGGGGAATCGGGGGAAGTGGTCACGGATGCCGTGGTCATGGGGTCACCTCGGTTGCAGCGGAGGGAGTTGAAGTGCGGCTTCAGCTTTCGGGCGGAAATCAGGGGATCAGGGCGGCGGATGCGGGGACTCAGGCGAGCACGACAGGAACGCCCGCTCCGCGCAGGGCCTTGAGCGTGTGCGGACCGTTCGGATGGGTCTCGGCGTCCTCGGCGGCGAAGTCCGTCACGAAGGTGTCCACCGCGTCGAGGGGCGCGACCTGACTGAACGCCCGGACACCGAGCTTGGTGCCGTCGGCCACCGCTACGGTGCGGGCCGCCTGGGCGAGACCGGCCTGTTTGACCGCCGCGTCGTCCAGGGAGAACTCCGACCAGCCGTGCTCGCCGTGGACACCCCCGATGGACATCACGAAACAGTCGAAGGCCAGCGACTCCAGCGTGCGCAGGGCGAGGGGCCCCACCAGGGAACCCTCTCCCGCGCGGGAGCGTCCGCCGACGACGAGCAGCTCGATTCCGGGGCGGTCGGCGAGGCGCACCGCAGCCTGCAGGCTGAGCACCGCCACGGTCAGGGGCGCCCGGGCGGCGAGGTGTTCCGCGACGTGGACGGTGGTGGTGCCCGCGTCGAGCAGTACCCGGGATCCCGGCTCCACCATCGCGGCCACAGCCGCGCCGAGCCGGTCCTTCGTCGCTGCCTGCCAAGGTTCGCGCGCCGAGAATCCGGCGTCCTCCGCACGCGTCCGGGTGGCGACGGCTCCACCGTGCACCCGGCGAACCAGGCCCTTGCGCTCCAGTGCGTCGAGATCTCGGCGCACGGTCATCTCGGAGACGCCCAGTCGCTGGGAGAGCTCGGTGACGGAGACGCGGTCGGAACCCTGGACCAGCCGCAAGGTCAGGTCGAGACGATCAGCAACACTCATGGGGCATTCCTACCATGTCGATGTTCGAATGCACAGAACCATGAGCGATCACCGATCCGACCAGCGAGGTCCTCCTGAGCACGTTCGTGTGTTCCGCCGCTACGGCTGGTGCGTTTCGACTAGGGTGGGGGCGGAGGTGGCCCTGGTGCCCAACGAGCAGCACGAGCTTTTCGCGTCGGTGGACGCGCTACTGGAGCAGGCGGCGGCGCAATGCGACCTGCCGGAGCCGGCCGAGCGCAAACGGCTGCGGGAAGCAGCCGGCCTGAGCCAGGACCAGGTCGCGCGGGCGCTGTCGGTGCGGCGCGAGACCATCACGGGCTGGGAGTCGGGACGCACCGAACCACGTGCGCCCAAGCGCGCCGCGTACGCCCGGCTGCTCGACGGCCTCGCCGCCCGGCACCCCGATCCCGCTGACCGCACCTCTCCTGAGCCGGCGAGCGCGACGGCTCAGGAGGCAACGCTGCCCCACGGAGCGGCTCCCCGGGAGGCACCCTCCGCCCGGCCCGCCCCTTCCGAAGCGCCCCCCGCCGTCTCCCCCACCGTCCCCCGCACTCCGGCTCGCCCGACGGCCTCGCGCGGCCCCGCCGGGAGGCAACAGCCTCGCGATCCCGCGGGGAGACGACAGCCGCCCGCCCCCGATGCCGCGCCCCCCTCCACCCCGCTCGATCCACGCTTCGCCCACGGCCCCCTCGCCGTACTGGACGGCGAGGGAGCGGCGTACTGCGTCGGCGGCCTGGTCCTCGACTGTCCGGCCAAGGACATCGTGGCGCTGACCGAATGGGCCCTCAACGAGGCGAAGTTGGGCGCACCCCGGCTGAACCGCCACGGCAAGGACGCCGATCCGCTGCTCGTGATCACCGAAGCGGCTGCCGGGCGGCTCGGGCTGCCTGCGGTACTGGAGGACAGGCGGAACCTGCGCCTGCCCGATGACCACAAGATCAGCCGGCAGATCGCCAAGGCCAAGTGGAAGCTGACGAAGCGCGGTTTCGGACCCTGGACGCGTGTGTACCGGCCCGCGCAGGCGGGACGCCGCCAGTGCGTGCAGTTCGCGATCCTGCCGTGGGGCGCGCTCGACGCGCGCTCCTGGGGCGGGGCCGCCCAGCTGGGCGCGGCCGAACTCGCCTCCGTGCTGGGCGCGTACGCGATGCGCGTCCTCACGCCCCGGGGCTCGACGGCCGTGTCGGGTCTGGAACTGATGACGAGCCTGCGGCCCCCGACCCGGGCGGTGAAGGACGAGGCGGGCGAAGGCTGGGTGTCGGGGCCGAACCCGGGTTCGCTGACGGAGCCGGTGGATCCCGCGCCGCCCGAGGCCCCGTCGGAACACCCGGTCGTCGCCTCAGTTCACCCGCGCGGACATCAGCGGAGCCCGGACGAAGTCCTCGACGAGGAGGCCTTCGAGTGGATTCGCGATCCTCAACTGCTCACCGATGACGAGTGTGCAAGGAAGTACGCGGTCGGCATCGACGTGAACACCGCCTTCCTCGCGGCCGCCAATCGGCTGACCGTGGGCCTCGGAGCACCGGTCCACGTGAAGGCGCCCGCCTTCGACAAGGCCATGCCCGGCTCCTGGCTGATCGACCTGTCGGGCATCGAGCTGGACCCACGCCTGCCGAACCCGTTCACGCCGCACGGCGAGCGGCCGACCGGACCCGCCTGGTACGCGACACCGACCGTCTCGTACGCGGCCGAGCTCATCGCCACATACGGTCTGCCCGTCAGCCTCGCACCGCTGGAAGCCTGGGTCCGCCCGGAGAACGGGCCATATCTGGACCCCTGGTACAAGCAGCTCTCGGAGGCGTACAAGTCGACGATGGCCGATCTGGGCATCACGCCGGGCATGACGGAGGCCGACTTCCTCGCCGCGATGGCCACACACCGCCAGACGGACCCCGGAATGGCTGTCGTGCTCTCCGCGATCAAATCGACGGTCAAGGGCGGCATCGGCAAACTCAGGGAGCGGCCCCAGGGTGCGACGTACACGTATGGGGAACGATGGCCCGCACTGGAGCGCCCGACGTGGCGCCCCGACATCCGGGCCGCTGTCATCGCCGCCGCGCGGGCCAACATACACCGGAAGATCCTCAAGACGGCGCTCGCCACTCAGCACTCGACGGCGCCGGCGGGTCATCTGAACCTCGAAGCGGAGGCGTTGATCCCCGTGGCCCTGCTCTCCGACTGCGCCGTCTACCTGGCGGACGGGCCCGGCCCCCTCGACTTCCTGCCGCACACACCGGACGGTAAGCCCGCTCCCGGCTCCTTCCGCCTCGGCGTCAGCCCCGGCATGGTCAAACACGAAGGAACCCAGGACTTTCTGTGGGCCGTACAGATGCTCGACGAGGGCCACAACCCGGCCCGGCACATCAAGGGCACCGACGCGGCGGAGGGCGGCGAGTGATGACCCGGACCGCCCACTTCCCTCGCAGCGTCTCCATCCCGTGGGGTGCGTCACGCCACCCGGACGGTGGCCTCTTCCTCTGCTCCCACTGCCCACGAAAGGACTGAGATGGGCATCCTCGGAGACAGCCTGGAGAAGGCCTCCGCGAACACCGCCACCCGCCCACCCCCGAAGTCGGCGCCTGCCCAGATGCGCTACCTGGTCAAGCAGCACGCCGGCTCCACCAGAACCGTGGCGCAACTCCTGGGCATCTCGCAGCGCACGGTGGAGCGCTACCTCAAGGCACAGCTCAAACGCCCACGGTCCGAACTGGCGGCCCGCCTCGCCGACGAGGTGCGCAAGCGGTGGCAACCGCGCGTCCGGGAACGGGCGAAGAAGCAGGCCGCGAGCACCGGCGGCATCGTCATCGAGACCCGCGCACGGTTCGGTTTCACGGCCGCCCCGGGCACGACGGACGACGGACGCATCAGACTCATCACGCAACACCTGCCGCCGACCTACGCCGCCCGCCTCTTCGACGCCCAAGCCACCGGAGCCACCGAGGAAGACCTTCAGCGCATCGCCGCCGAAGGTCTCCAGGAGATCTACTTCCGGGACCGGGGCCGCCGAGCCGAGGGCCTGCTGGTCGAACTCAACGAGATCGACTACATCGAGATCGATTTCTGACCACCAGTGAACTTCGAGCTGTCGGTGCCCGTGCGACTGAGCGTCCGCTCTGCGGCTCAGCGCTTGATTCGGCGCGGCTGAGCATCTCAGTTGGCCGGCAGGGTTGAGGTCCTGACCTGACTGCTGTAATCGTTCATGGGCGCCCCGGCCCGAGATCTCAGGGCGCACACGGGCACGGGGGAGAAACGCTCATGCGATACGAACTTCGCGCTGCCTTCGGGGCAGCGATACTTCTGGTCACGGCCTCGACAGGCTGCTCGAGCGGCGAAGGGAGTTCCGCGCGGCCGTCCGGCACCCGCGCCACCGCCTCGACTGCTGCGCCGACTCCCACGCCTTCGGCCCTGACCGAGGTGATCAACCGGAGCCGCGACTCCTTGCTGACGTCGGGAGCGGTGGGCGCCGATACCCCCGGCCCCGAAGGCCTGATGCTGGTGGAGGCCTGGCCGAGGGGCGCCGCCTTCACGTGGGAAACCCGCGACGAACGGCTGTGCTGGGCGTCAGCCTCCGCGTACTCGTTCGGCGAGCGGGGCTGCGTCGACGAGCCCATCGCCGTCCAGAACTCCAGGGCGGTGCACTCGCTGGCAACCCTCTTCACCGATGGGGTGGTTTCTCTCTTCGCCGCCGACCATCAACAGGTGACGTCCGCGACCTGCGGCGGCACCCGCCTGGAAGTCCGCCGGGTCGGCACGATCAGGCAGGGCGCCCGGACTCTGTACGCCGTGAGGTTCTCGGACTACACGAAAGGCAGTATCACGTTGGCACTGAGCCACGACGGCACGAAGTCCGAGGCCCCGTTCTCACTCGGCGACATCGGCGACCGCAACTGCGCCGCCTCCTAGTGGCGCCTTCCCAGCCGGTGCGCTCGAATCGCAGCCCACCGGCACCAGCAGGACAACGCTGTGAAACCGCCTGCCCGGCCCGCTGTTGGACATGAGGGAAGTCCGGGCTCCACGCCTGGCGAGAGGACGTTCTCGGACATGTCCTGCCGTCGCCCGCAGCCATTGCCGAGCGGCCTACGGGCACTCCCGGAAGGCTCGGCGGGGCCAAACGATGCGCCTGACCGGTTCAGGTCCGCTTGGCCTCGGCTGCGGGGGCATCCGGGCCGCAGGACAGGCGGGCCGCCTCCAGGCCGGGAGTGTGTTCTTTGACGTTTCCGGCCGGTTCGGAGCACTCCAGGACACCCGAGCCATTGATCGTCCAGCTGGTGGCCCTGCCCGTCACATGCGTGCCGTCGCCACACGTGTACCGGAAGTCGGCGGTGACCTGCCGCACCCAGGCGTAGTCCACAAAGGTTCCGGCGCCGTCCACGCCGGTGCTGTTCTTGCTGAGAGCCGGCGCGGCTCTGCGCACGTCGGCGAACTCATAGCCGTTGCCGTCGGCAGCCTCGGGGTCTCCGAGGTGGGCACCCAGCGAGCGAAGCGCCGTCTCCGCGCCGGCCTGTGGTCCTCTTTCGAACGTGACGGCTGTGCGTGGCGTGTGGAGCGGGCGCAGCCGGTGGGTCAGAGTGCCGCCTCCCGGCCCGAGGGTCTGCTTTTCGGCGACCCCTGTCAGGACGTCTCGCTCGTGGGTGTTGAACCATGCGTACGTGCCGTTCTCGCACGCTGCGCCGACCGTGCTCCTGCCCTCGCCCCTGGCGGACGGTTCTCTTCCGTCGGACGTACAGCCGGCGGCAACCGCGACCAGCGCGGCTATCGCACCCACGGAGAGGCAGGTCTGTGTGATCTTCACGCTCATATCCCCCGGACCACTGGTCAATGGTGAAGTTGACCATGCCCTCCGTGCGCCCTCAGGACAAGGAACTTGAGCCACTTGTGAGCTCTGGCCGGGAGTCGCCCACTCGCAGCGTGGACGCGAGCGGACTACCACCGCGCCCACCCGACTTCTTCGGGCACAGGATGTCGGGTCCGGCCAGGTGTGTGCTGCCTACTGTGATCGCAGCAAGGAAGGAGGACCTGGAAATGCTGGAGCGGCTCAATCAGGCCATGGAACGCGTCGAGCACGGTCTCGACCAGCCCCTCGACGTGGCGGAGCTGGCGCGTATCGCGGCCACCTCGGAGTACCACCTGCGGCGGATGTTCTCGGCACTCGCGGGGATGCCTCTGTCGGAGTACGTCCGGCGCCGTCGGCTGACGGTCGCCGGCGCCGAGGTGCTCGCAGGGCAGGAGCCTCTGCTGGGGATCGCCCTGCGTTACGGATACAGCTCGGGCGAGGCGTTCGCCCGTGCGTTCCGCGCGCTGCACGGCGTGGGTCCGGGGGACGCACGGCGTACGGGATCGGTGCTCGTCTCCCAGCCCAGGTTGTCCTTCCGTCTCACCGTCGAAGGGAGCAACACCATGCGCTATCGCGTCGTGGACAGGGCGGACTTCACCGTCGTGGGTCTCAAGTCCAGGGTGCCATTGGTGCATTCAGGCCCCAACCAGGCGATCATCGACTTCGTACGTGGCATCGCGCCGCACACGCTCGAACAGCTTGAGAAGCTGTCCGACCAGGAGCCCCAGGGCATCGTCGCCGTCTGTGACGACCTCGACCCCAGCCGGGCGGAAGGCACGGAACTCGACTACTACCAGGCGGTGATCACGTCGGCGGACGCTCCCGAGGGGACAACCACCCTTCGCGTCCCGGCCGGCACCTGGGCGGTGTTCACCACGTCGGGGCCGGTGCCGCAGGCCATCCAGGAACTGTGGCGGGATGTGTTCACGGAGTGGTTTCCCTCGAACCCGTACCGCAGCCGCCCAGGACCCGAGATTCTGCGCACTGTCCTGTCCCCGGACAAGCTCAGCGCCGACGCCGAGCTGTGGCTGCCGGTGGAGCGCGAACAGCGCTGAGGACAGACCGGGTGTGCCGGCTCCGGCCCCCCAGGGCGGATGAACCACGCCTCGCCGGACCGGACCGGCCGGAGGCACGGGGACCGACCGACAGCCCGGAGACCGACCGGGGGGCACGGGGACCGGCCCGGGGCACGGGGACCGGTCGGTCAGGGGCAACGGGACCGGTTGGGGGCATGCAGCGGCGTGCTGGGAGGGGACCGACGTCCTCGGCCTGCGACGGGCAGTGCCCGGGGACGCCGGAAGGGTGCGAGGGCCGGGAGAGGCGCCCTCTCATGCCGTCGGGAAGCCGCTCCGAGCATGTTCGGCGGGCGGCCGTGTCCACCGTCCCCTCTCCCGTGCCCGCGGGCACGGGAGCCGTTGGAGTCGCACTCGTGCTCTCCTCGAAATAGGATTCAGGCACTTACGCACAGCGGAGCGGCCATGAACCGGCGTCGGACCCCCCGCTCAGCAAGCGCCGAGGAGCTGCTCACCACTCTTCACCACCTGACGGCGCGTGCCCGGCAGGAAGTGGAACTACATCGAGCGCGGGTGGAGCTGGCTCAGGCATTGCAGCGCGGAATGTTGCCCACCTCGTTGCCCACTCTTCCCGGGCTGCAGACCGCCGCGCGTTATGCCCCGGCGCACCACGGCCTGGACATCGGCGGCGACTGGTACGACGGCTTCGCCCTGCCCGACGGCTCGCTGGGCTTCGCCATCGGTGACGTCCAGGGCCACGATGTCGAGGCCGCCGCGTTCATGGGGCAGATCCGCATCGGTATGCGGGCCATCGCGGGGACCGAACCCGATCCGGGCGAGGTCATGGGCCGCACCAACGACCTGCTCGTCTCGGTGGGGTCCACGCTGTTCGCCACCTGCACGTTCTTCCGCCTGGACCCGTTGACCTGGGAGCTCCACAGCGCGCGTGCCGGTCATGTTGCGTGCGTGTGGGCCACGGCCGACGGCAGGACCGGCGTCACGACCGACGAGGGCGGGATGCCCCTGGGAATCGCGGCGCACGAACGGTATCCGGTGACCAGGCACGCCCTCGACGCGGCCGGGGCTTTCGTCCTCCTCACCGATGGCGTGGTCGAAGGCCCGTCGCTGCAGATCGAGGAGGGCCTGGACCGTGTGCGCCGGATCGTGAGCGCCCATGTGGAGGACCCCGCCGACGCACTGGCCGACGAGATCCTGCAGTCGGCCGCGCTCACAGGCCACGAGGACGACGCGGCGGTCCTCGTACTGCGCCACGAGGCTGCCGCCCGTCGGCGGAAGTGACGGGCGGGGTCCGCAAGGCGTGTCACGGCCGCACGGAGTCATGGCCGGTGTCTCATGAGAGCCGTGATCCGTAGCAAGGAATCCAGACGCCGGGCCGTAGCCGTCCTCCAGACGGTCGGCGTCGCCGCTGTCTACTACGCGTCCGCGCAGCTCGGTCTGCTGCAGGAGATGGTGGTGGAAGGCTCCGTCGTCACTCCGCTCTGGCCTCCGACGGGAATCGCGCTGGGTGCGCTCCTGTGGCTGGGCATCCGGATCTGGCCGGGCATCGCACTGGGCGCGCTGCTGACCATCATCGACATCAGCGGATCCCTCACCCTCTACGGTGTCGGGATCGCCGCGGGTAACACCCTGGCCCCCCTGTGCGCCTTTCTCATACTGCGCCGGATCGGCTTCCGCATCGGGATGGACCGGTTGCGGGACGGTGTCGCGCTGGTCTTCCTGGGCGCCCTCGTGGGGATGCTGATCAGCGCGACGGTCGGGTCCGCCATGCTGCTGCTCAGCGACAAGCTGCCGCCGGGCAGGTTCTGGCCGGTGTGGTCGGCCTGGTGGGTGGGGGACGCCATGGGTGTCCTGGTCGTCGCCCCGTTCCTGCTGGTGCTGGGCAGGATGCGGATGCCCCGGTCGACCGACCGGTGGGGGGAAGCGGCGTTGCTGCTGATCACCGCGGTGGCGGCGACGGGGGTGGCGACCAGGAGCTCACTGTCGATGATCTACCTGGTGTTCCCGGTCATCATCTGGGCGGCCCTTCGCTTCCGGCTGCCGGGCAGCGCCCCGTGCGCGCTGCTCGTCTCGGTGCTCGCGGTGATGGCCGGTCGGGACCACGTGGGGCCGTTCGAGGACCACACCGTGCTCGAGGTCATGGTGAACCTCGCCTTCCTCAACGGCTGTGTGGCACTCACCGCGCTGCTTCTGGCCGCGATCGTCACGGAGCACCAGACCATACGGCGCGAGACTGAGCTGGCCTGCGAGGAACTGGCCGCGCTGGTGGAGCAGCTCGCACCGCTTCCCACGATCCCCCGGCCGGACACCGGCACCAGCCCGCCGGACGGCCGGCCCTGACCCGTCGCAGCGGAACCCCCGCACAGCCCGCTTCTCACGGGAGATCACTGCGGGCAGGGGACCGGCGCGTTCAGTACGGGAGGGGGCGGCCGGAGGGCGTACGCAGGTCGAGCGGCGGCGGCCCCGTCGGCGGCTGAGCAGGACGACGAACAATCTGGATGCGGCTCATGGCCACCACCCCCTCCTGGTTATCCGGTATGTGCCCACGGGGGCTCCGTTCACACTTCCGAACGCTTCGGCCCCGGCACGGGAGTCCGTCGGGATGCGAACATCACGAGGTGCGGTGACCCTGGGTGCGTGGGGGGCGCAGATTCCAGGAGGATCATCCATGTCCGCGATGGACAAGATCAAGAAGATGCTCAAGGGCCATGAGGACCAGGCCTCCAAAGGCGTCGACAAGGTCGGCGACATGATCGACGACCGTACGCAGGGCAAGTACCGCGACAAGGTCGACACCGGCCAGGACAAGCTCAAGCAGCAGCTCGGCACCGATCGTGACCAGGACGTCCCGCCTCCCCCGCCCAGTCCCTGACGCCGCTCCCCGGGCACGGTTCACCGGCCGCCCGGGTGCGTTCCGTCCCTCTACGCGCCGGCTCCCGGCGGGCTCCGTGCCCGCCCGGAGCCGGCGTGCGGTGGGCCCCCGGCCGATTTCTTGTTATGTTCCCGGCCTCACCGCATCTCCCGAGTGTGGGACGTGACGAAACAGGACTCCGAAAGAGTGAGCGCAGCATGGGCGAGGCACACGAGACGGCGTTGATCAGGGCGGCGCAGGCCGGTGACGAGCGGGCACAGGACCAGCTCGTCACCGCGTATCTGCCGCTGATGTACAACATCGTGGGCCGCGCGCTCAACGGGCATGCCGACGTCGACGACGTGGTGCAGGAGAGCGTGCTGCGGATGCTCCGCGCGCTGCCGTCACTCCGTACGCCCGACAGTTTCCGCTCCTGGCTCGTGGCGATAACCATGAACGAGATACGCGGGCACTGGCGTGAGCGACGCCCCGAGCACATACCGGCCGGCGGCCTGGAGGACGCGCACGACGTCGTCGATCCCGCCGCGGACTTCGTCGGTCTGACCATCATCCGGCTCGGTCTCTCCGGTCAGCGCCGCGAGGTCGCCGAGGCCACGCGCTGGCTGGACGAGGACGACCGGGCCCTGTTGTCGCTGTGGTGGCTGGAGACCGCCGGGCAGCTGTCCAGGTCCGAGGTGGCGCTGGCGCTCGAACTGTCCCCGGAACACACCGCGGTGCGGGTGCAGCGTATGAAGAGCCAGTTGGAGACGGCCAGGCTGGTGGTCCGGGCCCTCGCGGCGGCGCCGCGCTGCACCCTGCTGGAGTCACTGGTCGCCGGGTGGGACGGACTCCCGTCCGCGCTCTGGCGCAAGCGGCTGGCCCGGCACGCCCGTGAGTGCACGGTGTGCTCGGGTCACCGGGTGGGTCTCGTGCCTGCGGAGGGGCTGCTCGTAGGCCTGGCGCTCGTTCCCCTGGCCGTGTCCGCCGGCGGTACGGCGCCGGATCTCCTGCTCACCTCAGCCGCAGCGCACACCGGGGGGCCCGGCCGGGCGGAGCGCAGACGCCGGCAGACCCGGCGTCGTCGCCGCAGTACGGTCCTGGCGGCGCTCGTGGCCGTCGCGGTGCTGGGCACGGGCGGCGGTGCGGTGCACCTGTACACCGACAAGGAAGGCGACGAGGAGAGCCAGGACGAGGGGCCCGCGACGGCTGCCGCGCCCGCGTCGCTTCCCACGCCCTCGGAGCCCGCTCCGACGCCGACGTCCGCATCCCCTTCGCCCTCGGCCTCACCGACGCCGAAGGCGTCCCGGAAGCCCAGCGCCTCCCCCACTCCCAAGGCCACGCCGACGACACGGAAGCCGTCGTCTCCGTCCCCCCGTCCCGCGCCGCCCAGGACCGTGCAGCCCGCTCCCTCCGGCCTGTCCGAACAGGTCACCGCTCTCGTCAACTCCGAGCGTACGAAGGAGGGGTGCGGAACCGTGCGGAGCAACGAGAAGCTCACGACGGCCGCGTCCCGGCACTCCGCCGACATGGTGGCCCGCGACTACTTCTCACACACCGCCCCCGACGGTTCGGACCCCGGCGACCGCATCACAGCGGCCGGGTACCGCTGGAGCACGTACGGGGAGAACATCGCGAAGGGCCAGCGCACGGCCGCCGACGTGATGGATTCCTGGATGAAGAGTCCAGGACACCGTGCGAACATCCTGAACTGCTCGTTCAAGGAGATCGGCGTGGGTGTGCAGGACTCGTCCGGCGGCCCCGTGTGGACCCAGGCCTTCGGCACCGCACTGTGACGGACAGGCGGGTCGGCGGCAGGTGAGACCGGTCTGTGGGGTCGCCGCCGAGCGGGCAGTGACCGGCCGGGGCAGCGACATCTGGCGGAAATGCGGCGGAAGCATTCCCTCCATGTCGGCGTCCTAGGCTGAGATCACCGCACAGGCCGAAGGCGTCCGCGCGCATCCGATTCCCCTCGCACCACAGGAGTCCGGTGTTCACACCCGCCTTTCTCACCTCGTCCGCTACCTCTTCCCTTCCGCTGTGGCTCGGTCATGTGCTGCGGACCCAGCGGGGGCCTGTCCGCCGGAGCGCGGTCCTGCGCGGGGCGCTCGCCGCGCTTCCGCTGCTGGGAGTCGTGCTCGCCGGGTACCCGACGGCCGGAGTTCCCCTGGCGCTGGGGGCGATGTTCGCCGGGATCAACGACAGGCCCGGAAGTCGTCGGGCCTCGGTCACCCGGCTGGGTGTGCCGGCCCTGTCGGGCGCGGCCGGGCTGCTGCTGGGCACCGCGACGGCCCTGGCCGCCGGTCCGGACCGGTCCCTGGTCCTGCTTCCGCTGGTCTTCGGCGCGCTCGGCCTGGTGGCGGGAGCGATCAGCTCGGTCGGACCGGTCGCTTCCGCCTGCGGTACGCAGATGATGGTGGCGGCCGTGATCGGCGCCGGGATGCCCCTGCCGGAACCGGGCTGGCTGCGGGCCCTGTTGTTCCTGTCCGGGGCGGCCTGGCCGATAGTGCTCCGGCTGGCGCTTCCTTCACCCGGGACGTCCGGCGGCGGCCCGTACCGCTTCGACGGTGAACGGGCGGCGGTGGCAGCCGTCTACACGGCCGTGGCTGACCTGCTTCTCGCGGCAGGCGGGCCGCGGGCACTCGCCCGCCGGGCCGCGCTGACCGCCGCCCTCGATCACGCCCAGGACGCCCTGTCCGGTCCCCGGCTGCGGCGGTACGCGAGTTCCGCGGCCGAACGGCGACTGCACGCGCAGTACGCCGCGGCGCTGCCGCTCGCCGAGGCCGCGACCGCACTCGCCTGGGCCGGCGAACCGCTGCCGGCCCGGATCGCGGAGGGGCCCCGGCGGCTGGCCGCGTCGGTGCGCACTGGCGGGCCATCCGGTTCCCTTCCCGCTCCGGCGCGCGGCACGGCAGGACTGCGCGCCCTGGACGATGCGCTGTTGCGGGCAGCCGCGGCCTTCGACTGCCGTGCCGGACAGCGGCTGCGTCCCCGGCGCCGGGGATCGTACGTGTCCGTTCTGCGCATGGCCTTCGGCGCGGCGGGCCGCGAGTACGGCATCCGGGTCGCGCTGTGCTGCGCGACGAGTACGGCGGTGGCGCAGAGCCTGCACCACGACCACTGGTACTGGCTGCCGGCCACCACGGTGTTCCTCGTCAAACCCGATCTGGGGCCGCTCGCGTCCCGGGTGCTCTGCCGGGCGGTGGGCACCGTGGCGGGCGCCGTCGTGTTCGCCGCGCTCGTGGCGGTGACGGCCGGTCAGCTCGCGCAGGTCGCTGCCGTCGCGCTCTGCGGCGCGCTGATCCCGGTCGCCACCAGGCACTTCGCGGCGCAGACCGCGGTGGTCACCGTGCTCGTACTCTCACTGGTGATGCTCGCCGGGGAGCCACAGGCCGCCGGGGACCGGGTGGTCGAGTCGCTGCTCGCGTGCGCGACGGTTCTGCTGGTCGGACACCTCCCCCTGCCGGGCCAGCGCGGCCACACCGTGCACACGGCCCTCGATACGGCGACGGGCGCCGCGCACCGCTACCTCGGCCACGTCCTCGACTCTCCCGATGACCGCGCCGGGCGCATGGCACTGCGCCGGGACGCGTACCGTTCGCTGGCGGCGGCGCGCACGGCCATCGACCTCTCCGCGGCCGAACTTCCGGCGGTCGCCCGGCGTACGGCAGGCTCCGACGACGTCGCGGGTGCGCTGGAACGCCTCATCGACACGACGACGGCCTGTGCGGTGCACCTCGACCACAGGGCCGCCCGACTGTCCTCCGCCCACGCCGAGAGGCTCGCCGAGCAGTTGTCGGCGCTGGGCGAAGCGCAGGGGGACACGTGGCCCGAGAGGCGGGACCGGGGGCTCGGCGCCGGACGGCGCAGGGCGGTGCGCGTTTCCTGACAGGCGCCCCGTTCGAGGCCGTCCGGGCTGCTTCGTAGGATGCTGTCATGATCGCTGAACTGCAATGTGTGGTGCTGGACTGCCCGGACCCGACGCGTCTCGCGGAGTTCTACGGCGCGTTGCTCGGCGGAACCGTCAACCGGCCCGATCCCCGGTGGGCCGTCGACGAGAGCTGGGCGACCGTGCACACCGCGAACGGGGCCGTGTACGCGTTCCAGCGCGTGGCGGACTACCGTTCGCCTCGGTGGCCCGACCCGGCCGCACCACAGCAGTTCCACCTGGACTTCGCGGTCCGAGACCTGGACCGGGCGCAGGACGATGTGCTGGCCCTGGGCGCGGACCTGCTCGACGAGGGGCCGACCGGGCGTGGCTGGCGCGTCTTCGCGGACCCGGCGGGGCATCCTTTCTGTCTGGTACGGCACTGAGGGAAGTCGCCCTGAGCGCGCGGCCCCGCACCCGTGAACCTCTCCCGTCCGGCCACCGGCGCCCGGTCGTGGCTCTCCACCAACCAACCTTGAGGACCGATTCCCTTCATGAGTGCTCACACGCCCGGCGGCCCCGGTCACGGACGCCGCACCGCTCCCCTGCTCCGGATGAGATCCCGGGACCCGCACGAGGACCATCGGGCGGCGACACCGCTGGAGTTGTTCTTCGACCTCTGCTTCGTCGTCGCGGTCGCCCAGGCGGGTGCGCGGCTGGTCCATGCCGTGGCCGAGGGCGACCCCGGCCATGGCATCACCGGGTACCTGTTCGTCTTCTTCGCCATCTGGTGGGCCTGGGTGAACTTCACCTGGTTCGCCTCCGCGTACGACTGCGACGACGTGCCGTACCGCATCGCCACCCTCGTCCAGATCTCGGGCGTGCTGGTCCTGGCGGCCGGAGTTCCGCGGGCCTTCGACAACGCCGACTTCACCGTCGGCATCATCGGCTACCTGATCATGCGGGTGGCACTCACCTTCCAGTGGCTGAGGGCGGCCTACAGCGAGACGGGCGCTGCCAGGGTGACCGCGCTGCGGTACGCGGCAGGCCTGGTGGTGGTCCAGGCCGGGTGGGTGGTCCTGCTGTTTCTGCCTGCCGGAGCCTGGACGTGGGGTTTCCTGTTCCTGGCAGCCTGCGAACTCTCGGTGCCCGCCTTCGCCGAGCGTCACCGGCGCACCTCCTGGCATCCGCGCCACATCGCGGAGCGCTACGGCCTGTTCACGATCATCATGCTGGGTGAGACCATCGCTGCCGCGACGGTGGCGGTGCAGTCGGCGCTCGACGATTCAGCCGCGCTCGACGAACTGCTTCCCATCGCGGCGGGTGGACTGGTCATCGTCTTCGCCGCGTACTGGATCTACTTCGCCGTCCCCATCCACGAGCATCTGGTGGGCAGGCGGCAGGCATTCGTGTGGGGCTACGGCCATTTCCTGATCTTCGCCTCGGCCGCAGCGATCGGTGCGGGCATCGAGGTGACGGTGGAGCAGGTGACGCACCACGCGCACATCTCCGCGACCGCCGCCGCAGCAGCGGTGACCGTTCCCACGGCGCTGTTCATGTTCGTGGTGTGGGCACTGCACGCCCGGCACTTCAAGGAGGGCGGGCGTCAGCAGCTCGTTCTTCCGGTCAGCTCGGTCCTCGTGCTCGTCACGACGTTCGCGGGGCACTGGGCCGTCCCGCTGGCCGGTCTCGTCTGCGCGCTCACTGTCGCCGTCGGCGTCGCCATGTCGGCGCGTCGGTCCGCCGCCGAGTGAGAGTGGGGAGCACACAGGTGTTGCCGGGAGTCTTTCCGTGGCCTGTGCGGGGGGTCAGCGGGTGAGGAGGAGCAGCGCGGCGCAGGTTCCGCTCGCCGCGCCGACGGCCAGGGCCACGGCTGCCAGGCAGCGCCTCCTGAGCAGGCGGTAGCGCTCGGAGTATTCGACGCGGAGTTCGGCTGCCCGGTCGGAGATGCGGCCGAGCGTTTCCCCGCTGGAGGCCACACGGTCCGCGGTGTAGACGCGTTCGACATCCTCACGCTGGCCACGGGTCAGCCAGGGAAGCTGGTTCGTGAAGCGAGCGGCGCGCCTGCGGGCGTCCTCCACCTCGGCGTTCCACAACAGGTAGCCCTCCAGCTGGGCCAGGCCCCTGGCACTGTCCTTGTCGTGCTGCATGGTTCACCTTCTCCGTCGGGCCGTCCTCGCGCTGGGAGGGCTCCTCACGTCGTCCACCGGCCGCCCGGCAGCCACGGCTGTTCGGCGGCGGCGTCGAGCTGACGGACCGCGGGGCGCTGCGGGTCGGACGCCGGGGACCGGCCGACGGCCGTTCGCGGACTCGGCGACCAGAATGGACCTCCGGCCGTCCCAGCTGTGGGACATCCCCCTCAGCGCGACGAGCCCGGACGCCAAGGACACTCCTTTGGCCGACCGCCACGCCTTCGCGGCCGCCGGAACGGATCAGGGCGGGCCTTCGCGGCCGCCGCAGATCAGGACAGGCATTCGGGGCCGTCGGAGAATCAGGGCGGAGGGCGGCGATCGCTCAATCCATGCGAAAGCCTCAGGCACCGGCCCACTCGCGCATGGCCTCGCGGGAAGGGAAATCCGCGACGTCCCTGTCCAGTGGGTCATCGGTGTACTGGTGAATGCGCCAGGGTGCCTCGATACGGGGCCGGCCCCGGGTGCCGTAGTCGGCGATCCACAGTCCGTCGCCCGCGTACGAGGTCGTGTCGTGGTTGAGCCAGAAGTGACGGTTGCAGTACAGCAGGACGCGGTGGCCGGGCCGCAGGCCCTTCACCGCACGGATGAAGCGGTCTTTGTCCTCATTGCTCGCGCGTGTTCCCTCGCCGGTCTGTTCCCAGTCCACGGCGAGCAGGTCACCGGCCCTCGCGGGAGCCTCGCCCACGAAGTACTCGGCCTGATCGGAGACGTCTCCCGGCCAGAGGAAGTGGTAGAAGCCGACGACGCACCCGGCCTCTCGCGCACGCGCGGTCTGGTCCTTGAGGCGTGGGTTCACATAGGAGCGGCCTTCGGTGGCCTTGATGAGAACGAAGTCGAGACCGTCCGTGTCGAAGGACGTCTGGTACGCGCTGACGTCGACGCCGTGCAGCATTGGCGCCACCTCCAAGTGGGGGAAAGAGGGCCGGCTCTCCTCCTCTACGTGCCCGGGCCGTCGACCGCCCATCCGCCCGAGGGAAGAAGAACCGATCCGTCATCGCCGGAATAGTGCCCGGCTGCACGCAGTTGGTGACCGAACGAGACTTGGTCACGTCACGCACCTCTGCATCGGAAGGTCGGAGCCATGAAGATCGGCATCATCGGAGCGGGCAACATCGGCGGCAATCTGACCCGTCGTCTCACAGCACTCGGGCACGAGGTCTCCATCGCCAATTCGCGCGGTCCGGAGACCCTGACCGGTCTGGCCGAGGAGACTGGGGCTCACCCCGTCACCGCGAGCGAGGCGGCGCGCGGCGCGGAGCTCGTCGTCGTGACGGTCCCGGTCAGGGCCGTCCCGGACCTGCCGAAGGACATTCTCGACGCAGCGGCGCCCGGCGCGGTGGTCGTCGACACGGGCAACTACTACCCGCAGCAGCGCGACGGCCGCATCGACGCCATCGAGGACGGGCTGCCGGAGAGCCGCTGGACCGAGCAGCAGATCGGCCACCCCGTCATCAAGGCGTTCAACGGGACGTACGCGCAGGACATCCTCGACCGGGGCCGTCCCCAGGGCACCCCCGGGCGTCAGGCCCTGCCCGTCGCGGGTGACGACCCGGCCGCCAAGCAGACCGTGCGGGATCTCATCGACGAACTGGGCTTCGACACCGTGGACGCGGGCGGCCTGGACGACTCGTGGCGCCAGCAGCCCGGTACACCGGTGTACGGCAGCCAGGGCGACGTGGACGCCATCGTCAAGGCCCTCGCCGAAGCGTCCCCGGAACGCACCGCCGAGTTTCGGGCCTGAGTCCGACCCCTGCGGAGGGCGGCCGGGCGCACACGCTCCCGGCCGCCCTCCGCGCTTCTCCGGGCCGTCGTGCGCGGAAGCACACCACTGACCGCCTCCACCCCGGACGCTACCGGTGAGTAAGGTGTGGCTCCCCGGGCGGCGGCTCCACGGTCCCATCGGCCCGGCAGTCGTCCAGCACGGCCGTGGAGAGGGAGCCTGCCGCATGTCCCGCACCATGTCCGTCTCGGACAGCATCGTGATCGACGTCGTCCCGTCGGCGGCGTACGAGCAGCTCAGCGACCCCACGGCGATGGGCCGGTGGAGTCCGGAGAACACGGGCGCGACCGTCGTGGGGGATCGCAAGGACGCGTACGTCGGCATGGTGTTCGAGGGACGCAACAAGCGCGGCCCCGTGCGCTGGACGACCAGGTGCACGGTGACGGCCGCCGAGCCCGGGAAGCGCTTCGCCTTCCGCGTCCACGCCATCGGCGCACGGCGCCCACTTCTCCCGGGGGCGATAGCCACCTGGGAGTACCGCTTCGAGCAGGTCGACGGCGCCACCCGCGTCACCGAGACCTGGACCGACGACCGGCGCGCCTGGCCCGACTTCGTGGCCAACGCCTTCGACCGTGTCGCGACCCGGGGACACACCTTCGCCGTCTTCCAGGCCCGCAACATCCGGACCACCCTGGAACGGCTGAAGCAGGCACTGGAAGCCGGCTGACCCGTACCCGTACGGCGGTCGGCGTCCACCCGGGTCAGGCGGCCCAGTGCGAGGGCCGGGTGAGCGCGGGCGGCAGCTTGGTGGAGGCGTCACCTCTCGCCGCGTTGAGCTGCGCCTGGGTGAGGAACAGACTGCCGGTGAGGTCGGCGCCCGCCAATTCGGCGTCACGGAAGTCCGCGCCTATGAGGTCGGCGAGCCGCAGGTCCGCCCCCGTGAGGTCCGCCGCTATGAGATAAGCGCCCCGGAGGTCGGCGCCGCGCAGATCGGCCCCGCGGAGCCGGGCCCCTATGAGGTCGGCGCCGCGGTGGTTGCGCCTCTTTCGCCGGGGGGCGGTGGCGCGCGCGAGTTCACTGGTCCGCTGGAGCAGGGTGGCCACGCCGTCGCGGTGGGCCGACACGTCCAGTTCGGCCAGGGATCCGGCCGGGCTGTCCGTCAGACGTTCAGTGACGTCGCGCGCCCGCCTGAGCTCGGCGTGGAGGGGCTCCGCCGCGGGCAGTGTCAGCGCCTCGGTGAGATACCAGAGCAGTTCGTGCAGCTGGCGCATCACAGGGAACACCTGGAACATCTGCTGCGCGGTGGACGGTTCCCGTCGCCAGTCCCGGCCGGCATACGTCTCCTGGGAGACCTTCTGACCGGCGCCGAAGCAGTCGTACACCGTGCAGCCGGAGAATCCCTCCGACCGCAGCCGGGTGTGAATCCCACAGCGGAAGTCGTCCCGGAGGTTGCGGCAGGGCTTCCCCGCCTCCTTGTTCATCGCGAAGTCCGCCGAAGCCGTCAGGGTCAGCGCGACGCAACACAGCCCGAAGCAGTTGGCGCAGTCGGCGCGCAGTGCGAGGCGCCCGTCGGCGGGTACGGCGGTCGGATCGTCGTCGGGCACGGTGCGTGACTTCCTCTGGTTGTCGTCCGGGAGGCCCGATTTTAACGAGGCGTCACCCGTACGCGCCGCCTCATGATCATCACTCGCCGCGCGGGCCGCCGTAACGTCCCGTTTCGCCCTACCCTCCAGGCGAAAGAGCCCCCTTCATGCGCGTACGTCCGATGGCTGCCCCCCGTTCCGCAGCCCGTCTCGGTCCCGGATACCGGCCCTTCTCCCGTCGGCTGGTCGTCTCCCTGCTGCTCCCGCTGCTGACCGTGGCGGGCGGCGCGCTGTTCGCACCCGGCGTCGCGGTGGCGGTTCCCTCAGCGGTTCCGTCAGTCTCCATCGGCTTCGCGCCGGCTGCCGACGAGGCGTGCACGAGCAGCGACCCGGTCGTCTGCGCGATCCGGCAGATGACGCCGGAGGAGCGCGCGGAAGCGCGCGGGGTCCGGATCCGCTATCACGCGCTGCTGGACGAGATGGAGCGGGTCGAGCAGCGGATGCGCGACGAGGGCCGGTCGGACGAGGAGATCGCCAGGGTCCTGGTGCACATGCGCAACGAGGCGAAGGACATCACGAGGGCGGGGATGTATCCGGAGGCGGTCGCCCTCCTGGAGGCCCGCAACATCGTCAAGTACGGCAACCCCCTCGGCCCGACGGCCGACCAGCAGTTCGCCAGGTACGGCAGCTGGGACAAGGTGATCGACGCGGCGACGCGCAGCAGCGCAGCGGTCGACCAGGAGCTCGGTCTGGAACCGCGCCGCTGATGTCTCCTGTCGTGCTGCGGGACTACGACCGCCACGGCGACGTGTGGCTGCTCGATCCGGTCTCCGGCCGCCTCTCCCCCGGCGCCCCACGGGCTGCCGACGACGCGAACACAGCGGACCTCTGCCACGGTTTCGTCCATGTCCTGCCGCGCGACGCCCTCTCCTCCCGCACGTCCGCCGAAGGCGCCGCCCTGTACGCCGAGTCGTCGAGACTCTGGCTGCAGCTGGGCGCCGAGCGGTGGGACTGCGATCTGGCATCGGTGCGCTACACCCGGCAGCCTGACGGCAGCCGCCTCCTGACGATCGCTTCCCGGGGCGGACCGGCGCGTGAGGTTCCGGTGCCGGCGCCGGACACCGGGCCGTTCGATCCGACCTACGACTGGACCGACGCCCTCGCGGACGACTTCTTCCTGTGGGCGGCCGACCAGCTCTCCAGGTCAGGCCACCGGGACGTACTGCGGGCTCACTACCTGCGAGGCTTCGAGCCCGCGTGACCGTGGCGCGGTTCGCCCCGGGGCGTGCCGTCGGTCTGCCGCCTGTCGCGCGACGCCCGGCGCGTCCTTCGGGTGGACGACGGCTGTCCGACGTCACGCGCTGGCACTGTCGGTGGGGTGACGCACACTTGGGCTCACGCAGGTCACCGCCGAACGGGGGCACCGATGAGCACTGCGGACGAGACGGGCTTCGAGCCCGCGACCGGGGACGGTCCGCCGCTTCCCGGCATCCCGAAGGAGCGCGCCGGGTCGGTCAGGACGGCGTACGAGGGGATGCTGCAGATCCGGCGGCTGACCAACGCACAGCATCCGGAGCCAGAAGCGGTGCCGGCCCCCTGGGAGCTTCATCGCTCGGCCCGGGCCGTGGCGCTGGCTCTGGAGGCCGCGGGACTGCCGCCCTCAGCCGTCGACGCCTCCGGCCGACGGGTCGCGCTCGGCTACCGCGTGAGCCAGGGCGAGGCCCCGGGTTCCGTCCGGGTGGAGTGGCTTGGCCCGCCCGGCAGCGGGGCGGCGCACGACGAGGAGGAATCGCTGCCTCGATGCGCGCTGGTGCTCCGCCGGCTGGGCTGGACCGCACTGCTGTACCGGGGACCACGCCGAAGACGCTTCCTGGAAGTGGAACCGCCGGCCGGGCAGCCGCGCGCGGGCGGAGCGTGACCGGGCTCGGACGTGCGTCGGAGTGACCTGAAGGCCCGTTGTCAGACCCATGGTGAATGCTTGACGGTCCGACACCTCTGACGGGGAGATGCTGAGATGCGCAAGGACGAGATCGCCGCGGCGCAGGCGTATGTCCGCCTGCTGGAAGCCACCCGGGCCGCGCTCGCCGATCCGGATGACGCACCGTTGTACATACCGTTGCTCGCTTCGCCGATCGCGGAGGCCGACGAGGCGCTGACGAGCGCGGGGCTCTCGGGGAACGAGGAGCGACTGTTCTCGCTCGTACGGGCCCTCCGGCCGAGCCTGACCGGCTCCGAGCGCTGAGGGCCTGTCGGGGGCGCCGTGGGCGCGGCGCCCCCGGCGTGACTACGGGGTGCCGTACAGGAGCGAGCCCGGCGTGGTGAGGAGTTCGCCGGTCTCCAGCCAGGTCTTGAGGCCGGACAGGATCATCGGCCAGCCGCCGTACAGCTCTTCGAGCGCGTCCTCGCGCAGTTCGTCGTGGGTGACGGTCAGCCGGCAGGAGTCGCCGACGGGTTCGATCTCCCAGGTGACGCGGCTCGTCCCTTCGCCCTTCGCCTCCTCGCTCCAGAGCGCCACCATGCTCTGGACGAGCTTGCGAGGCGGGTCGACCTCCAGGTTCTCGCCTTCGCCCAGCGGGCCAGGTGCTCCGGGTGCGCTCATCTCGAAGCGTGACCCAGGCGTCCAGTCGGAAGTGACACCGGCGCCGAAGTTGTACTTGCTCCTGATGCCGGGATCGGTGATCGCTTCCCACAGGCGCTCGGGGGTGGTGCGGATGTAGATCTCGAAGACCTTCTGCATGGGATTCTCCAGCCGGCTCTTGAGGCCACTGAGCCCCGCGGCCCAGGGCTCCGCGTACTTGCTCACCCACCGGTCGTGGACGAGCCGAATGGGCACCGGGTTCAGGAAGTGCAGCTTCTCCCGGCCGCGTCGCCTGCTGACGACCAGACCGGCCGCCTCCAGCAGCTTGAGGTGCTTCATCACGGCGAACCGCGTGATGTCGAAGCGGGCCTCCAGCGCGCCCAGTGTCTGCCCGTCCTCGCGGAAGAGCTCGTCGAGCAGGCTGCGCCGGGTCGGATCGGCCAAGGCTTTGAACACCGCGTCCATACAGGCAAAAATATGTGACCTTTTGGTCACCTGTCAACCAGGGACCCACCGCCGGAAAGCGCCTGGGTCATGCACCTTTAGCCCGGGATGAATTGTTTCAAGTCAGAAAGAAGCCTGGCCAGCGGCTTGACTGGCCGAGCCCTCGAAACCTAGCGTACGTTCCCGATGAAACGATTCACATCCTCCGATCAGAACGGGTCGCCGGATGACTCTGCATACGAGGTGCTCATGTCTGATGTGTCGGCCGTCAAGGCAGCTCTGAAGTCCCAGGTGATCGAGACACCCTCGTGGGGCTACGGAAACTCCGGGACCCGTTTCAAGGTGTTCGCCCAGCCGGGCGTCCCGCGCGATCCGTTCGAGAAGCTGGAGGACGCCGCCCAGGTACACGCCTTCACCGGCGTGGCACCCAAGGTGTCCCTGCACATCCCTTGGGACAAGGTCGATGACTACGCCGCACTCACCCGGCGCGCCGATGACCTCGGGATGCGCATCGGAGCCATCAACTCCAACGTCTTCCAGGACGACGACTACAAGCTGGGCTCGGTGACCCACCCCGACCCGAAGGTCCGCCGCAAGGCCACGGACCACCTGCTGGAGTGCGTCGACATCATGGACGCCACGGGCTCCCCAGACCTCAAGCTGTGGTTCTCCGACGGCACCAACTACCCGGGCCAGGACGACATCGTGGCCCGCCAGGACCGGCTGGCCGAGGCGCTGGCCGAGGTGTACGGGCGGCTGGGCGGAGACCAGCGGATGCTGCTGGAGTACAAGCTCTTCGAGCCGGCCTTCTACACCATGGACGTGCCGGACTGGGGCACCGCGTACGCCCACTGCCTCAAGCTCGGACCGAAGGCACAGGTCGTCGTGGACACCGGCCACCACGCCCCCGGCACCAACATCGAGTTCATCGTCGCCCTCCTGCTCCGCGAGGGGAAGCTCGGAGCCTTCGACTTCAACTCCCGCTTCTACGCGGACGACGACCTGATGGCGGGCGCGGCCGACCCCTTCCAGCTGTTCCGGATCATGAGCGAGGTGGCCAGGAACGGCGGTCTCGACGCGGAGACGAACGTCAACTTCATGCTCGACCAGTGCCACAACATCGAGGCGAAGATCCCGGCCGTCATCCGCTCCGTCACCAATGTGCAGGAAGCGACCGCGAAGGCGCTCCTGATCGACGCCGAGGCCCTGGCCCAGGCGCAGCGCTCCGGCGACGTCCTCGGGTCCAACGGCGTCCTGATGGACGCCTTCAACACCGATGTACGGCCGCTGCTCGCCGAGGTGCGCGAGGAACTCGGGCTCGCGGCGGACCCCTTCTCCGCGTACCTCGCCTCCGGCAACCAGGAACGGATCGCCGCAGCACGGGTCGGCGGCGAGCAGGCCGGCTGGGGCGCCTGAGCCCTCTCCCGCACCTCACTTCACAGTCCGCACGCGCCCGCCCGGCCTCACCACCAAGGAATCCTCATGACGTCCGCGACACACGCCGAAGTCGCCGCTCTTCTGGAGCGCGCCCACCGGATCGGCTCGGACCCCCGCAACACGAACTACGCCGGCGGCAACACGTCGGCCAAGGCCTCGGCAGCCGATCCGGTCACCGGCGGCGAGACCGAGCTGCTCTGGGTCAAGGGCTCGGGGGGTGATCTCGGCACGCTCACCGAGTCCGGTCTCGCCGTGCTCCGCCTGGACCGGGTCCGCGCGCTCAAGGACGTGTATCCGGGGGTCGGGCGCGAGGACGAGATGGTGTCCGCGTTCGACTACTGCCTGCACGGCAAGGGCGGTGCCGCTCCGTCGATCGACACCGCGATGCACGCCCTGGTGGAGGCCGCGCACGTCGACCATCTGCACCCCGACTCGGGCATCGCGCTGGCGTGCTCCGCCGACGGCGAGAAGCTCACCGCGGAGTGCTTCGGCGACAAGGTGGCCTGGGTGGGCTGGCGCCGTCCGGGCTTCCAGCTGGGCCTGGACATCGCCGCGGTCAAGGAGGCCAGCCCGCAGGCCGTGGGCGTGATCCTGGGAGGGCACGGCATCACCGCCTGGGGCGACACGTCCGAGGAGTGCGAGCGCAACGCGCTCTGGATGATCCGTACGGCCGAGACGTTTCTCCAGGAGCGCGGCAGGGCGGAGCCGTTCGGCGCCGTTCTGGCCGGCCGCGCGGCCCTGCCGGACCCGCTGCGACGCGAACGGGCCGCCGCTCTCGCCCCGGTGATCCGCGGCCTCGCTTCGACCGACCGGGCCCAGGTCGGGCACTTCACGGACGCGGAGCCGGTGCTGGACTTCCTCTCCCGTGCCGAGCACCCCCGCCTCGCGGCCCTCGGAACCTCGTGCCCGGACCACTTCCTGCGCACCAAGGTCAGCCCTCTCGTACTCGACCTGCCCGCCGACGCTCCCCTGGACGAGGCGGTGACGCGCCTGAAGGAACTGCACGCGGAATACCGGGAGGCGTACCGCGCGTACTACGAGCGGCACGCCACCCCGGACTCCCCCGCCATGCGCGGCGCGGACCCCGCGATCGTGCTGGTCCCCGGGGTCGGCATGTTCTCGTTCGGCAAGGACAAGCAGACCGCCCGGGTCGCCGGAGAGTTCTATCTGAACGCCATCAACGTGATGCGCGGTGCGGAGGCCGTCTCCTCGTACGCGCCGATCGAGGAGTCCGAGAAGTTCCGCATCGAGTACTGGGAGCTGGAGGAGGCCAAGCTGCGGCGGATGCCGAAGGCGAAGGCGCTGGCCGCCCGGGTGGCTCTCGTCACCGGAGCGGGTTCCGGCATCGGCAGGGCCATCGCTCAGCGGCTGGTCGCCGAGGGCGCGTGTGTCGTGGTCGCCGATGTCGACGCGGAGAACGCCGCCGCGGTCGCCGAGGAGCTCGGCGGGCCCGACAAGGCCGTCGCGGTGACGGTCGACGTCACCGGTGAGGAACAGATCGCCGACGCCTTCGCCTCGGCCGTGCTGGCCTTCGGCGGTGTCGATCTCGTCGTGAACAATGCAGGCATCTCGATCTCGAAGCCGTTGCTGGAGACCACGGCACGGGACTGGGATCTCCAGCACGACATCATGGCGCGCGGCTCGTTCCTCGTCTCGCGCGAGGCGGCCCGGGTGATGCTGGCGCAGAACCTCGGCGGGGACATCATCTACATCGCTTCCAAGAACGCGGTGTTCGCCGGGCCCAACAACATCGCCTACTCGGCCACCAAGGCCGACCAGGCCCACCAGGTACGTCTCCTGGCCGCCGAACTCGGGGAGCACGGCATCCGCGTCAACGGGATCAACCCCGATGGCGTGGTGCGCGGTTCCGGCATCTTCGCCGCGGGCTGGGGTGCCCAGCGCGCGGCGACGTACGGCATCGAGGAGGAGAAACTCGGTGAGTTCTATGCCCAGCGGACCCTGCTCAAGCGCGAGGTCCTTCCCGAGCACGTTGCCAATGCCGTCTTCGCCCTGACCGGCGGCGACCTCACGCACACCACCGGCCTCCACATTCCCGTCGACGCCGGTGTGGCGGCGGCCTTCCTGCGCTGACCACGTGCGATGAGCCGCACCTGCCCTGTCGCCGCCCCGGCGCGCCGTCCGGCGTTGCGGAGCAGGCTGCGGCGGTGCGGCTCCGCCCGGATCGGATGAGTTGAGCGATGCCAGCGACTTCACGACACGACGCGGTCTTCGCCGCCGTGGACCTCGGTGCCACCAGCGGCCGGGTCATCACGGGCCGGGCCGGACCCGACACCCTCCTGCTGACCGAGGCACACCGCTTCCCCAACACTCCGGTGCGGCTGCCCGACGGGCTGCGCTGGGACGTACTCGCCCTGTACCAGGGTGTGCTGGACGGACTGCGTGCAGCGGGGCGGCAGGGCCCGGTGACATCCATCGGGATCGACACCTGGGCGGTGGACTACGGGCTCCTCGACGCCGACGGGGCCTTGCTCGGGCTGCCGTTCCACTACCGGGACAGCCGCAACGGCGCCGCCGCCGCGCGAGTGCTCGCGCGCTGCGGCGCGCAGGAGTTGTACGCGGTGAATGGGCTGCAGCATCTTCCCTTCAACACGCTGTTCCAACTGACGGCTCACCGGTCGACGGCGCAGTGGCGGGCGGCCCGGAAGCTTCTGCTGATGCCGGACCTCCTGGTCCACTGGCTGACCGGCTCGGTGGGTACGGAGATCACCAACGCCTCCACGACCGGTCTCTTCGACGCGCGCAGCGGCACATGGTCCGACGCGTTGATCGGCCGGCTGGGGCTGGAGCGTTCGCTGTTCCCTCCGCTGCGCGAACCGGGCGACCCCGCGGGGACGCTGCTGCCGCACGTAGCGGAGTTCACGGGGCTGCCCTCGGACACGCCGGTCACGACGGTCGCCTCGCACGACACGGCTTCGGCGGTCGCCGCCGTACCGGCTTCCGAGCCCGGTTTCGCGTACGTCTCGTGCGGCACCTGGTCCCTGGCCGGGCTCGAACTCGGCGCGCCGGTTCTGTCCGACCGCTCCCGGGCGGCGAACTTCACCAATGAGCGCGGGGTCGACGGGACGGTCCGATATCTCCGCAACATCATGGGCATGTGGCTGCTTGAGGAGTGCCGGCGTGCCTGGGAACGGGAGGGTACTGCTCCGGGCCTGGCGCAACTGCTCGCCGACGCGGCGAGGGCGCGGCCCTTCGCCGCGATTCTGGACCCGGACGACGCGGACTTCCTGGCTCCGGGTGACATGCCGGCCCGGATCGACTCCTTCCTCCTGCGGACCGGGCAGACACCGCCGGACAGCCTCGGCGGCTATGTGCGCTGTGTGCTGGAGAGCCTGGCGCTTGCGCATCACCGGACCCTGTCGCAGGCCGCGGAGCTGGCGGGACGCGAAGTGACCCGCATCCATCTGGTCGGTGGTGGTTCACGCAACGAGCTGTTGTGCCAGTGGACCGCCGACGCGACCGGTCTGCCGGTGACGGCCGGGCCTGCCGAGGCGACGGCTCTGGGCAACGTCCTGCTCCAGGCCCGGGCTCATGGGCTGGTGGGCGACCTGGCCGACATGCGCCGGCTGGTCGCCCGTACGCAGGACCTGCGCCACTACACGCCCCGGGGCGATCGGCGGGAATGGACCCGTGCGGCGGCGCGGCTGGAGGCCCGTTGAGCGGCCCTGTCCTCTACGCGGGAGTGACGAGGCCCAGTTCCTGGTCGCCGAGCGGCGCGAAGTAGCGGGCGACGTCGGCTTCGGCGACGTCCGCGAGCGCGGCGGGCTGCCACCTGGGGTTCCGGTCCTTGTCGATGATCTGTGCGCGTACGCCCTCCACGAGGTCGGGTGCGGTGAAGGCCCGGCAGGAGACGCGGTACTCCTGGGCGAGCGCGGCTTCCAGGCTGTCGAGGCGACCGGCCCGGCGTACGGCGGCCAGTGTCACCTTGAGGGCGGTGGGTGATTTGGCGAGAAGTACCTCGGCGGTCTCCTTCGCGGCGGTCACACCGCTGGCGTTGAGCCGGTCGATGATCTCCTCGACGGTGTCGGCGGCGTAGCAGGTGTCGATCCATGCGCGGTGGGTATCGAGTTCGCCTTCGGGCGCATCGGACGCGAAGCGCAGCACCGTCGGCACCACGTCGTCGGGGTGGTTGCTCCCGGCGAGTGCCTCGGTGAGTGCGGGCAGCCGCTCCGAGGGGACGAAGTGGTCGGCGAGCCCGCACAGCACTGCGTCCGCCGCGCCGACGGCCTGCCCGGTGAGTGCCAGATGGGTACCGAGCTCGCCGGGCGCCGCCGCCAGGAGGCGGGTGCCGCCCACGTCGGGGACGAAGCCGATGCCCGTCTCGGGCATGGCGACACGGGAGCGCTCCGTGACGACGCGGACATCGCCGTGGGCCGAGACGCCCACGCCGCCACCCATCACGATGCCGTCCATGAGTGCGACGTACGGCTTGGGGAATCGGGCGATGCGGGCGTTGAGGTGGTATTCGTCGCGCCAGAACATCAGGGAGGCCTCGCCTCCGGCACGTGCGTCGTCATGGATGGACCGGATGTCCCCTCCGGCGCACAGTCCCCGCTCCCCTGCCCCGCTGATCACTACCGCGACCACCGCTTCGTCCTGTTCGGCGGCGGTCAGGCCTTCGTCCACGAGCCGCACCATGGCGTGGGTCAGGGCGTTGAGAGCCCGGGGCCGGTTGAGCGTGATGTGCAGGATGCGGCCTTCGGTGTCCAGCAGGACGGTGTCGTCGTTCATCTGTGCGCTCCCGGTCAGGGCCTGGGCGTGTCTTCCGCCCGCCGTGGACGATCTCTCCCGGTCATTCTGCGACGGCGGTCACCGGGCCCGGACAGCGGGTGACCGCCTCGCGCCGCGATTCAGAGTGCCTTGTGCATGATGTGCAGCCCGACATATCCCTTGACCGGATGGTTGAAGCCCTCGGGCAGTGTCCCCAGCACCTCGAAACCGAGCGACCGGTAGAGACGCACGGCGTGGACGTTCGTCTCGACGACGGCGTTGAACTGCATCGCCCGGAAGCCCGCGGCGCGGGCCCAGTCCACGCTGTACTCGCACAGGGCACGGCCTACGCCCTTGCCCGAATGGGCGGGGTCGACCATGTAGCTGGCGCTGGCGATGTGCGAGCCGTTCCCCATGTGGTTGCGGTTCATCTTGGCCGTGCCGAGGACGGCCCCGGAGTCGTCGACGGCGACCACGGCACGGCTCGGCGCCTGCACGAGCCACCACTCCCGTGCGTCGTCCCGGGAAAGGCCGACGGGGTAGGTGAACGTCTCGCCCGCGGCGACGATCTCGTGGAAGAACGGCCAGATCGCGGCCCAGTCCTCGGTAGTGGCTTCCCTGATCAACATGGGGAACACAATGCCCGTTCACTTCGTCGGCCGCGAATTTTTTCCCGTGGGAGCGGCGGCTGCCAGGGCGGCTTCCGGCGAGGTCACGCGCCTGCGCAGCCCCAGCCGGGCCAACAGGCCTGGCCCTGAGGCCCGTTCGGTGACCGGCTCCGAAGATGCCATCTCCGCCGGCGCCCGCCGCGCTGCCGGTCCTGCCACCTCCGCCGGCAGATCCGCCCGCCCCGGTGCACGTCGGCCGACGCGGTCCTCCCCCGGACGTGGGGCGGCCCTGGTCTCCCGTGCCCGGTCGAGCTCCAGAGTGAGATTGACCCGACGCCACAGGATCTCGTCCGGATCGTCGGCGAGCATCAACTGCGCCATGATTTCGCGCCCGCTGACCGAACCCGGGCGTCCGAACACCGGCTCCGGCCTGACCCTGGCGAGATGGGCGCGCTCGTACGGATCGTCGACCACCTCCGCCAGCTGCACCGCATCGAGCGCGGAAGCCTGCACCGAGGCACGCACCCACGAGTCCTCGGTGCTGCTCAGCAGCCTGTCGATCCTGCCCGATCGCCAGTTGCGCGCCCGCCAGTCGATGCCTGCCTCCAGCATCGTGCGCATCCCGACCGGACTCCTGCCGGCCAGGAGCCCGGGCTCCCGCCTGGCGAAGCGGGCGACGTCCTCGGCGAGATAGAGCCACACCACCACGCGGTAGCGATTGAGGTAGAACGAGACCGGCGAGAGGCAGCCCACCCGGGCCAGGCGCGTGACGCGGACCGGACTGATTCCGAGCAGGCCGGCCGCCTCCGCCGTCCCCACCGTCCGCACCCGGTCACGCAGCGCTTCAGGAAAGCCGGGCTGCGCCCGCAGGCGAGCGATCTCCTCGCGGGAGACCCTGGGCCGCCCGCCGCCGTGTCCCGCGATCACGCCGATCAGCCCGAGATGCACGGCCAGCTCGAACTCACCTCGCCTCAGCTCCAGTTGCTGCGCCGCACGGCTCGCGGCCACCGTGGACGCGACGCCCGCCTCGGCGTCAACGACACTCCCTGCGGCGTGTCCGCGCGTAGTTTCCGTAAGGGCCATGACTGTCCTCCCCCGTGAGGCTCGAATACTCTGTGTGACCAAAGTAGCCCGGAGGGGACTCTCCCCGTTCGGCCTGTGGATAACTTCCGGGCCGAACGGAGGGCTTACGGAGAACCGACAGACCGCACAGGAATAGTCACAGGTCAGAGGCGCTGAGGGCCGCCAACGCTCCCGTTACGGGTCGCCACCCCGAGATGCTCGCCCACCCGGTTCACGAGCAGAGTCATCTCGTAGGCGACCTGGCCGACATCCGCCTCCGCGGCGCTCAGTACGCACAGGCAGCTTCCTTCGCCCGCGGCCGTCACGAACAGCAACGCCTCGTCGAACTCCACCATGGTCTGCCGCGCGCGTCCGGCCCTGAAGTGCCGTCCCGATCCACGGGCCAGGCTGTGCAGACCCGACGACACCGCTGCGAGGTGTTCCGCGTCCTCGCGTGCCAGTCCCGTGCTCGCTCCGGTCACGAGCCCGTCGTTGGACAGCACCAGTGCGTGCCGTACGTGCTCCACCCGGCCGGTCAGGTCGTCAAGGAGCCAGTCAAGTCCCCGGTCCAACGCCATGCGTTCGTCCTCCCCGCTCATACGTTCCCCACATCGCGCGTAAGCCTTGCCTACCGCTCCCCTACGGGCAAGCGTCTCCCGTTCACCGGGGCGCCTCTTCGCGCCACACCTTTCCCGGTCCCAAGATGACTCCATGGCACACCACATGACCCAGGACGCGTGGCATTCCTTCGTTTCACAGGGCACACGCACAGGCAAGGTGTCGACGGTTCGGGCCGACGGAAGCCCTCACATCGCTCCCGTCTGGTTTCTGCTCGACGGTGACGACCTCGTCTTCAACACCGGTAAGAAAAGCGTGAAAGGACGCAATCTGGCCCGTGACGGGCGGGTGGCGGTGTGCGTCGACGACGACCGTCCGCCTTTCGCGTTCGTCGTGCTCCAGGGGCATGTCGAGCTGAGCGAGGACCCCGCCGAGCTGCGGCACTGGGCGACCCGGATCGCGGCTCGCTACATGGGCCGGGAAGCGGCGGAGGAGTTCGGCGAGCGCAACGGCGTGCCCGGCGAACTCGTCGTGCGCGTCCGCGTGGACAAGGTGCTGGCGATGGCCGCCGTCGCCGACTGACGGCAGCCCTTCGCCGCGCTCGGAACCGAAGGTACGCGTCCGGATCGGGCACGATCCGGACGGGTGAACCTAACCCACGGAGTCGAGAAGGCGGGCCGTGTGCATCCGCCCGGCGTACTCGACCATGCGGATCAGGACTTCCTTTCCGGAGTCGCGGTCGCGCGCGTCGCACAGCACGACCGGCGTTCCCTGATCGAGGTCCAGAGCCCGCGACACATCCTGCGCCCCATAGGTGCGGGCGCCCGGGAAACAGTTCACGGCGACGACGAACGGGATGTGGCGGTGCTCGAAGTAGTCGACGGCCGGAAAGCAGTCCTCCAGGCGCCTGGTGTCGGCGAGGACCACCGCACCCAGCGCGCCCTGCGACAGCTCGTCCCACAGGAACCAGAAGCGGTCCTGCCCCGGTGTGCCGAACAGGTAGAGCGACAGACCGGATCTGATGGTGATGCGGCCGAAGTCCATGGCGACGGTCGTGGTGGTCTTCTGGTCGACACCACCGGTGTCGTCGACCGTCTGTCCGGCTTCACTGAGCAGCTCCTCGGTCCTCAGTGGCCGAATCTCGCTGACGGCGCCGACCAGGGTGGTCTTGCCGACCCCGAATCCGCCGGCGACCAGAATCTTCAGGGCGAGGGCGGTGGACTCGCCGCCTTCCTCGCCACCCGCACTGTCAGCGTTTCCCACGTGCTCGGGGGGCATCGATCACTTCTCTCACGCATGAGCCTCAAGATGCGGAAGTGCTGGTCAACGCCATCTTGTGGAGCTCGGTCGAGTGTCTTCGGGTATCAGTACGACAGCAGCAGCGGAAGGAGCGGGCCTCGGTACGCGCACAGCATGGCAAGCAAGTGACCCGCCCCGAAGGGGGTGATCGGTTTTGATCGACCGAAGGTCGCGCGTTGCTCATATGTGGTCGTAATTCGAATCTGGATGTCCGAAACCAGAGGGTCGACTTCTCGCCAGTCGGACGCGGTGCTCACAGTGCCCGGAGGCCGTCGATCACCTCGCGCAGAATCCGCTCGTTGGGCAGCTGTGCGGGCGGTACGGGGCGACTGACCCGCACGTGACCCGCTTCGAGCAGGTCGCCGAGCAGCACCCGCACCACGCCGACCGGCAGGTCGGCGTCGGCGGCGAGTTCGGCGACCGACTGCGTCTCGCTGCGGCACAGCGTGAGCATCGCCCGGTGCTCGGGGCCGAGAAGGGACTCGTCGGCCCGGCCGGGAGTGGTGTCGGCGATGTCCACGAGTGCGATCAGGTCGAAACGCACCCCGCTGGGCCCGGGATCGGTACGGCCTCCGGTCATCGCGTACGGACGGACGAGCGGGCCCGCTTCGGCGTCGTACCACTGGCTGCCCGGCACGGCCTCCTCGTCGGCCTTCTCGCGCGACGGGTAGCGGGCGTGGGCCCCGAGGGGCATACGGGGTGCCTTCGAGCGGTCGGGTTCCTCGGTCATGCTCATGTCTCCGTCCCGTCAGCCCGCCGTGCGGGGCCCGACGAGCCGCGGCGGGGTCCGCAGGTGCTCGCCGACCCGTTTGACGAGACGTGCCATCTCGTACGCCACCAGTCCGATGTCGGCGGCGGCGGTGCTCAGCACCGCGAGGCACGAGCCGTCCCCGGCCGCGGCCACGAAGAGGAAACCGTCGTCCATCTCGACCATCGTCTGGCGCACTCCCCCGGCCCCGAAGTGCCGGCCGGCCCCCTTGGCGAGGCTGTGGAAGCCGGAGGCCACCGCCGCGAGGTGCTCGGCGTCCTCACGGCTCAGCGCGCTGGAGGCACCGACGGCGAGGCCGTCGCTGGAGAGCACGACGACGTGCCGTACCTCCCCGACCCTCGTCACCATGTCGTCCAGCAGCCAGTCGAGCTCGCCGGAGCGCCGCGACCCCGCCGTCCATTCGTTCACGGTCATGCCTGGTCTCCTTCGACGGGGTGGTGGGGTCCGGTGTGCGGCCGGGGTCGAGCGGGGGCGGTGTGCGAGGCCTTGTGTCCGGGGGCGGGGCCACCACCGCGGACCCATCCGTCGCGGTAGGCGGTCATGCGGTCGCGGGCCTGCTCCGGGGTGCGCTCGGCGGGAGAGGACGCTCCGTCGGTACCCTCCCGGGGCGGCTCGGGGCGTGGCTCCTCGCGCAGTTGGGGTACGAGGCTGGCCTGCCGTACACGACGGGGCAGGTCACTCTCGTCGTCCCCGTCCGTCACCTCCGGAGTGTGGGTGAGCGGAGCGCGAGGGGCTCGGTCCGGCCGGTCGGTGAAGCGCGGGCGTGCCGGCTTGGCCTCCTCCGCCGTTCTCGGGCGCTGACGCCGGCGCAGGCTGGTGACGGGCGCCGACCGTGGGTCCGGTGCGGACTCGATGGCGGGGACGGCGACCGGGGCGGGGAACGCGGTGGCGCGCGGGCGCCTCGGGCGTGGGTCCGGCAACTCCGCGTCGTTCCGGCCCGCCGTCGCCGCCACCGGTCCGGTGTCCGCCGCGGCGGGCTTCTCGCCCGCGGGCAGTTCGCTCGGCAGCAGGGCGGTCGGCACCAGGACCACAGCGGTCGTCCCTCCGTACGGCGAGGTGCGCAGCTTGACCTTGATGTGGTGGCGGGCCGAGAGACGGCTCACGACGAAGAGGCCCAGCCGGTCGCTGTCGAAGAGGTCGAGGGTCTCGGACTGTTCGATCCTCCGGTTGGCCTGGGCGAGCAGTTCGCCGCCCATGCCGAGCCCCCGGTCCTCGATCTCCAGCGCGTAGCCGTTGCCCACGGGTTCGCCACTGATCCGGACCTTGGTGTGCGGTGGCGAGAACTGTGCGGCGTTCTCGATGAGTTCGGCGAGCAGATGGGTCAGGTCGGCGACGGCGTCGCCCTTCACCGCCGCGTCGGGCAGCTGACGTACCTCGACGCGCGCGTAGTCCTCGATCTCGGAGACGGCAGCGCGTACGACGTTGGTCAGCGGGACCGGCATCCGCCAGGCGCGTCCGGGGGCCGATCCCGAGAGGATGATCAGGCTCTCGGCATGCCGGCGCATACGGGTGGTCAGGTGGTCGAGCCGGAAGAGGTCGCCGAGTTCGTTGGGGTCCTCGGCACGGCGCTCCATGCCGTCCAGCAGGTTGAGCTGGCGGTGGACGAGGACCTGGCTGCGGCGGGCGAGGTTGACGAAGACGCCGGAGATGCCGCTCGCGAGTTCGGCGCGTTCGACGGCGGCGCTGAGCGCGGCGCGGTGGACGGTGTCGAGCGCCTCGCCGACCTGGCCGATCTCGTCGTTCGTGGACCGTCCCGGCGGTGCCTCGGCCTCGATGTCGAGTTCTTCGCCCTCCCGCAGGCGCTGCATGGCATGCGGAAGTTTGCGCCGGGCGATCTCCAGGGCGCTGTTGCGCAGGCTCACGAGTTCGACGACGAGCGCCCGGCCGATGCGTACGGAGATGACGAGCGAGGCGGCCACGGCGACGAACCCGAAGAGGACGGCCGCACCGGCGGGGCTCAGGAGTCCGCCCGCCAGCGGATCTGCGCGGTGGGCCGCGAGGCGCGCGGCGCCCGTCTCGATCGCGCGGAGTTCGCCCCGTACGGTTTCGGCGTCCCTTCCCCAGTCGGCGGGTACCGCCTGTGCGGCCTTGCGGCCGGACCGGGCGGCCAGCACCTTCTCCTCGGCCGCCTGGATGCCGCGGTACGCGTCCTGGCCGGTGAGGGACCGCCATGTCCGGCCCGCGGCGGCGGGAAGGTCGGCGCCGGCCGAGTCGGCGAGGCTCCGGCGGCTCTCGACGGCTCCTGTGAAACGGCGGAGCGCCAGGCCGTCGAGGGCGCCGGTGAGGGCCGATGTGGCGAGCAGCGCGTCTTCGCGGGCCAGCATCTCGCCGGCCCGGCTCAGTTCGAGGAGGACCCGGGCGTCGGAGCCGAGGTCGGAGTCCTGGACGCCGGTCAGCGCACCCGATACACCGAACGCCGCGGTGATGGTCTCGGTGTACTGCGTGTACGCGGCTTCCTGTTCGGCTTCCTTGTCGCGGGTTCCGTCCCTGGGCGGGCTCAGCAGGCGGGCGCGCAGCGCGGCGAGCGGCCTGGATCGGTCCAGGAAGGTGGTGAGCCGGTCCGCGACCCCGGCGGGGAGTCCGCCCGCGTCGGCGATCGTGTGGTTCTCGCCGAGCCGGAGTTCGGCGAGTGCGGTGTCGGTGCGCCGGGACTGCTGCCGGAGTTCGGCGGCGTGCCCCTGGTCGGGGGCGACGAGCTGGCGCAGTGCCGCCTTGCGTTCCGCCTGCAGCGCCTCGACCGCTCCCGACACGGGCCCCCGCACGGTGGAGTCCACGCGCTGCGACTGACGCAGGCGGGCCACGTCCTGGGCCGTGGTGACCGTGGCGAAGCCCCACAGGGCGAGCAGGGAGACGACGGGCACCATGAGCAGCGAGATGATCTTGGCCCGTACGGTCCGGGGGCGCAGGGACAGCCGACGTGACTCGGTCTGTTCCTCGGACGCGTGCGCCCATGCCTCCCGCTCATGGCGTTCGTCTGCCGGCGGCCCTGCGTGCGCGCGCCGTCCTCGCGTCGGTGGCGCGGACCGGTCGGCGGGCGGGCCGTTCTCCGGGGTCGTGCGGGGTTGGCGCATGGCCTCCTCGTTCCGGTGTGAGCTCTGTGTGACGCGTGGTGCGGGTGCCGCGTCCGCCTTCGGGGGAAGCGGATACGGGCGGTCGGGAGCGGGCGGGTATGTCAGGGGGACGGGGCGGCCTGCGCCTCCGTCGGATTGCGCAGGGAGTCGGATGGACGCGCGCCGGACCGTTCGGCGGAGACGTAGGCGGCGCGCTCCCGCACCGTCGGCGAGAGGGCGACGAAGGCGGAGGTGAGGAAGAGGTAGGAGCCGAGGCCGACGGCGAGCGGGAAGATGAACTGCATGACCGTGGCGCCGGGCAGCCGGCCTCCCGACGGGACGACACCGACGTCGACGGCGAACATCCCGGTGTAGTGCATGCTGCTCACCGCTGCCCCCATGACGAGCGAGGCGAGGGCGACGGCGCCCGGTGTCTTGATGTTGACGGCGGCCCACAGGGCGGCGGTGGCCGCGACGACGGCGATCACGACGGAGAGCGTCACCATGAGCGGGTCGTAGCGGATCGTGCCGTGCAGTCGTAGGGCTGCCATGCCGATGTAGTGCATGGAGGCGACGCCGAGGCCGGTGGTGAGCCCTCCGATCAGCAGCGCCTGGGGCCGGCCTCGGCCGTAGCCGACGGCGAAGACGCCCGCCCCGACCATGACCATGGCGATCAGCAGGCTGAGCAGGGTGAGGGGCACGTTGTAGCGGATCTCCGTGCCCGTGACGCCGAATCCGAGCATCGCGACGAAGTGCATCGTCCAGATGCCCGTGCCGATGGCGGAGGCGGCCGTGAGCAGCCAGTTGCGCCGCGACGGTCCGTTCGTGTTCAGCGCACGCACGGTGCAGCGCAGCCCGAGCGCGGCTCCGATGGATGCCATCGCGTACGACAGCGCGGGTGTCAGCCAGCCGAAGGTGGCGTGATCCAGATGTCCCATAAATCGGGGACGTTAGTCCGATAGGGGGCGCCCGACGGGGGCTCAGTTCGAAAGCTGATGGAATATGACAGAGAGATGTTCCCGAACGATCAGGCAACGCGCGAACATGCACGCCGTTGCTTGTCGTCTCGTTCAGATTCGGACTGCGCAATCACGTCCGTATGGCCGATGACCGCACACACGTACAGGAATTCTTCACCGTCCGGGCCGCCGACTGGGACAGCCGTTTTCCGGACGACGGACCTGCGTACGCGGCCGCCGTCGAGGCCCTCGGACTGCGGCACGGCGACGCGGTACTCGACGCGGGCTGCGGTACGGGGCGCGCCCTGGCCGCCCTGCGCGAGGCAGTGGGCCCTGGGGGCACCGTTCTGGGCGTGGATCTCACACCCGCCATGCTGGAGACCGCTGTTCGCGCCGGACGTGACCGCAGTGGCGCCCTGCTCCTCGCCGACGCCGAACGACTGCCGCTGCGGGAGGGAGTGCTCGACGCGGTGTTCGCGGCGGGCCTCGTCTCCCACCTCACGCACCCCGGACCGGCCCTGCTGGAGCTGGCGCGCGTGGTGCGGCCCGGTGGTCAGCTGGCCCTCTTCCATCCGGTCGGCCGCGCCGCGCTCGCGGCACGGCACGGCCGGGCGCTCACCGACGACGACCTGCGGGCCGAGCCCGTCCTGCGCCCCCTGCTCGCCGGCTCGGGATGGCGCCTGAGCACCTACGTCGACGAGGACGAGCGATTCCTCGTGCGTGCCGTACGCGTGGACTGACCCGGCCACACCTCACTCACGGCGCGCGGCCATGGCTGCCACCAGCGCGGCGGGCCGGTCGAACATGACGCAGTGCGCCGCGCCCGGAACGGTGAGCACTCTGACTCCGGAGTCCATCAGTTCGTCGGCGCCCGGTAGTTCACCGCTCAGAGCTCCCTGCAGATAGGTCCGCTCCGCCGTCGACTCCATGAGCATCCGGCGCATGGTGGGCTCCGTGCCACGGATCAGCCCGACCGCGCTGCGGTGCAGTGCGAGCGGGTCCGTGAGCCGCATGGTCGCGGCCCACAAGGGACTCACCCGCTCCAGAACCCGGGCGAAGCCTCCGCCGTACACGAAGGCTTCCTCCGTCCACGAACCGATGCCGCTGCTCCCGCTCGTCGCCGGCGGAGCGGGATCGAGGTTGGCCTCGGTCAGCACCAGACGTGCGACCAGGTCGGGCCGGCGGTGGGCCAGCACGACGGCCACCGCTCCGCCCATGCTGTGGCCGACGAGCTCCGCGCCCCGCACGCCCGCTTCGTCCAGGACGACTGCCAGCGCGCCGGCATGGTCCTCCAGGGTGTACCCGAAGTCCGCCGGACGGTCACTGGTTCCGTGCCCCGGCAGGTCGACGAAGAGTGACCTACGCCCCGCGAGCGCCGGGTCGGCGGCGATATGGGCGTGGTACGCGGCGGACATCGCGCCGAGTCCGTGCACGTAGACCGTCGCCGTTCCGTCGCGGTCCGGGCTCTTCCCCGACTCCGTCCACCGGATCCTGCTGCCGTGCTCGTCGAACTTCGCCTCGTTCATCAGCCCGCTCCTCCGCCCTCGCTCCACCGGGTCCGCCGCTCGCACCGTCCGCGGCAGGACCCGACCATACATCGGTGCCGATGTATTCCGCCATCGATGTATCACGCAATCGCTGTACGTCGGCGTGCGGCAGAATGCGGCCATGCTGGAGCTCGCCATCCTCGGATTTCTGTACGCCGCCCCTCTGCACGGCTACGAGCTGCGCAAACGCATCACGGCCCTCACCGGGCACGTGCGGCCGGTCGCGGAGAGCACGCTCTATCCGGCGATCAAACGGCTGGAGAAGTCGGGTCTGCTGGTCCGCGAGACCCGACCGGGCGCGACAGCGGCCCCCCGCCATGAGCTCACCCTGACGGACGAGGGCAGGGCGGAGCTGCTCCGGCGGCTCGCGCAGCCCGCGCGCGGCGACATCACCGACGAGAACCGCTGGTTCGGCATCCTGGCGTTCCTCCGCCATCTGCAGGACCCCGCGGCGCAGGCGGCTGTCCTGCGGCAGCGGCTGGAGTTCCTGGAGGAGCCCGCGAGCTTCTTCTACGAGGGTGACCGGCCGCTGCGCGCGGAGGAGGTGGACGATCCGTTCCGGCGGGGCATCCTCACCATCGCCCGGGCGACCAGCGAGGCGGAACTGCGGTGGCTGCGCGCCACCCTGGAGTCACTCGGCCGGAGCGTCTGACCCGCGTACGTGCGCGGCCGGGCAGCCGCGGACGCCCGGGACGGGGAACGTGCCGAGTGCGGCCACCTCGTAGCCGTCCGGATATCCCTTGATCTCCGGGTTCTGGCGTGCGTAGTGCGCCGTGGAGCGGGGCGGCAGGAGGCGTACGACCCGGGCCCGCAGGCGGAGTGCGCCGCGGGTCAGCCTCCGGGCGACGCGCCCCGGCCGCTCGTACCGGAAGGCACGCAGCAGCGGGTCGTCCAGGAGGGCGAGGACGGCACCGCGCACGACGCGGGCGAGAGGGCTGGGGTACCAGGTGGCGATCAGCGCGAGGGTGGCGTCGGACACCTGGCGCCCGCCCTCGTCCCAGCCGAAGTGCGCGTCCTCGTAGGCGTCGAGCGTGCGCTCGAAGTCCTCGTACGTCCGGGGCACGTCCTTGATGCCCATATGGGCACCGAGCGTCCGGTAGTAGACGGCGATGGCGGTGAGCTCGTGGCGTGACAGTTTGCGCCATCCATAGGTGTCCAGCCAGCGCTTCGGCATGACGACGAACGTGCACAGGACATAACGCATGTCGTCGTTGCCGATGTCGTAACTTCGGTGCATCTGGTTGATCCGCCGGACGGCCGTGCGCCCGGCCTCGCCGGTGAATCCGTGCTCGACCACGGTGTCCAGGAGCAGCGCGGTGTCGTCGTATCTCTTCTGCGAACGCTCCGTCAGTTCCGCTGTCGCGGCCAGGAGTCGGCCGATGCTGGGGATCGCGTAGGTGCGGTAGAGGGCGAGTTCGAGGGCGCGCGTGACGTCCCAGGGGAACTCGTACGCCACGGTCAGCCGGTAGATCTCCAGGAAGTCCCGCTCCGGGTCGAGCTGCTGGATCTCCTTGAGCCGGTCGTACCGCTTCGCCATGCTGTCCCCCGTCGTCGGCCGGACGCCCACCATACGAGGAGACGGGCGGAGCGGTCGCCACGCGCGCGGTGCGCTCCTGAGCGTCTCTACCCGGCCCCGGGCCACGCATTCCGCCGGCCCGCCGCCGGCTGTCCCCGGTGGCGGGCCGGTCGTCAGGGCCTCGACGATGGGGTTACCGACTGGTTAAGGTGCGGGCCGACAGATCAAGCCATGACCAGGACGAGGAGGGCACTGTGGCCGGGACGCAAGACACGGTCGCCGATGACGACGCACTGTATGTGCTGACCGCGGTGCTGTTGACGCCTGCGCAGTTCCCCAGCGTGCTCGGTGACGACTACGTGGCCGCGTGCGACGCGCTGGCCCTCGAACCGTTCGCCGAGGGGTACGGCCTCGTGCTGGGCCAGGACGGCGGCGGGGCCCGCTGGACCGTGGTCGTCGACGACGTCTCCCTGGTCGCGGTCGCGATCGCCTCCTGGGACTGCGGCATGGAGTACGACCTCTCGCCGGACGACCGCTCGGTGGTCTGCGCGCTGCCGGGCTGGCCGCTCGCGGTCGCGGTCGCCGCGCCGGATGTCCCCGCCCCGCACGACCCGCTGCCCGACCCCGAGGCCGAGGGCGAGGAGCCGCTTCCGCTGGCGCCCCCGGACACGCAGACCTGGGGGCCCGCCCAGCGCCGCCAGGGCGCGGACGAGGTCGCCGCGCAGTGGGCGGCGTGGCGCGAGCAGGTGGACGACGAGACGGCGTTCGGGCGGTCTGTGAAGGACGTCGCCGAGGAGGCGGAGACCGAACAGGGACGGAAGGACGCGCCCGCTCAGGAGGGCTCGGAGGATGTGCGGCCCGACCAGGAGGCGTCCGAGGACGGACAGAAGGGCTCCGACGGGCCCGAGGGTGCGGGCGACGGTCCCGCGCCGTCCGGCCGTCACCCCGGCGTACGGAGGGTTCTGGACGAGGCCCGGGCCTATATCGCCGATCCCCCACCGCCCGGCCGCATTCGGTCGGGGTTCGCACCGGGCGGGGCCCGCACCTTGCGCGTCGACGGTCCCGGATGGTCGCTGGTCGCGAGGACCGACGACATCGCCTTCGCCCTGTTGGACGAGGAACCGGGTGAGGTGCTGCCCATCGGACGCGGTCCCGAACTGCCTGGTCTGCTGACGGCTCTCGATGGCATGGCCCTCCGGCCGGCCTGAGCAACGCCTCTCGTCGGAGCCGGGCAGCGGCCCCAAGGCAGCACCGAAACCGCTTCGTCCTCCCGGACCGCTCAGGCTGAGCCAGGAGAGGCAGGGCGGACCGCTCCGGAGTATGCGATTCGGCGCCACCCGTAGGACGGGCGGCGCCGAATCGTGAACTGCCGTCTGCGGGTCAGCGGCCGATCTGCTTGCGGCCGGCCCTGCGGAGCCTGCGTCGCTGGGACGGATCGAGCATCAGATACCCCACGGCGGGCACCCCGATCAGCACGAGCAGGGCCCACCAGAATCCGATGAGCGGCCACAGGACGGCTGCCGCGAGAACTCCACCGAGAGCGATCTTTGCACCGTTGGACATGGTCCTGCCTCCTTCGCGGCCCGAGCCGCTCCTGCTGTGAGAACGCTCGTTGGGCGCCCATCGGTTCCAGCATCAGTTCCGGGGAACCGCTCCTACCGCAGCGGCTCGCCGACCTCGTGCATGTGGCTCAGCGCCTGCCGGTAGGACTCGATGAGTCCGGTCTCGGCGTACGGCATACCGATCGCCTCGCAGTGGGCCTTGACCAGCGGCTGGGCGAGGCGCAGGTGGGGGCGGGGCATGCTCGGGAAGAGGTGGTGCTCTATCTGGTAGTTCAGCCCGCCCAGGAACCAGTCGGTGAGGACCGATCCCCGGACGTTGCGCGAGGTCACGACCTGGCGCTTGAGGTGACCCCAGCGCTCACCGTCCGGGTCGGGCATCTCCATGCCCTTGTGGTTCGGCGCGAAGGCCATACCCAGGTGGAGACCGAACAGCGCGTGGTGCACCAGGGCGAAGACGACGGCCTTGCCGAGCGACATGGTGGTCAGCAGCAGCGTCGCGTACAGAGCGAGGTGGCTGACCATCAGCGCGCCCGAGACGAGGCGTTCGCGCATGGGCTGGCTGCGCAGGAACTGGAAGCCGGAGATCTTGAGTGCGATGCCTTCGAGGAGCAGCATCGGGAAGAAGAGCCGCGCCTGGTTACGCGTGAGCCAGCGCGCGAATCCTTCTCGCTGCGCCGCCTGGTTCTGCGTCCAGACCAGCGCGCCGACCCCGACGTCGGGGTCCTTGTCGATGTGGTTGGGGTTGGCGTGGTGACGATTGTGCTTGTCGTTCCACCACGCCTCGTTCATACCGAGGAGGAGGTTGGAGTGCACCAGTCCGATGTTCCGGCTCGTCCTGCGGTTCCCGGATATCTGAGAGTGCCCGGCGTCGTGTCCGACGAAGGCCATCCGGGCCCAGACCAGGGCCAGCGGCAGCGCGAGGAGCAGGGACCACCAGGTGTTGCCGAGGAGGGCGAGGCCGGTGATCACGGCTCCGAGCGCGACGAAGTTGACGGCGATACCCGCCGCGTACCAGCCGGTGCGACGCTCCAGGAGCCCCTGGCCTCTGACCGCGCGCAGGAGGGGCGCGAAGTCGCTCCCGGTGGTCCCGGAGGCGGTGGAGTCGCCGAGATTCTCGGAGTCGCCGGGCACCTCCGATCCGTCGCGAGCGTGTTCAGCAACGGTGGCTACCGCCTGGGGCATGACGTCTCCGGTCTCTGGGCATCTGCGCTGACCTCATGAAACGTACGGATGGGAGGCCCGCGGCAGCCATGACGCCACCACCCGGCCTTGTCGGGGGTATGCCCCCCGACCCGGTGGTGGTGCCGACTGCACCACGAGTCCCTGAAGGCAGAAATGAGTGACCTGGATCACAGCGCATTTCTCCCGGAAGGTGCCTCGGGTGGAGTACCCTCGGCGACCCCGGCCCCACTAGTCAAATTTGAGGAATCTGACATCGCTGTGCACAGGCTTCCTGCGGAAACGCTTTCCGAGATCTCTGAACTGTCCCGCTGCTCCGCAGTCTTCCTCCCCGCGGATCCGGCCCGTACCGGCCTGATCGCGTTCTGGAACCCGGACGGTAGCACCCCTCCCCGGACGCCCGGGATTCCGCGGGAACTGACCGTCGTCGGGGCGGACGGAGAACCGTACGAGGTACCGGCCGTGCTCCTGTCCGTACGGGACGCCCTCCCCGTACTCACGCGGGCGCGGGCGGGCGCGCACGCCTCCCCCGCTGCGGCGTTCTGGGGCGCGGCGAGCCTGTTGGCCCTCCAACTCACCGCACGCGGACTGCTGCTGCCGGGACTGAGCCCCACCGATCACGACGCCTGGCGGGCCGGCCCGTTGACGGCGGACGACTTCGACGCGATCAGGACCCTCGCGGCGGCCATGCCGCCGACCGCGCACGCGGTCCCGCTCGACGAAGCGGCCGAGCCCGTTCTGCTGGCCGAACCGGAAGCTCTGCTGCGCGCCTTTCTCGACGCCGTGGCCGACTCCCTTCCGCGTACACCCGCCGCCCCTCTGGCCACCGGAAACCCTGCGTTCGCGGCTCAGGAACCGCAGAAGTGCGCTGATCAGCGCGGGTGGGCCGCCGATGTGGCGGCCGGTCACGACGCGGGCGTCCGACTGTCCCTGCGCATCGAGGTCTCGGGGATCGGTGAGCCCGAAGACAACACAAGCGGAATGGCGGGCGAAGCATCCGTCGGACCTTCGTTCCGGGCCGTTCTGCAGATCCACAGCGTCAGCGATCCGACACTCGTCGCCGATGCGGCCGACGTCTGGGCGGGCGCCGCGCCGACGGCCGCGGCCTTCGGCCCGCGGGCCCGGATGGACGCCCTGCTCGCCCTGCGCCGCGCCGCGCGTGCGTGGCCGCCCCTCACACCGCTGCTCTCGGCCGCGGTGCCGGACTCCGTGGAACCCGCGGACGAGGAGATCGGCGAACTGCTGGGGCCCGCCGCGCGGGCTCTCGCAGCGACCGGCGTCCAGGTCCACTGGCCCAAGGAGCTGGCTCGCAAGCTCACCGCCCGTGCGGTGATCGGACCCGTCGGCCCGCACGAGGGCGACGACGGCCAGGACGGTGCAAAGGGTCCCGTTCGCACGGCCTCGGACACACCCTCCTTCCTCTCCGCCGACGCGCTCCTCGCGTTCAACTGGTGGTTCGCGCTCGGCGACCAGAAGCTCACCAGGGAAGAGCTCGACCGCCTCGCGGAAGCGGGCAGGCCGGTGGTCCGCCTCCGCGACCAGTGGGTGCTCATCGATCCGGAGGAAGCCAGGCGCGCCCGCGAGACGCAGGACCGCAAGGTCACGACCATCGACGCGCTCGGCGCGGCCCTCACCGGCACCACCGAGATCGACGGCCGCCGCGTCGAGGTGGCCGCGACAGGTTGGCTCCAGCAGCTGCGCGACCGGCTCGCCGATCCGGAATCGGGCGGGAACCAGACGATCGGCCAGCCCGGCGCCCTCACCGCGACCTTGCGCGACTACCAGCTCCGCGGTCTGAACTGGCTCAACACCATGACGTCCCTCGGACTCGGCGGCTGCCTCGCCGACGACATGGGGCTGGGCAAGACGATCACGCTGATCGCCCTGCATCTGCACCGCCAGGGCGACGAAACCGCCGCCGGCCCGACGCTGGTGGTGTGCCCGACGTCCCTGATGGGCAACTGGCAGCGCGAGATCGAGAAGTTCGCGCCCGGCACACCCGTACGCCGCTTCCACGGCGCTTCGCGCTCGTTGGACGGGCTGGCCGCCGGGGAGTTCGTCCTCACCACGTACGGCACGATGCGGCTGGACGCTCCGCGGCTCGCCGGGGCCGAGTGGGGCATGGTCGTCGCCGACGAGGCGCAGCACGTCAAGAACCCGTACTCCGCGACCGCCAAACAGCTCCGGACCATCGGGGCGCGCGCCCGTGTCGCGCTCACCGGGACCCCGGTGGAGAACAACCTCTCCGAGCTGTGGGCCATCCTCGACTGGACGACGCCCGGTCTGCTCGGCCGGCTGGGCACCTTCCGCACGCGGTACGCGAGCGCCGTCGAAGGCGGGAACGACCCGGGAGCCGCCGAGCGGCTGGCCACGCTCGTGCGCCCGTTCCTGCTGCGCCGCCGGAAGTCGGACCCGGGCATCGCCCCGGAACTGCCGCCCAAGACCGAGACGGACCGTGCGGTGTCGCTGACCGCCGAACAGACCGGTCTGTACGAGGCGGTGGTACGGGAGACACTGGCCGAGATCTCCGGCGCCGACGGCTTCGCGCGCCGAGGGCTCGTCGTGAAGCTGCTGACCGCGCTCAAGCAGATCTGCAACCACCCCGCGCAGTACCTCAAGGAGGAACGGCCGCGCATCGCGGACCGGTCGGGGAAGGTCGAACTGCTCGACGAGCTCCTCGACACGATCCTGGCCGAGGACGCGAGTGTGCTGGTGTTCACCCAGTACGTGCAGATGGCCCGGCTGCTGGAACAGCATCTGGCGGTGCGCGGAGTTCGTACCCAGTTCCTGCACGGTGGTACGCCGGTCGCCGAGCGCGAGGCCATGGTGAACCGGTTCCAGGCGGGTGAGGCGCCGGTCTTCCTGCTGTCGCTGAAGGCAGCAGGTACCGGACTCAACCTGACCCGGGCCGGCCACGTCGTGCACTTCGACCGCTGGTGGAATCCTGCGGTCGAGGCCCAGGCCACGGACCGCGCGTACCGGATCGGTCAGACCCAGCCGGTGCAGGTGCACCGGCTGATCGCCGAGGGCACCATCGAGGACCGGATCGCCGAGATGCTGGTCCGCAAGCAGGGCCTGGCGGACTCGGTACTCGGTTCCGGCGAGACGGCGCTCACCGAGCTGACCGATGCGGAACTGGCCGATCTGGTGGAACTGCGAGGGGGCGCCCGATGAGCGACCGATACGAGACGGACGACGAGTACGACGAGCAGGGCATCCCCACCGGAGAGGAGCGGGGCATCCCCGCGAGACAGGAACCGGAGCGCACCTTCGCCGCTCTGCCGCCCGCCAACGGCCGTGGGTTCGCGACGTCCTGGTGGGGACAGGCGTGGCTGAAGGCCCTGGAGGACACGGCGCTCGACGGCGAGCAGCTCAAGAGGGGCCGCAGGCTGGCCCGCGAGGGCAGGGTCGGCGCGGTGTCGGTACGGCCCGGTCGGATCACGGCGGTCGTCCAGGACCGGGACTCGACGGCGTACCGCAGTGATGTGCTGCTCCAGCAGCTGAGCGACGAGGAGTGGGACCGCTTCCTGGACATGGCGGTCGACCGGGCGGGGCATATCGCCGCGCTGCTCGACCGGGAGATGGCACCGCATCTCGTGGAGGACGCCGCGGCTGCCGGGGTGGACCTGCTGCCGGGGATCGGGGACCTGGAGCCGGAGTGCACGTGTGAGGCATGGGACCACTGCCCGCACACCGGGGCACTTTGCTACCAGGTGGCGCGGCTGCTGGACCAGGACCCGTTCGTCCTGCTCCTGATGCGCGGCCGCGACGAGCGCCGGCTTCTGGACGAGCTCCAGGCCCGCAGCGCGGCCAGGGCCGTCCAAGGCGTGCCCGCGTCGTCGTCCCCGTCGGCGCGGGAAAGGTCGGGGGCGGGGGTCGGGGCACTGGAGGCGTTCGCCGCCCGGGACATCCTGCCTCCGCTGCCCGCCGAACCCGCGCCGCCTTCCGAGCCCGGGCAGGCGCCTTCGCTGGACACGGAGGCCGGCCCCGCACCGGGCCTCGACCCGGCGGCGCTGGAACTCCTGGTGAGCGACACCGCTGTACGGGCGTACCGGATGCTCGTGGACGCGCTGGCCGATGGGCACGAACTGCAGCCGCTGGCGGTGCAGTTGACGGTCGCGCAGGATGCCGTGCGGCTGGCGGCCGATGCCCGGCCGGAGCCGCGGATCGCGGCCCGCATCGCCGAGGGTGCGGGGCGGCAGCGTGCCGACCTCGACGCGGCGGTGCGCGCCTGGAAGTACGGCGGGCCCGCGGCGCTGGCCGTCCTCGACGAGGAGTGGGAGCCGGACCCCGAGTCCCTGGCACGGGCGCGCACGCGGCTCGCCGAGGCGTGGGAGGAGGGCGAACGGCCGCGGTTGAGAGCCGGACGAAGCCGTTGGACGGTCGCGGGCGCCGATGTCCAGCTCAGGTACGGGCCGGACGGCCGCTGGTGGCCGTACCGCAAGGAGCGGGGACGCTGGATGCCCGTGGGCCCGGCGGACAACGACCCGTCGGGCGCACTGGCGGGCGCACTGCCGGAGGGATAGGCAGCCGTGCGGGGGTATTGACGGCGAGCTGCGAGGCGTTCAGGCCGGTGCGGGAGGGGCCTCAGCGGGAAGCTGCGAGGCTGCGCTCCCGGCCGGTGCGGGAGCGGCCGGCGGGACGCTGCGGCGTGGTGTTCCGGTCCGGTTCGGGGGTGTCGTCACCGGGCCGGAGAACACCACCTTGCGCCACGACGCCGTCCTGCGGACCGGTACCGGATGGCGCCGCCGCGCCGCCACAGCGTTGCCCTCCGGCCCGGAACGGAATGTCGTCACCGGGCCGGAGAACGTCCGTGAGCGGGTGCGTCGTCCTTACGGCGCGACCGGCAGCTGACGCTTGTGCTCGGTGAGGCGGTAACGGTTGACGATCGTTTCGAAGACCCGCTCGTCGACCGGCTTGCACTCCAGGAAGTCGTCGATGTCGTCGTACGTGACCCCGAGGGCGTCCTCGTCGGTCTTCCCGGGGTCGAGGCTCTCCAGGTCGGCCGTCGGCGCCTTCCAGACCAGCCCGGCGGGGGCGCCCAGTGCGTCCGCGACGGCACGCACACGGCGCTTGGTCAGACCGGTCAGCGGCACCAGGTCCGCGGCGCCGTCACCGAACTTGGTGAAGAAGCCCGAAACCGCCTCGGCCGCGTGGTCGGTGCCGACGACCAGGCCGTTGTGCGCGCCCGCCACCACGTACTGGGCGATCATGCGCTGCCGCGCCTTGATGTTGCCGTGCACGAAGTCCTGGTGATGGGCGTCGCGGAAGTTCACACCGGCGGACACCGCCGCGTCGAGCGCGGCATCGCTCGCGGGCTTGATGTCCACGGTCAGCACGTCGTCGGCCCGGATGAAGGAGAGCGCGAGCTGTGCGTCGTGCTCGTCGGCCTGGACGCCGTAGGGCAGCCGCATCGCGTAGAAGCGGGCCTCGTGGCCGGCGGCCCTGGCCCGTTCGACGGCGAGCTGGCACAGCCGGCCGGTGGTGGTGGAGTCGACGCCGCCGCTGATGCCGAGCACCAGGGCGCGCAGGCCGGTGGACGTCAGCCGCTCGGCGAGGAAGGCCACCCGGCGCTCGATCTCCCGCTCGGCCTCGAAGGTCTCGGCGACCTGGAGTTCCCGGGAGATCTCCTGCTGCAGGGCGATGGACGCCGGCTCGCTCACGTCTGCTCCTTGTTCCGTTTCATGGGTGTTGTCTCAGCCACCCTATCCAGGACGTGGCCGACGGCCTGGGGGTGGCCCGGACGGGAGTCGGGGACGCGGGGCGAAAGACGGAGGCACGGGGCGGGAGACGCGGGCGCGGGGCATCGCCCGGCCCGGTGCGCGTTCGTCACGTGCGAGGCCTTCGTCACGTGCGCGCGCTCGCCACGTACGCGCGCTCGTCACGTAAGCGCATTCACCACGTACGGGCGTTCGCCACGTGCTGTCCTCTCGTTCAGCTCGACGTCATGGCGCGTTGACGCGAAGGGCAGAGCCTGGCCCTCGTCCGAGCGTATGTGCACCAGGAGGCCCCATGTCCGCCCGTATCACCCGCCGCTCTCTCGCCGCCGGGCTGCCGCTCGCCCTGCTGTCGACGCTGTGCGTCGCCGCCACCGCCGGCGCAGAGGAGGGGCACGGGCACCACGGCGGCTCCGGGGCGACCGCCCGGATCACCGGCAGTGCCGTGCTCGGTGACGTGCCGCTGGCCGGATTCAGCAACGGTCTCCTGCCGGGATCGGTCTCCGACGACCGTGGTGTGAAGCTCGGCGGTATCGGCAGTGACATCTACCCGGCGGGCCGCGAGGGTGAGTTCTGGACGGTGACGGACCGGGGCCCCAACGGGCAGATCAAGATTGACGGGAAGAAGCGGCGTACGTTCCCCGTGCCCGGCTTCGACCCCGCGATCGTGAAGATCCGCGTCACCGGCAAGCGGATCGACGTACTCCAGGCCCTGCCCCTGACGACGGCGTCCGGCGCACCGGTCACCGGCCTGCCGAACCAGGCGAGCCGGGACGAGGCCCCGTACGGCCACGACGCACTGACCCCTCTGGCGTACAACCCCGACGGCCTCGACACAGAGGGCATCGTCCGGACGGCGGACGGTTCGTTCTGGCTGGTCGACGAGTACGGCCCCTCGCTGGTCCACGTCTCCTCGCGCGGCCGGGTCATGGCCCGGTACGTCCCCGAAGGGCTCCGGCTGGAGGGTGCCGGCTACCCGGTGGTCGAGGCGCTTCCGGGCATTCTGCTGAACCGCAAGATCAACCGCGGATTCGAAGGTCTCGCCCTGCTGCCGAACGGCGATCTGGTGCTGGCCGTACAGAGCCCGCTCTCGCTTCCCGACGAGGATGCGGGCGAGAGCTCGCGCAATGTCCGGCTGCTGCGTTTCTCCACGAGGAAGCAGGCGGTCACCGCCGAGTACGCGTACCGGTTCGACCCGGTCGAGGTCGTCGACCCCGGTGAGGACGACACGTCGGAGCTGAAGATCTCCTCCCTCGTCGCGCTCGGCCCTCACACGCTGCTGGTGGAGGAGCGCACCGACAAGGCGGCGCGACTGCACCGCGTGACGCTGCCTCACGGCTCCGGCATCCTCGGTTCGGCTTGGGACGACCCGGCGGCTTCACCTTCGTACGAGGAGCTCACCGACCCCTCGGCGGCGGGCGTTCCGGTTCTCCGTAAGAGCCTCGTCGTCGATCTCGGGAAGGTCCAGGGCGTTCCCGGCAAGATCGAGGGCGTGGCGGTCACGGGCCGCGACACCCTCGCGCTGATCAACGACAACGACTTCGGGATGACGGACGGCGCGGGCGCCTTCGATGCGGACGGCCGGCTGATCGACAGCGGAATCGAGACCTCGGTGACGCTCCTTAAGCTGCCCCGCCCACTCCGCGGCTGACAGCGCTCCCGCTGCCGCTGCCCCGCCGTCTTCGGCCGCCCGCCAGGCGTCCGAGCGGCGGGGCGCCCGGGCAGCGGAGTGTCACAGCAGGGGTGTACGCCACCAGCAGCGCGTCCGGGAGGGGGTGGGCGCGCTGCCGTCCGATCTCGACGAGCAAACGAGTGGGAGCGCCTGCGTGGCCGGCGCCTACGGTAGGACGCCACGATCAGCCGGGTGGGACGCGGCAAGGGTGAACACGAGGCTGTCGGCTGCACCGCCCTCGCGGCGGAAGTCAACCACCGCCCCGGGCCACTCATCCGCGGGTAGGCGCCTCCACGCTTCTCACGACGACAGGTTCGCCTCTGTGGTCATCGCCTACGGCCGCTGTGCCGCCGGCTCTCCTTCGAGGAACGGTGCCGCCACGGAACCGAACCACAGACACCATCGTCATCAGCGGGAGAGAGAGCCGTGCCCTTCCCACTCTTCTGACCTGCTGACCTGCTGACCTGCCCGATGGAGTACGCCGATGGACCGAAGAAGAATCCTCCAGGGCACAGCGGTCACCGCCGCCGCCGCTCTCCTGCCGGCCTCGGTCCGCGCGGTGGCGGCTGCCACGGGCGAGACGGACTTCCCGCAGGCGGCATGGACACCGGCTTCGGCCGCCAACTACACGGCTGCCGCACGTCCTTCGTCCCACCCGGTGGACCTCGTCGTCCTCCACGTCACCCAGGCCACGTTCGGCAACACGCTCGGCATCTTCGCGAACCCGGCCAAACAGGTCTCGGCGCATTACGTGGTGCGGTCGGCGGATGGATTCATCGCCCAGTGTCTGCGGGAGAAGGACATCGGCTGGCACGCCGGCAGCTGGGAGCACAACACCCGCAGCATCGGGATCGAGCACGAGGGCTGGGTGGATCAGCCCGCATACTTCACGCACACGATGTACGAGCGTTCGGCGAGGCTCACGGCGAGTGTGTGCGACCGCCACGGCATCCCCAAGGACCGCGCCCACATCATCGGGCATCACGAGGTCCCGGGCAGCGACCACACCGACCCGGGGAGCAACTGGGACTGGGGGCGCTACATCCGTCTCGTCAACGTCGTCTGAGCCCTCGCGCCCCGAGCGTCGACTCGCCGGTACGGGCGAATACTCTCCGCACCGAGGTTGTCGCGGTGGCCGACTGCGACGACGATGGGGAGGGACGAAGCTCCTGGACGGGAGGGTGAGTTGACGGACCCCTGGGTGGCCCTCGCCGCAGATGCCGATCCCGGTGAACGGCTGCACGAGCTGCGCCACGCCCACGAGGCGTTCACCTCCGCGGGACGGCTGGAGCTGCCGGTTCGAACGGTGGTCGGTGAATCATGGCGCCGCTCGGCGCGGGCACGGGTCAGCCCGGACGGCTCGGCCCTGATGGATCTGAGCGCCGACGATCTGGAGCCGTACCGTGCCGCCCATCCACTGGCGCGTGCGATGCCGTTGATCCGGGAACTGATGGGCGCGTACGCGACGGACGGGGAGCACCTGCTCGCGGTGTGCGACGCGCACGGCAGACTGCTGTGGGTCGAGGGGGACACGGCGGCCCGGCGGCGCGCGGGACGGATGAACTTCGTGGAGGGCGCACGCTGGGCGGAGTCCGTGGCGGGCACGAACGCGCCTGGTACCGCGATCGCCGTGGACCGCCCTGTCCAGGTGTTCGCCGCGGAGCACTTCCTGCGGCCGGTCCAGCAATGGACGTGCGCGGCGGCCCCGTTGCACGATCCGCACACCGGAAGGGTGCTGGGCGCGGTCGACATCACGGGCGGCAACCGGCTCGCGCATCCGCACAGCCTCGCCTTCGTACAAGCGGTGGCCAGGGCCGCCGAGAGTCAACTCGCCCTGCTGGCACCGGAACCGGCAGGAGACTGCGTACAGCTGAACGCTCTCGGCCGCGACGAGGCGCTTCTGGTCGTGCGGGGTCGCAAGGTCCGGCTCAGCAGACGGCACAGCGAAATCCTGGTGGTACTGGCCCGCCACCCGGAGGGCCTCGGCGGCGAGGAACTGCTCGTCGAGCTGTACGAGGACGAGTCGGTGAACCCGGTGACGCTTCGCGCCGAACTCTCTCGTCTGCGCCGCCTGTTGGGGCCTGGGCTGCTGCGCTCGCGACCGTACCGGCTGGCCGCTCCGGTGGACGCGGACTTCGACACGGTGGGGCGCCGGCTGGCCTCCGGAGCGGTGGCGGCGGCTCTCGGCGCGTACGCCGGACCGCTGCTGCCCGGTTCGCGGGCGCCCGCCGTCGTGCGGCTGCGGCAGCGCACCACCGACCAGTTGCGTGCGGCGCTGATCGCCCGGGGCGACCCGGGGCTGCTCGCCGACTGGGCCTACAGCCCCTGGGGCGAGGACGATCTCCCCGTCTGGCAGGCCCTGGCGGAGGCAGCTCCAGCGGGCCGGCGGGCCGCCCTCATGGCGAGGGCGCGCGGGCTCGACGCGGAGCAGCGCGGATAGCGGAGGGGCACGCGGATAGCGGAGGGGGACGCAACCAGGTTGCAACCTTCCGTTCCCTAGCCTCGCGCCGAGGGCCGTCCAACGGCGGGCGGCACCGGATTCCGGGAGGCCACAGAGATGACCCGTTACGCTGCGCCGGGTACCGAGGGCGCCATCGTCTCGTACGAGTCACGCTACGACCACTGGATCGGCGGCGCCTACGTGCCACCGGCGCGCGGCCAGTACTTCGAGAACCCGAGCCCCGTCAACGGCCGCCCCTTCACCGAGATCGCGCGGGGCACGGCCGAGGACGTGGAGCGCGCCCTGGACGCCGCGCACGCGGCGGCCCCGGCCTGGGGAGCGACCGCGGCGGGCGACCGGGCCAATGTGCTCAACAGGATCGCCGACCGCATGGAAGCGCACCTGGAGGAACTGGCGGTCGCCGAGACCTGGGAGAACGGCAAGCCGGTACGGGAGACGCTCGCCGCGGACATTCCGCTGGCCATCGACCACTTCCGGTACTTCGCGGGGGCGCTGCGGGCGCAGGAGGGGTCGCTGAGCGAGATCGACGACGACACCGTCGCGTACCACTTCCACGAGCCGCTGGGAGTGGTCGCTCAGATCATCCCCTGGAACTTCCCGATCCTGATGGCCACCTGGAAGCTCGCTCCGGCACTCGCGGCGGGCAACGCGGTGGTGCTCAAGCCGGCAGAGCAGACTCCTGCGTCCATCCACTTCTGGCTGAAGCTGGTGGCTGACCTGCTGCCGCCGGGCGTCGTCAACATCGTGAACGGCTTCGGCGTGGAGGCGGGCAAGCCGCTGGCGTCCAGCCCCCGCGTCGCGAAGATAGCGTTCACCGGCGAGACGACCACAGGCCGGCTGATCATGCAGTACGCCTCCGAGAACATCAAACCGGTGACGCTGGAACTGGGCGGCAAGTCCCCCAACATCTTCTTCGACGACGTGTGGTCATCGGACGACGACTTCCGGGACAAGGCCCTCGAAGGGTTCACGATGTTCGCACTGAACCAGGGCGAGGTGTGCACCTGCCCCTCACGTGCACTGATCCAGCGAGGCCACTACGGCGAGTTCCTGGAAGCGGCCGTCGCCCGCACCGAGCAGATCGTGCCGGGCCACCCTCTGGACACCGACACGATGATCGGCGCCCAGGCATCCAACGACCAGTTGCAGAAGATCCTGTCCTACCTGGACATCGGCCAGCAGGAGGGCGCCAAGATACTGACGGGCGGTCAGCGGATCGAGCACGGCGGTGACTTGGCGGGCGGCTACTACGTCCAGCCGACGATCTTCGAGGGTGACAACAGGATGCGGGTCTTCCAGGAGGAGATCTTCGGCCCGGTCGTGGCGGTGACCTCGTTCTCGGACTTCGACGACGCCATCAGCACCGCCAACGACACGCTGTACGGCCTCGGAGCCGGTGTCTGGACCCGTGACGTCAACACCGCCTACCGCGCGGGCCGGGCCATCAAGGCGGGCAGGGTCTGGACGAACTGCTACCACGCCTACCCCGCACACGCCGCCTTCGGCGGATACAAGCAGTCGGGGATCGGCAGGGAGAACCACAAGATGATGCTGGAGCACTACCAGCAGACTAAGAACCTCCTCGTCTCGTACTCGCCGAAGAAGCTGGGCTTCTTCTAGGAGGACGGACCATCAAGACGGCGACGCCGGTAGCACGCGGCCACCTGGCGCACGAGCACGATGTGTACGAGCTCCTTCACCCGCCAGGGCCGCCGCACCGGCCCCCGTGGGGGCCGGTGCGGAGCGCCGGTGGATGGCCGTCCCGTGGGTGGAAGGGCGCCCTGGTTCTCCGAGAGCAGCGCCCCGCATGGTTCCAAGCGTTTCCAGGGCGGCTGGTTCGCCGGCGTCCGCGATGTCGCCAGCTACCTGCTGCGCATCACCGACACCACCGCCACCGCCCAGCGCGGGCGCGCCGCCTCCAGCACCCCTGCTTCTCGCCCATCTCCAGCAGCCGGACTCCCCCGCTCCTGAGGAGGGGGGAGCGCTCCTCCTTCTGGCGGGAGGGGCGGCGAAGTGCTCCAGGACCGCGGCGGAGTCTGGCCGTGTGCGCCACAGAAGCGGGTCTCGGTCTCCTGATCGGCACCCGCTTCGCTCCGCCGTACTGCCCTGCGGCTAGTTTGGGTGCAGGACAGGTGAGCGGGGCCGTGGTGGCAGAGGTGCGCGGGGGACGGGAGGTCGGGGCGAGTGTCGCTGCGCGGAGGTGACCCAGCCGAGATCGGCGGCTATCCGCTTGAGGCACGGCTCGGCTCGGGTGGCATGGGCACGGTCTTCCTGAGCCGTACGAGTTCGGGGCGCCCCGTCGCGGTCAAGCTGATCCACCAGCAGCTCGCGGGGGACGACGAGTTCCGCATCCGGTTCCGGCAGGAGGTGGCTGCCGCGCGGCGGGTGAGCGGCGCGTTCACCGCCGCGGTGGTCGACGCCGATCCCGAGGCGGAGCAGCCGTGGATGGCGACGACCTATATCGAGGGGCAGACTCTCGCCCAGCACATCGCCACGAAGAGCCCGCTCGACGGACCGGAGTTGCGGAGGCTCGCCATCGGGCTGGCGGAGGCACTGCGCGACATCCACCGGGTCGGGGTCGTCCACCGAGACCTCAAGCCCTCGAACGTCGTGCTCTCGCCCGAGGGCCCGCGCGTCATCGACTTCGGCATCTCGCGTGCCGTGGACCAGCAGACTCTGACGATGACAGGGCGGGTCATCGGTACGCCGCCCTTCATGTCACCGGAGCAGTTGCAGTCGCCGCGCGACGTGGGGCCGCGGTCCGATGTCTTCTCGCTGGCGACGCTGCTGGTGTACGCGTCGACCGGTCACGGACCCTTCGACGCGGACAGCCCCTACATCACGGCGTATCAGGTAGTGCACGAGGAGCCGTCGCTCGGTGCCGTACCGGCGGCTCTGCGTGCGGTCGTCGAGCCCTGCCTGGACAAGGAGCCCGGCGGGCGCCCCTCGGCGGACGAACTCCTCGTGCTGCTGCGGGACCTGCCGTCCGACCTCGGTGGGACCGCCCCGAACGGAGCCGTCACGGGCCGGACCCGCGAGGTGATCACCCAGCATCACCTCGCGACGCCGGCCACCCCGGCGCCGGCCGCCGTCCCGCCTACCAGCCCGGACGGTCACGAGACAGCAAGCACCGTGGGCCCACTCGGCCGCCGTCTGCGTCGCACATGGCGTCCCGTCCTCGCTGCCGCGGTCGCTGTGGCAGCGATCGGCGGGGGAGCCGCGGTGTTGCGGGCGGGGGACTCAGGAGGGACCGGCGGCGGCGAAAGGAGCACCGGCGCCGCGGCGCCGGGAGCCGCACTGCCGGACGGCTTCGAGCCCTGGAGTGCGACCGTGCGGGGCGGCCGCGACGACATCCCCGACGAGCTCCGCTGCGTCGCGCGCGGCGACGCGCTGTTCTGCGGGGGCGGGGGCGTCGTCGCGACCCGCGTCAGGCCCCAGGACGGTGCGCGGGTGTGGACGGTGAAGAGCCCGGGCGTCCCGGTCCAGGGCATGCACCTGGTCGGCGCCACCGACGACACGGTGCTCGGTTACCGCTTCGCCGCCGAGGACGCCCCGCAGGACCCGCCGGGCGAGGTGGCGGCCGTCGACGCGACCGACGGCCGGGAGCTGTGGTCCGTGCCGTCGGGCGCCCAGTCGACGGCCGTCACGGGCCGGACTCAGGACGCCGTCGTGGTCGGCTCCACCGTCGTGACGGTCGACGCCGCCAACTCCCGCTTCGAGGCACGGATCGCGCACAGTGGTGAGGTCGCCTGGACGACGTCGTTCCCCGCCGGCACACGGTGCGCTCCCGTACCGGTGGGCGCGCGGCTCCTCGCGATGTGCGCGACGGACGCGGAGCTGGATGCCTCGGAGGTGCGCCACCCCACCCTGTACACGGTGGACCGCGCATCCGGGACGCTGGGCAAGCCGATCGCGGTCGACGGCCCGGTCGTGCCGACGGGGGCCGCCGACGGCAGGCTCGTCCTTCTCCAGCAGCACATGGAGGGCCCGGCGCTGACCGGCTACGACGGGGTGGCGCGGGTCGACCCGGCCACGGGGAAGGTCACGTACTCCCGGCTGGCCTCGACGTACGCGGGGACGCCCGGCATGGTGGGCGGCACGGTCTACGTGAGCGGACAGACCGGTCTCGTCACGGCGATCGACCCCGCGACGGGCCGGAAGAAGTGGTCGCGGCAGACGGGCGTGGAGGGCGCCTCGGGTCCTGCCGGGGAAGCCGACGCGCTGTACTTCAGCTCCGCCACCGGCCGGGTGGTCGCGCTGTCCCCGTCCGATGGCAGCCACCTGTGGACGACGGACCCGCGGGCCGACGGTCTGACGGGTGAGCAGGGCGCCAGCCCACGCGTGACCGTCGCGGGCCGTGCGCTGATCGTGGCCGCCGCCGGGAACACCCTCTTCGCCCTCGACACGCAGAACCCGCCGAAGCCGGGCTGAGGAGAGCGACCTCGGCGTCTCTCCCCACCACCGAGGTGTCCGGCAGGGGCCCGAGACCGTCCCTCACCGCGTGGGTGCGGTTCAGGCGCTCAGCCCGAGGGCGGCGACCTCGCGCCGCAGCCGTTCCTCCTTGGTTCGGGGAAGGTTGCGCAGTGCTTCGTACGTCTCGTAGTCGGCGGCCCTCTCTCCTGGGGCAGGCCCTCCCACCAGGGGGCCTCCGGTCTGAACGGCCCGAGGAAGTCGTCCTTGTTCCGGAGGCGCCGCTCATCGGCCGAGGCCGGCATCCGGGAGATCCATGTCGCGGCGGGCGTCCTCCTGGGCGATCTGCCGCGCCAGGTACCGCTCCCGCTCGACGCGCAGGAGGGACACCTCCGCGTTCACCAGGTCCCACAGCGCGGACGGCGGCAGCCACCGCATGTCCACGGTGCCGTCGCTGCCGTGCTGCGGCATCAGGTTCGGGGGCACGAAGGGGCGGATTCCGTCCTCGCCGAGGCGAAGCAGGACGCCCTGTTCGATCCGGATGGCGTCGTACCTGCTGCGGCACCGGAGCCCTGCGTGGAGTCGCCAGCCGTTCGCACGGTGCTCACCGACACCGCTGTCCCGCTTGTCCAGGGGGATGCCTGTACGAGCGTGGCGGAGTGACCCGGGTGGTGCATGACCACCACGCGCCCCGGCAGGCTCAAGCTGCGTTCGTCCACCGCGCAGTACCGGCACATCCCCTCGCTCCAGCCCGCCGTGGACCGGTCCTCCCCGGTCCAGCGTGGCTCGTCCGCACACCTGCCGCACGGCAACCAGGAGCGGCATGCGGCTCCGTCCCTGGCCTTCGCCCAGTTCTGCACGGACCCCGTCGCTTCCCTCGTCCGCGCCCAACGCCTGGCCGTGGAACTCGCCGCCCGCCGCGGCATGAACCCGGAACGCCCGCGCCATCTGTCGCGCTGGGTGACTCTGGCGGACGCCGGCCGGACGGGCGTGATCAGCTTCGTCCCGGGTCGGTCCTCGCGCAGCTGAACTCAACAGCCGCCCACGCGAAACGCTCGGCTGGGCAACCCCAGCCGAGCGTCACCGGTCAGGAGACGTCAGGGCGTCGGGCCCAAGCGGGTCCAGGGACTGTTGGGGTCGGTCGCGTTCGGGATGTCGGCCTTCGTCCAGTACTTGGCCTTCCAGTAGTAGCCGTCGCGGGAGACAACCGAACGGGTCGTACCGTCGGGTGCGCCCGCCACCAGGGCGGTGCCCGACAGGACCCCGCTGTTCTTCGGCTCGGCCACGAAGCCGGATGCCGAGGCGAGGGAGTACGGGATGCCGTCGGCGGGGATTCCGCTCAGCGGGTTGCCGTTCTGGTCCAGGAAGCGCCACTCCTGGGCCTTGCTGCCGGTGACGCAGTCCGTCACGCTCAGGTTCGCCAGTCGCGTACCGGCGCCCAGGCACTGCGTGTGCCCCGAGGTGGTGCTCTTGATACGGAGCCAGCTCCCGGAAAGTCCGCCGTCCGCCGTGATGGTCCACAGCTGGTTGGCGCCGCCGTTGCCGGCCCACAGGTGGGCGCGCGTCCAGGTACCGGGATGGTCGAGAAGATTCCCGCCGGAGACGTCCTGGATCTTCCACTGGGTACCGGTCTTCCAGACCGAGAAGGGTGCCCAGAGCGGGTTGTAGGTGCGGGCGGTGTCCCACGCCTCGGCCTGGCAGCCGGTGGCGGCCGGTGTCGGGGGCGCCACCAGGGTGGTTCCCTTGCGCATGTCCTGGAAGAGGCCGTACTCCGTGCCACCTGTCTTGATCTTGAAGTTGGCGGGGCCGGTGATCGGCAGGTAGTACTTGATGCCGATGTCCCTGGCCTTGCCGGTCGGCAGGTCCTCGCAGTATCCGAGGGTGATCGTCACCCGGTGGAAGTCCGCCTTGAGGCCGCCCACGTTCGCCCCGGTGCGGCCTGGTGAGAGCTCTCCCTTCATCTCCTTCCATGCCTGGTCCTTGAGCAGCGGAGAGGTGGAGGTGGGGATGTCGAAGGACACCTCGGTGCCCGCCGGCAGCGTCTTGCCGGTGTTGTTGGTGATCCGCAGCTTGGGCTGCAGCGGCCACATGTCCTTGATGTCGGTCGGGTAGTCGACCAGCTCGGCCTTGAGGTTCAGGACCTGGGCGGGCAGGACCGTGCTGCCGGCTCGTGTCGCCTTGTACGGTCCGGCGGCACGCAGGGCTGTATCGAGCCGGGTCGTGAGGTCGTGGCCCATGCCGTACTCACCGTTGACGCGTTTGTGGTAGTCACCGGCCATCTCCCAGATCATCACGCCGCCGATGCCGTTGTCCTTGACGTATGCGGCCTTGGCATCGATGGAGCGTTCGTCCTCGGTGGAGAGGAACACCTTCTTCTGCGCGTTCCACAACCAGGACGCCTTGAGCGTGTCGTTGTACTTGGCCGCGTACGTGCCTGCCAGCTGGTTCGCGGGCTGGGCGGTGTCCAGGCCGTACGTGGAGAGGTAGCCGGGCGTGGTGCCTGCCTGGAGGTTCTTGGTGTGCCAGAGCGGGTTGGTTCCCGCCTCGATCTTCCTGCCGTTCTCGATGTCGTGCCAGATGTTGTCGATCCCGGTCGCGCCCTGGCCGCAGGCCGTCTTGTTACCCTCGCCGCCCACGCCGGTCCCGGTGCCCGCAGGACAGGCGTTCTGGTCCGGCAGTGCGGCGGTGCCCCAGAGGCCGTCGGTGCCGCCCTCGACCCCGCGCCATCCGCGCGTGTAGTAGGGGAGGCCGAGGTTGATCCTGCCGGGCGGCAGCGCGCCGCGGTAGTAGTGGTAGGCCCAGTCGACGTTGAAGTACCCGGTCTTCTGATACGGGTTGGGGTCCCCGTTCTCGTCGAGGTCCTTGTAGACACCGGCTTCGGCCAGTTCGGCGTCCTTGCCGTCGTCGTACAACGGTGCCTGCGGGCCGACGTACTTGTTCCAGGAACCGTGCAGGTCGTACGTCATGACATTGACGAAGTCCTGGTACTGGAGCGCCTGTCCGGCGTCAAGACCCCGTGCGAGGTAGCCGGAGCCGGATCCCGCGGAGGTGAGGAGGTAGTAGCGGTTCAGGCCGGCGCCCGCTGAGTCGAGCTTCGCGCGTACCGTCTTCATCAGCGCGTTGTATCCGGCCCCGAGCCCCTTACGGCGGGGGTCGGCGGTCGGCCAGTCCTTGGGGTTGCCGGTCTGCGGGAGGGCGGAGGGGTACTCGTAGTCGAGGTCCACACCGTCGAAACCGTAGCGTGCCAGGAAGCCCGTCACGGAGTCCGCGAAGGTGTTGATCGCCGCCTGGTTGACCGAACCGTCGGCGTTGGTCGTCATGGTGTAGAAGCCCGCCGACTCTGCCCAGCCGCCCACGGAGATCAGCGTCTTCACCCGTGGGTGCTGCTTCTTGTAGCGGGTCAGCAGATTGAAGTGCCCCTGGTAGGGCAGCGACGGATCCATCTCCGCGCCGACCACTCCGGGCCAGGTCATCCCGGTGGAGGCATTCTTGGCGTCGGTCGTGTCACCGACGGAGATCTGGTTGCCGACGATGCCCGCGAAGGCGTAGTTGACGTGCGTGACCTTGTTCCAGGGGATGTTCTTGACGAGGTAGCGGGGATCGCCCTTCGCCCCCGTACGCCAGCTGCTGAAGTACCCGATGACGCGGCGGTCGCGGTCCTCGCCGAGCCACTCCCTCCCGTCGCTCTGGTACGCGTCGCAGAAGCGCGCCGTCGTCGAGGCGGCCATCCCGTCGGGGCGGCACTGCGCCTGGTCGGACGGGCGCGCGGGGCGGGTTCCGCCGTCGTCCGGCGAGCCGTCCCCGTAGTCGTACGGGTCACCTGCCGGCGTGCCCACGCCGGCACCAACGCCGGGCTCGGCGAACGTACCGCCGAAACCGGGGGTGTCACCGTGGTACGTGTACGTGTTGAGTTCCTTGACGGCCGTCAGGCTGACTTCATCGTACGTGTTGACCGAGATGAAGCTCGGCTTCTTGCGGGCGGCGGGCGTACAGAAGCGCTGCGCCCGGTTGACTATCTTCGCGTTGTCGACCGCCGGGGTCACGATGATCGGTGACTCACGGAAATGGTTCATGACAAACAGCCGCCGGAAGCCTTTCTCCTCGCGACTGAGCGGAATCTCGTTCCAGCGGCTGTAGCAGGACCAGTTGGCTTCGCCGCTCGCCCCGCCCATTTCCCAGTAGTTCTCGGCGGTCCACTCGTTGCCGTACATGAAGCCCAGCTCCGCCTTCGCGGCCCCGGAATTGGCCCGGGTGGAGTCCGTGAAGAGGAGCAGGCGCTTGTTCTTGGCGATGAGCTCGGAGACCTTCGGCCAGCCCTTCGTCCGCACCTGCCAGGGATCGGCGTCCGGCCGGAACAGCAGACCGTCCAGTACTCCGCCGGCACCGAGGTCGTCGCCCACCTCCTCCCGCAGCGCATCCGTCGAGGCATAATCCTCGACGAAGACCGTCACGATTTCCCGGGGGTTCGCCTTGAGGAAGTTGGCGATTTCCCCGAAGACATCCGACATGGGCTGCGCGGTGGGTATGCAAACCTCGTGGCACATGCGCACTCTGCCGTTGAACATGTGTGCGTCGAGCATCAGGCCCCGCACACCGTCCGTCAGCTGGGTGGCGATGCTGTGCGGCTGCGCGGGGAGCGGGGCCGCACCGTCGGCGTCATCCTCGTTGTAGAACGCGTTGTGCGTCGTCAGGAACGTCTGCTGGTCGAACGTCGGGTCGGCCGGCATCGGCTGACGCGGCGGGTCGATCGGTGTGACGTACCACTTCTCGCTCTCATCCGTCTGCCCGGCGAACACCGCCTCGCCCGCGCGGGGACCGCCGATCAGCCGTTCCGCGGATCCGGGTGCGAAAATCGTGTACTGCTCGCCGGCGTGCCGCTTGATCAGCCAGTCGGTCCCGGGGCCCGTGCAGTCCCTGAGCACGACCCGGCCCTCGCCCTGCTCATTGACACCCTTGGCCAGGCAGAGACCTTCCTTCGTCGGGTTCTTGACCTTGTAGTTCGCGGTGCCCGCGACCAGGTCGAACTCCCACTGCTGGTTGTCCTCGTCGCCCTTGGGGTCCTCGGTCTTCAGAATGGCCGAAGAGCCGCTGAGGTTGTGACCGTTCAGCTCGTTCTCGATGTAGAAAAGGCCCTCTACGGGCGGCCCTGCGGAGGCTGTGGCTGTGACGGCCGCCGCGGCCGTCACAGTAGCCGTCCGTGGCTCGGCCCCCGCCGACGGCACAGAGGCCAGTCCCGCGAGCAGGACTACGGCCAGCGCCGCGATTCCCGCTCGGCCCATTGATCTGCGTAACATTGCGATCCCTCTCCGGTCGGGCTAAGGCATGGATACGCCCACCACAGCATCACCCTTGAAGATCAACGGAAGATCAATAGGTGAGAATGGCCACGTGTGGCTTTGTCGGCGAGTTACGAGAACCCATGCAGCCCGGATACGCCGTCCTCCTGGCCCGCGAGTTCGTCGCAGTCTCATGGCGATGGCACATGGCTCAGCAGTCTCACCAGCTGTGGCACATTCTCAGCACGCCTGAACGGGCGGCCGGCGGTACAAACCGCTGAGCGGCTGGGACTCAATTCGATTCCGAGTCCGTGAAGTTGTGCCGCTGGATTTGAGACCCCACACAAGTTGTAGGTCTTCGCGGTTCGAATCCTGTTCGGAGGCTGTGATCCACGGTGGTGGGCGGTGACGCTATGGGGCAGCCCCGTGCGGCCGTAGCGCACGGGGCTGCCCGGGCACTTCAGCTGAGTTGTGCCTCAGCGAAAAGCGGCGATGTTGCGGGCGACCCAGTCGTCGAAACGGTGCGGGGCGCGACCGAGGACTCGTTCCACGTCCGGGCTGATCCGCAGTTCGGCGGGGCGCGGGGCGGAGATGATGTCCAGGGTGTCGTCGGCGAGCTCCAGCGGCACGAATCGGGTCATCGCGGCTTTGGCCTCATCACGGGTGAGTTCGTGGAACCGCACCGGCGAGCCCAGCGCGGCGGCGATGGCCTCCACCTGCTGACGGGGCGTGATCACCTCGGGCCCGGTCAGCTCGAAGATCCCGCCGGTGTGCCGGTCGTCCAGCAGGCAGGCCGCCGCGACCTCGGCGATGTCCGCCGGGTCGACGACCGGAACCCCGACATCGCCGAAGGGTGCGGCGGCCGTCCCTTGCGTGCGGACGGACTCCGCCCACGCGAAGGCGTTGGAGGCGAAGCCGCCCGGTCGTACGACGGCCCACTCCAGGCCGGACTCTCTCAACGCGTTCTCCACCGCGCGCATCGCGATCCGCGACGGCCCGAGCGGCCTGGTCGCCACGCCCTGCGAAGACAGCAGGACGACTCGGCGGACCCCGCCGGCAACGGCCAGGTCGATGATGTCGGCCGGTCTGGCTTCGGGGGCGTGCAGGTCGCCGGACAGCAGGAGGAACAGCGCCTTCGCCCCGTCCAGGGCGGGGGTGAGGCTCTGCGGCTCGGCCAGGTCGGCCTGCACGTGCCGGACCCCGTCCGGCATTGCCGCCGGGTGCCGTGACACCGCCGTCACCTGCTCGCCCGCGTTGGCCAGGGCCTGCGTCAAAGGCCTGCCCACATTCCCGGTAGCTCCGGTCACCACGATCATGTTCAACTCCTGGTTCGTTGTGCACTGCGGAAGTTGACGCTAGGAGGCAGGCTTACTTTTGGTAAGAACATACCCAGAGGTAAGCTCCGGACATGAGTGAAGGTGCGCAGCTGACGCAGGGTGAGGCGGGCCATCGGTATGAGGTGTTTCACACCGACTGCCCTGCGCGAGCCGTGGTCGACCATGTGACCAGCAGGTGGGGTATCTGGGTCCTGATCTCCTTGCGCAGCACCGACCTTCGGTTCTACGAGCTGCGCGACGGCATCCAGGGCATCAGCGAGAAGATGCTCGCTCAGACGCTGCGCGCAATGGTCCAGGACGACCTGGTCTGGCGGAAGGTCGAGCCGACGACGCCACCCCAAGTCACCTACGGACTGACCGAGTTCGGCCAGGACCTCGGCGCACCACTGACGGACTTGTTCGACCGGATCACACAACGGCTCGCAGCCGGCGGGACGTCCACCACGGAGCGACCGAGCGCAACAGGTCAAGCGGTGCAGCCGACCACCCCAGTCGCTCAACAGCTTCGTCATCTCGACGACGGACACTGACCGCGTTCGACAACGTGCTGGCACCACCCCGGTCACCGCGCTGTCGCCCCGTCGCCCCGTCGCCCCGTCGCCCTGCATCGGTATCACCCGCGTCGCATGCACAACGAACGGCAAGTCCGCCTACGCCTACTGACAACAACCGGCTCCCCGAGTTCCAGGCCCCACCAGCCCGGCCCCACCACCAGAGACCCACAAGGCCCCCGGCTCTCCCGCACAGCTGAGGTCGACCTCTCCCCAGCAGGTCGCGCCGGTGCCCGGCTGACCGAAGTCTTCTGCGGTCCAGCCCTGACCTCGGCTGCTCGTCGTAGGTCCTGGGGCGGATCACAGGACACGGACTCGCCGCCGATACAAGGGGGCGCCCCGAGCAGCACTTCCGCGCCGGCCCTTTCGCCTCGCCTACGGCGCACGACCGTGGTGCGATGAAACAGAGGGCCGGGAAGGAGATCACGATCCCCCGGTCCTCGTAGCTCAGCGGTAACGCTCCGCCTATCTCCGGGGAGGGCGCCGCGAGCGTGGTCGCCTATCGGGTGCACCACGAGGACCCGCCATCGATCGCGGCCACGTCGGAGCTGTTCGCGACCAGCGCCTTCAAACGCGCACCACCAGGCGGAGCCCCTCACGCCGGGGACGTCACGTCGACGGGGCGTGGACCGCCTGCGGCTGTGAGCAGGCCGCTTTCGTAGAGCCGCACGGCCCTGCGGCCGAGCACGTCGTAGAGGTGAGTAGGCTCGACGGCATGTGGCCTCGGGTGAACGGGATGAGAACGCTTGAACTGGGCAGTCCAGGCAGCCTTCGAGACGAACTCAACGCCCTTGTGATGACGGGAGCCAAAACCGCCACCGCCACCCTGCTGGCCGAGTATGCGGAGGAGGGTGAGGAACGAGAGTTTCCAGGAGAGCGCCTTGCTCTCCTCGGCAACGACGGCACCGTCCTCGCGGAACTGCAGGTCACCCACGTGATGACCGTGCCCTTCCGCGAGGTGCCCTGGGCTTTCGGCGAGGCCGAAGGCGAGGGCCATACCGACCTCACCCATTGGCGCCGTGCCCATATCGACTACTGGCAGAACGTCGAGGGCCGCACTATCGACGATGCCTCTCCCGTGGTGTGCATGTACTTCACCCGAGCGATCTCGCCAACCGCCTGAATCGACAACGACTCGCTCCCGCGGGGCATCCTCCACCGACGCCTGACAGGCCCCTTGCAAGCCAGCGATCAAGCTGAGTGAGTCCGGGGCGAGGTCGACCATTCCGTGGCAGCGAGCCATGCCACCCCCCTACAGACGGAGCACGTCCGGGCTCATACGCTTCGCCCCCCTCGTGCGGCCCTTGATGGCATCACCAGTGAGCACGAGCTTCCCGAACGCGGCACGAGTCGGGCCGGGCTCGTCGCGGCGCCGTGAGACACGACGCCGCGACGTACGGCTCAGGTCACAGCTGAAGCAGCAGGCGCTGGGCGATGCTGGTGTCCCTCAGCGGTTTCAGCACGAGACGCACCAGGGCCAGCGCGTTGTCGTCGCCGGCGATCCGGTTGGCGCTGAGCTCACCGCAGGACAAGCACTGGTGGATGATCATCCACTCGCCGTCCGGCCGTGCCGACATGCTCAGCGCTTCCATCCGCCCACGGCAGGCCGCGGCCCGGTCACCGGGGATCCGGCCGTCGACGTGCAGACTTGCCAGGCAGTTCGGGCAGTGGTTGCGGTGTGTGGTGCCGGGCGCGTCCAAGGACACATCCAACCGGCAGCCCACGCACCTGAAATCGCGACGCCGGTGTCCTCCCTGGCGGTGGAGGACGTCCTTGTGCCTCTGTGGCCGCCGTGTTCTCCGCATACGTCTGCTGGGGTTGTTCGCTTGTCTCGGCATGAGGTCTCCTCCTTCCGGTTTACAGGTCGCCGAATGCTTCGAGCGGGAACGGTGGTTGTGCCAGCGGCCGCACGGCCATGCGCATCAGGACGAGCTGGTTGTCGTCGGTGCAGACGGGGTTTGAGGTCAGCTCGTCGCAGCGAACGCAACGGTGGATGACCATCCAGTCGCCAGTACGCAGCACGGCGACGGCGATCGGCGACATCAGGCCCTGGCATTCACTGGTGCCGCCCTCGACATGGTTCAGAACGTGCTGGGAGTGCAGGCACGACGGGCAGTGGTTTCGCCGAGCGTCGTCGCCGACGCAGGCGGCCACCGTCAGGCCGCACCACGCACAGGTGAAAGTGCCGTTCAGGACGGTGTTCGGAGTGTTGGAGAAAGTCTTGTTGGTACTGGACACCCGGTGGGCTCCTTGCTGAGAAGTCGGCAATGACAGCAAGAGCAGGCCGAGCGGCCTCGACGAAGACGCCCCCGTAGGCCGCAGCGGGTGTGCTGGGGATTACGAGTGGGTGGGCAGGTCAGAGCACCGGAGAGTCGCGTCCGTGACCGTGCGGGACGGCGTCAGGAACACGAGAAGGCTGGTGCGGTGCAGCGAGGCGCGCGCGGCAAGGGCCGGGGCACAAAACTCACTCCTTATCAGGGGCACAGCGGCCCCAAGCAGTCGAAGGAACGCCCGAAGAGTAACAACGGCTCGCAGGCTGGCGTCAACGGATTATCGGGCACCGCCCCACCGCCGTGAGCGGGATGGTCTCGTGGGGACCCCAGGCCGACGACGCCGGTCCCGGTTGCCGCTTCCGCGTCATTCCCTGCTCGACATCACCGCGGTCATGGAGTGCCGGCACTCGTGTGCACGCAAATCGGCGCAGGACGGTTTGACCTGGAGGAGGCCTGCGCCTCCTTGGCATGCGCAGGTGAAGAAGTTCAAGCGCTCTTCATGAAAGAACCCGTACCTCCCAACCGGCACCGACGTGATGTTACGGTGGCGAAAGAGGTGGCGACTGTGCCACCCATGGAGTTCGGAGGAGATGCGAGATGACGGTCGTGGTGAACACCGCTGCGTGCGGTGCCCGACTCATTCGCATCTCTCGGGTCTCGTCCTGACCTTTCGCCTGCCTGACTCCCCTTCGAGGGAGTGGCTTCGGCGCGTCTGCCGTCCGGCGAGGGCCCCCTCTCAAGGGTCTCCATTTTGTTTCATCAACACACTGCACACCCATCTACTCTCGCCTTTCCTTCGCGCACCCTGACTCCGGCTGGCTACGGATGGGCCACGGAGCATGGGCGCTCCTTCGCTCTGTCAAGGGACGAGGGACTGCTGCCGGGCCGCGTGGTGCGGGCCGAGCGCGGCCAGTGCCACGTCGCCGCGGGTACCCGGCCCGCCCGCGCTGTGGTCGTGCCCCCAGCGGGCACAGGTGACCGGCTCACGCCATGCACCGGTGACTGGGCGGCCGTTCGGCCTGCCACCGCGGCCGTATCCGCCACCATCGCGGAGGTGATGGAGCCGCCGGACCGCCGACGTCCGCTCCGCCTCCTCGCACCCCTCCCACGCCCAGGTACCGGCCACGAACGTCGACCCCGTGGCGGTGACCGCCTCCCTCGCCGACCCGCTCAAGCACGGGCGGATCGAGCGGACATCTGCCCTGGCTTGGACAGCGGCGCCACCCCGGTGGTGGTGCTCACCGAGGCCGACCGGTGCGCCGCCCCCGTGTCGGCGGTCTCCGAAGTGGCCGTGGTCGCCGCGGGGGTGGCGGTGCTGATCACCAGGACCACCACCGGCCAAGGCATGGACGTCCTCACCCCTGGCCTGTCTGGCACGGTCCTACTGCTCGGGCCCTCGGGCGCCGACAAGTCGACACTCGGCAACCGCCTGCTCGGAGACTTCCCGGCCACCGGCCCGGTACGCGACCGGGACGGCAAGGGAGGCCCCACCACCACATGGCGGGAACTGCTGCCGCTAACCCACGGCGGGGTCCTACCGGACACTCCGGGGCTGCGGGGCGTCGACCTGCACGACGCCGACAAAGGCCCGGACCACCCCTTTGCCGAGATCACCCGACAGGCGCGGGACCGCCGCTTCGCGGACGGTGCACACACCAGCGAGCCGGGCTGCGCCGCGCTGTCCGCCGCCGAGAACGGCCACCTCACCCGGCGCCACCTCGACGGCTACCACCGGCTACGGCGCGAAATCACCTATGCCGCCTCCCGCACCGACGCGCGGCTGCGCGCCGAGCTGGCGCCGCCGAAGAAGCACGGCGCGCTCCTGCGCCGCGCCATCAAGCAGTCCCCCAACTCCACGGCATGACGGAAAGGAATATGGTCATGGACCTTCCCCGCATCTTCACCATCCGCGAGAGCAGCCACCGGATCCACAACCCGCTGACCGCGGGCAAGCTCGCGGCCTTGGGCGAATCACTCCGCCTCGCCCCCGGGACGCGGGTACTCGACCTGGCCAGCGGCTCGGGCGAGATGCTGTGCACCTGGGCACGTGATCTGGGCTTCACGGGCACCGGAGTGGACATCAGCACAGTCTTCACCGAGCAGGCCCAGGCCCGCGCCGCCGAACTCGGTGTCACCGACCGTGTCGAGTTCGTCCATGGCGACGCCGTCGGTCACGTCGCGGACCAGCCCGTCGATCTCGCCGCCTGCGTCGGCGCGACGTGGATCGGGAACGGCGTCGCCGGAACGAGCTGCTCGGGCGCAGCCTCCGCCCCGGAGGACTGATGCTGATCGGAGAACCGTTCTGGCGGCACATCCCTCCGGACGAGGAGACCGCCAAGACATGCCACGCCACCGGCATCACCGACTTCCTGCTACTCCCGGAACTGATCGAGCAGTTTCAGGAACTTGGGTACGACGTCGTAGAAATGATGCTGGCCGACCAGGACAGCTGGGACCGTTACGCTGCTGCCCAGTGGCTCAACATGCGCCGCTGGCTCGACCAGAACCCGAACGACGAACTGGCGCCCGAGGTACGGGAAGAACTCACCACCGAGCCGGCCCGCTACGCGGGCTTCAGGCGTGAGTATCTAGGCTGGGGAACCTTCGCCCTCATGAAGCGCTGAGGCCTCCGTCCTGTGCGGGGTCCGGACGTCACGCCGTCCAGGTCCCGCACGGGACGCGTCGTCACCGTTGTTCGACGCTGTCATCGCAGGCACTGGCGCCTTATGGCAGAGATATGCGCGAAGCCGACCAGCCAACCCTCAATGTGACCTACATCGTTCGCACGGAGACGGTTGAGATGCCAGCCTGATGGAGCCCTCCCCCGGGACGGCCCTCAACCCCAGCAGACGCATCACCGCACCCTGCCACTGTCATGACGAGGTATCACCGGCCAGATCGCCCGTCTCCTGGCTGGCCCCGGATACAGCGACTTCTAGTCCCCACCGCCACCGCTCCCGCTGCCGCAGCTGTGGGCACTGCCCGCGTCAGTGGTCGCGTCGGAGTCGGAGTTGTCGAGGGCCCTACCCAAGCGGAGCAGCCGGCGTCCGAGTCCCTCGGGAATGGGCTGGGCACTGAGCAGCCCATATTGGACAGGCCCACGTGCGAGCTCGGTCGGCCCCTCAAGGACATACGCGGGAATGCCTGACCGAGACGACGTGGCTGCTGCCAGAAGCCGTCGCCCCGCCCGCGTCGGACGACGCCGCCGCCTGTGGAGGAGACCGTCAAGCACGAGCCGATGAGCGAGTTCGTCCATTTCCGGGCAGTCCATCAGCACTTCAACGACGTCCTTGACACTCCTGCTGCGAGAGCAAACCGCGACGAGTGCAAGTTCGATCGGATGCGCAGGCTGCTCAGCGCGCACGGTACGCACCCGAGCAGCACGCATTGACAGCGTGCCGCGCTCGATCAACGCCACGAGCGCGCACTCCACCACCCGCCGCCCACCCCCTGCGAGAAAGGCGTACTCGTACAGCCCCGGGTCACCCTGTCCGTGATCCGCCTCATGCGCCTGGCTTTCCCGGCTCATACAGTCCCCCTCGGATTCGCGCACTCCTCTCCCATGGTCGCTCAACTAGCCCTGGCTCAGGCCTCCTTTACCTCTGCTCAGAGCTGCAGCTGTCATCTCCCCCTGAGCCGCCTGACTTGATCTGCGACCTGGGCGGCGTGGACGTGGGGTCGCTGACTTCTTCGTTTGTCGCTTTGTGGGCCCGGATCAAGAACTCCCCGCCTGAGCCTGAGTTCACCCTCAAGCAGTCCCACGGCCTCGTCCGTCGACGGCCCCCGCATGATGCCCGCTTCCTTGTCCGCCGCAGCGAGGCTCAGCGTATGAACCCGGCGAACCTTCCCGGTCACAGCTCCAGGGCGTGTGTCGAAAGTGGATCAAGCGGTCGTTGACTGCGCGGGTGATGGGCAGCGCGTACTCTTCCAAGGTCTTGATCGTTTGTGTTTGGAGAACTCGTATGAGCCTGGATCTGGTGCCCGTTGACCGCGAACCGGCCGCCGGGGCAGTCCTGCTGACCGGCATCCCCGGGAGTGGGAAGTCGACGGTGGCCGCTGCGCTGGCGGGCCGGTTCCGGATGGCGGCCCACATCGAGGTGGACGCACTCCAGGAGATGATCGTCAGCGGTGGGCGATGGCCCTCACCGGCAGCGAACGCGGAAGCCGACCGGCAGATTTTCCTGCGGGCCCGCAACGCGTGCCTTCTGGCGGACAGTTTCGTGCGGGCCGGTTTCGTCCCGGTGCTCGATGATGTCGTGGTCCGTCGTTCCCACCTTGACTTCTACCGCACGACGCTGGCGGCCGTGCCGCTCCACATCGTCATCCTGGCTCCCGGCCCGGCAGAGGCATGGCGGCGCAACCAGGCTCGGGAGAAGGCACTGTCGGTGGACTGGTCGCCACTGGATGAGGCGATGCGCTCCGAGCTCGCGCAGCAGGGAATCTGGATCGACAACGCTGCGCAGTCGGTTGAAGAGACGGTCGAGGCGATCCTGTCTGCGACCGGTCTGGAGCCCAGCTCTGAAGTCGATCAGCCTCTGCGATGATCGCCCGGTGGCGCCTGGAGATCTGACGGATACCCAGTGGGATCGGCCGGCACCGTTGTTGCCCGGGGGCAAGAGGCCGGGACGCCCGCCGATATGGACGAGACGGCAGCTGATCGACGGCATACGGTTTCGGACCCGCACCGGCGTCCCGTGGCGTGACGTTCCGGAGCGGTACGGCCCCTGGGGACGGGTGTACGACTTGTTCCGCCGCTGGCAGCGGAACAGCACCTGGCAGAACGTCCTTGCCGAACTTCAAGTCCAGGTGGATGCCAAGGAACTCATCACCTGGGACATCACCGTCGACTCCACCGTATGCCGGGCCCACCAGCACGCCGCCGGTGCGCGGAAAAGGGGGATCTACAAAAGGAGCCACCCGGCGGGGTCGGCACGGCGGAGCCGGACGACCACGGCCCTGGACGCTCGCGCGGCGGTCTGACGACCAAGCTGCATCTGGCCGTCGAGCAGGGCCAGAAGCCGATGTCGATCGTGATCACTGCCGGACAGCGAGGGGACTCATCCCAGTTCGAAGCCGTCCTGGAGAAGATCCGCGTCTCTCGTCCCGGTCCGGGCGGGCCACGTACCCGCCCGAACCGGGTCCACGCCTACAAGGCGTACGCCTCCCGAAAGAACCGCGCCTACCTGCGCAGGCGCGGCATCCGCTGCACGATTCCAGACAAGGCGGACCAGGCCCGGAACCGCAAGAAGCTCGGCTCGCGCGGTGGCCGGCCGCCGAAGTTCGACAAGACCGACTACCGCGAACGCCACGCGGTTGAGTGCGCCATCAACCGCCTCAAGCGACACCGGGCCGTGGCCACGAGGTACGACAAGCTCGCGGTCCGATACGAAGCGACCGTCCTCATCGCCGCCATCCATCAGTGGCTGTGATCAGCACATTCGATACACGCCTTGGTGCCGCATGAGTCAAAGTTCGCCCTATCGACGACGGCGTTTAGGCGCCGGTCGTCGGCATGACGGTTTCGCCACGGCGAGCCGGGCGAGGACAGCGCCCGGGGCTGCGCTCAAGCTCCGCAACTGCCCAGTCTTCGAGCCTTGGACGCGTGACAACGGAGCTGGAGCGACGTCACGCGATCAAAGTGGTCAGCCTTGAGGCTCCTGTGGTTTGACCTCGACCTCCCGCAGGCTCTGCTCTCTGAGCTCGGTGCGTGCCTCGGTGCGGTGTCCCCGAGCGATGTAGTCACGCACGACCGCTTCGACGGCGTCCTGGGGCGAGCCGATACCGACCAGGACCATGACTTCCACCACCAGCTCGGCATCGAGACTGATTTGGACCTTGGCCACGAGCGGCCCCCCTTCGTCGGTCCGGGACTCTAACAGCCGCACGGCAGCGACTCGTTCCGCTGCGGTGCAATGGCACAGGACAACAACAGGGCGAACGTTGCTTGATACGGCACTAGGGCCTGTTCTGAGTCCGGATCACGGGGCGGTCGGCAGTCGCTGGCACGCCCAACAACTTGTCAGACACCACGTTGACGCGAGGATCTTGCTTCGACGTCTGGAGGGGGCGTATGTACGACGAACGGCTCGCCGAGTTCTCCTGCGACCGACTGGACGGCCGTCCAATACCCGACGATCTGCGCGTGCTGCTGGTGGCGCAGTAGGAAGGCCGCACCGACTTCACCCATCTTCTCGACCTCGACTTCTTCGAGGCGGGAGAGGTCCACCCGCTCCTGGACACCAGCTATCTGAGCGAAAAGGAACTCACGGACCCGGAGATGCAGGCCGTCAACGCCGCAGCTGCGGAGATGGCCAAGTACGTCAACTCGTGGCGAAGGGCGGAAAGGGTTGGATCGGCTACTGGCTGCACCCCGACGAACCCGCGGACCGTGCCTCGCACCTCATAGAGCTGGACACCGAGTTCACCTTCTGGGGCGGGCCTGGTCGGCCTCACCCTGACCCAGGGATCCGCAGCCGAGCAGGCAAGCTACCAGGACGAGCCCGATGAGCGAATCGCGTTCACACAACTGGCCGCCGAACTCGCCGAGCTTGGCCTACCGCTAAGAGGGCATCTGATCAACGTTCACACCGTTGTGGCGGGCATGTCCGATTCGATTCGCCATGTAGGTGTGGATTCTCCCGTCAGTTCGCGAGCCATTTTGTTAGCCATCGCCCAATGGATCATTGCCCGGGATCTCTGCGGCAGGGCTTCGTAGTCCCCTGCCAGACGGCGGTGCTGCATCAGCCAGCCGAAGGTCCGCTCGATCACCCACCGCTTCGGCGGCGGCTCGAACCCCTTGATCCGCGATCGCTGCACTACCTCCACATCGATACCCAGGCCGGCACCATGGTTGAGGAAGCTGCTCTGGTAACCGCCGTCTGCCCAGACCTTGGACACACTGGGATGGTCGGCCAGGTCATCCAGCACGAGCTTGCCGCCAGCGGTGTCCTGCACGGAAGCGGCGGTGACAAGAACGGTCAGCACCAGACCAAGAGTGTCCGTAATCAGGTGCCGCTCGCGTCCCTTGATCTTCCTGCCGGTGTCGATGCCCTGGCTGTTCTCGGCCACGTTTGCCGAGGTCTTCACGCTCTGCGCGTCGACTACGGCTGCAGTCGGTTCGGGGCTGCGTCCGTGGGCCCGGGACCGCCCGATGAAGTTCCACCACATGACCATCCCCTTATGGCTCGTCACCTAAGCCGCCACGGGTCGGACGTGTCCGGAACAGGCGCCGCGGACGTTGTCGCAAGTGCTCTGCGAGGAACCCGACCTCGATGGCACGTCGGGACTGTTCGGCAATGCGGCAACTCAGACTCCCCCGAGACCACAACGGCCTTCGCCGAACCTCAACTACCCCAAGATCCGGGCCATTCCCGGACCACCCCTATCTCGAAGACCACCGAGGAACGCGTTTCTGCCGATCACCAGCGGTCCGGATCGTGTACCACCAGCAGACGAAGAACCTCCTCGTCTCGTACTCGCCGAAGAAGCTGGGCTTCTTCCAGGGGCGCAAAGGAAGGCGCCTGAGCTGGGCATTCTCCCGTCAGGCGCCTTGCCTTCAGTACGGTCGACATCGAGTCCGATTTGCGATCCATCTCCCGATACCACCCACAGCTATCCCAGCCCCGACCCTCCGGACCAGCCACGGAAGGCAAAACGTACGAATCCCACAGAAATCGCGCCTCTCTGCGCCGCTGCGGGATCCGCCGCAACATGCGCACAAGAACGACCAGGCGCGCAACCGCCAGAAGCTCGGCTCCCGCGGCGGCCGACCCATGTATTCGACCCGGCCGATTGCCGCGAGCGCCACGCGGTCGAGTGCGGGATCAACCGCAGCCAGCACCTCCGACCGATGTCCGACCTTTCATCCACGCCGGCAGCCGAGCGAACATCGACATCGTCGGCCGCACGCCGCCACGCTCCCGCAATCGCGCTCCGACGGAGGCAGACAGCTCGTCGACGTGCTCCTCGTTGCAGGCCCACAAGATGTGTCCGGCGCAACGCGTCTGCAGTCACAGAGGCCGCTGGAGGAACGGATCTTGACGACCCCCCAGCGGCACGCCGACCGGCCAGCCCTCTGCATCTCAGGTTTCCGGTCGGCGACGGCACGGCACCCTCCACCAGCCAGACGACGTGGCTGGAACAGGAGCTCGCTGAGGTATCTGAAATCAGCAACGCCACGCCGGGGATCACGAGAGCCCGGCCTTCGCATCGCGGACAGACCACAACCATCCGACCCCCGAACCGAGCCGACCAACTTCCCTGGTCATGGTGACGAGCGGGATCAGTACGCGGTTCGGAATCCATGACAGCCACCCGCCGCAGGTCCGCGATCCGAGCAGCTACGGGATTCGTCGATACGTCCCACAGGTCTCCGTCGGCCACTTTCAAGACACGGCCTTGGCCAGCAGCTCCGGGCTGGTCTCAGCCCGGGGTGGGGCCGGTCCAGTCCGTGGGGACGTGGCCGAGGCGGACCCGCTGCGGGTGGTCGCCGACGGGGATCGAGGTGACCTTCTTGCCGGTGGCGAAGTCGATCGCAGTCACCTGGTCGGTGCCGCTCTCGGACACAACGCAGTGCTTGCCGTCTCCACTGACGGTAGCCCAGTACGGCTTGGAGGCGGCGACGAGCGGGCCCTCCTGGAGCGTCTCGCGGTGCACGACAGTGACGTAGTCGTCCATGGTCCCGGCGATGCAGAGCTTGTCGCCCTGGGGGCTCATGGACATGCCGTGGTGACGGGAGTCGTTGACGTAGGTGGTGCGTTCGTCGCTGGTATCCGGGTTCTTCGGAAGCGTCTTCACTCGGGTGATCTCGTCATTGTGCACGTCGTACTCGACGAAGCCGTTGAAGAAGGAGAGCTGGAAGTACATCTTCGACTCGTCGGGCGAGAAGGCGACGGGGCGCAGCGCGTCGGACAGGTCCTTGCGGCCGAAGGCGTCGAGCCGCTCGCGCATGTCGATGATCTTCTCCACCTCAAAGGTCCTCGCGTCGGCGATGGTGATGCGGCGGTCGCCCTTCGTGAAGTCCTGCCAGGGCGCGTCCATGTCGGTGTTGACGTCGCCGATGGCCATGTTCCAGAGGTACTTGCCGCCGTCGGTGTAGACGTTCTCGTGCGGCTTGTCGCCCGTCTTGAAGTTGCCCGCTTCCTTGCCCGTCGCCATGTCCAGGACGTGCACGGTGTTGGAGATGGAGGAGGAGACGGCGACCTGCGTGCCGTCCGGCGAGACCGCCATGTGGTCGGAGCGGAAACCGGACACGGGGAAACGCCAGTTGATCTTTCCGCTCCCCACGTCGATGGAGACGACGTCGGCGAAACTCGGCCGGGAAGCGACGACGGACTTACCGTCCTTCGTGGTGTACATGTCGTCGACGTACTGGTCGTGACCCTCGCCCGGGCCGAGCCGGATACCGAGGAAGAAGGCGAGCTTAACGGGATTGAGGTAGATCTCCCGCAGTCGCTCCTTCTTGTCGGGGACTATGTTGATCCGGCCGATTCTGGCGTAGTCGCCACGGGAGTTGATGACGTCGGCGGTGCCCTCCCAGTTGTTGCCCACGAAGAACACCTCCTTGAGCTCCGACGCGCCGACTTCCCGCGCCTGCTTCGGGGGCTCGCTCGCGCCGGCCGAGCCGGGGATGATGGGCAGCGCGCCTGCGGTCAGTCCCGCGGCCACAAGGGCGGCCGCACCAAAGGGGCGCCGACGGCGAGGACGACGGGTGATGGAACGCGTCATGGTGAACTCCAGAGGCAGGAGTGGGTGGCGCGCCGTCGGACAGGCCCGCATCTGTTACTGGAGGTAACGTAGCCAGAGGCGGGGAACTTGAACAGAGCCCAATCGAGATTTCTCGCCCGGGGGGACTGCTACGCCTACGAGAGCCTGGGTGCGCGCCTCGAGGGGCCCAGCGCCCAGCCCTCCAGTTGTACTTCGTCACCCGGCGCACGTCGCTGCTGCATGAAGGCCGGCGCGTCGAGTCGGAGCGGGCGCTAACCGCCTGGGCAAGCCGGAACCTCGCCCCGTCGAGGAAGCGCGCGTTGCATGCAATGGGCGGCCTCGCAGGAACGCCGTAAGAGGTCACCGGCCGCCGGACCGGGCGGGCCCTCCTACCCTGCGGCCGAGCGCATCGAAGTAGGGTCGACGACATGTGGACTCGGGTGAACGGAATCAGAACGCTTGAACTGGGCAGTCCAGGCAGCCTTCGAGACGAACTCAACGCCCTTGTGATGACGGGAGCCAAAACCGCCACCGCCACCCTGCTGGCCGAGTATGTGGACGAGGGTGAGGAACGAGAGTTTCCAGGAGAGCGCCTTGCTCTCCTCGGCAACGACGGCACCGTCCTCGCGGAACTGCAGGTCACCCACGTGATGACCGTGCCCTTCCGCGAGGTGCCCTGGGCTTTCGGCCAGGCCGAAGGCGAAGGCTATACCGACCTCACCCACTGGCGCCGTGCCCATATCGACTACTGGCAGAACGTCGAGGGCCGCACTATCGACGATGCCTCTCCCGTGGTGTGCATGCACTTCACCCGAGCGATCTCGCCAACCGCCCGAATCGACAGCGACACCCCTCCCGGGGCATCTTCCATCGACTCCTGACAGGCCCGCTGCAATCCTGCGATCAAGCTGGTCCGTGACCGACAGCAGCCGGTGGAAGCGGTCATGCCGGAAGCGGGTGACCGCGCCGCGTGCGTCGATCTCGGCGACGGCCTGCGAACGGTCCCCTTGACCACGTACCGCTTGGTGTGGCCGAGGCCATCCGTCGCGGACGTCATGCGCAGACCGGTCGCGGGGGCTGTGCCTTCCCAGGTGAAGTGGGCTTCGAGGTGACCGTTGGTGCCGGTCTGCTACACACAGCGGACGTACTCGTAGCTGCTGCCGTCGGTGTCCGTCCAGGCTGGGCACGGAAGCCGTCTGCCTCGTGTCCGGTGCGGCGATGCCGGGGGAAGCGCGCAGGGCGGGGGATGCGAATACATGGCCCGCGTGGGCTGCAGAGCGTCCCATGCGCGATACGAGTCCGGACCTGCCAGGGCTGCCACCACCTCGTGGGGTGCGTGCTCGGACGTAGCTACCGGCGTTACGTCGATGGAGCCCAGGCGTGCATGCTTGACAGCCCGAGGATGAGCCGTGGACAAACGGCGGCATGAACTGCGGTGTCGGCTGTGACCGTGGCCTCGGGCCGGGCTCGCAGGCAGTCACATGTCCCGCCCGAGGGCCGACCCGTCCCCGGCGCCGCGCCGCGCCGGGGACGGCCACCGTCGGTGCCTCCCTCCGGCTGCTCGGACGCGGGAGGAACAGGCAAGTGGAGTCGCTTGAGAGCAAGGGCGTTGACGGCAACGATGATGCTGGATCCGGACATGGTCAGGGCGGCGAGCTCGGGGCGAAGAACCAAGCCGAGAGCGGGTTCGAGAACACCGGCGGCGATGGGCAGCGCGATCGCGTTGTAACCGATGGCCAAGCCGAGGTTCTGGCGCATCTTACGCAGGGTGCCCCGTCCGATTCGCAGAGCCGTGGGGACGTCGAACGGGTCGGAGCGCATCAGGACGAGGTCAGCGGTCTCGATGGCCACGTCGGTGCCCGCGCCGATGGCGATACCGAGGTCCGCCCGGGCAAGGGCGGGCGCGTCGTTGACACCGTCGCCGACCATGGCCACCTTTCGACCACCCCGCTGAAGCTCGGCTATCCTGGCGGCCTTGTCGCCGGGGAGCACCTCGGCGATGACGGTGTCGATGCCCAGTCGCTGCGCGATCCGTGCGGCGGTGGCCTGGTTGTCGCCGGTGAGCATGACGACCTCGACGCCGAGAGCATGCAGCTCGGCTACAGCGGAGTCGGAAGTGTCCCGGGGGGATCCCCGGTAGGTGTATCGATCAGGCCGGAGGCGGAACGGTAGGGCGTGATGCCCTCAGGCGGGGCCGGCAGTGGTCGTCCACGGTGTCCCTGGGCCAACTGCGGAAAGTGGGTGACGAGTTCGTCGACGCTTCCCCCGCGGCCCGGAATCGCCACCACACCGTCGGCGCGGGCGACCATGCGATCGGCGAGGAAGACACGGTGCAGGTCGTGCCGCAGCGCCGCCGATATCTGCGTGCGGCGGCCGGGGCCGGCGACATGGCGCCGCGTGAGGGTGCGGTGGGGGTCGGCGGTCACGGTGAACACCAGCTGCGCGCCGAGCCGGTGCGCCGCCTCGGCCATGGCGAGAGAGCCGTCGTCCGCATACCGCGCATGCACGACGTCAGGCCGGGCGCCGGCGCCCGCCAGCAACTCCGTTGCCCACCAGGCGAGCGCCGCCCGGGTGCTCCCCCATCTCCTCCTGGGCAAGGGACGAGACGGTGTCCACGGGCAGGGCGATCACCCAGTGATCGTCACCCCGGCACCGGATCAGCGGACCGCCGGCAGCGAGGTCCTCATGGCCGGCGGTCACCAGTGTGACCACTCGCGCGACCGGCTCGGTGCCCGTCAGAGCGTCGCCGAGCAGCACGCTGAGTCCCCCACTGAGCCCGGCGCCGGGTGCGTCGAGCCGCCCGAGGAGCATCGACTGGGCCACGAGGATCCCCTGTCCCGTGGCGGACGGCAGTGGCCGGACGACCTCGCGCAGCGGTGCGGCGTACTCGTGCTCACGCCCCATCTGCCGCGCCCAGACCGCGGCGAGCATCAGCCGCTCGTAGGCATCGTCATCCTGTCCGCCCGCACCTCGGTTCGTACCCGCCCCACCCGTCGCGCCCGGCTTGCAGGCGCTCGGGGCGGGCAGCGCGGTCGCGCCGCCCTCGATGTGCGCGAGGTAGCGCCAGGCCGCGTGGCGGACGCCACGGTCGGTGTCACGGGCCGGCCCAACCGCTTCCGCCGGTTCCAGCGGGCGAAGGCCGCACGCCTGAGCGACCTCCAGCAGGTGCCGGACCTCCAGGGGAGAGGAGCCCGCGAGCAGCCGGCGCCGTAGCGCCTGGGTGGCACGACCGTGCCACAGCACGGCCTGCTCCCATCCCTCGGATGCCGTGGTTCGCAGTGCGGCACTACCGTTCGCGAAGGAGGCAAGGTCCTCCGGGTCGAGAGGCAGCCCCATGCGGACGGCGCCGGCGGACTCCCGCCAGCAGCAGATCGTCCGGAGCGCATCCGGCCTCCGACCGGGCGGCACGGGAGTCCGCGGGAGTTCCTGGACGCCACGAGGCAGGGAGCCGTTCCGGCCCTGCTCGCGCAGGCACGCCACCGCCGCGCCGACATGCTGGCGAAGCCGGAACGGGTACTGGAGGAGTTGTCGGCGCTGAACGAGCGGCTGCGCCCTGACTGGTACGTGGTGGATCAGCTCAGTTACGCCGCGACGCTGGCCCTGCACTGCCTCGGGCTGCCATACGCCACGTACTGCCCCGGTCACCCAAGCTACGTGCCCGCCGGCCCTGGTGACTACTTCGGTGTTCCCTACGCCTGGCCGTCGGCCGTCCGCCCGGACGGGACCGAGCTCGCGGTTCTGCTGAAGGCGGCGGAAGCCAACGACGCGGTGTTCAACCGCCTGTTCTCGGACTTCGCCGAAGCCCGCGCGCCCCACCGGCCTCCGCCCGGACGAGCCTTCGCACTGGCATCACCGCACGCCGTGGTGCTCAACTATCCCTCGTTCGAGTGGCTTCCGGCGGCGCCGGCAAACCCGGTGCGGCTGTCCCCCTTGAGCCACTCGCGGAACCCTGGGCCGGCGAACTGGCGCGACTCGGTGCTGGTGGTCGCCCCGTAGTGCTGGTCGCGCTGGGTACCTTACTGTCCGCTCGGGACGACATCCTGGCCACTGTCGCCGAAGGCATACTCGATCACACCGGTGCGAGTGTCGTCGTGGCCGCCGGGGACCGCGGCGCGGAGGTGAAAAGGCGGACGGAGCATGTCACCGGCCGACGGGAGCGGCTGCTCGTGGTCGACACCGTGCCGCAGACCGACCTGCTGCCGCGGATGGCCGCGATGGTCCACCACGGAGGCAACAACTCCTTCACGGAGTGCCTGCAGGCAGGCGTACCCGCACTGCTTCTCCCGTTCTCCAGCGACCAGTTCGCCGTCGCCCACGATGCCGAGAGAGCTGGAGCAGGCGTCTGTCTGAACCCGGTCACCCTCTCGTCCCGGAGCGTCGGCACGGCCGTCGCCCGCCTTCTCTCCGATCCCCTTCCGGGCCTGGCCCGGCTCAGCACGGAGGTACGGGCCCGAGGACCGCACTGGGCAGCCCGGCGCCTGATCGAGGTGATGACGGACAGGGATTCACCGATGCTCGCGGACGGTCGGGCCGTTCGGCCCTGTTCCGGGTCTGGGCGGCCCTAGCATCCGGTTCCTTGCGGATGTGGCATGGAAGCCATGACCACCGACCGGGCGCTCCTTTCGGCCACCGGGGTACGCAAGATCTACCGGACGGGCTCCGTGACGGTGACCGCCCTGCTCGATCTGGATCTCCTGGTGCGCCACGGGGAGATGGTGGGGGTAATGGGCCCGTCCGGGTCCGGGAAGACCACGCTTTTGAACTGCCTGTCCGGGCTTGACGACATCGACGGCGGCCGTGTCGTGGTCGACGGCCACGACCTCTTCGCGATGTCGGACGCCGCACGGACGGAGCACCGGGCCCGGACGATGGGCTTCGTCTTCCAGGCGTTCAACCTCATCCCGGTCTTCTCCGCGGTGGAGAACGTCGAGCTCCCCCTGCTGCTGGTCGGCAAGCCGTCGCGTGAGGCACGCCGAAGGGCGCTGGAGATGCTCGACCGGGTGGGCCTGTCGCACCGGGTCGAGCACCGGCCGAACGAGATGTCGGGAGGTGAACAACAGCGGGTGACCATCGCCCGCGCCCTCGCCGGACGTCCTGCGATCGTATGGGCGGACGAACCCACCGGTAACCTCGACAGCGCGATGGCGGGCCAGGTGATGGACCTGCTGTGTGAACTCAACCAGGACGAGGGTCAGGCGATAGTCCTCGTCACGCACGACCCCGCCATCGGCTCGCGAGTCCCCCGGCTGATCCGGATGCGCGACGGTCAGCTGGTCGAGGACCTCCACCAGCGGAGTCTCTCCCCTGACGCCGACGCCGACGTCCATTTGGGTTGACCATGTATCCGAACCTGCTGGCCCCGCTGCTCATCCTGCTTGCGGCCGCTCTGGCGCTCCTCGTGCTGGTGGCCGTCCGGCAGCCTGTGGCACGGAGACTGGCCTTCCGGCAGCTCGCCCGCAGGCGCACCGAGGCCGCCCTGGTGATCGGTGGATCCGTGCTCGGCACGGCCGTCATCATCGGGGCACTGGTCGTCGGCGACACTCTGAACTTCTCCGTACGCCAGGAGGCGTACCGGACCCTGGGGCCGGTGGACGAGCGCGTCGTCTCGCCCGACGGTCCGACCGGGCGTGCCGTCGCCGAGCGGCTGGCCGGGCTGTCTGACGATCACGATGTCGATGGCGTACTGAACGCCCAGGTCACCCAGGCATCGGGCGTCAGCAAGCCCGGCGCCCGCACGCTCGCGGAACCGCGTGTCCTGGCCTGGCAGATGGACTTCAGGGAGGCGTCCGGCTTCGGAACGCGAGGCGGCGATCCCGGGCTCGGCGGGCCGAATCCGAAGCCAGGAGAGGTCGTGATCAACGAGCCGCTGGCACGGTCCCTGCGCCTGGGAGCCGGCCAGCCGATCACGCTCTATCTGTTCGGGACACCCCAGGCCTTCCAGGTGGACCGCGTGGTTCCGGAGCGGGGCCTGGCGGGCGTGGGCCTCGGCGGCAGGCTGAACCATGACGCCTTCCTGGCTCCTGGGACGCTCGAATCCGCTGCCCGGGCCGCCGGAGGGGAGCCGCGCTCCGTCACCTTCGTCTCCAACCGCGGCGGTGTCGAGAGCGGAGACGCCCTGACCGCGCGGGTGACCGCGGACATCCGTCAAGCGCTGAGTCCCGACGCCGGCCAGACAACGATCGAGACCCCGAAGCACACCGTCCTGCGCGAAGCCGAACAGGCCGGGGACTCCATAGGCGCACTGTTCATCATGATCGGCAGCTTCAGCATCATCGCAGGCGCTCTCCTACTGGTGAACATCTTCGTCATGCTGGGTGAGGAGCGGAAGTCCCAGATGGGAATGGTGCGCGCGGTCGGGATGAAACGCTCGCGCCTGGTCAGTTCCTTCACCCTTGAGGGGGCCGCGTACGCGCTGTTGTCCGCGCTGCCGGGCGTGGCCATCGGCGTCGGTGTCGGCTGGGGCGTCGCCGTGGTGGCTGCGGAGATCTTCCGTGGATGGTCGGTCGGCGGCAGCAGCATCCGGATCGCCTTCGCCGTCACCCCCACCAGCATCCTCAACGGCATCGCCATCGGCCTGCTGATCGCCCTCGCCGCGATCCTCGCGACCAGCCTGCGCATCAGCAGGTTCAACATCATCGCCGCCATTCGGGACCTTCCGGCGTCGCCCGGACGTCGGCCTCGACGCCGGCTGCTCATCGTGTCCGGCACCCTGGCGGTCCTGTGCGCGCTCGTGACCGTCCCCGCCGTGGCGCGCAGCCAGCCCGATGCGACGTACCTCATGCCGGCGCTGGCCCTCGCCTTCGCCACTCCGGCGCTGCTGCGTGTCCTCCCCCGGCACGCCACCACGAACCTGGTCGCCGGTACGGTTCTCGCCTGGACACTGCTGGCGCCCGTCGTCCGCCCCCGTATCTTCGACGCGCCCTCGATGTCGGTGTACGTCGTCCAGGGCGCCCTGGCCGCCTTCTCCGCCGTGGTCCTCGTCAGCGAGAACCAGAAGGTGTTGCTCCGACCCGCGCGCAGACTGCTGGAGCGACCGTCGGAGTCCGGCCTCGCGGCACGGCTCGCCGTCGCATATCCGCTGGCCAAACGGTTCCGGACCGGCGCGACGCTGGTGATGTACACACTGATCGTATTCGTGCTCATCCTCCTGACGGAGATCTCGGGCATTCTCCGTGCCGGAGTCGACGGAGTCGTCGCCGATGCCACAGCCGGATACTCCCTGCGACTTGACTACACCCCGCAGGCGTCCCGCGACCGGTTCGTATCCGAACTCCGTGGTGGCCGGTCGGCCGCCGAGATCGCCGCCGTCACACCGCTGCTCAACGCCACTGGGCGGGCCACCGATCCGGGGCAGCGAAGTGCTCAGCCACTGGACGCCGCCGTCGTCGGCGTGCCCGACGGGACAGTCACCGGCATCACGTTCCGGGAGCGTCTGCCGGGCCTGGCAGACGACGCCGCGGTGTGGCGGACTCTCGCCTCCGATCCCCGGTACGTCGTGATCGACGGATTCTTCGGCAGCACCGGCGGCCCTGCGGGCGACTACTACGACCCGGGCGACGCCCTCACCCTGACGGATCCCCGGACCGGTCGCAGCGACCGGAAGGTCATCGCGGGGGTGCTCACCAACGGAATGGTCTTCTACCCGGGCGCCGGTTCCCGTTCGACGACCTACCCCGTCGTGACCAGCGAACAGGCTGCGCGCGAGCTCTTCGGAGATCAGGCCCAGAACGCCTCCGCCCTCGTCAGGAACCGCCCCGGAACGTCCCCTGACGCCCTGGCCGCCCGCCTGCAGGGCGAGCAGTTGTCGTCCAGCCTGGTGGCCACACCCATCGAGTCGGACGTCCGCCGCCAGTTCGACTCCAGCACCGCCTTCTTCCGCCTCATGCAGGGCTTTCTCGCACTCGGCCTCGGCGTGGGCATCACCGGCCTCGGAGTCGTCATGGTCCGCTCCGTACGAGAACGCCGACGCACCATCGGCATCCTGCGGGCCCTCGGCTTCCGTTCCCGGACCATCCAGCGGTCCTTCCTGTGGGAGAGCGCCTTCATCGCCACGGAGGGAATCGTGCTCGGATCTCTGCTCGGCGTACTCACCACCTGGCTGATGTACAGCAACAGCGCCGCGTTCGAGGGCCTCGAAGGAGGCTTCCCGGTCGAATGGGGCAGTATCTGCGGCCTGGCCGCAGCTACGTTCGCGGCATCGCTCCTGGCCACGATCGGACCGGCTCGGCGCGCGGCCGCCATCCGTCCGGCGCTCGCTGTCCGCGTCTCCGAATGAGACGGGATGACAGCGATCCGGGCTCCCGTGAACCGACCGCCCGAACGGGGATCGCCACGACGTCCCAGGCACGGATGGTGCGGCAGGACATGAAGAAGTCAGTCAGTCCCGCCGACGGCTGTCGTGCCGGGAGGCATGGGGTGTCTTTTCGCGTTCATGCTTCGGCATCGCCTGGGTGACGATGACTGCGGCCTGCACCCGGCGCTCCACACCGAGCTTGGCCAGCAGCCGAGAGATGTTGTTCTTGACGGTCTTCTCCGAGAGGAAAAGCCGCTTCCCGATCTCCCGGTTGGTCAGGCCCTCCCCCACCAGGACAAGGATGTCCCGCTCCCGGTCGGTCAATCCCGGCAGTCCCTTCAGCGGGTCGTCGTGAGGAGCGCTGTCCTGGCGGAGGCGGGCCATCACACGAGCGGTGGCACCGGGGTCCAGCAGGGACTGGCCCGATGCCACCGTGCGCACGGCTTTCACCAGGTCGTTACCGCAGATCTGCTTGAGGACGTAGCCGGACGCACCGGCGATGATCGCGTCCACCAGAGCTTCCTCGTCGTCGAAAGAGGTCAGCATGAGGCAGGCGAGATCGGGCATGCCCGACCGGAGTTCCCGGCACACACTCACGCCGTCGCCGTCCGGAAGCCGCACGTCCAGAACCGCGACATGTGGGCGCAGTGCGGGCACCCTCGCCAGCGCCTGCTCGGCGGTGCCTGCCTCGCCCACCACCGTCAGGTCCGGTTCCGCGTCCAGCAGGTCGTGCACCCCACGCCTCACCACCTCGTGGTCGTCGAGCAGAAAGACTCTGACCTGCGGCTTCTCGTGGGAGCCGTCGCTGCTGCCGATCATCACAGTCTCCGTAGTCCCCGGAGGAACTCAGCAATCCCTGTATGTATCGTGCCCCGGCATACGTTGAACGGCCAGTGGCGGGCGGCCTCGACCGCCCGGGCCGTGAGCGAACGATCGCTCCTCCCGTGGTCTACGAACTGTCCGGGGTCTCCCATTGCGGCACCAGGGCCACCGTGCATTCGGCGTAGTGGAGTACGCCGTGATTGACCTTGCCGAGAAGTGTCCCCACCCGCCCCCGGCGGCGGCGGGCGCCCACGACCAACAGGTCCGTCGTCGCCGAACCCTTGACGAGGATGTCGCGCGCGCTGCCGCCGACAACCGTGCGTCGTACGTCGACCGTGGGGTGCTTGCTCACCAAAGGGCGCAGCGCCTCGTCAAGCAGGGCTTCCGCATGCCGCGCAAGCTGAGTGGCCTCCAGGGGTCCGGCGGCTGACGTGTGTACCGGGCGGCGCCACGCGGTCACCGCGTCCAGTCCTACGCTTCGCGCCTCAGCCATCTGGAAGGCGAACTCGACGGCTGCCGAACTCGCCGCGGCGTTCTCGACGCCGAGGAGTATCCGGCCCGGACGAACTGCCGCCGCCGGAGTCCCGCCGCGTACCACGACCACCGGGCACAACGCGCGGCCGGCAACCGCGAGGCTGACAGATCCGAGCAGGAGCCCTTCCAGAGCACCGTGGCCGCGCGCACCCACAACAAGCGCCGAGGCATTGTGCCCTCCCTGGAGGAGAGCTCGGACCGGACCGGCGTCCACAACCTCCACGGTCGCTTTCACCTCGGGGTTGCGAAGGTGAGCGCGCTTCACCGCTGAGCCCAGGAGCGCGTCGGCCTTCCCGCGAGCCGCTTCCGGAGTCCCCGGAATCACGTCATCATCGCGACCCATCGAGGCGTGGATCAGATGAAGTGGGATCGCCAGGCGAGACGCTTCGTCCACGGCCCAGTCGAGCGCCGACAGGCTGGAGGGGGATCCGTCCACTCCCACAACCAAGGGCAACCACACGTTCACCACCGCCCTGCATCGCCGGACCGTGTGCACTCCCACTCTCACCTTCTCACTCGGACACGCTCGACGAGAGGGTCGGTCGGGTCACGCCGAGGGACGTTCGGCGCCACAGCCGTCGAGTCGCCTGCCGGAGCGCGAGGCCAGGGGAAGTGGGCCAGTTGGCCCAGGCTGGTGGGCTCACAGGCCCTGGAGTCGCCCGCACGCAGGGCGCAGCCTGGTAGGAACGGGCCCGCACCGGTGAGCCGAGGGCGCCGACCGGTGGCGGTAGTCGCAGAAGGTGGTGGAAACGGTGTCCCGAAAAGTGCTGAAAGTATTGATCGCCTACGGGACCAAGAATGGTTCCACCGCAGAAATAGCCCAGGCCATCGGGACAGTCCTGCACGACGCCGACGCAGGTCTGATGACCGACGTCCGGCCCGCTGCGGAGATCGAGGACATCGCCCCCTACGACGCAGTCGTGCTCGGTGGCGCCCTGTACGCGGGGCGCTGGCACCGGGACGCGCGGCGTTTCACCAGAAAGCACCGACGCGGCCTCACCGAACGGCCGGTCTGGCTCTTCAGCAGCGGTCCACTGGACCCGTCGGCGTCCGAGCGCGACCTCCCGCCGGTTCCCGGCGCCCGACGTGCGGAGCGCAGAACCCAGGCGCGCGAGCACGTCACCTTCGGCGGAAAGCTCGAAGCCGGAGCGCAGGGCCGTGTCGCACGGATGATCCTGGAACAGGGCCGAGGCGGTGACTTCCGCGACATGGACAGAATCGCCGAGTGGGCCGAGGGAATCGCCGACGACCTGGCCGGCGCGACGCGGACGCCGTGAGCCACCATGCTTGCGCCCGTATGGAGACGGCAGTGGCGTGACCATCCGTTGCGACGACGCGTCGACCTCCTGGAAGCGTGGGCGTTCCTGGTCCTCTCCGCGCTCCTGGTCCTGGGCGCCCCGGCGGCCGGCGCGGCCGCGGCACGGGCTGTGTACGCACACGACCTGGCTGTCGCCGCCGACCAGGAAGCTTCTCGGAGGCAGGTCCCCGCCGTGGTCGTCCGCCGAGTTCTCCCGGCCGACTTCTCTCTGGGAGAAACAGGCCACGGCGAGACCGTACGGGCCCTTGTCCGCTGGACCGCGCTGGAGGGAGACCCTGACCGCGGCACCGCGCTCGTTCCGGCGGGCCTGGAACGAGGGGATCGCACCACTGTGTGGCTGGACCGCCGAGGCCATGTCACTGCTCCTCCGCTCAGTCATGAACACGTCGTGGCGGGAGCGTTCACCGTCGGGGCCTTCACCGCGGCCGCGGGAGCGGGAGCGGCCGCTGCCACCGGACTCGTCGTGCGCCGCGTGGCCGGTCGCTACCGAATCACGGAATGGGAGCGCGAGTGGCAACGGGTGGGCCCCAGCTGGAGGCGTCACGACGCATGACACGAAAAGGCATGTCCGCCCTCGACGAAGGAGTCCGCCGATGACCGCCTCGCCCCACACCGTGAGTGATGTCATGACCCACACCGCGGTCGCAGTAGGACGCCGCGCGTCGTACAAGGAGATCGTCCAGCTGATGGAGCAGTGGAAGATCAGTGCCCTGCCTGTACTCGAGGGTGAGGGCCGGGTGATCGGCGTGGTCTCGGAGGCCGACCTGCTGCCCAAGGAGGAATACCGGGTCGACGTGCCGACGGCCTCCGACCGGCTGCCGAGCGACGTGGCGAGGGCCGGTGCGGTCTGTGCGGAGGAGCTCATGTCGAGCCCCGCGGTCACCGTGCACCCTGACGCCACCCTGGCCGAAGCGGCGAGGATCATGGCGCGTCGGCACGTCAAGCGGCTGCCCGTGGTGGACCGCGTGGGCATGCTCGAGGGAGTTGTCAGCCGTGGCGATCTGCTGAAGGTGTTCCTGCGCTCGGACGAAGAGATCGCAGCGGAAATCCGCAGCGGTGTGCTGCCGAACGTACCTAACACGACGGGGGTCGAGGTCTCGGTCAGGGACGGGGTGGTCGTTCTGGGCGGGCACCTGGACGACCGGGCACTGGTGCCACTGCTGGCCAGGGCCGTCCGTGCGGTGGAGGGGGTCGTGGACATCCGGCTGGACCTCACACGCGTCTGAACATCGCGGCCTCCGCCCGGGCACCGGCGCCGGCGGCGGTGATCAGGCCAGGGTGAGGAACAGCTTCTCCAGTTCCGCCTCGTTCATGGTGGGGGCACCGCTCTCGGGGACGGTCAGGCATTCCCGCATGCGGGAGGCGATGATCTTGAATCCGGCACGGTCCAGCGCACGGCTGACGGCGGCGAGCTGGGTCACCACGTCTCGGCAGTCGCGGCCTTCCTCGACCATCGTGATCACTCCGGCCAGCTGCCCTTGTGCGCGGCGCAGCCGGTTGAGTACCGCGCGGGCCGAGGCTTCTTCCTCGGCCCGCGCAGCCTCCTGGGTCGCAGAGGTCTCCGGGGCCGTGTCCGGCAAGGTCTGGTTCATCGGTTGAGCTCCTCGGCAAGTTGGGCAAGCGCGATGTCCAGTCTGCGGGTGGCCTCGTCCGCGACCGCGCTCATGGCGTCAAGGCCGGTCGAAGTGACCATGGTGGCGGGGTCGAGTGCCTGCACCACCGTCGTGGAGCCCTCGGTGCGAACCACCACGTTGCAGGGCAGCAGGAGCCCGATGTCCCGGTCGATGTCAAGTGCCCTCTCGGCCAACTGGGGGTTGCAGGCGCCCAGGATCACGTAGTCCTCCATGTCCCGGCCGATCTTGCTCTTGAGCGTTGCTGCGACATCGATCTCGGTGAGCACTCCGAATCCTTGCGAGGCAAGGGCTTGGCGGGCGGCATCCACAGTCCTGGCAAAGCCGGCATGGACGCGCACGGTCCGGGCGTATCCCATGGTTTCCCCTTCTGATGCGACAAGAACGGCAATTCACCTCATGATACCCCTAGGGGTATCACTTACCCGGATTTGATGCGCAGGTGGTGCTGATCTGAGGAAGTAAGCAGGGACCGGTCCGCGCGATACCCACGCCGGACCGCGCCACAGCCGTTCCTATGATTCCCCTCGCACGGCGGTGCTGCCGGGCCGCCGCATCCAGAAGTGCCCACTGAGCCGCGCCGCCACGAAGGCCGGCACAGCAACGGCGGCTGCCAGAGCGAGCTCCGACCAGCCGAGTGCCACGGTGTCCAGTACCGCGCGCAGGAAAGGTACGTAGAGGGCCGCGACCGCCAGCCCGGCCGACACCACCACAGCGGCAGGCAAGAACATGTTCTCCCTGGTCAGCAGCCGGTCCCGCAAGCCGAGCACGACGCCGAGCTGCGCCATCAGGAGAGACAGGAACAGCACGCTCTGCCAGGGCCGGTCGAGGGCGTGGGCCCAGAGTCCCGCTGTCAGCGAGGTCACGGTCACGACCGCCCCCAGGAAGAACATGCGCTGCCACAGGCCATCGCCCAGCACATGCTGCTCCGGTGGCCGCGGCGGCCTCCGCATCGACCCGGGGGAAACCGGCTCGGCGCCCAGTGCCACTCCGGTGAGGCCGTGAGTGAGAAGGTTGATCCACAGAATCTGACCGGCACGCAGCGGAAGCGGAAGTCCGAGGAGAGGGCCGACCAGCATCACCAGGATCTCGGCCATGCCGCCGGCCATCCCGTAGAGGAGAAACCGGCGGATGTTGTCGTACACGCGGCGCCCTTCCTCCACCGCGGCCACCACTGTCGAGAGTTCGTCGTCGGTCAGCACCAGGTCGGCGGCTTGGCGGGCCACTTCCGTGCCGCGGCGGCCCATCGCTACGCCGATGTCGGCGCGGCGGAGCGCCGGACCGTCGTTCACGCCGTCCCCGGTCATGGCGGTGACATGTCCACGAGCACGCCATGCCTCGACGATGTCGAGTTTCTGCTCGGGATCGGTGCGTGCGAACACTCTGACCCGCGTCGGGTCCGGCACCTCACCTGCTGCCAGCGCTCGCCCGGTGACCACATCTGCGGGCGACGCCCCGTGGTCGAGCACACCGACGCGCGATGCGATCGCCTGCGCGGTCGCCGGATGATCGCCAGTGATCAGTACAGGCGTGATGCCCGCGGCCCTGCAGTCGGCCAGCGTCGCCTCAGCAGCCTTCTTGGGCGGGTCGCTCAGGCCGGCGAGTCCCAGCAGTCGCAGTCCGGTCTCACCGTCCCGCAGCGGCGTGGGTGCCTCGTCCCGGAGGGCCGAGGCGATGGCGAGGACCCGGTATCCTTCGGCTGCCAGCGCGGCCGCGTGCTCCCGGGCATGCCGGATGAGCGCTGCGGGTGCGTCGATCACGGCTTCGTCGAGCACGACTTCGGGCGCACCCTTCAGGCAGATCAGGAAGGGGCCCTCGGGTGTGCCGTGCAACGTCGTCATCCTCTTGCGGAGACTGTCGAAGGGCTCCTCGCCCCTTCTCGGGTACCGCGCGTTCAGTTCCTGCTGGTCGTCGCAGCCGGCCTTGGCGGCCGCTGCGAGCAGCGCGGCCTCGGTAGGGTCGCCCAGAGCGGTCCAACGGCCGTCGTCGGCCTCCGACGGCGGACGCAGGCGAGCGTCGTTGCACAGTGCGGCAGCTCGGAGCACTTCCCTTACGGAGTCGGGGCCCCCGCTTCCGGACACCAGGACGTCGCCGGCCGGGTCGTACCCGGAACCGGTGAACCCGGCCTCAGCCTGTGGGGTCCACAGCCGCTCGACGACCATGCGCCCTTCTGTCAGCGTGCCGGTCTTGTCCGTCGCCACCACGGACACCGAGCCCAGGGTCTCCACGGCCGACAGGCGGCGGATCAGAGCGTGGCGCGCGGCCATGCGCCGCGCGCCGAGAGCCAGAGCCAGGGTCACCACGGCTGGGAGTGACTCGGGAACAGCTGCCACCGCAAGGCTGATGGCGGTCACTGCCATCGTCCCGACATCCGTTCCGCGGGCCAGGCCGAGCCCGAAGACCAGGAGGCACAGTCCCAGCGTGACGAGAGCCAGAACTCTCCCCAGCGCCGCCAGACGGTGCTGCAGGGGCGTGGTCTGGGGACGGGTGTCCAGCAGCTGCGCGATCCGGCCCAGGGCACTCGCCTTCCCCGTGGCCGTCACGTGGGCGACCCCCCTTCCACGGAGCACGATGGTGCCGGCCTGGAGCCTGGCCGCCTCCGGGGAGCCGGGAAGAAGCGCCTTGTCCACGGGGACGGCCTCACCGGTCATCATGGACTCGTCGAGCAGCAAGGCGGAGGCGTGGCGGAGCTGGGCGTCCGCCGGGACGATGTCTCCCTCACCCAGCAGAACGAGATCTCCCGGAACGACATCGGCGGACGGCACTTCTCGTTCGAGGCCGCCGCGTCGCACTCGCGCGCCGGGAGCCGACAGGGCGGACAGAGCGGAAACCGCGTGATCGGCTCTGATCTCCTGCACGACGCCGACGGTGGTGTTCACGACGATCACGAGGGCGATGACAACGGAATCGGCATGGTCGCCGATGGCCAGCGTCAGGGCGATCGCTCCGAGCAGAACCATGATCAAAGGGTCGCGGAGCTGAGCCGCGACGCGGGTACGAAGCCGCACCGCGTGCTCCGCCGCCACCGTGTTCGGTCCGTAACGCGCGAGGCGACTGGTGGCCTCTTCCTCCGTCAGGCCGTCGTCGCGGACGGCCACTTCCGTCGGCGTCGGACCTTGCTCATGACCTGACACGGTATCTCCGTTCGACAGCGGGGCGCGCGGGCTCGTACCGGTCGGCGCTCAACCGTGCCGGTGCGTGGGCACGGTGATCACAGGGCATTGCGCCCTGTGCAGGAGGCCGTGCACCACGGAACCGAGTCGCATGCCGCTGTAACCGCCATGTCCGCGCCGCCCCACGACAACCGCCTGTGCCTCCGCCGAAGCCGTGGCAAGCTTCTCCACCGGGTGTCCCCGCAGCACTTCCTGAGTGACCTCCACATCCGGATACGTCTCTCCCCACCCCGCAACGGTTTCGGACAGCACCCGGCGCAGTTCCTCGACGGCGGCGGCCTCGTCACCGAGGTGGACGATCGGCCGGTGCCACACCGCCACGGCATGGACAGAGGCTCCTCGCACACTCGCTTCCTCCGCTGCGAAGGCAACGGCTGCACGTGACGTGTCGCTGCCGTCGACACCCACGACGAGGTGAGGGCTGCCGCTCCGGCCCGTGGGTTCGGGCCGTGCGACCACGACGACCGGACAGTCCGCCCGGGCGCTCACAGGTACGGCCACGGAGCTCGCGCTGATGATTTCCTCGGGGCGGCTCAGACGCCGGGATCCGACGACCACCATCCGCGCCTGGGCCGCCGCCCGGCAGAGGACCGCGGCGGGCACGCCGTCGAGCAGTTCCGTTCCCACAGGGACCTCCGGGCGCATACCCGTCACCACTCCGGCCGCCGCGGCGAGAGCTCCTTCGCCCTGTGCCTTCAGAGCTCTGTAGTGCGGGAGCGTGTCGACGTGATGGGTGTCGCGCGTGGGCGGTATCGCTACGACGAGGCGCAGGGGGATCCTCCTGCGGGCAGCCTCCTCGACCGCCCAGCTGAGCGCCGGGACCGATTGCTCCCGGGGGTCGACGCCGACGAGTATGCCGTTGCGTACGGCGGGAATCGTCATGGCACTTCCTCGACCGGTACGACCTCCACAGGACAGTGGGCATGGTGAATGAGCGCGTGTGCCACTCGGCCGACTCCGGATCCCGGACCCCTGGTCCGGCGTCGGCCTCCTACCACCAGCAGGTCTGTTCCCCGACTGGCCTCGACCAGGACACCTGAGGAGGACCTTCCGGACCGGACGTCCGTATGGACGGTGAGGCTGGGAAACTCGTCGCGGAGCGCTTCCCCGAGGCCCACGACGAGCTCTACGCGCCGCTGGGCGAGTTCGTCCACGTCGTCGAGCATGGTCACGACACTGCCGACGGAGTCCAGTACCTTCCACACGCTCACGAGGCGCAGTTCCGCCTTGCGCAGAAGTGTCTCCTGCGCGGCGTGGCGGAGCCAGCGCAGATCGGTCTCCGCGCGCACCGCCGCGGTGACCGTCCCGCTCTCCGGCCGGTCGAGGTCGCCCCGGACCACGATGACAGGAACCTCGCTGCGCGTCGCCACACCCAGCCCGACGGAACCGAGCAGGAGTGCCGAGAAGCCGCCGCGGCCGCGGTTTCCCACCACGACGCACCCGCCCGGGTCGGCGTATCCGAGCAGGGCGTCCACGGGCTCCCGTCGGCTGAGTTTCCGGGTGACTCCCAGCTCTGGAAAGCGCTCCTGCACCACTTCGGCGGCGTCGGCCAGCAGAGCACGACCGGCTTCTCGATAGCGCTCCACAGTCTCGACGGACAGGGCGATGGACAGTCGGTCCAGGTCGGCGCCGTAGACGAGGCACAGCTCGCTGTCGCGCCGGTTCGCCTCGGCCGCCGCCCACAACGCTGCCGACCTGGATTCGGAAGAACCGTCCACCCCCACCACGACCGTGCCGGCTTCCGCAGTGCCGGTTTCGCCGTTGCGCATGATTCCTCCTCGGGCAGGAAACTCGGCTTCCTGATTCAAAACTGTCAGCGCGGAACCTGGCGGACGAGGGCCGCGAGGGTCCGCCAAAGGGCCGAAGGTCCCTGGCGGAGACCCGTGTCCCTGTGGCTCGCGCGGGGCCGGTCGGCCCTATCAGACCTCGGGCGCCGAGTCCCATCCTGGAAACACCGCACGCGGCCCCTTCGGAACCCGGTGACGAGAGCGGCGAGCCCCATGTCCGACATCACCACGACCGATCTCTACGAAGTGACGATGGCCCTGTCCTACTCGAAGAAGGGATGGACAGGTCCGCGACTTTCAGTCTCTTCGTCCGGGGTCTGCCGAGCCGGCGGGGTTTCCTGGTGAGCGCGGGACTGGAGTCGGCTCTCGATCACCTGGCCGGCTTCCGCGTCACTTCGGACGACGTCCAGGACTTCGCGGACGCTCTGGGCAGACCACCTGCGGAGCTGAGGCCCCTTCTCGGCCTGGCTTTCGACGGCGAGGTCCGGGCCGTCCCGGAGGGCCGCGTCGTGTTCGCCGGGGAACCGCTGCTGGAAGTGACCGCGCCACTGCCGCAGGCCCAGATGGTGGAGACCTACCTCCTCAACCAGGTCAGCCACCAGACGGCGCTCGCCTCGAAGGCGGCACGGTGCGTGCTCGCCTCAGCCGGACACCCCGTCGTGGATTTCTCCCTGCGGCGCACTCATGGGCCGCAGGCAGGGTTCCAGGCGGCGCGCGTGGGCAGCCTGGTGGGGTTCGCCGGCACCAGCAATGTCGCCGCCGCGACACGCCTGAATCTCACCGCTTCGGGGACCATGGCCCATTCGTACATCGAGGTGTTTCCGGGCGAGGAGGACGCGTTCAGGGCCTTCGCACGCACGCACCACGGCCCGGTCGCCTTCCTGGTCGACACCTACGACACGGTCTCGGGCGTGACGACCGCTGCCCGGGTGCTGCGGGAGCTGGGCAGGCCGGGCTGCGCGGTCCGGCTCGACAGCGGGGACCTGGGAGAGCTCGCCGGACGGGCGCGCGCGATCCTTGACGAGGCCGGACTGCCGGACGTCAGGATCATCGCCAGCGGCGGCCTGGACGAGCACGCCATCGACGCTCTCGTGAAGGGCAAGGCGCCTATCGACGTGTACGCGGTCGGTACACGCGTGGGTACGTCGGCCGACGCACCCTACGTGGATTCGGCCTACAAACTCGTCGAATACGACGGCCGTCCCACCATGAAGCTCTCCTCGGGAAAAGTGACCGCTCCCGGGCGCAAGCAGGTCTTCCGAGCCCCCCTGACCACCGACGTGATCGCGCTGTGGGACGAGGCTCCGCCCACCGGGGCCGATCCTCTCCTTCGCACAGTGATGCGCGAAGGATCCCGGCTCGGCCCCCGGGACGATCTCGCCGCAGCGCACGAGCGGTTCGTCGACGACGTCGCCGCGCTGCCCGCATCCGCTCGTCGCATCCGCGATCCCGAGCCACTCGAACCGACCGTCTCGCGCCGCCTCGCAGCACTGACCGGAACCGTTCGCCGAGATCTCGAAGCGCGGCTCCTGGGCGGGCCGGGCCACGGAGGAACGTGGAAACGTCAGGCCGATCCCACCTGACCGTGCGAAGGAGTTGACTCCCATGACGACACCTCACGCCGTCTATCGTCCTGTACGGGTCGAGGCGACCCCGGAGGCGCCGCTGTCACAGTGGCTGTGGCTCGTGAAGTGGCTTCTCGTGATCCCGCACTGTGTGGTGCTGTTCTTCCTTTGGACAGCGTTCTTCCTGGTGGGCGTGGTGGCGTTCTTCGCGATTCTGTTCACCGAGCGGTATCCACGGGCGTTGTTCGACTTCAATCTCGGGGTTCTGCGCTGGACGTGGCGGGTCTCGTACTACGCCTACGGCGCCCTCGGAACGGACCGGTACCCGCCCTTCAGCCTGGGCGAGGTACCCGATTACCCAGCCCGGCTGGACATCGTCTTTCCTCAGCGCCTGTCGCGAGGACTTGTCCTGGTCAAGTGGTGGCTTCTCGCCCTCCCCCACTACGTCGTGACCGGCTTTTTCATGGGGAGCTTCCAGAGCGTCTGGTGGTCGGGAGGGCTGATCTTCGTGCTCGTCGTCATCGCCGCCGTCGCCCTCACCTTCACCGGCACGTACCCCCGCGATCTCTACGACCTGGTCATGGGGCTCAACCGATGGGTGCTCCGGGTCTGCGCGTACGCGAGTCTGATGACGGACGACTATCCACCGTTCCGGCTGGACATGGGCGCGGCCGAGCCGGACGGCGGGCACCAGCCATGACGTCGGCCTCACCTCGCAGGGGCCGTTCGGGCCCGATCCGGGCCCCTCGGCCCCTCCCGCCGCGTGCCGACGTGCGAGGACTCTGAGGACAACCCCTTCCCCGACGGCCCCGTCCGAGGAGTGATCCACATGAGCGGATTCGTCACTGTGGGCCTGGACGGCTCCCCCGAAAGCCTTGCCGCGACCGAGTGGGCCGCACGTGAGGCGGAATTGCGTGGGCTCCCTCTGCGGATCGTCTACGTGCGCGAATGGCCGGTCACGCCCGAGATACCCCTGACGTACTCCGAAACGGACGTCCAGCGGGCTGACTCCCTGCTCCGGAGCGCAGCGGACAAGACCGGGCAGGATCACCCCGGTGTACCGGTGAGCACCGACAGTCTTCCCGGCCGGGCGGCCGAGGTGCTCGCCGCCGAAGCCGGCGCAACGGCGACTGCCGAGTTGCTGGTTCTCGGTTCCCGAGGACTCGGCGGGGTCAGGGGCTTTCTCCTCGGATCCGTCGGGATGACAGTCCTGGGCTCGGCGCGGCGGCCGGTCGTCCTCGTGCGAGCGGCTGCGGGGCGCGCGCGGGCACCGGATGCTACGACGGCAGGACGCAACGGCGACCTGCTGCTGGGGCTCGACCTCTCCCGGCCCAGCGACGACCTCCTCCGTTTCGCCTTCGACGAAGCCGCCTGCCGTGGCTGCACACTCCGCGTGCTGCATGCCTGGTCGCTGCCGGCCTCCTACGGGCGCGCGGAGATCATCGACCCGGACATCGGCCTGGAACTGGGCAACCACGTCGCCCGGAGCCTCAAGGACACGCTGTCGCCCTGGCGTGAGAAGTACCCGTCGACGCGGGTGTCCGAAAAGGCGGTGGTCGGTGCGCCAGGCCCACAACTCGTGTACGCATCCGCCGACGCGGGCCTCGTGGTCGTCGGGCGTCATGTCGGGCGGGCTCCGGTCGGTCTGCACATCGGCCATGTCGCACATGCGGTGATCCATCACTCCGCCGCTCCCGTCGCCGTTGTTTCCCACGGGTGACCGTCCCGGACACCTCGTAAGCGCACGGAGGTTCTCGTGACCGCTCAGACAGTGGATCCGGCCGTGGTCTCGGCGTTCGTCGCGGATGCCGTCGCCGCCCCGTCCATGCACAACATCCAGCCTTGGCGGTTCCAGTACATGCCGAGCACAGGCATCCTGCGCCTGCTCATGGATCCGGCCCGCGTTCTGCCCGCGGCCGATCCGCGCGACTGGGGTCTGCATCTCGGCTGCGGCGCCGCCCTGTTCAATCTTCGCGTCGGCGCGGTACACGCCGGGTGGCAGGCACGGTTCTCCCTGCTGCCCGACGCCGCCGATCCCGAACTGCTCGCGGAGGTCGCTTTCGTACGGCCGCCCACGGCCGACGAGGATCTGGAAGGTCTGTACGCGGCGATACGAAGGCGGCACACGAACAGGAATCCGTTCACCGACGTGGCCGTCCCACCCGAAGTGCGCGACGGACTCAAGGGCGCCGCCGTGGCCGAGGGCGCCCGCCTGGCCTTCCTGAGTCCCTGGCAGGTGGAAACCGTCCTCGACCTGGTACGGGATGCCGAGCACGAGGAAGCCACGGCTCAGGACGTGCGCGAGGACATCGCCCGCTGGACCCGGGCAGGCTCCGGCCGCACGACAGCGGAGGGTATTCCGGAGTACGCCTTCGGTCCCCGCCGTTACGGGGACCAGGGCCTGGCGCGTGACTTCGCGGGCGAGCGGCAGGTGGAGGGACGAGAGACGGCCGTCTTCGAGAAATCGCCCTGCCTGGCCGTGCTGGGCACCCAACGCGACGGCCGAGTCGACTGGCTGCATGCCGGCCAGGCCCTGGAGCGTGTCCTGCTCCAGGCCACCCTCGACGGACTGGCGACGTCCCTCAGCTCCCACGCGCTCGAATGGCCGGAGCTGCGCTGGGCGGTGCGCGACCCGCGCTCTGCCATGGGATACGCCCAGATGCTCCTGCGCCTCGGGTACGGCCCCGTTGTTCCGGCGACCCCGCGCAGAGCGGTGAGCGATGTTCTCGACATCATCTGACCGGCATCCGCCGGGCCCGCGGGAATTGTGGTGGCCACCGCGTCCGAGAGGGCACCCGATGGTCCGTGAGGCAGCTCCGCGCGTGCAGTCCGGCGACGAGATCCTCCTGCCGTCGACGCCGCCGCAGAATCCAGGCGGCCTTCCGGTGAGGCGGGCCTCAGCGAGAAGGCCCGCTCCCGCAGCACTCAAGCCGGCGCGTCACGTACGAAGATCCGCCGGCCGGTGACGCGGCTCGCCCGCACGGAAATCCAGAGGTGTCGCTCTCCGCCCGCCCATGGCTCGGTGTGTGCACGTTGCGTGAGCTCGCGCCGGATCGCGGGGTCTGTCACCTCCCTCGCACTGCCGACGACCAGAACGCTCCATCCCCGGCTGAACGCTTCGTCGATGCGGTCCACCTCGAAGGCCACCTCGTGGTCCCGGGCCCGGGCCGGAAGCGCGTCGTCCGCCGTTCTGAAAGCCACGTTCCCGTCGTTCACCACGTAGTTGACCGGCACGATCGCCGGGCCCTCATCGGTGGCCATTGCCACCCGTCCTACGCCGTGCGTGGACAGCAGAGCCCAGCACTCCTCACTGTCGAGTTCCAGCAGCTCCGGGTGGTAGGCGGCCCGGCCCGTACCGGGCGGCAGGTCCACCGTCGTCCCGGACAGTTCCTCGAGGGAGGTCCCCAATGCGTGGGCCAGCCGTAGCAGGAAGCCGATACCCGGCGTGGCCGACTGTTCCTCGACGTACGAGATGTATCCGGGCGCCGTTCCGGCCCGGTGTGCGACTTCATCCCTGGAGAGTCCGAGCTGTCTCCGGCGCGCCGCCACCCTCCGGCCCAAGTCCCCGGGCACGTGCTCCGGGCCTGCAGGACCCGCTGGCGGTTGTTCGGACATCGTGACGTCCCTCCTCGTTCCGCGTTCCACTCGTGCCCGGCGGTCAGTCGTTACAGCGGCCGATTCCCTATCCCTTTTCATACCCCGACATGAGGCTCCCGGCGACACGCGCGGGGCCGTGGAGCGAGGACGCGTCAGGTGGCGGACCTCGCCCGTGAAAGGCGTACCCCTGAGAGTGGACGGGGAGGGCGTGAGATCACTCGGTCTCGCCGTCGGCCACGGACGACGCTCCCGGGCCGGTGAGCGCGCAGCGGACGTCCACCACGCCCTCCACGGCGCGGGCAAGCCGCTCCGCGACCGGGATGAGGGAACTGTCGCGGACCCGGCCGCTGAGCGTGACGCGCCCTTCCTCCACCTCCACGTCGATGCCCGCGTGTGACACAGGGAAAAGCCGGTCGACGACCTCCTGACGGACCTCGGAGGCGAGTTCCTCGTCGGGCCGCAGGAACACCTTGAGCAGGTCCGCGCGGCTCACGATGCCCTTGAGGACTCCCGTCCCGTCAACCACCGGAAGACGCTTCACCTGGTGCCGCACCATGAGGCGAGCGGCCTCGGGCAGCAGGGCGTCGGGGTGAACGGTAACGGCCGGACTCGTCATGAGGTCCCGGGCACTGACCGCCCCGGCCTTGGCGTATTCGGCGAGGCGCCTCTTCTGGTCAATCATGGTGGGCTCCGTGTCCCGGAGCTCCTCCTTGGCCAGCAGATCCGCCTCGGACACCACACCCACCACCCTCCCCTCACCTTCCAGCACAGGAAGCGCGGTGACCCGCCACTGCCCCATGGTCGCGACGATCTCCTTGAACTGTGCGTCCAGACCTACGGCGACCACCACGGTCGTCATCACGTCCGCCACCGTGTGCGGCGATCGATGAGTCATGGCTTGACGTCCCTTCTCGGGTGCACCGGGGGTGAACGCGGGGCCGCACCACCAGCTTGTCCACCCGTCAGACGGCTTGCGGTACCACTGCGACCGGGCAGGCAGCACGGTGTGCCCTACGCGTCCCAGCTGCGTACCCGTCTGTCCGCTGTGCCGACGAGCGCCGACCACGAGCAGGTCCGAAGCCGCCGAGCGTGCGGGCAGCACCTTGCGCGCCGGTACCTCGGCCGCGGCGCGCCGGACGCGTACCTCCGGATATGACTGCTCGTGGGGCGTCAGCACCTCATACAGCAAGATCGCCACCCCCCTCCTCGCCGTAGCGGGCGAGCACGCGCCCCTCCCAGCGGTCGTATCGCTTCCGCACAGACGCGTGTACCAGGCGCAACGGCAGGCCATGGCGCTGCGCCTGGTCCGCCGCCCAGTCCGCCGCGCGCAAACTGGGTTCGGAACCGTCGACACCGGCGACCAGGGGTGGCTCCATGGCCCTTCCCGCCTCTCGTCATGCCGGCCGGGCGGGCAGTGCCACGACATCGTGCGGAGGACCGCCCAGCACGACCTTCAGGGCGCCGGTCTCGGCGGCCCGGGAGAACACGTCGTACGCCTCCTCTATCTGGTGCAGCTCGAAGCGGTGGGTGACCAACTGGGCCGATGGCAGCCGCCCCGCCGCCATCATGCGCAGCAGAAGCGGCGTCGAGTACGTGTCGACGAGCCCCGTCGTGATGGTCACGTCCTTGATCCACAGGTCTTCGAGGTGCAGGGAGGCCGGCTTGCCGTGGACGCCGACGTTGGAGACGCGCCCCCCGGGGCGCACCATGCGGGTACACAGTTCGAAGGCTTCGGGTACGCCGACCGCTTCGATCACGACGTCCGCGCCGAGCCCTTCGGTGAGATCCCCGACCAGCTCTTCCGGCAGTTCGTCCGCTCCGACGGTGGCGTCGGCACCGATGGCGCGCGCGGCTGCCAGCCGGGGCTCGGCGAGATCGACGGCAATGATCTTGCCTGGTGTGTAGAGCTGTGCGGCGGCGACGGCGGCCAGACCGATCGGCCCCACCCCCACCACCACGACCGTGTCTCCGGGCTCCACCCGCCCGTTGAGGACGCCGACCTCGTAACCGGTAGGAAGAATGTCGGCCAGCAGGACGGCGTCGGCGCTGTCGACGGAGTTGGGCAACGGGTGCACCGAGAAGTCCGCGAAGGGCACTCGTGCGAATTCCGCCTGCGTCCCGTCGATGAGGTGGCCCAGAACCCAGCCGCCGCCTCCACGGCACTGCCCGTAGCGGTTCTCGCGGCAGAACCGGCAGCGTCCGCACGCCGAGATGCAGGAGACGAGGACCCGGTCGCCCGGGCGCACCGTGCGTACCTCACTCCCGGTTTCCACGATCTCGCCCACAGCCTCGTGGCCCAGCACCGTTCCCGGCGCCACTTCCGGCACATCACCCTTGATGATGTGCAGATCCGTCCCGCAGATGGTCGTGGTGTCGACGCGCACGACCGCGTCGGCGGCATCCTTGATCCCCGGTTCCGGAACACTCTGCCAAGAGGTCTTCCCCGGGCCTTGGAATACGAGAGCCTTCATGACGTCGTCTCCTTCTCCCACGTATCTGCCTCACCTCCAGCGTGGCGCGGAGAAGGAGTGGACGCTTGGGCCGATCGGTACCCCTGGAGGACCTGACGGCCCAGCCCCTCGCCGCCCGGCGCGGGCTCTTCCCAGGTCCCCCGGCCCCCTGACGCACCTGGCATCCGCACGACGGACGTGCTCCGGGCTACGACTCGCGGGTCGTTGGCGCTGCCCAGACGACTCGGCTGCCGCCCTCCCGTGGCGTCTGGATGTCCAGGGTCCCGCCCAGGCTCCGCGCACGCTCGGCAAGGTTCCTCAGCCCGCTGCGCCGGCCCTCGCGGGGAATGCCCACACCGTTGTCCACGACGCTGAGGACGACTGCCTTGCCGGTTGCCTGCAGCGCCACCTCCACCCGCGTCGCGTGCGCATGCCGGGCGACGTTGCTGAGTGCCTCCTGGAGCGCCGCGATCACATGGTCGGCCACGTGCGGTGGCACGTCCGTGTCCAGCAGTCCTTCCATGCTCAGGCGCGGGGCGTATCCCAAGATGACCGCCGCTTCGCCGACGGCACGGGCCGTCCGCGCACGCAGACTGGAGCCCTCTTCGCCAGCGTGGTCACGCAGCCCGAAGATCGTCGAACGGATGATCTTGATGGTTTCGTCAAGGTCACCGACAGCTCGCGTGACACGCTCCACCGCCGGCGGGTTCTCGATGAGCCGTGCCGCGCTCTGGAGCGTCATGCCCGTCGCGAACAATCGCTGGATCGCCAGGTCGTGCAGATCCCGGGCGATACGGTCCCGGTCCGCCACCAAGGTCAGCTGTTCCGCGTCGCGCCGTCGCTCGGCGAGTTCCAGCGCGAGCGTGGCCTGCCCCGCGAAACTGAGCAGCGGCTGGAGCTCGGCATCCATGAACACCGGTTCCTCGGTGGAACGTGCCAGCAGCAGGACGCCTCGCACCTGTTCCGTCGCCGCGGTTCCCAGCGATACGGCCACCGCCGGCCCCAGCCCTTCGAACCGCCGTGAGTGCGCGCTGAAGCGGCCGTCATGCTCGATGTTCTCCGAGGTCACCGGCACGCCGACTCGGTATGCCGCTCCCGAAAGCGTCCCTGCGGCCGGCATGACCATGCCCAGACGCTCGTGACTGCCCGCACCGACGGCAAGTTCCACGACGAGGTCGTTCGTACCCGGGACCAGCACGGACACCTCCGCGAGCCGGGCCCCGGTGATCTCCCGTGCCCGCCGTGCGATCAGTTCCAGTACGTCAGCCCTGGGGTTCCCGGCGAGCAGGCTCTTGGTGATCTCACCGCCTGCCTCCAGCCATCGCCGCTGGCGCTGGGAATCCTCGTACAGCCGGGCGTTGTCGATAGCCACCCCGGCAGCTACCGAGAGGGTGGACAGCACCACCTCGTCCTCGGGCCCGAACTCCTGCCCGCCGCGCTTGTCGGTCAGATAGAGGTTACCGAAGACCTCGTCCCGCACACGGATCGGCACACCCAGGAAAGTACACATCGGAGGGTGATGAGCGGGAAATCCGTACGAGGCGGCATGCTCACTCAAGTCGGTGAGCCGTAGCGGTTCGGGGTTGCGGATGAGTTCCCCGAGCAGTCCGTGCCCCGCCGGCAGATGGCCGATCCGGGCAGTCTCCTCGTGGGTCATGCCGACGGTCAGGAACTGCGACAGGCTGCGTCCGTCGGGGCCGATCACACCCAGTGCCCCGTACCGCGCGTCGACCAGCTGCGCGGCGGCTTCCACGATCCTCCGCAGCACCTGCCCGAGGTCCAGTTCCCGGCCTACGGAGAGAACGGCCTCCAGCAGACTGTGCACCCGGTCCCGGGTGCCGCGCGCCGTGTTGATCCGGGCCTGGAACTCCTCCAGCAGGTCGTCCAGACGCATATGCGAAACTCCTGGCAACGGCTCGTCCACGCCCACCGGCCACTCCTCGCGTCGGCACCGGCCCGCGAACCCCCAGGATATCGGCACGCCAGAAGGTCCCGCCATGTCATCGCCACGGCCACGGCCGCGCCGGGTCGGTCGGAGGAGCGAGCGACACGACGGTCGAATATCGCCACTTTCCTCGCCGGATGGCACGGACGTCGACTTCGACGTGCACCACCTCGTGGCCGGCGCGCCGACCGGACGCAGACCCCCGGCACCTTCTTGACGCCGCTCGCCATTCGAGGCCGATCTCGCCCGGCTTCCGGAGACGGCCCGGCACATCCGGAAACCCGCGGCCCCTGCCCCCATCGTGTCCATCCCGTCCACCCGTCCGAGGGGGCGGGGGGGCGCCGCCACCGGGCTGAGATCGCTGCTTCGGCGCGGGAGCCCGCCGTCGCTCGGGGAAGGATGCCGGAATGACGTGGCTTCCGACGCTCGTGGGCGCTGTGCTGGTCCTGTTCATCCTCAGGGACGTGTTCCACACGCTCTGGCACCCGACCCGGCACGGAGGGCTGAGCAGACTGGTGATGATGTCCATGTGGCGACTGTCCGCCCGGTTCGGCGCCAGGTGGCGGCCGGCCGGTCTCGCGGGCCCGCTGGGCATGGTGATCGTCTTCGCCGCGTGGGCGCTGACCGTGGCCCTGGGATGGGCGCTCATCTACTGGCCCCACATGCCGGAGAGCTTCTCGTACGCGACGGGGCTGGTCCCCTCCGAACACGCAGGGCCGGTGGATGCGCTCTACATCTCCCTGGTCACCCTGGCCACGCTCGGTCTGGGAGACATCGCACCGACCTCGGGATGGCTGCGCGTGCTCGCCCCCATGGAAGCCCTGGCGGGCTTCGTCCTGCTGTCGGCCATCGTCGCCTGGATCCTCGGCGTCTATCCGGCCCTCGCCCGCCGCAGGGCGCTGGCCCTGCGGCTGTCACACGTCCGCCGCAGCCGGGCCACCTCTCAGGCCCTCGACTCCGGCGGGGGCGCCGCGCTCCTGGACAGCCTCGCCTCGGCGCTCTCGATCATCACGGTCGACTTCATGCAGTACGCCGAGTCCTACTACTTCTACGACGGTGACGAACACACCTCCCTGTCCGAGCAGCTCGGCTACGTCGCCGGCCTGGCCGAGCATGCCGCCGACGCGAATCACCCGGATGTCCGGTTCTCCGCGTCGGTGCTGCGCACAGCGCTGGATGACCTGTCCGCCGTGCTGGACGACCGCTTTCTGCGCACGGGAGCAGCCCCGGGTGACATCTTCGCGGCCTACGCCGCCGACCACGGTCGCCCCCCGGACAGCGAAGGCGGACGGTGATGGCGCCGCCTCGCACGCCGGAGCTCGTCCGTGCCCCACACGAGGACCGGGAAGGTCGCGACGAGCACGACCACGTCCAGGGGGAGGGCAGTCGTGCCGAAGAGGTCCTGAAGCGGGGGCGCGTAGACGAGGGCGGCCGTGAACGTCAGCTCGAAGGCGATACCGACAAGCAGCAGCGGGTTGGTGAACAGCCCGATGTCACGCAGCGCCGCGTGGTCGGTGCGGGCCGCGAAGGCGGTGCCGACCTGGCAGGTGACGATGCCGGCGAAGGTGGCCGTGGTGGCGGTCACATACGCGTGGTGCAGGGGACTGCCGGCTCCGGTGGGGTCGCCCGGCTGCCAACCCGCGCGCCACAGCACGTAGAAGAAGCCCGCCATGACGAGCGCCGCCGACACCAGGCCCAGGTAGCCCCAGCTGCGGACGAGCATGTCGCGGGAGATCACGCCTTGGCGCCGCGGCCTGGGAGGCGCTCCATGATGCCCGGTTCGGAGCGTTCGCGCCCGAGCGCGAGCGCCGGCAGGGTCTCCGTTCCGAGGTCGATGGCGAGGATCTGCAGCACAGTGAGCGGGAGCGGGACTGTGCCCGCGGACAGCGCGAAGACGAGGAAGGGCACGATCTCCGGGGTCGCATGCGCAAAGATGTAGACGATGAACTTGCGTACGTTGTCGTAGACGCGGCGCCCGGACTCGATCGCTGTCACGATGGTCGCGAAATTATCGTCCGTCAGCACCATGGTGGCCGCTTCGCGGGCCACGTCGGTGCCCGAACGTCCCATGGCCACGCCGATGTGGGCGCGGTGCAGCGCAGGGGCGTCGTTGACACCGTCCCCGGTCATGGCGACGATCCGGCCGTCCGCCCGAAGCGTGTCGGCCACCTTGAGCTTCGTCTCGGGTGAGGACCGGGCGAAGACGATCTCGGCGTCGCCGTCCACGAGGAGCCGGTCCAGCTCATCGTCGCCCAGTGACTCGGATGCCGGGACCATGTGCAGTCGGGGCACTCCGATGCCGACCTCCCGGGCAACAGCCGCTGCGGTGGCACCGTTGTCACCCGTTACGACGTGCACCCGCACCCCTGCCTCGTGGCACCGGCGCACCGCGGCCGCCACCTCGGGGCGCGGCGGGTCGTACAGGCCTACGAGGCCGAGCAGCGTCAGACCCGTCTCGACATCCTGGCGGCGCGACGGGGCGTCCACGCCGCGTGGCAGGTCGCGTACGGCGACGGCCAGCACCCGCATGCCGCGCTTGGCCAGCTCATCCGCCGCACTCGGGGCCGCGTCCGCTCCGGGTCCGGGGAGGACGCGGGTCAGAACCGCCTCGGGTGCTCCCTTGACGATGATCCGCGCGCGCCCGCCCGTCTCGTCGTCCTGCACCACCGACATGAGCCGCAGCCGAGGATCGAAGCGAAACAGCGCTCGTCGCCCGGAGTCACGCCCGCCGATGTCGACCGGCGCCCCCCACTCGGTGGCCCCGGCGACGAGGGCCACCTCGGTGGGATCGCCGTGCAGCACACCGTCGGCCTCACGGGTGACCGTCGTACAGAAGGCGCTCACCCGCACCAACTCCTGGGACCAGGGGCCGGGTTCCGCACCGCGAGCGACCGTCCAGACGGCATGCAGGCTCATCCGGTTGTTCGTCAGCGTGCCAGTCTTGTCCGTGCAGATGACACTCGTGGAACCGAGGGTCTCCACGGCGCTCAGCCGCTTGACCAAAGCTCCCCGGCGGGCCAGCGAGCGGACGCCGACGGCGAGCGCCAGCGTGATGGTGGGCAGCAGCCCTTCGGGGACGTTGGCGACGAGCAGTCCGATGGCGAACATCAGGGAGTCCGTGACCGGCAGCCCGACCACCACACCGATGACGAGGAACAGGACCCCCATGCCGACGGCGACGCCGGCAATGAGCCACGCGACCCGCTTGACCTGCTGCTCAAGAGGGCTGGCCTCGCGTCGGGTCCGCTGGCTCAGGGCGGCGATCCGCCCGAGTTCCGTGTGGTTCCCGGTGGCGAAAACGATGGCCCGCGCCTGCCCCTCCACACAAGTCGTCCCGCTGAAGACGAGATTCGGCTCCTCAAGCAGCGGGGCTCCCAGGAGACCCGCTGCGGCCACCCGCTCAGCCGGGGCGGACTCCCCCGTGAGCATCGACAGATCGACCTCGACCCCGCCCTCGGTGACACGCGCGTCGGCGGGGACCTTGTCGCCCTCCTCCAGAACGATCACGTCGCCCGGTACGAGGTCTCGGGCCTCCACGGTGACGGGCCGCCCATCGCGCACGGCAAGGGTGTGCTCGGGCAGGTAGCGCGCGAGGGTCTCCACCGCTCGCTCGGCCTGCCGCTCCTGGAGCAGTGCGAAGGCCGCGTTGACGGCGATCACCGCCAGGATCGCCCAGCCGAGCACTCCGAGGTCCGCGACAAAGGCAAGCGCGGCGGCGGCCCAGAGCAACAGGGCGAGGGGATGAACCAGCTGCGCGAGCAGGTCCCCCGCCAAGGATGTGCGGACCTTGCGTCGCACCTCGTTCGGGCCGTGGACAGCGAGCCGCCGGGCGGCCTCACGTGCCGACAGTCCGTCGGGTCCTGTGCCCAGTTCGCGGCGCAGCCTGGGCAACGGCTCGCTGGGGTCGAAGGACGGTTCCTCGGCGGGTGCGGTGGCCCGTTCCCCGTCGGGGCGGCTCCTGGCATGGTCAGCCATCGCCTGCCCCTGAACCGCCGCCCCTGCGGAGCCGACCTGACCAGACGGGCTCCACCTGTTCCCACTCGCGTTCCCAGGCCGCCAGGCTGCGGGCTTGGGTTCGCCGTCCCGCGAGGGCAAGAACCGCGACTCCCGAAGCCCCCACGACACCCGCCGCCGCGGCCCCTCCGGCGAACGCGCGCTCGCCGACGCTGCCCGGTACCCGGGCAGGGCTGCCGGCGCCGTCGACCCAGATCGTCATCACGCGGCCTTCGGGCGTCCGGGGAGGAACCTGAATGGTCCCGGACCGCCGAACGCCGTCTGGGTATTCCCACACCGCGGGCGCGAGGAAGCGCGGCTGCGCGCCGTGCCGGGCGGCTCCCGACGGATCCTCTGCCCGCTCGGTGGTGGTCGCCCTCACCTGGTGGCGGTGGTCGGTCAGCTCCCGGTCGGCCTCGGTTCCTGCCTTCCATGGCAGCCCGGCTGCCACGGCGCCGCAGATCAGAGCGATCGTCGTGACGAAGATCAGGGCGGTGCGTCCGAAGTCTTCTCTCGTGGGCAGGAAGGTCCGACCGCCCGAAGGCTCGTGGTGGAGCATGCCGTACCTCCGGGAGGGATGACCGTCGGCGTCAGGGCGCCCTTCAGCCAGGGCATCGTTCAGTGGGTGGCACCCAGTTCGGTTCCGATGTGATGGGCCCACTTCCGGATCATTTCCGGATTGCGGAAGTCTCCCCCCTTGCCTCGGCTCACCATGGCCCGAGCTACCGGGTCCGAGGTCTCGGCAGTCACGGCGCCGCCGAAGGTTATGTGCTCACGCGCTCCGAGCTTCTTCATCCGCCGGGCGACTCCGCGTACGGGCGGTATCTCGTGCTGCTCCGCGGAACTGTCGACAGGACCGCTGCTGAAAAGCCAGAGGGGCCGGTGCCTGAGCTGTTCGGCGTTGCGCCGGGCGCACCGTCGGGCCTTGCCGTTCCAGTGCCCGGCGTAGAGGGCCCCACCGAGGACGACTGCGTCGTAGCCACTGACGTCGGTGACGGTGTCCGCCGGGCGTACGACGGCGTCGAAGCCGTCGTCGCGGAGGGTCCTGCCGATCTCGTCGGCGATTCCGGCGGTCGCGCCGCTCTTGCTTCCGTAGGCGACCAGGACACGTGGGGAGCTCATGACGCAGTTCCCTCATCCGTGGAGTCCGGGCGCTTGACGGTGATGGTCCTCTCGGTAGTGGTCTCCTCGTCGGGCATAGGAATCCGGATGGTGAGGATGCCGTCCGAGTAGGAGGCGTCGACGCCTTCGGCCGGAATGGTCGCGGGAAGGCGTACGGTCCTGCGGAACGAGCCGTAGCGGAACTCCGAGTGCTCCTTGTCCTCCTTGGTCTCCCGGTGCTGCGCGCTGACGGTGATGAAGTTGTCGTCGACGGTGACGCTGATGTCGTCGGCCGGCTCCATTCCCGGCAGTTCGGCGCGCAGCACGTACACGCCGTCCCCGCTGGTCATCTCGATCGGGATGGAATGGGCGGCCGTGGCGGGACGCCACCCGGGCAGCCCGGGGAACTCCCTGCTGAACCAGTCGTTGAAGTCGGGGAAGTGGCTGTGCCTGTGTTGCGCCTTGCCTCCGGTCATTTTCTGCTCCTGGTGTGCGGGTCCGTTGACGGTCACCGTGGGCCCCGTGCCAGTACGGGAGGACAGCCGGGCGCCATGCACAGGTAGAACCGCGCCGCCCCGTGGGGCCGCGGGAACCCGTCTGGTCCGCGGAACTCCACCATGGTCACCGTCTTGGGCTGAGGACTACTGAGCCGGGTCCGGCTCCGTAACCCACTCTTGCTCCCTGGCCCTGTCCTGGCGCAGTGCCCAACGGGGTGGTCCAGGAGAGCCGGATGGGCCCCACCGAGAAGGACCGACCGGCCCATGACCATGTCTCCGCGGATACTCCCTGGTCACGGGGCCATGTCGCGGCGGCGGAGCAGAAGGCGGGCCGCCAGGAGGCCGGCCGCGCTCACGCCCGACAGGAACCGCGAGACGGCACCAGAGGACGTTGCCCCGGGCGAGGGCGTCGTCTGGCGTGTTGACACTCGAACGGGCTGAGGCAGCACAGTTTCGCCGCGGGCTCCCGGGCGAGGGCGACGAAGTCGACGCCGACTTCCACCGAGCGTCACGCGGAACCACCGGGCACTGGCCTCGCGCAGGCGCCGCGAACCGCTCGACGGCCGACATTTCGGTTCCCCCGCCGGTGACCGGGTCGGCTCCACGGTCAGAGGAAGAACTCGTTGACCCGGATGGTGTGGACCGGGCGGCAGGAAAGCGCTTCCATCCTCTCTAGTGAACGCTGCAGGGTCCTGGACCGCCTGGGCAGCACGTCTCCCGTGCCCTCCCGCCGCCCGTGTCGCGCCGGGGGCTCGGCTTCCCGGGCGGCACGGCGTCGCTTCTTCTGGCTCATGGTCGCTCCCCGTCTCGTCCGGCCCCGCTCTCCAGGGCCGCTTCCGCTTTCGCCACGTGCTGTTTCACGGCCGCGAAGCTGTCCGGCGCCACAGAGATCGAGTCGAGGCCCGCCTGGACGAGGATCGCGGTGAACCCAGGGTCGTCGCTGGGTCTCTGTCCGCACAGACCGACGGGACGGCCGGCCGAATGGGCGCGGGCCGTGAGGAGCTGGATGCTGCTGACGACGGCCGGGTCCCGCTCGTCGAAGACGTGGGCGAGGGCCTCGGAGTCCCGGTCGACCCCCAGGGTGAGCTGGGTCAGGTCGTTGCTCCCGATGGAGAACCCGTCGAAACGCTCCGCGAAGTCCTGGGCGAGGATGATGTTGGCCGGTATCTCCGCCATGACGTAGACACGCAGGGCGTTCGCACCGCGTACGAGTCCTTCCTCGGCCATCACCGCGAGCACCTGGTCCGCCTCGCCGAGCGTCCGGCAGAAAGGGATCATGACGACGACGTTCGTCAGCCCCATCCCCTCACGGACCAGGCGCAGGGCACGGCATTCGAGGGCGAACCCCTCTCGGTAGCCCTCGCTGTAGTAGCGGCTCGCACCGCGCCAGCCGATCATCGGGTTGGCCTCGACCGGCTCGAAGGGACGGCCGCCCAGAAGTTTGGCGTACTCGTTGGTCTTGAAGTCGCTGGTCCGTACGACGACGGGGGCGGGCCAGCGGGAAGCGGCGATCCGGGCGACCCCGTGGGCCAGACGGTCGACGAAGTACTGTCCGCGGTCCAGGTAGCCGTCGGTGAGCCGGTCGATCAGATGCCGGTCGCGTGGTTCGAGCGGCTCCGGGTGAAGCAACGCCATCGGGTGGACCTTCACCTGGTGGGCAACGATGAACTCAAGACGCGCGAGGCCGACTCCGTCGGCGGGGAGCCGCCACCAGCGGAACGCGGCCGACGGGTCGGCCAGGTTCAGCATCACCCGGGTGTGCGTGGTGGGAAGCTCCGCGAGATCGGTCAGGGTCTCTTCGTAGGCGAGCAGCCCGTCATGAACGCGTCCGCGCTCACCCTCGGCACACGAGACGGTCACCCGCTTGCCCTCCTGCAGCACCTGGGTGCCGGTGCCGGTGCCGACGACGGCGGGAACGCCGAGTTCGCGGCTGACGATGGCGGCATGCGAGGTGCGTCCGCCATGGTCGGTCACAATCGCCGATGCCCGCTTCATCACCGGCTCCCAGTCGGGGTCGGTGACTCGGGTGACGAGAACCCCACCCTGGGGGAAGCGGTCGAGGTCCACAGGGGCGTCGAGGGCGACGACGGGACCCTGGCCGATCGCTTCGCCGACAGCGATGCCCTCCACGAGCGGTTCGGTGGGCGCGGCGGTCAATCGGCAGCGGCGCAGCGTCGTGGACCGCCGGCGGGACTGCACGGTCTCAGGGCGCGCCTGGACGATCCAGAGTTCACCGGTGCGGCCGTCCTTGGCCCATTCGAGGTCCATCGGGCAGCCGTAGTGTTCCTCGACAGCGGCCGCCCACGCAGCAAGCTCGCGGATCTCCGCGTCGGCGAGGACCCGTCGGTTCCGCTCGGCTTCGAGCGTGTCGACCGTGCGCGTCAGCCCGGTGCCCGCGTACACGGTCTTCAGCCGCTTGGTGCCGACCCGTACATCGATGACAGGGTTGAGGGAGGGGTCATTCATGCTGGGCTTGAACACCGTGTACTCGTCGGGATCGACCTGTCCGCTGACGACGGTCTCGCCCAGGCCCCAAGCGGCACTGACCACGATCACCTCGGGGTAGCCGCTCTCCGGGTCCAGGGTGAAGGCGACCCCGGCGCCTGCGAGGTCGGAACGGACCATGAGCTGGACGCCGACGGAGAGGGCGACGGCGAGGTGGTCGAAGCCCATCCGCTCCCGGTAGTCGATTGCCCGGTCGGTGAACAGGGACGCGTAACAGCGCAGGCATGCCTCAAGAAGACCCGCGGATCCACGTACGTTCAGATAGGTCTCCTGCTGTCCTGCGAAGCTCGCCTCGGGCAGGTCCTCGGCCGTCGCGCTGCTGCGCACGGCGACCTCGGGCGCCTCCCTGCCACTCTCCTCGGCAAGCCGCTCGTACGCGGCGAGGACAGCGTCTCCCAGAGACGGGGCAGCGGCTGCGCGAGGAAGAGCGAGCGGATGGCCGCTCCGACCTCATCGAGCGGGGCCCCTGCGCGCAGGCGGCCGATCTGCTCCTCGATGGCGGCGCGCAGTCCGCGGACCGCGAGGAGTTCCTCGTAAGCGCCGGCGGTGGTGGCGAAGCCGGGCGGTACACGTACGCCCGCGGCACCGAGATGGTTGGTCATCTCTCCCAGCGAGGCGTTCTTGCCTCCCACCCGGCCGACATCTTTCCTGCCAAGCTCGGTGAAAGGTACGACTTTCGGCATCGGTCCCATGGCATCCTCCGCGTCTCTCAGGCGCCTTCAGTACGGGAGCGCTCTGCCGGACGGGGTGCGCAGATCGATAGGGGCCGGCCTGCGGGGCCGGCGGGGCCTGGGGCTGATCCGGATGCGCTGCATGGTGCTCACCTCTGCACGGAGCCGGTGGACGGATACGAAGCCGTCCTCTCGCCTCACTGTCCCGCGTGGGCCCGACCGCACCGCAGTGCCGAGCGGGTCACAGCGCCAGGGCCGGTCGGTCCGTACGGGAAGGGGACCAGTCGGCCCCTGCCAGGTCGCCGACCCGCCGCTCGCGCTCCAGAGTCCCGCTCCGGTCACCGTCGTCCCGCTCGTGCGGTCGTCCTGCTGACGGCTCGGTACGTGAGCCGACGCCGCCGGCCCGAGCCGACGCGGCGGAGCGACTCGGCAGATCGCCGGGAGGGTTCCCAAGAGGCTGAGGCGCTGTTCAGCCCGCTCGCCTTCGCAGTGCACTCCGCTCACGGCTCTCGCCGGACTTCCGCACCGGGCGCTCCGCGTACGAGGATCCGCCGCCCGGTCACGCGCCGTGGTGAGAGGTCCATGACAGTGTCGCGCCTGCCTCCTGGCCAGGGCTTCGAGTACGCCGCGTTCCTGAGACGCCCGGCAGCGACCTGGTCCGAGACTGTGCGGACGACGCCGACGAAAAGCACGCTCCATCCCTGGCTGAATGCCTCGTCCAGATGGTCCTCCTCGAACGCGATCTCCGTGCCTGACATCCCGGCGAGCGGCGAATCCCCGGCGGTCATGAAGAGGATCTCCTCCCCGACGACCTGGTAGTTCACAGGGAAGACCGCGGGCCCGTCGTCGGTGGTGACGGCGACCCTGCCGACGCCGTGATCGCCGAGCAGCGCCCAGCACTCCCGCTCGTCGAGCTCGTCCATCCGCGCGTGGTATCCGGCCCGGATCCGTCCGACAGGAAGGTCGGCGGTGTGCCCGGTGAGCTCCTGAACGGTCGTCTCCAGGGCATTCGCGAGCCGGAGCAAGATCTCGATTCCGGGGGCGGAACGCTGCTCCTCCAAGTACGCGATGTAGCCGGGCGCGGATCCGGCGCGTACAGCCACCTCCTCACGGGACAGCCCGAGTCGCCTGCGCCGGGCGGCGATACGACGGCCGATGTCGCCGGTGGGGCGCTTCGCAGCGGCCGTGTTCATCATCCGTCTCCCTCCGTGGACACACGGTGGTACTGAGGGACGACAGCTACCGGGCACGAAGCATGGTGCAGGGCGCGATGCGCGACCCTCCCCAGCTCCATGCCGACGATGCCGTCCCTTCGCCGCGCCCCGACCACCAGCAGGTCGGCGGCGGCGGAACGCTCCACAAGCACCTTGTGGGCCGGCCCTTCGAGGACGCTCCTGCGCAGGGCAACCTGGGGATGGTCGCGGGCCACCGCGTCCAGAGCCCTGTCCAGCGCTTCGGACGCCGCCCCCTCGAAGTGCGGCGCCGCGTCACCACTGGTGAGAAGCGGGTGATCCACGGGCGAAGCGGTCGGTCGTCGCCAGGTGCGGACGACATCGAGCTCCGCGTTCCTCGCTTCCGCCTCGCGGAAGGCGAAGCGCACAGCGAGGCTGTCGACGTCGTGGTCACCGATGCCCAGCAACACCCGCTCGTGGCGTGCTTCCAGAGCCTGCCGGTCACCACGGACGACGACGACAGGGCAGCGGGACCGGGCGGCGACGACGAGGCCGACAGATCCCAGCAGAAGGTCGGCGAACTCTCCCCGGCCCCGGGAGCCGACGACCAGGGCCACGGCCTCGTGCCCCTCCCGCAGCAGCGCACTCGACGCGTCCTCGGCGAGGACCGCGGTCGTGACGGTGAGGCCGGGCGCACGACGCCTGGCGCGCTCCGCCGCCACGCCGACAACGTTCTCGGCGAACACCTGCCCCGAGGGCCGGTCCACGGTCCAGGTCGGCACGGTCCCTTCGTACCGCTCCCACAGCGAGGCGTGGACCATGCGCAGCGGAAGGCCATGCCGTACCGCTTCGTCGACGGACCAGTCCACCGCCGTGAGGCTGGCGTCTGAACCGTCCACTCCTACCACCAACGGGGTCTCCATGATCCCACCGCCCTTCGGGTGTGAGGTGGCCTGCTCCCACGCTCGCATCCAACCGGGGAGCACGGGTAGGGCCGGTCGGTACCGCCGGGGTACCCGGTCCGGCCGGACGGCTCACGCCGCTCGGGCGCACACACCGTTCGGTCCGCGTTCTGCTACGTGGTCGCCGTCGGAACGAAGCACCGCCAAGTCCTCGGCGCCCTGCGTCGCCCGTCAGCCATCCGGCTTCGCGGGAACGACCCGCACCGCTGTGACTTTGTACTCCGGGCATGAGGTCACGGTGTCGGAATGGTCCGAGGTGAGGGTGTTGACACCACTGACCGGGAAGTGGAAGGAGCAGAAGACCTGTCCTGGGGCGAGTTCCGCACCGACGGAGGCGATGAGGCGGGCCCGTCCATGGCGGCTCTCGACGGTGACGGGGGCGCCGTCCCGCAGTCCGTAGCGGGCAGCGTCCTCGGGGTGCAGGTCGAGGCGGTCGTGGGCGTCGAGGAGGAGGTTGTCGCCGCGCCGCGTCATGCTTCCCGAGTTGTAGTGGGCCCAACGGCGCCCCGTGACGAGCAGCAGCGGGTAGTCCTGGTCCGGCCGCTCACCGGGCGGGAGGTAAGGGGCGGCGGACAGGTGGGCACGACCGTCGGAGGTGTTGAACGATCTGGTGTACAGCGTGGCTTCGCCCGGCCCGTCCGGCGAAGGACAGGGCCATGGCACCGCGCCCTCACGGTCGAGCCGCTCGTGCGAGAGACCCGCGAAGAGGGGCGTCACCCGTCCGCACTCGGCGAGGGCACTCGCAGGCGTGGGGCAGCCCAGGTCGGCGCCGAGAGCTTCGGCGACGGCATGTAGGACATCGAAATCGGAACGGGCCTCGCCGGGTGGAGCAACCGCCGTCCGTACGCGCTGGAAGCGGCGGTCGAAGTTGACGAATGTCCCGTCCTTCTCCAGCCACGAAGCCACGGGCAGAACGATGTCGGCGTGCCGGGCGGTCTCGCTGAGGAAGAGCTCGTCGACCACCACCAGCGGGCAGGCGTCGAGCGCCTCGGCGACTCGTCGGCTGTCGGGGTCGGTGGCGCAGACATCCTCGCCGATGATCCACAGGGCATGCAGCCGCCCCTCGCGGGCAGCTGTGAACATCTCGGGAATGCGCAGTCCGGCTTGCGCCGGGACGGGGCGGCCCCACACCTCTTCGGCACGTGCGCGCGCCTCGGGGTCGGTGACCCGGCCGTAACCGGGAAGCAGGTCGGGAAGAGCACCCATGTCGGAGGCGCCCTGGACGTTGTTCTGTCCACGCAACGGGCTGATGCCGTAGCCGCGTCCGGTGCCGCCGACGGCCCCGCGCAAAATGGGCAGGTTCGCCAGGGTCCGTACACCGTCGGTGCCGTGCAGGTGCTCCGTGACGCCGAGACCGTACAGGACGGCTGGGCGTTCGGCCCGGCCGAAGAGCCGGGCAGCGGCCATGATTTCCCCGGCGGGGACGCCGGTGATCTCGGCGACGCGCGCGGGCGGGTAGTCGGCGAGGAGCTCGGTGAGTTCGCCGAGTCCGGCGGCACGTTCGACGAGAAAGTCCGGGGCGGTCATGCCTTCGTCGACGAGGACGTGGGCGATACCGTGAAAAAGGGCGACGTTGGTTCCGGGGCGAGGGCGCAGATGCACGTCGGCGTGGTGTGCGAGACCGACGGCACGGGGGTCCACCACTATCAGGGAGGCTCCGCCGAGGGCCTGTTGAAGGAGGCGCGCACCCACCACCGGGTGCGCCTCGACGGGGTTGGCCCCCACGACCATCAGACAGTCCGCGGTCTCGACGTCGTCGAAGGGGTCGGTGCCGCCTGCGCGTCCGAAGGAGGCGGTGAGTCCGGCTGCCGAGGGAGCGTGGCAGAGACGGGAGCAGTTGTCCACGTTGTTGGTGCCGATGACGGTCCGGAGAAGTTTCTGGACGAGGTAGTTCTCCTCGTTGGTGGCGCGGGCCGAGGAGACGGCGGCGACCGCGTCGGGCCCGCCGATCTCGACGGCAGTGCGCAGCCCGTCGGCGAAATAGGCCAGCGCTGCGTCCCAACTTGCCTTCTCAAGAGTCCCGTTGCGGCGGATCAGTGGCTCGGTAAGGCGTTCCGCGGAAGTGAGGTATCCGTACGAGTAGCGCCCCTTGACGCAGGCGTGGCCTCGGTTGACAGGTCCGTCCTTGGCGGGGAGGACGGCCGCGACCCGTTCCTCATCGACGACGACGTCGAGGGTGCAGCCGACACCGCAGTACCCGCATGTGGTCCGCACCTGGTCGGGGTGCGACTGCTGGGAGGTGAGGCCGCGGCCGGGCCCCGGCTGGGTGAGCGCGCCGGTGGGGCAGGTATCGACACAGCCGCCGCAGGAGACGCAGTCGGAGGCCGCCCAGGGACCTCCGGTGCCGGGAGCGACGACCGTGTCGGCGCCGCGTCCGGTGAGGGTCAGGGCGAAGGTGCCCTGGACGTCCGCACACATGCGGACGCAGCGCCCGCATGCGATGCACAGGTCCCGGTCTAGATGTACGAAGGGGTGACTCTCGTCCTGCCCGCGTCCGGGGTCACCGACCGCCGTGTCCGCCGGGACGCCCAAGGCCCTGCATGCCTCGGCCAGTTCACTGTGCGTGCTGTCGGCAAGTGCGTACGGCGGGAGTTCCGAGGCGATCAGGGTGAGCGCGTCCCGGCGCAGATTCCGCACCTCCTCGTCCGCGGTTTCGACAGTGAGGCCTGACGTAGCGGGCGTGACGCATGCGGCGACGGTCCGTCCGTCGGCGCGAACCAGGCAGGACCGGCAGGAGCCGGCCGGCCGGAGTCGGTCGTCGTGGCAGAGGGAAGGGAGTTCGGCTCCGGTGGCACGTACCGCGTCGAGCAGTGAGGTCCCGGCGGCCAGTTCTACCGGAGCGCCGTCGATCTGGAGCCGTGTCATCGATCCCATCCTTCCAGGGCCGGACCGTAAGCGCGGGCCAGGCTGCGGACAGCGGCGGGCACTCTGCGTCCGAAGGCGCAGAGGCTCGCCTCGGCCATCAAACGTGCCAGTCGTTCATATGTCTCCCCCGGCCCGTCCCGGCCCTGGGCGAATTCGAGCCCTCGCCGGGTACCCACCCGGCAGGGCGAACAGGCGCCGCAGCTCTCATCGGCGGCGAACTCCCAGATGTGTCCGAGGAGTTCGTGCGGGTCCGTGGCGTCGTCGAAGGCGACCATGCCGGCGTGACCGAGGGCGGCCCCGCGCTCGGCGAGCGCGGCCGTGGTGAGGGGGACATCGAGCGCGTGCACAGCGAGGAAGCCGCCGAGGGGGCCGCCGATCTGGAGCGCGACGAGCTCGCGGCCATCCCTGAGGCCGCCACCGATCCGGGTGACGATCTCGTCCACGGGTGTGCCGAGTTCGACCTCATAGGCGCCGGGGCGGGCGAACCGCTCGGACAGGCAGACCAGTTTGGTGCCGGTCTCGTCCGGTACGCCGCGCCGGGCGTAGGCCGTGCCGCCGTGACGGACGATCCAGGGCACGGCGGCAAGGGTCTCCACGTTGTTGACCACAGTCGGCGCGCCCCACAGGCCGTGGTCCGTGGGGTAGGGAGGCCGGGGGCGCGCGCATCCACGGGCGCCCTCCAGGCGGGCGATGAGGGCGGTCTCCTCACCGGCCACGTAGGAGCCCGCGCCCTCGACGATCTCGATGTACGGGCGGGGACCGGTCCGGTCGGTTTCGTGGTCCGAGGGGGCCAGGTCGCCGGACACTGTCGCGCGCTCCACCGCGCGGCGCAGTCGCGCCAAGGCTTTGGGGTATTCGGAGCGCACCATCACGGTGCCGCGCCGGGCGCCGCAGGCGAAGCAGGCGAGGGCCAGCCCTTCGAGGACCCGGTCAGGGTCCTCCTCCATGAGCAGCCGGTCGGCGTACGAGCCGGGGTCGCCCTCGTCCCCGTTGGCGACGACGATCGCGTCCGGCTGTCCCAGCACGGACGCCCACTTGGCGGCCACGGGGAATCCCGCGCCACCCCGCCCACGCAGTCCTGAGACCGCGACCTCCTCCTGTACGTCCTCGGGACGCTGCCCGGCCATCGTCCGGCGCCAGACGTCCCAGGCGGGTTCCCCCTCGACGACACCGGCAAGCAGTACGGGCGCTCCGGTCATGTCGGACACGGGGATCGCGGGCGCTCGCGGCTCCGTCCGCCGACTGAGCTGGTCCGCGAGATCGTTACCGGTGCAGGGCGTGGTGCCGTCCAGGGCGGCGGGGCCTGCGTAGCAGTAGCCGAGGCAGTGCACCGCCTGCAGGGAGGTCCGGCCGTCGGCGTCCGCCCGCCCCGCAGTCACACCCAGTGCCTGTTCGGCCTCCCCCAGATGATGTCCGCCTCGTGCGGCGAAGCACGCCGTCGCAGTGCAGACACGCACATGCCTCTCGCCGCGCGGGGCGGCGAGATCGGCGAAATACGTGGCGGGGCCGAGCCCTGTGGCGGCGGGCAGTCCGGCTGCCTCCGCGACGTGGGGCGCCCACGTCTCCGGCCCTTCGGTGGTGCTCTCCCTGGCCCGTTCCAGCGCCGGCGGCAACAGTCCACCGCGCCGTCCGTTCCGTGCGGTCAGCTCACGGAACGCGTCATGGTGTCCGCCCGGCTCCCCGGGCATCCGAACGGCCATGTTCCCAGAGTGACCGGGTGCGTCGCCGAGCGCATCCCGGCGGGCGGCTGCGCTCACGTGGCTCCATTCCGCAGGGCTCTCAGGCGTTTGCCGCGAACAGCGAGGCTCGAGGGTCGTCGCCTCGGGCTCTGTCAGGAGGCAACCACCATCCGAGGAACGGAAGCCACCCGTCGCGCGAGGTACTCCCACGACCGTGGCGGAGATATCGGCCTCCACCTCGCTCTTCTCATCCCTGGCAGCGTCGGATCACACGGTTCGTCCGCAGCGACCGACGCGGCTCGGAATATACCCCCCGGGGTAATGGTGTTACGGTGACTACATACCCCGGGGGGTAATACTCGAGAGGAGTAACTCAGTGTTCTTCGTTGACACCATCGAGCTGGAGGGCCTCGGCAACCGCAGCTATCTGGCCGGCGGCGAGCGGACAGCGGTGGCGGTCGATCCGCCCCGGGACATCGACACGGTCCTCGGGGCCGCCGCCCGGCGGGGGGTGCGTATTTCCCATGTGGTGGAGACGCACATCCACAACGACTATGTGACCGGCGGTCTGGAACTGGCGCGGATCACCGGAGCCGCCTATCTGGTGCCCGAAGGTGCGCGTGTCCCGTTCGCCCGGACCGCGGTTGCCGACGGCGACACCGTCGACATCGACGAGGCGCTGACTCTGACAGCCGTGGCGACCCCGGGGCACACACCGCACCACACCGCGTACGTACTGAGCGAAACCGGCCGGCCCGTCGCGGCCTTCACCGGCGGCTCCCTGCTCATCGGTACGGTCGGCCGACCCGATCTCGTCGAGCCACGCCTGACCGAGCAGTTGGCGCGCGCCCAGCACGCGTCGGCGCACCGTCTCGCCGACACCCTGCCTGACGAGACGGAGGTTCTGCCCACCCACGGGTTCGGCAGCTTCTGCTCCTCAGCGCAGGCCGACGGGGACTCGACAACGATCGGCAAGGAGAAGACCGCCAACACGGCACTCACCGTCGACGTGGACACCTTCGTCGCCGACCTCATCGCCGGCCTGGAGGACGTGCCCGCCTATTACGCGTACATGGGCCCCGCCAACGCAGCCGGCCCCGCGCCCGTCGATCTGACTCCGCCCGCGGTCGCCGATCCCGATGAGATCGCCGCCCGGCTCGCAGCAGGAGAGTGGGTGGTGGACCTGCGCAGCCGGATCGCGTACGCCGAGGGACATGTCGCGGGTTCGTTCAACTTCGAGGCGGACGGCAAGATCGCCACGTACCTCGCCTGGATGATCCCGTGGGGCAAGCCCGTCACCCTGCTTGCCGAGTCCGTCGACCAGCTTGCCGCCGCCCAGCGAGAACTGGTGCGCGTAGGCATCGACCGCCCGGCCGCCGCCTCGATCGGCGGGCCCACCGACTGGCTCCGCGACAACGAGAGCGCCGTGTCGTTCCCCCGCTCCACGTTCGCGGAGCTCGCGGCGCAGGACAAGGCCCGGATTGTCGTGCTGGACGTGCGCCGCGACTCCGAACGCGCGGACGGCTGGATCGAGGGATCGGTGCACATACCGGTCCACCAACTGCACGGCCGCACGGACGAGGTGCCCGACGGCACGGTCTGGGTGCACTGCGCCGGCGGCATGCGCGCGGGCATCGCCGCCTCACTGCTGGATGCCGCAGGGCGGAGGGTGGTAGCCGTGGACGACGGCTTCGACGCCGCCGAGGAGGCCGGACTCACCATCGTCACCGCGGCTGACACAGGGAACACCCAGCCGGTCCAGGCCTGATCACACCCGACAGAAAGGGGACGTCGACCATGTTCCTCACGCACAAGAGTGTCCTGCGCCTGTCCGTACATGAGGCGCGCACCCGCACCAGCGGCGACCGGCCCGAAGCGATGCTGCTGGACGTACGGGAGGACCCCGAATGGAGATCCGGCCACGCCCCCGGCGCGGTCCACGCACCGCTGACCGGGCTGGTCGCCGGCGCCGCACTGCCAGAAGCGGCCCAGGGGCGTCCGCTGGTGGTCATCTGCCGCAGCGGGCACCGATCCCGGCGGGCGGCGAAGCTCCTCGCCGAGCGTGGCGCGGACACCACAGACGTCAAGGGCGGCATGAACGCGTGGGCCGCCGCCGGATTCCCGGTCGTCGATGAGCGCGGGAACCGCGGCTCGATAGTGTGAGCACCCTCATTCTCGCCCTGATCGCCGGAGCAGTCATCGGTCTGGCACTCGGAGCTCTCGGCGGCGGTGGCAGCGTCCTTGCCGTACCCGCTCTGATCTACCTGCTCGACTTCTCGCCGGCTTCGGCCACCACAGCCAGCCTGATCATCGTGACCGCCACCTCGGCCACCGCCCTCTATGCCCATGCGAGGGAAGGGAACGTGGCCTGGAAGACGGGCGCACTGTTCGCCGCGGCCGGCATCGTCCCGGCATTCCTCGCCGGAGCCTCCGCCGGCCACCTGCCCGAAGTGGCCCTCACCACGGCTTTCGCGGTCATCGCCGCGCTGGCGGCGCTGCGGATGCTGCGGCCCTCCAGCACCGAACCGCCGGAGCGGATACGGCCCGTCAAAGCGGCCGGAGCGGGTGCGGGACTCGGAGCCGTGACCGGATTCCTCGGCGTCGGCGGCGGCTTCCTCGCCGTCCCCGCCCTGGTGAGCGTCCTCGGCCTGCGCATGAAACAGGCCGTGGGCACCAGCCTGCTCGTCATCACCGTCAACTCTCTCGCCGCGCTGACCGCACGGACGGGAACCGGCGGCGACCTGCGCTGGGAGGTGATCGCACCGTTCACCGGTGCCGCGATCCTCGGCGCATGGGACGGCAAACGCCTGGCGACGAAGATCCCCGGCACCACCCTTCAAAGGATCTTCGCCGGGGTCCTCCTGGCAGTCGCGGCCTTCATGCTCGTCGACGTGATCGTCTGAACAGCCGGGCCCCGACCATCAGGCCAGCGAAAGGAACAGCTTCTCCAGCCGGCCCCGCATCTCGTCCCGGTCCTCGCCGGAACGACGACCGTCCTCCATCTCGGACAGACACTGCTGGAGCCCGGTCGCGATAATCGCGAACCCGGCCCGGTCCAGAGCCCGCGAAGCCGCCGCCAACTGCGTGACGACCTCCTCACAGTCCCTGCCCTCCTCGATCATCCGGATCACGCCGGAGATCTGACCCTGGGCCCTGCGCAACCGGTTCAGGACCGACTTCAGTTCCGCCCCTGCCAGGTCAAGTTCCATCATCACTCCTCATAAATACCCCCAGGGGTAATGTACTCCCCATGATGGGGGCACCCTCGACGAACGAAGGATGACACTGCCATGACCACGCCCACCGCCCTCGGCACCTACGAAGCACGCACACGCCTGCACGAGCTGACAGTCATCGACGTGCGCACCCCGGGCGAATTCGCCGGCGGCCACGTGCCCGGCGCCCTCAACATCCCTCTGGACCAGATCCAGCGAGCTCTGACCGATATCCGCCACGCCGCCGACCGCGGAGACGTACTCGTGGTGTGCGCATCCGGCGCCCGCTCCGAGAACGCTTGCCGGATTCTCGCCGAGAACGGCATCAGCACCGCCACCCTTTCCGGTGGCACCGGCGCCTGGGCGGCCGACGGTCACGACCTGCAGCGCCCCCGGGGAACCACCCGGACGACGTGGGGGATGGAGCGGCAGGTCCGCCTCACGGCCGGAGCAATCGTCCTGCTCGGCCTTCTCCTGGGCCTGCTCATCCACCCCGCTTTCCAGATCCTCTCCGCGGGCATCGCCGCCGGCCTGGCATTCTCCGCCCTCACGAACACGTGCGGCATGGCCGCCATGCTCGCCAAGCTCCCCCACAACCGACCGAAGGCCGCCGACCTCGACAACACCCTCGCAGTACTGCGCAGCCGCTGAGCCGGCCAGGACGCGCGCGGGACGAGTCCCGCCCATATGTGACACGAGTACGGTGCAAGATCGGGAAGGCGCCCGGCCCCGCGGTCATCCAGGCACGAGGACGGCGGCGCCGCGCACCCGGTCGTCAGCCAGATCCCTCAGAGCCTGGTCCGCGCGGCTCAGCGGATAGGGGCTGACGGTGACTCGCATGCCGATCCGTGCGGCCGTGTCCAGGAAGTCGCGGCCGTCCTGCCGGGTGTTGGAAGTGACGCTGCGCAGGTTACGTTCCTCGAAAAGATGCCGCCGGTAATTGAGCACGGGGATGTCAGTGAGATGGATGCCCGCGACGGCAAGCGTTCCCGCACGGTCCAACGCCTCCAGCGCCACGGGCACCAGGTCGCCCACCGGTGCGAACAAGATCGCTGAATCCAGTGGTTCGGGCGGTCGGTCGTAGGCCCCACCCACCGAGGAGGCGCCCAGGTCCGCGGCGAGTTCACGGGCGCGTGCCGAACGGGTCAGCACGTGCACGGCCGCACCTTCAGCCAGGGCAACCTGCGCCGCCAGATGAGCTGAGGCCCCGAAGCCATAGATCCCGAGCCGCCCGCCGGGCGGCAGGACGCTGCGACGCAGTGCCCGGTAGCCGATGATCCCGGCACACAGCAGCGGCGCCAGCAGCGCAGCGTCCTGATCCTCCGGGAGCCGGTAGGCGTAGTCGGCCGGGACGAGGGCGATATCGGCGAAACCGCCGTCCTCGTCCCAGCCGGTGTACAGGGAGGCCGGGCAGAGGTTCTCCCGCCCCGCCCGGCAGTAGCGACAGTCGCCACAGGTACTGCGCAGCCACGCCCCACCTGCCCGGTCACCGATCCGGAACCCTGTGACGGACTCGCCGACGGCTGCCACCCGCCCGACGATCTCGTGGCCGGGAACGGTCGAAACCCTATGCGGGCGCAGGTCACCCTCGGCAAGGTGCAGGTCGGTACGGCACACACCGCATGCCTCCACGCTCAGCAGAAGGTCACCGGGCCCTGGCGACGGCACCGCACGCCGCACATGCACCAGCGGACCCTCCGCGACCGGACCAGGGCTCTCAACTGCCCATCCGGTCAACGTTTCCGAAGCCTGCTCGCGCTCCATACTTCCAGCCTGGCCCCGGCTCACAGGTCCGGCAAGCGCTCACCACGGACCGGAGGACCGCAGCTGCACACCGCTGCATTCCGTGATGCGCAACGACGGGGCCCTGACCGCGAACCACGCTTCCCGTAAAGAACTTCGCCGCCGGCCGCTGGGTATGATCGACACCTGTCGAAGCGATCAGCGCCCCTCATCTCCACGCGGGCACATCAGCCCGTGCGGGTGACGAGAAAGTCGGCGCTGCCGGACAGCGTGGTCAGCTGGGGCGTGTCCTCGTCCTCGATTCGAACGCCGGACCGTTCGCTGAGCACCTCGACAAAGCTCAGGAAGTCCAGGGAGTCCATCTCCAGCGAGTCACGGAACGCTTCGTCGGACCCCAGTTCGGCGAAGTCGGCGTCCGGGACGACCTGAGAGATCGAATCCCTCACCATGTCCAGTGCTTGGGTTCGGTTGATGTTCACAGCTTCTCCGGGTTCTGGAGGAGGCGGGTGACGGCCGTGAGGTATCGGGCGCCGACGGCGCCGTCCGTCGCTCGGTGGTCGGCCGAGAGGGTTGCGGTGACTACGGGTCGCACGCCCAGCATGCCGTCGACGGCGCACGGCCGGTCGGCCACCCGCCCGAAGCCGACAAGGGCCACCTGCGGCGGGTAGATCACTCCGAACACGGTCTCCACTCCCTGATCTCCGAGGCTGGTGACCGTGATCGTGGCGTCCGACACCTCGGAAGCCCGCAGTCTGCCCGTACGGGCCCGGATGACCAGGTCCTTCAGGGCCGCCATCAACTGCGGGAGTGCCAGCGTGTCCGCGTGGTGCAGTGCTGGGGCGACAAGCCCTCCGCCACGCAGCGACACAGCCACGCCGAGATGTACACCCTCGCCGGCCTTGAAGTGGTCGTCGGTCCAGGAGCCGTTGAGTGCGGGGACGTTTTGGGCCGCCAGGGCCGCGGCCTTGAGCAGCAGAGCTGCGGGGAGGAGCCGTTCACCGACCGGGCTGTTCCGGTTGTGCTCGTGGAGCCAGTCCATCGCAGCGGCCATGTCCACGGTCGTGGAGAGGTAGTAGTGCGGAATGTCCCGGTTGGCGCGGCTCATCAGACCGGCGATCGCCTGCCGCATGGCCACACCTCGGTGCCCCGAACGACGCTTGTCGTACGGACGTGCCACTGAGTCGCCGACATGAGCGGGGGGCGCCGCGGCCACGGTCGCAGGGCGGGAAGCCGCCTGACGTACGTCCGTGGCACGCACGGCCGAATCCTTGCCCGTCCCTCGCACCGCGGCCGGATCGACGCCCAGTTCGGCTGCCAGTCGCCGGGCGAGAGGGGTTATCCGAAGGCGCGGTTTCCTGCCGGCCGCCGCTTGCTCGACGTCAGACCGGGTGATCCTTCCCCCGGGTCCCGAACCATGCAGCGACTCCAGGCGGACCCCGCTCTGCTCCGCCAGGTGCCGGACCAGCGGGCCCTCTTCCATGTGGTCACCCTGTCGAGGGCCGGATGGTACCGGGGTCGGTTCCGTGGCGGGTTCGGGAGCAGTTGACGGGAGCTTGGCGGACTCGCTCTTCTCGCGACGGGCCGCTCGTCCCTTCGTCGCCTTTCCGGTCTCTCCAGGGCCCTTGGGTTTCCTGGCCTTTCGCGGGTCTCGGGTGGTGTGCGGCTTCTCCTCGCCGCCCGGGCGCTCGGGCTTCTTCGTCGGCACCCCGATCCGCGCGAGCGGTGTACCGACCGGCACCGTCGTGCCGGGCTCGGCGAGGAGTTCGGCCATGGTTCCGGTCTCGAAGCACTCCACCTCGATGGTCGACTTCGCGGTCTCGATGACGGCGACCGGTTCGCCCTTGTGGACGAGGTCGCCGGGACCCACCAGCCACTCCACGAGCGTTCCCTCGTCCATGTCGGCGCCGAGAGACGGCATCCTGAACTCGGCCATGATCAGTCCACCGCCCGGTGGACGGCCGCGACGATGTCGGCGGTCTGCGGCAGGGCCGCCTCCTCCAGCTGCCGGGCGTAGGGTATCGGCACCTCTGCGCTGCATACCCGCTCGACGGGCGCGTCCAATTCGTAGAAGGATTCCTCAGCGATACGGGCGGAGACCTCGGCGGCGAAGCTTCCCGTCCGCCATGCCTCGTCGACGACCACGGCACGGTGGGTCCGGGCCACGGAAGCGGCGACCGTCCGGGCGTCGTAGGGCCGGAGGGTACGCAGGTCGATCACCTCGGCGCTGATCCCCGCGGCGGCCAGCTGGTCCGCCGCAGAGAGGGCCTTGGGCAGCGAACCGCCGTACGTGATCAAGGAGATATCGGAACCGGACCTGCGTATCGCCGCGTGGTCCAGATCCTCGGGTGAGGCGGTCGGCAGGAGTTCGCCGGAGGCGTTGTAGAGGCTACCGTGCTCGAAGATCAGTACGGGGTCGGGATCTGCGAGCGCAGGAGCCAGCATGTGGCGGGCGTCCTCGATGGTGGCGGGGGCGAGGACTCGGATTCCGGGGATGTGTGCGTACCAGCCTTCCAGGCTGTGCGAGTGCTGGGCGGCGAGCTGCCGTCCGGCGCCCGTGGTCATACGGATGACCAGCGGAACGGGCAACTGGCCGCCCGACATGTGCAGCAGCGTGGCGGCGTTGTTGAGAATCTGGTCAAGAGCGAGCAGGCTGAAGTTGACGGTCATGATCTCGACGACCGGCCGCAGCCCGGCCAGGGCAGCGCCGATGCCGGCGCCCACGAACGCGGACTCCGACAGCGGGGTGTCACGCACACGTTCGGGCCCGAACTCCTCCAGCAGGCCAAGGCTGACGCCGAAACATCCGCCGTAGCGGCCCACATCCTCACCCATCAGGAAGACGCGGTCGTCGGAGCGCATGGCGTCCCGAAGCGCTTCGCGCATCGCCTCGCGGTACGTGGTCTTCACCGCCACCGGTTGCTTGCTCTTCCCCATGGTCAACTCACCTCCGACGGAGCACTGGTGACGTGGCGCAGGAGGTGCTCCACCGGCTCCTCGGGCGCTTGCTCGGCCGCCCCTACGGCGTGGTCGACGTCGGCCGCGACCCGGCGCTCGATCCCGGCGAGTTCGTCGTCGAGCGACACTCCGTTCTCACGCATGCGGTCGAGGAGCCGGTTGATCGGGTCTCGGTCCTTCCACCGCTCGATCTCGGCCTTGTTGCGGTAGCGGTCCGGGTCGTACATGGAGTGCGCGCGGTAGCGGTAGGTGCGCAGTTCGAGGAAGTGCGGCCCGGCCCCGGCCCTGACCGCCTCGGCGGCGCGGCGGGCGGCCTGTTCCACCGCCTCGACGTCCATGCCGTCAACAGCCCAGGCGACCACGCCGTACGAGGCGGCCCGCATGGCCAGATCAGTCTGCGCCTCGTGTCGTGCCAGGGCCGTTCCCATGGCATAGAGGTTGTTCTCGCAGATGAGCAGCAAGGGCAGGTGCCACAGGGCGGCGAGGTTCGCCGTTTCGTGGAACTCTCCCTCGGCGAAGGCTCCGTCACCGAAGAAGCAGCAAGTGACACGGCCCTGCCCGCGCAGGCGATCGGCGAGCGCGAGGCCGGCGGCCAGCGGGAGTCCACCGGCGACGATGGCGTTGCCACCGTAGAAGCGCCGGCTCGCGTCGAACAGGTGCATGGATCCGCCCCGACCACCGCTGCACCCCGTCGTCCTGCCGTACATCTCGGCCATGACGGCCTCTGCCGTGATTCCGCGGGCCAGAGCGTGGCCGTGCTCGCGGTAGGTGGCGACGACCGCGTCCTCGGGTGTCAGTGCCTCGTTGACGCCTACGGCGACGGCCTCCTCGCCGATGTACAGGTGGACGAAGCCTCGGATCTTCGTAGCGCTGTACAGCTCGACGCACCGCTCCTCGAAACGCCGGATGCGCAGCATGGCCTCCAACAGGTCCCTGCGGTGCCCGTCGGTCGTACGGCCGGGCGAAGAGCCGACGCCAGTCTTCCGCCTGGTCTTCTCAGCCTTCTGGAGAACTGGGTCCTTGCGTGCGCCGGTGGGGCGGGCCGGGCTCATGAGGATCCCTCCAGGGTGGACAGGTCGCCCGTGGGCAGGCCGAGTTCGCGGGCGCGCAGCAGACGGCGCATAACCTTCCCGCTGCGGGTCTTGGGCAGATCCTGGTCGAAGGCGATCTCCCTCGGCGCGACGGCGGGCCCCAGCTTGCGGCGGCCGAAGGCCAGCAGCTCCCGCTCCAGGGCCGGAGTCGGCGAGACACCGGGACGCAGCGAAACGAACGCTTTGACGACGTTCCCGGCGACCGGGTCCGGCCGTCCGATCACGCCGGCCTCTGCCACTGACGGGTGCTCCATCAGTGCGCTCTCCACCTCGAACGGGCCGATCAGGTGGCCGGCCGACTTGATGACGTCGTCGGCGCGCCCCACGAACCAGTACCAGCCGTCCGCGTCTCGGCGCACCAGGTCACCGGTCAGATACCAGCCGTCCGCGAACGAGGCGTCGTAGCGTTCCTTCTCATGGAGATAGCCACGGAACATGGACGGCCAGCCCGGCCGCAGAGCCAGCTCGCCCTCGACATCGGCGCTTCGCACCTGCGTGACCCGGCCGTCCGTGACCAGGGCCCGACCGTCCTCGCCCTGTTCGAGCACGGTTGCCTCGACCCCGGGCAGGGGCCGCCCCATCGAGCCGGGCCGGATCTCGCAGGCGGCAAGATTGGCGATCATGATGCAGCCGGTCTCCGTCTGCCACCAGTTGTCGTGCACCGGCAGGCCCAGCACGTCCCTGCCCCACAGGACGGCCTCCGGGTTGAGGGGCTCGCCGACGGAGGCGATGAAGCGCAGAGCGGTCAAGTCGTGTGAGCGTGGCAGATCGTACGGTCCCTGGCGCGGTGTGGCGCGCATCAGCATCCGCAGGGCTGTGGGGGCGGTGTACCAGACGCCGACCCGCTGCTCGTCGAGGATCCGGTACCAACGCCGGGCGTCGTAATCCCCCTCGTCGACGACCACCGTCGCGCCGAGGACGAGTGGGGCGATGATCCCGTACGACATGCCCGTGACCCAGCCGGGATCGGCGGTGCACCAGTACACGTCCTCCGGGCGCAGGTCGAGGGCATACGCCGCTGTGACGTAGTGGGCCACGACGGCCTCGTGAACGTGCACCGCACCCTTGGGGGTGCCCGTGGTCCCGCTGGTGAAGTGCAGCAGGGCCATGTCTTCGGAAGCGGTCGACGGGATGGTGAAGGTGTCCGGGGCGGCGGCCATCAAGTCGTCGAAGGAGACGGTGCCGGGCAGTTCCGTGGCGCCGGGCCCGACGATCAGGACGTGCTCCAGTCCTGCGACGGAGGCCCGCCGTTCAGCGACCTTGCGCCGGTACAGGGCCGCGGTGGTGACCAGGACGCGGGCGTCGCCGAGCCGTAGCCGCTGCTCCACCGGGTCGGGGCCGAAGGCCGAGAAGAGTGGGCACAGCACGCTGGTGTTCTTCAGGGTGCCGAGCACTGCCGTGTACAGCTCGGGGCAGCGGCCGAGCAAGGTGAAGACCCTGTCTCCGCGGCCGACGCCGAGTGACCGCAGAAGGTTCGCGAAGCGCGCCGTACGTCGCGCCAGTTCCGCGTACGTGACGGTGGAGACCGAGTCGTCCCGGGCCACACAGCGCAGTGCGACCTTGTCCGCGTGGTCGGATGCCGCATGCAGATCGACCGCCTCGTGGGCCATGTTGACGCCGCCGCCGGGAAGCCCGGCCAGCTGACTGCGTGCGTGTGCCCAGGTGAATTCCGAGCAGGCACGGTCGTGGTCGGCGAGACGGGGCGGGACGAACGATGTGGTGTCCTTGTGGATGGTGTCCCAGTGCATCGGATCTCCTCCCGGCACTGCGGCCCACGGACCGGCCGGCCCGTTGGGCTCTGCTTCCGGGCTCCTCCCTCTCCCGGTGCAGCACGACGCCTCCCCGTGCAACTCGACTTCGAAGGCAGCTGTGGCGGCGCCCTGCGTAAACTCCCCGCAGGCGTGGTCCGTCCGGTCGAGGCCGGAGGTGTGGGTGACCAACCGGCCGCTGTCGAGGCGAACGGCGCCATCACCAGGCAGCCCGGACGCAGACGGTGAACCGGTCTCCGAGGCAGCGCCCACGGCTTCGTCGCCGCGGACCGTCCCCGGTCGCACGCCAGGGAAGTCTCCTCGCAGGATGTGCAGGTCGCCCCGGCAGAAGGTGCTGGTGCCGACACGCACGATCACGTCGGTCGCCTCCTCCGTCAAGAGGTCCGGGACGGTGTCCCACCCCGGCCCTTGCAGGCGAGCGCTCGCACGGACTCACTCCCTCACTCCCCTCGCTTCCACGGTCTCCCCAACGCGACACTCCGGCAACAGGTACCGCCCCTGCCGGACAGCCGGCCCTGCTCCCCTCGAAGGGCCGCCGGCCTGCCAAGTGCTCGTAACAGGGGACTCCGGCCGGCCCGGGCTACACATTCGGCGGTCGGTGGCAGTGCCGGGAAGCCGGCCGAACACGATGGCGGCACGGTCATCGGCGGAACACGATCGCGCGGCGGGCTCGTGTCCCCCGCGGCTCGGCTATCGTCGGCGACGGAGGTACCGGTATGGCGGAGCAGTACACACGAGCGGTGGGCCTGGCAGCACGGCTCCTGCTCGTCGTGGTGCTGGCACTAGGCGTGTTCGTGATGCACACCGTCGGTCACCCCGGTGCCGACTCGGGTGCGGGGATGGTCCACTCCTCGCACGAGACAGGCACGGGCACGATGCCCAGTGGGCACGGACACCACACGGACGCCACCACCGATACGGGTCCGCCTACTGCCATGGCGGCCGTGGCCCCGTATGCCGTCCCGGCGCCGACCGGTGCCGTTGCACCGCCGGATGCGCCGGGCGAGGCCATGGACATGGCCTCGCTGTGCGTGGCAATTCTCGGCACCTGGGCTATGGCCGCACTGCTGCACGGGGTGTTCATGGGCCGACGCGGCCGGCTCGCCGAGTTCGCTGCCGAGGTTCTGACCGCCGTACGCCCTGATCCTCCACCCAGAGCACCAGCCCTCGCACAACTGTCGGTTCTGCGCATCTAGGCCGGTCGTCCCGCGCGGTGAGCCCTACCGGGCCGACCGCCGAACACGCCTGCTCAGCTGCTCATCGTGAATCGACCACACGAGGTACATGAACATGATCAACTTCAAGCGTGCCCTCCACCGGCCACTGCACCCCCGCGTCGCGGTAGCAGGAGCCGTCGCCGCCGCGGCACTGCTGCTCGCCGCCTGCGGCGACAACAGCCCTGACTCCCCCTCTTCGTCGCCGGAATCCAACGCGTCGGCCGCGCCCCGCGCGTTCAACGACGCGGATGTCACGTTCGCGCAGGCGATGATCCCGCACCACCAGGAAGCCCTGGAGATGGCTGGCATGGCCGACGGCCGCGCGTCAGACCAGAGGATCAGGACCTTGGCCGGACAGATCGAGGAAGCCCAGGCCCCCGAGATCAAGACCCTGCGGTCGTGGCTCACGTCGTGGGGCAAGCCTGAGTCGCCCGGCATGGAGCACAGCGGGACGGGACATGGCGGTGGGGACATGCCGGGCATGATGTCCGACGAGGACATGGATGCGCTCGTCGACGCCGTGGGCACGGACTTCGACCGCAGATTCGCCCAGATGATGATCGAACACCACAACGGGGCCATCGACATGGCGAAGGACGAGCAGGAGAACGGCCTCAGCGGGGCGGCCAAGAAGTTCGCCGGCAAGGTCATTGACGACCAGTCCACCGAGATCAAGCAGATGCAGAGCGTCCTCGACCAACTCTGATCCGCACCGTTCACGCCGCTGTTCCGGCTTCAGCACGAGGGCCCGGAACAGCGGCATCCCCTTACCCTCGGCAGGACCAGGAAGATGAAGAACATACTGCGAAGGCCCCTCGCCACCACAGCGGTGCTCGCGCTCGGACTGACCGCCTGTTCCAGTTCCTCCGGCACCGACTCCGGCACCGCGGTCACAGAGTCGCCCGCGTCGGTACACGGCCACGTTCACGGGCTGGGCATCGACCCCGCCGACCAGCAGTTGTACGTCGCCACCCACGAAGGGATCTTCACCCCGGGCAAGAACGGCGCAGCCGTACGGGTAGGTGACAGTGAGGAGGACTTCATAGGCTTCACCGTGGCCAAGGCCGGAACATTCCTGGCCATGGGCACCCCTACCCCGGGCACCGGCGGCCCGGCCGGACGCGGGCTGATCGAGAGCACCGATTCCGGGAAGACGTGGAAGAGCCGCGATCCGGCCGGGAAGGTCGACTTCCAGGCCCTCGACTACGCCCACGGCACCATCGTCGGCTATGACGGCACCAACGCCGCGATCCGCGTCAGCAAGGACGGCGCCACCTGGGACGACCGGGCCACCTTCCAGGCACTCGACATCGCGGTCAGCCCGGTCGACCCGGATGTCGTGCTGGCCACCACCGCCGACGGGATCGCGAAGAGCACCGACGGCGGCAGAACGTTCGCCGCGGGCCGGCATCCGGTGATGGCCTTCGTCTCGTGGGCCACCTCCCGGGCCTTGTACGGGCTCGACGACTCGGGCGGCCTCCACCGGAGCACCGACGGTGGTGCAACCTGGCAGCGGACGGGCACCGTGCCCGGCGGACAGACCCAGGCGCTCACGGCCGTCGACGCCCAGCACATCCTGGCCGCCGCCTATACGGGCGTCTACGAATCCAGGGACGGCGGCAAGACCTTCGCCAAACGGTTCGAGGTCGTCGCCGGCGACGGTCACTGAACCGCGGGTGCTCGGATTGCCGGCAGAGCTCTTCCCTCGATCCGAGCACCTGCGGGCACTGGAGGTGTCCCCTCGGCGGGTGGCCCTGTTCAGGCCCTCCTGCGGCCGCAGGAGGGTGCCCGTCATCGGCGGGTGACGCCGAGTGCCCGTGCCGCTGTTCCCGGCCCCTGGAATCCATCTGCGACAAGCAGGGCTGACGGCAGTTCACGCGCGCGTGCGTCTTCGGCGCCGGACCAGGCACACCGTCGGCGACGGCACGTCCTGGACCTGGAACGGCCGCCTCCCCGAGGGTCCGAAGGCAGCCGTGCAGACTGCGGGCCCCACCCGTCTCCTGGCCGCACAACGGTCACGGCGTCCACCTGCCGGTCCCCGCCAGCGCCAGCACAGGGCGCTGACCCGCCCTCCGCCGGCATCAACCCACTGTCGTACGGCACCCGGCAGGGGATGCCAGCCGGGCGCAGGCACCTGGCCCCCTGCCTTGGGCCGGAGGACTACGCCGTCGGCGGCTGCCCGCCGCCGAGCAGAACGGCCAGCAGCCGCCGGGTGGTCGCCTCCGCGGTCTCTCCCTGTCCAGGAACGCGTGTCATCAGCAGGTGGTGAACCGTGCCGACCAGCGCGAGCGCGATGGTGGCCGTGTCGGCGCCGGCGGCCAGCCGGCCGCCGCGCTGCTCCGCCTGCAAGTAGGCGGTGAAAGCGTGCTGGATCGCATCGAAGGCGGGCGCGCCGGACTGGAACCCCTCCCGGGTGTGCAACGCGGCTGCCGGACGGGTCATCGCCAGCCCCACCACTGCCGCGGGCAGCGCCTCCAGCAGGTCGAGGACGACCTCCTGGAGGTTGCCCGCGACCGTGCCCTCGCCCACCTTCACCTCCAGCGCCCCGGCCTGACGGGCGCTGCGCGCGAACCGGTCCAGGAGCAGCTCGGCGACGAACTCGTCCAGCCCGGTGAAATGCGTGTGCAGGACCCCCTTGCCGCAGTCCGCCTCCGCGGTGATCGCGCGGCTGGTCAGAGCCGCAGCGCCGTCCCGGGCCACCACCCGCTCCGCAGCCGCGAACAACCGCTCACGCAAATCCGGAATCGCCACTCCACGAGGTGACACAACCGCCCCTTCCCTCAATCCCATTGCAAGTATGGGCATCCGCCCATACTGTTTGGGCACTTGCCCATACTAGGGTCGGGGCGCCCTGCCGCGTTCCGGCGGGAGGGAGTCACTCATGGCTCAGTTCACCAACACCGCGCAGGCCGAGGCATGGAACGGATACGAGGGCGAGCAGTGGGCCCGCAGCCAGGACCGCTGGGACGCGGTCAACGACGGCTTCAACCAGCCCCTCCTGGATGCCGCGGCCGTCGCGGAGACCGATCGGGTGCTGGACGTGGGCTGCGGGGCCGGCCGCACCACCCGCCTCGCGGCCCTGCGTGCCGGCCGGGGGCAGGCACTGGGGCTGGACCTGTCCGGCCCGATGCTGGCGAAGGCCAGGGAGAGCGCCGCGCGGGAGCGGGTGAGGAACGTCTCCTTCGTCCAGGGCGACGCGCAGGTGCACGCGTTCGACGCCGAAGGCTTCGATGCGGTCATCAGCCGGTACGGCATGACGTTCTTCGCCGACCCCGTGGCCGCGTTCACCAACCTCCACCGCGCGCTGCGCCCCGGCGGCCGGCTGGCCTTCGTCTGCGCGGCCGGAGCAGAGGCCAACCAGTGGCTTGAGGCGCTGTCCTCCTTGGAGGCCATCGTGCCGCTCGGCGGCTTCGGCAAGGCCGACGGCCCCGGCATGTTCTCCCTCACCGACCCCGACCGCATCCGCGCCCTGGCCACCGCGGGCGGGTTCACCGGTGTCGACGTGCGGCGCGTCGAGGTGCCGGGGAAGTGGGGTGCCGACGCGCGGGACGCCGCGGGGTTCCTGCTGGACTCCGGACCCGGACGCCACCTGCTCAGCCAGGTCACCCCGCAGCAGCAGACCGAGGCGCGCCAGGCGCTGACCGATGCTCTCAGCCGTTATGAGGCGGATGGAGCGGTGTGGCTGCGCAGCAGCTCATGGCTGGTCACCGCCGTACGCGGGGGCACGAAGCAGCGCTGACCGGCCCGGGCAGGTCCGTGGTGGATCAGGAGCGGACCATGCGGGCGATCGCATGGGACGCCTCGGCGATCTCGTCCTGGGCCCCTCGCCGCCTTGCGGGCTATGGCGTCGGCCGGTCGGCTGCGGCGGGGGATGGGTTCGGCGGCGCGTACGGGACTGGACCGAAGCCGGCGTACTGCCCCGCCTGTATGAGTTCCTGCTCGCAGAACCGCACAGAGAGGGCCGGCTGGAGACGGATGACGCCGCGCTCGACGGCTCGCCCGTCAGTGCGCTCAAGGGCAGCTCACACCGGACCTTCCCGGGTCGGCCGTGAGGCGGTGCACCTGGCCTTCAGGCCGTCCAGAATGCTTCGCGCAGTAGCGGTCCGGCCGGCCCGAGGGCGACCGGATACAGTGCGCGGGACGGCAGCCTGGTTTGTGAGGGGAAGCGTGACCGACACCAGCGACACCCGACCCGCCGACAGGGACGCGCAAGCGCCGCGGCAGAGCCGACTGCACCGCGTGATGCGCTACATCCCCCTGATCGCCCCCGTCCTGCTGTGGGCCGTGCCCTGCTGGGTGCTCCTGTACAGCGGCCAGCACTGGCCGCTGTACGTCACGCTCGTCGGCACCGCCCTGTTCGTCCTCGGGCTCGTCGGTATGCCGCTCGCGATGGGTCGCGGCCACGGCCGGCGCCAGCAGGACCGGGCGGCGATCGTCGGTGACACCCTGCTGGGCGCCAGCTGGGTCCTGTTCACCTGGTCCGTTCTGCTCGGCGTCCCGTTGCGGCTCGTCCTGAGCGTGGCCGGCGTCGACGGGAGTCAGGACCGGGCTCGAATCGTCACCTGGGCCGTCCTCGGCGTAACCGCCGTACTGCTCGCCTGGGGCTACGCCGAAGCCCGCCGCGTGCCACGCGTGCGCCGGCTCGACGTGCGACTCCCCCGGCTGGGTGCCGGGTTGGACGGCATCCGCGTCGTCCTCATCAGCGACACCCACTACGGTCCCCTCGATCGCACTCGCTGGTCGGCACGGGTATGCGAGAGGGTGAACTCCCTGGAAGCCGACCTGGTCTGCCACACCGGTGACATCGCGGACGGCACGGCCGAACGCCGCCGCGCCCAGGCCGCCCCTCTCGGAACCGTGCGGGCCACCCACGCCCGTGTGTACGTCACCGGCAACCACGAGTACTACAGCGAGGCCCAGGGCTGGGTCGACCTGATGGACGAGCTGGGCTGGGAGCCGCTGCGCAACCACCATCTGCTGCTCGAACGCGGAGGCGACACCCTCGTGGTCGCCGGCGTGGACGACGTCACTGCCGAGTCCTCAGGGCTGGCGGGTCACCGCGCCCACCTCGCCGGAGCCCTGGACGGCGCCGACCCCGACCTGCCCGTCCTGCTCCTGGCACACCAGCCCAAGTTCATCGACCGGGCGGCGGCCGAGGGCATCGACCTCCAGCTCTCCGGCCACACCCACGGTGGCCAGATCTGGCCCTTCCACCACCTGGTCCGTCTCGACCAGCCCGCCCTCGCCGGCCTCAGCCACCACGGCGCCCGTACCCTCCTCTACACCAGCCGCGGCACAGGCTTCTGGGGGCCGCCGTTCCGCGTCTTCGCCCCCAGCGAGATCACCCTGCTCGTGCTCCGCTCCCCGCAGCTGCCCACCTCGATGTAGCCCTCGACGAGCGACACATCCTCTCGGCGCAGACCACGAGCCGAGGTCCGGAACACATGCGGGCCCAGATGTCGGCCGGACGGGCACAGGGCGCCGGGGAAGCCGCGGCACCGGCTCCCACGGCGCCGGTCCGCGCCCTCTCCCCGGCGGGCCTACTCGTCCGGGGTGGCGACCGCGGGTCCGGTAACCTCCGCGCTGTCCTCCAGGACAGGATGCTCGGGATTCTCCAGCCAGACCTGGAACGAGTCCCACCAGGCCACGACCGGTGCCTCCTCGCGAACCGGGTCGTCGGCACCGCCTATGACGTGCATGTTGTAGCCGGCCAGATACACGAGCAACAGGGCGCCGACCACCTTGTACGAGGCGCGGGAGCAGGCACGCATGGCCTTGCCGACGCCGCCGCCCGCCGACGTGACCCAGTCCGTGACGTTCTCCACCCACCGCCCGTACAGCCGCAGCGGAAGCGGGATGCCGCGGTCGGCCCGGACGAGCAGCAGCGTGCAGCCGTACTCGGGTGCCAGCAGCACGCTGCCCAGCAGCCGCGAGAGTTTGGCGCCGGCCCAGTCGGCGACACCGTGCAGGGCGGGCAGCACACGGTGGAGCACGACCCGGAGCACCACGGCCGACGCGACGACCAGCGCCACGATCCGGAGGGGGTAGACCAGCCAGGAGAAGGCGTCGGACCAGAGGTCCCCGAGCAAGCCGAACAGGTCGGTCACGGCGCCTGGTCCTTCGTCCCGCCGTCGTTGTCCTGGGGCCGCTCGTCCTCGCGCCTGCGGTCCCTGCGCCGAGGCCTGCCGCCGGCGAGTTGCTGGATCGGGGAGGAGGACGGGGCGGAAGGCAACTCTGCCCGCGCCCTCGGCAACGCGCCGCCGAGCCGCTCGACCAACTGGTCGATGGCCGCGACCCTTTCGTGTTCCTCGCCGCCACCGGCCGAGTGCACCGCCTTGACCACCTCCAGATGGGCGGCCACCGCCAGGTGCCTCTCCTCCTGGTGGGTGCGGAGGAAGTCCACGACGGAGTCGGGATTCCTGACCAGCGCCTCGGCCATCAGCCCGATCTCGCCCTCGTCGAAGATCTCCCGCGCGTTGCCCCGCTTGAGCCGGTCGAGCCGGCCGGTGCGGGTGATGTCGGTGACCTCGCCGTCGGGCCGCAGGACGCAGGACACCTCCAGGACCTCCAACACCGTGTCGGCCATCGAGAGGGTGGACAGCTCGCTTCCGATCCAGGCCTCGAAGTCCGCGATCTCGTCCAGCTCGTAGCGCCGCGCCTCCGCCGTCAACTGGCGCAGCAACCGGCGCTCCAAGAGGCGCGGCACGTCGATGGGGCCGTGCTCCGCCGCCGCACGGGCGTCGCTGATCCGCCAGTCCACGTCGATGCTGCCCTGAAAGCGCAGCCCGCGGTCCGCACTGTCGAGTTCGACGTCCAGCGTCGTGGTGTGTTCCCGGAGGTCCACGATCCAGTACTCGTCCCGTGCCCGGAACCAGTTCATGCCCGATGTGGGCACTTCGCCCTTGGGCAGCGGCCGCAGGTGCGTGCCCGCCCGCAGCACGGCGCACTCGCCCGCGCCCGGCCTGGCCTCGGGAGGTACCTCCCGGGGGCGGACCACTGTGAAGGGCCCGCGCACCGGCCCGTCGGCGTCGATCGTCACTGTGACTCCCTGGTGATGTCGTTCAGCGGAGCTTGTCGAGTTCCCGCGAGGCCAGCTCCGCCGTGTGCGAGGGCTGGGAGGAATCGCGGGCCATGCGCGAGAGAAGGTGGTCCATACGGCGGAAGTCGCTGGGGGTGTCGACGAGTTCGTCGAGCAGGTCGAGCAGGGCCTCGCGGGACTCGCCGTGCCGGTCGGCCTGCCGGATCCATGAGCCCAGTGTCCTCAGCGCCTCGGCCGAGGTCGCCCGGTGGGAGAGCGCCGCCTGCCACAGCTCGATCACGTCCTGGTCGGTGTCGGCCGGACCGTCGCGCTGCTCGGAGGCATCGGCGCGGCCGCCGCTCTGGAACCGGTCGAACAGCCACAACGGCGTCGGCCAGTGGACCGCGTCCGGACGGCCCTCCGTCCCCCGGACCCGGCACACCCGCAGGAACGCGCCGAGCAGGTTACGGCGGGCGGCGCCTTCGGCGTCCCGCAACCACACGCCCATCGCTTCGAGTACGAGGCCGGACAGGCCGCCCGCGAAGGCTGCCGTCAGGCCGGCCTTCGCCGACCAGGCCACGCCCGCGTCGTCCGTGCCCAGGAGATCGCCGAGTCCCTGGACGCCCGCGACCGGATGCGCGGGACTGACCGCCAGTCCCCAGGCCAGCGCGGCGGTCATCCGCCGGTACCGGTTGCCGGCCGCGCTCCAGGACTCGACCAGGCCCAGCGCGTGGGCCGCGACGGTCGGGTCCTGGACGGAGACCGAGAGCGCGATCGCCGCGGCCACCCTGTCCCGGTGGTCGGAGGACAGCGACCAGGGCTGGAACACCTGCTCGGCGATCTGTGTGAAGTCGAGCAGCGAGAGCCGGCCCAGCGAGACCGCGGCCCGGCGCCGTACGGCCTCGGACGGGTCGTGGACCAGGTCCGACAGCCACCTCAGGAGCGGTTCGGAGTCGTCGTAACGCCAGACCACATCCACCAGGGCGGCGGCCAGACCGCTTCCCGCGAAGTCCACCACTTCGGTGGGGCTGCTGCCGTACCGGGTGTGCGCGATGCCCTTACGCGTGACGGCGTGGATGTCGTCAAGCCGGCTTTGCCGCGTCTCGGTGAGGAACTGCCGTGAGCGGGGCGTGTCGTGGCTCCCCGCCTCGTGCACCAGGTCTGCCAGCAGGTGCTCCAGCTGACGCACCGTGGCGTAGGGGAATCCGCCGAAGAAGGCGGTGGATATGGCGAGTTCGCGGGCGGATCCGGTCGCTTTGAGCAGTTCACCGGCGACCCGCTCGGCCTGGCCGGTGACCTGTGCCATACAGGTGGCGACGGCGGACTCGTCATCGGTGGTGAGCGCCAGCTCACGGGCGATGCGGGCGATCTCGCCGGGAGGTGGCGACTCGGTCAGCCACGCCGCGATCCGGGGGTCCCGGAGCAGCGTGTCGGCGCGCCCGGACCGGTCGGGGAGCCGGTGGCGCAGATGGCTGCGGAACACGGCGGCGGCGTCAGGGCGGCCATCCCCGCACACCGTCCACTCCCTCAGGTCCTCCGGCAGTCGTGCGGCGTCCTCCACGGTGATCACCAGGTAGGCGTGGCGGCGCGTCATGAGTCCCGACAGCCGGGTGAGGGCGAAGTCGGTCAGCGCGGACCCCGCGCCTGCCTCCAGGACGTAGGCGCAGTCACGCCGGACGTCCTCCGTGGTCAGGGTGTCCGGGTGGGTGCCGGGTTGCAGGAAGCGGCACTCGCCGTCGTCCGGGAGTACCGTCACCGCGAGGGCCGAGGCCAGGAAGCGGCGTCCGGTGTGCCGGGCACCGCTGAGTACGACGAGGTGCTGACGCCGCAACAGCTCCTCGGCGGCGTCGGCGCATCCCGGCCGGACGTACACCTGTTCCAGCTCGGTCCTCCCGGCTGCCGACAGCCGGTACCAGCTCGGCCGCCGGGCGCCGCCCATGTTGAGCACGAACTGGTCGCCGCCGACGATGGAGTGGGCCCTCACCCGGCGGGCGAAGTTCATGGAGGCCGCTCCGCCGAAGCGGTCCACGTCCTCGTCGAGGTCGGACCGCAGCCGGTGCATGACGTCGGGGTCGAACTGCCCGTCGCCGTAGGCACTGTCGCCGTCCGCCTCGTCCGGGCCGGCGTTGTCCTGGCCCCTGCCGTCCGTCCGGTCCGGATCGACCTCGGACTCCGCGGCGCTCATCGATAGCTCACGTGATCGCGACCGATCACGTTCCTCGCCCGGACGTCGCCGTGGAAGGTCATGCCGCCCGAGGGGGCCGGATCCCTCCGGTCGGAGGCGGGCGGGTTACCGGGGTCCTTACGGGCGGCGCTCTCCTCGCGGACCCGGCCCGTGCCCCCGACGGCCGGAGTCAGCCAGACGGGCACGGCCGAAGCGCCCTTGACCGTCAATCGGTACGGGGTGAAGTCGTTCGGGTCCAGCTCACCGTGACCGTGCCGGACCGCTCCGTGCCAGATCGACTCCGACACGGCCAGCGCGTACGAGCCACTGCCGTCCGCGAGTGCGCTGCGCAGCTCTTCGGCGTCCAGCAGCCCGTGCAGGAGGTTGACGTCCGCACCGTCGGCGTCGGTCCCGTCGGCGGTCGGCAGCAGATACCCGCCGTGCACCACGAGTCGCAGCCCGAGCCCGAGCGCTTCCGACGACCTCTTGTTGTGGCGGCGCAGCAGCCTGCCCAACTCCACGGTGACCGCCTCCACCACCGGTACCGGAGAGATGCCCGGCCGGAAGTCGTAGCGCCCGCCGTCACCCCGGCTCCGGAGCTCGTAGTCGTCCGGTCCCACCCCTTGCCGCCGCAGCGCCTCGGCGACCAATTCCGTGTGTGCGGCCCGGAGTTGCGGCAGCAGGCTGTCATCGCGGGCGGGGTGCGAGGAGCCCTTCACATCCACGCCGAGCATGACGTGGTGGATGGGGTTCGGTCCGGAGATGTGCGGCATACGTCCTGCTTCCGAAGTTGTGCACGCGCCGGAAATCTCGCGCCCGGCCCGACCTGCGGGCTGCCACCCGCGAAGGTGAGGACGCGAGAATAGCCACGTGCGGTGTTATTTACCAATTGATCATCAGATCATGTCCACAGGAATACGATGAGTGACGCCAGGAGTGCCGCACCGGCCACAAGGGCCCAGATCAGAGCCTTGCGGAACGCGGCGAACTTGCGTTCCGCGATGGTCGCCAGGTCCGCTGCGTGCCGCCAGGCCTCGTGCCGCACGGCCCCGGGTTCACCGGCCATGAGCGTGGCCGGTTCCCTCGTGACGAGCGTCGGCCAGCCGTACCGGGTCGACGCGCTCGTGGTCGACCGTGGTGACAGCGTGCGCAACAGGTACCAGCCGGACGCCGTCACCGCAGCCGTCGCGATGACCGTCAGGGCAACCGTCATCACCTCGGCGGCGGAGTGCGGAGGGGTCATCGCACGCAGCGACCGCGCCTGCGTCAGCAGCCCGCCGGTGAAGATCCCCAGCGCGGTCGCCAGCAACCCCGCCTTGGCGTCGGCCGCGAAGATGACACCGCTCACCTGCGAGATGGCCAGCGTCGCATCCGCACCCGGCTCGAAATCCCCTGCTGTACGGCCCTCGTCCACCATGCGGTCCCCCTGGTTCCGATCACGTCGAGCGGTTGACGGCGTGCCCCGCGGGCGCCGTCCGATGACGCACCACGCGACAGCGGACACCCGCCACCCGGTTGTCCGTGTGCGGTCGACGCGTCGACCGTCACCCCCGTGTGTGACGGGCGACGCGTCGGCCGCCGCCCTCCATGAGTAGTCCCCTCGCGCGCCGACTTCTGCCTCAGATGACGCAGAGAGCGGCGTCAACCGCAGTCCGGGTTCCAGCTGTTGAGCCTCGCGGGGTCCAGCACCACGATGATGCCGCGCGCCGTGCCGACGATTCCGAGGTCGTGCAGGTCCCGCAGGGTGCGCACCACCGACTCGCGTGAAGTCCCCGCGGCTCCTGCGAGCTCCTGTTGTGTCATCGGCACGGCCAGTGCGGCCGGCGCCCAGTCGGAGGCCGGCGTTCCGTGGCGTTCGGCGAACTCCAGGAGCACGTGGGCGATGCGCACCCCGGCGGAGCGGGAGCCCAGCGCTTCACGGTGCCCGTCGGAATGCCTCAGCCTGCCGCTGACACCGCGCAGCACCGCCAGGGCGAGATCACCGTGCTCCTGGAGCAGTACGGCGAAGCGCGCCGCCGCGATGATCACCCCACGCACCGGGCGCACGGCGGTCACGGTCGCCGAGCGGTTACCACCGTCCAGGACGGCGAGCTCGCCGACCAGCTCACCGGGCCCGCGGAACGCCAGCAGGCTGGTGTAGCCGTTGACTGCCTCGGTGGTGATCTTCACGAGTCCCTGTTGCAGGAGGATCGCGCGGTCGCCGGGCTCGCCCCTGCGCATCAGCACCTCGCCGCGGGACCAGCCGTGGACGACACCGGCTTCACCCAACAACGCGAGGTGGTCCTGGCCGAGCACCGCAGGCCGGCTCGGCGGACGGCCCTCGGCACCACCCGACCGTGTACGCCCCTCCATGTCCCCCCTCACCCGTCTGCGGCCCTGGACGACCGGGCACGCACTGACGGGAGGCGCGGAAGCTTCGCGTGTCAGGGTGCCGATGTCCTGGTGGCACCGGGCCACGCCTCACCCTAGAACCGCGGGGAGCGTGCGGGGGCTCTTTCGGCGCACCCCGGGCAGCGACCGGACACCACCCCGCCTCCGGACGCGCCCCGCCGGACGCCCGGTCCCGCCCTCCCGGCACACGAGGGCGTTCGTTCTGCCGACCCGCCCCGAGCCGTCTCCTTGATGCAGGCGACGAAGTCGCCGGTGTTCGGGCGATGGCCGCTCGGGGCTTCGGCGAGCTCAGCCGCGTGGGCCCGCTCCATGCAGCAGGGTGTCGATGATGCGGGCGGCGAGGGTGTCGATGTCGATGCCGGTTTCGTCCGGGCTTCCGCGCAGGGACGCCCCGAGGAGCGCGTAGTAGACCCGCCGCACCCAGTGGAGGTCGGCTGCCTCGTCGATGAGCTTGTCCGCCCGGGCCCGTTCCAGCACGGTGATGCAGCGTCGGCCGATGTGCTCATGGAGGGCTGCCGCCTCACTGTCCGGATCCGCCGGCAGTTCCAGGGCGAATGCCCAGGCGCCCTTCACTTCGAGCACATTGGCAGTGATCCGGTGCAGTGCGACCGAGGGAGGGGCGGTGTCCGGCCGGCCGTCCTCCACGGCCTGGTGGAGCTGGCGGGCGGCCGACAGAGCCAGGGCGTCGACCAGTGCCTGCCGATGCGCGAACCGCCGGTGGATCGTCGTCCTGGCCACCCCCGCCGCAATCGCGATCTGCTCCATCGACGCGCCGGGATCCGTGGAGAGCACACGTTCGGCTGCCTCCAGGATCGCGCGCACGCTGCGCTCCGCGTCCGCCCGCAACGGCCGTGCCACTGTCTCGTTCATGGCGCCTCCCGCTCATCTGCTTGACTTCGAAATGATACACCGTTGGACCATCTCTCCATTAATTGCATCGGACCTGTTGCAGTTACGCAAGAGATGAGTACTCTTCTGTCTTAGTTCCTCGTCGAGCAGGAGAATTCCCGTGCATAGTGCAGCGCTCATCGCCGGCGCCTCATCCGGACTCGGGGCGGAGTTCGCCGCGCGGCTCGCCGCTCGCGGCCCGAGCGTCGGCCTGACGGTCGACATCGTCGGCCCCGCACGGGTCCGCGGCACGCGGGAGCGCTGCACGGGCGCGGTCGTGAACGCCGCTCTGCGCACACCGGAGCGCGACCGCGGCTGCGTCACCCCCGGACTCGGCGATGCCCTGCCCGCTCATACGCTGCCGCGCCGGCCGCTTACCCTGGCCGCCGCCGTCGCCGAGCGCGCCACCCGCAAGGGGCTCAGCCCCGCGGGCACCCAACCGCAACCGAAGGAGTACGCGGCATGAGTTCCTCCACCGTTCCGGCCGCGGGTGCCGCCGCCGCGATGCTGCTCGTCGGCACCTCGACGGCGGTCTCCGCGACGATCGCCGACTACCCGGTCCTCGGCGGCCAGGCCCTGCGCTACGCGCTCGCCGCGGCGATCCTCCTCGCCGTGGTACGCCACCGCCGTTTACCTCGGGCCGGCCTGACTCCCCGTGACTTCCTGCTCCTTCTGGCGCTGGCCGCCACCGGCCTGGCGGCCTTCAACGTCTTCCTCGTCGAGGCCACCCGGCACGCGAGCCCCGCCATGATCGGCACCGTGGTCGGAGCGATCCCCATCGTTCTCGCACTCGTCGGGCCGTTGACGGAACGCCGCCGGCCTGCCCCGCGCACCGTCGGCGCCGCGGTCGTCGTGACCCTGGGCGCCGCGGTCGCCGCAGGGCTCGGCGGCGGCAGCCTGCACGGTGTGCTGCTGTCGCTGGGAGCGCTCGTCGGAGAAGTCGCCTTCTCGCTGCTCGCTCTCCCCCTGCTGTCCAAACTCGGCCCCCTGAGGGTCGCCGCCTACCCCGCGGCGCTGGCCGTGCCCATGCTGCTGGCCGCGAGCGTCCTCCTGGAGGGGACGAGCTCCCTGCGCCTGCCCACCCCCACCGAAGCGGCCGCCTTCGGCTACCTCGGTGTACTCGTCACAGCCACTGCCTTCTTCCTCTGGTACGACGCGCTGCGCCGACTGGGCGCCGCACGTGCCGGACTCTTCGCCGGACTCGTCCCGGTGGGTGCCCTGGTGACCACCGTCGTACTCGGGCTCGGCGAGGCGGGCGTTGCTGATGTCGCCGGCGCCCTGCTCGTCACCACGGGTGTCCTGATCGGTATGCGGCAGCCTGCGCCGACCGACGTCGAGGGGCAGGCCGGCGGTCCCGACAGGCCTGCCCGGAGCGAAGACGACGAGCAGCGGGCGCCGGCCTCGGCCGAGCGAAAGTAGCGCAGGCTCAGTAACCAGGTGCCCGGCACCACCCTGAGATGTCCGACGACGCGGCCCGGCGGGTCACCCCCCTCAGGGGCGCTTGTCGGGGCGTACGACCCCGAGGATGTACATGGAGCCCGCGTCGGCGACGGTGATATCCCGTCCCGGGCGGGGTGCGTGGATGATCGAACCGCCGCCGATGTACATGCCGACGTGGCTGGCGTCCTGGTGATAGATGATCAGGTCGCCGGGACGCATGGCCTCGACACCGATGCGTGGCAGCAGCCGCCACTGCTCCTGCGAGGTACGGGGTATGGGCCGCTTCGCAGCCGCCCACGCCTGCGAGGTGAGCCCGGAGCAGTCGTACGAATCGGGGCCCTCGTCACCCCACCCGTAGGGTTTGCCTATCTGTTCGGCCGCGTAGGCGACTGCCTTCTCACCCTGCTCACTCGCCTCCCCCTTGACATCCTTGAGGGAGCCGGACCTCACGAAGGCCGCGTGTGCTTCGTCCGCGGTCTTCTTCTGCATCTCCAGCAGACGCCCGCGTTCCTCCTCCGCAAGCCGCGCTTCGAGCGCTTTCGCCGTCGCGATGCGCTTCTCGATGCGCTTTCGGGCATCCGCTTCGGCCTTTCGGCTGCCCCGAAGCTTCTCCAACTGCCCTTTGGCCGCCTTGGACTTCCTGCGCAGCTCCTCCTGGACACGGGTCTGCTCACGCAGCAGTCCGTCGACGCCGTGCTGGGCACGACGCGCCCGGCCGACCTCGTCCAGGACGTCGTCGGGGTCCGCGCTCAGCAGCAACTGGACGTCGAGGGGCAGGCCACCACTGCGGTACTGGGCGCGGGCCGCCGCGCCCATGCGCGACGTCAGCCGCTCCAGCGCGGCCCTGCCGGCGGCCATGTCCTCGGCGAGGGCGGCCACTCGGGCCGACTGCTTGCCCGCCCGTTCCTCCGCCGCGTTGTACGCGTCCGTCGCGACCTCGGCATCGTGGTACAGCCGGTCCAGTTCGTCGCGCACCTCCGCAAGGGACTTGGGCCGGACGGGGCCGGGCGCCGGAGAGGGATCCGCCGCCGCGCCCTGAGCCGTCGCGGCGACGAGGCAGCATACGAGGGCTGCGACCACCGCCCGGCCACCCCTGACCGGCACTTTTCGTATCACCTTGATGACGCTCCGTCACGTATGGGGGACGTGGAGGTCATGCCGCCGTTCGGCACGACCGGGCGAGCGGGCAAGGACTTCACCCCGCTCGTCCCCACAACGTCCCTGCGGGAGCCGACGGTTCAAGGGGCAGCCGGTCAGCCGGCGCCGTGCCGTGCTGTTATCAGTGCGCCTCGGCCGGCCGGGGCGCGAGCCTTCCGCGGAGACGTCCGGCCTCGTCGGCCATGCCGAGTCTCAGACAGACCACGAGTGTCTGCTCCCAGCAGGCGCGCGCCCAGGACTCGTGCCCCATCAGGGTCAGTGCGTCGCCGAGCATCCGGGTGGCCTGGGCCTCTCCCCGCTCGTAGTTCATCTCCCTGGCGAGGGCGATCCCCCGCTCGGCGTAGCGGGCGGCCATCTGTGGCTGTCCGAGATCCAGGTGCGCCTCGGCGCCCCGGATCAGGTTCGCGCACCGCATGAAGGACTGCCCGCCCGGGCCGAGACGCTCCAGGCACTCCTCGAACCGGCGCAGCGCCTCCGCCGGCCGCCCCAGCCCCAGCAGCACCTGGCCGATGCGGTAGATCGCGTGGATGCGGCCGTGCTGATCGCCGAGGTCCTCGTACAGTTCCAACTGCCGCAGGGCCGTGTCGAGAAGCAACTCGTCCACCTGTCCGAGCCGCACGCACTCCAGGATGACGTTGCCGAGGGCGAGCGCCTCGACGGATCTGTCCCCCGCCGCGCGTGCCGCTCCGACAGCGCGCAGACCCAGTTCGAGGGCGTCGGGTTCGACACCCCCCTTGCTCGCCAGGAGGGCCGCCACGTTCAGCACCATCGCGTGCACGGTGGGGTCGTCGGTCCCCACCGACAGTTCCATCGCGCGGCTGGTCACCTCGTGGGCGCTTCCGAGTTCCTCCACCTGCATCAGCGCTCCCCCGAGCATGTAGCAGATCCGCTGCTCCGCCCTCCGGTCGCCGGCCCGGCGGGCCGCCTCGACCACGGTGCGGGCCACGGGAATCACGTCGCTCCAGCGGTGCTCGGACATCAGCAGCGGGTCGAGGGCCAGCACCAGGTCGGCGGCGCCCGCGGGGGCCGTCTGGGCGATCTGTGCCACGAACTCCAGCGCCGGGGCCAGTTGCCTGGCCCCCCAGGCGCAGGCTTCTCCCTCGTCGGCGAAGGTCATGCCCCGGTGCTCGGTAGGAAGCAGGGACAGGGGGATCTTGTGCCCCGGGCGGATCAGACCGTACGCGTTGCGCGCGGTGGCCAGCAGCAGGTCCAGCAGACCGGTGAGCGCACCCTCACGCGCGGCGGCCGACTCCTCCTCCTGGGCGCGTTGACGCGCGAAGAGCCGCAGCAGATCGTGGAAGCGGTAGCAGCGGCGGGCCGTCGACTCCAGCATGCCGACGTCGACCAGCGATTCCAGGAGCGACTCCGTCAGCTCCGTGGGCCGGCCGAGCACGGCCGCCGCTTCGACGAGTGTGAGGAGGCTGGGCGCCGGGAGGGACAGCAGCCGGAACGCGCGCGCCTGCTCCGCGTCGAGTTCGCCGTAGCCGAGCCTGAAGCACGCCTCGACGCCGAGGCCCTCGATCCGCAGCTCGCTGATGCGCTGCCTCTCGTCCTTGAGCTGGTCGACCGTGTCCGTGACGGTCCAGTCCGGACGGACCGCGAGCCGGCTGGCCACGATGCGCACCGCCAGCGGGTGACCGCCGCACAGATCGACCACCCGCAGGATCGCGAGGCGTTCGCCCTCGGTCCGGGGTCCGCCGAGGATGCGGGCGAAGAGGGACGCGGCCACCTGGGGCCGGAACACGTCCACGCCGACATGCGTGGCACCGGAGAGCGCGGCGAGCGCGGAACGGCTCGTCACGACGGCGGCGCATCCGCCGGAGCCGGGCAGAAGAGGGCGCACCTGTTCCACGTCACAGGCGTTGTCGAGCACGACCAGGACACGACGTCCTGCCAGGACCGAACGGTAGAGCGCCGCCCGTTCCACCAGGCTGTCCGGCATGCTCTGGTCCTTCTCGCCCAGGGCACGCAGGAAGCCGGCGAGTGCGGCCGACGGGTCGGCGGGTGAGCCGTCCGCTCCGCGCAGATCCACGTAGAGCTGCCCGTCGGGGAAGTGGGCGCTCACGGTGTGGGCCGCGTGCACGGCGAGGACGGTCTTGCCCGCTCCGCCCATGCCTGTGAGGACGGCCACCGGTACGGCCGTGCCGGCTGCGCCCGTGAGTGCCGAGGTCACGCGCGAGGTCTCCGCCTCACGGCCGGTGAAGTCGCTGAGGTCGGAGGGAAGTTGGGCGGGCCGTACCACCGATGGACGGGGTTCGGGCGCCGTCCGGGGTGCGCCGAGCGACGGGTCGGCCGCCAGGAGCTGCCGGTGGAGGTCCCGGACCGCGGGGCCCGGTTCGATGCCGAGTTCGGCGATCAGGATGCGCCGGGTGTCGTGGTACACGGCCAGCGCTTCGGCCTGCCGGTCGCAGCGGTAGAGCGAGAGCATCAGCAGTAACCGGAGCCGTTCGCGCAGCGGATGGGCCGCGGCCAGCGTGCGCAGTTCCGGAACGACGTCGCTGTGACCTCCCAGCTCCACGTCCAGTTCGACACGGAGCTCCGTAGCGCTGAGCCGCAGTTCGGTGAGCCGGGCCCGCTCCGCCTCGGCCGAGGCGCCGGGAACGCCGGCCAGTGCGGCCCCGGTCCAGGCGTCGAGCGCGGATCGCAGCACATCTCTGGCGGCCCGGTGGGCGCCTCGGGCTCTGAGCTCCCTGGCCTCGTGCAGCCGCGACTCGAAGACGGTGAGGTCGAGTGCGCCGTCGGGGACATGGACGGCGTAGCCGCCGGCCACCGACACCAGGACACCGGGCGGCCGGCCCTTCGCCCGGTCCGGTTCGAGGAGCGCGCGCAGACGCGAGACGTAGGTCCGCAGCACGGAGACGGCGCCCGTGGGCGGGGCCTCTCCCCACACCGCGTCGACGAGTTCGTCGACGGAGGCCGGCCGGCCCTGCCTGAGCAGCAGCAGCGCCAGTACGGCCCTCTGCTGCGGCGAGCCGAGCGGGACGGCGTCCTCGCCGCGCCAGGCCTGAAACGGACCGAGAACGGTGAACCGGAGACCGGTAACGCCCTTAGTTTCCATTGGTGTTCGCGCCCCCCACAGAAGCGATGCTCTGGGGGACGTTAGCGGTCAGATGAACTGCCGTGAGGGGGGCGTCTTCAGCAGGTTCGCCGCCGCGTGGGCGCAGTATGACTTTACAGTCGTATATGTCCGCGTATTCGAAGTGCCGGGCAGAGCGACGGTGAGGTGATCATCACAGAGCGCACGTGCCCTACGACATATCCGTTACCCCTTGCCCGTCCGCACACTCCTCGGCTTCCGGGCCCGCGAAGTACTGCCTGACCAGGCGCATCGCCTCGATGTGCGGGGTGCCCAGCCGAACGTTTTCCGCCAGATGCCCCCACAGGTGCAGGAGTTCGCGGCCGTGCGCCGCGACGGACCGTTCGTCGACCAGCCGCTGCCACGCGGCCGTCGCCCGCAGCACGTCGTCGGCGGCGCGCGCGTCCCCGAGCCCGCAGCGAATCCGGGCGACCCCCACGGCCAGTGACGTGGCCAGTGGGTGGTCGCCGGCGAGGTGGGCCACGTACGCCTCCATCGCCCGCGCCTCAAGTGCCTGCGGATGTGCGGGCCCGTGGTCACCGGCGAGGCACTCGCGCAGTGCGGCGGCGAGGGCGCCCGCGTGTTCTGTGTCCCCTCCGTGGACGGCTTCCCTGATGCGGTCGACGTGCTCGGCGAGCGGGGCCGGGACGGGTTCCTCGCCGACGGTGGGAACGGGGCTCAGGTCCTCGTTCTCCCGGGAGCCTGGGTCGGGCTCGGGGTCGGGGATGCGGCTGGAGCCGTCCGGTGCCACTTCGATACGCAGGGTGGAGGCTGCCGGCCGGTCGAAGACGGTGGCCCGCACCGGCCCCCGGTGGTCGCGCGCGTGGCGTTGCAGGAGGTCGAGGATCGCCTCGTGCACGGACTGCCCGGCGCCGGCCTCGACGCGCTCGCCGTCGACAACGGCCGCGTGCTCGTCGGAGACGTACACGTCGAAGAGCAGGGGGGCGAGCACGGGATCCGACGGGGCGGGGCGGTCGAGGGCGGTGAGCTCTGGCATGCGGGAATCCCTTCGCCGGGCGTGAACGGGGGCTGTTGCGGTGCGTGTTCAAGCTCCTCGACGGATGTGCGGCTCTTCCGGTTCAAGGGGATGGGAAACAGCCGGAGCCGGGATCCGCGTCCGGGATTGAACCGCGGGCCGGGCCGGGTGCGTGGTGGCTGTCCGACGACGGCCGTACGGCCCCGGAGACCGAGACGTGGAGGCACATCGTGGCTGACCTGGAACAGCGGGAGGACCGTGCGCGCGAGTGGGGAGCGACGGGTTTCGTCCCCTGGCTGATGACCCTGATGATCCTTACCCCCTTGGCCCTCGCCGCCGTCTGGCTGGGCGGGAGCCTGGGGGTCGCACTGGTCGGTGACGGCTGGAATCCGCCACCGTTCACCCTGGAATCCCTGTACGCCCTGGTCGACGGCGGAACGGCCGCGCTGTGGCCGGGAGCGCCGGCGGGGGCGGTCGTGGCCGGCGTCGCCACCCTGGCGGGCGCGCTGTTCGGCGTGGCCGCTCTGGGGTTCTTCGCGGCGGACCCGGTACTCGCGTCCGTCTCCGCCCGCGGGGCGTCGCGGGCCCGTGTCTCCGGGGAGGAGGGCGCGGGCGCCGCCCCCCTGCCGGTTCCGGTCCGCCGTGCCGAGGACGCCGGTACCGCCTCCCCGGCCGGGCAGGCGGCGCACGTGCCCTCGCCGGACCGGAGCCCCGGCGCCCGGGTCCCGGCCCCTTACGCCTCCTGAGCCACGCGCGTGCCCGCACCCCCCGGATCCGTCGTCGCCCCACGGACGGCCCGGATCCATGACATCGACGTGCTGCGCGGCTTCGCCCTGCTCGGCATCCTGCTCGTGAACGCGCAGCTCATGGCCGGCCCCGCCACCTCGCCCGGCGGCGGGGCCGCTGCCGGGCTCGCTGACCGGGCGGCCGCCTGGCTGGTGACGGCCCTGGCAGCCGGCAAGTTCTACCTGCTCTTCTCGTTCCTGTTCGGCTACGGCTTCACCTTGCAGCAGCGCTCCGCCGCGCGCTCGGGCGTCGCGTTCGGGCCCCGTCATCTGCGCCGGACCGTCACGCTGTTCCTGCTCGGTCTCACCCACGCCGTACTGCTGTACCCGGGCGACATCCTGATGACGTACGCGACGCTGGGGCTCGTACTGTTCGCGCTCCGTGCGGTGCCGCCCCGTACCCTGCTGCGGATCGCGGCCGGGCTCCTCGGCACGCTCACCGTCCTGTTGCTCGCGTACGGGCTGTTCGCCCTCGCGCTGACCGGAACAGGGAGCACCGAGGACGTCGCCGCCTCGACGGCGAGAACGGTGGCGGCGTACCGGGGCGGGCCCGGCTCGGTGATCCTGACGAACCTGGAGCTGCTCCCGGAGTTCCTGGCCGCGAACATGCTCTACTCCGCCGATCTGCTTGCGGCGTTCCTCGTCGGCCTCGCCGCCGGCAGGTGGCGGGTGCTGTCCGAATCCGACCGCCACCGGGACCGGATGCGGCGCATCGTCCACCTCGGGCTGCCCGTCGGGCTGACCGGCGGGCTCTTCATGGCCGCGTGCACCCACGGCCCCCTGGACAGCGGCTGGTTCCACATCGGCCGGGCTGCCGGCGTCCTCACGGCTCCCGCCCTCACGGCCGCGTACGCCTGCGGGCTGCTCCTGCTCGTACGCACCCCGGCGGGCCGCAAGCTCGCCTCGGGGCTCGCGCCCGCCGGAAGGATGTCGCTGACGAACTACCTGACGCAGTCGTTCGTCCTCGCCCTGGCCTTCACCGGATACGGACTCGGTCTGTACGGCGGGATCGGCACCGCGACCGTACTGGCGGGCTGTCTGGTGCTGTACGCCGCCCAACTCGCCCTCAGCGCCGTGCTGCTGCGCCACCACCGCAGCGGCCCGGTGGAGTTCGTCCTGCGCGCGGCGACCCGGGGCGGCCCCCCGCGGCGGTCGCGGTAGCCACCCCGGTCACCCGCCGGTCAACCGTCGTAGGCGTCCGTCACCGGTACGTCCTTGGGCCGGTGCGCCCCGGGCTTGCAGCCGGCGAACGGACCGGAGGGATCCCGCAGGGCGGACATGACGTGCGTGAGGTAGTCCCGGTGCCAGACGGCGGGGCCGGTCAGTCCGGCCCCCGGGTCGGTGAGCTCCTGCCAGGCCATCCACAGGCCGTAGAGCTGCGCCACAGCCTCCTCGTGCTCCCACCACCGGGCGCACCAGGGGGCGGACGAGGTGGTCTCCCTTCCGTAGACCGGGATCAGCAGGTGCTTCACCCACCGGCTGAGGAGAGTCAGCGCCTCGTCGTGCATCGGACCGTCCAGATACACGATGAACTGCGGTCCCTGCTGTGTTCTCCCGGCCGGCTCGGCACTCTCGACGGCACTGGTCATCCGGGTCGCCTCCCGCTCGTTGATGGGCACATCGGTGATCAATACCGGCACTACGCACGGGGCGCTGGGAGCGGTTCATTCCGGGCCGTCGGAGCGGGCCACCCGTTGAACCGGAATGGCCGGCTGTCCGTCGTGAGAATGCACACCGGCTCACGGACACAGACGGAGGCACACATGCCGGCCATGCACACGAGCCGGGCCGGCGGCGCGCCCCCGCAACGGGCGAGGGAAGGGCTGGAGCGAATCGGCCAGCGGTCAGCGGCGGACGCGGCCGGTTTCACCGTCAGGAACATCAGCGAGCACCTCGACGAATTCGCCCCGGCTGGGGGATGCCGCGCATCTGACGGTTGCGCATCACGGAGCCGGTGCGGGATCACCGCGGCAGCCTCCACCGTCCCGCCCGGGGCGGTCACCGTCCGTCAAGTCCGCCGCGCACAGTAGCCGAGCCGCACGTACACGCAGAGAGGGAACACCGCCATGACCGGCCAGGAACAAGACGGGGGCATCGCAGCGATCGGTCCCGACCCCGCGAAGACGGCGATGGAGTTGATTCTCCAGGACCTCCTGGAGCTCCTGGAGCGCCAGAAGCGCGAGGCGCAACGCAGACCGGCCCTGCCGGAGGAACCTGCCCCCGCGCAGCGGAACGAGGCCGGCGGCCCCGGTACGCAGGACACCCCGGCGGTCACCGATACCGAGAAGCTGATCGCGTACATCATCCAGGAGGTCCTGAAGAGAATGTCGCCACCGGGTCAGCAGCCCGGACTCCAGCAGGCGCCGGTTCAGGCGCCTGAACGGTTCGACCAGCTGTACGCCGAGGAGCACCAGGGCAAGGTGTCTGCCATCGCCCAGGCGGTGGAGACGGTGCTGGCGGAGAACCCCGAGTTGCGGAAGCTCTACGAGAGCGGCCGACTACCCAGGACTCAGCGGTTCGTCGAGCACGCCCGAGCGCACGCCGGCAACACCACGAGCGAGCAGCACCTGGCCTCGGACGCCGCCACCCTGAAGTCGCCCACGACGAGCGGTGGTTCCGAGAAGCTGGAGGGTGAGGTCGAGGATGACCTCGACTACCTGGTGGTCGAAGTACCCCTCAAACGATCCAAACGGTCGGCTGCGGCAGGTCTCGTCAGCCCCGATCTTCCGGCATCCCCCGCACAGACGGACAGCGACGCATCGCGTCAGCAGGTGCCCCCCAAGCCCGCCATGCCGAACGGACCAGCCCCGGTGCCTGGCCGCTGAACGACCGGATCGGGCGGGAGCACCCTCTCCAGGGTCCTCCCGCCCATCCGTCGCGTCCGCACCGGCTTCACACGGACTCCAGCGCGTCCCCCGCCTCCCCCGCCTTCGTCAGCTCCACCTTCGACCACGACTGCGCCGCCCGGTCCGTGATGGCCGCCACCTCCGCCTTCGCCGCCGCCGAGATACGGCCCGCGTCGGGCTCCTTGTACCAGGGGCGGAGCCGGATCAGTGCGGGCCGTAGACCGGTGGCCAGCAGCAGTGCAGTGCCCTTCGGCAGTGCCCGTATCCGGTCCGGTGGCAGCAGCTGCTCCTGGCGGTAGGAGGTGGAGCGCGAGGAGCCGTCCCTGCTCCTGGAGACGCTGACGGTGCTCACGTCGTGCTGGCCCACGAGCTTGGAGATCTTCTCCACGAAGTCCGCGTCGTCCAGACCCGCGCCCAGCAGCTTGACCGTGGCCGCGCTCCACAGCGCGTCCATTCCGGCGTCGCCCCATACGCGCGCGCCCTGGCGATAACTCTGCAGCAGGGTCACGACGTTGATGCCGCGCGAGCCGAAGTGGCTGTAGAGGTCGGGGAGATCGGCGATGCGGCAGACGTTCGCCGCCTCGTCGAGCACCGCCGTCATCGGCGGGTCCAGCCGGCCGCCCATCCGCTCGGCGGCGACGACTCCCGCCCTCATGGTGGCGTCGGCGAGGCCGGCGATCACTCCGGCCGCCGAGCCTCCGCCGTCCTTGGACAGCAGGTAGAGCGTGTCGCGGCCGAGCACGTGCTGCTCCGGCCGGAACTGCTGTACGCCGGGGTCCCGGGTCACCCAGGCCAGGATGTCCGGGTCAAGGAGACACGAGACGCACTGCCTGGCCGTCTCGTAGATGCCGTCCCGGGTCTCCACCGCGCCGCGTACCGTGCCCTGCAACTGCTCGGCCATGGCGGCCAGTCCGGCCTCCCGGAGCAGGTCGATCGGGGTACGGTCTGCCGGGTCGGCCAGCCAGCCCAGCAGATCGGTCACCGGTGCCCGGCCGCGTGCCGCGGCAAGGAACAGTGCGGTCAGAGTGTTCTGGGCGGCCGAGATCCAGAAGTCCTTCTGCGAGGCGTCGTCGTTGACGGAGGCCACGAAGTGGCCCGCCAGCCGACGGGAGCCCTCGATGGTGACGCACTCGGCGAGCATGTCCCACCACATCTCACGCGGGGTGTGGGCGATGCCCTGCGGATCGAACGTCCAGACCGTGCCGGTCTTCGCCCGCTCGGCGCGGGTGACGGCGTACACATCCGACTTGTTCGACGTGAGCAGCACGGCGCCACGGGCGCGCAGCACCCTCGGGATGGCGATGCCGGTGGACTTTCCCGCGCGTGGCGCCATGAGGTCGAGTTCCACGTCCTCGTACGAGGAGCGCAGTTCGGGTCCGGAGGGCTCCAGGTCACCGAGGAGGTTCCCGGTCTCGTCGGGATGGAGTTCCTTCATTCCGTTCAGGGTCGGACGCAGTTCGCGGGCGCGTGCGGCGATTCCCTTGGGTCCCATGGAGGCGAGTTCCTTCCGCCCGGCGAGGCCGGGCGGGTGGGCGCCACCTCCCCGAGTCCGCACAACGGCCCGCACGGCCGGGACGGTCAGGGCGGCGAGCACCGCGAACAGGCCCACGATGCCTCCGTACACACCGTACGGAGAGGCGCCGGGCCAGAGCCGGTCCGCTCCCTCAGTGACCAGCGTGCCGAAGGTCGACATGACGAAGGGCGGCGGATTCCAGCCCGCTCCGGTGACCGCCGCGCCCAGTGTGCCGCCCAGCCAGGTCACCCCGAACAGAGCGAGGGACACACCCGCCATGCCCACGATCGCCCACGGGGCGAGGTCGCTGCCCGGCCGCCCGCTCATGCGGGCCACCCGACGGCCTGGGCGGAAAAGTCGACGGCGGGCCGCGACAGGTCGACGGCGGGGCCGAGGTCTTCGAGGGCGGGCCCCGGACCGTTGGCGAGGACCGCCGCTTCGGCGGAGGCCCGCTCGGCGGCACGGGCTTCGGCGTAACCATTCGACGTCCAGCGGGTGTTGGTGTCGTGCAGCCCCCTTTCGGTGTCGGTGATCGCGACCTTGATCGGGATGCCGGGGCGTCCGCCGACCTTGATGAGGAACCGGCCGCGGCCCGGCGGTTCCTCGTCGGCCCCGGTGCTCGCCCAGCCGGGCGGCGACGACCAGGAGGAGACCAGCTCGATCTCCCGCTGCGACAGACCCACCACCCGGCCCAGGTCCTCCATCTCGGCCCTCGGGAGGCCGGCGACGACGACCATTCCGGCGCGCTCGACGAATCCCCGCGCCTTGGCCCGGTCCGAGTCGGTGCCCAGCGCCTCGGCGTCCTTGAGCGTGTGGGTGATCTTGGCGTCACCCAGGCCGAGCGACCGGTTGAGACGGGTCAGGGCGTCGATACGGTCGACGATGCCGGACGCGGCGCGCAGCGGGCGCCACAGCTCGTCGAGGACGGTGAAGAACCAGCGCCGGGGCGCGAGCCCCGCGTCGGCCAGCGCGTGCGAGGCGGCGACCGTGCCGAGACCGTCCGACCAGGCGGCGAGCATCGCCGCCGCCGTCAGCTGTGTGTCGGCCTCGCCGATACGGGAGATGTCGATGCACACCGCCGTGGCGTCCGGGTTGATGTGCGTGGAGGTCTCCGAGGCGAAGGTGCCACCCAGCGGCCCGTCCAGGATGCCGAGCAGGGAGCGGTGCAGGGGATCGACCGCGTCCCGGTACCTGGCGTCGTCCCCCCGGTCCAGCGTGACCGCGCGCACCCGCGCGGGCCCTTCGTCGAGCACCCGGAGCAGGTCGGGCAGGAGCAACGTGCGCCCCTTGGGCGTGCGTTCGCGCAGATGGTGCAGGCATACGGAGAGCACCGACTGCTCGTGGTCGTCCATGGGCCTGCCGCGCACGATCGTGATCAGAGCGGCCACCATGTTGAGGACCCGGCCATGGGTCTCGGCGGCCAGTGCCTGGCCCGCGTCCCCGCCGATGCGCTCCGCCGCGGCCCCCATCGCGCCCGGATCCAGGACGTTGATGCCGCCGACACCACGCCCGATGGAGATCACCTGGCCACCGAGGGCCCGCACGGTGTCCGCGTAGTCCGGCTTGAGGTCGCCGAGCACCAGCGGCACGACACCCGTCGCGGAGAGCCCGATGAGCATCCGGTTGATCAGCGTCGACTTCCCCAGGCCCGGCATACCGAGCATGAAGAGGGAGGGGTTGGAGATGTACCGGGCGCGGGTGAACCAGGACAAGGGGTCGCCGCACACCGTCGCCCCGGTGAACATGTGCTGCCCGAGCGGTACGCCGCTCATGGGCGCCCCGGAACCGGCGGCGAACGGCCAGAGTCCGCACGCCTGCACGCTGGTGGCGCGCCACATGGTGGGCGGATCCAGGTAGCCGACCCGCCCGCCGCCCGGGCCGGCCCACCCCCGGGAGGGCACGTACGCCTCGCGAGCCGGGCGGGCGGCCCGCCCCTTGCCCCCGGCCTTCGCCTTCCCGGGCTTTCGCGGCGCCTCGGCTGCGCCGCGGCGCTTCCGGCTCTGCTCGGGACCGGTCTCGTCCGGCCCGGCGGCGTCCGCGTCCGCGAACGACATCCGGCTCAACGCGGTGGTGGCGCCTGACGGGGCGGGCGGCCAGTCGGCGCCCAGGTCGAGGACGCGCACCGAAGGACGGTCGGCACTCACAGTGCCTCCTGGAGCTCGTGCGGGATCAGCGTCTGCTCCCACGGAAGGATGCCGACGGGCAGGGTGCAGCTGAACGCGGCGGCCTGCATCCGGTCGGCCGGGCGCATGGAGATACGGGACGAGGCAAGGAGATTGCGTACGGTCACGTCGGCCTCGTCGAGCTGGCTCGCGGAGTCGACCGTGACGGTGAACATCATCGAGAACTCGACCAGTCCCGCACCCGACGCCTCCTCCGCCGCCGTCTGTTCGGCCGCCCGCACCTCGGAAGCCGCCCTCGCCTGCACCATCCCGCGGCCGGACGTGGCCATGAACTGGGCGCTGCGACGGTCCGCTTCGACGATCCGCGCGGAGGTGGCCGGGTCGATGGGCCGGTAGAGGAGCGCGACCCGCTTGCGCCGGGTCCCCGGTGCGGCCTCCAACATGCTGCGCAGTACGCCGGAGCGCACCGTGCCGCGGGGGGCCAGGGTGAGAAGCCAGCTCCGCGAGTAACCGGAGTCGTGCTGGTAGGACTTGACCGACTCCACACAGGCGGATGGACCTGCGTCGTCCCACTCCAGTCCCGTACCTCCGTGCTGGGCCCGTGCGCTGAGTACGTCCGCCGCCACTGCCGGGTCGTACGCGACCCGTACGACTTCGGCGATCCGCTCGGCGGAGAGCGGGTACGCGGCCCCTCCGCCCGCCCCGACAAGTCCGGTGAGCAGACCGGGAATCCGGATGGCGAGGTCGTTGACGACGTCCTCGTGCCTGCGCTTCTGCCCCGGCGGGACGCCGTAGGTCAGGGTGATGTAGGTGTGCATCTCGGAGGAGGCGGAGGGGTAGCGCTCGACGACCTCCTCCATCACGGCCCGCGCGGCCGGCGGGGCGTCCGCCGTGATCCGGGGCAGGACCTCGGAGGCCAGCCGGGTACCGGGGTCGGGTGCGGTCTCGACGACGACCGACGCACCCCGCAGCCCCGGCTCGTGCGAGAGCCTGGCCAGCCACTCGCCCCACATCGCCACCCATACGTCGACCTGGTCGGGGTCGACCAGGGAACCGCCGTCCGGCTCGCAGCCCAGCACGACGGAGTAGAGGTTGCGGTGGCGGTGGTGCAGGACGCCGAACGGACGGTCGTACGCGTCCCGTCCCTCGCCGGCCGTCACCCGGTTCAGGAGACCGGGCGGCCGGAAGCGCCCGCCAGGGCGCTGCGACAGCGGCCCGGAGACGTATACGTGCGCGCCCTTGGACTTACGGCGCAGCCAGCCGATGCGCAGGGTCAGCAACTGGTACAGGTTGCGGCCGTCCTGGGTGCGCAGCGCAAGCGGTGTGAGTACGACGACGAGGGGGACGAACATCACCAAGGCGGCGAGCAGTGAGATCAGCGACGAGAGCAGCACCACGACGAGCCCGCCGAAGACACCGACCGTGCCGATCAGACCGAGTGGGCCGAGTCCCGGACGCCTGGGGCGGCGCCAGTTCCCGTAGGTGGGATGCGTAACGGCTTCCGTAGCCATGGTTCTGGTTCCTTCCTGAGTGGTGTGGTCGGGCCGAATGCCCGGTGGGGCCCAGGGCCCTTCGTCGGATGAGGCCGGATCCGGGATGGGGGGGCCGGTGCGTGCGGCCGCCGGGCGGAGGACCGAGGCGGCGCGGAGCGTCTGTGAGGGACGACGACGCCGCAGGTGCGCGCACCGGAACCTCCGCTAGCCGACATGGTCCGAATGACGGGCGGCCCTAGCGGTTGTGGCCCGCGTCCCCGTCGGCGCCGTCCAGGGCTCCGCTCGCGATCCGCCCCGCGCCTTGGGCGGCGGCCATCGCCGCGCCCAGGGCGGCGCCGGCCGGACCGGCGGCGGCAGCCGCACCACCGGCAGCACCCGCGCCGCCGGCCGTAGCGGAGCCGACAGCTCCACCGGCACCGGCCGCGCCTGCGCCGCTCTGCTGACCGGCCGCGGCGGCGCTCCCGGCGCTCTGCTGACCGGCCGCTCCCGTGCCGCCCGCGCTTCCCGGCGCACCGGCGCTGCCCCCGGCCGAGGGAGCTCCCGAGGGTCCGGACTTCCCTGCCGGTCCGCCCCCGCCGGCGCTACCGCCTCCGGAGGCGACGGACTTCGCTCCGGAGGCGACCGCGCCGCCCACGGCCGACACGCCCTCCCCCACTCCGTTCCCGCCACCGAGCGCCGCGGTCGCGGGCACGATGAGTTTGAGCAGGGCCGGCAGCGCGACGGCGGAGAGGAGCATCACGCCGATACCGGCGATGCGTTCCTGGATGCCGTTCGCCTGGTCGTTGGCGATCATCGCGGAACCCGCGTACATGACGAGGCCGGCTGCCGGTTTGTACAGCAGCCAGGCGATCATCCAGCCGATGTGCTTGCGCCACCAGCCGTTGCCCCAGTCCGTCATGGACGCGGCCGCGGCCAGCGGGAGCGTGCCCAGCAGCACGATCATCACGCCGAGGCGGATGTAGAGCAGGATCGTGTGCAGGATGGCGGCGATCAGCAGCAGGAAGGCGAGGACGAGCAGCAGGAACGACTCGATACCCGTGGAGTCCTGGCACCCGACGTTCTGCCTGAGCTGCTCGTGCACCGCCTCGTCGAAGAGGAAGTCGGCGTACCGGTCGGAGAGGCGCGCCAGCATGGTCACCACCGTGGTCGCCGCACCGGCCACGAGAATCACTCTGAACAGACCTTTGAGCGCGGTCGTGCCGGCTTCCCCGCGGCGTTCGATCGCCATCCGGATCGCGGCGAAGATCAGCGAGCCGACCGCCGTGTAGATGACCACCCACTGCGTCTGGTTGTTGACCTTCTGCGCGGTCGTGGTCGACGAGAGCGTGGGAATCGAGACGGTCAGTTCACCGAAGGCCGCGATGGCCGCAGCGAGTACGGCATTGGCGATGCCCGACACGATGGTGCCGATCGGGTCGTCCAGGAAGTCGAAGAAGCCCGTGATCGCGTCCACCAGCGGGTCACCTGTGGGGCAGGAGGGCACGTCACACCTCCCACATGGTGAATCCGTTGTTACCCGTCACGGTCGTCAGCGAGGTGTAGAGCGAGCCGTTGGTCCTGGGCTGCACCTTCCAGTCACCGCCGTCCCAGGTCACGGTGACGAAAGTCGTTCTGTAGCCCCCTGAACCGTTCCTGATGAGGAGTTGCACCGTGGCGGCGTCCCGGGAGTACGAGCCGAGCGCGAACCCCGCGTAGGTACCTGCCGCGCTTCCGTTGCCGGCCGATTCCAGGACGGTGCTCCGCTGAGCGACGAACAGGTCCCGCCCCCGTCCGGCCACGATCTGCCGGTCGGTGACGGCGCGCCAGTCCTTGCCGCTCATCCGGGCGGGAATCACGTGGGCGGCCAGCACCGCGCCCAGGGGCGTGCGGGCGAAGCACCACATGACCGCGCCGCTGGTCCGGACCGGGCCCGCCGAGACTGACACGGGAACCTTCGACATGCCCAGCGAGCGCCACCGGAGATCCTCGGGCGACGCCGAGGGAGGCGCCTGGTCGCTGTCATCGGTGAGGCAGCCACCGGGCCGCCCGGCCCCGGTCTCGCCGGCACCGGCTTCCTCGACACCGGCCTCTCCGCGACCGGGCTGACCGCCCTTGGGCGCGGCCGAGGACAGCGTCCCCTTCCGGGCGGGGCCGTCCTCCCGGGCGGACGAAGTGTCGTCCCCCGTCGACAACCAGGTGATCCCCGATACGACGAGTGCTATGGCGAGAAAGGCCGCGGAGAGGAGCCATGCCTGCTGGTTCCAGAACGGCTGCTCCGTCCCGGTGTCTCTCTGGTGACGTCCGAACATGATGTCCGCCCCCTTCTCGTCTACTTGAAGACGAAGGTGACGAGCGGACCCGCGGTGGCCACCAGCACACATCCGCCCAGCACCATGCCGAGGCGGCTCATGTGCTCGGAACTCTCGCCGCGCTTCATGGAGATGGCCATCATGGCGCCGGTGATCAGGACACCCGCCACGCCCGCGGCGGTACCCGCCCAGGCGGCGATGCCGAGTATCACGTCGACCTTGTCGGTGAGCGCCTTCGGAGCACTGCTTTTCGGGGTCGGCACCTTCGATGTCTGGAGGAGCGAAGGGATGAGCGATTTCATGGTTGTCTCCTGCGAGGTCGTGCGCCACCGACCGGCGGCGATATGAAAAAGGGAGGGCCCGGAGAACCGCTGGGTCAGAGCGCGAGCGAGCCGAGGGAGGACACGATCGGCCCGGCCGTGGAGGCCAGGACGCAGGCGAGCATGACGAAGAAGAGCCCGCGGAAGTGTTCGCCGCCCTCCCCTGGCTGACCACTGCGCAACTGGAGCGCCATCAAGGTGCCGACCGTGATGACACCGCCGACTCCGGCGGCCGAGGCGCACCAGGCGAGAAGGCCGAGAATCTGCTCGCCCTCGGGGCCGGGTGAGAAGGTGGCGGCGAGCGCGGCCCCCGCCTGGTCGATGCGGGTCACCGCAGCTCACCGGGCCCCTCAGGGCGCGTTCCGGCCAGCGCGCCCAGCCGGAACAGCTCCTTGGGGAGCTTCCTCGTCTCCTTGCCCAGCCGCCAGGACGAGATCCACGGGAGCCGCCGTACGGGTGCCGCGGACCTCAGAATCCGGACCCGGTTGGCGAGTACGAAGGGGAGACGGCCGGGCGCGTCCGCGACGAGCACCAGCGCCACGAGCTCCATCCCGGCGGGATGCCGGCCTTCACGGAGGGCGTTCAGGGCCCGGGACGCCGCTCGCATCCCGTCGGCATGGGTGCGGGCGACCAGCATCACGCGGGCGGGTTCGCCCCGGGACGGGTCGGGCCACGCGCACCCGAGGTCGGTGCCGCCGAGCACCCGGGCGAGGGTGCTCGCGCCGGCACCGCCGTGCGCACCGACCCAGCCGAGCCCCGCACCGGACAGGGTCCCTTGCCGCTTCCGGCGAGGGCGCTGCGGCTGCGTCGGCGTGGCCGTGAGCGCCTGCGTCCGCGTCGGCGCCTGTGTAGGCGTCAGCTTCGGCACCGGGGCCTGTGCGGGCGCGTGCGTCCGCTGCGTTGCGGGCGGACGCGTCTGCGGATCCGTAGGCCCCCGTACCCACATCTGCGGGCCGGTGGGCTCCGCTGAAGGGACAGTCATGCGTGTCCCACCCTCTCTTCCCACGTCGTTTCGTTCTCGTTTGAACTGGTCTGCTCCAGAACCCGTTCTCATCCTTCGAGACCGTCGAGCTCCGTCAGACAGCCACAACGCGAGCCCGCCCGGAGCGGTTCAAGGTCTCGGCGACTCATTTCGAACAAACGGCCGCAACGGTCGCGAGCGACAGGAGAGAGCGTGATCAGCTCATGAGTTCCGACGGTCCCGGCAGCACGGCGAAGATCGCCATGGGCACAGCGGGCGCCCTCGGCTGCCTGACCTCACCGGTCGTACTTCTCGGCACGGTCGTCGTCGTCATCGTCATCGGCGGGCTCGGCGTGATCCTGGCCCCGCTCATCCTCCTCGTCCAACTGTTCGGAGGCGGCGGCTCGGACCCGGCCATCGAGGCCGAGAAGGTCATGGAGGTGTTCCAGGGGGACGGGAAGGGTGAACTCGACCCGGCTCAGGTGCCGTCCGACCTCCTGGAACCGATCAAGGCAGCGGGCGCGCTCTGCGAGGCGATCGGTCCGGTGGTGATCGCCGCGCAGCTGGAGCGCGAGTCCGACTTCGACCCGAATCTGGTCAGACCCGACGGGGCGCAGGGGATCTCGCAGCTGCCCCCGGCGGTCTTCACCGAGCTCGGCACGGACGAGAACGACAACGGCAAGGTCTCGGCGTTCGACGCGGACGACTCGATCATGGCCCAGGGCCGCCACATGTGCGCTCTGGCCGGCGAGGTGCGGATCCTCATCGACAACGGCCAGGCCATCGGCACCGTGCTCGACCTGACGCTCGCGGCGTACGACGCGGATATCGACGCCGTACGCCAGGCCGGCGGCATCCCCACCACCAACCAGTCACAGGGCTATGTCGTGGGAATCCGGGCGCTGCTCGCGAAGTACGAGGGAATCGGAGCGCCACCCACGTCCTTCGCCCCCACACCGACGCCCACGTCCCCCACCACGGTCCCCACCCCGAGCGAATCTCCGAGCGAATCGCCGAACGAGTCCCCGAGCGCTTCGCCGTGACATGTACGAGCCGTCAATCCTCCGTCAACGCCCCGTGGACGCCGCCCCCCGAGACTCCCGACGACGGAGAGCAGCAGTGCCGACCCTGGGGGTACACGATGCAATGGTCCTTGATGGGCTCGGGCGAGTCGCGGGACAGCAAGGAACGAGGCGTGCGGGCGCTGTACGAGGAGCAGGCCAACCCGCTCTACGCGTACGTCCTGCGCCTGGTCGGCGGCGACCGCCACCGGGCGGAGGACATCATCCAGGAAACACTCTTGCGCTGCTGGAGCAAGCAGGACCTGAGCCTCGACGCGTCACAACTGCGGCCCTGGCTCTTCCGGGTGGCCCGCAACCTGGTGATAGACGGCCATCGGCGCCGCCTCGCCCGCCCCTGCGAGATCGACGGCAGCAACTGGCTGCGCGAGATGTCGGCGGACGCGGACGAGATCGAGAACGTGCTCTCGTCGGTCGTGGTCGGCGAGGCGTTCAAGGCGCTCTCGGAGTCACACCGGGAGGTGCTGTACGAGACGTACTTCGTCGGCAGGACCACCCAGGAGGCGGCGGTCGCCCTTGCCATCCCCCACGGAACGGTCAAGTCCCGCGTCTACTACGCCCTCCGGTCCCTGCGCCTGGCCCTGGAGGAACGCGGCGTCGTGACGGCCACCGCCTCGCAGCAGCCGGCCTCTTCGGCGAGCGGCTGAATCTGTCAGGAACGCTGAGGCCGTGGACCGGCGCTCTTTCGCATCCGGACTCGTCGGCGCCCTGGCCGGTGCGGCACGTCCGCGACGTGCCGCGCGCCGGCCGCAGCGAGTACTCCTGCGGATGGGCGGCGGCGTACGGGGTATCCGGAGAAGCGTCCTGGTCGTCCAGGGGAAACGACGGGCAGGAAGACCCCTGGGCGAGCAGGACTCATGACCCGTGGAACGAGCGACTCGAAGCGCCGGCAGTGGCGCCCTGAGGAAAGAAGGACGACGTGGCGGATCTCCAGAAGTCCGACGACAGACGGTCGACCGGGGCGGACAGCCGGGGGAGGTCCGCCGGTCGGGACGAAACGGCTGCCGAACGCGCCGACCGGCGCTGGGCGGAACTGCTGCAGGAGGTGCGAGTGGCGCAGACGGGTGTGCAGATCCTGCTCGCCTTCCTGCTCAGCGTCGCCTTCACACCCCGCTTCACGGAACTCGGCGACACGGACCGCACGATCTACGTCGTCACCATCGTGCTCGGTGCCGCCGCCACCGGCGCACTCATAGCGCCCGTGTCCTTCCACCGCTTCGTCAGCGGCCAGCAGATGAAGCCCGAAGCGGTTGAGTGGGCCTCTCGCCTGACGGTCACGGGGCTGCTCCTGCTCCTGTGCACCATCATGTGCGCGCTGCTGCTCATACTGCGGGTGGTACTGCACCAGTCCGCGGCCCAGTGGATCGTTTCGGGCGTATTCCTGTGGTTTCTGGCCTGCTGGGTCGTTCTTCCTGTCTGGGCGCGTTGGAGCAAGTAGATCCTCAGGACACCTCGATGCCGATGAGGCAGGTGTCATCGTCCGTGTCGGACCTGCTGTGTGTGAGCAGGCGGTCGAGCCGGCGCTCAAGGGTGGCCGCAGGGGCCTGCGCAGTGGCGAGCAGCTGCGTGAGGGACTCCTGGACGACGGTGTCTCTGCGTTCGATGAGGCCGTCGGTGTACATCAGCAGCGTGTCGTGGGGCTCGAGCTGAATCTCGGTCTCCTCGTACTCGACATCCGCGAGGGCCCCCAGGAGCAGCCCGCTGGGCAGAGGCAGCGTGGTGGCTTCCTGCCCCCGTACCAGCACCGGCGGCAGATGCCCTGCCCTGGCCCAGCGCAGGACGCGGGTTTCCGGGTCGAAGAGGCCGCATACCGCGGTGGCGGTGACGTGTTCGGTGAGGTGGTGTGCCACCAGGTTCAGCCAGGACAGCAGCTGGCCCGGGCCCGCGCCGGTGACGGCGAGACCGCGCATGGCGTTGCGCAGGACCACCATGCCGGTGGCCGCTTCGATGCCGTGACCGGCGATGTCGCCGACGCACAGCAGTATCCGCCTGGACGGCAGGACGACGGTGTCGTACCAGTCACCACCGACCAGGGAATCCGTCTCCGCCGGCCGGTAGCGTACGGCGATCTCCAGGCCGGGGGCGTCGATCGGCACCCGGGTCGGCGGCATGATGGCGTGCTGGAGTTGCAGGGCAAGTCGGTTGCGCTCTGCCGACTCCTGTTCGGTGTGGGCCAGTTGGTCCCGGGTCGCGGCGAGCGCCACTTCCGTCCAGTGCTGGGAGGAGATGTCCTGGTAGGCGCCGCGCACCGCGAGGAGCCGGTCGTCGGAGTCCAGGACGGGTTCGGCGATGACCCGGATGTGGCGGGTCACTCCGTCGGGGCGCATCAGGCGAAAGGCCGTCGACGCCGGGCGCCGGTGGTGGAGGACGGCCCGCAGGAAGCGGCCGATGGCGACAGCGTCGTCCGGGTGCGCGTGGCCGGTGAGATCCCGCAGAGACACCGGGTACTCGGTGACAGGTCTTCCGTACAGGGCGAAGAGCTGCCCGTTCCAGGTGATCTCGCCCGTGACCAGGTTCTCCTCGAAACCGCCGATACGGCCGAGGCGCTGGGCGTGCTGCAGCAGACTGGCGAGCCGGGCCGTCTCGCTCTCGATACGCCAGATGAGCAGCACGCTGCCGCCGTGCCGGCTGATGCTGAGGTCGGCGACGGCCGCGAGCGGAATCTGGTCGACGAGGGCGGTGAGCGTCATCCGCGGCGCACGGAACGGCTCACCTGTGGCGTAGACGCGTTCGACCTTTTCGAAGAGTTCACTGTCGCCGACGGCCATGGGATAGGCCTCCAGCAGCAGCGCCCCGTTGACGGCGCTGCGCGGACGTCCTGCCGGGTCCACGAAGTTGCTGTTCGCGTGGCGGATGCGGAAGTCGCTGAGCTCGCCTTCCGCGTCCATGTGGGGCGTAAGGACCAGCGCGGGGTCGTACAGCCCGTCGGAGAGAGCCACCAGCTCCGAGACATCGGCCGGTTCCTTCGCGGAGGGCGGATGCACACCGGCGGACGGGAGGCATTCGAGCGTGTGCGCACACAGCTCGGCGAGGGCTTCGATCTGGTGCACGACCGCCGGTGACTGCGGCGTGAGCGGCCGGGGCCAGCAGATTTCCAGTACGCCGTGGATTCGGCCACCGGTCCCGGCAGGCAGTGCGACACGGCCGCCGCCCGGAGCCTGTGTGTGGCCGATGGAGGGAATGCCTGCTTCGGCGAGCGAGTAGAGCCGGACGGTGCGGCGCTCGCTGAGTGCTTGGCGCGCGACTGTTGCGACTCCGGGCGGTACGTACCGCCAGCGCCCCGCTTCGTCTGCGCTGAACCCGGCGTGGCCGCGGAGCGTGAGGGAGGCGTCCGAACCGGCCGACCAGACGGCGACGGCCGTGGCTCCCAGCGGTGCCAGTGCGTGTTCGAGCAGGGATTCGGCGACGGCTTGGGTATCACCGGCGGCCAGCGCGGCGCTTTCGGCCGTGCGCATCCGCACGGCGACGGACGAGCCGCCCTCGCGGCGTCTGGCACCGCCGCTGGTCCGCTCGACGAAGTCACGCGCGATGAGGGTGACTTGGTCACGGGCCGACTCGTTGATGATGTCGGCTGCCAGCTCCAGCTGTGACAGACCGGTCTGGTCGGCGAGTTCGGTGAGCTGTCGCGTTGCCTGTGCCGGCCCGCACTGGAGCCGCTCGATCAGGATTCCCTTGGCGAGTTCGACCAGGGCGCGCCCGTCGGCCGCGGCCTGCGCCGCCCGCACCTCTCCGCGAAGCCGTTCGACGGTGGCGGCCAGCCGGCCGATTTTCGAGGTCTGGCCGGACGAGGGCTCGTCCCCCGGCGCCGGGCGGTGCCTCACAGCAGCCTCGGAAGCGGTCGCCGACTCCGCGCGGGGGGCGGGCAGCGCCTCGTCCGCGACGAGTTCTCCGTCGTGTTCAGGAGTGCTCATGGTGCTGCCGACTCCTCTGGGTCAACGCTGATGGGGCAGGGGAACATCTGTCGGGACTCCGCGAAAGCCGCCTTGTTTCAGTGGTCGTTCAGCCATCGACGGACGACGGCGATGAGGTCGTCGGCATCCAACGGCTTGGTGACGTAGTCGTTGGCGCCGGATGCGAGACTCTTCTCCCGGTCCCCCGGCATCGCCTTAGCGGTGACCGCGATGATGGGCATGTGCACGTGCGCGGGCATCTGCCGGATCGCGGCGGTCGCCTCGTAGCCGTCCATCTCCGGCATCATCACGTCCATCAGGATCAGGTCGATCTCCGGGTGGGCGGCAAGTGTCTCGATGCCCTTGCGGCCGTTCTCGGCGTGCAGGACCTGAAAGCCGTGGAGCTCCAGGATGCCGCTGAGGGCGAAGAGGTTGCGGGCGTCGTCATCGACCACGAGCACCGTACGGCCGCGCAGACCGGCGTCGATGACCGCAGGAGTCTGCTGACGGCACTCCTCGGTCCGCCGCACCAGGGGCACGACGGCGCCCGGCCTCTCGGCCGACAGGTGAAGCGCGATGCGTTCGCGCAGTTCGTCCAGGCTGGAGAGCAGTTCCAGCGGCCGCTCGTGTGCACGGGACTGGAGCGCCTCCTCGTGCCCTGCCTCCAGACGGCGGATGTTGTGCGCGAGGACCGGGACGTTCCTGAGTGCCGCGTCTCCGTCCATCGCGTCCAGGAAGCGCAGGGCTTCGCCGTTGGCCATGTCCAGTTCCAGGACCACGCAGTGGAACGGCTCGGCGGCAAGGGCGCCCGCAGCTTCCTGCGAGCCCAGTGCCGCCCTGACCTCGATGTCCTCGCGGTCGGTGAACTCGTGACCGCCGGCGAGCTCGTCCACCGCGCTCTGCGCGACGAGGGAGAGCAGACCGCCCGGACGCTCCTCGATCACCAGCAGCCGGCGCGCCTGGCGCGGCTGAGCGTCCTTGGTCGTCACGGCACGCTGTCCGCTCCTGAGCGGCTCGGACTCCACCTCGTACCCGGCCGTGACGGTCGGTGCGTCGGCCGTCGCCGCCCGGAAGTCGGCGCGCGCGACGGGGAGGTAGAGGGTGAAGGTGCTGCCCTGGCCGGGGGTGCTGTCGACCGTGAGGGCGCCGCCGAGCATGTGCGCGATCTCGCGGCTGATGGACAGACCGAGCCCGGTGCCCCCGTACTTGCGGCTGGTGGTGCCGTCCGCCTGCTGGAACGCCCCGAAGATGGCCTCCAGCTGCTGCTCGGCGATGCCCACGCCGGTGTCCTTGACGCGGAAGGCCACGACGGCGCCGCCACGGTGGACGGGGCCGGGAAGCTCACCGGCGGCTGCCGGTTCGATACGCAGCTCCACGCTGCCACGTTCCGTGAACTTGACCGCGTTGGACAGCAGGTTCCGCAGCACCTGGCGAAGCCGGGAGTCGTCGGTGAGCAGTTCGGCGGTCACACCGGGTGCTGTGGTGATCGCGAAGCCGAGGCTCTTCTGCGTCGTCATCGGCCGGAAGGTGGCCTCGACGTAGTCGAGGAGCTGCCGCAGCTCGACGCGCTCCGGATGGATGTCCATCTTGCCCGCCTCGACCTTCGACAGGTCGAGGATGTCGTTGATCAGCTGGAGCAGGTCGGACCCTGCCGAATGGATGACTCCGGCGTACTCGACCTGCTTGGCCGTGAGGTTGCGGTTCGGGTTCTGGGCGAGCAGCTGGGCGAGGATCAGGAGGCTGTTGAGGGGGGTGCGCAGTTCGTGGCTCATGTTGGCCAGGAACTCCGACTTGTACTTGGAGGCCAGCGAGAGCTGCTGGGCACGGTCCTCAAGCTCCTGCCGCGCCTGCTCGATCTCCAGGTTCTTGCCTTCGATGTCGCTGTTCTGGGCGGCGAGCAGGGCGGCCTTCTCCTCCAGTTCCGCGTTGGAGCGCTGGAGTTCCTCCTGCTGGACCTGCAGTTCCTCGGAACGCGCCCGCAGTTCACCGGCGAGCCGCTGCGATTCTCCGAGCAGCTCGTCGGTGCGGGCGTTGGCGACGATGGTGTTGACGTTGACGCCCACCATCTCCATGAGCTGGTCGAGGAAGTCCCGGTGTACGGCGGTGAAGGCCGTGAAAGAGGCAAGCTCGATGACACCGAGGACCTGGTCGTCGACGACGATCGGCAGCACGATCAAGCTGCCCGGCGCGGTGCGGCCCAGCCCGGAGGAAATGCTCACGTAATCGCCCGGCACTCCTTCGGCGGCGATGGTTCGGCGGCTGCGCGCCGCCTGGCCGACCAGGGATTCACCGAGCTTGAAGCGGTCACGTCCGGCGCTGCCGGCGGGACGCCCGTACGAGCCGACGAGCCTGAGCTCGACGCCGTCCGGCGTTTCGCCGGCGAGGTAGAAGGCGCCGTACTGGGCGCTGACCAGCGGGGTCAGCTCGTCCATGACCAGCTCACCGACCACTGCGAGGTCGCGATGCCCCTGCATCAGGCCGGAGATCCGGGCCAGGCTGGACTTCAGCCAGTCCTGTTCCTGGTTGGCCCGGGTCGTCTCGCGCAGGGAGCCGACCATCGAGTTGATGTTGTCCTTGAGTTCCGCGACCTCGCCGGAGGCGTCGACGGTGATCGACCGCGTCAGATCGCCCTCGGCCACGGCGCTGGTGACTTCGGCGATGGCCCGCACCTGGCGGGTGAGGTTGCCGGCCAGCTCGTTCACGTTCTCCGTGAGGCGCTTCCACGTACCGGATACACCTTCGACCTCGGCCTGCCCGCCGAGCCGGCCCTCGCTGCCGACCTCGCGGGCGACGCGGGTGACCTCGGCCGCGAAGGACGACAGCTGGTCGACCATCGTGTTGATCGTCGTCTTCAGCTCAAGGATCTCGCCGCGGGCGTCGACGTCGATCTTCTTGGACAGGTCGCCGTTGGCGACGGCGGTGGTGACGAGGGCGATGTTGCGGACCTGCCCGGTCAGGTTGTTCGCCATCGAGTTGACGTTGTCGGTGAGGTCCTTCCAGGTGCCCGCCACGTTCGGCACCCGGGCCTGGCCGCCCAGCTGTCCTTCGGTTCCGACCTCGCGTGCCACGCGGGTGACCTCGTCGGCGAACGCGGACAGGGTGTCCACCATGGTGTTGATGACCTCGGCCAGTGCGGCGACCTCGCCCTTGGCCTCGACCGTGATCTTCCGCGACAGGTCACCGCGCGCGACGGCGTTGGCCACGTCGGCGATGGAGCGCACCTGGCCCGTCAAGTTGGAGGCCATCACATTGACGTTGTCGGTGAGGTCCTTCCAGGTTCCGGAGGCGCCCCGCACGGTCGCCTGCCCGCCCAGGTTGCCCTCGGTGCCCACGTCGCGGGCGACGCGGGTGACCTCGTCCGCGAACCCGGACAGCTGGTCGACCATCGTGTTGATGGTCTCCTTGAGCTCCAGGATCTCGCCCCGCGCGTCGACGCGGATCTTCTGGGTGAGGTCTCCCTGGGCGACGGCCGTCGTGACCTCGGCGATGGAGCGCACCTGAGCGGTCAGGTTGTCGCCCATGACGTTGACAGACTCGGTGAGGTCCTTCCACGTGCCGGAGACCCCCTTGACGTCGGCCTGCCCGCCGAGGCGCCCTTCCGTGCCGACCTCTCGCGCGACGCGGGTGACTTCGTCGGCGAACGCGGACAGCTGGTCGACCATCGTGTTGATGGTGTTCTTCAGCTCCAGGATCTCGCCCCGCGCGTCGACATCGATCTTCTGCGACAGATCACCCTGGGCGACAGCCGTGGCGACCTGCGCGATGGAGCGCACCTGAGCGGTCAGGTTGCCCGCCATGAAGTTCACGGAGTCGGTCAGGTCACGCCACGTGCCGGAGACCCCCTTGACGTCGGCCTGCCCGCCGAGGCGTCCATCAGTGCCCACTTCGCGGGCGACCCGGGTGACCTCGTCGGCGAACGCGGACAGCTGGTCGACCATCGTGTTGATGGTGTTCTTCAGCTCCAGGATCTCGCCCCGCGCGTCGACATCGATCTTCTGCGACA
>NZ_JBEZIJ010000009.1:252523-437980 GCF_040650955.1 Streptomyces sp. NPDC048560
GACAAGTCACCCAAGGCCACCGCGGTGGCCACATGCGCGATGTCGCGCACCTGGGTCGTGAGATTGCCCGCCATCGCGTTCACCGAGTCGGTCAGATCCGCCCACGTGCCCGATACGCCGGGAACCTCCGCCTGCCCGCCGAGGGTCCCTTCGGTGCCGACCTCGCGCGCGACCCGGGTCACCTCCGAGGTGAACAGCGACAGCTGATCGACCATGCCGTTGAACACGGTGGCGATCTCACCGAGCAGACCGTCCGCCTCGTCGGGCAGGCGCGTGCCGAAGTCCCCGTCGCGCACCGCGGTCAGCCCGTCCAGCAGCTGCCGCAGCTCGGGCTCCCCCACCTTGCCGGTTCCGCGCGACCGCGCCCGCTGCACTGGACGCGAGTTCCCGACTGTCGTCTCAGCCATGACCAATCCTCGTTGCGCTACGGGCACCCAGCGGACAAAAAAAACAGGACACCGTCACGGCCCGTCGGTGGGCCGTTCCCTCCGTGTCCCACAATTGTGATCACGGACCATTGTTGTGCGACAAAGCACGAGGAAGACTATCCCGGCACCTGGGGAAGCGGTACTGAATCCCATGCCGCCCGCCGCTCAAGAGGGCTCCCCCGATGCCGCCCTTCCCTCGCTGCGCAAGAGGCCGTCGCGGAGCGGTGCTACGAGACCGTGAGAGCGCTCGAACCGGTGGTGTCGGGATCCGGGCGAAGGGCGGTCAGGCAGAGTACGGAGCCGCCGGCTGTACGCGTTCTCCGATGGTTGTCCAGACCCTCAGTAGTTCTGCCATTCGTGGCGGGCGTATTCGAGCACCGCGGGATCCATCAGGGTGCTCGCGCGTACGTCCTGGGGGCGGCGGTCCAGGGGGAAGACGGTGGCGGCCTCAAGGACGGCATCGTCCAGGAATCGCAGAGGCGGGGCGTCCTCGGCCAGACGCAGGGGCGGCGGTGGGCCGTCGGCCCCCGGAGTGGCCAGGATGTAGCCCCAGTTGCCGAAACTGGGGACATCCACCTGGTACTCGGTGGTCGAGTAGTCGGCCCCGTCGATCGTGGCGGCGATGGACCAGTACGACTTCGGGGCGAAGAACGGAGAGCCGCCCTGCACGACGACCCGGCTTCCGGGGGTCAGGACATGGCCCAGCAAGTGGTAGAACTCGACGGAGTAGAGCTTGGCCAGCGCGGCGGTGTCCGGATCCGGGAAGTCGATGATGACCGCGTCATAACGCTGCGCGGCGTCCCGCAGCCAGTTGAACGCGTCGGCGTTGACGGCGTTGACACGCGGGTCACCGAGCGCGTGATCGTTGAGTTCGAGCAGGGGCTCGAAGGTGCGGGCGAGCCGCGTCATCGCCGGATCGAGGTCGACGAGCGTCACCTCTTCGACGTCGTCGTAGCGCAGGACCTCCCGCAGGGCCAGCGCGTCACCGCCGCCCAGGATCAGCACGGCTGAGCGCTTCCCCGACAGGGCGGGGTGGACGAGGGCCTCGTGGTAGCGGTACTCGTCGACGGAGGAGAACTGCAGGTCGCCGTCGAGGAAGAGCCGCGTGTCGGGCTTCCCGGTGAACGCGGTGGACTGGGTGACGACGACGTCCTGGTACGGCGTGGTCTCGGCGTGGATGATCGGGTCGCGGTAGAGCTGCTGCCGGGCGGTGACCTCGATGTCGTCGGCGAGCACGTACACCGTCCCGAGCAGCGCGAGGACTGCTGCCATCCCCGCCAGCAGCATGATCCGCACGCTGCGGCGGGTCTCGCGGCGGAAGATCCAAAGGACGACGACGACACCGGCCACGGCATTGACCGCGCCGACCACCAGCGCGCCCTTGAGCTGACCGAAGGAGGGCAGGAGCAGCAGAGGGAAGCACAGGCCGCCGACCAGCGCACCGACGTAGTCCACCGCGAACATGTCGGCGACCGCGCTGCCGGCCTCCTGCCGCCTGATCCGCTGAAGCAGTGTCATGAGCAACGGGATCTCGGCGCCGATGAGGAGGCCGACGGTGAACGTGACCACCACCATGGACGGCATGTAGATCCGCAGCCAGGCGAACGACACGTACAGGATGAGCACCGACAGGCCGCCGACGAGCGCGAGCAGTGTCTCCACGAGTGCGAAGGCTCCGACCGCGCGCCGTTGCAGCGGCTTGGCGGCCAGGGAACCGATTCCCATGGCGAAGACCATGACGGAGATGACCACGGAGGTCTGCATCACGGAGTTGCCGATGAGGTAACTGCCCAGCGCGGTCAGCGCCAGCTCGTAGACCAGGCCGCAGGCCGCGCAGGTGAACACAGCGAGCAGCAGCAGGAAACGCGCCCCTCGCGCGTAGGTCGTCGGCGGGCGTGCGGGAGTCAGTGCACTGTGGTGCAGGGTGCTGGTGGTCATGGTGCTTTCAGGAAATGGCGGCACCGACCATGAAGGCCGTGCCGATGTACATGGCTGCCTGGACCCAGGCGGCAGGATGGGGGCGGTCCCCCTGGTCCTCGAGCACGGCGGCACCCATGCGGCCGGGGGTCAGCAGACCCACGATGCAGGAGATGACGGTCATCAGTGCGACGCCGGCGAGGCCGTACAACAACGTGCTGAACAGACCGTAGTCGAGGCCCTGTTCCGACTCGCTGGCCCTGATGGACTGGTCGATGACGTAGCCGATGGCGATCGTCTGGCCGGCGAGGAGGACCGCGGCGCCGCGGTTGCGCTCCGTCCACACCACATGGACGAGTTTGCCGGGGGTGGTGAGGTCGAGTGCTATGAAGCCGACTGCCATCACGACGAAGCCGGCCAGGCCATAGAGCAGTGCGCCGCCTGCCGACTCGAAGATCTCTGCCACGGGGCTGCCTTTCGGGGAATGTCATCCATGAGTTCGGGTGGGCGTACTGCGGGTGTGGTCACTTGCCGGAGCCGGGGCCCCCGCCGCGGAACGCGTCGCTGTCCGGGTCCGGCCACACGGATCCGATGTGGGTCCTCCAGCGGTGGTAGCCGGTGCGGTAGTCGTCGATCTCGATCCTGCTGCCCCGCCGGTAGGGGGTGATCGCGACGATGTCGTCCCGGTAGCGGAGGAAGACCATGCCGGAGTCGCTGGCGCGATCCGTGGCCGCAGTGTGGCCGTCGATCTCCTTCGCGACCGTGGACGTCGCGTCGCTGCTGTCGACGTAGCCGGCGCTGGCGCCGCGATACTCCGAGCGGATCCAGCTGGACGGTACGTCGTTGCCGTCGTCCGAACCGCCGGAACAGGCGGCCAGCGCCGCCGTGACGAGGGATATCAGGCCGATGCGTCGGGCAGCCTTCATCGGGCCTCCAGTCGGGTGTGCGTGGACACGATCTGGCCGCTCTGCGGATAGGTGTGCCAGGTGTGCCAGGTCAGTCCGGAGCTCTGCGACTCGACGGTCAGTGCGGTGACCGCTTCCGGTGAGCCGGGAAAGATCCCGTACAGCGCCTGGGGGTGTTCGTCCGACCGGCCGCGGATCTGCGCGACCTGTCTGCCGAACTCCGCTGCGGCGAAGTGCCGCACAGTGGCGCTGAAGTGGTAGGCCCAGTTCCCGAAGTCCTGCGCCGCCGTGTCCGGGAGGCCCCCCTGGAAGCCGGGCAGGCACGCCACGGTTTCCCGGACGGGCCCCGCGAAGACCTGGTGGGAGGCGCCCAGGAGCCTGAGCTGCACATCGAGGCCGCCGACCGTCAGGTCGCGTACGGCGAGTGCCTCGCGAGCGGGATGGCCAAGCGTGAACGACAGCTGGTCGGCGTCGGTGTCCAGATACGGGATCGTGAGTGCTATGCCGCTCATGCGGCGCTGCCTGGGCAGCTGATGGACACAACCGGAACCGTGCGTACTGTCGGCGAATCCGTCCGGTCGCGGACGTCGTCGACGGCGGGGGGTGCGGAGCCGACGGCGGCTTCCTCCAGCTTGAACAATGGTCCCCCGACTCCGGAACGTGCAAAGCGCGCTGAGTATGGCACAGGGCAGGCACGCCGTTGCGAGGGGGCGCCTCCACAGACGCACGGCGCTCCCCGCCCGGCGAACCGCCACACTCGCCGGAGCTCGACGGCCGGTCACCGCCGCAGGCGGTGGGAAGCCTGTCGTGAGCCGGAAGCAGCCGACCTCTCCGGTAGATGGTTCATCGGGCAGGGACGGCCGCTGGACTCGTGATCATCGTTTGAGGCGTTGAGCGGCGACGTCGCCTCCCTGCGCTGAGCGGCAACGCCGCCTTCCTGCCTGGTGCCGCGACGCGTCAGCGCGGTTACTGCCCGCGACTGCCCGCACCTCGCGGAGCGCGACCCGTCGCACGTCGGCCGCGGGTCATCCGGTCGACTCGTCCGGGGTGGGGTGCTCCGGATGGACGCCTGCATTGCGGGCGCTGTTGCGGCCGGCCCCTGCCTCGTCCGGGTCGGAACTGTCGTCGTCGGACTCGGCGTCCGCTCGCGCGTCGACGCGTTCGGCACTCGGCGGGAGGACCACGTCGAGGTCGTCCTCACCGTCCTGGACCTGCTGGTCGGGCATGTCGGCGGGCACGGGCGGCGGGCTGCCCTTCGCCCCGGTGTAGGCGGGTCCCTCGGGCCTGCGGTCAGTCATGTCGCTTCTCCCTTCGGCGCGCCATTACGGGCTCCGGTTCCGCACCTCGCGTACCCGCTGCGTCCCGGATCACGCAAGCACATCCAATCCCCTGTGCCCCGTTCACATGATCGGCCGGTCCATGGCCCAAGGGTTGGACCGGCTGGTGCGCATCCCGCGCCGGCCGGCACCCGCGCACAAGATGTGCTGCACGGTTCACCGGCCCCGCATGACCACTCTGCTGGCGACCAGTCGGTCGTGCAGGCCCTGCCTCTTCGAGCTGAGACCGGCCGCCGTCGCGTTCGCGACCACGAATACCGGGACCGCGACCATCACGAGGTTGCTCAGGTGGCGAACCAGTGCGGCACCGTAGGAGAGCCGCCCGCCGTCGGCGTCCCGGACCACCTCCATGTGCAGGAGCCGCTTGCCCACCGTGCCACCCCACCGCGACACGCTCAGCGGGGAGTACAGCAGCAGGAATGCCGGCGCCCACATCGCTGCCGCGACCAGCCAGACGCCGTCCGCCGAGCTGTCCGGGAGGAGCCGGTCAAGGGCGATCAGCGGGCCGAGCACCACAGAGACGGCGATCACGAGATCGATGGACACAGCCACGCAGCGCCGCATGACGTCACCCGGGGAGCCGGGCAGGGATCGGGACGAGGCAACCATCCACGGCAGCGAGGAGGAGCCGAGGTCGGCAGCGAGGTCGTCGCCCGATGACAAGCGTCCGATCATGTGCAATCACTTTCGATCTTGTAGCGCCTGCGGCCAGGGACGGACGAGCAGGGTGAGCAGCGCGGAGTGTATATCGGCCCGATCCGCGCTGCTCTCCCTGGCAGGTCTCACGCACACACCGCCTGCCAGGCGGTGTGTGCGTGCGGTGCTGCGGATATGCGCTCGCACAGTCCGCTCTCACGAATCGGCCGACCGGTGTTGTGGTGCGCCGGTCAGGAACGCAGCTCGGGCACCAGCGACCGGACGGTCTCCGCCATGGCCGGCCAGGCCGCCGTGACCTGTTGTTCCGGCAGGGGGGTCAAGCTCTGCACCTGGACCTCGCACTCCAGGTTGCTGTCCCGGACCACCAGCCGGAGGTCGCTGGCGAACGCGGTGGCCTCCTTGACGTTCTCGTAGCGGAAGGCCCCGCCTCCGAGCCCCGGTACCTGCACCACCGGGCCTCCGGCCTCCTCCGGCGCCGAGGACAGCGCGTACTTGTAGTGCTTGATCGCGGTGGCCACGTCCTTCCACGCGGTGCAGTAGAGGACAGAACGGCCGTCCGCCTTCGTCCCGGCCGACCTGAAGCCCTGCAGGCAGGCGGCACCGCTGCCCGTCGCCGGATCGGATCCGGTCCGCTGCCCCTTCGGCTGACCGTCCGCCGGCGCGACGGCGGCGGTGAGGGGGCCGAAGTCGACCTTCGGGCAGAGGTCCGTCGGCGGACGGTAGTCGCCCGGCCCGTTCGTCGGTGCGGCGGCCGCCGTCGTCGTGCCTCCGCCGTCGTCGGACGCCTTTCCGTCCCCGCTGCCGCACCCGGCCAGCGAGCCAAGGACGAGCACCACTCCCGTAGCCCATCTCGCTGCGCGAATGCCTCTGCCTGTCTGGGACAACTCCACGTTCGCTCCCCTCAGTGCCGGCCCGTTCACGGCCAACGGCGTCGCCACCATCGCAGAGCGCAGCCTCGATCCCATCCGGGAAAGTACGTAATCCTCTGCGTAAGAAGTGGCGCCCCTGCGGCAGTGGTTGATGCCGGAACAGCACCGAAGCTGGTCCAAGCAGTCCTCCTCGGCCACGAGCTCGCCGAAGAGGGCTGTTCACGGGGAGGGTCGCAGGACCGTAGTCCCCGCCCTGACGCCGAAGCGCACTGCTCCGTGCCGAAACCGAGCCTGAGCGACGGCGGCCCGGGCTGCGTAGCCTTCGTTACAGGGAGAAGGAGAGGAGCCCGTCATGAAGCCGAGGCAGCCCACGACCGAGCTGGACGCCCGCTACAGCTCCGCGCTCAATCCGCGCCCGGGCGCGGAGGACGTCACCGCCACCGACTGGGCCGAGGCCGAGCGCCGCCTGCAGGCCGCCGAGGTCTTCTGGATCACCACGGTCCGGCCGGACGGCCGGCTGCACGTCACGCCGCTGATCGCCGCATGGCACGACGGGGCACTGCACTTCAGTACCGGGCGGGGCGAGCAGAAGGCGAAGAACCTGGCCGGCAACGCCCACTGCGCGCTCACCACAGGGCACAACTCGCTCTCCGAGGGCCTCGACATCGTGATCGAGGGCTCGGCGGAGCAGGTGACCGATTCAGCGCGGCAGGACGAGGTCATCGCAGCGTTCGAGGCACAGTACGGGGACCACATCGCCTCCCCGGAGGGGGTCTTTCACGGCTTCGGCGACGGCATTCGCCAGGGCGACGACCTGCTGTTCGCGGTGGCGCCCTGCACGGCGTACGGCTTCGGGCACGACGGCCAGGTGTTCAGCCACACCCGCTACACCTTCTAGGAGATTCCCTCCCACCGTGCCCCCTGTCCAGCTTCGCGAATCTTCGGGGCGCAGGCCGGCCGAGGGCGGGCCGCGAACCCCAGCGTCAAAGCTGGTTCACGTGACCTTGACGCGCAGGACGTAGCGTCGGCCGGCGCTGATCGCCTCCGCCTGCTCATGCAGATCTCTGGCTGTGAACCCGAGCAGTGCCCGGTCCGCCGCCCGCCGCAGCAACGGCACGATTTCCCCGACCGGCCGGCCGCCGTGCGTCTGTGCGAGCTCGGAGAATGCCGCTTGGTACGAGGCACCATGGGTGCGCCTGCTGTCGGCGAGCAGCCGGTCCAGGTGTTCGCCGCTCACACTGATCTCACCCATAGCTGCTCCCGGAGTCCCGAGACCTGGCTTGTCCAGGCCCATACCGACGACAGTACGAGCCGGGTCTGACAGTGAGGGCTCCGCAGATTTCATCAACCGCAGCCCGTAGCCGCGCAGGGTGTGACTGTGCCGGCGTCCGGGGGCGCACTCAGAGCCGCGGCGCCCGCGCAGACTCCAGAGCCTCGCGGGCGGCGAGGTAACCCGCGATCTTGAACGCCCGTTCATGGGAGCCGAACGGGTCGGCGCGGGCGCGCCTCAGCACCACCCGAGCGGCGATCAGGATGCCGTACTCGGGCAGGCGCAACTGTTCTTCGATCCCTGCGGCAGCCGCCGCGAAGAAGCGGGGCAGGTCCTCGGCAGGTTCGTACGCAACCGTCAGTCCCCGGGCCACCTCGAAGGCGAAGCCTTCGGCTGCCGGCTCGAAATCCACCTCTATCCCCGCGAAGTGCGGCGCGCAGTTCTGCTTCTTGTGCAGCACGCACACACCACGGATCGGATACTGCGGAAACAGGGGCGGCGTCGGCGTCATGCCGGCACGCTACCCCTGCCAGGCAACCGCGACATCAGTCGGATCAGAGTCCTGCCGACGGGTGGATCCTGCTGTCCGCAGACGGCCGGGACGGCCCTCCGCTCCCAGTACGTTCGGCCGGGGCGATGCGCGGGGAGCCCGCCCGTGGACGGCTGCCGGGCGAAGCCTGTCATCATGCTCCTGACATATCCTCGACTCTCCAGGAGCGCGACCCATCATGCGCATGACCCGTCTCACCACCACCGTCCTGGCCACCGCGCTCGGCCTCACCGGCGCGCTCGTGACCGCCCCGATCGCAGGCGCCGCAGCCACGGCCGGATGCCAGTACAAGGTCGTGTGGCCGACCGCCGGGGTGTACGAGAACCCGAATCCGTACAGTGCCGTCGTCAAGACCAAGTACGCAGGTGACATCGTCGGCGCATCGACCTGCGAGGGTGCGGGGTACAACGAGTACAGCTACGCCCTGGTCACCACCGACGCGGCCGCTGACCGTCGGGGCTGGATGCGCGTCGAGGCACTCGTCGCCCTCTGACCCGCCCTTCGCGGACTCCTCGGTAGTCCGGGCGAGGTCCTGCTCGGTCCGTGCGGCGCTCAGCGCTCGGCGCTCGGCAGGACCTCATGGCCGACGGCTCGGGGCCCCCGCAGACGCAGCCGGGCCGTCTTGCCGCGGCCGAGCGAGGAACCGGCGGGTCCGAGGCTCATCGGGACCGCCGCTCCTCCCGCACCGGGGCGAGGTGGTCAGCCCGTCGGTGACACCGACGGAATCCGGCCGCCTCGTCCGCCCTGCGCACCGGTACAGCGCCGGCCCGCCCACCTCGCGCGCCCCCGCACGGTTTCATGGACGACGCATACTGGCCCTATGGGTTCGTCCGCACACAGCGCGACCCGCCTGCGCGAGCGGCTCGGCAGCGCCGTGTTCACCAGGGTCGCCGGTCCCGCAGGCGCCGAGAACCGCGCCCGCATCCATGGAACGCCCGGTCCGCGATGGTTCGGTCCCGAGCGGCCGATCCGTACCGTCCACGGCGATGCGTCCATGTTCATCGGCGGGCTTCGAGCGCTCCTCCTCCAGTCCCTGCACCCGCTGGCCATGGCTGCCGTGGACGCCCACTCCGGCTTCCGCGGGGATCCCTGGGGGCGGCTGCAGCGCACCAGTACCTTCCTCGCCGTAACGACGTACGGAACGGCGGAGCACGCACAGGAGGCGGTCGACCGAGTGCGAGCCGTACACCATCGGGTGCGCGGAACAACCTCGTCCGGAGAGCCCTACCATGCCGCAGACCCGCACCTTCTCGGCTGGGTGCATGTGGCCGAGGTCGAGAGCTTCCTGCTCGCCCACCAGCGATTCGGAGCCGAGCCGCTCGACGCCGCCGGGTACGACGGCTACGTCCGGGACATGGCGCGAGTCGCGGAAGCACTGGGCGTCGCCGATCCTCCTCGCGACACGAAGGAGCTCAGCGCCCGGCTCGCGGCGTACCGGTGCGAACTTCGACCGACAGAAGAGGCACGCGCGGCGGCTCGGTTCATACTGCTGCACCCGCCCCTGCCCTGGGCCGCGCGCGCTCCCTACGCGGTGCTCGCCGCGAACTCCGTTGCCACACTCCCCCGGTGGGCCCGGACCTCGCTGCGACTGCCCCAGCTGCCGCGCTTCGGCGAAGCATGCGTGGCCCCCACGGGACGCGCACTGACCACCGCGATCCGCTGGGCCATGACACCGCCGCCGCGCCCCCCGGCATGATCAGGCCACGCGGGCACCCGCCCGACGAGGCAACAGGTGGGACCACCTCTACCGGTCCCCCGGCGCGCACCGGCGGCGCTTGTCGGGGAGCAGGTGGGTGATGCCCTGAGCGTCGCAGTGCTCCAGCAGGGGAACGGTGACACGTCGGGAGGTTTCCAGGGCGCGGCTCGCCGTTCCTACGGTGAACGGCTGGTCGAGTTCGCTCAGCCGGCCGGCCGCCAGCAAGAGGGCGTCCGGCAGCAGGACCACGTGCTCCGCGAGCCGCAGTACCGCTCCGAAGCGGACCGCCGCAGCGAGTTCGCGCCGCCCGAATCCGAGTTCCGCGAGCCGTTGGGCCTGGGGCGCGGCGAAGGGCCGCCCGGCGAGTTCGGCGGTGAGCCGGCGCACCGCGTCCACCACGGCGGCGGGCTGCGCCGCGGGCCCGCTGGTCACGCGTCCGCGACTCATCCGCAGGGGCGGTGTGACCAGTGCCTCCACGAGGGAGACGGCAGGCAGTCCCAGACGGTGCCGGGCGGCCTCCACCGGTATGCCCTCCTCCGTGGGCCGTTCGGAACGGTAGGCCACGACCATTTCGGCCAGGGAAGCGCGCAGGCCGTCCCAGTGGGCGGGGTCCGCAAGCCAGTCGCCCGCGACCGGGGTGGTGTGGACAGTCACCCCCATCGCGGTCAGCTCCCCGCGTCTGACCAGCAGTCGGCGCCGTAGCTCGGCCGCCTCTCCCGGGGTGCCGCCGGTGTCGGCGAGCTCGGCCGCCCGCCGTGCCGCGGCGCCGCGACGCCGCAGCTCCGGTGGCTGGGGGTCGAGCACCGTCACGCCGGCCAGTACACGCCGCAGACCGGGGTCGCGCAGCACCGCGCGGTCACCGATGCGGAGTGGCAGCGGCTCCGGCAACGTCAGCCGTACGAGGTCGGCGCCGAGCGGCCGCACGCGTACGGGCACGGCCGCCGAGCCGATGTGGGCGACGGCGGTGCGGGGCAGTTCCGCGGCCGGTGTTCCGCCCTGTACGCGCACGTCGCAGCGCAGGCTCGGGAGGAAACTTGCGGGGGTGAGCAGGGCGTCGCCGCGACCGGTCTCCTCCTTGTCGAGCCCTCGGAGGTTGACGGCGACCCGGGCGGTGGCCGTCACCTCGCCGGTTTCCTCGCCGAGGGCCTGCAGCGCCCGGACGCGCACCGGACGGCCGGAGCGGGCGGTCACGAGTGCGTCGCCCGTGCGGATCCGCCCCGCACCCAGGGTGCCGGTGACCACGAGGCCGCTGCCGCGCACGGTGAAGGACCGGTCGATCCACAACCGCACGGGTGAGTCGGCGTCCCCGTCCGGCAGGCGCGCGGCCAGTCGGCCGAGTGCGGTGCGCAGGTGCGCCATGCCCGCGCCGGTGCGGGCGCTGACGGCCACGGCCTCGACGTCGCCGAGCGTGCTGGTCCGGATGAGGTCCCGTGCCTGCGCCGTGGCGGTGCCGGGGTCGGCCAGATCGCAGCGGGTGACGGCGAGCAGTCCGTGCCGTACGCCGAGGGCGTCCACGGCGGCGAGATGCTCGGACGACTGCGGTTTCCAGCCCTCGTCTGCGGCGACGACGAACAGTACGGCGGGTACGGGCCCCACCCCTGCCAGCATGGTGGGGACGAACTTCTCGTGTCCCGGGACGTCGACGAACGCGAGGCGTTCGCCCGACGGAAGATTCGTCCACGCGAAGCCCAGGTCGATCGTCAGGCCGCGCCGCCGCTCCTCCGCCAGCCGGTCGGGGTGGGTGCCCGTCAGCGCGTGGATGAGTGTGCTCTTGCCGTGGTCGACATGTCCGGCCGTCGCGATGACCCGCATGGTCACAGCCCCGACGCGCGGAGCACCGCGGCGAGGATGTCCGCGTCGCAGGTCTGCGGTACACACCGCAGGTCCAGCAGCAGCCGGCCTCCCACCACCCGGCCGAGCACGGCCGGTTCACCGGTGCGCAACGGCGTCGCCAGGTCGTCGGGGAGGCTGAGCGCACAGGACGCCAGGGTGGTCCCAGGAGCGCCGCCTCCTCCGACCACCGCCTCACTCGGTACGACGCGCGCGTCAAGACCTCGGCCGGCGACGCCCTCGGCCAGGCGCAGCGTGCGTGCACGCAGCTGCGGCAGCGGCATGTGTACGGCTGCGTACACAGGTGGCTCCGGACCGCGCAGTGTCGCTTCCAGCGCGGCCAGGGTGAACTTGTCGACGCGCAGGGCGCGGGCCAGCGGATGGCGACGCATCCGCTCGACGACGTCGGCCCTGCCGAGGACCAGTCCCGCCTGCGGACCGCCGAGCAGCTTGTCCCCGCTGGCGGTGACGAGTGTGGCCCCGGCGCGCAGGGCCGTGGCCGCGTCCGGCTCGTCGGGCAGTACCAGATCGGGGGCGAGGAGGCCGGAGCCGATGTCGACCACCACGGGCAGGCCCAGGGAGGCCAGTTCACCGGCGTCCACTCCCTGGGTGAAGCCGCTCACGGTGAAGTTGGAGGGGTGGACCTTGAGGATGAAGCCGGTGTCCGGGCCGGCGGCGTCCGCGTAGTCGCCGAGCCGGGTCCGGTTGGTGGTGCCGACCTCGCGTATCCGGGCGCCGCAGGACGCGAGCAGTTCGGGTATGCGGAAGCCGTCTCCGATCTCCACGAACTCGCCCCGGCTGAGCAGGATGTCGCGCCCGGGGGCCAGAGTCACCGCTGCCAGGGCCAGGGCGGCTGCTCCGTTGTTGACCACGTGCACGGCCTCCGCGGCCGGCACGGCCTCCCGCAGGGCCGCCATGGCGCTGCGGCCCCTGGGCGCCCGTCTGCCAGTGCTCAGGTCGAGCTCGACGTCCGTGTATCCGCCTGCCGCCGCCATGGCGTCCAGTGCGGCCCCCGACAGCGGGGCCCGTCCCAGATTGGTGTGGAGCACCACACCGGTGGCGTTGTGTACGGGGATCAGCCCGGCCGCGTGTACGGGGAGCGCGGTGAGAGCGGCGTGGACCGCGTCGCCGGGGCCGATCCGCCCGTCGCGTACGGCTTGTTGGGCCGTGGCGATCGCGGCCTTGACGATGGCCCTGCCCAGCCGGGCGGTCGCATCGCCGAGCCGGGGATCGCCGAGCAGCACGGTGGTGCTCGGTACGTGCCGCCGGGGGTCTGCCGGCGGCTGCCGCATCTCGTCCGCCACCCGTGCCACCCCGATCGAAGTCAGCGGAGGCGGACGGGAATCGAACCCGCCTGGCCCGGATTCCGGACCACACCGATTTTGAAGATCGGGAGGGGCACCAGCCCGCCCAACGCCTCCGGACAAGATTGTGATCCCCGCACGCTACCGGGGCAAGAGTGAAATGATCGTCACATGAAGCCAGTTGGCCCCTCAGCCGGACCGACCGCGCGGGTGCGGCTGACCCAGTACGCCCGTGGCGGCGGCTGCGCCTGCAAGATCCCTCCGGGAGAGCTGGAGGCGATGGTCTCGGGGCTGCTGCCGCCCCGGAACCCCGGACACGAGCCGGGCGGCGATGAGGAACGGCTCCTGGTCGGACTCGATGACGGCGACGACGCGGCGGTGGTGCGCACCGGTGAGGGCACCGCCCTGGTGTCGACGGCCGACTTCTTCACGCCGGTCGTCGACGACGCCCGCGACTGGGGGCGGATCGCCGCGGCCAACGCACTGTCCGATGTGTACGCGATGGGCGGCCGGCCCGTCGTCGGGCTCAACCTGCTCGGATGGCCCCGTGACGTACTCCCCGCCGAGCTGGCCCGGGAGGTGCTGGCGGGAGCCCTCGACGTGGCCCGCGCAGCCGGTTGCCTCGTCGGCGGCGGCCACAGCATCGACAGCCCGGAGCCGCTCTACGGCATGGCCGTGACCGGTCTGGTGGACCCGGACCGGCTGCTGCGCAACGACGCCGGCCGGCCGGGTGTGCCGCTGACCCTCACCAAGCCGCTCGGCGTCGGGATACTCAACAACCGCCACAAGCAGACCGGCGAGGTCTTCGCGCACGCCGTCGCCTGCATGGTGGAACTCAACGACAGGTCCAGTGCCGCCGCCGTGGAGACCGGTGCGGTGTGCGCGACCGATGTGACCGGATTCGGGCTGCTCGGCCACCTGCACAAGCTGGCGCGGGCCAGCGGAGTCACGGCGGTGGTGGACGCCGCCGCCGTCCCCCTGCTCGACGGTGCCTGGGAGTCGCTGCGGGCCGGGTACGTCAGCGGCGGCACCCGGCGCAATCTCGACTGGGTGCGCCCGCACCTGGACGCGGGACGGGCGAGGGAGGACATGCTGTGCCTGCTCGCCGACGCGCAGACCTCCGGCGGGCTGCTGGTCGCCGGGGAGATACCCGGGCATCCCGTCATCGGGGAGCTGCTGCCCGCCGTGGCCGGCACCACCCTGGTGATCCGCTGAGCACTGCTGAACGGCCGTGAGGTCACCCCCCGTCCGCCGTGCCCGGCAGCCCTCGGTGGTCCGCCGAGCCGCGAACGGCCGCGGGTCCGTGGGCGAAGCCCCGTGCCCGCGGCCGGTCCCCCTACTTGTAGCGGATGTGCAGGTGGTTGTCGTGGTTCGGGTAGCTCGTGGTCAGCCCTTCCGCGATCAGCTGCGGATCGTTGAAGAAGATCAGCTGGACGTGACCGGGGGCCTTCGCCCTGATCTCCTGCACGAGCCTGCGGGTGGCCGCGCGGTCGTAGGTACTCGACTGCCACGTGATCCGGCCCGCCGTGCACTGCGCGGAGTCGGTGCGGGCCGGCCACACGTCGATATCCATCCCGACCTCGTGGCTGCCGTGGCCGGCTATGTCCCCGCCGTGCTCGAACCCCGCGTCGCCGACGGGCAGTCGGCCGTTCCCGGTGGCGGCGAAGGCCACTGCGGCAGCCTCCAACTGGGCGACCGCGCCGGCTGTGGCCCAGTGGGCCCCGGCGTTGCCGTCGGGGCTCTGGGCGCACATCGTGCCGGCGCCGAAGCCGATGTTCTCGTAGTGCCACAGCAAGTTCTGCCAGGTGGCCGGGCCGACGACGCCGTCCGCGCCGATTCCCGCGTGGGACTGGAAGGTCCGGACGGCGGAGTTGGTGGCCGGACCGAAGGCGCCGTCGGCCGTGAGGCCCGCTCCCCGCTTGGCGTTGAGCAGTGACTGCACGGCCGCCACCGCCGGCCCGTTGTCGCCCTGTCGTACGGTGATGGCGAGCGCGCCCCAGGTGGCCGGCCCGACGACGCCGTCCGCGGACAGGCCCTTGGACTGCTGGAAGCCCACCACCGCGCTGCGCGTGCCCGCGCCGAAGACGCCGTCCGCCGCCACGGAACGGCCGTGCGCGGTGAGCAGGTGTTGCAGCGCGACGACGTCGGAGCCCCGGTTGCCGTTGCTCGTCAGCGGGAACGCCGCCTGGGGGAATGCGTTCGCGGGGACGCCCAGTCCCAGGAGCAGGCCCGCCAGCGCGGTGAACAGCGTGATGATGCGTGCGAGTCGTCTCACGTTCTCTGCCTCACTTCTCTGTTCATTTCTCTGTTCACCTCTCCGCTCGCCTTCCTGCCGTCGTTCCTGCTCACCCTCACCTTGTGCACGCCCTCCCGCTCACGAGCTCACCTTCCTGCCTCACCTTCCCGACTGGAGCGCGCCCCAGGTGGCCGGGCCGACGATGCCGTCGGCGCCCAGTCCGCGCGCGGACTGGTAGTCGCGTACGGCCTGGGCGGTGCCCGAGCCGAAGTCGCCGTCGATGGAAACCGTCCGGCCGAGCGCTGCGGTCAGGGAGCGCTGCAGCCGGGTGACGGCCTCACCGGTCGAACCGTTCTGGATCGTCGGGGTGGACCCGCGGGACAGCAGCGCCGTCCAGGTCTTCGCGCCGACCGCACCGTCAGCCGAAAGCCCCCTGCTGGACTGGAAGTTCCGGGCGGCGGTGGTGGTGGCGGGCCCGAAGATCCCGTCCGGAGTGCCCGGATCGAAACCGGCTGCCTTGAGCAGGCACTGGGCAGCCTTGACCTGGTCTCCGGTCGAGCCGCTCTGGACGGTGGCGTACGCGGTGAAGTTGAGGTTCACCCCGGTGCAGGTGGGCGTGGGCGGGGTGCCGTTCCCCACGTCCAGGTAGTCGCGGTCGATGTTGATCGAGTAGCCGCCGTAGGACTCGGTGACCTCGCCCACGTACTGGTGGATCCGCTGGTGGTTGGACCAGTAGGTGGACGGCACATAGGTACCGGTGTTGGTGTCGGCGGCGCCGTTCCACCACGCGTAGAAGAGGTGGTCGACCCGTGTGTAGGCACCGTTGTTGTACTCGGCGGCTGCGTCCTTGATCCCCGAGGCGGCACTGGAGTAGAAGCCGGACAGGTAGCCGCTGCTGTGCAGCCGCTCGGTCCATCCGGAGAGGTACGACAGGACGGCCGCCTTGCAGGAGGCCGTGGAGGTGTAGGCCTCGATGTCGCTGTAGATGGCGCTGCCCGCCGGGATACCGAGGTTCGACGCGGCGGTGATGGCTCCGGCCGCCGCTGTCACGCCCTGGGACTTGGCCGTGGCCGGATCGGCGGACATCTTCAGCGAGTAGTTGGTGCACGGTGCCTGGCGGCCGACGTCGATGGGGAACAGACGCCATCCGTTGTTGGTCTGGCTGGTCACCCAGCTCGCCGTCAGATTCGGCTGGGCGCAGCCGCGGAAGGAACCACTGATGTAGACGCCTACAGCGCTGTACGGCGAGCTCGCCTGCCACGCGTTCATGGCCGCTTGCGAGGGTGCGGTGCAGGCGTCGAAGCCCTTGCCCAGGTAGCTGCCCGGTTGCGGCCCCGCCGCGGCCAGGGGGGCGGCGTCGTACCGCTGCTGGGCCGGGCGGGACAGCTCGGTGCGCTCGGCGCCCTTCGTGAGGTCGGCCGAGGCGAGAACACCACGCACCAGGCTCTCGGTCGCCGGGGTGTGGGCGGCGGTCACGAGCACGCCGGCGTCCTCGACGGCGACCTGGATGGTGCCGTTGCTGGACAGCGCGGACGGGGCGACGGCCTTGCCGCTCCGGGCCCGCGCGGTCGCCGCGGTCGCCTGGCCGGAGGAGCGTGCGGTGATGGGCTCCACGACGATCCCCGCCGTACGGCCGACGACTCCGGCGGGGCAGTCGTTCTGGTCGCCGGGCACACCCAGGTACACGGCGGGTCTGTCGAACCGGAGGCAGGCGCGGGGGTTCTCGGCCAGGTCGACCACCCGCCAGTCGGCGGGCACATCGATGCTGTAACCCTCGTAGGTGACGGTCTGCCGGCTCTCGGGCGACGAAGCCGCCACGGCGGGGCCGGGGACGGCGAGCGCGCCGATGCCGGCGAGCACCGCCAGCAGGGCCGTTCCGGCGCGGACGCGCCAGGGGGTGCGGGACGACATCAGGGCACTCCTACTCGATGCGGGGGATGGAGAGGGCACGCGACGGATCTGCTCGGTTTGTGGGGGTGCGGTGGTGTCCGCCCGGGGTTGCGGCCTGACCGGCAGTGCGCCCGTCACCGAGAACAGGCACCGCCGCCCCCCATGGCCGGAGGCCCGCCCGGGGAGGGGCGGGCCGCTGTGCACGTACGGACTCGTCCGTCAGACGCCGCAGTTGGGCGCGGACCAGGCGCGGCTCGTGCGTCCGTCCACGTGGGTGTGGTCGTCGTGTGCGGGGTAGCCGGGGCCGAAGATGCCGCCGAAGCCGTGGGAGCGGGCGCGCTGGGCGAGCTGGCAGAACGACGGGCTGCCGACCAGATCGGCGGCGTCACCGTACAGGTGCCGGCTGTTCGAAGCCCCTCCCACCGCGTTGTTGCAGGACACGGAGCGGAATCCGCTGCTCACGGAGATCGGGACATCCCCCATGACGCGCCGCATGGCCTCCAGCTTCCACATCGTGCGCAGGCCGTTGGACTTGGCCGTCGCGGCACTGACCGCACCACCGGACCAGTCGGAGTTGCACTTGTTCAGTTCGGCGTAGGTGAAGTGGATGGGAGTGCAGTCCGGGTCCTGCAGCGCGTAGATCTTGCTGAACGTCTGGGGACCCGCGACGCCGTCCGCTCCCAGCCCGTACGCCTGCTGGAACTTGGCGACCGCGGCCTTGGTCCGCGCCCCGAAGCTGCCGTCGACGGTGAGGATCTCTCCGTAGTCGACATGCCCGGCCACGCGGATCTGCAGCTGGGTCACGTCGGCGCCCGACATACCCTCGGACAGGGTGCGGCCCCAGGTGTAGCACTCGTCGGCCTGTGCCGGGGCTGCCGTGGCCAGCATTCCACCCAGAGCTACCGCCATGGTCATGACAAATGCCAGAGCGAGTCGGATCGTACGTCTCAACATCACGCCTCCGTGGTGAGTCCTTGCCAGTTCCCCACTGGGGGGCTGAGGCGAGTTTGGCCTCCACGACGGTTGCGTGTCCACACCGTCAGCATCTGCCACAGGACCAGACCTCCGGCACAACTGGCTTATGCGCAGGGGCTGTTGTGCTACCAGGCGCGTCATTCGCGGCCCGGGGCGGGAGGCCGGCGTTCGTACGGCTTCCACACCCCGTCCCGGCGTCGGGTGCCGGCGCTACCGGAAGACCGCGCAGGCGGCGACGGCGATCAGTGAGGAGCACAGGACGGTCATGCCGGTCAGCCGCCGTGCGAGCGCGTCGTCCCAGCGCTCCCCGTGCCCGGACAGCCTGCGCAGAGCCGGCGTGAGCGCCCGGCCCGCACCGAAACCGAGTCCGGCGGCCAGCGCGGGCACGTAGGAGCCCCCGGACAGCAGCACCGCGACCGCCATCGCGTACGGAGCACTCGCCGAGACGTAGGTGCGCACCCCGGTGCCGAGCTCGAAGCCGAACTGCAGGGCGCCGCGTGCCAGATGGCGCCGCAGTACGTCCTGCGGAATCTGCCGGGCGTTCTGCGGCAACCGTAGCGGCAGCCTGCCGGCGTCGCGCAGCGCGGCGAGGAGTGCGACGGCCACGATCAGCCCTTGCCGTATGCCTGCCGGGAGCGGTGTGAAGAGACCGGACAGGAGCCAGAGCACCCCGGCCGTCATCACCCCTCCGGCCAGCAGCCCGCCGGTGAACACGCCGAGGATCAGCGCCTGTCTGTACGTCGCCCGCCAACCTGGCGAGGCCAGCGCGAAAGCGCTGTTGCGCGTTCAAACGGAGCCGGAGAGCGAGTAGCCGGCCAGGCCACCGGTGATCGCCCACGTCAGCATGGGGGCGTAGAGGGCGGCGGCGATCGCCGCGATGCCCAGGGCCGCCGCGTGCAGGGCGGGGTCGGTGAGCAGCGCCCGTGAGGCGCGTATGCCGCTCCCCCGCGCCCCCGGACGGCCGGACCCGCTCATCTAGACGGTCCCGGTCAGCTTGAGCCAGGTGTTCTGGCCGACGACACCGTCGGCGGTCAGGCCGTACAGGGACTGGAACGAGAGCACGGCCTGCCTCGTGAGCGAACCGAAGTTGCCGTCCACGGTCAGCGCGGAGCCGTGCTTGTTGAGCTGCCTCTGCGCGCCGCGTACGGCGTCGTTCGCGTCGCCTTGGCGCACGGTGGCGACGAGTACCGGCCAGGTGGCCGGACCGACGCTGCCCGTGGGGCTGAGCCCGTTAGCCGACTGGAACTCCTCGACCTGTGTCTCGGTGTCGGGCCCGAAGATCCCGTCGGCGTCCGTCGGATGGCCGCGGAAGGAGAGCAGGTGCTGGACGGTGTGTACGTCGGGGCCGGTGGCGCCGCGGCCGACGGTCGGCCAGGTGACGGAGCCCGGGCAGTCGCAGTCGGTGGTCCAGCGGCAGATGGACTTCACCCAGCCGGAGCCGGTGTTGCGGTACCCGTCGTGGCAGCGCCGCTCGATACCGCAGCCGCAGCTTCCGCAGGCCGCGCTGTAACGCCACAGCCAACCGTCGTAGGTACCGGCGTAGCACTGGTTGGGCCGCAGCGTCCAGGTGACACCGTCCGTGCGGTGGAAGCCCGTGTTCGTCCCTGACGTCACGCACGCGTCGGCGTAGATGGTGCTGGGCCCGCAGCCCGGGGAGCAGTTGTGGTCCGCGGCGTAACTCGGGCACGCGCCGGTCCAGATGTCGTAGCCGTCGGCATACGCCTGCCTGGCGGCGGAGAACACGCCCAGCGCGGCGAAACCGGCTGCGGTCGCCGCCTGCAGCACGGTGCGCCTCGACGGCGCGAAGGAGGGCGGAGCCCCGCGCCCGGACCGGGACCGGCGGCCACCCCTCCCGGTACTGCGCAGCATCGGTATCTCATCCAGTGAGCTCACGACCGGCTCCTCGGCGTCGCGGGCTGGAGGTCGTCGAGCAACCGCAGCAGCGCGGTGGGTGAACCGAGCGGCTCGGAGCGCGCGATCCGGCCCTGCGGGTCGATGACCACCGCGTAGGGGGTGGCGGGGATGTCGTAGGCCGTGAACAGCTCCGGACGGTGATCCCTCACCGGGACGGCGCCTTCGTCGGACTGTGGCCCGGCGCCCGCGTAGAGCCCGAGCACCTGCGGGGCGGTGGCGTCGTCCTGGCGGACCGTCCAGGCGGCGGCCTCGTCGAGCACCTGGCCGCAGGTCCGGCATTCGGCGTCGAGGAAGAGCAGCAGCGCGGCGCGGCCCGGTGCCAGGAGGCTGCCGGGCACGGCCGGTTCGCGCCCACCGGCATCGAGCCCCGGGGCGGGGGCTCCGGGGGCGATACCCACCCGTCCGGGTCGGTGCGGCTGCGTCCGTGACAGTTGGTGCACCTGCCTGATCAGTCCCGAGACGACGAGCGCGAGCAGCGCGATCGCCGCCCACGAGGCGATCACAGCGCTGGTGGTGAAGTCCATCGCGTCGACACTCCTTCGGCAGTCCTGTGCACGGTGGTCCCGGTCGATCGGTGCGCCGTGGTTCCGGCCGGCTGGTGAGCGGACGCCGCGGGCGGCTCGCGCATCGCGGCGGGCAGGGACCACAGCAGGACGGAGCAGGCGAGAGACGCGAGCGTCAGTGTGGTCAGCTCCGCAGCGGAGAGCGGTACGGGGGCGGCCTCCGCGATGACCGCGGCTGCCGATGCGAGCACGGCGAGGGCAGCGGCCCGCCGTGTCACCCAGCGGCTCAGGGGCACGTCCTGGCCCGAGCAGCCGCACGGCCCACCGCGTCCGAGGACGAGGGCGCGCCGCGTGTAGCCGGCGTAGAGCCCGAAGAGGGCGGCACTCGCGGCGAGTACGGCCTGCAGCCCTCTCTGGTGACCCGTCAGCAGTGCGATGGCGCCGACCAGCCCCAGGGCGCACTCCAGGAGGGGCACGGCGACGGCCGCGAAGCGGCGGACCGGCGCGCCAAGCACTCCGTGGGCCCGCAGCGCCTCACCCAGAGCGGAAGGGCGGACGGCGTGGGAGCCTGCGCCCATGAGGAGGCTCAGTACGACGATGGAGGCGGTCAGCCCGCCGTAGAAGCCGATCATCGCCGGATCACCGGGTGTGCCGCAGCGTGAGCCGCCCGACGAGTTCGGGCACACGCTCGACGGCCGTGGACCCCAGCGGCACCAGGGTGGCCCAGATATCGGTGGAGGAGAGCACGAAGAACGGGCTGCCGTCGGAGAGTGTGTCGCGGAACAACTCACCGGACGCGACCGTCACTCCCTTCCAGGGCGGCAGCTGGGCAGTGTGTTCCTTCGTGCGCCGGGACAGCTCCAGCAGCCCCAGGCCGGGCACCTCCTTGATCACCGTCGCGGGCCGTGCGAAGGCGCTTCCGGCCGACGGATCCGGCTGCAGTGTGAGCCCGTACTCGCTCTCCGCGATGCGCATCGACCGGAGCAGCCCGAGCACCTCGGTCACGCTCAGGCCGTACAGCCGGGTCACCAGCGCGTGGCTCTCGCCCTGCCACACGACGAGTAACGGGCGCTCCACAAGTCCTGAGCGCGGCTCGCGCTCGGTCGACCTGAAGATGCGCAGCGTGCCTTTCCGGAAGGTGAGTTCGGAGTCGGGTGACCCGATACCGAGGGAAGCGGCGACATCGTCCCCCAGGGAGGCCGGTCCGGCGGTGAACTCGACCAGTCGGCCACCGGCCACCACCTCGACGGCCGAGGTGCACGGCTCCTGGAGGTCGACGTCGCCCTCCAGGTGATACGTCCCGCCGTCGAGGGCGCGATGCGTGACGAACGATGCGACCATGTGCATCCTCCCGGGGCGGGGGTCCAGGTGACACCGCAGCCGCAGAGCAAACTAGACAGTAGTCATGCCCCTGTCAATGAATGGCTCCGCTGCCGGACCGGCCGGCCAGGTGCCCGGCTCGCAGGCCGCGCTCCGCCGGGCGACCATGGAAGGCGGGATCTGTCCGGGACCAACGCAGTGGGAGGCACCCGTGGCGCACACCCGAACAACCGACGTGCTGATCGTGGGCGCCGGACCGGTCGGACTGAGCGCGGCCGCGGAACTCCGCCGCCACTCGGTACGCTGCCGTCTCGTCGACCGGCTGCCGGCCCGGCTCCCGTACGCCAAGGCGGTCGGCATCCAGCCACGCACCCTGGAGATCTGGGACCGCATGGGCCTGGCCCGCACCGTACTGGAAGCAGCCGTTCAGATGCGCGGCCAGCTGATCTACGTCAACGGCCGGGAGCAGGCGCGGATCGACCTCGCGCTGCCTGCCGAGGTGCCCTACGGATTCGCCGCGCTGCCCCAGTACGAGACCGAGCGCCTCCTGGAGGAGTACGTCGCGGGCCTGGGCACCGCCATCGAGCGCGAGACCGAACTGCTGTCGTTCAGCCAGGACGCGGACGGGGTCACCGCCCTGCTGAGCACCGCGTCCGGCACCGACGAGGAGGTCCGTGCCCGTTACCTGATCGGCTGCGACGGTGCGCACAGCGTCGTCCGCAAGGGGCTCGGCCTCACCTTCGAGGGCGGCGCATTCCCCGAGGAGTACATGCTGGCCGACGTCGAGGCCGACTGGGACCTGCCGCACGGATACGGCGTACGCTCCACCCACCGCACCGAGGACGGCTCCACCGACGACCTGCTGGTCGGCATTCCGCTGCCCGGATCCGGCCGCTACCGCATGTCGATGCTGGTCCCGCCCGAACTCTCCACCGTGACGTCGGGCCGGGCGCCGGGCGAGGGCGTCGCGCACGGCCTGGAGGGTGGCCGCGCCCCGGAGCTGTCCCACATCCAGGCAGTCGTCGACCGCCTGGCACCCAGGCCCGCAACCCTCTCCCGTATGCGCTGGTCCTCCGTCTTCCGCATCAGCCACCGGATGGTGGACCGCTACTCCGACGGCCGGGTCTTCGTCGCCGGGGACGCCGCCCACATCCACCCGCCCACCGGCGCACAGGGCATGAACACGGGCATCCAGGACGCCTGCAACCTGGCCTGGAAGCTCGCCCTCGTCCTCCGCGGGGAGGCAGGTCCCGCCCTGCTCGCCAGCTACGACGCCGAACGCCGCCCGGTCGGCGAGGAGGTCGTGGGCCGGACCGTCCGGCACGCCTCCCACGGCATGGAGGCCGACCCCGGCGACCCACGGTCCCTGATGCTCCGCGAGGCCCAACTGCTCGTCGGCTACCGGGGCGGACCGCTCGCAGGCAGCCCGTACGGGCCGCCCGACGCTCCCCAGCCCGGCGACCGGGCCCCGGACTGCTCCGGCCTGACCATCCCCGTCGCCCACTACCCGATGCGCCTGCTCGACATCCTGCGCGGGCGCACGGGGCACGTGCTGATCCTGTACGCCTCCGGCGCCGCCGACCTGGCCCCGGCCATCGGAGCGGCCGAAGACGCCGGGGTGGGGAACCCGTCCGGCGACAGCCGGGGTGCCGCCGGCGGCCCGGGCTCCGGGGCCGCTCCGCAGACCATCGCCGTCCTCGCCCGCGAAGCGGCGGCGGTCGCATCCGGAGCCTTGGCCGTGCCGCAATACCACGACGCTTCCGGGGAGTTCGCCCGGCTGTACCGACCCGAAGGCCCGACCGGCTTCGTCGTCCGCCCCGACGGGCAACTCGGCGCCCGCTTTCCACTCACCGGCACCGCGGCGGCGCTGTCCGGCTATCTCGCCGCCTTGTCCACACCCGGGTGAGCACAGCGAACACATGCGAAGGAGGAGATACCCGCCCGGGCCCTGAGCGGCCCTGCTCAGGGTGCCTTGGGGGCGGGCCTCTTCGTGCTCTTGGCCTTGCCTGCGCCCGTACCGCTCCGAGCGGGCCTGGCGGGCACGGTCTTTTTCTTCTCGGCTTCCTCCGGACCCGCCGCCGTTCGCGAGGGCGCTGACCGGGTCGGCGCGATGGGCCACTTGAACTCGATCTCCAGTTCGATCTCGCCGTCGCCGACCTCGACCTCCATCTCGCAGTGAAGATCTTCGGGAACCCGCAGACTCAGGCTGACGGCGCCGAGTTCCAGTTCGACATCCCCGCCTTCCCTCAGGGCATCGGCGAGAGCGGTGAGCTGGTCAGCCGCTTCCTGGCGCGACAGGGAGCGCTTCTGCTCAAGCTTGAGGTCAGACATGGAATGTCTCCAATCACCGGAACGCTGACACCGCGGATAGCGCCAATCCTGCGTCCACGCGCGGGACAGGACATCCGGAGACCAGGCGCACAAGTGCGTGTACGTCAGGACAACCCCCTGGCAGAGGCCCGTCGGCCGACCCGCACCGCGCATGTCCGGGTTCGGCCGGCCGGGCTACTTCCCGTACCGTCCCCGCCCCTCCCGCGACTCCCGCCGACAGTGGCCTGCGCACCACCGACGACGCACCTCATGCGCGAAGCCCGGATGCGCTCTAAGGTGGGGAAAATCAGTACGCTTGCGGACATTTCCTCCCCCTGTCTCAGGCGCGAGGAAGCACCCGGAGGGGGTCGCTGCGCCCCGTGGTGAGGGGCCAGGGGCCGCTGGGCCAGGCAGGAGATGCACCGATGACCCGGAACGCGACCACCGCGATGCGCGCAGCACCGTACGCCACGCCTGAGCAACGCGCGGCCCTCGGCAGGGAGGCCCGGCGGCGCTCTCCGCGATCGGGCCACGCCGCGTACACACAGTCTCCTGACAGGCCGGACCCACTGGCCATCCTCGAAGCGCAGTCTGCGGCGCGGGTGCCCGAACTCGTCCCGATCCGCTACAGCCGGATGTCGGAGTCCCCGTTCCGCTTCTACCGCGGTGCCGCCGCGATCATGGCGTCCGACCTGGCCGGCACTCCTCGATCGGGGATCACGGCCCAGCTGTGCGGAGACGCGCACATGCTGAACTTCCGTCTGCTCGCCTCCCCGGAGCGGCAGTTGCTCTTCGACATCAACGACTTCGACGAGACCCTGCCGGGCCCCTGGGAGTGGGACGTCAAGCGGCTGTCGGCGAGTTTCGTCATCGCGGGCCGGGCGAACGGCTTCGACGACGCCGTACGGGCCGGGATCGTGAGGGCGACGGTCCGCTCCTACCGCGAGGCGATGCTCGGGTTCGCAGGCATGAGCAACCTGAACGTCTGGTACGCGAAGATCGACGAGGACCGTCTGGAGGCCCTGGCAGCGGCCGGCTCCACGAAGCGGGGGCGGAAGAACCTGGCCCGCGCCCTGAACAAGGCGCGCTCCCGCGACAGCGTGCAGGCCTTCGGCAGGCTGACCACGACGGTCGACGGCCGGCCCAGGATCGCGGCGGATCCTCCGCTGGTCGTGCCGGCCGGCGACCTGATGCCGGAGGTCGAGCGCAGCGCGCTCGAGGACCAGTTCCGCGATCTGATCAAGCGCTACGGTCGCACCCTGCCTCACAACCGGCGCTTCCTGCTGGAGGACTACCGGCTGGCGGACGTCGCCCGGAAGGTGGTGGGTGTGGGAAGCGTCGGTACGCGATGCTGGATCTTCCTGCTCCTCGGCCGGGACGGCAGCGACCCGCTCTTCCTCCAGGCGAAGGAGGCCGACACCTCCGTGCTCGCCGCACACGTCGGCGCGAGCCGCTATCCCAACCAGGGCGAGCGAGTGGTCTCGGGCCAGCGGTTGATGCAGGCCACGAGCGACATCTTCCTCGGCTATGAGCGCGTGGACGGGTTCGACGGCAGGCAGCGCGACTTCTACGTGCGCCAGCTGCGCGACTGGAAGGGCATCGCCGTGCCGGAGCGGATGCGGCCGAAGGACATGACGGCGTTCGGCGAAGTGTGCGGGGCCACGCTCGCCCGGGCGCACGCACGGTCCGGGGACCGCATCGCGATGGCCGCGTACCTGGGCAGGGGCGACTCGTTCGACCGCGCGCTCACGACCTTCGCGGAGGCGTACGCGGACCAGAACGAGCGTGACTACCGGGCCCTCCTCGACGCGGTGCGCGCGGGCCGTCTGCAAGCGGAGGAGCCGCCGGCGGCCTGAGCCGTGACCGAGACCGTCCCCGGCTCAGCGGCCGGGGCCGTCCCCGGCAATCGGCATCCGACTGCCGGCCCGACGGCAACTCCCCCGCCGGGCGTCGTCATTGACCGCCGGGGCCGGGATCCGGGTGGACCGGCTCGGCCATACCGGCCCTCGCCGCCTCCAGTTGGGCCGCGAAAGCGATCCCCAGGAACAGTGCGATGCCGGTCATGTTGGCCCACAGCAGCAGTGCGACGAAGGCGGTCAACGGGCCGTAGACGGCGCCGAACGATCCGCTCTGGCCGACGTAGAAGGCGAGCAGCCAGGTGGCCGCTACCCACAGGCCGAGGTGTACGGCACTTCCCAGGACAAGCCACGTGTAGCCGGGCTGTTTACGCCGTGGTGACCAGCGGAAGATGACCGCGGACGCCAGTCCGGCGCAGACCGTTCCGACCGGTATTTCGAGGACGTCCCACCAGTCGCGCCAGGACCGGGACCAGCCGAGCGCTTCCACCACCGAGTCCCCGACGGCCTCACCGGCAACCAGCACGAGGAACCCGAGCATCAACGGCAGTCCTGCGGCGACTGCCAGCACCAGCCCGCGAGCGTACTTGGCGACGAAGGGGCGATCGCGCTCGATGCCGTAGATGCGGTTGCAGCCCCGTTCGATCTGGCCCATCGCCGAGGCGAGGTTCAGGACGGCGAAGCCGAGGCCCAGCCACATCGCGAGAGCTCCCGCCGTCGTGGAACCCGCCTCGCGGCGGGTGTCCCGCAACGCCCCCTGCACGAGCTCCGCGCTGGCTCCGGGAACGATCCTGCCCAGCGTCAGCTCGATCACGCGGGCGATGCTCTCGGTGTGGACCGTCGTGACGACGCCCACCAGCGCGATCACGAAGGGCACCATGCCCACGACCACCTGGAAACCGAGGGACCTCGCGGCACTGAAGCCGTCGGCGTATCGGAAGCGTGCGAAAGCGTCGAGGAACAGCTTGCGCCCGCCGTAGTGGTGCAACGCCCTGAGAGCTTCGTCTCCTGACAGTTCCGCTCCGATCATGTCCCGCGTCTGCGGAACACGGACGACTGTCCCCATGAGACCTCTCCACTCCATCGGCTCTGCTTCTCCGGCCCGCCCGCACAGTAGTTCGTGGGCAGGGAGCGGAGCCAGGTGGAGCAGTGCCTGGGACGCGCGCCGACGCCGGGGCGGACGCCGGAGCCGACCGGCGATCCGACGCCCGCGGCCGACGCGCCACCTGGCGCGCGTCCGGGTGCGTACGGCGCAGGGGCGCATATCAGGGGCATCGTGGGGCAGACGGCATGGCATACCGACCTGAGGAGCACCTGATGATGATTGTTGGCATCGTGACCGTCTGTGTCGTTCTTGCCGTCCTCGCGTTCCTCGTCCCGCGCCTGTCCCACCACCCCGAACGTGGAACCCAGCGCGTACTCGGGGCAGGCTCACGCACCGGAGGCAAGGCTCCCGGCGTCCTGGGCCGTCTGTTCAGCAAGCCCTTCCGCGGGAGCTCCAGGGCCGTGGGCAGGAGTGGCTCCGCCGGCCGACGGGCCCGCGGGCGTCTGCCGTTCTGACCGCGCGCTTCGGTCCGCACCCGCGGCGGGCACCGCACCGGCATGTGCCGGCCGGGACACGCATCCCGGCCGGCACTGCCCGCGTCAGAACAGGGAGACCTTGTACTTGGCGAGCGCTTCGGGCACGGGCTGGTAGAACGTCGTCCCTCCGGCGCTGCAGTTTCCGCTGCCGCCGGAGGTGATACCGAGGGCCTTCGTGCCGTCGTACAGCGCGCCGCCCGAGTCGCCCGGCTCGGCGCACACGTTGGTCTGGATCATTCCGCGGACCGTGCCGCCGCCGCTGTAGTGGACGGTGGCGTCGAGGGCGGTGACCGTGCCGCTCCTGGTGCCCGTGGTGGAGCCGCTGCGCTTGACCGGTTCGCCCACGTAGGCGTTCGCCGCCGTGTAGCCGCCCGGGTGGCTGAGCGAGGCATTGTCGTAGCGCACCAGCGCGTAGTCGTTGCCGGGGAAGCTGGAGCCGATCGTGGGGCCGATCAGCGTGGTCTGGGCGGAGTTGGTGTACCACGTCTTGGCCACGTTGCCGCAGTGGCCGGCGGTGAGGAAGTAGTACGTGCCGCCGCTGACGACGTTGAAGCCGAGCGAGCAGCGGTACCCACTGCCGTAGATGGCGTCGCCCGGGCCCAGGAGCGGGGTGAACTTCCCGGCGGTGCGCTCGATGCGCAGCGCGCCCGCGTCGGCGCCCGCCGCCTTCCTGATCTTCGCGAGGCCGGCCTCCGACACGGTGCTGTCAGCCGTCACGACGACCCTGCCGGTGGCCTCGTCCACGTGCCATGCGGTGCCACCGACATCGGCCTTGAGTACGGCCCGGTCGACCTCGGCCAGCTCGGTGGCGCCGAAGGTCCGCGGTGCGGCCGCCTCCGCGGTCGGCAGAGCGAGCGCGGTGGCCGCCAGCAGACCGGCGGCGACTGCGGCGAACCCGGAGCGTCTCGCGATGGCGGTGCGCGTGCGCGGACTGGAGTGCAGGATCCTCACGTGATCTCCTTCTGGGAGCGTCGGGCCCCGATGGGTGAGGGGCCCTGGCGTGTTCCTGACAATGCGCTGGCAGTGAGTATGGGCACGTGAAGAGGCGCGCACAAGACAGCGTCGGGAGCGGAAGCGGCACCATGGACGGCGGAGCGGCTCACGGCAGCCTTCCGTACCCTGGGGGTCATGCGTATGCGCCCCACTCTGAGCTGGGCCCCTACGGGGGACCTGCCGCCGGGCACCACGGACCTGTCGCCCGTCGCCGACGCCCTGAGCACCGGCCGTGTGGTGGTGCTCAGCGGGGCGGGCATCTCCACGGAGTCGGGTATCCCCGACTACCGGGGCGAGGGCGGGAGCCTGAGCCGGCACACCCCGATGACCTTCCAGGAGTTCACGGCCGACGCCCGGGCCAGGCGCCGGTACTGGGCGCGCAGCCACCTCGGCTGGCGCACCTTCGGCCGCGCCCGCCCCAACGACGGGCACCGGGCCGTGGCCGCGTTCGGGCGGCACGGGCTGCTCTCGGGTGTGATCACCCAGAACGTGGACGGCCTGCACCAGGCCGCCGGCAGCACGGACGTCGTGGAACTCCACGGAAGTCTTGACCGTGCCGTCTGCCTTTCCTGCGGCACCTTCACCCCGCGGCGCGAACTCGCCCGCCGGCTCGAGGAGGCCAACGCGGGCTTCGGCCCGGTGGCGGCCGCGATCAACCCGGACGGTGACGCCGACCTCACCGACGAGCAGGTCGGGGACTTCCACGTGGTGCCCTGCGGTGTCTGCGGCGGCATCCTCAAACCGGACGTGGTCTTCTTCGGCGAGACCGTGCCCCCGCAGCGCGTGGAGCACTGCCGCGAACTGGTCCGCGAGGCGGCCTCGCTGCTGGTCCTGGGATCCTCACTGACGGTGATGTCCGGTCTCCGGTTCGTCCGCCAGGCGGCGCAGGCCGGAAAGCCGGTGTTCATCGTCAACCGCGACCCGACGCGTGGCGACCGGCACTCCGTCACCCGTATCGCGCTCCCGCTGGGAACGGCCCTCACCACCCTGGCGGGCCGGCTGGGTGTCCCCCTCGACGGCGGGACGGCAGGGCCCGCGTGACACGCAGGCCCTGCTCCACCCGGCCGAGCCGCAGTTCCCGGTGGTGGGCTCCGGTCAGGACAGGCGGCGGCTCTCCGGTGGTCCGAGAAGGGTGTCCGGAAGACCCCCGGTATCGATGACGAGCCGCTGGACGACGACCGTCGGGTCGACCATCCAGAACGTCAGCCGGTGCACACCCGCGGTCAGGGTGTGCCGGGTCGAGGTACGGCTGATGTTGTCGGAGGTGTTGCGCGCCCACTGGACGTTCATACCGCCGTCGTCCGCTCCGGTGGCGGCGACGATGTCGACGGTCTGCGGGGCGTCGTCGTCGAAGGAGACCGCGTAGCGCAGTCCTGCGCCCGCGAGGGCCGGGTTGCGGGGCGACAGGTAGGCCCACAGGGTCACGGCACCACCGGTGAGCAGGCTCACCTCGTACTCCAGGCGCGGTGCGTCGCGTCCCGGAGTCCGGCTCGGCGCCGTGACGGGCACCGGCGTGAGGCCGGCGCAGTCGCGCCCGACACCCTCGACGCGCTGCCACTCGATACCGTCGACCCCCACGGCGCGGTCGGCGTGATCGGCGTCGATGGCTATGTGGCCGCCCGCCTCGACGAAGCCGCGCAGGCCACGGACGTCCGGGTTCTCGGCAACGGCGGTGACCTCGACGCGTGATCCGTCCGGACCGTGCACCGTGAGCGTCGCCCGCGTGGTGCCGCGCGGCGCCCTGTCCCAGTCGGCGCCCACCGTCAGCCGGAGCTGCTCGGTCACACGCCCGGCCGGAGCGTCCACCCGGAGCCAGGGAACGGAGCTCTCGACGCGGTACGCGAAGGGCTCCGTGCCCCGGTTGAACACCTCGACGTACAGGGCCGGGGCCGTTCCGTAACGGCTCAGCGCGGGCAGCTCGGCCGGTGCGGTCTCCTGCGGCCACCAGCGGTCCGACCCGGCGATCGCCACTCCCAGTGCGGCCGCCTCGGGGACATCGATGCGGCGCACCGCCGGGAAGATCTCGTCGGGCAGAGCCACGTTGTTCCGCTCGGGCTGCTGCCAGGGCGCGTTGGGCCCGTAGCGGGCGACGTCTCCGTAGCCGATGTGCGGCTGCGTCTGGAAGCCGTTCCATTTCCCTTGTGCCGTACGGGAGTTGAAACGCTCGGACAGCGCGAAGTCGCGGTCGAGGGCAGCTTCGGCCCGCGCGGCGCGGGCGTTGGTGGCGGCCCGTCCCTGTGCGGCGTAACGGAGGTTCGTGAACTCCGCCTCGCGAAGGGCGTACACGTTCGCGGTGGCGGCGACCTCGTAGCCGACGAGTTCGAACCAGGCGTCCTGGTCGGCGGCGGGCAGCCGGCGTCCGATCCGTTCGGCGCGGCCGGCCAGCTCCTGCCACCGGGCGGTGATCCGTTCCAGTTCGCGGAAGTGGTCGAGGGAGAACGGCGTCGCCCTGTCGTCGTAGACGACAGCGGAGGGATCGGTGACCGGGTCCTTGCCCGGGGCCAGGGTGATACGGCGGTTGAGCAGCTCCGGCTTGCGCAGCGCCTGGAGGCGTGCGTAGTCGGCCAGGACGTCGGCGATCGCCTTGTCCTGCGCCTCCCCGAAGTTCTGCCGCGCGTAGCGGCGCTCCCACGACGAGAGGTCGTCGATCCCCCAACGGCCCGGGTTCCAGGCGTAGTCGAGGAAGAACTGCGTGGGAAGTTCGTTGCCCTTCAGATCGCCCACGTTGGTCACCCAGAGACCGTGGTTGCCGTATTCGACGGCCTGCCGCAACTGGTCCCACATGTTGGGGAGCGAAGTGGTGTCCACCCACTTGTAGTTGCGTCCCACGCCCACGTAGTCGAAGTGGTAGTAGAGGCCGTATCCGCCGGAGCGCGCGGGTTCCGCGGGGTCCGGATGTTTGCGGATGTTGCCCCAGTTGTCGTCGCACAGCACCACCGTGACGTCCTCGGGCGCACGCAGGCCTCGTGCCCAGTAGCGCTGGACCTCCTTGTAGAGCGTCCACACCTGGGGGATGTCGGTGACGTCCCGGTCAGGGAAGACCTCGGCGAGGATCTCCCGCTGCGCGGCGATGATCTCCGTCATCAGTTCCACGCCGTCGCCGTCCGGAAGGCTCACGTCACCGTTGCCGCGCATCCCGAGGGTGACGACCCCCTCGAAGCCCTGGTCCTTCATCCGCCGCACGCCGTCGCGCCAGTACGCCTTCACCGCGTCGGCGTTGCGGCGGAAGGACCACTCCCCCGTGCCGCCGTAGGGGTCGTGGCCCGGTGTGACGATGTCGCCCGCGCTGTCGCGCACGGCGGCCACCGCATGCCGGTTCCACTCCTCGATGCCGCGCATCATGGGCGCCTCGTGCGAGGTGCCCATCACGATGCCGTACTCCTTGGCGCGGGCGTGGTTGGCGGGATCGTCCTCGGCGAACGCCCGCCCCCAGACCGCGGGCCAGAGGTAGTTGGCCTTGAGCCTGAGCAGGACCTCGAAGACCTTGGCGTAGAAGTCGGCGTTGAATCCGCCGGGGTAGCCCTCGGCCTTCCCGGGGCCGAAGTATCCGGGGGCCCAGGTGCCGAGCGCCGGGTTCTCGTCGTTGATGAAGATCCCGCGGTACTTCACGGCGGGGCTGCCCTGGGTGTGCCGGCCCGGCAGTGCGTAGAGCGAGGTGCGCCGCACCGGCCGTACGTCCGCCCACCAGTACCAGGGCGAGACGCCGATGCCGTAACTGACGTCGTACGCACCGAAGACGGTGCCACGCTGGTCGCTTCCCGCGATCACGAAGGCGCGGTCCACCCCGGGCATCGGCCGCTCGACCACCGTCTGCAGCGAGGTCTCCCAACGGCCCGCGACACCGCGGGTGTCGAGCTTGCCCCGGGCGACCAGCCGGTCGATGAGCGGACTGCGCCCAAGGGTCCCGATCAGGATCAGCTCCCGCCCGAAGCCCGACGTCTCGCCACCCTGGGAGCGCTTCAGCAGGGGCCGTACGCCGGTGACGCGCTCGATGTCCTCACACAGGTCGGAAGCGACCCGCAGGACGCCGGGGTGGTCGGCGCCGTCCACGACCACCGGTACGGCGGATCCCGAGCGCGCCAGGGCGAAGGCTCCCTTGCTCGGACCGAACGACATGTAGGCACCGAAGTCGGTGACGTGGAGGGGGCCGGCGTCGGCACCGGCCTCGTCCGCCTCGGCCCGGCCGGTGATTCCCGGAACATTTCCGAAAGTTGTCAGGGCCAATGCACTCACTCCGACACCCGCACTCGCCCCCAGCACGGTCCGACGGTCGGGAGGGGTCGGTTCATCTCTGCTCATAACGCTCCTCAGCGCACATCTGCCGCTCCGAAAGGCGACTGCGCAACAGATCCTGAGCGATACGGCACGCCGAAACAATGGCGCTGCCCGACCGAAACAATTTCGGTCAGGCAGGACGCGCCGAGAAGCGTGGTGAGCAGCAGGCCGGTGCGGGCAAGGAGAGCGACGAGCGGTTGGCCCGAACGGGCGAGGCGAGCGTTTTCGGGAGTGGCGCGGGCGGTACGGTGCTCATTCCTCGGTCGGCACGCAGAGCACCGGCACGGTCGACAGGTGCAGCAGCTTGTGCGGGGTGGAGCCGAGCAGTGCCCCACGCATCGGGCTCTCGCCCCAGCTGCCCACGACGATGACCCTCGCTCCGTGGCGTGCGGCGGCGTCGATCAGGGCCTGTGCCGGATTCTTGTCGATGACCTCGACGACGGCGGGGACGCCCGCCTCGTCGGCCGCCGCGACGGCGCGCTCCAGGCCCGTGCGCCCGGCCTGGCGGATGGCCTCGTAGTGCGACGTGTACTCCTCACCGGACGGGCCGGGGGGCGCCGCCCCGTACACCAGGACGAGCCGCTCGTCGAAGGCCGCGGCCACCTCGACCGCGATGCGCAGGGCGCGTGCGGCTCCTGGCGACTCGTCGTACCCGAGCACCACCGACATCTCAGGACTCCTTGCCGTGCACGAGGCCGGGATCGACCACACTCCGGCGCTCGGTCCAGAAGGCGGCCGACCGGAGCCGCCACACCACCATGAGCACCACACCGACGGCGCTGATGCAGATGGCGATGACGAGCGGAGGGCCGAGACCGAACCACGAGGTTCCGCTGTAGGAGTTCGCCGGGTCGGACATGTCCATCACCGACCGCACGAGCAGCCAGGTCAGCAGCCCGGCGCCGACCAGCGGGCCGAGGCCGATGAGGAGGAAGTTGCGGACGCTCTCGGTCAGATGGCGGCGGTAGTACACCGCACAGGCGACACCTGTGAGCGCGTAGTAGAAGGCGATGAGCAGGGACAGAGCGGTCAGCGAGTCGAACAGGGCGTTCTGGCTGATCTGGTTCACCACGAGATACCAGGCGATGGCGATGCCGGCGACCCACCACGTACTCACGTCGGGGGTCCTGAACCGCGGGTGGATGCGCGCGAAGTGCGTCGGCAGTGCGTGGCGGCGGGCCATCGACAGCGCTGTGCGCGAGGCCGGGATGATGGTGGTCTGGGTCGAGGCCAGGGCGGAGGTCGAGACCGCGAGCAGCACGATCCAGTCCCATCCACCCATCACCTCACCGGCGAGGAGGGCGAAGATGAACTCCTCCTCCTCGGCGTTGTCGGCCAGGAACGTCGTTCCGGCGAAGGCGACCACCGCGAAGCCGACGGACAGGTACGTCACCAGCAGGATCACCGTCGACCACACACCGGCCCTGCCGGGTGCGCTGGCGGAGTCCTTGACCTCTTCGGTGAGGTTGACCGCCGACTCCCAGCCCCAGTAGACGAAGACGCCGAGCAGCAGGCCGCCCGTGAGGGCCGCGCCGCCCGCGCCGAAGGGATTGAGCCACTCGGCCGACGGCTTGACGGAATCGAACGAGGTCGTACCGGCGTAGACACGGTAGAGAGCCACGATCACGAAGACGAGCAGAAACGCGACCTGCGCCAGGATGAGTACGTTCTGCACCTTGGCGGACAGCTCGGTCCCGATGACGCAGAGGCCGGTCATCACGAGGATGAGGAGCACGGCGAGAAGTTGGCGCACGAACTCGTTCTCCGCCCAGCTGTCGAGGCCGAAGGCCAGCAGGCCGAACGTGACGGCGACGTCCGCCAGAGAACCGATGACCAGAACCCCGGTCATCGCGATGGCCCAGCCGCCCAGCCACCCCGTCCAGGGACCCATGGCGCGCGTGACCCACGAGAACGTCGTGCCGCAGTCCTGATCGACCCTGTTCAGGTAGTAGAACGCGGAGGCGATCAGCAGCATCGGCACGAACGAGGCGAAGAGCACTCCGGGGGCGTAGATGCCGACGAGCGCCACGATCGGGCCGATGACGGCCGCCACGGAGTAGGCCGGGGACGTGGCGTTCAGTCCGATGACCAGCGCGTCGATGAAGCCGATCGCATTGGGCCGTAGGGTCACCGGCGGTGCCGGCCGGGCCAGGTCCTCTGCCTCTGACATGCTCCCTCGCTCCGCTCACGGGCCTGAAAAGACGAGCAGAATCTGCCTACTTCATACTATTTGGGCACTATCGGGCGCGCATGTCAGCCCGGCACCCCCGGACACCGGCCGGTCACGGTCACTGCTCGCGCATTCCCCACGGTGCGCCGTACTCCGTCAGGAGATCCAGGAACGGCCGGGGCGGCATGGCCTCGGGACCAAGCACTCCACTGCCGCTCCAGGTGCCGCACGCCATGAGTTCGAGGGCGGCGACGGGGTTGATCGCGGTCTGCCAGACCACGGCCTGGGAGCCGTACTCCCCCATGGACCACTGGTTGTCGACCACGTGGTACAGGTAGACCTCTCTGGGCCTGCCGTCCTTCACGCCCTTCACCCAGGTGCCCGCGCAGGTCTTCCCACGCATCCGTTCACCGAGTCCTGCCGGGTCGGGCAGACAAGCGGCCACCACGTCACGCGGGGAGACCGCGACCTGACCCGACCCGCCGCTCACACGGACAGGGTCGGTGCGGTCGAGGCCGAGCTTGTGGAGCGTACGGAGCACCCCGATGAACTCGTCGCCGAGACCGTACTTGAACGTGACCCGTCGGGCCTTCAGCCATCGGGGCACCAGAAGCACCTCCTCGTGCTCGACGTTGACGCACTCCACCGGCCCGATGCCTTCGGGGAAGTCGAAGACCTCCGGCTCGCTGAAGGGGGCGGTCGTGAACCAGCCCCGCTCCGCCTCGTACACGACCGGCGGGTTCAGGCACTCCTCGATCGTCGTCCAGATACTGAAGGACGGGGCGAACCCGTAGCCCTCCACGACCAGATCGGCGCCGTCGCGGATCCCGATCTCCTCGATCTCGTCGAAGAGTTCGTCGGAGGCGTACCGGGCGAACACGTCCGAGAGGCCGGGCTCCACGCCCATACCCACCAGTGCGAGGCGGCCTGCCGCCTCCCACTCCGCCGCCCGTGCGAACTGCGCGTCCCCGAGCTTGACCCCGCACTCCTCGTACGGACGGGACGGGTGCGGCCGGGAGAGGGACATCGCCATGTCGAGATAGAGCGCCCCGTGGGCCAGAGCCGCCTCGAACAGGGGCATGACGAACCGGGGATCGGTTGCGTTGAGCAGTACGTCGCAGCGGTTCTCGGCGAGTGCGGCGCGCACGGCCGCCGGGTCCGAAGCGTCCACCCGGGCGGCCGCGAACCGGTGCCCTTGCTCCCCGAGAGCCTCGACAGCGCTCCGCGCCCGCCCGAGGTCGTAGTCGGCGACCGTCATGTGCTCGAAGAACTGCCGGCGGGCGGCGATCCTGGTGATCGCCGTACCCACGCCTCCCGCTCCGACCAAGAGAACACGCATGGGTGCACCACTCCTTCGCCTGCCGCTGTGCCGGTGAGGGCCGCCGGAGCCGTCCGGTGGGCGAGGACGGTACCAGCACGAGGGCCCCGCGGCTGGCAACCGTTCAGGCGAGGTTCTCGGTCGGCCCACCTACGCCGACCGGACCGCGTCTGAGCCGGGCCAGCCACGGCGCCTGCGTCCCCATGAGTTCCGGCCCCGAGCCGGCCGGGCCCAGCACCTGTCCGCCCCGGAAGGCGCGGGGGCCGCGCCAGAAGAGTCCCGTGTAGCCCGCAGCCTCCCGGCCGTGGGTCGTGGGGCTGCCGAACCGCCCGTGCAGGGTGGCGCACGTCGAGCCTCGCCCTCCCCGTCGTCGAGGGTCCGGCATTCCTGTGGGGCCGGGCTCCGGTGGCCGGCCCGGCCCGCCTCCACCGCCTGATCGCTCCGGATGCGGGCCGGTCCGGGCGGCGTGAGGATCGGAGTGCGGCCGTGGGCGGGTGGAACCCGCTTCGCCGCGCCCGGCCCGGGTTCCGGCGCGCGCCGTCGGATGGCGTGGAGGTGGGTATGCCGAGGCAGCTGTGGAGGCGGTGCCATCGGCTTTCGCCCGGCCGCGCGCTCCACCCCCACCGAGTCCGCGGCGGACAAGACCGTCGACGGTACGACGATCTCGGCGGCGGCAAGGAGGCGACATGCCTCCTGAACGGTTGACGGCCCTCCCGCGGTTCACCCCGATGCTCGCCACACCGGGCCCGCTCCCGCCCCCCGCCCACCAGGAGTCCTTCGGCTTCGAGGTCAAGCAGGACGGCCAGCGGGCCATGGTCTACGTACCCGGCGACGGGACCGTGACCCTGCGGTCAAGGACCGGGGCGGACATCACGGCGGCGTACCCCGAACTCGCGGCCCTCGGCTCCGCCCTCGACCGGCCCGCCGTCCTCGACGGTGAGATCGTCGCCTTCGACGACCAGGGACGCAGCGATTTCGAGCTGCTGCAGTCCCGTATGGGGCTGTCCGGATCACCCTCCAAGGCCGCTCTGATGGCACAGCGGGTACCCGCTCACCTCATCCTCTTCGACGTGGTGTTCCTCGCCGCGAGACCAATCGCGAAGCTGCCTTACCACGAGCGGCGGGACGTACTCGAAGGGCTCGGCCTCACAGATGCGCACTGGTCGACCCCCGCGTCGGTCGTCGGCCACGGGACCCAGGCGCTGGAGATGACGAAAACCGCGGGCCTCGAAGGACTCGTGGCCAAACGGCTCACGTCGGTGTACGAACCCGGGGTCCGCTCCCGCGCCTGGATAAAGATCCGGCACGTCCGGACCCTGGACGTCATCGTCGGTGGATGGGTTCCGGGGCACGGCCGGCTCACCGGTCTGCCGGGCGCGCTCCTCCTCGGCGAACGGGGTGAGGACGGACTGCGGTACGCGGGGAGCGTCGGCACGGGCTGGAGCGACACCGAACGCGAGACGCTGGCCGAACTCCTCCAGGCCGCCACGATCGACCGCTGCCCGTTCACCGAGGTGCCGCCGGTGGCAGGGGCGCGGTGGGTCCTGCCACGCCTCGTCGGCGAGGTCCGGTACGCGACCCGCACCCGCGCCGGGCGCCTGCGCCAACCGTCCTGGCACCGGCTGCGCCCCGACCTCGCCCCCGAGGACATCACCTGACCCGCGCCCCGGCACTCCCGTCCGGCCCGCCCCTCATGGCCGGGGGCGGTCTGCCCCACTGGCCGGAGGTGGACAGGATGACCAATCACTCGGCCCGTCGCTCGGCCCGTCGCCATGAGGGGTGCGCGGCGTGGCAACGGTTCGGGCTTCCTCGGACCGGCGACCATCGGTCCACGGCATGAGGTGCGTGCCGCCTTCCCACCCACTTCCACACAGCGGGGACATGGTGTCCGACTTTCCTACCGACCAGACGCTCGTCATCACCACGATGCGGATCGCGCATCTGGCCGAAGTCCTCGACCTCGGACACCGCGTGTTCGACACGGCGGTGAAGCCCTACACGGGCTGGTCCCTGAGCGCTGCCGCCGCGCACATCGAGGCCACCGAACCCGCGTGCTTCGTGGCACTGATCAGCGACCGGGTGTACGGCTTCGTCCTCGGATCCATGACGTTCGAGCAGCGCAAGGACTGGGGCTATCTCGAGTGGATCGCCGTCGACCCGGCCATGAGGGGCCGCGGCGTCGCCGGCCGCCTCGTCGAGGCGTGCCGCGAGAGGCTCATCTCCTCCGGGGCAGCGGCGATCGTCACGGATGTCGAGGCCAGTAACACCGCTTCGGCGACGCTGATGGAACGCAACGGCTTCAGCGTCAAGGCAACCGTCAACCTGTACGTCCACGCCGTCCGCCCGGACGGCGCACCCGACTCAGCGGTACACCTCACGGCCACGCGCAAGAACGCGGCGCTCACCCAGGCCGAAAGGCCGGTGCGGTAGCCGCTCCCACGCCTCCACGGCTCCTTTCTCCATGGCCCCTGCATCTGTGGCCTCCCCCGGCACGGAAGAACCGAGAGGACTGTGAGGACGGGCCCGGAGGAGGAAGCGCGATGACGGACCACTGGAGGCCCGCCCCCGACCCGGGCAGCGCGGGCACCGGAACATGCGGGCACACAGACCCGGGCGTGCACGTACCGAAGCGTCCGAACGGCGCCGTGTGCGACAGTTGCCCGCCCGGTGCGGCATGGGTCAACCTGCTGCGCTGCCTCACCTGCGGACACGTCGGTTGCTGCGACAGTTCAGCCGGAAAACACGCCCATTCCCACGCCCACGGGCACGGCCACCCCCTGGCCTGCTCGCTGCGCCCCGGAGACGTGTGGGCCTGGTGCTACGAGGACGAGCTGTATCTCGTACCGGTCGGGAAAGACGGCGAGGCCTGACGTCCCAGGAGGCGGCGCGCGGCCGGGCCTCGCACCGGGCCGCGCGGTGCCCACTCGCACTCGCCGGACGGGGAGGGGCCGAACGGTCCACGTCACGCGGTTCCGAGCTGCCCCGCTCCTGCGGCCGTGTCACCATGGGCGCACACATGACCGGAGCAATGTGGCGCGGGCAGGTGAATGGTGAACGGACCCTTCATCGACTACCAGGCCGTCTTCCATGCCCTGCCCGGCGCCGTCGCGCTGCTGACACCCGACCTCGTCTTCGCGGACGTCAACGAAGCGTTCCTGTCGATATCGGGGCGCACTCGCGAGCAAGTCGTCGGGCATTACCTGTTCGACGTCTTCCCCGACAATCCCAACGACCCGGCGGCGACCGGCGTGCGCAATCTGCATGCCTCTCTGCGGCGGGTCGTAACCACCGGGGAGCGCGACAGCATGGCGCTCCAGCGCTACGACGTGGAGGACTCCTCCCGGCCCGGGGTGTGGCAGAAGAGGTACTGGAGCCCGGTGAACGCTCCGGTCCTCGCCGCGGACGGCACGCTGGCGCTGCTGCTGCACCGGGTCGAGGAGGTCACCGAACTCATCCACGCCCGCGACGAGAGCGACCGCCCGCAGGTGCTCGAAGCCGAGCTCTATGCACGCGCCCGGGAACTGCAGGAGGTGAACGAACGCCTGCGGCGGGCCCACGCCCGCGAGCGAGAGGTGGCCCTCCATCTCCAGCGGGCGATGCTTCCCGCTCCCCAGCCGCTCAGTCACCATCGTGCGGCCGTGCGCTACCAGCCCGCCATGGGAGCCCTGAACGTGTGCGGCGACTGGTACGACATCGTCGACCTGCCCCAGACGGGCCGCACCGCCGTCGCCGTGGGCGACGTCGTCGGCCACGGCCTGCGCGCGGCCGGTGTCATGGGTCAGCTGCGCAGCGCCCTTTCCGCGGCCTCCCGTGTCGCCGCCGGGCCGGCCCAGGCCCTGGAGGGCCTTGGCCTGTACGCGCGCTTCGTCGAGGGGGCGGAGTGCACCACGGCCGTCTCGGTCTTCATCGACTGGAGCGGCCACACCCTCACGTACAGCAGCGCCGGCCACCCCCCACCCGCCCTGATGGCTCCGGACGGATCCGTCACGTTCCTGGACCAGGCCACGGACCCCCCGCTCGGCGCCCGCCCGGAACACACGTCACGTCCCCAGGCACAGGCCGTGTTCACCGAGGGGTCCGTCCTCGTCCTCTACACCGACGGCCTCGTCGAGCGCCGCCGCGAGGACATCGACACCGGCCTCGAACGTCTCGCCCACTCCCTCAGCCGCAATCGCGACGCCGCCCCCGACGCCCTTGCCGACGCCCTGCTGAGCGACCTCGTCCAGCCCGCGGGGATCACCGACGACACGGCCTTGATCGTCCTGCGCATGTGACGAGCGGACAACCGAGTCGGTCATTCAAGCCGGTCGGTCGAGCGGGTCAGTCCTTCCCTGCCGACTGCCAGCTCAGCCCCCACCCGTACGCGATGTCCACAGCCTGCTGCTTGAAGACGCCCGGGGGCAGCAGCAGGTACTTGGCCTCCCGCCGGACGATCAGCTCCCCGCCCACGTTCTCGATCAGGGCGATCGCGGCGACCGGCGAGGGAACGGTGCACTCGTCCAGGAGCATCTCGATCGGCGGACCTGTCGGCGGATACAGGGTGGCGACACCGTTCAGACCGGCGAAGCTGGACGCCCCTGCGTAGATGACGACGAACACCAGGATCCGCTTGATCTCGGCCGCATGATCAAGATTGATCATGAGGTTCTCGCCGTCCTCGCTCGCCCCGGTACGGTCGTCCTGGTCCAGTCGGATGTACGGCGGCTGGTCGAACGAGCCGAACTGGTTGTTGATGGGGTGGACGATCCCCGTCGCTCCGTTCCGCAGTTCCCACAGACACGACAGGTCGAGGTCGACGTCCTCCAGCCGGACCGCGTCCTTCCCCTTCTTCATCCAGCCGCGCGGCGGCTTGTTGGCGCTCCACGAGAGGTTGACCCGCATACCTCCTGAGGTGGCTCCCTGCTTGGTCAGCGACACCGCGGGCGCTGCCTTCGTCAGCGTGATCTTCGACAGCCGCACCGGCTGGGCGGGAACAGGCGCCGGAGCCCGATGTGCGGCGCGCTGCGGGGGAAGCGGCGCAGGCGGAGAGGGCTGCGGCGCAGGAGCGCGCGGCGGAGGGACGGTTGGCGGAGAAGGCTGCCGCACGGGGTCCGCCCGCCTCACCGGCGGGGGCGCGGCCGGCTCGTCGACGGTGATGCCGAAATCGGTGGCGAGGCCTGCCAGCCCGGAGTCGTATCCCTGGCCCACCGCCCGGAACTTCCACGCACCGTTTCGCCGATAGAGCTCCCCGAGCACGAACGCCGTCTCCGTCGTGGCACCCGTGGCGTCGAACCGCGCCGTCTCGGCGCCGCTCGCCGCGTCCAGTACACGCACGAAGAGGCCGGACACCTGACCGAAGGTGCCGTCGGTGGAAGCCGCGACCACCACGGTCGCGATCTCCTGCTCCACCGCGGACAGCACCACCCCGATCGTCTCGACAGCGCCCGAGCCGTCCTGGCGCCGGCCCTCGTGACGCACGGCGCCACTGCCGTGCACAGGCTGGTTGTAGAACACGAAGTCGTCGTCCGAGCGCACCTTGCCGGCCGCCGTCAGCAACAGGGCCGACACGTCGACATCAGGGGTTCCGGGGCCTCCCCGCCACCCCATCTCCACCCGGACGCCGGTACTTTCCACCGGTACGTTGGCGCCCTTCTGCAATGACATGTGGGTCCCCCTTCCGCGACCTTCCCGACCCCCGCAGCGTACGAGGTCCCGGCATCTTCGCGTCCCGAAAAGCAGGGATTGACGCAGGGAAGACCGCGCGGAGCCGCCTGGTCCAACTCTCTCTGACACGAAGCCAGTTGGCGCCTCGTGCCGGAGCGGCTACGGGCCCGTCCCACGCTCCGGCGGCGACCGGTCCCCGAACTCGGTGGACAGTTGCTTCCGGGGTGCCGTAGCTGTCGTCGTGCGCCCGCCAGGGGGTACGGGACAGCCCTTAGGGACCCGCGTGCACCTGACAGGCCCAGAGGCTGGGGGTGAGGGGATACGTGTCGCGCAGCGCGCGCACGGTGGAGTGCAGGGCCTCCGCTGTCCGGGCGACGTCGAGAGTGCCGTCGCCCGTGCTCAGCGCCTCGTACACGCCCTGGGCGACCACTGCTCCGATGGTGTCGTCGACGTGCCACAGCGAGCCGACGACATGGGGGAAGCCGGCGATCTGGAGGGCGCTGACGATGTGGACGGCCTCGTCGGCGAGTTCGGGGCTGGTTCGCAGGGTGTCGCAGGCGGACAGGTAGGCGAGCCGGGCCGAGGGCAGCCGGAGGCGGGCCAGGTCGCGGACGGTCAGCGGGCGTTCGGTGTGATCGTGCAGGACGAGCCGGCTGCCGGAGGGGCGCTCGAGGTCACCCAGCGCGTGGCACGCGAAGTGCGCGTAGGCATGGTGGGGCAGGGCGGTGACGACCGCGGAGTGAGTGGCGGAGGTGTCCGCCAGCACCGCGGCGTCGGGCAACAGGCGGGCCAGGTGGTCCGCCTCGCGGCGCACGCCGGACAACCGGGCCTGTCCGGCGGCCTGTGCGACGCTGACGACGAGCATCCCGGTGCCCGCCGGGCGGGCGACCCGCTGCCGGGCGTGGTGCAGGGCCCGCAGGGTCGGGGTGTAGGAGGCGACCACCCGGTCCAGCGCACCGGACGCACCGTCGGCTGGGGCCGCCGCGTGCAGGGGCAGTGTGCCCAGCGCACCGCCGGGTGACCACCACATGCGCGGCAGAGGCCCGGCGGGTGCGGCCGGGATTCCCAGGTGGTCGACGACAGGGCCGGTGACCGCCTGCCACAGCCAGGCGAGCGATTTCCGGACGGCCCGCTGGGCGTGCTGCGACTGCTTGCCGGAGGTTCCGGGTGTCTCGATCCGGACCAGCGCGTCCTCGAAGACCTGCCGGCGCGCCGCCGTGGTCCGGGGGTCCAGGCCGGGGAGCGGTACGGCATCGATGGAACGCCCGGTGACGACCAGGGCGTCGCTGCCGTACGGGGAGACGTTCACGAGGACCACGGGTCCGGCCGCGGCCGTAGCCATCAGCTCGCGTTCATCCCATTCCCGCACCGGACGCAGCAAACCGAGTTCAGGGTGTTCGGCGCGTATCCGTGCCGTCAGGTCACGCCATTGCGTGGCCAGTTGCTGGCGCCGGTCCGCGTCGGCACGGGACACGTGCGAGGCACGTTCGCCGCCGGACGCCTCGCTCAGTCCGGCCCGGGTGTCGGTCGCCGTGTCGAGGGCCTCGCGTAGTTCCTCGAAGCGGTCGGCGAGGTCCGGGGCGGTCTCCCGGAGCCGGACCAGATCGCTGTCGGCGTCGAAGGCGTGGGAGAGAAGTACACCCCTGGCCTGTTCGAGGAGGCCCACGGCCAGCGCGGGCCGGCCGCAGCGCACCGCGCAGGCCGCCGCGGTGGCGCCCAGTCCGACGGTCCGGCTCAGCAGGATCTCCTGGTCGTCGCGGACGATGTGGCGGGGCGCGACGAGGTGCAGCAGGTCGACCGCCGTCACGTAGCCGTCAAGGGCGCGGTCCCAGACGCCGAGCTCCGCCCAGACGTCGCCCCAGGAGCGTGCGGCGTCCAGCCGCTCGGAGGGCGGGCACTGCTGCTCCAGAGCCGCCGCCCTGAACACGTCGGCAGCCTCGGCCGCCCCGGTGCGGCGGTGACGGCCGGTGGCCCGGGCCCGTAAAGCGTTGCCGAGGTTCGTCAGACGCAGGGTGCGCCTCGCATGGCCGGGAGGGGTGACATCGACGGCTCGGCGGAACAGCGCCACCGCCTCGTCCCTGACCGCCGATGAAAGCACGGCGCGCAGGCTCGACAGACGCGCGCCGGCCGCCACCTCAAGGGCACTGGGCAGGTCGGGCGAGTCCGAGGGCAGCGCCGCGATCACCGCGTCGGCCAGATCGCGGGCCTCCCGCGTATCACCAGGCCGTTTCGCCGTCCCCCAGCGGGTCATCAGGGCCATGGCGAGGTTGTGACGCCGGCGCGGCAGCAGGGGGTCGCCCGCCGGGGTGAGGGCGAGCGCCTCCCGGAAAAGCCGGACCGCCTCGTCGAGCTGGGCCGCCGGGTCGGCCGCTCGCCCGAGGCCGGTCATCAGGCTGAGCGCCGTCGAGCCGAGCAGCGTCGCGTGGTGCGCACGGCCGAGACCGGGCAGTTCCGCGGCCCGGCGCCGGCACTCCTGGGCCTGCCGCAGATCCTCGCCGTCCGCGATGAGCTGATGGCGCAGGCCCAGAGCCATACCGAGGTTGAGCAGCCGTACGCCGAGAATCTCGTTCCCTTCGGGGGTCAGCGCCACCGCTTCCCGACAAGCGTGGACGGCCTCGTTGATGTCCTTCGGCGCTCCGATGCTCTGGTAGCGCCTGCTCAGGACCATGCCGAGGTCGCTGAGCGCGATGGGACGCTCCGGATGTCCCTGCGGCAGGAGTGTGACGGCCGTCCGCAGAAGGCGCAGGGCCTCGGACAGGTCCGCACCGTTACCCCGCGGGTCCAGTCCGTAGCGGGAGTGCAGGGCCATCGCCGGGGCGAGCAGGCGCGTCGCCGTGCGCGTCGTCATCTCCCCGGTCGCGGTGACGACGGCGGACAGATGGGTGATCGCCGCGTCGAGATCGGCCGGATCACCGGTCAGCGTGTAGCGGGCGCGCAGCGCGTTGCCCAAGGCACTGCGGACCAGGAGGATCTGCTCCTGGTCACGGGATGCGCGCAGGGCCTGGGTCAGCACGTCGACCGCCTCGTGCAGATCCTGCTCCCGGCCGATGCGTTGGCACCGCAGGACGAGCGCGAGGCCCAGGTTGCGCCCTGCCGCCGCCGGCCCCTTGGGGTCGTCGGGAGCGGCCCGGCGGAACAGGTCCACGACCTCGTCGTGTTCCTCGGGTGTGCCGCCCTCCCGTTGGCGAAGGGCCATCAGCGCACTTCCCAGGGTGCTGAGGCAATGCGCGAGATGCGGGCTGTGCTCGGGCAGTTGGGCCAGTGCGTCGCGGGCCATGGCGACCGCTTCGCGCAGGTCATCCGGATCGTACGACTCCCGGTAGCGGTCCAGGAACTGGATGCTCAGGTTGCTGAGCGCGAGCAGCCGGTCGGTGGAGCCGGCGGGCATACGCCTGAGCGTGCGGTACGTGAGAGAGAGCGCCGCGTCGATACCTCCGTCGGCGCCGGTCGCCTCCCTGCGAGGCCCTTCCCCGCCGGGCCCTCCCCTGGCTGTCCCTTCCCTGCCGGGGAGGGACAGCGCGTGCTGCAGATCTGCGATTCTTCTCGCGTACGTGGGGTCGTGTTCCGGCGTCGCGAGGACAGCGAGGCTGCCCATGGCGATGGCGATGCCGAGCAACGCCTCACGCGTGGGGACCGTACTGCTCACTCGTACGGCCAGCTCGTACAGCCGGAGGTCGTCCTCGGAGGCACCCCGAGGCGGGCTGTGCTGTTGCCCCTCGGCCGCGATCAGGGCCGCGGCACACTCGGCGGACCACTCGTCCGCGCCGTCGGCGTCGGCCGGGTCGGGGCGGTCCGACGGGTCGGCCTGCGCATAGCCGGCCGCCAACTGCGGTGGTACGAGTCCGGGATCGGCCACCCACACCGGGAAGAGCAGCGTCCCGGCCATGGCTCCGTGAATGCTGCCCTGCAGGCCGGGGGAGGCTGCCGCGCGGGCGACGCAGAGCCAGCCGGCGACATGCCGGGCCTCCAGATCGGTTCTGGTGTCGGCGGACCGGAGCACCGCACGGAGTTCGGTATCCGCCTCGGGGGAGAACACCGTGTCCCCGGCCACGCTCCCGTCCGCGTCGATGGCCCGCGCCACGCGCGCACGGATCGCCCGCACCGCCCGATCCCGTTCGTCCCCCACCTTGTCCGCCCCTTCTCCTGTCCCGCGACGGTCGGGTACCGCCTACCCGCCTCGGACCGTGCCGCCCGTGCGGCACAATCGGACCATGACCGTATCGCCCGGCCTCCCCGAACTCAGTTACAGGACAGCCGCGTTGTGCCGACTGCTCGGAAGGCCCGCCGGCACACATCCACCTGAGGTACGGGCGGCTGCCGAGCGCGCGAAGGAGCTGCTGCGGTCGGGGGCGGGCGCTGACGAGCTCTCGGCCTCCTACGACGACCTGGACCACGCCTTGCGCAGGGCCGGGGTGGCGGGCGGACTGACCATCGAACCCCGTCACGTATCGGTCCCCGGCGTCGCGAAGCACACCAAGCTGGCCCTCTGCCCCGGGCCCGTACGCTGCAGCAGGACAGAGAGCGTGCGCTTCCGGCTTCCGCCCAAACACTGCGCCGTCAACGACGCACGGATGCACAAGGCCCGGCTGGACCCCGAGCAGTGAGAGCCTCCGGCAGCGCGACCCCATGAACCCACTTCTCGCCACCCTGGGCGGCAAGCTCACCGAACGCTGGCTGAACCTGCTGGTGCTGCCCGGCGCGCTCTTCCTCGCTGCCACAGCCGTCGGCACGACACTGGGCCACCGTCACTGGCACGATGTCGACCGCCTGCGCAGCACCTTGGACGAACTGGCCGCTCGCCCCGCCCTGGACCGCACCGGCACGGCCGCGCTCCTGGTGGCGCTCGTGCTGCTCGCCGCCGCCGCGGCCTCGCTCGCCGTCCAGTTCCTCGGCGGCTGGATCGAGCAGTACTGGCTGCGGTTCGGCAGGGACCCGCTCTCGCGTGCCCTCACCGCACGGCGCAGGCGCCGGTGGAAGGAACGGGACGCGGAGGTCGAGGACGCCATGGCGCGTGTCACGCCGACCGGGGTCGTTGCAAACGGCTCGGTGACCGTCCCGAGAAGCACGTGGACACGGATCCAAACCCTCACCGAAGCGCGCCTGCGCATCGCGTTGCGCGAACCGGTCCGCCCCACGTGGTACGGCGACCGTATGCAGGCGACCGCCGACCGCGTCGACGCCGCGTACGGTGTGGACCTCGCCGCCCTGTGGCCGCGTCTCTGGCTGATTCTGCCCGATCCCGCTGTACAGCAGGTCCGGTCCGCCCGCGACTCCTTCGGCGCCGCGGCCCGCCTCGCTGCCTGGTCCGTGGGCTATGCGCTGCTCGCCTTCTGGTGGTGGCCTGCCGCACTGGCCGCCGCCGGCTGCGCTGCGGTGTCCCGTGCACGCGCCCGCAGCGCCTTGGACGCGCTCGCGGAACTCGTCGAGGCGGCCGTCGACGTACACGGCCGGGAACTGGCCACCCGCGTCGGTCTGCTCGCTCCGGATTCGACGGGACTGCTGGACCATGACACGGGAGACGGCATGTCGGAGGTGTTCAGGAAGGCCGACTGACGCTCGCGCCGGGGTTGAGCGGTCGGTCGGACGGGTCTTCGCCGCCGGTGGTGGTGTTCGTTCAGAGAGCGATGACGGCCCACAGGCGACGGCCGTCGGGGCCGGTGTCCGTCCCGCAGCCGGTCACGGCCCGGTGCGCGGTGATGCGGCGCAGGACGTCGTCGCCGTCGCCGTCGTGGTCCGCGGGCAGCGCGGTCCTGTGGGACAGGGCGACGATGCACGCCTGCCCGTCCTGGTCGGACAGGTGCAGGCTGACGCGCGTGCCGCCGTCGGCGACCGCCGTATCGACCATCATCGTGGTCACCGCCTCGATCGTCGCACCCACCGTAGGAGCCGGCTGGTGGTCCCACTTGGCCAGCTGCTCCAGCACCGCCGTACGGGCCTTCCCTGCCGCCCATGGGGCGGATTCCAGCTTCCAGTTCATCCCGCGCCGGTTGGCCATCGTCACGCCGGTCCGCCCGGGCCGGACGATCGCGGTCTTCGCCGGCGTCGGCGGCGTGGTGTTCGGCCGCGGGGGCGATTCAGGCTTTCTCGGAGGCGGCGGCGTCCTGGGCGGGTAGTCCGGGGGCTTGCGCGCTTCCGGTGACATGTCGCCCCCCGAGAGATGCTGGACGGGATGAGGCCGTGGGCCGCCCTCAGCACAGGCTAGGCGCAATCACGCCGGTACGGGCGGGATTCGGCGGGTACGACCCGGACGGTGGACACCGGCTGACGCTCGTCCGTCCAGAGCGATCTCGGAGTTCTGATCCGAGCGTGCACACGTCGTGTCCCTGAGTGCGAGGGCCTTCGAAACGAGCAGGGTGCCGACTAGCCTCAGCGTTCTCGTAGTGGAGGCAGAGAGGATCGGCCGATCCCGTCGGTCGGCGAACGGCCCCGGGCGGCACCGGTCATGGGGGCCATAAAACGAAGCTCCGCCATCTTGAAGTGGCTGGTCAGCGAGGTGGCGTGACCTCGTTTCGGGGTACTCGTGCTGGTTGTGGGTGGCAGTCTGTGTGGTCGATCGTCCGGCGAGGTGGTTTCGCCGATGAGTTCACCGTCCGCGAACGGTCTAACCAGCGACACGACCGTTCTCGACAGGAGTGCCATGTCCACCATCCAGCCCGTGATCCTGACTGCCAACCGGGACGTTCTGTTCGGCTTTTATACGAAATTGTTCGGCGCTGAGGAGATCTTCCGGGTGCCGGAGGAAGGCGCCGCCTTCTACCTCGGCCTGCGCATCGGCGACACCGACCTCGGGCTGGTGACCAAGGCGGACCCGAGGGCCGGGGCGGCGTCGCGGATCCTGCTCAGCATCTGTGTCGACGACGTCGACGAGACGCTCGCTCGGGTGGAGTCGCTCGGCGGCTCGGTCAGCGGAAGCCCCAACGACATGCCGTGGGGACAGCGCGTCGCCCACATTAAGGACCCCGACGGCAACCCGGTGAACCTCACTCAGCCGATCCCGGCCCGGGGCACGTGTTGATCGTGGGCTACCTGCGGTAGAGGGCAATTGCCGGTAGTGACCTCGATGTTCGTCCGCATGAGCAGATCAACGCCACCGGCCGCACCCCGGTGGTCTTCGTGCATGGCCTGTGGCTGCTGCCCAGCAGCTGGGAACGGTGGACCGGCGTGTTCGAAGAGGCCGGATTCGCACCCCTGACGCCTGGCCGGCCCGACGATCCCGAAACAGTCGCCGAGGCCCATGCCCACCCTGAGGCGTTCGCGGGCAAGAGCGTCGGCCAGGTCGCCGACCACTCCGCCGGACTGATCGGCAAGCTGGACCGTAGGCCCGTCGTCGTCGGCCACTCCTTCGGTGGCCTCATCACCCAGATGATGGCGGGCAGGGGCCTCGCCGCGGCGACCGTGGCGATCGATCCGGCGCCGTTCCGCGGGGTGCTTCCCCTGCCGGTCTCCTCCCTGCGCGCCGCTCGGCCGGCACTCGGCAATCCGGCCAACTTCCACCGGGCCGTCCCTCTGACCTACGAACAGTTCCGATACTCCTTCGCCAACGCGGTCGAGGAGGAGGAGGAGGAGGAGGAGGAGGCCAGGGAGCTGTACGAGACGTACGCGGTGCCGGCCCCCGGGGAGCCTCTCTTCCAGGCGGCCGCCGCGAACATCAACCCCTGGACGGAGGTGAAGGTCGACACACTCCATGCCGGGCGCGCCCGCTTCTGATCATCTCGGGAGAGAAGGACAACACCGTCCCCTGGGCCATCGTCAGCGCCTCGTACAAGAGGCAGGCGCGCAACCGGTCCGCCGTCACCGAGATCACGGAAATGCCGGGTCGCGGCCACGCGCTGACGATCGACGGCGGATGGCGAGAGGTGGCCGACACCGCCCTTGCCTTCGTAAGGCGCTGCGCCACCTGAACGGACGCACTGCAGGCGCCCTTCGAGAGAGAAGCAACGGGGCCTCTCGCAGCGGCGTTCCTGCTGCCGGCCCGCTCACGACCAGGCAGCCGCTCCGCGTGCCATTCGACAGCACGGCCGTAGGTGGCGCGCTTCCTCGGAAGAGGCCGAGCAGAGGATCGCGCGAGCAGCTTCCGGGGTCTGCCCGGCGACGACCGTGACGCCGGGCAGACGCCGGGCAGACGCCGGCGGCCGGTCCGTACCGCCTTCGCACGGCGATCATCACGCCTCGCCCGTGCCCTCCGCACGTCGACCAACCGGATGCGCCTGCCGGTCCCCCGGGCCACCCTGGAACCATGGCAACACCACCCATCGTCATTCACGCCCCGACACCGTCCGGCGGCAGGATCGTGACCGTCCACTCCAAGGGCCGGGACGAACGGCTCGGCATCGCTCACAGCGACCACGACGTGATCGTCTTTCTCGCTGACGCAGGGCTGGCGGACCCGGAGCGACTGCTCGACAACCCGGCGGTCGTCATCTGGCAGGGCGCGGAAGCGCACGTGTACGAACCCACATGAGCACCGGGGCAGGCCGTCCCGCTGACCCGCGGGCGGTGGCTCGTGCGACAGCGGCGTCACGAAGGCGGCGAGGTCTTCACGCTCTCTGCCGAGCAGAGGCGCCGCGCTCAGCCCTCCGGCCGACCCGTGGTCGAACCGCATCCCGCGCGTCCGCCCGGACGCCGGCTCACCCGGCTTCGACGACCCCGGTCAGGGTGGCCCCGAACGCGACGTACGCACCGCGATGACCGTTCGAGGTCCCGGGTACGACAGCACCCCCCGATGGCTGCCCTCCTGAGCTGTGCGCAGAAGCCGCAGCGCGTGGCGTGAGGCTAGGAGTCGTCCCTCGCCACGCGGGCCAGCACCGCCTCGCGCAGGCCGCCGAGGTCCACACCCAGGGCCGCCAGAACGTCGAGGCCGCGGCCCTCTCCCGCGGCCAGCATGCCGAGAAGGATGTGTTCGGTGCCGAACTTCTCGTGGCCCAGTTCGCGCGCCTCGCTCAGGGTGAGTTCCAGCGCCTTCTTGGCATCCGTGGTGTAGGCGGGCCTCGGATACTGGAAGGCCCCGGGGCCGAAGGTGTTGTCGGCCCGGCGCCGGATCTCCTCGACATCGATGCCGATGGAGGACAGGGCGTCCTTGGCGGGCTGTCCGCCCGTGGCCGTGATTCCGTCGGCCTCGACAATGCGTACGGTCTCGGCCCTGGCCCGCGTGAGTTCCACGCCCTGCTCGCGCAACACGCCCGCGGCGGTGCTCCGGTCGGTGCCGATCAGGCCGAGCAGCACGTGTTCCGTGCCGATGAAGTCGTGTCCGAGGGCGATCGCCTCGTCCTGGGACAGGGTCACGGCCTGCCTCGCGCGGTCGGTGAAGAATTCAAACACGCTACTTCTCCTTGCCTTCGGATCTGCGCCTGCTCGCATGCTTCTCATGCACGGACTGTCGGCTGACGTTCAGCGACGTGGCGATGCTCTGCCACGACCAATCCTGGTCGCGAGCGCTGTCGACGTGTACGCGCTCGAGTTCTTCCAGGAGACGGCGGAGGGCGACAACTGCCTGCAGTCCCACCGATGGATCCTTGTCGGTGACCTTTCCGGCCAGTTCGGCCGGTGTGCCTTCAACTCCCATGCCTGTCAGGTTGCCCTGACAGGCATCGACTGTCAAGGAACCCTGACATGACAGCTGGCCCTGACCGGCTCGGGCGTTGGTGATGACGCCCGTTCGTACACGGCAAGAGCGTCAGCCCTCCCCGCGACAACACTCCTGGGCGTGACCGGCACCGGCCGGGCAGCTCGTCGAACCTCCCGCCCGAGGCCCACACGCCCGGGTGGCCGATCAGTTGGGTACCGCTCTCCTGGGATCGGCCGGAGCCATGTCCCGTGCGATCTCCCGCGCTGTGCTGCTGAAGAGTTCGATCGTCCGGTTGCCTCCGCCGGACCGCCACATGAGGCCGTAGCCGAGGGGCTCGCCCCCCTCCACCGGGACGTATGAGATGCCGGGACGGCCGTGGTACAGGGCTATGTGCGCTCCCGCCAGCAGCGCTCCCCTGCCACCGGCGACGAGTGTCAGCGCTTCCTGGAAGTTGGTGACGGACGGCCCTTGCCCGATCGGTCTGCCACTGGGCGTGTGCGTGGGCAGTTGATGCTCCAGCCAGTACTCCGGAATGTCTCCCTCGATGGTCAGCAACCGCACCTGGGTCAGGTCCTCAAGGGTCACCGCGTTCCGTCCGGCAAGGGGGTGGCCCGCCGCGACGGCCAGCACCCTGTCCTCGACGAGGAGCGTGGGGCTGCGGGTCAGATCGTCCTCGCGCACGGGGAAGTCCGTCAGCTGGAGGTCGAAATCGCCCTTTCGCAGCATCCCGTACGGGTCGGAGAGCGGCACCTCGCACACCTCGACGGCGAGTTCGGGATGGGTGGTGTGCAGCCTCTCGATCGTCCTCATCACCATCTCTCCGGCCAAGGGCGTGGAGAAGCCGACGTGCAGCACTCCTTCGATGCCGCGCGCCGACGCGACGGCACGCGCCAGGGCGCTCTCGATGCCGCGGTAGTGGGGTTCGAGGTCGTCACGGAGGCGGCTGCCCAGACCGGTGAGGACCACGCTGCGGCTCGTCCGCCGGAACAGCGGCGCTCCGACGCGGCGCTCCAGCTTCTGGATGAGCTGACTCACCCGGGCGCGGGAGAGGTGCAGGCGGGTCGCGGTCCGGCCGAAGTGCAGTTCATCGGCGAGTACGAGAAAGCATTCGAGCTCGTGCTGGTCCATGTACGTCTCCGCGTCGCGTGGTCCTGGATCGGTAAGCCTGGCTGACCGAACGTTGCGACCATCGCTGTTGTTCCCGGCCGGGGCCTGGCGAAAGCTTGAGGCATCACCAACACCCGACGCTCCGGAAGGAGTTCCTCGTCATGAGTGCCTTGAGTACGTCGAACGGGATGAGCGCGAGCAAGTGGGGCATCCTGCTCGTGCTGTGCGGCGCGATCTTCCTCGAAGGTATCGATGTCGCCATGCTCAATGTGGCGCTGCCTGCAATCCGTTCCGACCTCGGACTGTCCACCGGTGACCTGCAGTGGGTCATGAGTGCCTACGTCCTCGGATACGGCGGCTTCATGCTCCTGGGCGGACGGGCGGCCGACCTGTTCGGACGCCGTCAGATGTTCCTGTTCTGGCTCACCGTCTTCATGCTGTTCTCCGGTCTCGGCGGATTCGCCACCGAGGGGTGGATGCTGATCGTGGCGCGGTTCGTCACGGGCGTCGCCGCCGCTTTCATGACCCCGGCGGGGCTTTCCATCATCACCACGGGCTTCGCCGAGGGCCCGGAGCGGAACAAGGCCCTGCTCATCTACTCCGGCACCGCCGCAGGAGGCTTCACGGTCGGTCTGGTCGCCGGCGGGCTGCTCACCGCCGTGGGTTGGCGGTGGGTCTTCTTCGCTCCGGTCGCACTCTCCTTCCTCATCCTTGTCGCGGCCCTCGCGTTCGTCCCCAAGTCGGCACGCCCGGACAGATCCGGTAAGCGCGCCGACGCCGCGGGCGCGCTCACCGTCACCGCCGCCCTCGTGCTGATCGTGCTGGGTGTCGAGCGTGCCGCCCACGCCGGCATCGGTGCCGGCGCCGGACCGTTGCTGGCCGGGCTGGCGTTCCTCGCGGCCTTCCTCGTCATCGAGCGGCGCTCCGCCGAGCCCTTGGTACGCCTGGACATCTTCCGCAGCGGCTCGCTGGTGCGGGCGAACCTCTCGGCGATGCTGTTCGCCGCCGGGTTCTTCGGCTTCCAGTTCCTGGTCGTGCTGTACCTCCAGGAACTGCGCGACTGGTCGGCGCTGCAGACGAGTTTCGCGATGCTGGTCATCGGGGTCGACGCGATTCTCTCGCCGACCCTCACCCCACGGCTGGTCGACCGCTTCGGGACCGCCAAGGTGATCTTCGCCGGGCTCCTGCTCGCGGTGCTCTCGTACGGGCTGTTCCTCCCGCTGGGCGCGGACTGGAGCTACGCGGCGATGTTCCCGAGCCTGTTGATCCTCGGCCTGGCGTTCTCCCTGGCGTACGGCCCGCTCACCATCGTGGCCACGGAAGGGATCGCGGAGGAGGAGCAGGGGCTCGCGGGCGGTCTTCTCTACACCGCCTTCCAGTTCGGCGCCGCCCTCGGGCTCTCCGCGGCCACCGCCGTCAGCGTGGCCGCCACGCACGCGGAGACACCGGCCGCACTGCTGGACGGCTACCGGGCCGGCCTGCTCGTCCCGTTCGTGACCGCTGTCGCCGCCACTGCCGTCAGCGCCTTCGGCCTGCGCGCCCGGCGGGGCCGCGAACTGCCCGCGGCGACGGGCGCTGCCGGTGAACGCGTCGACGCCCCCATCCCCCGCTGATCCTCGGAAGGACAGGCTCATGGCCGACACCGTCAGTGAGTTCTCGGAGATCCAGGACTCCTTCCTCTCCTACATCCGCGACATCAAGTACGCGACCATGGTCACTGTCGACCGCCGGCACCGCCCGCGCGCCCGTGTGCTGCTGCCCGTATGGGAGATCGTCGACGGCGAGCCGGTCGGCTGGCTCGCCTCGTACCGGACCCCGGTCAAGAGCGCGCACCTCGTGGACAATCCGCACACGACGTACGCGTACTGGAATCCCCGTCAGAACGCGGTCTTCGTGGACAGTGTCTCCACCTGGGCCGATGACGAGAAGGTCAAGCGTCATGTGTGGGACCTGTACAAGCGGGGCGGGCCGCCGGGTGTGGGTTACGACCCTGTCCACCACTGGCCCGGCGGTCCCGACGATCCCGGATACCACGTGCTGCGGATCGATCCCTGGCGCATACAGCTCGTCCGCGGTTCCGATCTGCGCAGCACGCTGTGGCGGAAGCAGGGTCCGGCGCCGGCGGCCACCCCCTACGGCGCCTTGAGCGACTGTTCCCAGGCGGCCGACCACTGAAGGCCTGTGCGAAGAGGAGAAGGACGGATGCCCCCGCTCAGGCGAGGGGCATCCGCCTTCTCATCCGTATCCCTCCCCGCGTGGTGCCCCCGGGGCGGGCTTCGTTGCCCTGGTCCGCCCGGTCGCCGCAGGGGCCCAATCCTTTTTTCGGGCGCCGCTGCGGCTTCCGCGCACGCGTGCGAAGAAAAGCGCAGAACGGTTGTTACCAAGATCCGCCCCCGTCGGCACGGTGGCGCATCGGGTGGCGCGGGGGGTGGCGCACCGACGAGGACAACCGCTTTCCGTTGAGACTTCAACGGGTGGATGTAGCCGTCAGTAAATGTCAGGGTCACGCCTGAATGTTCACCGATGTGTTGTACATGTGCAGGTTGCGTAAATGTCCGCATTTGGTAACGCGGAGTCAGGCGTCCCCACGGGCCGCCGCCGGCGGTCCAAAGTTTGGGTCCTCGGCACCGACAGGGGCCGGGACCCGCACAGCACCCCGGCCTCGGTCTGGCTGGTGGCGCACACGTTTTGAGAGGACATCACCTATGTCAACTTCTTCCGCCCGCCGTCTGGCCGCTACCGTTCTCGCGGCCGGTGCGATCGTTTCCGCCGCCGCCCTGCCGGCCATGGCCCAGGACGGCGACAGGGACCGGCACCAGCGTCGCTCGGGAGTCGAGATCAGCGCCGTCCAGGCTGACAGCCCCGGCCCTGAGAGCCGCTCCAACCGGTCGCTGAACCGCGAGTGGATCGAGATCACCAACAACCACCGCCGCGCGGTGAACCTGGACGGCTGGACCCTGCGCGACAGGGACGGTAACCGTTACCGCTTCGACAACGTCCGCCTCGCGGGCCGCGCCACGGTCCGGATTCACACCGGCCACGGCCGCGACACCCGCAGCGACCTCTTCCAGGACCGCCGCGACTACATGTGGGACAACCACTCCGACACCGCGACCCTGCGCAACGAGCACCGCAGCGTCGTCGACACCGAGTCCTGGGGCCGCCACCACAACCACAACCACAACCACAACCACCGCTGATCACACCGCCCGCACCTGACCACGGGCACTGATCATCACGGGGCGGCACGCCGACGGCGAGCCGCCCCTCCCTGCCTCTCGCGCGCCCGTCAGCGTTTCTCCGCGCCGCCTGGGCGTTGGCTGGACAGGTGTCTGCCCGTAGAGTGAGCGCGGTCCTCGTGACAGCCGACAGCCCCACACAGTTCAGGTCTGTGTGGGGCTGTCGGCATGAGCAGTTCCAGGGGGAGCACCCAAGGGCGGGCTCATGGCGGTAGAGCGGGTCCGTCAGCGACATGGACCCGGGTACGGGACTCTGCGCACGCCTGCTGTTCGGCGGCGGAATCGAAAAGGCTCGTGACCTACCCAGCGGGCGCCGACACTTCGGGCTCAGGTCAGCGGGGTTCCTGAGCGCCGAGCAGGTTACGACGGGCCGAGGGCGTCGGAGCAGATCCTTCGGCGGCCTGGTGGTGTCGGGCGTTGATGCGTTGCGCTTCTTCGAGCTGGTCTTCGAGGATGACGATGCGACAGGCGGCCTCGATGGGGGTGCCTTGGTCGACCAGCTCTCGGGCGCGGGCGGCAATGCGCAGTTGATAGCGGGAGTAGCGGCGGTGTCCGCCCGCTGAACGCAGCGGGGTGATGAGGCGGGCGTCGCCGATGGCGCGGAGGAAACCGTGGGTGGTGCCGAGCATCTCGGCGGCGCGGCCCATGGTGTAGGCGGGGTAGTCGTCGTCGTCGAGACGGCCGAGAGTGTCGTCCGCTGTCACTAGCACCTCTCTGTGGAACACGCTGGAGGGGCCCTGGTGCCGAATCGCACCAGGGCCCCGAAGGAACTGCTACACCATCTGCCGGCCCTGAAACTGCGCCGGCCCTCTGTTTCCGCTGACCCGACAGGAACGCCGTCGGGGATGCGGGGATCGCGGTTGCTTGACCGGAGACCACCTCACTATCGATGTCCTGCGGTACCCGGGCTCAAGGCTTCCGCCCGGGCGATCCTGATGGCGCCTCGCTCCTCCGTTCTTCCCTCTGGGATCAACTTCGTACCTGCTTCGGCAGCCAGCCCCGTCGCCCGTCCTGCATCCATCTGGCTTGGAACCCCACCACCGAACTTCCCGGCGCGCGCGCCCGCAGCCGACGCCTTCACCGAGGTGCTGCTCACATACTTCGCTGCTGGGTACCGCGAACTTCACTTACGGATACTGCGGTCCTGCTCACGGCGGCCCCTGATCACTGCGGGCCACCCGGTCCGGTCGCCAGTCCCGTCGCCGTCCTGCAACAACCCTGGCTTCGAAACTCCGCCACCGCACCGTCCTGCCAACTGCACCTTCGGGTACTGCTGCCCGGCAGTTCGTCTCTGCCAGGGCCCTGCTGTCTTCCTGCGTTACGAGAGAAACCATAGCCAGCCCACCATTCAATGTCTACTCCAGCCGACATAGATTTTCGCGTGTTCGACGCCAAGCTAATCGACCTCGAACAGCCCCACCGCGAACCGGGGCCGGACACAGGCGGGGGCACAAGCACCGCGCAGCCAAGCGGGCCTGACGACGCAGAGGCCCGGACGCCGGCGTGGACGCGATGGTGTGGCCACCCCGTCCTCTGCTGCGGTGCAGTCGATACGGTGTCCCTCCACGGCTGGAGCACGGACTGCTGTCCTGGGTCTGGGATGTCGGTGCCACTCGCTATCGTCCGTGCCATGGCCTCCAGTGATCACCTGCTCGCCCTGATCGAGAACACTCCGGACCTCCGTGAGTTGCTCCGGTCACCGTTCGGCTTCGACATCGGGCGGAAGCGGTACGGGGACGGCTTGAGGCTCGCCTCGGGTGCGCCTCTGGAGCCGATCGCCGGGGAGAGCGCCGGTGGGGCGTACTTCCTGTGCGCCGGGAAGGCCGGCCGGCGGCCGGTGGTGTTCGCGAGTTCCGAAGGGGAGGGCGGGCTGATCGCCGATGACCTGGCGGACGCGCTCGAGATCGTCATCGGGCTCGCCTGGCAGGACTGCCTCACGTTCTCCGGACGAGGCGACGTGGAGGTCATGCAGGTCTCCGCCCAGCACCTGGAACGGTCTCTGACCAGGGGTAATCCGGAGCTCGCTGAAGAACGTGCCACGGCGGCAGCAGCCCTGTCGCTCCGTGTCGTGCCCGTCGCCGACCTCGTCGTCCGACTGCACACAGCCGCCTCAAGGACCGAGCCCGACTACGTGGTCACCACCGACGACGGGGATGCCTACGACCCACCGTTCGGCGACCTTTCGGAGCCTCGCCACGGGGGCTGGCGCTGAGCCGACCGCCGAGCGCCCTCCCAGCGCCCGAAATACCCGAGCAGGCCGGGGAGGCCGCATGGGCCGCGGCCTTGGTTGGCCCTTAGCTCACTGCCCGTTGTCCCGTCGGGGCACGCCCATCGCCAGGAGCGCGGCGTCATCGTCGAGTCCCTCGCCGAACGAGTCCAGGAGCGCGTTCAGAGCCTCGACGGCACCGGGAGCCGAGGTGGGCGCGAGGGCCCGCGCCATGTCCAGGAGTGCCTCGTCGCCGTAGCGTGCCCCTCCGTTCGGGGTACGTGCCTCGGTGAGACCGTCCGTGTAGAGCAGCAACGTGTCACCGGGTCTCAGATGCACGGTGACGGTGGTGAACTGCGCGTCCTCGACGACCCCGACCAGTTGACCGCCGGGTGTGGGCAGGTAGTCGGCGCTGCCGTCGGCCCGTAGCAGCACGGCAGGGGGGTGACCGCCACCTGCCAGTACGACGTGGAATCCCACGTCGTACTCCTCCGGTGTCAGCAGCCCGAAGACCACGGTGCAAAAGCGCGGCTCGTCGTCGTGGAACTCGTGGTTGAGCGCGGAGTTGAGGTTGGCCAGGACCGTGGCCGGTACCGGATCGGAGACCGCCGCAGCCCGCAGGGTGTACCGCGCCAGCGACGTCACCACGGCCGCGTCCGCGCCCTTCCCCCGCACGTCACCCATGAAGAAGCCCCAGCGTCCGGCGGCCAGCGGGAACAGGTCGTAGAAGTCCCCGCCCACCTCGTCGGAGGAGGCGAAGTGGAAGTGCGCGGCGACATCGAGGCCCGGAACCGGTACGAGAGCCGGCGGGATCAGGGTGCGCTGCAGGGTCGTGGCAAGGCGCTGGAGGCGGGCACGTTCGTGCTCGGCCTCCTGCCTGGCCCGCAGAAGTTCACGCTCGTACGTACGCCTGTCGCGGGCGTCCAGAAGGGTGGTGCGGATCAGCAGCGGGTCGCCGCCACCGTCCTGCTTGACCGTGGAGGTGACCAGGACGGGCAGCCGGCTGCCGTTCGCCGCCTTGAGCTCAAGGGCGACGCCGCTGACTTCGCCCTGCATCCGCAGCAGCGGGGAGAAGTGGGTCTCGTGGTACAGCCTGCCGCCGATGGTCAGCAGGTCGGAGAAGTACTTTCGCCCGACCAGTTCCTCGCGCCGGTATCCGAGCCACTTCAGCAGGGTTCCGTTGACCTTGGCGATCCGCCCGTCCATCAGCGTGGAGACGTATCCGCACGGCGCGTTCTCGTACAGGTCCTCCGCGCTGTCCTCCAGCAGGGCGGAAAAACAGAGCTGTTCCTGGTCCCGGTCCCCCGCTGCCCACGACCCGCTGTACTCGTCGCCGCCCTGGTCCGCCATCATGTCCCCTGCAGGAAAGCGATGATCGCCTCGGCCGTCTCCTCGGGTGCGCTCAGCTGGGGGCAGTGGCCCGTCGAGTCAAGAGTGACCAGTTCGCTGCCGGGGATCTGTGCGTGGACGAAGGCCCCGACCTCGCGCGGGGCGATCGTGTCGCGCGCACTCTCGGCGACGAGCGTCGGAACGGTCACCTTGGCAAGATCGGCTCGGTTGTCCGACAGAAAGGTGACTCTCGCGAACACCCGGGCGATCTCCGGATCCGTCCGGCAGAAGCTGTTGGTCAGCTCCTCGGTCAGCTCGGGACGATCGGGCGTTCCCATGATGACCGGTGCCATGGTCGCGGACCAGCCCAGGTAATTGCTGTCCAGCGATTCCAGCAGCTCCCCGATGTCCTGTTCACTGAACCCTCCCCGGTAGTCACCGTCGTCGATGTACGACGGTGAAGGGGTGAGCAGGATCAGTCTGTCGAAGAGCCCGGGCTCCTGCGCGGCGGCAAGCACGCCGATCATGGAACTGACCGAATGCCCGACGAAGGTCACAGGTCCGAGGCCGAGATCCTGGCAGATCTCGATCACGTCCCGCACATAGCCGTCCAGGGTGGAGTACCGCTCGGCACTCCAGGCGGACACATCGGACCGCCCCGCTCCCACATGATCGAAGCGGACCACCCGGAAATGTTTCTCCAGCTCCGGCGCGACAAGGCGCCACAGGTTCTGGTCGCACCCGAACCCGTGGGCGAGCATCACCACCGGGCCGTGCTCCCGGCCCGTGACCGACACCCGGTTCCTCTTCCGAACGTCCATGCAAATCATCCTGCCACTCCCGGCACCTGACGGCCCGCCCTGCCGGGAGGGGGCCTTCGACCCGCGTGGATCGCGCTGAGTGACCGCTGCGGACGGAGGGACATCTCAGGCGAGGGGGAGACTGCTGCATTCGGGGCGGTCCGGGGCGCCGGTCCCGGTTTCCGGTCACGGCACCGCCGCGCGCCACGAGAAGTCTCCGCCGTCAGGTCCGATCCGTCGACGTGGGCAGATCCGCACTCGATGTCGGGGAGCAGGGTGCCTTGGCGGGCACGCACGGGGCACCAGCAACAGCGCGAGGCCGACAGACTGTGCTCCGGCGATCGGGGCCGGGGGCCGCCGGTGGTCGACCGGGTGAGGTGCGAGGTGAACGTCCGCCCGCGCGTACGCGTAACGCCTCCCAGGAGCGTCGTCCCGGAGCGGGCCCGCTCTCCGTGGAGCCGGCGACGTTTCAACTCCCGACGACCGGTGAGCCGAGTAGAAGCGAGTTCTACCTCACACCACTGGAGGACTGATGGACAACTGGCGTGCATCCGCAGCCTGTCGGAACACCGACCCCGACCTGTTCTTCCCGGTGGGGACCGGTGCGCCCGCCCTGATCCAGACCGAGGAGGCGAAGGAACTCTGTCAACGCTGCCCCGTGCGCGAGGCGTGCCTCGCGTGGGCCATGGACGACTCCCGTCAGGTGACGGGAGTCTGGGGCGGCCTGGACGAGGACGAACGGCGCGCTCTCAAGCGGCGGTTGCGCCGTCGGGCCAGCGAGGTGACATGAGCTCGACCCGGCGACGGTCCGGTACGGCCTGCCCAGGCACGGAACGCACGGCCTCGCACAGGTGTCAGAGCGGCGACAGCGGTAAGACGAATGGGGAACGAACACACCGAAACCGGGAGAAAGGGGAACCATGAAACAGCAGTCGGGCGAGACATGGTTCCGAACGTCGGCACAACCGCGTCCACATGCGTGCCGCAGGAACGACCGGCGCGTACGCACGTGCACCCAGGCCCGTGACTTCGCCAGACAGCGCCTGGCCGAGATCCGGCCCGCCGACGAGAACCGGACCGACGATCTCCTGCTCGTCGTGTCGGAGCTGGCCACGAACGCCCAGAGGCACGCCGGCGGCATCATCGACTTCCGCCTCGACGTCGCACGCGACAGCGCGACGGTGTCCGTGACGGACGCCAGCAGTGACGTGCCGTCATGCCGGCGCAACGAGGAGCTGACCCCCGGCGGCTTCGGCTGGCCCATAGTGCTGCGGCTGTCCCGTGAGGTGACCGTCTCCGTCCACCCGGGCGGCAAGACGATCCTCGCCGTCGTGTCCCTGGCGGCGTGACCGGCCGTCGTACCCGGGCAGCAACGGCACTCGGCCCCCCGCACACGGATGTGCGTCCGGCGCCCGCGCGTACCGGAGCAGAACCGCGGCCGGTCGCGGGCGGCCGAGCGGTCACGGTGGGTGTGCGGCTCACTCTTCGAGGAGGCGACGGGCTTCCGAGAGGAGGCGCAGCAGTTCGGTGCGCGAAGGGTCGTCGGTGGTGTCCTGGGCCTCCGGACGTCGTGCGTGGGTGGTGAGGACGTTCAGGGCCACGGCGGCCTGGCGGGCGAAGAGGCACAGCAGGTCGAGCTCCGTCAGACTGGACCGCGCCTGCGGGGACGGGTCGAGCACTTCGAGGACTCCGAGGACCCGGTCCCCGTGGACGAGCGGGGCTGCCATCAGCGCGTTCGGGACATAGCCGGTGGACTGGGCGATGTCCCGGTCGAAGGAAGTGCTGTCGTGCAGGTCGTCGACCACCATCGGCTCCCCCGAAGCGGCGACCCACCCCGCGATCCCCCGGCCGGCCGGGAACCGTCTGCCCACCAGGAATTCCTGTCCCTGTCCGGAGACCGCTTCGAAGACGAGTTCCTCCGCCGCGGCCTCCAGGAGCAGGATGGAGCTCGCCTGGGCGCCGAAGATGGCGCGCGCGGTGTCCACGACCGACTGCAGCAGCTCGACCATGGCCGGATCCGGCCGGGGTGCTGCGGACACGGCGGGGACGATCGTCTGAGCCATGAGGGGTTCCCTTCCGACGCCGGACGTCACCGGCGACCGTGGACACGGACGTTGGCTGCGGACAGGTACAGGGCGTTCTTCAGCTGGAACGGCGTCAGCCGGGGGCCGCTCGACAGGATCCGCGCGCACAGCCCCGCGATGAACGGGGTGGCGAAGCTGTTGCCGGAGCTGCGGATCGACGTGCCACCGAGCCACGCCACCGGGACCCGCTGGCCGGGGGCGAAGAACTCCACCGGCGGCTCGGGGTTGTAGAGGTGGAGGTCCGGGTCGTCCTCCTGGTGACTGCCGACCGAGATCACCGAGGAGAAACGCCAGGGAAAACTCTCGACATGCGTGTTGTGCGCCGAGGCGACGATCACGGTCTGCTGGAAGTACGCCTCGTCGGCCAGTCGGCGCAGTTCGTCCACGAAACGGTCATGGCTGGTGGACAGGCTCAGGTTGATCACGTCGAACCGCTGACGCACAGCCCACCGGATCCCTTCGAGCAGCACGTCCCCACTGCCTGAGAACCGGTCGCCGAGCACTCGGATGCTGGACAGCTCGCAGTCCGGAGCGATGCGCCGGATGATCCCGGCACAGGCCGTGCCGTGACCGCAGGAGTCGCCTTCGTCCGTCTCCTCGACATGGACGGCCTCGTCTTCCTTGAAGACGCGCCACGACCGGGCGACGGCCCCGACCAAGGGGTGGTCCCGTTCGACGCCCGAGTCGACCACGCAGACGCGTATGCCACGCCCGGTGCCGCCGAGGAGACCTCCCCCGGACGGGTCCGGAGGAGCGTCGGCGTCCACGGGTACGTCGGCGGGGCCCCGTCCTCGCAGACCCCAGGTGAGTCCGGGCGCCGGTCGTGGTGCGGTGGTCATCGCGGTGCTCCCTCTCCGGCTTGGGATCCGACTTCGGCTCCGGCTCCTACTCCGGCTTCGGCTTCGGCTTCGGTCACTCGTCCGGCGGCAGGGTTGTGCACCGGCGGGCGGCTCAGGCAGCGAGAGACTGCGGCCTCGGCCTGGCGTACGGCGGGAAGGTGGCCCTTGGCCGCGAAGTGCCCGCGTGCGCGCGTCGCGGCCTCCGCCGCGTCGGCCGGGCGTCCCAGCGCGAGTGCGGTGCGGGACAGGTCGAGGGCGGCGAGACCCTGGACGATGGGTGAGTCCGTACGGGCGGCGGTGGCGACTGCCCGGCCTGCCAGGCGGGTGGCGGCCTCGGCCTGCCCTTGCGCCGCGGCCACCCGGGCGCGCAGACCGTCCAGATCGGCCGACTCGGCACGGGGCCGGTCGGGCGCCGCCCGCTCCTCCTCCAGTTCGGCGAGGGTGTCGCGGGCGGTACGCCAGTCGCCGAGGTCCAGCCGGATACGGGCGGCGTCGAGCAGCGCACCGCGCAGCAACGCCGTGGCGCCGAGCCCCCGCGCGGCGCGAGTGGCCCGCTCCAGGCTCAGGAGCGCCTCCTCCTGGCGGCCGGCAAGGTCGGCCACGGTGGCGGTGAAGATCGGCAGGAAGGCGTCCGTCTCGGCGTAGCCGAGCCTCTTCGCAAGGTGCTCCGCCTCCGCGAGGCAGGCCAGGGCCCCGTCGCGGTCGTCGTGGAGTGCCAGCAGGACCGCCAGTGGGCAGTTGAGCGTCAGCCGGACGGCCCGGCGGCCGTCTCCCTGGTCCGCGAGGAGCTCACGGCAGCGGGCCACGGCGTCCGCGACCGGTGAGGGGCCGCGCCAGAGCGAGACGCCCGTCGCGCCGAGGGCCGCGGCACGCTCGGGCTCGGCGTCGGCGCGTACCGCGTGCTCCAGCGCGCGGGCGAGCAGCCGTCCCGCGTCCCCGTGCCTGCCCTGTTCCTGTGCACGCTGGGCAAGGCGCAGACAGGCCCTGGCCTGGCCGAGCTCGTCGCCTGCCGCCGCGAAGACCGGCAGGGTCGCGCCGGCGGCCTCGGCGGGCGACTCGACCCTGCGGGGAAGTCCCGCTCCCGTGGAGGTGGACCGGTGGGCACCGGCGGCCTCTGATCCCTCGGCCGCGCCACCGGCCGGCCCTGCACCCGCATCCACCACTCCTGAACCCGCAGGCTCTGTGCCTGCGGGCTCTGGGCCCTCGGGCCCGGTGTCTGCGCACCTGCCTACCGATGCCAGGGCGAGGCGGGCGTGCGCGGCCTCCACTTCGGCCCCGTCGGCGGTTCCGGCCTCCGCCTCGGCCGACGCCTCGGCCGACGCCTCGGCCGACGCCTCGGCCGACGCCTCGGCCAGGATCGCTTCGAGCAGCACCCTTCCTTCCGTTCCGCGCCCCAGGTCCAGCAGCGTCTGCCCGAGCCGCCGCCGCGTCGCCCTGCTGCCCTGCTCGCCCGTCGCATACCGGGCCGTGGCCCTGGACAGCAGGTCGGCGGCCCATACGGGGTCGGCGTGGGCCAGTGCCAGCCGCCCGGCCTCCGAGAGTGCGTCGGCGGCGCGTCGGCGCAGACCGTCGGTGTGCGAGTCCTGGGCGCCCAGCTCGACCCGGTAGCGGTACGCCTGTTCGAGGTGCGCCCCGACCGCCGCGCTGCCCCGCCCGCGCACGGATTCCAGTCGTGCCGCCCGTTCGTGCCGGTCGGCCCGGTCCTGCTTGGACTGGCAGGCATAGACGACCTCCTGGACCAGCCCTCCGGCGAAGCGGAACGCCTCGCCGTCAGGTCTGATCAGGCGGTGCCGGACCAGCCGGTGCAGTGTGTAACGCAGTCCGGACCCGGCCCACGCCTGTCCGGGAGGTTCGGCGAGCGCAGTCATCTCCTCGGCGGTGAAGTCGCCGCCCAGGACGGACGCCAGCCCCAGGGCCAGGTGTTCGGGTGGTTCGAGCGCGTCGATCCGGGCGCCGATCAGGGCCTGGAGCGGGAGAGGGACACTGTCCTCGTCGACGGGGACGCCCGCGACGAGCAGCTGCTCCAGGTGCAGCGGATTTCCGCCCACCCGCGCCAGGACCCGGGGGCCGAGTGGCTCTTCGTGCGCCGTGCTCCCGGTCAGCTCGGCCGCGAGGAGCTGTGCCTCGGCGTCGGAGAGGCCGTCGAGCGGAACAGCGTCCAGTGCCAGTTCGGGCCGTGCGTCGAACAGTTGGGGACGGGTGAGCAGGACGATCAGGACGGCCGCGTCGGTGAGTGCGCGCAGCAGCCGGTCGAGGGCGTCGAAGAGCGGCTGCGCGGCCCAGTGGCAGTCGTCGATCACCAGCACGACGGGCCGGGTACCGGACAGCTCGGCGAGTACCTTGGCGAGCGCCGCGCACGTGTCCGCCGGCGACGGATTGGGAGTCCCGTCCAGGAGCAGGCCCTGGTGCAGCAGGTCGAGTTCGGGCGACGGTTCGGACGTGCCGCAGGTCCGCAGCAGGTGGGTCACCGCGTCCGCCAGTGGTCCGAGGCTGGGCTGTTCGCCCCGGCCCCGGCAGCGCCCGACGCCGTGCCGGGGCCCGTCGGATGTGGCGGTGGCCCGGTGGAGCCACTCGCGTACGAGTCTGGTCTTGCCCTGACCCGCCTCCCCGGCCACCACCAGCCGCCGGGCGCTGCCGGCCCCGACCACCCGGCCCAGTCCCTCGTCCAGCAGGCCGAGTTCGCGGCCACGTCCCACGAATCCGAGGTCGAAGCGGCGCAGCGCCTCGGGCCCGTCCTCCTCGTCCAGACCGAGCAGGCGGTGGGCGGCGACCCGGTCCTTCTTCCCCTTGAGCAGCAGGGGTCCCGTCTCCACCGTCCGGACGCCCGGCCCGGCGGCCGCCAGGGTGTCGGGGCCGATGAAGATGTCTCCGGCGGCGGCGTTCTGTTCGAGGCGCGCGGCGACGTTGACGACTTCCCCGGAGACCATCGCCTGCCGCAGGGTGGCCGAACCCGTCACGGCCTGACCGGTGTTGATACCTATGCGCATCTCCAGCCGGACGCCGACGGCCTCCCCGAGACGGGCGTTCAGACCCGCGAGCGCCTCGCGCATGGCCAGGGCGGCGGCGACCGCACGGCGGGCGTCGTCCTCCCGTACGGCCGGCAGCCCGAAGACTGCCATCACGGCGTCGCCGATGAACTTCTCCACGGTGCCGCCCTGCTCCTCGATCCGGAGCCGCATCAAGTGGAACCAGCGGAGCGTCACCGAGCGCAGCGTCTCCGCGTCCAGGTCCCCGGAGAGGGCCGTCGAGCCCACGAGATCGCAGAAGAGGACGGTCACCACCTTGCGGCCGGTCGGCTTGACCGTGACCGGCCCCGGAGCGCACGGGCTGCCGCATGAGGGGCAGAACCGGGCGTCGGGCGGCAGGGCGCTCCGGCACGAGGCGCAGGGCATGGGTTCCTCCGGTGGGCGCGGAACAGCGGGCGGGCCGTGGTCAGAAGAGGGCGCCGCCCGCGACGTCGGCGTGGGCCTGTACCTCGGGGGCGGCCGCGTCGAGCCGCCCCCTGATGTCGACGAGCAGCGCGAGTTCCTCCCGGGTGAGCGCGCGCAGGACCTCGTGCTGCTCCTCGCTGAGTGCGTCGACGTCGAATCCCGCGGCGACGAGTGCCTCGACGGTGGGCTCGGGCCGGGACGCGCCGAACGGGCCGTTGCCGCGCCCGGAGCCTACGTACGCGGCGCCTTCGTGCCCGGAAGTGCCGCACGCGGTGGTGTGGTCCGGGCCTGCCTCGTAAGAAGTGGAGTCGTCGGTCACGGGTGCCCTCCGGGGTCGGTGGCGAGGGAGAGGAAGAGGCGGGTCAGCAGACCGGCCGTGTGCAGCGCGCTGACGGATACGGCGGTCTGCCGGGCCGGGGTCAGGGCGAGTTCGTCGAGCACCTGGTGCAGGTCGTCGAGGTGGCCGCCGTCGAGTTCCGCGTGTTCCCGGAGGGTGCGGAAGGCGGCGTCGGGGAGCCCGGTGATCTCGGTGAGGCGGTCCGCGAGGCGGGGTCCTGGGGCGTTGCCCTCCAGGACCGCGATGTAGCCGAGCAGCGTGACCGGGTGCTCGTGCTCGATCCGGTAGTACTGCGCCCCGGCGAGTTCGACGACGACGGGGGGCGGCACGGCGGCCGGAGCGGCACCGAGGGCGGCCAGGTCGTCGAGCAGCCAGGCGTCGTGGTCGCGCTCCTCCTCGGCGTGACGGGTGTAGTACGCCGCGAGGCGCCGCGAGGGCGGGTCGTCCAGCTCGGCGCACCGCTCGGCGGCCCGTTCCAGCAGTGGCACCGATGCCTTCAGGAGCGGATACATGGCGGCCAGGTAGCGCACGTATCGCCTGCGCAGCCCGTCCGGTCGCCACAGGGCCGTGGTCGCCGCCCTCAGTACAGGGGTGGTGGGCGTGAGTTTGGTCCTGAGCGCGAGGGACGCGGGGGTGGTCATCGGCCGCTCCCCTCCCCTGCGGGAATCGGCTCATGGGTGGCGTCGGACTCGACCAGATGCGCGTAACGGGCGCAGCCCAGACGGCGTACCAGCGCGGCGGGCCCGGCGGCGAGCTGCTGTTCGGCGCCGAGCCGGTCGAGGAGTTCACCGACCCTGCCACCGGCGTCGCGCGCCGCGCCGGCGAGGACCTCCGGGCGGTCGGCGAGTGCGTGGCAGCTGCGGCAGTACCCGGCCGGGGCGGGCGAGGAGTCGTACCGGGCGTGCAGCCGCTGGGGCCCGACAGCGCGCAGCATCCGCAGCACCGGGGAGCCCAGGGAGCGTTCGCGGACGGTGGGCCAGTCGTCGTCGTCGATGTGGCCGAGCCGCAGGTGTGCGGGGACGGGCCGCCGGTCAACCGTCCACTGGTTGCAGCAGGCGGCCACGGTCCCGTCGAAGGCGACCACCGGCCAGGCCGCGAGGGCACAGGGCGTCGAGACGGAGCCGTCCGGCCCTGGCGGGGTCGTCCGGACGAGCCCCGCGGCCCTGCCGAGCGGCCGGACCTCGTTGACCAGCATGGGCACCTGGGCACCGAAGGCACGACGGACGTCCGCGACGGCCTCGGCCAGATACGGGTCGTCGGGGCCGGTGCCGGTGAGATGGACGCTGACGGGGATGCCGGCGTCCAGCACGGTCCGCAGAGAGCGCAGCACGGCCTCGCGCGGTATCTCGCGCTCGTGATGGACGTCCATGCTCGCCGAGAAGTGGTCGAGAGCCGTGATCGCTCTCATGATCCGGTCCGGAACGCGTCCGTCACGGGCGAAGAACATCCCGCTCAGGAGCGCCACCCGGGATCCCGCCGCGTGCGCGAGACCGGCCAGACGTGTGACCAGTCCGGGCAGCAGCAGCGGTTCGCCTCCGGTCAGCATGACCACCTCCGGGCGGTCCTCAGTGCCGAACGAACGGACGAAGCGCAGCAGATGCTCCGGGTCGGGCTGCTCCGAGACCGTAAGGGAGGAGCCCGTGGAGCAGTGTGCGCAGCTCATGGGGCAGCGGCGGGTGAGGGCCACGAGGAGGCCTCCGCAGGGCACCGGTCGCAGGCCGATGAGCTCTGCCAGGTCCATGTCTCCTCCTCCGTGCCCGTGCCGCGCGCGCAGCATGTTCCGGATCGTGCGCCCGAGCGGCAGGCTTCCGGTTCACGATCGCCTGGTGATCGGTTAAGTCCCAGCTCAAGGCGGGTAAGGACGCACGCCGGACGGCCGGACGCGGATGCGTGACGGGGCGTGCGCCCGGGTTTCGGAGCCGTCCCAGGTCCCGGTGGTCGCCTTATACCGGCACCGAACCGACGGCCAGGCGTTCCCATACCGCGCATCCGTACGTTTCTTCTCATCCGGCGCAGCGACGCCGCCTAACGAGGAGGACACACATGCCCGAGAACACGAACCAGCAGCCGACCCAGGACGAGGACATCGAGGTCGTCGCCCACAGCGAGGACGAAGAGGCCGAGGCCGGCTGCATCGTCAACAACTCCAGCGACCTCTCCTGACTCGAGGTCCTGCGTTCTGAGCACCGCGCGGGCCACCCGGTTCTCGGCAGATCGTGCCAGGAACCGGGGGGCCCGCGGCCACCCCGGCACCACCACCGCCCACCACACCCCGAGGGAGCGCGCACGCCGTGAAGATCCTGCTCTGCCCCCTCAGCGACGGCGGCTACCTCTACCCCGCGATCGCGGCGGGGCGGGAACTGCGGCGCCGCGGCCACCACGTCAGCGTGCTGGGCCGTGCCACCGCCGCTCCCGTCGTGGCCGAGGCCGGCCTGCCGTTCGTGCGGGCCGAGGACCTCGGGGGGCGACGGGCGTTCTCCGCCACCTGGTGGGGGAAGACCGGCCCCGCGCAGTACCGGGCGACCCTGCGCGCGGCGCGGGAGACGGGGGCCGATCTGCTGGTCACCTCCGTGCTGTGCAGCGGCGCCCTGCTCGCCGCCGAGGCACTGGACATTCCGGTGGTCGTGATCGGGCTCTCGGTCCACCTGTGGAACTACCGGACAGGGGGCTCGGACGAGCCCCACCTGGGCAGGACGCGGGAGAGCCGGACCCTTGACTGCCGGGAGATCTACACCGCCACGCGGGAGGAAGCGGGCCTGACGGGCCGTGCCCGCCGTTGGGCGGACAGCCCACTGCTGGGCGACGCGCTGCTGCTGCGCGGGGATCCGGCACTGGAGTACCCGGGCGCGGAGCTTCCCGACCGGGTGCGCCACGTGGGGCCACTGGCCTGGGAGCCGACGCCGGACCGGCAGGAGGTCGAGGCGGTCAGGGATCACCTGGCGCGGTCCGGCAAACCCGTCGTCTACGTCCACCTCGGCCGCTTCTTCGGCGGCAACAGCCTGTGGCCCCTGCTCAACGAGGCGTTCACGGGCGGTCCGTTCCAGGCCGTGGTGGAGCAGGGCCGGTCCACCGACCCCGTGCCCGGTCCGGGCGCCGACATCCTGGTCGTACGCAAGCCGTGGATGGGTCCGCTCATCGACCTGGCAGGCATGGTGCTGGCCAACGGCACCTCCGCCCCCGTTCTGGCCGCCCTGCTGCGGGGCCGACCCCTCGCGCTGTCGCCCAACGGCTCCGAACAGCCGCTGCTCACCGGTGCCTGCGTGCGCGCGGGCGTGGCCGTACGCGTATCGAACACCCCGTCCGCGGAGCTCTCGGCACTGCTGGAGTCGGCGTGGGGTGACGACGGCCTGCGGGCCCGCGCCCGCGTGCTCGGCGGCAGGCTGGCCACGCCGGACGGCGTGGCTCGCGCGGCCGACATCGTCGAGCGGGTGGCTCAGACATCCGCGATCCCGAAGGAGGACCATGAGTACGCGATCACCCGGCCTCGATGAGGCCGTGTCACGTCTGTCCGCGGGCGCGCGGCACTGGATAGGGCTGCACGCGCGGTATCTCGACTCACCGGCGGGCCACGCCGAGCTGCCGGTGACGCCGCGGGTCAAGGCCCTCCTGCAACTCGCGCTGCTCCGCCGCTACTGGGAGACGGCCGCACCCGCGGACGCCGCCCTCGGCGAGGTGACCTCGGTGGTCGGACAGGCCTTTCGGCGAGCGGACTTCCCACGCCTGCTCACGCTCGACCCGCGGTACGCCCGGCAGTTCGAGATGATGTACGCGGCACTGGCACCGGCCGGGACCGCCTCCGACGCCCCCCGCTCGGTGCTGGACCGGCTGACGGCCGACGGGTACCTCGCTCCCCGCCGCAAGCCGCCGTACCTCCACCTGGAGGCCAGGTTCTACGCGGATGTCGCGGGCGCGGAGCACCGGTTCGCCTCGTACGAGGAGCTGTACGCGTCCAGCCTCCTGGCCCGGGCCACCACGCTTCCCGTGGCCGACCTGGATGTCTGCGTGGTCACCCACACCGTCTTCTACCTGAGCGACTTCGGCTTCCGTTCCCCCGCCCTGACCGAAGGGGCGCGGGTGCGGGCGCTCCGGGTCGTGGAACGGCTCACGGACCACTGCGTGGGACTCGGCGAATGGGACCTCGTCGGAAAGCTCGTGCTCGCCCAGTACTGCCTGGGGGCCGATCCGTCGGCCACCACCTCGGGCGCGGCCGGCCTCAGGATGCTCGCCGGGGTCCAGTCGCCCGACGGCGCGATCCCCGGACGGTCCGTCATCAAGCGTGCGGCGGCTGACGCGACGCCTGTCGAGTTCTTCCGGAAGTCCTACCAGGCGACCCTGGTCACGGCGCTGGCCACCTTGATCATCACAGGCGGTCGGGCCGACGAGCTCTGCACCGCGGGAGTACCGACAGTGCGGGAGGCGCGGTGACCATCGACCAAGCAGTGAGCCCCGGACGACCGGTGAGCGCCGAACAGCCGGCGGGCGGCCCCGGACGAACGGAGAGCACGGAGGAGCGGCCGATGAGCTCGGGACGAGCCGTGGCGTCCGGTCGAGAGGACCTCCTCTCCGCCTCCGGCGCGCGTCTCCTCCAGGGCGAGCGGAACTGGTGGTTCCTCGGCCCGGGCGGGGTGGCCCGCCTCGGCAGCCGGAACGTGACCGCCGACGGAGCCCTGCGCCCGGAGGCGGAACTCCGGCTGCGCGAGAGCGGCATGTTCACCCCCGCCCGGGTCCGCGCCTACGCGCTGACCGTCCTCACCAGCACCAACTGCAACCTGGGCTGCGGATACTGCTTCCAGAACACCGCGCAGGACCAGGCGGGCGGCACCCGGCCGCCGCGGATCGCGCGGACCCGCCTCACCTCGGACACGGTCACCTCGCTCCTCGGCTTCACCGAGCGGCAGATGGCCGCCGTCGGCCTGGAGAAGCTCAGGATCCTGCTCTTCGGCGGGGAGCCGCTGCTGAACCCGCGCGGCTGCGTGGAACTGCTGGAGCGCGCGGCGGAGATCGCGCCCACATCGGCCTGGATGATCTCCAACGCCACACTGCTCACCCCGTCACTGGCGCGACGGCTCGCCGGCCTCGGACTGACGTCCGTCCAGGTCACCTTCGACGGCGACCGTGCCGATCACGACCGGATCCGGGTGGGCAGGGCGGACGGCAGCGGGACCTTCGACAAAATCGTCCGCAACATCGTCAGCGCCTCGGAGGTCTCGCCGCTCCAGTGGACGCTGCGGGTGAACGTCTCGCAGGAGACCTTCCACGGAGTCGACGCGCTGATCGACCGGCTCGCGGCAGAACTCGACCCCGCGCGGTGCACCCTGTACTTCGCCCGCATCGGCGACGTGGGCGTCGGATACGCCAACAGCCTGCTGCACACGGGCGAACTCCCGGCCGCCTTCACCCGGTGGCAGCGCCGGGCTCTCGACCTCGGCTTCACCGTGAGCCGCCCCGGCGCCCGGAAGACCTGTGTGACGTGCGGTCACGCCGACGGACGCTACGGCGCGGTGGTGAGCGCGGACGGAACCCTGGCGAGCTGCTGGGAGACGGCCGGCAAGCCCGACTGGGAGGTCGGTACGGTCACGGACGGCTACCTGCCCAGCGCGGTGACCGGTGAGCGGTGGGTGGCCTGCCAGGACCTCTACCGCTACGACGAGGACGCGCGGACGCTCGCGAGGTTCCGTGACACCGTCGACACGGCCCTGCTCGACTATCTGGACGAGACGGGGCGGCTGTAGCCATGCCCTCATCCCTTGAGCAGCTCTCCTCCGGCGCGCTCGACTGGCTGGGAAGGAACCTGGACCACTTCGACCCGTTCTCGCCGAGCGCGCGGTCGGCGACGCACGGAAAGGCGAAGGCCGCGCTGGAACTGGCGCTGCTCTGCCACTGCGCGGCACGCTCCGGAGCCGTACCGGAGGCGCTGGGCGGCGCGATCGCCCTCGTCAGGAAGCTCTGGCAGGATCCGGACTTCCCGCGGCTCTTCGAGGAGGTCCCCGACCACGCCCCCACGTACGGGCTGATCTACGCCGCGCTGGCCCCCGACGGGATCGATGACACCGAACGCCGGGCCGCGCTCGCACGGCTGTCCCCAGACCTGCTCTCACCGCACGGGAAGTCGCCCTACCGCCGCATCGAGATCCGCTACTACGCGGACAAGGCCGGCATCCGCCACGGCATGGAGCCGTACGCCGAGCTCCTGCCACGAAGCCCGCTCGTCGCACTCCCGGCCGCCGGGTCCCTCGGGTCCGATGGCCCGGCGGCACAGGACGCGGCGCCCCTGGCCACACCGGAGGCGTACGCCCTGACCCACACCGGTTTCTACCTCGGCGACTTCGGCCGGACCCCGCCCGGGCTGACCGGGAGCGCGATGGCGCACGCCCGGGCGCTGGTCTCCCGGATGCTGGACCACTGCGTCGGGCACGACCGGTGGGACCTGGCCGCGGAACTGCTCCTCACGCAGTTCATCCTGGGGAGCGACCCGCGGGGCACGGCCCCGGGAGCCGCGGCCGTGGAGTGCCTGATCCGGGCACAGCGGTCCGACGGTGCGATGCCGGGACGGTCGGCGGCGCTCGCCGCGCCGTCGTCGGCCCCGCCCGGGGAGTTCTTCCGGAAGGCGTACCACACGACCCTGGTGACCGCCCTCATGGCGCTGATCGTCTCGTCGCCGAGGCCGTCGTGACTCCCCGTCTGACGTTGATCAACCGCGAATACACCCGGCTGTGGTTCGGTCAGGCCGTCTCGTCCGTAGGGGACGCCGTCTTCAGCACCACCCTGGTGCTGTGGGTGGCCACCGTTCTGGCGAAGGACGAGACATGGGCGCCGGTGGCGGTCAGCGGCGTCCTGATGGCGTCGAGCGCCGCCGTGCTGGTCATCGGTCCACTCGCGGGCGTGTTCGTCGACCGCTGGGACAAGCGCGTCACGATGCTCCGCACCGAAGTGGTCCGCATCGGGCTGGTGGCCGTGCTGACCGCCGTCTCCTTCCTGCCGGTCGCCGCCCTTCCGGCAGGAGCCTGGCTCGCCCTCGTCTACGTGACCGTGCTCCTGCTGCACGCGGCCGGCCAGTTCTTCTCACCCGCGCGCTTCGCGATCCTCGCGGATCTCGTCACCGGGGACGCCGACCGCGCCCGGGCGGCAGGCATCGCCCAGGCGACAGGCGAGACGGCCTGGATCATCGGGCCGCCACTCGCCGCGCCGCTGCTGTTCACGGCGGGTCTGCAGTGGGCCATGCTCTTCAACGCGCTGTCCTACGCGGTCTCGTACATCGCGATCCGCTCCATCGGTGTACGCCAGGCGACCGCGGCCAAGGCGGACAAGACCGTGCCGGGCGCCGCACAGAAGCCGGCTGCCGGGCGGCAACGACCCAGCGTGCGGCGGGAGTTCGCGGACGGTGTGCGGTTCTTCGCGCGCAGCAGGTTCCTCGTCGCGCTGCTCCTGCTCGCCGTCATCGGCCAGTTCGGGATCGGCGCGCTGAGCACACTCAACGTCTTCTTCACCACCGACAACCTCCACGCGTCCGCCCATCTGTACGGGTACATCGGCATGGCCATGGGAGTGGGGGGCATCACCGGCGCACTGTGCGGCGGCCGGGTCGTGCAGTGGCTCGGGGCACGGCGGAGCACCTGGATCAGCCTGCTGGTGAGCGGGGTTCTGCTGGTCGCCTACTCCCGGCAGACCGGCTTCATCGGCGGCATCGCCCTGCTCTTCGTCTTCACCGTTCCGCTCACCGTGCTGAACACGGCGATGGCACCGCTCCTGCTCGCCGCGGCGCCCCCGGACTATCTGGGCCGGGTGATGGCCGTGTTCTATCCCGTGACGAAGCTGGCGTCGATGCTCTCCGCGGTCCTGTCCGGCTGGCTCGCCGGATCCGTACTGCAGAACGTCGCGGGCTCGGTCGGCGGTATCCGGTTCGGTCCGATCGACACGATCTTCGCGGTCTCCGGACTGATCGTGGTGCTGTCCGGCGTCTTCGCCTTCTTCGCCCTGCCCCGCAAGGGGACGGCCGAGAAGGCCGCCGAGAAGGTGCCCGAGGAAGCCGGTGTCACGACGGCCGCACCGCCAGGTCCGCGACCTGCCTGAGTCTCACCGTCCGACGGCGCGTGCCCAGCACCGCATAGCCCGGCTCCCGGCACCTCGCGCCGCCGCGAGCACGGCACCTTCCGCCCACCACGAACGAGGGAGCATCGAGTGACCCCTGACGCGCGACCGACACGGAGCAAGTACCCCCATGCGGAGCGGCAGGACGTCGTCCAGGAGCTCCACGGGGTGCGCGTCCCCGACCCGTACCGCTGGCTGGAGGACGCCGAGTCCGCATCGACGCTCCGCTGGGGTGTCGAGCAGGAGAGCCTCTACGAGGCGGAACGGGCGGCCTGGCCCGGCCTGGAGCAGTGGGAGGCGGAGGTGGCGGAGCTGAACGCCGTCGACCGCGCCAGGCCGCCCAAGGTCCGGGGCGGGAGGGTCTTCTGGCTGCGGCAGGACGCCGGTCAGGAGCATCCAGTGCTCGTGGTGGCGGATGCCGGGACGGACACGGCGGAGCGGGTGCTGCTGGACCCCAGCGCCCTCGACCCGTCCGGACGCACCGTGCTCGACGCCTGGGAACCCTCCCTGGAGGGCGATCTGCTGGCCTGCCAGATCTCCAGCGACGGCACGGAGGACTCGCTGCTCCAGGTGATCGACGTGTCCACCGGGAAGATCGTCGACGGGCCGGTGGACAGGGTTCGGAAGTCGTCGGTCGGCTGGCTGCCCGGGGGCGGGGCGTTCTACTACGTCCGGCACCTGGATCCCCGTCTGAACCCCGGCGAGGAGCGTTACCACCGGCGGGTCTACCTCCACCGGGTCGGAACGGCGCCCGAAGCGGACGCGCTGGTCTTCGGTGAGGGGCGGGACAAGACCCAGTTCTACAGCGTCTCCGTGACGGCCGACGGCCGCTGGCTGGGCATCACGGCGACGCTCGGAACCGGGCGCGGCACCGACGTCTACCTGGCGGACCTGTTCGCCGGCCCGCTGGGCCGCCCGCTGCTGCGGCCTGTCCAGGAGGGCATGGGGGCCGCGACCCGCCTGCACGCGGTGCCGGGCAGCGGTCCCCGGGACCGGGTGTGGCTGCGCACCGACCGCGACGCCCCTCGCGGGCGCGTCGTCGCGTGCCGGCCGGCCGAACTCCACCTGGGTCACGCGGCCTGGCGCGAGGTGATCCCCGAACGGCCCGACGCGGTGCTGACGCACTTCGTCGTCCTGCCCGGCACGGGGCCGGAGCAGCCGCTCGGTCTGGCCGCCTGGACCCGCGACACGGTTGCCGAGGTGACCGTGCACGACCTGGTCGAGGGCCGGCAGGTGGCCACGGTCCCGTTGCCCGGAACCGGCGCCGTCGGCGACTTCTCGGCCGGCCCGCAGGGAAGTCACGAAGCCTGGTTCGCCTACACCGACTTCGTCACGCCGCCACGCGTGCTCCGCTTCGAAGGGCGAACCCGTCGTGCGACGCGCTGGGAGCGCGACGCCCCGGGCGACCTGGTGGTCGCCGGCGCGGTCACCCGCCAGGTGGCCTTTCCGTCACGTGACGGGACGACGGTACGCATGTTCGTCATCTCGCCGACGGGACGCCCGGACGTGCCGCGCCCGGCGCTTCTCACGGGGTACGGCGGTTTCGGGCGCACGATGTCCCCCCGGTACCGCGCCCAGGTCCTCGCCTGGGTGCGGGCCGGCGGGGTGTTCGCCTGGGCCGGGCTGCGCGGCGGCGGCGAGGAGGGCGAGTCCTGGCACCGGGCGGGCAGCGGGGAGCACAAGCAGAACAGCTTCGACGACTTCGCCGCCGCCGGCGACCGGCTCATCGCCGCGGGCTGGACGGAGCCGGGCAGGCTCGCCGTCATGGGCGGTTCCAACGGCGGACTGCTGGTCGGCGCGGCCCTCACCCAGCAGCCGGAGAAGTACGCCGCAGTGGTCTGCATGTCCCCCCTCCTGGACATGGTCCGCTACGAGCTGTCCGGGCTCGGCCCAAGCTGGACACCCGAGTACGGCAGCGCGCGGGACCCCGCACGCCTGCCGACGCTGCTCGGCTACTCCCCCTATCACCGGGTCACGCCCGCAACGGCGTACCCGGCGGTGCTACTGACCGCCGCGGACGGCGACACCCGGACCGATCCGCTGCACGCCCGCAAGATGTGCGCCGCGCTCCAGCACGCCTCGTCCGGCGCCGGACCGGTTCTGCTGCGGCTGGAGCGCGGCGTCGGCCACGGCGACCGTGCCGCGTCCCGTGCGGCGGCGCTGCAGGCCGAGTGCCTCGCCTTCCTCGCGCGACACGTGGGGCTGCCCGCCCCTCGACGTCCCGGTCCGGCGACCCCTTGATGCCCAGGGTCCCTCCGGCCGCCTGAGGGGGCGACCCGACCGGAGGACCGTACCGGCGCCAATGTTTCCCGGCAGTGTTTCCCGGCAGCTGCGCCACGCGGGCATTCCGGCGCCGTCCACGGGCGGGCGTGCCGGATGCCGCTCGGCGGCGGTTGTCGACGGCAGGCGCCGGGGCCGGCGGGGCCGGTCCGCCCGGCCTCGCCGGCTCCGCTCACCCCGAGACCGGCACGGGGGTCCCTTGCCGCTCGGCGCCGAGCGCGTACAGGCGGACCAGGTGCGGCAGTTCGTACTGCGCCGCGTGTGCGGTGACCTCGCCGCCGGGTGAGGTGACCATCCCGGCGTCGATGAGCCCCTCCACGACGCGTACCGCGTGCCGCTCGTCGCATCCGAGGGCCTCGGCCGCCTCACTCAGGCCGAACGGGCCGTCCCCCGTGCCCGCGGCCAGCCGTCCCGCGTCCCTGCCGCACTCCTGCGGCAGCGCCTCCCAGCCACGGGCCAGCCTGCGCCGTACGGACACGTCCCCCGAGGTCAGTTCGTCCAGCGTCCCCGCGGGGTCGGCGATCCGGTCCGCGAACTCCCGCAGCGGTACGTGGCGGAGCACCGCGAGACGCATCCCGCTCACCCGGACCGCCAGCGGCGACCCGCCGCAGGCGCGCACGATGCGCAGCGCCGCCTCCCGGTCGGCCCGCACCCTGCTCCGGCCGACGAGCCCGGCGAGCAGTTGCACCGCCTCGGCGGTGCCGAGCGGCGGGACGGAGATCCTGCGCACGGGCGCCAGGCCCCCCAGCTGGCCGCGCGCGGTGAGCACCACCCTGCCCTTCCCGCCGCTCGGAAGCAGCGGCCGTACGGCGCGTTCCTCGGGCACGTCGTCCAGCACCACCAGCACCCGGTGTGCCGCCAGCCACTCGCGCCATGCCTCGGGCCCCGAAAATCCCGCCTGGCCCGTCCGCGCTCCGATCTCCGCGAGCACGGCGGTCAGCGGACGGGTACCGCCGTCCGCGTCCCGCAGGGAGACGCAGATCCGCCCGTCCGGGAACCGGTCGCCGAGCAGGTGGGCGGCGCGCACCGCGAGGGCGGTCTTTCCTGCCCCCGCCGGGCCGGACAGCAGTACGACCTCACCGGCTCCCTCGTCCTCCAACAGGTCGAGGAGATACCGCAGTTCCTCGCCGAGTCCGGTGAAGTCGGCGAGGTCGGACGGCAGAGCCGCCGTCGCCCCGACACGACCGGAGGCTGTCCCCGTGCCCGGCCGCGCCGCCGCCACCTCCGTCCCGGCCCGGTCGTCTCCCGCGAGGATCGCCCGGTAGCGGGCCACCATGGCGGCACTGGGTTCGAGGCCCAGTTCCCGGGCCAGCAGCTGCCGGTAGTCGTCGTAGACCGCGAGCGCCTCGGCCTGCCGTCCGGTCCCCCTCAGGGCGCGCATCCACGCGCACCGGAGCCGCTCCCGCAAGGGGTGCAGCTCCACCAGGTCGCGCAGCCCTTCGACCACGGCCGCGGCGCCGCCCAGTTCCAGCTCCATCTCCGCCCAGCTCTCGTACGCCGTGAGCCGTCGGAGTTCCAGCCGCTCGGTCTCCTCCGCCAGTCGGGGCGAGTGCCGCAGGTCGTCGCCCAGCGGGGAGCCCTTCCACAGGTCGAGGGCCTGACGCAGCAGTTGGGCGGCCGGACGGACCGGCTGCCCCTCGGCCGCCCGCACCAGGGAGCGGAACCGCAGGAGGTCGAACTCGTCCTCCGCGACGCCCAGCACGTACCCGCCGTGCGTGTGGGTGAGCCTCGGGCGGTCCCGGTCGTCCTCCGCGAGCAGCGTGCGCAGGGCGCTGACGTACACCTGAATGTTCTTGCGCGCGGTGCGTGGGGGTTCCTCCGGCCAGACGGCGTCAGTCAGCGCGTCCACGGACACCGGGCTGTTGGCGGAGCCGAGCAGGGTCGCCAGGACGACGCGCTGCTTCAACGGGCCGAGGGGCAGTTCCCGGTCGTCCCGGTGGACCGCTAGCGGCCCGAGGACGGAGAACCGGAGCGTGCCGGGTAACGCTGCGGGCTGCGCGGAAAAACGCGGCATCGAGCGAACCTCCGAGGGGGCGGGAGTTGATCGGTCCTTCCGATGATCCGCCGCCCGGATCCCCCACACATCGGTGCCGGGCCCGCAGAGTCGCGCACCCGGCCGTCACCTCATGGGGGTCCGCACCCCATGGAGTGCGAAGCGTCCCCTATCCCGGGGGACGCCGGGGCGCACGGGGGCGCGGTCCTGCGGTGGCTCGTACCGGGTACCTCGCCGCGCACCGGCGTCCAGGTCCGACCCGTGCTGCTGCCCGGCCCCGGCCGGCCGTCCGGATCAGGCCGGTGCCACCCGTGAAGCGGCGCCGGCCCCTTCCTCGTACTCCGCCCGCTCCGCCGACAGCGCGCACAGCGCCGAGCGGGCGACGCAGCCGGTCTTGGTCATCAGGCTCGCCATGTGCTTTTCCACGGTCCGGGGCGAGATGCACAGGTGCTGGGCGATCTGCTGGTTGCCTGGCCGCTCGGCGAGCAGCACGAACACCTCGTACTCGCGCGGCGTGACGCCCGCGCTGCGCAGCTCCGCCGGAATCCGCTCCCGGCCGCCCCGGCGCTGACGGACGCTGACCCCGGCCTGCCGCAGCAGGGCCCGGCAGGCCCCGGCCACCGGCTGCACTCCCGCCTCGTGGAAGTACTCCTCGGCGGTACGCAGCCACGCGACCGGCTCACCCCAGGAGTCGCGGAGCGCCGCCTCGGCGGTCAGGCGCAGGGCGAGGTGCCACGCCTGTGGGAACACCACCGCCGCGCGGCCGGCCTCCTCCACGGCGCGCCGTGCGCCGTCCGCGTCGCCGTCCCGGCCGAGCAGCACCGCGTCCGCCATACCGAGGAACATCCGGTTCCAGGCCAGCTGTCCGCCCGGTGAGGCCAGTGCTTCCCGGTAGGCCTCCCGGCCGCCGACATCGCCGTCGCCGTTGCCCTCTCCGTCACCGTCGCCGTCGCCGTCGAGAATCCGCAGCAGGGGGCGGAGCCCGTACCGGCCGCTGAGATAGAAGAAGCTCGGGTGCTCCCGCTCCCACACCAACGCCGCGTCCAGGGCGGCCGTCGCCCGTGGCCGGTCCTCCCCCATCAGGGCCCCCACGGCCTGGCACAGTCCGCGCTGCAGGGGGACGAGCATCGACTCCTCTCCCCCGGCCCGGCGGAACCGTGCGAGCGCCCGTTCCTGTTCCCGGGCCTTCCCCTGGTGGGCGGCCAGGACGGCGTCGACGAGAAGCAGATAGCGGTGCGCCGACAGGTTCTGGAGGCGGGCGCTGGCCTCGACGGACCGCTCGACGATCCCGCGGGCGCGGTCCCACCGCCCACCCAGCGCGCTCTGCATGGCGAGCAGCCCGTCGACGGTCTGGAGCAGGACCAGCGAACCGAGTTCGTGAGCCGCCGCGCGGGCCGTCTCCAGCTGGGTCGCCTCCCCGGTCCGCATGAAGGCGTTGGTGCCGAGCCGCACCAGAGCCTCGGCCCGGCATCCGGCGAGACGGTGCTTCTCGGCGACCGCGAGCATCCGGACGAGACAGGCGTCGGCCTCGTCGAACCCGTTTTCCCTGGAGAGCAGGGCGAGCAACTGCCATGCCTGGCACGCCACGACGGGCCGGCCGCGTTGCTCCGCAGTGAGCGCGGCGCTTCTGGCGGAACGTTCCGCCTCCTTCAGCCGCTCGCGGCCGTCCTGGTCGGCCCGGCCACCCGGGCCGGGCCCCTCGCCCCGGCCGTCGCGCTCCGGTAACAGCGCGAGGTGGCCCTCGATCACCACGAGCGCCGCCTCCTGCTCCGGGCGCGGCGCCACCCCGAACAGGGCGCGGGCCGCCTGGATGCGACGGCGCGCCTCCTCCTGCTGCTCCGCCATGGTCGCGACCCAGGCGACCTGTGTGTGCGCGTGGGCGCGCTCCTCCGCCCTGGGCGACCCGGCGGGCGCCGGCGGCAGATCGTCGAGCAGCGCGGAGGCCGCGTCGAGTCGCCCGGACTCGGCCTGGGCGATGGCCAGTTGCACGGTGACCTCGTCCCGCTCCTCGTCGGCCGCGAGTCCTCGGGCGCGCTCCAGCAGCACGGCCGCCGAGCCCGACGCTCCGGCGTCCAGCATCTGCCGCCCGACCTCCGCGAACTGCCGTGACGCCACCGCCCTGTCGCCCGCCGCGAGCCGCAGGGTGGCCACCAACTGGCGTTCCTCGCCGGAGAGCAGGCCCACGGACTCCTCGATGGCCGAGGCCGCGCGCCGGGCGAGCGCCGCCTGCTCGGCAGGGGGTAACGAGGCCCTCAGAGCGTCCGCCGTCAGGACGTGACGGAAGGTGTAGTGGTCGTGGGCGGCACCGTCCGGGGCGATGATCCCCGCTTCCGATGCCGCCCGGAGGTGCGCGAACAGCGCCCGGTCGTCCAGCCCGGTCACCGCCCTGAGCGCCCCGACGGAGAACCGGCCGCCGAGCGTCGCCGCGATGAGCACCAGCTCGCGGACCGGTTCGTCCAGCCGTTCCAGCCGGCGTGCCCAGCTGCGGACCGCGCCCGTCGGCACCGTCGCCTCGCCGCAGTCGGCGAGTTGCCACTGGCCGTCGGCCCTGCTCAGCCGCTTGGTGTCCAGCAGGTCCGCCAGAAGCACTTCCACCAGGTACGGGTTCCCGCCCGCGCGCTCCGAGAGCTGGCGATGCGCCGTGGGCGGCACCTCACCCGGCCCGGCGTCCAGACACGCGTCCACCATGTCCCGTACGGCCGACACGTCCAGCGGCCTCAGCTCCCTGAGGGAGGCGGTGTTGCGGAGCTCCGCGGCGAGCGCGAGGTCCAGTGCCGGTCCTGGGTCGGGGCGGAGTGTGCCGACCAGCATGACCGGCAGATCCGCCACGTTGTCGGCGAGGTACTCGACGACCGCGATCGTCTCCGTGTCGGAGTCGTGCAGGTCCTCCAGCAGGATGACGCAGCCCTGCTCGCGGCCCAGTACCGCCAGCAGTCTGAGCAGTGCCTCGGCCAGTTCGACCAGCGAGATCGCGTATCCGGGCGCCACCGCGTCGGACCGCCACTCCGGCACGAGCCCGGCCAACGCCGGGCGGTAGGGGACGAGTTCCGGGTCGTCCGGCGCACCGGCTGCCCGGAACCGCGAGGACAGCGCCTCGGTCAGCGGGCGGAAGGGCACGACCAGCCCGGTGGAGGTGGCACGCCCCCGCAGCACGGGCATGTCCAGGTCGTACGCGCGAAGGGCACACTCGCCGGCCAGCCGGGACTTGCCGATGCCCGCCTCCCCGACGAGGAACACCGCTCGTCCCGCACCCCTCCTGACGCTCTCCAGGGCCTCGTCCATCAGCCCGATCTCGGCTTCCCGCCCCACGATGACCGACGACGTCGCGCGCATGGGCGCAGGTTACTTGGTCCCCTTCACTCACGGCAGAGGGCCGGGTTCGCACCCGGCCCTCGCCCGCTCTGTCCGGACGTCATCCACCCCCCGTCACCGGGCGACGCGTCCGTCTCACTTTCAGCCCAGCGGGACGGTGGCGGTGGTGAAAGGCGTGTCCAGGAAGCCGGCAGAGCGGAACTCCGCCGTCCCGAGCAGCCGGCTGCGCAGGCCCAGCGCCCCGCTCGTCCCGAGTGTCACCTCTCCCACCGGGTGGTCCTGGGCCGAGGTCTCCGTGCCGGCGCCGCCGTTGACGTATCTCACCGAGTCACTGATCTGCATGGGTGCTCACTCGTCCTTCATCCGCGGGAGTGGTGGGTCGTGCCGAACTGTGCCGAGATGCGGTACTGCCCTGATGCAGTGGTGCGGACGTGCGGTCGTGCGGACGTGCGGTCGTGCGGTCGTGCGGTCGTGCTGACGCAAGGTGGTGCGGTACTGCCCTGATGCAGCCGTGCCGTCGTGCGGTGGTGCGGTACTGCCCTGATGCAGCCGTGCGGTCGTGCAGTCGCGAGGTGATGCGGTGGTGCCGTGATGCGGTGGTGCAGCCGTGCGGCAGAGGGGGTGCGGTCGTGCGGTCGGGACGCTTCGTGGAGTCGTACCGGCGCCGAACGGCCGTCCTTGGCGGGGGCGCGCGGGGGGGGCGGTGCGATGGCGGTTACGGCCTAGGGCCCGTCTTTCAGGTCGGCCCCCGGTCCGGACGTCCGCATGAGGAGTACGGACGGAACACGCTCCGGGAACCCCGCCCGCAGGAGACCGTGCCCGATCCCCGCCAGCCCGGTCAGCAGGCCGGGGTGCGGTACGCCGTCCGGCGCGCCGCTCCGTGCCCCGTTCTCCTCGACGGATGCGAGGAGCGCTCCGGCCCGGCGGATCCAGTGCGGGCGTGCCTCCGGCAGCGCGCTGTGGCCCAGGAGTTCGCAGACTCCCGCCTCTCCGTGGCAGAGGCTGTCGTCGGGAGCCGGGCGGCCCGTCCCCAGCCCCTCCACGGTCCCACGGGCCCAGGCCGCGAGGTGCGGGTCGTCCATGGCTCCCGGCGCGTCGAGCACCGCGAGCGCGATGCCTGCCCGCCCCCGGCACCAGGCCGATGCCCGAACACCACCCTCGGGCCCATCGGCCGATGCGGAGGCGGAGCCTTCCCGGTGACCCACGCCCGGACTTCCGCGCCGACCGGCCTCCAGGCCGCCGTACGGTCCCGGGCTTCCGCCCGGCTCCCCGGCGACCGCCGCGCGAAGGGCGGACAGGCCCGCCACCCTGTACCGCTCACCGCCGTCGCCACCGCCCGGTGACGCGGATTCGAGACCGGCGGCTGTTTCGGTGTCGAACTCGACCTCGACCGAGGCATCGCCCTCCCCCGAGGCATCGGCCTCGGCCTCGGCGAAGCGGAGCAGGGCCCATCCGATCCCCGCCGCCCCCGTCATGAAGCCCCGCCCGCCGATCGTGGGATCCGCTGCGGCGAGCCGGTCGGCGCAGTCCCGCGCGGCTCGCCGGGTCTCCTGACCCCCTGCGCCGAATCCGGCAGCACCACGCTGGTCCGCCAGCAGGGCGACGAGCCCCCCGGCGACTCCCGCGCCCACCCCGCGTTCCCGCTCGGCGATCGCAGCGGCGCCGGCCAGCCCACGCGTGGTGGACGCCCACGAGCCGATGTCCGGGTCGTCCAGCAGACGCGCTGTCTCGGCGAGCGCGTACGCGATGCCTCCGAGGCCGGAGAAGGCACCCGAGCCCACCGCGCCGAGGTCCACGGGCCGGGCGCTCAGCGCGTCGAGCAGGGCGGGCACCGGTGCCAGGGCGGTACGGGCCGCCTCCGCGTAATGTCCGGCCCCGGTGAGCGCCGCCAACTGGGCCAGGAACAGCGCGGGTCCGGTGTACCCCCCGGCCAGGTCGGCCGGCATCGGGCCGATCCGCCAGTAGCGGTCGTCCAGGAGCTCCAGGCCGATCCAGTTGCTGCGCGGTCCTTCGCGGTAGGCGAGGGACACCAGCTGGTCCCCCACGGACCGGGCCGCCGACAGCAGCCTCTCCGGCTCCGGGGCGCGGTCCGCCGTACGGGTGCGCCGGCCCACGGCCGGCCGGTGCGCGGGCGTGCGGGAGGTCGTCGCCATCGCGGCCCGTACGATCCATTCCTGGTCCTGCCGGTCGACGGCGTCCAGGGCGTCGAGCTTCGTGACGACTCGGGCGAGCCCGGCGCGGTCGGTGCGGCCGGCCGGCGGCCGCTCCGCCGCACCCCACAGCCGGTCACTGCCGGGGCGGGCGGTGAACAGCGGTACGTCTCCCGACCAGAGCTGGGCGATCTCCTCGTCGACCAGGCCGGGCGCGAGGGCGGTACCGAACAGATCGGTTCGCAGACTCTCCAGGACCCGCTGCCGTGCGTCGGCGTCCTTCAGCAGATCGGGGTGTGTCGACTCGTCCTGCAGCGTGCCGTACACCCAGGTGGGGCGCAGCACCACTCGCACCTCGTCCGCGGCGAACGCGTTCAACGGGCCCCATTCGTGGAGCAGTTCCTCCCTGGCCGCGCTGATCGCCGTGTAACCGGCGCGGAAACCTGCACAGAGCGCCTCGATGTGCGCCCCGGGCTCGATGGGTTCACCGTCCGCCAGGCGCGGCCGGTTCGCCGACTCGCCGAACCTTCCGGCCCTGCGCACCAGGCGCATCCGGTCGGTGCCTGCGTCGGCCCAGTCCGCCCGGGCCACGGGCGACACCGCATCGTGCCCGCCACCGACGGCGGACACGTCCAGGGCGCTGTGGTCGCCCACGAGCAGTTGGGGCAGCAACCCGACGCGGTACACCGAGTCGTGGAGCGCCCGGGCGGCGGGGTCCTCCGTCGCGGCGCCCGCCAGCGGCGGGTGGAACAGGGTCTCCACGTCGACCAGCACCGGGTGGGCTCCGACGGCGATCAGGTTCTCGTGGTGCAGATCGGTCCCGTCGAGGAGGTGCACGAGGGCGAGCAGCGCGCCTTGGCGGCGGTAGAACGTCTCGACCTCCCCCGCGGACACGCAAGGGCGTGCGACGACGAACTCCACCCATCCGTAGTCGCCCCTGTCGAGCAGACGCAGGGTGCGGAGATCCACGGAGCCGTGCAGTCCGTTGAACCAGGCGACGAGCTCGTTGAAGTGGCGGTGCGCGGCGAGGGGCCGGGGCTTGTACACCAGCCGGGCGCCACCGGCGAAGCGCAGCAGCATCACGCTCCGTCCGCCCCGGTGCCCGTCACCGGCGCCGGGCTCGACGCCCACGAGCAGCCCCGGATCCCCGCCGGAACTCTTCAGAAGACCGGTGGTCAGACGGGCGTGGTCGTCCGCCAGCCGCTCCAGTGTCTCCGCCACCGCGTCCGCCGCGTCGATCGTCGCCCGCCCCAGGATCCGCGCGAGCACCGGCCTCCCGGCCAGCAGGGCCGTCAATCCGCGCCGGGACGCGGTTCGCCCGAGGAAGTCACGGAAGCGGGTCCGCGTGTCGTCCCCGTCGAGGCGCTCGGCGGTCCGGGCCTCGTACAGCTCCAGCACCAGCGTCCGCGCCGCCGCCCGTGCGAGCCTGCCGCTGAGCTGCCGCTCCAGGTCACTCCGCACGGCCGTCATGTCCACGAGCTTCCGCGCCCGCCCCGACAGGCCGCGCTCCAGCCGGTCCCCCGCACAGACGGTGAACGGCCGCAGCACCCACTCGAAGCCGCTCAGTCCCGGATACTCCCCCTCGGGCGCCACGGCCTCCTCGGGTGCGTCGGCCGACACCTCTTCGGCCAGTACGGCCCAGTCGGGACGCACCCCATCCGCGTCACCGGAGACCAGCCCGGCCTCCCACCACCGTGTGATCGCCCCCGGAGAAGCCCCGGCCCGCTCCGTTCCCGCCTTCGCCACCATCGCCCCTCCTCCACAACTCGGCCGACCGCTCGGTGTCATGGCCGATCCTGGTACGGGAGGGGGTTCCGCTGCATGGGGAATCACCCCCCATGTTTTCGGCCTCACCGCGAGACCACGAGAAGGTGGGTACGTCCGGTGCGACGCGTGACGCGCAGGCACTCAGCGCCGGCCCGAAGGACACGCTCCGCCCGGGCCGCACACGTGCCCAGGGCAGGGCCGCCGCCCGCGCCGCCTCATGGCAACGAGCGCGTGAGCCATGCCACCTCGCCGCTGTCCTCCGTGGAGACGCGATCCCGCTCGAACCCGAGCTTCTCAAGGACACGCAGCGACGGAGTGTTCCACGTGCCGACGGTCGACCAGAGCCGCTTCCGCCCGGTCGCACCAGCGGCGCCGAGCACCGCGCCGGCCGCCTCGGTGGCGTACCCCCGCCCGTGCGCGCGCCGGAACAGCTCGTACGCGATCTCGGGCTCCTCCAGGGTGGAACGGCCGATGATCAACCCGCAATATCCGATGAAGTCGCCTTCGTCACGGCGCTGGATGGGCAGCAGGGCGATCCCCGTGGTCGCCGTCGCGGTGAGCAGCTTCGTGATGGCCGTCCGGGTGTACTCGACAGTGGGCGTCCCGTTGCCGCGTTCGGAGAGGAGGGCGCGAAACTCAGCCGCGTCCGACTCGGCCCACGGGCGCAGTATCAGCCGCTGGGTCTCCAGGTGGAACGACATCGTCTCGTACGTAGCCATGGGCCTACTCTGCCCCACGGATCGTCACGAACCACAGCTGGAGTGTCAGCCGTTCTGACCGCCGTAGCGCGACCTGCACCAGGCCACCTGGACGCCGCCACCGTGACGTTCGCGGCCGCCCGCGATCCCGCTGAGGCGTTGAACGCCACGCCCAGCGCGACGGAGGCGACCATGGCAACCGGATGGCCGAAGCCGCGTGTGAGAGGCCGGGGAGCCGGTCACCCTCCTCCCATGACACCTCCTCCGCAGTCCTCGTCCCCCTCGTCGTCATCGTCCGACGAGGAGGTGACCAGGCGCCTCGTGCCCATGTGGCTGGACGAGGCGGCGGGAAACGACTCGCCCTCGGCCGCCGAAGCGCGACGGGACTGGGAGCAGCACCGGCTGTCTCCCGACGCTGCTCGTGAGCTCTCCGACTGGGTCACCGCACGGGTCACCGACACCGCGTTCAACGAGGACGAGGGGCCCGACACCGGCGGGGCGATGCGCATCAGCGTCGCCGACAAGGCGGCGGTCCACCGGTGGCTCGCGGGCCAGGGATACGCTGTGTGACGCCGAGGATTCCGGAGGCGCGCGTACGGCCTCAGGAGCGTCCGCAGAGGCCGGGGAGTCCATCGCCAGGGACAACGGGAGGCGTGTCCCGGCCCGCTCCTCCTCAGCGGAATACCGCTGGTGACCTTACGGCTCGGCCCGGCCGCAGGACGCGGCAGAGATCCGCTTCCCGTGGGCGGCGTATGTGACCGACCGTCACCACAGCTCGGGAGCCTGCGAGTATGAGGCGTCACCGCTTCCTCGCCCCTCGGAGTACGGCCATGAACCCGTCGCCACCTCACGCCCCTGACCGGAGAGCCGCCGGTCCTGTGCGGCGGGGGGTGCCGGTGCAGCGCCGGGCGGTTCGGCATGGTGTACCTCCCCGTGCCGAGGGCCGGATCGCGGCGGCCGGCCGCCGGGGCCCCTCAGGCGGGCCGGTCGCCGCGGTCCCGGCCGCTGTGCCGGGGCACCCGGCGGCGCGCGGCCGACCGGTAGCGATCGGTAGCGCGCAGGCGCATCAGGGACGCGGTCACCCCGTCTTCCGGTTCTGTCACCGCCGCCAGGTCGCCGACCTCCACGACTCCCCTTCCCTCAACATCCGAGACACCGGAGACACCGCCATGCCACGCGTCCTCCTCGTCGAAGACGACCCCGCCGTCCGCGAGGGCGTCGAACTCGGGCTGCGCCGGCTCGGGCACACGGTTCTCGCCGCCGCGACCGGCGAGGCCGGCCTGGAGGCGCTGGGCGCCTTCCGTCCCGACCTCCTGCTGCTCGACCTGATGCTGCCCGCCATGAGCGGTGTCCAGGTCTGCTTCCGGGTGCGCGAGACCAGCCAGTTGCCGATCATCATGCTGACCGCGCGCGGCGACGACTGCGACATCGTCGTCGGGCTGGAGGCGGGTGCGGACGACTACATCGTCAAGCCCGCCCGCGCCGAGGTCATCGAGGCCCGCATACGTGCCGTACTGCGCCGCATCGAAAGCCCGGCCGGCGCGAGGCCCGCCGTGGAGCGCCACGGTGAACTCGACATCGACCGCGCGGGTCACACCGTCCTCAGGGCGGGCGAACAGGTCGCCCTCGCGCCCTCCGAACTGAAGCTGTTACTGCACCTGTCCGCCGTGCCCGAACAGGTCTTCAGCCGTCAGCGGCTCCTTGCGGAAGTGTGGGAGCACAGTTACTACAGTGACGTGCGCCTGGTGGACGCCTGTGTACGCCGGCTGCGCATCAAGATCGAGGATCCGTCCCGTAGCCCTCGATACATACAGACCCTGCGAAGCCTCGGCTACCGCTTCGGGCCGCTGTGAAGATACCCGGAGCGACCGCCGCGTTCGGGCTGCGCACACGCCTGGTGATCGCCTTCCTGCTGGTGGCCGCGGTCAGTGCCGTCACCACCGCCACGTTGACCTATCGGGAGGCCCGCAGCGCGGTCCTCGTGCGTGCGCAGGACACAGCCGTCGCCTCCTTCCGTGAGGAGGCCGAGCGGTTCGTCCCCAGCCTGCCCCTGGATCCGGAAGCGCTGCGGTGGGACCTCTACGACATCGCGGAGCGCGCCAAACCCCATCCGTGGATCGTCTTCGCCGAGTACGGCTCGTTGCGGGTCTCCTCAGGCGACCGGCCGGTCTCCGGTGTTCTGACCGCGGAGCTGCGCCGCGCCGCGCTCACTTCGCCGCACGGCAGCTTCGAGAGGGTCGTCAAGGACGGGAACGCGTATCTGACGATCGGGATGCCGGTGATGACACGGGTGATCGCCGGGGGCGGAGCTATGCCGAGTGGCCTGGTGCTCTTCGCCGTGATGCCCATGACGAACGAGGAGGTGGACATCGACGCCCTGGTGACCGCCGCGCGCGACGGCGCGCTGCCGGGGCTGGCCGTGTCCCTCGTGCCCGCCCTGCTCGCCGCGCGCAGCGTGCTGCGCCCTGTCCGTGAACTGAGGCGTGCCGCACACTCCATGGGTGGCGGCCGGCTCGACACGCGTATCCCCGTGCACGGCCGGGACGAACTGGCCGACCTCGCGCGGACGTTCAACGAGTCGGCAGCCCGCCTCGAACGCACCGTTCGGGAACTGCGGGACGCCGAGGCACGGGCCCGGCGCTTCGCCGCCGACGTCTCGCACGAGTTGCGCACCCCACTCGCCGGGATGGTCGCCGTCACGGGCGTGGTGGACGAGGACGCCGCGGCCCTCGCCCCGGACACCGCTCGGGCGGTACGACTGATCAGCACCGAGACCGGCAAGCTGGTCGTACTGGTGGAGGACCTGATGGAGATCTCCCGCTTCGACGCCCGCGCCGCTGAACTCACCACCGACGAGGTGGATGCGGCGGAGGCGGTACGCGGCACCCTGTCCGGCAGGCAATGGCTCGGCAGCGTCCGCGCGGAGCTGCCTGACGGCATCCGCATCCGCCTCGACCCGCGCCGCTTCGACGTCATCATGGCGAACCTGGTCGGCAACGCCCTGCACCACGGAGCCGAACCGGTCACGGTGCGGCTGTCGGCACGTGGCGATGCGCTGATCGCGGAGGTGCGCGACAGCGGCCCCGGAATACCTCCGGAGGCGCTGCCGCACGTCTTCGACCGGTTCTACAAGGCGGACGCCGCACGTTCCCGCTCATCGGGCAGCGGTCTCGGGCTCGCGATCACCCAGGAGAACATACAGCTGCACGGCGGCACGATCCGGGCGGAGAACCCGCCGGGCGGCGGCGCACTCTTCACTGTGGAGCTGCCGTTCGACGGGCCCGCGTCCAGGAGCGGCGCACCCGACGGTCCCCCGCCTGCGCACGGTGGCACAGGACCCGACGGTCCGCCGCCCGCGCATCGCGGAGAGGGACCGGCGGACACCCACGACCGAACGGAGGCCACCGCGTGAGGACATCGGCGTTCCATGCGCGTCGAGCGGCCCGGCTCGCCGCGCTGCTGATCCTCACAGGGGGCACGCTCGGCGGCTGCGGCATCCAGGAGACGGACGTGATCGAGGCGGGCAGCCCGGCGGTCGGCGATCTGCTTCCTCCGCGCGAGGGGCGTCTGCTGTTGTTCTTCTTCTCCCCCGACGACGAACTGCTGCCCGTGCCCCGGACTGTGGCATCACCGTGGCTTGACGGCACCGCGGGCTCCGTCCGCCCGGACGGCTCGACGGCTCGCCCGGAGGGGTCGCGCGGCCGGGACGGCCTCGCGGGCACGCCCGATACGTACGACGGGACGAGCGAGGCCCTCTCGCCGCTCGCGGCCGTCACCGCCCTGCTCGCCGGGCCGGACAGGGCCGAGCGGCGGGCCGGGTTCCGCAACGCTCCCTCGCTGGCCCGTGCGGCATCCACCGCGGACCGGGTCGTGACGGGTGGCCTCACCGTCGAGGTCGAGCTGCGCCTGCGGGTGACGCGGCTGACCTCCCCCGCCCGCGACCAGCTCGTCTGCACGGCCGCGTACGCGGCTGACGCGCAGGGGGCGGTCTCCGTACGCCTGGTCGGGCAGGACGCACACCTCGCCCCGGCCCGCTGCCCCGTCCGGCCGGTCCCCGCGCCGGCACGCTGAGCCGTGCTCCGGGGCTTCCTGGTGCACTCCTCACGGCACGGAGCGGCCCGCCGGAACCTCCGTTCCGGCGGGCCGCTCCCCCCCAACTCACCTGCCAGGCCCGCACCTTCGAGTCCCACCCGATCGTGCGGCACCGGCGTTTTCGGCCAGGCGCCCGCCTACTTGCCGAAGAAGGCGTTGTGGATCGTGACCGCCGACCGGTTGCCGTCCTTGCCGGTGACGACGGCCTTCAGCGAGATCGCCTTGTCCTTCTCCGGGGCGCGCACCGTGATCCTGTTCGCGCTGACCGGGACCTGCAGCCAGTTCTCGTCGTCGTACGAGACCAGGACTCGCAGCGCCTTCAGGTTGGCGCCGGCCGCCGCGCCCTGCACCTGGACGGGGACGGTCTGCCTGCTGCCCGCCGGAACGGTGGAGTCCAGCGCGAGCTGCGGCAGGAAGCGGACCATGGAGGCCGGGAGCGTGGTCGGGCTCTCCGTGCGGGCCGAGTTGAAGGTCCACGAGGCGTCGATCCGGGTTCCGGTGCGGTTGAACCTCGGGTTCCGGTGGATCGTGGTCGACACCTTGTACGCGGCGGAGTCCGACGGCAGCGTGAAGGGCTCCTGGTCGATGGCGACGTCCTTCTGCGCGTACAGCTGTCCGTTGCGGTGGACGGTGGTGCTCGCACCCGAGTACTCGACGAACCCGGAATGGCCCGCCCCGTCACTGACCAGCGGCAACGCGCCGTAGATGTCGTCGCCGTCGCGCACGATCCCGTCGTTCGCCGTCATGCGCGGCCCGAGGACACCGACGTTGTAGCTCTCGGTGTACGTCACCCCCGCCGCGAACCGCTGCGGCCCGCCGAGGTCGTACGCCGCGTCGAAGCTCCGGTATCCGGCCGGGTCCGTCTCGCCCAGTACACCAGCGGCGATGTTCCAGGCGGCCCCGTCGGCCGTGGACAGGTAGACGTTGCGCGTACCCGGTGCCGCCTGCACGGCGAAGGGGGCGTCGTAGCCGCCTCCGTAGTCCAGTACGCCGTGCGCCGCGAGTGCGCCCTGGAGGCCGGGAGCGGACGACCCGATCCTGGCCTTCACGAGGGCCATGTCCTTGAGCGTGTAGGTCTTGCTGTAGCCGGTGGCCAGCTCCTGGACCGGGCCGCCGGTGAGGACGTTGTACTCGCTGGTGCCCCGCTCCCAGTGAGCGGACCACTGCTGGGTGAGGGCACCGTCGTCCATCTTGGGACCCTGGTTCGCGGTCCGCAGGTTGTCGAAGCCGCTGAACTCACCCCCCTCCATGATGAAGTACTCGGGTGTGCTCAGCGTGTACATCATTCCGGCACGCGTGGGGCGTGCGGCCGCGTCCGGTACCTCGAAGTTCACGGGCCGGGTGGTCCGGGCGTCGAGGGTGACCGTGGTGGGACCGTTCACCGAGAGCTGCGGATTGTTGATCAGATCGGCACCCTTGCCCGGGGCCGCGGGGTCGACCAGCATGTCAGCGGCGAGGCTGTAGGTACCGCGCGGCAGCCGGACCGTCGCGGACCCCGACGAGAGGTCGGGGAAGAACCGCTGGCCCGCGGCGGAGTCGCGGTAGCCCTTCAGGTCCGCGTGCCAGGTGGTGCTTGCCGCACCGTCGCGGCCGATGGTGTTGAAGGTGACGTCGTACGACTCGCTCTCGCGCTCCACCGCGGCCGCGGTGCGCACGGTCTGGCCGCTTCCGGACGCGACAACCGTGGTGGAGTACGAACCGTCGACCGTACCGCCGATCCGGGTGTCGGCCGTGAGGTCCACGGTGGCACTGCCGCCCGCGGGGACCGTGATCCGCTGCGCGTCGAGGGTGAAGAACCCCTCCGGGGCAGGCTGCCCGTCTCCGCCGGTGGGCTCCGCCAGCGACAGATCCAGCGTCACGTCGGCGGTGCCGTTGTTCCGGTAGCTCACCTGCTCGGTGACGGGGGTGTCGTCGGTGTGGGGCCACTGCTGGATACCCAGGCTGACCGAGCCCGGTTCGGAGACGAGCGTCTGATCGATCGCCTTGTCGACTGCGAGCCGACCCGCACCCTGCTGGAAGACGGAGTGGGGGCCGCCCTTGGCCGAGCCCATCAGGACGGCCTTGATCTGGGCACCCGTCCACGTGGGGTTCTTCTGCTTGAGGATCGCCGCGGCGCCCGCGACGTGCGGGGTCGCCATCGACGTGCCGTCCAGACTGACGTACCCGGGAGGGTCCTGCCCCGGCATACCGGAAGCCGCGGCCGCCGTGATCGCGACGCCCGGCGCGGTGACGTCGGGCTTGACGGCACCGTCCCCGGTGCGGGGCCCGACGCCGGAGAAGTCGGCGATCCGGTCGTCGTCGTCGACGGCGCCCACCGTCAGCGCCGCGTCCGCGCTGCCCGGCGACGCGACCGTGCCCCGCCCCGGCCCACTGTTGCCCGCGGCTATCGCGAACAGGACGCCCTTCTCCGTCGAGAGCTTGTTGACCTGGGCTTCCAGCGGGTCGATCCCAAGGGTGTCGGGGCCGCCCAGGCTCATGTTGATGACGTCGGCACCCTGGGCCACGGCCCAGTCGACACCCGCGAGAACGGCGGAGTCCTCACCGACGCCCCGGTCGTCGAGCACCTTGGCGTTGATCAACTGGGCTGCGGGCGCCACGCCTTTGAACCGGGCGTCCTCAGCCCCCGTACCCGCCGCCACAGAGGCCACGTGCGTGCCGTGTCCGACCCTGTCGCGGGCGTCCGGGGAGCCGCTGAAGTTACGCTCCGCCACCACCCGGCCCGTCAGGTCGGGGTGGGTCGCGTCGATCCCCGTGTCCACGACGGCGATCTTCACACCTGCCCCGTCGTACGAGCGGGCCCAGGCCGCCGGTGCCCCGATCTGGCCGGTGCTGCGGTCGAGCGATGCCTTGCGTACGCCGTCCAGCCAGATCTGCGCGATGCCGGAGGTCGCCGCTGCCGAACCGTTGTCCTTCTCACGGGTCAAGGCGTTCCACAGTGAACTCGTGCCGGCGGTGGCGCCGGTGACGGCATCCGCGTCGAGGGCAGACAGGGTCCGGCGGACGGTGGTGCCGTCGGAGGACCGCACGTCGGCGCGGGCGGAGCCGGCGGCCGAACCCCGGTAGCCGACGATCACCTTGAGCCCGGCCCTGTGTGACTTGCGGCTCTCGGCCTTGGCGAGTCCGGTGATGTCGAACAGCCGCTCGTCCAGCGTGCCGTCGGCGATCAGCCGTCGGGCGTCACGCGGCACCACATAGGTACGGCCGTTCTGGGTCCGGGTGAAGAACGGTACGTCCTCCCGGCCCTTCGCCCGCTGGATTCCACCGACCCGGCCACGGGAGTCCACGACGACCCGGTCGCCGGTGATCAGGGTGACGGTGTGCATCGTCCTGCCGGATGCCCCCAAGTCCCTGGCGGAGAACGGAGACGCCGTCTCCTGGCCGCTGGTTCTCGCCGAGGCCGGGCCGGTCACGCCGGCCGTCAGTGCGACGGCGGCCGCAGCCACGACGGCGTACACCTGCTTTGATCGTTTGCGCAAGATTGCCCCTGGTCAGGAGTGAATCGGGCGGGCGAAGGCCCAGCCCGCACGGGGCGTATTCGGATACGTGTACGACCCCGGGGCGCTTAATGATGCCGGGGCCGCTCGGACGCACTCAATGATCGTTGTGTAACAGCCGTGCCGAACGGCCAGGCTCGCGGGGGCGGTTGTGCGGCGCCCGGGCCCTCACCCCTTTGCCCGCCTTATCGGCCCCACAACCCACCCGCCTTCCCATTCACTTGCCGGACCAGGTATCTTGCATCGCATGGAACCAGGTGATTCGACCAAGCAGGCCCGGGCAGCCGCCCAGCTGCGCAAGGGTGTCCTGGAGTACTGCGTACTCGCCCTGATGCGGGACCGCCCCCGCTACGGCGTGGAACTCCTCCACGCCCTGGAGGACTCCGGCGCCCTGGCCACCAGCCAGGGCACGGTCTACCCGCTGCTCTCCCGGCTCCGCCGCGACGACCTGGTCACCACCACCTGGCAGGAGTCCGCCTCCGGCCCGCCCCGCCGCTACTACGCACTCACGGACAGCGGCCGCGCCGCACTCGACGAGTTCACCCGGATCTGGCCCGGCTTCCGCGACGCCGTCGATGCCTTCCTGACGCACCCGAACCCCACGACCGGAGACCCCGCATGAAGACCTCTGCAGACCCCGTACGCGACTACCTCTCCGCCGTCGAGCGCGAGGCCTCCGCACTCCCCGCCGACCGCCGCCAGGAACTCCTCGCCGACCTCGCCGAACACATCGAGGTGACGCGCGCCGAACGCCCCGACGTACCGATAGGCGAGGTCCTGGCTGAACTCGGGGACCCCCGCACGATCGCGGCCACCGCCCTGGCCGAAGCGGGACACGGTCCCGCCGGGGCCTCGGACCAGGGCGGCGCCTTCGCACCCGCCAGGCGCGGCAAGGTGCACCCGCTGGTCCCGCTCCTCCTGCTCACCCTCCCGTTCCTCGTCGCGGCGGTCCTCCCCGACGTCCCCGCCGCACAGTTCTGCAGCACCTTGTTCCGCGTCATCGGCGCGGTCCTGCTCTGCACGTCCGTGCACTGGACCTCGGCCCAGAAGACCACCGGCGTCCTGCTCACCGCCGTCCTGCCGACCGCCGCCATCAGCATCTGGATCTCGTCCAGCGCCGCCCAGGCGAGCGACAGCACACCTCACCTGGCCAACCTCGCGACGCTCGTCCTGCTGGCCGGTACGGCAACATGGCTCTGGCGGATCCGCCGAGCCTGAGACGTTGCTCCCGGGCCCGCTCGGGCAAACACCTGCTGAAGACTGGCTGGGGGCTGACAGATCGCGCGGACGCCGGGACGGCGACACGTCAACAGACGTACGAGGAACCGTCGCCTTCCGGACGGGCAACGCGGCACTGAACTCCCCCTCCAGGAAGAGAAGTTCGCGGCATCGGATCGGATGAGCCGACCGCGACCCGTCGCGGAGCGGCCGCCGACGGTTCCTAGCGGGTCAGCGTCTCGAAGCCCACGTCCGCGCAGTACTGGACGACGCGCCCCTCCGCATCGGAGTCACCGTTCTTCATCGCTGCCGCCGTCGCCTCGGACAGGGTGCGGCCTGCGCCGACGGGTTCGTCCCGGAGCGGTCGCATCGCGAGGAAGGCGTCCTGGGCGACCGCCCCGGCCTTGTCGTACTCTGCCGCCTCCGGCGTTTCCGTTCGCGCCGCGTCCCGCGCCTTCTGCCACGCGCCCAGCTGCGCGCAGTAGTTCTCCCGATGCGCGGCCAGCCGCTGTTCGTCTCTGCCCTCGGACGAGGAACAGCCGGCCGCCACTGCCGCCAGGGCGAGGATCGGGACCATTGCCTTGAATACGCGCACCACTTTGCCCCCGCTGAAACTTTCCGCTCGCCACAGTCCCCCGCAACTCCCGCCGCAGAATACGCGGGTGACATCTCGTGGCCGCAGCGGTTGCCTGACCCGGCTCCTCCGTCCACGCCCGTTCCACCCGTCGGCGACCAGCCGCGCGGGGCTCGGTTCTTGGTATGGACCTGACATTACATCGCCGCTAACGTGACTTCCGGCTCTTTGTTGAGAGCGCTCTCAACGCGTTCGTCCCCCACCTATGGAGGCCTCGTGAAACGCTCGACTTCCCTGCGTGCCGCCGCAGCGGCCCTGTTACTCACTGTCGGACTCGGCGGCGCCCACGCCGGTACCGCCCAGGCCACCCCCGCCGCCGCCCCACCCATGGCTTCGGCCGGACTCTTCGAAGCCATGGGTCAGGACCTCGGACTGACCGCTGCGCAGGCGAAGGAGCGGCTCCGCGCCGAGAAGGCCGCCGCAGCCGTCGAGCAGAAGGCCCGGAAGACCGCCGGCGGGGCGTACGGCGGATCCTGGTTCGAACCGGCCACGGGCCGACTCGTCGTCGCCCTCACCGACCGCTCCGAGGAGGCCGACGTCCGCGCTCTGGGTGCGGACACCCGGATCGTCCGCCACAGTGCCGTCGCGCTGGACCGTGCCAAGGCCCGGCTGGACAGGCTCTCCGCGCCCGCAGGCGTGGCCGGCTGGCACGTCGACCCCGAGGCCAACAGCGTCGTGGTCACGGTCGTACGTGCCGAGCGGGACGCGACCGCCGTTCGCTCCTTCGTCGAGGAGGCTCGCGGAAACGGACCCGTCACCGTCGCGGAAGCGGCCACGGCTCCCCGTACGTACGCTGCGGGCACCGTCGGCGGCGACCCGTACTACACGGGTAACGTCCGCTGCTCGATCGGCTTCTCCGTGCACGGCGGGTTCGTGACGGCCGGTCACTGCGGGAGGGCCGGGGCGGCGGTGCGCGGCTGGGACGGGTCGGCCATGGGCACCTTCCAGGGCTCTTCGTTCCCCGGGGACGACTACGCGTACGTGAGCATCCACAGCGGCTGGTGGACCGTACCGGTCGTCCTCGGCTGGGGCGCGACCCCGGACCGGCTGGTTCGCGGCTCGGGCGAGGCCCCGGTCGGCGCCTCGATCTGCCGCTCGGGTTCCACGACGCGCTGGCACTGCGGCACCGTGCTGGCCAAGAACGAGACCGTCAACTACAGCCAGGGCGCAGTCCACCAGATGACGAAGACCAGCGTCTGCGCGGAGGGTGGCGACTCCGGTGGTGCCTTCATCAGCGGTGACCAGGCGCAGGGTGTCACCTCCGGTGGCTGGGGCAACTGCTCCTCGGGCGGCGAGACGTGGTTCCAACCGATCAACGAGATCCTCGGCAGGTACGGCCTGACCCTCCACACGGCCTGACCTCCACACGGCCTGGCTGATCACCGGTGCACGGCCGCGGTCCACGGCCGTGCACCGCGTGGACAACCGGCTCTCGCCGGGCGGGGCCGGGCGAAAGGTGACCCGGGTACCTCGGTGAATACACCACCCAGACGTATGACATGAACGGGTGTTCGGGCTGGATGTACGAGAGCGCCTCCTGACCCGTCCGCCCGCCGGCCGTGTCGAGCGCCGGCTGCCGGTACCTGTCACCGGCAGCCGGTCGCGGTCCGCACCGTCACAAGGTGCTGTCCACCAGCGGGGCTGGGCCGAACCAGGCAGCGATCAGCTCGCCCTGCGGCAGTCCCGCCAGGCCAGGAAGGCAGGTGCCGCGATGCGGCTTGAGCGCGATGGGGGCCCGTTCCTCCGTGCCCGCTACCCGCACCGCACGAGCGTCCGAACCGCCCCGGCCACCACTCGGACGTAGTCCGGTTGGCCACAACGCTCTCTGTCGAACCGCACTCAGTCGAGACCACGATGAGCGGCCCACAGCGCCGCGCCACGGTCGGCGGCATCGGCGACCAGGGCCGCCAGTCCGGGGTCGTCGGGGACAGGGAACGAGACGTACGCGCCCCGGCCACCGGCGACCGGTCGCCCGTATGCCTTCACGGCGAGCCGACCGTCCGGGAGGAGCCGGACGTTGAGCGTGGTCAGTGTGAACGCCTCACCGCGTCGAGTGTCCGTCCACCGGAGCGCCTGCGGGATCGTCACATTGATCGCCAGAGCACTGACTTCCAGTTCGCCACTCATGGACGAACGATCTCACGTGAGCAGCCGTCAGCCGTCAGCCCGGGATGACACCGCCGGGACGCCCGCTCCACCGCACCGTCTCCCACGCGGGCCGCACACCTGTGGACTTGACGCGCTCCCTGGTGGAAGCCCACGGGCAACCCGTACGCATGGAACCGGCCCTTGCGGGTGCCTGTCATAACTTGCGAAAGCCGACCGGAAAGGTGACCGAACACGACCACTCACCCGTAGGGCCTCCACGCGCAGGGGCCGCTCACACACCTGAGCTCGGAAGAAACGCCCAGGTGATGAATACGCCTGAGCTGACGCAATCGACTTGCGGTTCTTGCGTTATCCTTGCGCTCATGACGCGACGACTTGCTCAGGTGGCCAAGAAGGTGGGGGTCAGCGAGGCTACGGTCAGCCGGGTACTCAACGGCAAACCGGGTGTCTCGGACGCGACGCGCCGTTCCGTCCTGACGGCCCTGGATGTGCTCGGGTACGAGCGTCCCACCCAGCTGCGCGGGGAGCGGGCGAGGCTGGTCGGTCTGGTGCTCCCGGAGCTTCAGAACCCCATTTTCCCCGCGTTCGCCGAGGTCATCGGAGGAGCCCTGGCGCAGCAAGGGCTCACGCCCGTGCTGTGCACCCAGACGAAGGGCGGCGTCTCCGAGGCCGACTACGTGAACCTTCTGCTGGAGCAGCAGGTCTCCGGGGTCGTCTTCGCGGGCGGGCTCTTCGCCCAGGCCGACGCGCGCCATGACCACTACCGGCACCTGGCCGAGCGGAAGATCCCGGTCGTGCTGATCAACGCCCCCATAGACGGCCTCGATTTCCCCTGCGTGTCGTGCGACGACGCCGTCGCCGTGGAGCAGGCGTGGCGCCACCTGGCCTCGCTCGGGCACGAGAAGATCGGTCTGGTCCTCGGTCCTTCCGATCACATCCCGTCCCGGCGCAAGATGGAGGCGGCGCGTGCAACGGCCCGTGCGGCCGGACATGTACTGCCCGAGGAGTTCATCGAGCAGTCGATGTTCTCCCTGGAGGGGGGACAGGCCGCTGCCGCACGACTGCTGGAGCGGGGGGTGACGGGCATCGTGTGCGCGAGCGACCCTCTCGCCCTGGGGGCGATCAGGGCTGCTCGCCGGCGCGGACTCGGAGTGCCTTCCGACGTTTCGGTGGTCGGATTCGACGACTCCGCGTTCATGAACTGCACCGAACCCCCGCTGTCGACCGTCCGGCAGCCCATCGAAGCCATGGGGCGGGCGGCCGTCGAGCTGTTGTGTGCCCAGATCCAGGGCGCCCAGATGCATCCCGGCGAGCTGCTCTTCGAGCCCGAACTGGTTGTACGCGGCTCCACGGCACGGCCCCCGGCGGCCTGACTCCTTCACGTACGTGCGCGCAGCCGCGTCCTGCGCCCGTCATGCCGCCCGGCACACGGGCGCAGGACACCGCTCAGGCCATGCGCTGACGCGAGCGACTGCCCGGCGGCAGCCGGAGCGCGCTGCGGGAGCGGGGAACCCGCCCGCTCGGCGCCGGGTACTCCCCGCCGCTGTCCCCCCTGACGTACGCGCCCGCGTCGGCCCCACGAACCCCCCGGACGGCCCGCGGGTATCCGCGTCGGCGCGCCGACGTATCGCCGGGTTCCCCACAGGGAGAGCCCGCGCGCACCCGACGCCTCCCCGGCCCGACGGCCGGCGCCCGTAGACGCGTGGATGCGCGGCCGTCGCTGACCGCCGCGCGCCGGGCTGCCGTACGGCGACGCCGATGCCTCCTACAGCCGGGATCCGTCGCATCCCGCTGACCTGGCGAGACCTCGGGCGACAACTCCCATGTGTGTCAGCCCCGTTGACAAACCAGCAGCCTAAGAGAAACCTGTCACCTCGTCGACGCAAAATTTCGACGGATTCACTCAAAAGTTCCATGCAACCTCCGACAACCCCCACCAGAGCAGTGTCAGGTTCATGGCGAAAGCCGTGGTCATCGCCCGCGGCGCACAGATCTGTACGCACGTCACCCCACCAGGCACCCAGGTGTACCCGGTGGGCACGGAGCTGCGCCCGGACGCCGGACAAGGAATCAGAGGACTTCATGAGCATGAGACACCAGCGCTGGCGCATGGCCGCCGGCTCGGTGCTGGCAGGCGCCATAGCCTTCGGTCTGCTGCCCACCCCCGCCCACGCCGCCGGCGCCGCCGAAGGGCCGAACCTGGCGCTGGGCAAGACCGCCCGCGCAGGCGGGAGCCACGGCGGCTATCCGGCCGGCAACGTCACGGACGGCAGCCAGGCCTCGTACTGGGAAGGTCCCACGGGCACGCTGCCCGAGTGGGTCCAGGTGGACCTCGGCGCCGAGGCCGACGTCAACCGGGTGGCCCTGAAACTCCCTTCCGCCTGGGAAGCCCGTAGCCAGACCCTCAGCGTGTTGGGGAGCGACGACGGGACGTCGTTCACCCCCCTGTCCGGAGCAGGCGCGCGCGCCTTCGACCCGTCGAATGCGAACACCGTCAGCATCCCCGTCACGGCGACCGGCGTCCGGTTCGTGCGCGTGCAGGTCTCCACCAACAGCGGTTGGAACGCCGCCCAGTTGTCGGAGCTGGAGGTCTTCGGCGAGGACCCGGGCCCGGTCGACCCACCCCCGGTGAACGGCTCCAACCTGGCACGTAACAAGCCGATCGAGGCATCGTCCTCGACGCAGACCTACCACGCACCGAACGCCAACGACGACAGCACGGCCACTTACTGGGAGTCCGCGGGCTTCCCGTCGACGCTCACGGTGAAGCTCGGATCCAACGCCGAGGTCGAGGGCGTCGTGGTCAAGCTCAACCCTGACCAGGTGTGGGGCGCGCGTACCCAGTCCATCGAGGTGCTCGGACGCGAACAGTCCGCCGCCGGCTTCTCCTCGCTCAAGGCGCGCGCCGACTACGCCTTCAGCCCCTCCTCGGGCGGGAACACCGTCACCATCCCGGTGACCGGCCGCTACGCCGATGTGCAGCTCAAGTTCTACGCCAACTCCGGAGCGCCCGGCGCCCAGGTCGCGGAGTTCCAGGTCGTGGGAGCCGCCGCGCCCAATCCTGACCTCACGATCACCGATCTGACCTGGTCCCCCTCGTCGCCCTCCGAGACGGACACGGTCGAGGTCGGCGCGACGGTTCGCAACGCCGGCACCTCCGCGTCCGCGGCGACGGCCGTGAACGTCAGCCTGGAAGGCGCCGTGGCGGGCTCGGCCCAGGTCGGCGCACTCGCGGCGGGAGCCTCGGCGACCGTCAAGGTCCCGGTCGGCAAGCGCGCGATGGGCAGTTACACCGTGTCCGCCGCCGTCGATCCGGCGAATACGGTCGTCGAGCAGGACGACACCAACAACAGCAGGACCGCGGCCTCGAAGCTGGTCGTCGGCCAGAGCCCCGGCCCGGACCTCGTCGTCACCGGCATCACGTCCAGCCCTGCCGCCCCGGCCGTGGGTGCCCAGGTCTCCTTCGCCGTACAGGTCCAGAACCGCGGCACGAGCGCGGTAGCCGCCGGCAGCGTCACCCGCCTGGCCGCCGGGAGCACCACACTGAACGGCGCCACAGGATCGATCGCCGCGGGCGCGAGTGCCACGGTGCCGATCAGCGGAACCTGGACGGCCGTCAGCGGTGGCGTCACACTCACCGCCACGGCGGACGCGACCGGAGTCGTCGCCGAGACGAACGAGAACAACAACGTCCTGTCCCGGTCGCTGGTCGTCGGACGAGGTGCGGCCGTCCCGTACACCGAGTACGAGGCCGAGGACGCCCGTTACGAAGGCACTCTGCTCACCTCGGACACCAAGCGCACGTTCGGGCACACCAACTTCGCCACGGAGTCCTCCGGCCGCAAGTCGGTGCGTCTCTCCTCCACTGGTCAGTTCGTGGAGTTCACCTCCACCAACGCGGCGAACTCCATCGTCGTGCGCAATTCGATTCCGGACGCCCCCTCGGGCGGCGGCGCCGAGGCGACGATCAGTCTCTATGCCGACGGACAGTTCGTCCGCAAGCTCAACCTGTCCTCCAAGCACAGCTGGCTGTACGGGAAGACCGACGACCCCGAAGGGCTGACCAACACCCCGCAGGCCGACGCGCGGCGCCTGTTCGACGAATCGAACGCCCTGCTGGCGCAGAGCTACCCGGCCGGTACGAAGTTCCGCCTCCAGCGGGACGCCGGTGACACCGCCTCGTTCTACGTCATCGACCTGATCGACCTGGAACAGGTTGCGGCGCCCTCGGCCAAACCGTCCAGCTGCGTCTCGATCACCGAGTACGGAGCCGTGCCGAACGACGGTCTGGAGGACACCGACGCCATCCAGCGCGCGGTGACGGCGGACCAGAAGGGGGACATCGAGTGTGTGTGGATCCCGGCGGGGCAGTGGCGCCAGGAGAAGAAGATCCTCACCGACGACCCGCTGAACCGGGGCACCCACAACCAGGTCGGCATCCGGGACGTGACGATTCGCGGTGCGGGCATGTGGCACTCCCAGCTCTACACGCTCACCCCGCCGCACCTGGCGAGTGGCATCAACCACCCGCACGAGGGCAACTTCGGCTTCGACATCGACGACAACACGAAGATCTCCGACATCGCCGTCTTCGGCTCGGGCACCATCCGGGGCGGTGACGGCAACCAGGAGGGCGGAGTCGGCCTGAACGGCAGGTTCGGGAAGGGCACCAAGATCACCAACGTGTGGATCGAGCACGCCAACGTCGGTGTCTGGGCGGGCCGTGACTACTCGAACATCCCCGAGCTGTGGGGACCGGGCGACGGCGTCGAGTTCAGCGGGATGCGCGTGCGCAACACGTACGCCGACGGCATCAACTTCGCCAACGGCACCCGCAATTCGACGGTCTACAACTCGTCCTTCCGCAACAACGGTGACGACGCGCTGGCGGTGTGGGCCAGCAAGTACGTCAAGGACACCTCCGTCGACGTGGGCCACGACAACCACTTCCGCAACAACACGATCCAGCTGCCCTGGCGGGCCAACGGGATCGCCGTCTACGGCGGCTACGGGAACACGATCGAGAACAACATCATCGCCGACACGATGAACTACCCGGGCATCATGCTCGCCACCGACCACGACCCGCTGCCCTTCTCCGGGCAGACCCTCATCGCCAACAACGCCCTCCACCGGACAGGCGGCGCGTTCTGGAACGAGGACCAGGAGTTCGGAGCGATCACCCTGTTCGCCCAGGGGCAGGGCATCCCCGGGGTCACGATCCGGGACACCGACATCCACGACTCCACGTACGACGGCATCCAGTTCAAGACGGGTGGCGGTGAGATGTCGAACGTCAAGATCACCAACGTGAGGATCGACAAGTCCAACAACGGCTCCGGCATCCTCGCCATGAGCGGCGCCAGGGGCAGCGCGACGCTGACGAACGTGACCATCACCGGTTCGGCCGAGGGCAACGTCCTCGTGGAGCCCGGTTCGCAGTTCGTCATCAGCGGGAACGGCTGACCCTTCCCCCGCCCGGTGATGCCTCACCGGGCGCGCCTCCGGTGCCGGCCGCGACGGCGGCACCGGAGGCGGCGGGCGGCACCGGTCGCGGACCAGGCATGTCACTCCGCGGCCTCCCCCGCCCCCGCATTCCTGTGAACGAATCCGACTGAGCCGTGCGTTGTCGCCGACGGCGACGAGGCCGGGAACGAGGGCAGATGAGAATCCGGAACTGGAGATCGCGGAGCCTGAGCGCCGTGATCGTGACGAGCCTCCTGACGCTGGGAGGTCCGCTGATATCCGCTCAAGCGGCGGGAGGCCCCAACATCGCGCTCGGCGATCCTGCCGCCGCGAGCAGCGCACTCGCCGAGTTCGGCGCCAGGAACATCACCGACGGCGACCAGGGCTCCTACTGGCAGAGCTCCGGCAGCGCCCTGCCGCAGTGGGTCCAGACCGACCTCGGCAGCGCCGCACGGGTGGACCAGGTCGTGCTCAGGCTTCCCGCGAGCTGGGAGAGCCGCAACCAGACCCTGTCCGTCCAGGGCAGCGCCGACGGCACGAGCTTCACCACCCTGAAGACCTCGGCCTCCTACGCCTTCAGCCCCGGTTCGGCCAACACCGTCACCGTCACCTTCCCTGCCGTGCAGACGCGCTTCGTACGCGTCGACATCACGGCGAACACCGGGTGGCAGGCGGCCCAGCTGTCGGAGCTGCAGGTGCACGCCGCCGAAGGGTCCTCGGGGAACCTGGCCGCCGGACGCACTCTGACGGCGAGCAGCCACACCGAGACCTATGTGGCCGGCAACGCGAACGACGGCAACAAGGCCAGCTACTGGGAAAGCCGCAACAACGAGCTGCCCCAGTGGCTGCGCGCCGACCTCGGCTCGGCCGTACCCGTGGACCGCGTGGTCCTGCGACTGCCCGACGGCTGGGGCACACGTACCCAGACCCTGAAGATCCAGAGCAGCGACAACGGGACCGACTACACGGACCTGACCGCGGCCAAGGCATACGAGTTCGCCGCAGCCGGCCAGAACTCCGTCACGATTCCCTTCGGCGCGACCACCGCCCGCTACGTCCGGGTACTGGTGAGCGCGAACAGTCAGCAACCAGCCGCTCAGGTATCCGAGTTGGAGGTCTACGGACCGGTGACCGGCGACGTGCAGGCGCCGGCCGCACCCTCGGGTCTGGCCCTCACCGAGCCGGGTTCCGGCCAGATCCGGCTGGTGTGGAACGCGGCGACCGACAACGTCGGCGTCACCGGTTACGACATCTACGCCGACGGCAGGCTCCTGACCAGCGTCGCCGGCAACGTCACGACGCACACCGACAACAGGCCGGCCGGCCAGACGGTGTCCTACTACGTGCGCGCCAAGGACGCCGCGGGCAACCAGTCGGGCAACAGCAACACCGTCACCCGCACCGGTGACACCGGTGACACGCAGGCGCCCACAGCTCCGGCCGGTCTGGGGTTCACCGAACCGTCGGCCGGACAGATCAGACTGACCTGGACCGCCTCCACCGACAACAAGGGGGTGACGGGGTACGACGTCTACGCCGACAACGTCCTCCGCAGGAGCGTCGGCGGTGACGTCACCACCTGGACCGACAGTCAGCCCACGTCGGCAACCGTCACCTACCTCGTACGGGCCAAGGACGCGGCCGGCAACGTCTCGGGGGACAGCAACGCCGTCACCCGCACCGCGTCGACCGGGCAGGGTTCCGACCTGGCCGTCGGCAAGCCGGTCAGCGCCTCCTCATTCGTCCACGCGTTCACTGCGGAGAACGCGAACGACAACAACCCGGCGACGTACTGGGAGGGCGCGGCCGGCAGCTACCCGGCCACCCTGACGGTCAAGCTCGGCACCGACGCGGACGTCACCGCCCTCGTCCTCAAGCTCAACCCGGACTCCGCCTGGTCCACCCGCGACCAGACCGTCCAGGTGCTCACCCGCGAGCAGGGCGCGTCCGGGTTCACCTCCGTGGTCGCGGCGAAGGCGTACACCTTCAATCCCTCCGGCGGCAACAGCGTGACCATTCCGATGGGCGTGCGTGCCGCGGAGGTCCAGCTCCGCTTCACGTCCAACAGCGGAGCGCCGTCGGGCCAGCTCGCGGAGTTCCAGGTCATCGGCGTCCCGGCGCCCAACCCCGACCTGGAGGTGTCCGCTCTGGCGGTCTCCCCGTCCGCACCGGTGGAGTCCGACGCCGTGACCGTCTCCGCCACCGTCCGCAACAGCGGCCGCCAGGCCGCACCGGCCAGCGCCGTGGCCTTGCGCCTCGGCGGGACGAAGGTGGCCACCGCTCAGGTGGGAGCGCTGGCGGCCGGCGCCTCGGCCACGGTCGGTGCCTCTATCGGCCGGTGGCCCGCGGGCAGCTACCAGCTCAGCGCGGTCGCGGACGAAGCAGGCGCCGTCGCCGAGCAGAACGAGACCAACAACACCTACACCCACCCCACGGCTCTCGTGGTCAAGCCGGTGGCGAGTTCCGACCTGATCGCCACCGCGGTCACCACGTCGCCGTCGAGTCCGGCGGCCGGTGACGACGTCACCTTCAAGGTCGCTGTGAAGAACCAGGGCACGGAGCCCTCGGCCGCCGGCAGCCACGGGGTGACGCTGGCCGTCGTCGACGCCAAGGGCGCCACCGTGAAGACGCTGAGTGGCGCGCACGCGGGCACGATCGCCGCGGGTGCGACCACCGCGGCGGTGAGCCTGGGCACCTGGAAGGCCGTGAACGGCTCCTACTCGCTCAAGGTCACCGTCGCGGACGACGCCAACGAACTGCCGGTCAAGCGGGAGAACAACACCTCCGCCCAGCCACTGTTCGTCGGACGGGGCGCGAACATGCCGTACGACATGTACGAGGCGGAGGACGGCACGGCCGGCGGCGGGGCGCGGGTGGTCGGCCCCAACCGGACGGTGGGTGACATCGCCGGTGAGGCGTCGGGCCGCGAGGCCGTGAACCTCGACGCGACGGGAGAGTACGTCGAGTTCACCACCCGAGCGAGCGCCAACACCCTGGTGACCCGGTTCTCGATCCCGGACGCGCCGGGCGGCGGCGGTATCGACTCGACCATCAACGTCTACGTCGACGGCGTCATGAAGAAGGCGCTGCCCCTGACATCGAAGTACGCCTGGCTGTACGGGGCCGAGACCGAGCCGGAGAACTCCCCGGGTCTCGGCGGACCACGTCACATCTATGACGAGGCACACATCATGCTCGGCGAGACCGTCCCGGCCGGATCGAAGATCAGGCTGCAGAAGGACGCGGCCAACACGTCCACGTACGCGATCGACTTCGTCAACCTCGAACAGGTCGCCCCGGTCGCCAACCCGGATCCGGCGACGTACGCGGTGCCGGCCGGCTTCACACAGCAGGACGTGCAGAACGCTCTCGACAAGGTCCGCATGGACCCCACCGGCACGTTGGTGGGTGTGTACCTGCCGGCAGGCGACTACCGGACGTCGAGCAAGTTCCAGGTGTACGGCAAGGCCGTCCAGGTCGTCGGCGCGGGGCCCTGGTACACCAAGTTCCACGCACCCTCGACGCAGGACAACACCGACATCGGATTCCGGGCGGACGGGACGGCGAAGGGCTCCGCCTTCCGGAACTTCGCGTACTTCGGCAACTACACCTCACGCATCAACGGACCGGGGAAGGTGTTCGACTTCGCCAACGTGTCGGACATCGAGATCGACAACATCTGGAACGAGCACATGGTGTGCCTCTACTGGGGCGCCAACACCGACGGTGTGACCATCAAGAACTCCCGGATCCGCAACATGTTCGCCGACGGTGTCAACATGACGAACGGGTCGACGGACAACCTCGTCTCCAACAACGACGCCCGGGCGACCGGCGACGACAGCTTCGCACTGTTCTCCGCGATCGACGCCGGAGGCGCGGACATGAAGGGCAACCTGTACGAGAACCTCACCTCGACCCTGACCTGGCGGGCTGCGGGCGTCGCCGTCTACGGCGGCTACGACAACGCCTTCCGCAACATCCACATCGCCGACACGCTCGTCTACTCCGGCATCACCATCTCCTCGCTCGACTTCGGCTACCCGATGAACGGCTTCGGGACCGAGCCCACCACCTTCGAGAACATCTCGATCGTGCGGTCCGGCGGACACTTCTGGGGCTCGCAGACCTTCCCGGGGATCTGGGTGTTCTCCGCCTCGAAGGTCTTCCAGGGGATCCGGGTGAGCGACGTCGACATCGTCGACCCGACGTACAGCGGCATCATGTTCCAGACGAACTACGTCGGCGGCAGGCCCCAGTTCCCGGTCAAGGACACCGTTTTCACCGACGTCTCGATCACGGGGGCCGGCAGGAGCGGGGACGCCTACGAAGCCAAATCGGGCTTCGGTGTCTGGGCCAACGAGATGCCTGAGGCGGGGCAGGGGCCGGCGGTCGGTGAAGTCACCTTCAACGGTCTGAAGCTGGACGGCAACGCGGTGGACATCAGGAACACCACATCCACCTTCAAGATCAACATCAATCCGTAAGGGCGCCTTCCCGGTCAGCCGGGAGCACGAGGGCTGGTGCAAGTCTTTTGCGGGGCTTGCGCCAGTCTTTGCGTTCAGTCCATCACCCCTCGTGCCACAGACGCGCCAGAAGGGGTCCTGCTGGACCCTGCGTCCCGACACGCGACTCGACACCCCTTCCGCTTGCGATCAGCGGCATCAGGGGCCCGGGTAAGCCGTAGCCCGCGTACGGGAAGCGCATCACCCGGACTCCCCGAACACGACTCAACCTCACGCCTCTGTCACAGATTTACGAAATGAACGCGAGATATTGCGTTCACTTGTTCGTGGTGGTTGAGTGTGCCGCGCCCCACAACGCACCGGCGGTGGGGCGACTCCGACGTACATGCCCGAAGGGGACCACTCATGAGAACTGCTCGGTTCCGCCGTACCCGCCGCGCCAGCACGGCCGTTCTTGTCTCCGCGCTCACACTCTCAGCGCTCGCCGCCTGCGGAACGAGCAGCAGCGACGACAGCGACGGGTCCGAGCCCGTCGGCTCCTCCGACCCGGCCACGCCGCTGGACCCCAAGGCCAAGGTGACGCTCACCATCGACTGCATGCCTCCCGCGGCGAAGCAGGCCGAGCTCAAGGAGTGGAAGGAGGACGTCGCCGAGTTCAACAAGACGTACCCGAACGTCAGGATCGAGGGACGCTCCACCCCCGGGCAGTGCCTGGAGCCGCCGCGCTTCACCGCGATGCTGAAGGCCAAGTCCCAGCCGGACGTCTTCTACACCTACTTCACCGACCTGCCGCAGGTGCTCGACAACGACGGGGCCTCCGACATCACCGCCTACGTCAACGACAAGTCCGTGCCCGCCCTGTCGGACATCGACCCCGACGTCCTGAACTCGCTCAAGGCGGACGGCAAGCTCTACGGGCTGCCGACCAGCAACTACACCATGGGGCTGCTGATCAACCGCAAGCTCTTCAAGGACGCCGGACTCGACCCCGACAGCCCGCCGCGCACGTGGGCAGAGGTCCGCACCGCCGCCAAGAAGATCGCCGGGCTCGGCAAGGGCGTTTCCGGCTTCGGGGAGTACAGCGCCAAGAACACCGGCGGCTGGCACTTCACCGCCCAGATGTACAGCCTCGGCGGGGACGTGGTCGACGCGAGCGGCAAGAAGGCCGCGTTCAACAACGAGGTGGGCAAGCAGGTCGTCGAGAACCTCCGCGCGATGCGCTGGGAGGACGACAGCATGGGCAAGACCCAACTGCTGGCCTGGGGCGACCTGCAGAAGCAGATAGCCACCGACAAGCTGGGCATGTTCCTGGCAGCGCCCGACGACATCGCGTACATGGTCCAGCAACTGGGCGCGAAGTACGAGAACTTCGGGATGGGCCCGATCCCGGGCGAGAAGAGCACCCTCGCCGGCGGCAACAACTACATGGTCAAGAAGGGGATCTCCGGCGACAAGATCAAGGCCGCGGTCGCCTGGCTCAACTTCAAGAACCTCACTGTCGGCAAGGGCCAGTTCGACTGGGAGCGCACCAAGGCCGACGGCCTGCCGGTCGGCATCCCGCAGCCCAACTTCTGGCTGAACGACTCCAAGGCGAAGGACGACGCGGCCCGGATCGAGCACGCCACGATGCCGGTCGAGAACTTCAAGTCCTTCATGGACAACCCGGTCGGCGGCAAGGCCGAGCCCCCGAAGGCCCAGGAGGTCTACAAGGTCCTGGACAACGTGATGTCCGGAGTCCTGACCAACGAGGACGCCGACGTGGACAAGCTGCTCGCCGCCGCCGAGGCGCAGGTCAACCAGGTCCTGGCGAACCAGTAGCGGTACCGGCGGGGGCGGGCCCGGCCGCCCGCCCCCGCCATGAGCGCCCTCTCCCCGGCAGACGGCGCACACAGCCCTCGGCCGGCACCGCGGACCGAAACCCGGCAGACCAGTACCAAGGAGCGACGATGTCGGCCCCCAGCCTGATCCCGAGCAAGGCGGACACCAGCCGTCACGCACCGCCTCGCGCGGCCGGCTCAGGGCCGCCCGGCGGCCACTTCACCAGGAGCCTGCGACGCAATCTCACCGCTCACGGCTTCCTGATCGGCGCGGTCATCTGCTTCGCGCTGTTCTCCTGGTATCCGATGATCAGAGAGTTCTTCCTGGCGTTCCAGAAGACCGACGACGGACAGACCACCTGGGTCGGCCTCGACAACCTCACCACCGTGTTCAACGACCCGGCCTTCTGGCAGGCCTGGCGCAACACCCTGCTGTTCACCCTTCTGGCACTGGTCTTCGGGTTCGCCGTCCCCTTCGTCGTCGCCGTCGTCATCAACGAGTTCCACCATGCCCAGGGCTACCTCCGGCTCCTGGTCTACCTCCCGGTGATGCTGCCGCCGGTCGCATCGGTCCTGCTCTTCAAATACCTCTACGACCCCGGCTACGGCCTCCTCAACGAGCTGTTCCGCTTCGTCGGCCTGCCGGAACAGCAATGGCTCCAGGACCCCGACATCTCGATGCTCTCGGTCGTCATCGCCTCCACCTGGATGAACATGGGAGGCGCCACGCTGATCTATCTGGCGGCGCTGCAGGGGATACCCGGCGAGCTGTACGAGGCCGCCGAGCTGGACGGCGCAGGACTGTTCCGCAAGATCTGGCACATCACCGTCCCGCAGACCAGGCTCATCCTGTCGCTGATGCTGCTCATGCAGATCATCGCGACCATGCAGGTCTTCGTGGAGCCCTTCCTGCTCACCGGGGGCGCCGGCCCCGAGGGCTCGACCACCACGGTCGTCTACCTGATCTACCAGTACGCCTTCAACTTCAACAACTACGGTGCCGCGGCGGCACTCGGCCTGCTCCTGCTCGTGATCCTGGCCGGGTTCTCGGCCGCGTACGCGAAGCTCAGCCGCGCCGACGACGAGTAGGACCGGGGAGACCAACGATGTCCACACGCACGCTCATTTCGCCGGCGCAACTGGCCAGGCCGCGCGGCAAGGCCCTCTACTGGGTGACGTTCGCCGTCGTCGTCGGCGGCTTCACGCTGATGTTCCTCGGTCCGCTGTACTGGCTGATCTCCAGCGGGTTCAAGGACGCCCAGGAGGTCATCCAGACCCCTCCGACGCTCGTCCCGGGTTCGTTCGAGCCGGACAACTACACCCGGGCGTGGGAGGTCATGGACCTGGCGACCCTGCTGTTCAACACCCTGTACTACGCCTTCGGCGCCCTCGCCTTCCAGCTGATCTTCGACGTCGCCGCGGCCTACTCCCTTTCCAAGCTCCGGCCCGTGCTGGGCAAGGCCATCCTCGGCATGATGCTGGCGACGCTCATGATCCCGGCGACGGTGCTCGTCGTGCCGCAGTACCTGACGGTCCTCGACGTACCGTTCATCGAGCGCAACCTGCTGAACACACCCTGGGCGATCTGGCTGCCGTCGGTGACCAACGCATTCAACATCTTCCTGCTGAAGCGGTTCTTCGACTCGATACCCAAGGAACTGCTGGACGCCGCGTCGATGGACGGTGCCAGTCCCCTGCGCACCCTGTGGTCCATCGTGCTGCCGGTCTCCCGCCCCATCCTCGGTGTGGTGTCGATCTTCGCGGTCGTCGGCGTGTGGAAGGACTTCCTCTGGCCCATGCTCACCCTGCCCGACCCCTCGATGCAGACCTTGAACGTCGGCATCTACTCACTCTCCAACGGGGTTCCGGTGAACGTGCTGATCGCGGCGCTCACGATCGCCTCGGTTCCCACCCTCCTCATCTTCCTGATCTTCCAGCGCAACATCATGAGCGGTCTCACCGCCGGTGGGCTGAAGGGCTGAGTCCCTGCGGGCCCGGCCCGCACCCGTCCGGCCACCGCGCTCACCCACGTCCTCGCCGCAGGTCCGGCCGACTCCCCGTCGGCCGTGCCGCGGTGAAGACCCACCCTGCCCGAAAGGACGCTCACGTGGCAGCCCCGCATTCGATTCCCACCGAAGACTGGTGGCGCGACGCCGTCATCTACCAGGTGTACCCACGCAGCTTTGCCGACGGTGACGGCGACGGCACCGGGGACCTCGCCGGCGTCCGGGCGAGACTGCCCTACCTAGCGGAACTGGGCGTCGACGCGGTCTGGTTCACCCCCTGGTACGTCTCCCCGCTCGTCGACGGCGGTTACGACGTGGCCGACTACCGCACCATCGACCCCGCCTTCGGCACCCTGGGCGACGCCGAGAAGCTGATCGCCGAGGCCCGCGAACTCGGCATCCGCACCATCGTCGACATCGTGCCCAACCACGTGTCCGACCAGCACGCCTGGTTCCGGGCGGCACTGGCCGCCGCCCCCGGCAGCCCCGAACGCGAGTTGTTCCACTTCCGTCCCGGTCGCGGCCGGAACGGCGAGCTGCCGCCCAACGACTGGCCGTCGCAGTTCTCCGGGGCGACCTGGACCCGTGTCCCCGACGGGGAGTGGTACCTGCACCTGTTCACCCCCGAGCAGCCCGACCTCAACTGGGCCCACCCCCTGGTCCGCCAGGAGCACGAGGACGTGCTGCGCTTCTGGTTCGAACGCGGGGTGTCAGGCGTGCGCATCGACTCCGCCGCGCTACTCGCCAAGGACCCGGCGCTGCCGGACTTCGTGGAAGGCGTCGACCCGCACCCCTACATCGACCTCGACGAGCTCCACGACGTCTACCGGTCGTGGCGGGCCGTCGCCGACGAGTACGAGGGTGTGTTCGTGGGCGAGGTGTGGCTCCCCGACGCCGAACGCTTCGCCCGCTACCTGCGACCGGACGAGCTCCACACGGCGTTCAACTTCAGCTTCCTGGCGTGCCCGTGGGACGCTGGGCGGCTGCGCCGGTCCATCGACGGCACCCTCGCCGAACACGCACCCGTAGGCGCGCCGGCCACCTGGGTGCTGTGCAACCACGACGTGACCCGCACCGTGACCCGTTACGGCCGCCAGGACACCGGCTTCGACTTCGCCACCAAGGCGTTCGGTACGCCCACGGACCTGGCCGTCGGCACCCGCCGGGCACGGGCCGCCGCCCTGCTGAGCCTCGCGCTGCCCGGTTCGGCGTACATCTATCAGGGTGAGGAGCTCGGCCTCCCCGAGGCGGACATCCCCCTCGACCGGATCCAGGACCCGATGCACTTCCGGTCCGAGGGTGCGGACCCCGGCCGCGACGGCTGCCGGGTGCCCATGCCCTGGAGCGCCGACGCCCCCTACAGCGGCTTCGGCTCGTCCCAGGAACCGTGGCTCCCGCAGCCCGTCGGCTGGGCCTCGTACGCCGCCGACCTGCAGGCAGCCGACCCTGGCTCCATGCTCACCCTGTACCGCCGGGCGCTGCGGCTGCGCCGGGAGACGCCGGGGCTGGGCGACGGCCCCCTGACCTGGCTCGCCGCCCCCGACGGTGTCCTCGCCTTCGCCCGCGCCGAGGGCGTGGTGTGTCTGACCAACCTCTCGGAGACGGCCGTGGAGCTGCCCGCCCACACCGCTGTCCTGCTGGCCAGCGGCCCTCTGACCGCGGACGGCGAGCTGCCCGTGGACACCGCGGTGTGGCTGCGCACCTGACATCGCGGCCGCACCACGGGAGCGGAGCCCCCGTGTCCGGACCGAACTCCTGGTCCGTACACGGGGGCTCCGTCTGTCCTGGTCCACCCGGATCGGTTCGATCAGGCTCCCAGGTGGGGGAAGCGCAGTTCGGTACGGCTGCGGGCGGTGCGGCCGGGGCGCAGTACGGTGCTGGGGAGCTCGGGGCGGTTGGGTGAATCGGGCAGGTGCTGGGTCTCCAGGCAGACCGATCCGTGCCGTTCGTGGCGGCGGCCGGTGGCGTCGGTGAAGGAGCCGTCGAGCTGGTTGGCGGTGTAGACCTGGATGCCCGGTTCCGTCGTCCACACCTCCAGGACGCGGGCCTCGCCCGGGGCGGTGAGCCGGGCGGCGCGGCGCAGGCCGCCGGTGTCCCGGAGTACCCAGCTGTGGTCGAACCCGCCGGCGGCGCGCAGCTGTTCGTCGTTCTGAACGAGCTGGACCCGCAGGACGCGGGGCACGGTGAGGTCGAAGGGGGTCCCCCGGACCTCGGCCGGAGGGCCCTGCGGGATGCCGTCGCCGTCCACCGGCACGTAGCTGTCGGCGTCGACCTGAAGGCGGTGCCCGAGGACGTCGTCGTGGCCCGCCAGGTCGAAGTAGGCGTGGTTGGTGAGGTTGACGACGGTCGGCCGGTCGCTGACGGCCGTGTAGTCGATGGCGAGGGTCCCTGTCGCGTCGAGCGTGTACGTGACCGTGCAGTCCAGCGCCCCGGGGAAGCCCATGTCGCCGTCCGGGCTGTGCAGGGCGAGCCGTACGGACGCGGTGTCGTCCGTACTGTCCGCGCTCGCGTCCCAGACCTTGGTGTGGAAGCCCTCGGGGCCGCCGTGCAGGGCGTGGCCGCGGTCGTTGGCGGGGATGTGGTGCGTGGTCCCGTCGAGGGTGAACCGGCCGTGTGCGATGCGGTTGGCGTAGCGTCCGACGACGGCGCCGAAGTACGGGTGCTTGGCCGTGTAGTCGTCGACCGTCGCCAGAGAGCGGACGACCGAGGCGGTGGCGCCCGTGGTGTCGGGCACGGTGAGGCGGTGCAGCGAGGCGCCGTAGGTCAGTACCTCGGCCCGGACTCCCGTACCGCAGTCGAGGGTCCACAGGTGGACCGGTGTGCCGCCGATGGATCCGAAGGGGGTGCGGTGTGCGGTGGGGTGCGGCATCAGAGGTCCTCGGGACGGGCATCGTCAGGCGCCGGAGTGGTGGATTCCCGGACGATGAGGCGGTATCCGGGACGCGGCCTGCGTGGCTCGGCCACCGGTTTGCCAGACAGACGTTCGACGAGGCTGTCGACGGCCAGGCGGGCGATGGCTTCCTTGTCCGGGGCGATGGTGGTGAGCGTCGTGGCGCCGTAGTTGCTCTCCTCGATGTCGTCGAAGCCGACCACGGCGATGTCGGCCGGGATGCGCAGCCCCCGTGCCGTGATGGTCCGCATCGCGCCGATGGCGATCAGGTCGTTGTACGCGAACACGGCGTCGGGCCGCTCGCCCCGGTCCAGGAGGGCCGCCATGCCGACCGCGCCGTCCTCGCGGCCGTAACCGTCGGTGACCACGATCAGGTTCTCGTCCGGGGTGATCCCGGATGCGGTGAGTTCCTCGCGCCAGCCCCGCAGCCGCAGGTGTGCGGGCTGGCGTTCGCGGCCGGTGCGCGATCCGAGGAAGGCGATCCTGCGGTGGCCGTGGTCGACGAGATGGCGTACGGCGTCGCGGGCGGCTGCCACGTTGTCGATGGCGATGTGGTCGTACGGGGCCTCGTACTCGCGTTCGCCGAGCAGGACCAGCGGCGCCGTCTCGGTGCGCGCCATGAGGTCCTCGGTCTCCAGGTGGATGGGGCTGAGGATGAGGCCGTCGATCACGTGGGACCGGAAGCCCTGGCTGACGAGCAGCTCGTTCTCCCGCAGGCCCGCGGTGTGGTCGACCAGGACGGTGTAGTCGTGCCGGGCGGCCGCGTCGACGACCGCTCCGGCGAGCTCGGCGAAGTACGGGTTGCCGAATTCGGGGACCGCGAGCGCGATGATGCCGGTGCGGCCTTTGCGCAGGTGGCGAGCGGTGAGGTTCGGCCGGTAGCCGAGCTCGTCGATCGCCTGCTGCACCTTGGCGCGCATGGCGGGTGTGACGTGCTGATAGTTGTTCACCACGTTCGACACGGTCTTGATGGACACGCCCGCCCGTTGCGCAACGTCCTTGAGGCTGACGCCCACGGCACTCCTTGGCTCGACTCGGCACTTCTGCTCGGTGGCTCGACGCGGCTGGTTTCGCGGTCAGGTACTTCTGCGACTGCGCGCCAGGTAACGCTGGGCCACCACGACAACGATAAGGAAACCCCCGCTGACCACCGACTGGTACGAGGAGTTGAGCGAGCCGATCTGGTTGATCAGGTTCTGGATGACGGCGAGCAGGAGGACGCCCCAGAGGGTGCCGCTGATCGAGCCCGCGCCGCCGATGAGCAGGGTGCCGCCGATGACGACGGCGGAGATGGCGTCGAGCTCCATGCCTACGCCGACGATCGTGACGCCGGAGGACAGCCTCGCCGCGTTGAGTGCGCCGGCGAGCCCGGCCAGCAGGCCGCTGAGCGTGTAGACGAGGATTTTGGTGCGGGCGACGGGGAGGCCCATCAGGGTGGCCGCGTCGCTGCTGCCGCCGACGGCGAAGAGGGTCTGTCCGAAGGAGGTGCGCTGCAGGACGATGCCGCCGGCCCCGAACAGGACCAGGGCGATGAGGATCGGGTAGCCGAATCCCCACACGCTTCCCTGGCCCAGCTCGCCGAAGGCGGAGTCCTTGGGCACCAGGTGGGTCGTGGCGCCCTCGTCGGTGAGGGCGAGCAGCAGGCCGCGGGCTCCCAGCAGCGTAGCGAGCGTGACGATGAAGGGAGCCAGGTTCCCCCGGGCGATCAGGAACCCGTTGAGCAGGCCGATCGCCCCGCACACGGCGAGGGGGACGAGCAGTGCGGCGAGGAAGCCGTACTGCGAGGCCCAGGCGGCGAGTACTCCGCCCAGGGCGAAGACCGATCCGACGGACAGGTCGATGCCACCGGTGATGATGACCATGGTCATGCCGAGAGCGACCACGGCGAGGAACGACGCCTGGATGGTCACGCCGCGTGCGTTGTCCAGGGAGGCGAAGGTCGGGTAGACGAAGGACGCGGCGATCACCACGGTCAGCAGGACCGCGAGCACGCCCTGCCGCTGGAGGAGTTCGGCCGCACGCTGCCGGCCCGTGGGCCCGCCGGCGTCGGCGGGGCGGGGCGGTGACGTCTTCCGCGGCGCCGGCGTCGGCGCGGGTGCGGGGACGGTCGGTGCGGCTGTGGCTCCGGTGGGTGCGGGTGTGGTTTCGTTCATCGGGACCGACGCTCCCGTGCGACGTAGACGGCGGCGATGATGATGGCCGCCTGGGCGATCTGTGCGGTGGAGTCGGGCAGGTCGTGCTTGACGAGCGTGGCTCGCAGGAGCTGCATGAGCAGGGCGCCCGCCACGGTGCCGAGAACACGGACGGAGCCGCCGTTCAGGGGTGTGCCGCCGACCACTACGGCTGTGATGGCGGAGAGTTCCATGAGCGTGCCGAGCGAGGACGGGTCGCTCGCGGTGAGCCGGGCGGTGGCGAGGATGCCGGCGAGGGCGGCGAGCACCCCGCAGAGCACGTACACGCCGATGAGGACGCGCTTGACGGGCAGGCCCGCGAGTGCGGCGGCGGAGCGGTTCCCGCCGACCGCGACGATCTGCCGGCCGAAGGTGGTGCGCTGCACCAGGAAGGCCACCGCGACGGCGAGCACCGCGGCGATCAGTACGACGAGCGGGATGCCGAGGAAGGATCCGGTTCCCAGCGCCAGCAGGTCGGGGTTGACGATCTGCTTGAGCTGGCCGTCGGCCATGACCAGGGCCAGTCCGCGGCCGCCGACGAAGAGGGCGAGCGTCGCGACGATGGGCTGCAGTCCGATGAGGGAGACCAGGCTCCCGTTCACGGCACCGACGACCGCGCCCGCCAGGAGCGAGACGACGAGCGCGGGTACCAGCCCGTAGCCGAGGTAGAGCGGGAGAAAGGCGGCGGCGAGCGCCATCGTCGAGCCGACCGACAGGTCGACGCCCTCGGTGCCGATGACCAGGGCCATGCCCAGCGCGACGATCACGATGGGGGCGACCTGGACCAGCTGGGTACGGAAGTTGTCGGCGGTCATGAAGTGGTCGGTGAACAGCGCGTTGAAGAGCAGTACCACGCCCACGGCGACGTACACGCCGTACTCCTGGTACCAGGCGGGGTCACGCAGCCGGACCAGCGGCGAGGTGGCCCGGCCGGGCGGTGCGGGCTTCGTGGGTGGCTGGACGGCGGTCGAGGTCATCGGGGGTCCTCCTGAGCGGCCGGGTCCTCGGCCTCCGGTGCCGGTGCGTGGTCGGCGAGCACTTCGAGCAGCCGGTCCTCGGCCACGTCGTCGCCCGCCAGTTCGCCGGCGACGGCTCCGCCGCGCAGGACGACGATCCGGTCGGCGCCCTCGATGAGTTCCTCGATGTCGGAGGAGATGAGCAGGACGGCCAGTCCCTCACGGGCGAGGTCGTCGATGAGGCTCTGGACCTCGGCCTTCGCGCCGACGTCGATGCCACGGGTGGGTTCGTCGAGCAGCAGGACCTTGGGTTCCAGGCAGAGCCAGCGGGCCAGGAGGACCTTCTGCTGGTTGCCGCCGGAGAGTTCTCCGACCTTCTGTTCGGGGCTCGACGCCTTGATCCGCAGACGCTTCATGAAGATGTCGACGATCCGGTCCTGCCTGGCGCGGGAGACGACTCCGGCGCGGGACAGGCGCGGCATGGCCGCCAGCACGATGTTCTCCCGGACCGACAGGCCGGGAACGATTCCCTCGGCCTTGCGGTCCTCCGGCAGCAGGCTGATGCCGGCCCGGATGGCGGCGGCCGGGGTGAGCCGCTTCAACGGCGCCCCGTCCACGGTGAGTTGACCGGCGTCCAGCGGCAGGGCGCCGGACAGGGCCTTGGCCGTCTCGCTTCGGCCCGAGCCGAGGAGGCCGCCGAGGCCGAGCACCTCACCGGCGTACAGCGAGACGGATACGTCATGGAGCCGGAGTCGGCTGGTGAGACCTGTGGCCGTCAGTACAGGGGTACGGGCCGCCTCGTGGCCCTCGGCCGCGAAGTTGGTGACACCGGCACGGCGGACCTCGGCCAGATCGCGGCCGAGCATCATCGACACGAGCTGCATCCTGTCGAGGCCGGCGAGGTCGCCTGTGTGGATGTGGCGGCCGTCGCGCAGGACGGTGACGCGGTCGCAGATCCGGTAGAGCTCGTCCATGCGGTGGCTGACGTAGAGCACGGCGATGCCTTGGCGGCGCAGGTCCTCGATGACGCGGAAGAGGGTCTCCACCTCCCGTGGTTCGAGTGAGGACGTGGGCTCGTCCATGACGACGACCTGGGCGTTGACCGAGACGGCCCGTGCCAGGGCGACCATCTGCTGGGTGCCGATCCCCAGGGTGTGCAGCGGTCGGCGGGGGTCGACGCGTACGCCGAAGCCGTCGAGCAGTGCGGCGGTCTCGCGGTGCATCCGCGAGAAGTCGATGAGGCCGAAACGGTTGCGGGGTTCGCGGCCCAGGAAGATGTTGCGCGCCACGCTCATGAGCGGGACGAGGTTGACCTCCTGGTAGATCGTGGAGATCCCGGCCTGCTGCGCTTCGAACGGCCGGGCGAACCGGACCTGCTCGCCCGCCAGCCGCAGCTCTCCGCCGTCGGGCCGGTACACGCCGGTCAGCACCTTGATGAGGGTGGACTTGCCCGCGCCGTTCTCCCCGACCAGGGCGTGGGTCTCGCCGGCCCGCAGGGAGAAGGAGACGTCGTCGAGAGCGACGACACCGGGGAACTTCTTACTCACCGAGCGGGCTTCGAGCACGGCGGGAGCGGCGTCCGCGGCCGCCTCCGGTGCCTGAGGTACTGCTTCGGGTGGTGCCATGGGTGGTCGTGGCCTTCCGCTGTTCCAAGAGTGTGGGCCCAAGGGCCGCCGCGGTGTCGTCTGCGCCGCGGCGGCCGGGCCGTCGGTGTCCGGCGCGGATCAGTACGCCCCGCCGAGCGAGTCCTTGGCGTTGGTCTCGTCGTACGCGCGGTCGCTGATGATGACGTTCTCGGGGATCTCCTCGCCGCCGTAGAACTTCTGGGCGGTCGCGAAGGCCAGCGGTCCGAAGCGCGGGTTGGACTCGATCACGGCGTTGTACTCGCCGTTGACCAGGGCCTGTACGGCGTTGCGGGTACCGTCGATCGAGACGATCTTCACGTCCTTGCCTGGCTTCTTGCCGGCCGCCTTCAGCGCGGTGACGGCGCCCAGGCCCATCTCGTCGTTCTCCGCGTAGACGGCGGTGATGTCCGGCTTGGACTGGATGAGCTGCTCCATGACCTGCTGGCCCTTGTCGCGGGCGAACTCGCCGGTCTGCTGGGCGACGATCTCTATGCCGGGGGCCTTGGCCTCGATCTGGTCGACGAAGCCCTTGGTGCGGTCGGTGGTCACGTTGTTGCCGGAGGCGCCGAGGAGGATGGCGACCTTGGCCTTGCCACCGGTGGCCTTGATCATCGCGTCGGCGGCACGCTTGCCCTGCTCGACGAAGTCGGAGCCGAGGAAGGCCACGTAGTCCTCGCACGCCGTGGAGTTGACCTTGCGGTCGATGGTGAGGACTGGCACCTTCTTCGCCGCGGCGGCCTTGAGCGCGGGCTCCACGCCGTCGGAGTTGAGCGGGGCGACGATGAGGAACTGGGCGCCCTGGGAAAGCATGTCCTGGATGTCGCTGATCTGCTTCGACAGCTGCGACTGCGCGTTGGTGGTGAGCAGCTTCTTGACGCCGATCTTCTTGGCCTCGTCCTTGATGGACTGCGTCTCGGCGATACGGAAGGGGTTGGCTTCCTTCTCGGACTGGGAGAAGCCGACCACCGCGTCCTTCAGGTCGAGCTTCGGTCCGCCGTACGTCTGGAGCGAGCAGCCGCCACCGGAACTGGCCTCAGGCGTCTTGGCCGCCTGCGCTCCCTGGCTGCTGTCACCGCCGGCGGAGTCCGTGACCTCGGACTTCGAGCAGCCTGAGGCCGCCAGCGTGGCGGTTGCGGCCAGCAGGCAGGCCGCGGCGAGGGTACGGGATCGACGCTGAGTCATCATGCGCGGAACGCTCCTTGGCGGGGTGACGGCACGCCCTTCGGCGCACGGTCGGGCATGGCTGGACGACGCATCGGCCGCTGGGCGGCAGATGACACTGCATTCCTCACGACCCGCTTCCCAGCTGGGAAAACGGTGGTCGCAAGAGCCTGTGCGGCCTCTCGGCGGCTCGGTTTACAACGTTATATAGGCGGGGTGCCACCGGCGGCAAGAGAGTTGTCGTCGCGTTTCGAAAATGTGTCGCCCGGCGGTACGGACCCGGACGCGCCGCAGACGGGCCCTTAGGGCACCAGGTACTGCGCCACCCCTGGACACCTCGCTTGACCGCGTGCTGTCATACCGCCGACATCAGTTTTCCAACGTTGAAAGCAAGGGGCCGCGCCGTCGGCCCGAAAGCGGCAGCCACCTTCCTCAGGCACGGCCCGCGTGTGGGCCTCGCCCTCCCTGCCCGGCAGAGCAGAAGCGGAGCCGAACGATGTCCCTGAACCGCAGACAACTCATGGCCGGCGCCCTGGTCACCGCCGCCCCGGCCACCGCGACCGGCCGGTGGGCCACCACAGCGACCGCGGCCGGGGGCATGGCCGCGGCCGCCCGCGGCGGGCACTACGCACCCAACGCCGCTCCGCTGCACCCCACGGCGTTCCTGAAACTGCCCCCCGGCCGTGTCACCGCCCGAGGATGGCTCGCCGGTCAGCTCCGGCTCCAACTCGACGGTCTCTGCGGGCGGTACGAGGAGTTCTCGCACTTCCTCGACTTCGGCACATCCGGCTGGGTACACCCCGACCGGGGCGGCTGGGAGGAGGTCCCCTACTGGCTGCGCGGATACGCCGACCTTGCGATCGTCACCGCGGACGCGACAGCCCTGGCCGCCACGCGCCGCTGGATCGACGCAATCCTGGCCACCCAGCAGCCCGATGGATCATTCGGTCCGAAGTCCCTCCGGACCTCACTCGACGGCGGTCCCGACTTCTGGCCCTTCCTGCCCCTGCTGCAGGCGCTGCGCTCCTGGCAGGAGTACAGCGGCGACACCCGGATCATCCCCTTCCTCAGCAGGTTCTTCCGCTACATGAACGCCCAGGGCCCCGGCGCGTTCGGCACGAGCTGGATCGCACTTCGCTGGGGCGACGGACTCGACAGCGTCTTCTGGCTGTTCAACCGCACCGGCGACACGTTCCTGCTCGACCTCGCCGACACCATCCACCGGTACGGCGCCGACTGGGGCGACAACCTGGTCGACCAGCACAACGTCAACATCGCGCAGGGCTTCCGCGAGCCCGCCCAGTACTCCCTGCGCAGCGGGTCGCCGCAGGACGTACGGGACACGTACGGAACGTACGCCAAGGCCATGGAGCGCTACGGGCAGTTCCCCGGCGGCGGCTTCGCCGGGGACGAGAACGCCCGTCCCGGCCACGGTGATCCCCGGCAAGGTTTCGAGACCTGCGGAATCGTCGAGTTCATGGCGAGCCACCAGTTGCTCACCCGGATCACGGGCGATCCCCTGTGGGCCGACCGCTGCGAGGAACTGGCGTTCAACTCGCTGCCCGCCTCGCTGGACCCCTCCGCGAGAGCGGTTCACTACATCACGAGTGCGAACAGCGTCGATCTGGACAACACGCCGAAACGGGACAGGCAGTTCCAGAACGGGTTTGCGATGCAGGCGTACCTGCCGGGCGTCGACCAGTACCGCTGCTGCCCGCACAACTACGGAATGGGCTGGCCGTACTTCGTCGAGGAACTATGGCTGGCCACCCCGGACGGCGGTCTGGCCGCCGCCATGTACGCACCCTGCACGGTCACCGCCAAGGTCGCGGACGGCACGGAGGTCACCTTCACGGAGGAGACCGACTACCCGTTCACGGACACGGTGACCCTCTCCCTCACCTCTGCGAAGGCGCTGCGCTTCCCGCTGGTGCTGCGCGTACCCGCCTGGTGCTCCGCACCGGAGATCCGGGTGAACGGGCAGCGGATCACCGCCCCGGCCGGACCCGCCTTCACCCGGATCGAACGGACCTGGGCGGACGGCGACAAGGTCACCCTGCGCCTCCCGCAGCACACCTCCGTGCGCACCTGGACGGACAACCACGGCTCGGTCAGCGTCGATCACGGGCCGCTCACCTACTCCCTGCGCATCGGGGAGGCGTACGAGCGCATCGGTGGGACCGAGCAGTTCCCGGAGTACGCCGTGCACGCCACCACGCCGTGGAACTACGGCCTCGTGCTGGACGGTGACCGGCCGGCAGCATCCCTGCGCCACCGCTCCACCGGCCGCGCCGCCGACGGCAATCCCTTCACACTGGAGAACACACCGCTCGTCATGACCGCTCGCGCCCGCCGGATACCCGAGTGGACCGCCGACGACGAGCACGTGGTGGCGCCGCTCCGGCCGGGCCCGGCCGGAAGCACCGAGCCGGTCGAGACCGTCACGCTCGTCCCCATGGGCGCGGCGCGGCTGCGGATCACGTCCTTCCCGACCGTGAGCCCGGACGCGGAGCGGTGGCTCGCGGACCGCTGGTACCGGATCGGCAACCGGCACTCGGGCAAGGTGCTGGGCGTCGACCTCATGTCCACCGCGAACAGCGCCCACGTCGTCCAGTTCGACGACAACGGAACGGCCGACCACCTGTGGCGGCTCGTGGCCAACGGCGACGGCTGGTACCGCATCCGCAACCGGCACTCCGGCAAGGTGCTCGGCGTCGACCTCATGTCCACCGCGAACAGCGCCCACGTCGTCCAGTTCGACGACAACGACACCGCCGACCACCTCTGGCAGCTCGTGCCGGACGGCGAAGGCTGGTACCGCGTCCGCAACCGCAACTCCGGCAAGGTGCTCGGCGTCGACGGCATGTCCACGGCCGACAGTGCGCATGTCGTCCAGTTCGACGACAACGGCACCGCCGACCACCTCTGGCAACTCCTCTGATCCCCCGCTCCCCCACGAGAAGGAGAGAGATGAATTCCGTACGTGTACCCGGCCGCAGGCCGTGGTGGAGACGCTTGACCGTCGGCACGGGGCTTCTGGCCCTCGTCGCGACCGCGCTGGTCGGTGTCGGCGCGCCGCCCGCCCAGGCCGCGCCCACGGCCTGGGCGCCGAAGCCCTCCCCGATGACCACCCCGTGGACCGGCCAGGTCCCCGTGGACAAGCCGCTTCCGGAATACCCGCGCCCCCAGCTCACCCGTCCGGACTGGGCCAATCTCAACGGGATCTGGGACTTCGCCGTGACCGGGCGCGACGCCGGCCAGCCTGCCGCGTTCCCGGAGCAGATCAGGGTTCCGTTCGTCGCGGAGTCCGCGCTGTCGGGCATCAAACGCAGGATCACCGAGAACGACAAGCTCTGGTACAAGCGCACCTTCACGGTGCCATCGGACTGGAACGGCCGCCGTGTCGTGCTCAACTTCGGCGCTTCCGACTGGCAGAGCACGGTCTGGGTCAACGGCACGCAGGTCGGTGCCCACAAGGGCGGCTTCGACTCGTTCGCGTACGACATCACGCCTCGGCTGAACGGTGGCACGAACACCGTCGTGGTCTCGGTGTACGACCCCACCCAGACCGGCGGCCAGGCCGTGGGCAAACAGCGGATCAACGACGTGAACCCGCATCCGGGCGGCGGGATCTTCTACACCGCCGCCTCGGGCATCTGGCAGACCGTCTGGCTCGAACCCGTCGCCGCGTCACACATCACCCGGCTGGACATGGTGCCTGACCTGGCCGGCAGCACCCTGCGGGTGAAGGTACACGCGGCGTCCGGCGGTGGCCGCAGCGCCCGGGTCACGGTCTCCAGCGGGGGCACGGTGGTGGGTACGGCGACCGGGGCGCCCGGCGCGGAGATCGCCGTGCCGGTGCCCGGTCCCCGGCTCTGGAGCCCTGAGGACCCGTTCCTGTACGACGTGCGCGCGGAGCTGCTCGACCAGGCGTCCGTGGTGGACTCCGTGGGCAGTTACGCGGGTATGCGGTCGGTCGGCCTGGCAAGGACCGGCGGCATTCTGCGTCCGGTCCTCAACGGGAAGTTCGTCTTCCAGAGCGGCACGCTCGACCAGGGCTACTGGCCGGACGGCATCTACACGGCGCCCACCGACGCGGCCCTCAGGTCGGACCTGCAGGCCCACAAGGACCTGGGCTTCAACATGGTCCGCAAGCACATCAAGGTCGAACCGCAGCGGTGGTTCTACTGGGCGGACCGGCTGGGGCTCCTGGTGTGGCAGGACATGCCGTCGATGGACACCGGCAAGACGCCCGACAGCGCCGCGCGCATCCAGTGGGAGGCTGAGTACCACGCGATCATCGACCAGCACCGCAGTTCGCCGTCCGTGGTCATGTGGGTCAACCAGAACGAGGGCTGGGGGCAGTACGACCAGGCACGCATCGCCGACGAGGTGAAGGCGTACGACCCGTCCCGGCTGGTCAACAACATGAGCGGCGTCAACTGCTGCGGCTCCGTGGACGGCGGCAACGGTGACGTGGTCGACAACCACATCTACGTGGGCCCGGGCAACACCGCGCCCACCGCGACCCGGGCCGCGGTCCTCGGGGAGTTCGGCGGGCTGGGATACCGGGTCCCGGGGCACGAGTGGTATCCGGGCGGTGGATTCAGCTACGAGGACCAGGCGAGCGTCTCCGCCCTGAACAACCGCTTCACTGGGCTCCTCGACAGCATCCGCATCGGGCAGATGCCGGCCGGTCTCTCGGCCTCCGTGTACACGGAGATCACGGACGTCGAGAACGAGGCGAACGGCCTGCTCACCTACGACCGCCAGGTGGTCAAGGTCGACGCGGCGCGCGTGAAGGCCGCCAACCAGGCCCTGATCCAGGCCTCCAGGACTCCCGTACCCCCTGTCACTCTGCCCACCGGCCAGTTCACGTCCCTCCGGGTCACCACACCGGGGCACACGAACAAGTACCTGCGCCACCAGGAGCAGCTCGCCTTCACCGCGGTCGTGGACGGCGGCAGCACCGCACTGCTGAAGAACGACGCCACCTGGAAGGTCGTCACCGGGCTGGCGAACAGCAACTGCTACTCGCTGGAATCCCGCAACTACCCCGGTGAGTACCTCCGGCACCGGGACTTCCGGGTCCGGCGCGACGCGGACGACGGCTCCGCGCTGTTCAGGGCGGACGCCACCTGGTGCGCGGTCGCGGGAACGGGCGGGGTGCGGCTGACCAGCGCCAATCTGCCCGGCAGCTACCTGCGCCACATCGGCTCCGAGGTGTGGCTGGCCACACCGGGCGGTTCGCACGCGTGGGACAACCCGGCCACCTTCACCGAGGACATCACCTGGGCGGTGGAAGCCCCCTGGGCTCCCTGAGGTGATCCCTGAGCCCGGCGTCGGCCCCGACAGGTCGACGCCGGGCTCTCTCGTGCGCTCGCGGCCGTCCTCGGACGTCGCCCGTCACCGGGGCTCACAGGTGTGCTGCCTTCCCGGATCCTTCCCGTGACATGCCGAACTCCCGGCAGCGCGTACGCCGCGCTGCCGGGAGCGGTACGCGGGCCTCGGCCCTACGGCTTCTCGCCGTCGTGGAGTGCGGTCACCTCCTGGTCACTCAGCGCCTTGTCGTACACCCGCACCTGGTCGATGGAGCCGTTCCAGAAGTCGACGTTGCCGCCCGACCACCTGGCGCGGCCCACGGAGAGCGCGCCGGTGCTGACATCGGCGGCCCCGGCCGCGACGGTTGCGGCGAGCTCGCCGTCGACGTACAGCTTGATCTGGCCGCCGCTGCGCACGCCGACGAGGTGGTACCACCGGCCGAGCTCGGGCGTCACCTCGAACCGGGCCCGGTTGCCGCCTGGCGTGGAGAAGGCGAACGCGCCCTGTCCGTACTGGAGGTAGAACGGGTTCTCCGTGCGGCGGCCGTCCTGACTCACGACGGTGGCGTAGTTGCCCGGGAGCGTGTCCAGGGAGGCCCAGGCGGAGACGGTGTAGTCGGTGGTGGTGTCGACCACCGGGCCGCTCGTCTGGGCGTACTGTCCCTTGCCGTCGAACTTCAGCGCGGATCCGTGCACTCCGGTGGTCCAGGACGCACCCCCGGTGAGCGTGAGGTCCTTGTGGTTGGGTCCGCTGTCGGCCGCCGTGGTACCGCCGTTCTCGTCGAGGGACCAGGCGCCGCCGCCCTTGACCGCGTCCCGGTCACCCGCGGCGGCACCCGCCGCGATGACCTCTTCGTTGATCTTCCGCACCTGCGCCTGGTCGACCTTGATGTCCCGGCGGTCGTACGTCCAGAGTCCGTTGAGCTCGTTCTCCAGATCGGTCACCTGGGTGTAGACGGATCCGGAGAGCTCGGCGCCGGCCGCTTCCAGGTAGTGCGTACGGGTGTTCTCCACGTACTTGGCGGTGAGCGCGGCCTTGTCGGCGACGCCGCTGTAGATCACCGTCGGGGTGCCCGGCCACATGTGTCCGGGGGCGCGCAGCGTGAAGCCGCCGTGCTCCCCGTCCATCGCCGCCCGGTGGTCCGGGAAGGGGGCGTCGGTGTTGTTGTAGTCGTGGTGGTCGATGATGTCGCCCTTGCCACTGTCCCCCTTGGAGTTGCAGCAGTTGACGCCACTGTGGGCGTTGACGACCCGTGAGGGGTCGGCGGCCTGGACGGACTCGGTGATCCGCCCGGTCTCCGTGCGGTCCCACTCACCCCAGCCCTCGTTGAAGACGATCCATCCGCCGATCGAGGGGTAGTTGTGCAGCTGCTCCATCATCTCGGCGCCCTGGTCGAGGAACGCCTTGTGGCCCTTCTCCCCCGTCAGGTCGCCCGAGACGAAGTCCTGCCACACCAGGAGACCCAGCCGGTCGGCGTGGTGGTACCAGCGGGCGGGCTCGACCTTGATGTGCTTGCGTACGGCGTTGAAGCCGAGGTCCTTCTGTGTCTTCAGGTCGAAGACGAGGGCCGCGTCGCTGGGCGGCGTGTTGAGCCCGTCGGGGTAGAAGCCCTGGTCGAGCTGGGCGAGGGAGAAGAACGGCTTTCCGTTCAGCACGAGCTTCTGGTAGCCGCCGACCTTCTCGACGCCGAAGGAACGCATGCCGAAGTAGCTGTCGACGGTGTCCTTCGACCTGCCGTCGCGCAAGGTGACTTCCAGGTCGTAGAGGTAGGGGTCGTCCGGCGTCCACAGGTGCTGCTTCGCGACCGGCAGGCTGAGCTCGCTGTTGGCCGGTCCGGTGACGCGGCCGACGACCTCGCCCTTCTTGTCACGCGCGACGGCGGTGATCCGGGCAGCCCCGGTCGCACCCTCGGAGTTGACCGTCAGAGCCAGTCGTCCCTTGTCGATGTCGGGCGTCGCCCTGAGGGAGTCGACCGCGGCAGACGCGACGGGCTCCATCCACACGGTCTGCCAGATGCCGGAGGACGCGGTGTAGAAGATGCCGCCGGGGTTGCTGGACTGCTTGCCCGTGGGCTGGTCGCGTCCGGTGGTGTCGGTGACCGCGACGACGATCTCCTGCGGGCCGCGGCCCTTGAGCGCGTCGGTGATGTCGGCGCTGAAGGCCGTGTAGCCGCCGGTGTGCTCGGCGACCTGCTCGCCGTTCACCCACACGCGTGCCTGGTAGTCGACGGCGCCGAAGTTGAGCTTCAGGCGCTTCGCGTGGTCGCCGTTCTTGCCGACCGACCAGTTCTTGGGAACCGTGACGAGCTTGCGGTAGAACATGTGGTCTTCGTGGCGTTCGAGTCCGGACAGCTGCGACTCGACGGGGAACGGCACGGTGATGCGCTCGTCGAGCGTCCTGCCGAAGACCGGCTGCTCACCCGCGGCCGCGCCGGCGAACTCCCACGGCCCGTTGAGGTTCTTCCACTGCTTGCGCACCTGTTGCGGGCGCGGGTACTCGGGCAGCGGGTTCTGACGGTCGAGCTTCTCGCCCCACGGGGTCAGCAGCCGGTGCGTGGAGAGGTTCTTGGCCCTGCGGCTGATCTCGGGGACGGTCTCGTCGCCGTTCTTCAGGCCGCCCTCGCCGTCGTACGCCACCCGGACCTGCTGGTTCTTCTGGATCGGCTCGGCGAGGTCGACGACGAGCGCCTTCGGGTTGTCGGAAGCCCTGGTGACCGATGTGACCGGCATGGGCGTGGTGTCGGCCTCGATCACGAGGTGGTCCTTCACGCCCTCGACGTCCGCCACCTCGCCGTCGAAGGTCGCCTGCAGCTTCCGGCCGTCCTCGCCGACGGTCAGCGCGACCGGGTAGACCTCGAAGTCGGCAGGCGGGGTGAAGGCGGACTCCGGCACGATCTGCTTGGCGAGCCCCGGGCTCGACCAGCGCAGGAACATGTTGGCGCCGCCGATGTCCTGGAACATCTCCAGCCGGAACTCGTGGGGTTCACCGGCGTTCAGAGCGACCGGCTCGCTGGTCTGTTCCTTGTCCCAGTCCGGGACCCAGTGGTCGATGACCGGCTCGTCGTCGATGAAGAGCCGGAAGCCGTTGTCACCGATCGCGGAGAAGGTGTACTCGCCCGTACTCGGGGCCTCGATCTGTCCGGTCCAGCGAGCGGTGGTGTGCTCGGACTTGCCGGTGGCGGACTCGAAGGCGCCTGTCAGGCCGGGGAAGTTGATCTCCGGATCGAGTGTCACCCCGCCCAGCTCGGCGAAGTCGCGGGCGCCCGGGGCGGACATGGCGAAGTACTCGCCCTTGAGGCCGTTCACCTCGATGGACGGCTCTTCCGTCACGAAGGCGGCGGCGGAGGCCGCGTCGGCGGCTGCGGCCGTGACAGGGGCTGCCGCGGCGGCCGGTATCAGTGTCGCCCCCAGCGGGAGCAGAAGCGCCGCCGCGCAGGCGATGGTCCTGAACAAGGCGCGGGGGCGGGTTGGTTCTCGTCTCAAGGCGTCGTCCTCATCGAAGAAGCCGGAGTGCCTCGACCCGCGAGGCACTGCACATAGACGAACATTGAGCCACAGCATCAAACACCTGACTACGGTCGTGCACAGAGAATTTTCAACGATAGAAAAATGAGGCCGTTTCCGGTTCACCCCTCCGCCGGCCCATCGGCATCCGGAGCCGGGAGCGTGTCGAGCCGGTCGGTGAGCCCCCGTCCGCCGGTCGCCTTCGCGCCGGTGCGCGCCGGTACGGGCGGCGTGCTCAGGGCCCGTTCGAGGGTCTGGCCGGGCTCGTGGCGCACGGCATCCCGGAGCTCACGGCCCTGCCGGTCCCTTGCCACTGCTGGACACCACCGCCTCCCGGAACCAGATCTTCGTACTCGGCGTCTGAGGCGACATGCGGGGGACACACAGGATTCTGACCATGATCATCGCGCTGCTCGCGCTCCAGCTCGGCTCACTGATCGCGCCGGCGTACGCATGTGGCTGCGGAGCCATGGTCCCGGACCGCAACCAGCACATCGGTGTGGACCGGGAGACCTCCGCCGTGCGGTGGGACGGCCGTACGGAAGAGATCGTGATGCGCTTCACCGTGCGCGGGACCGCCGAGCGCGCCGCGTGGATCATGCCCGTGCCCGGCCGGGCCGACGTGCGGCTCGGCGACGCGGACCTCTTCGACGAGCTCGAACAGCTCACCCGCCCGGAGCACGAGGACCGGCACTACTTCTGGCCACGCGCCAAGGACTGGCCGTTCGCCGGCGGTTCCTCGGACGGGGCGGGCGCCGCACCACCCCGCGCCGGCGCGGTCGGGGTCGTCGGCCGCGAGCGACTCGGCCCCTTCGACGTGGCACGGCTCACCGCCACCGACCCGAAGGCGCTGGGCGACTGGCTGGAGGGGAACGGTTTCGAGCTCTCCGACGGGCTCACGGCCGGACTCCGGCCGTACGTGGAGCAGAAGTGGGAGTACGTCGCGGTCCGCCTCGCGCCCGACGCGGAAGGCTCGACGCTCGGCGGCGAACTGGACCCCCTGCACATCAGCTTCGCCAGTGAGCGGCTGATCTACCCCATGCGGCTCTCCCGTCTCGCCAAGACCCCCCAGTCCCTCGGCCTGTACGTCCTCGCCGAGCACCGCATGGAGCCGCGTGGCGACATCGGCGGGCGGGCCCCGGAGGTGACGTTCGCCGGGGCGATCGAGCCGGAGGGCGCTGTCGCCGAACTCACGGGCGGCGACAAGCGGGTGTACCTGACCGCGATCGACCAGTCGTTTCCCTCCCCGAAGCGGATCGACGGCGACCACGAACTGACCGCGGCGACCGCCGACACCCCGTACCGGGAGGTGATCCACCACGACCGGCTCCTGACGGTCGGCGGTGGGATCCCGGTCTGGTTCCTCACGGTGGCGGGCGTGCTGGTCGCGGCCACCGGGACGGCTCTGACGGTACGGGTCCGGCGGCGCCGCCGCCCCGCGGCGCTCTCGGCGTCATGAACCACGATCACCGAACCGTTGCCTGCCGCTGGGTGACGACCTGATCGGTACGCCGCCCGCGCGCTGACCGCCGGTTCGGACCTCCATGGCGCCACGACCCGAAGGTCCGCTCCGCGAGCACCGTCAGCACGCGCCGCACCGGGGGACGAGAACCGGGGGCGAGAGCGGGCGCGTGCGCCCTCGCACGCCCGGCCCGGCCCGCCGAGGGAGCCACTCGATGCGCGTCACACGTCGCGGCGGGGCGGCGGCGGCCCGACGCGCGCGGTGATCGTTCACACGCGTGAGTGAAGGGTTCGCACGTATGCGCTGACCGCGGCCTGTGATGCCACCCGTGACACGTACCAGCCAGCCATGCGGAACGGGCCGGGAGACGTCCGATTCCCGTGGCGACCGAACAGCCCATTCCCCGGAGAGGCCTCCAGGCCACGCCCCTGTCCGCCCATATTGTTTTCTTGCGGATTCGAAGGATCCGCTTTCCGTCTTTCGTCCCCTCCTGGAGAAAAGCCATGCGCGTTGCAGTGACCGGCGGCGGGGGATTCTTGGGCTCACACCTGTGTGAGGCACTATTGCGGCGCGGTGATTCCGTCGTATGCCTCGACGACTTCTCCACGGGAAAGCCCGAGAACATCGCACACCTGCGTGAGTTCCGCGCGTTCGAATTCATTCTCGCCGATGTGAGCGAAGCGGTCGAGGTGCACGGCCCGCTCGACGCGGTCGCTCACCTCGCGAGCCCCGCCTCACCACCCGACTACCTGCGCCGGCCCCTGGAAACCCTGGCGGTGGGCAGCCGCGGCACCGAGAACGTGCTGCGCCTCGCGGAGCGGAACGGGGCCCGCTTCCTGCTCGCCTCGACGAGTGAGGTCTACGGCGACCCCGTGATCCACCCGCAGGACGAGGACTACTGGGGGAACGTGAACCCGGTCGGACCGCGCAGCGTGTACGACGAGGCCAAGCGATACGCGGAAGCGGTCACAATGGCCTATCACCGGAGCCGCGGTGTCGACGTGGGAATCGTCCGCATTTTCAACACCTACGGCCCCCGAATGCGCCCGCACGACGGCCGTGTCGTCTCAAGTTTCATCACACAGGCGCTCACCGGCGAACCGCTCACGATTTACGGCGACGGCAAGCAGACGCGGAGCTTCTGCTATGTCGACGACCTGATCCGAGGCATTGTCGCCATGCTGGACTCACGCGTCACGGGACCGGTCAATCTCGGAAATCCGGAGGAGCGGACGGTACTCGAACTCGCCGAGCTCGTACTCGAACTCACGGGCTCGGCATCGGACGTCCAGTACCACCCGCTCCCGACGGACGACCCCACCCGCAGGCGACCGGTGATCACCCGGGCACGTGAACAGCTCGGCTGGGAGCCGGAGGTGGAGGTCCGGCAAGGGCTGCGCAGGACCGTCGAGTCGTTCATGGAGCGGCCCAAGGACATCGCGGTGGGAGCCGCGGCGATCCGCGGCGGGCAGCAGGACACCGTCCCGGTTCCGTGATCCCCCGCACGCCGGCTCGCACCCCGCCCCCGGCCCGGGCGTCGTGCCGATGCCCTCACGCATCGGCACGACGCCGCGTACGGCCGCACAAACTCGGCGACCTTCCTCCTGGAGCACACAGATGACGCAGGCCGCACCAGGCCCTGCCTTCGAGGCCGACACGATCACCCGCACGTCACCCGACGCGCTCCCCGGCGAGATCCAGGCACTCTCCGCGGGGAACGTCGTGGGGATCTCCCCCGACGGGCCCGTGTTCGGGAGCCCTCCCCGTAAGGCCATGACACGAGCCGGCAGCTTCGTCTCCCAGTTCTCCCGCGCCGAACGCTTCAAAGTGACGCTGCTCAGCGCCGGATGGCTGGCCGGGCTCGTCTGGTTCTGGGTCTGGTGGCTCCAGCCCGAACACCGGGTCGGCTGGACGGGGCTGATCGTCAACAGCGCCCTGCTGATCTACCTGGCCCTCCTGCCCCTCCAGTTCGTGCTCGTGTGCACCCGGATGCGCCGCTTCGACCCGTCCGTCGCCGTCCCCGAGCTGAGGACGGCCTTCGTGGTGACCCGCGCGCCCTCGGAGCCCTGGGACGTGGCCCGTACGACCCTCCTCGCGATGCTCGACCAGGCGTTCCCGTACTGGTACGACGTGTGGCTGTGCGACGAGGATCCCACCGAGGAGATCGTCGCCTGGTGCCGTGAGAACGGTGTCGGGCTCTCCTGCCGTCGGGGCGTAACCGACTACCACCGAGCCACCTGGCCGCGCCGCACCCGCTGCAAGGAAGGCAACCTCGCCTACTTCTACGACCACGGGGGCTACGAGAACTACGACGTCGTCGCCCAGCTCGACTGCGACCACGTTCCCCACCGCGACTACCTGAGCGAGATGGTACGGCCCTTCGCCGACCCCGCCATCGGCTACGTCGGTGCCCCCAGCATCTGCGACTCCAACGCCGACGCCTCCTGGTCGGCGCGCGGCCGGCTCCACCAGGAGGCGGCCTTCCACGGTGCCTTCCAGCTCGGACACTCCGAGGGATACGGTCCGCTGTGCATCGGCTCGCACTACGCCGTACGCACCCAGGCCCTGCGTGAGATCGGTGGCCTGGGGCCCGAGCTGGCCGAGGACTTCTCCACCACCTTCCTGATGAACTCAGGGGGATGGCACGGTGCCTTCGCCATCGACGCCGAGGCGCACGGCGAGGGCCCGATCACGTTCGCCGCCATGACCACGCAGGAATTCCAGTGGTCGCGGAGTCTCTCCGTCCTCCTCTTCGCCGTGCTCCCGAAGCACCTCGGCCGGATGAACCGTCGGCTCAGGGTGCGGTTCGGGCTCATCGCCCTCTACTACCCGCTCCTCGCGACAGCGACGGCCGTAGGCATCGCCCTCCCCCCGATCGCGGCCGTGACCGGCAGGTCCTGGATCAACGTCAACTACTTCTCCTTCCTCGGCCACTTCTGGGCCATGTCCGTGTGGCTGGTCCTCCTCACCCTCACGGTCCGCCGCTGCGGTCTGCTGCGCCCGCGCGACGCACCCGTCGTCAGCTGGGAGAAATGGCTCTTCACGCTGACCCGTTGGCCATTCGTGGCCGCGGGCATCGCCGCCGCCGTGGTGCAGCGCCTGCGCAAGCGACCTGTCGTGTTCAAGGTCACCCCCAAGTCCCGCAACGGCCTTGAGCGACTGCCGCTGCGCCTCGTGGCCCCGTACCTGGTCATCAGCTGCGCACTGTCCTCGGCGGCGGTCGCCGGCGAACTCACCGGCCCCGCGGCGGGTTACGTCTTCCTGTGCATCGTCGGCTCCCTGTCGTACGCCGTGGTCACCTTCGCCGTGGCCACCCTGCACGTCGTCGAAGCCGCCCGGAGCGCCGGAATCCGTGCCCACCGGGCCCTCGTCACCGCATGGCTGCCCCTGCTCGCGGGCACCCTCGCGCTTCTCCCCCTCGCCCTGGCCTCCTACCTGTACCCGGTCTACCTCGCCGGTGTCCTGGGCTGGTGACCGGGCTCGCCCCCCTCCCCCACACGAACCAGAAAGGTGCCCCATGCCCGGTCCCTCCACCGTCCTCGTGACTGGTGCCGCCGGCTTCATCGGCAGCCACACCTGTGTCGAACTCCTGGAGCACGGCCACGAGGTCGTGCTGGTCGACAACTACTCCAACAGCTCTCCCCAGGCCGTGGAACGCATCGCGAAGGTCGCCGGCCGTCCGCCGGTCGCCGTGTACGAGGCCGACCTGCTCGACCGGCGGGCGCTCGGCAAGGTCTTCGCGAACCACTCCTTCGACGCCGTCATCCACTTCGCCGCCAAGAAGGCGGTGGGCGAGTCCGTGGAACTCCCCGTCGAGTACTACGACACGAACGTCGGCGGGACGACCGCGCTGCTGCGTGCCATGCACGACCACGGCGTACACCGCCTCGTCTTCTCCTCCTCCTGCTCGATCTACGGCGACACCACCAAGGTGCCGCTGACCGAGAGCGACCCGGCCCGCCCCACCAACCCGTACGCCACATCCAAGTGGATGTGCGAGCAGGTGCTGTCGGACGTCTGCCGCCGGATCCCCGAACTGTCGGTACTGGCACTGCGCTACTTCAACCCGGTCGGCGCGCACCCCTCCGGTCTGCTGGGCGAAGTTCCTCGCGGAGTACCCAACAACGTCATGCCGTACGTCGCGCAGGTCGCGGCCGGGCGGCTCGACCGGCTGAAGATCTTCGGCGACGACTACCCCACCCCGGACGGCACAGGTGTCCGCGACTACATCCACGTCATGGACGTCGCCGAGGGGCACCGGGTCGCCCTGGACCACCTCGACGACGAACGGGGGATGCGGGTCCTGAACCTCGGCACGGGACGCGGAACCTCCGTACGCCAGCTCGTGGCGGCGTTCGAGGACGTCTGCGGCAAGCCGGTCCCCTGCGAGATCACCGCTCGCCGCCCCGGTGACGTGGCGGAGCTGGTGGCCGACCCCACCGCCGTCGCGCGGGCATGGGGCTGGACCACCACACGGGACCTGACCGCCATGGTCGAGGACGCATGGCGCTTCCAGAGGTCCAACCCGTCCGGCTACTCGAACTGAACCCCAGACAGGAGCAGAACACCATGCGGTTGACCGTCATCGGAACGGGCTACCTGGGTGCCGTGCACGCCGCGTGCATGGCGGACATCGGGCACGAGGTGCTCGGCGTCGACATCGACGCCCACCGGATCGCCATGCTCAGCGAGGGCAGAACCCCCTTCTACGAACCAGGGCTCCAGGAAACGCTCACGCGGGGCGTCGACTCGGGCCGCCTGCGGTTCACCACCTCTCTGCGGGAGGCCGCCGAGTTCGGCGACGTCCACTTCGTCTGCGTCGGCACCCCCCAGAAGGAGGGCTCCCAGGCCGCGGACCTGCGGTACGTCGACGCGGTCGTCGAGGGGCTGGCACCGCACCTTCGACGACGGTGCCTGATCGTGGGCAAGTCGACGGTACCGGCGGGCACCACGGCCCAGCTGGAAGTGCGCCTCGACACCCTCGCCCCCATGGGCGCGGACGTCGAGGTCGCGTGGAACCCCGAGTTCCTCCGGGAGGGCCACGCCGTCGAGGACACCCTGCGTCCCGACCGGATCGTGGCAGGCGTCTCGTCATCGCGTGCCGACTCCGTCCTGCGGGAGGTGTACGCACCGATGCTGCGGGACGGCGTTCCCTTCATCAGCACCGACCCGGCGACCGCGGAGCTGGTGAAGGTGGCGGCGAACTCCTTCCTCGCCACGAAGATCTCCTTCATCAACGCGATGGCCGAGGTGTGCGAGGCCGCCGGAGCGGATGTCACCACTCTCTCGGAGGCACTCGGTCACGACACCCGCATCGGGCGCCCGTTCCTTTCCGCGGGGCTCGGTTTCGGCGGCGGCTGTCTGCCCAAGGACATCCGGGCGTTCATGGCACGTGCCGGTGAACTCGGTGTCGGCGACTCCGTGGCGTTTCTCCGCCAGGTCGACGAGATCAACGGGCGCCAGCGGAGCCGCACGGTCGACATCGCCCGGAGCATGGTCGGCGGCGATCTCGCGGGCCGCCGCATCGCCGTACTCGGTGCCACGTTCAAGCCGAACAGCGACGACGTACGCGACTCGCCCGCACTCTCCGTCGCCGCAGCGGTCCACCGGGAGGGCGGGATCGTGAGGCTCTACGACCCGGAGGGAATCGAGAACGCCAGGTCCGTACTGCCACAGCTCGAGTACGTCCACGACGTGGCGAAGACGTGCGAGGACGCCGACCTCGTCCTGCACCTCACGGAGTGGTCCGAGTTCCGCCGGATCGACCCCGCGGTGCTCGCGGCCTCGGTATCCGTTCCGAGGATCCTCGATGCCCGCAACGCGCTCGACGCCACGCTCTGGCGATCCGCGGGCTGGACCGTGCGCGCACTCGGGAGGCCGACGCCGCCGGCCCTGCCGAACCAGCAGGCGACGGCCCCCGTGACCGCGGTCTACTCCTCCGACCTGGGCTGAGCCGCTCCGGCGGCTGCTGTCGGAGCGAGGCGTTCACCGAAGTAGTCCACCGATCCGGGATCGATGCCCAGCTCCTGGAGATCGAGCGCGGCCGCGGTCAGTTCGTCCGAACAACCCGGCACCATCATGGCGGCCCCCTTCACACTTCTGACGGGGGCCGTCGCGCTCTCCATGCACGGATCGGCGTCCGAGCCCGTGGGGCCGGAGTCGTCCTCCTCCTGTCCGCCGGCGGAACGCCAGGAGTCGAGCGTCCGGTAGCTCTCGGCGCCCCATCGCACCTTCCAGCTGTCCGTGCTGAAGTAGTCGTTGCCCTGCAGTGCGACGTCGCCCGCCCTGAAGGCCTTGGTCGACAGCACGAGGGGCCCGCCGTCCGTGACGAAGATGTTGTTCCGGATTCTCGCGTCGGTCAGCCCCTCCTCGAGCCGGAGGGCGGGGGCGGCTTCCGGCACACGGTTCGAGGCCTTCATCACCACCGTGTTGTGGTAGATGTCCAGATCCCTGACACGGCCGCCGTAGGCGACGATCCCGCCGTAGTGGGGCTGCTCCCGGGAATCGCCGTGGCTGAGGTTGAAGCGCACGACGTTGTCCCGGTGCGCGCCGTTCCGGTCGCGGGTGTAGAGGAGATAGCCCGGTCCGTCGTTCCCGAAGGCGAAGTTGTACTGGAGGACCGACGAGGAGACGTTGTTGTCCAGGCCGAAGCCACCGCCGTCCACGTCGGAGCCCGACCGGTTGGCGTAGGAGGCGCTGTGCTCGATGAGCACGCGGGTCGAGTCGTAGGTCCAGATCCCCTCGGGCCCTTCCGCTGCCCGCCTCGACGACTTCAGCCCGTTGTGATGAGCCGTCGACCGTTGGACCTTGGCGTTGCGGACGCTGCCCAGGATGATCCCGCTGCCGGTGTTGCGACTGCCCGCCTTCGGGTCGCCCGAGTTCCCGTACGCCTGGACCCGTACGAGTGAGACCCGCTCGTGCGCGTACACCGGGTCGTCCGAGTCGAACTCGGGGCCCATGGAGGAGATGCCCACGTCCTTGTTGTCATGGACGGCGGAGTCGCTGATGCGTACATCCCGGAAGCCCGTTCCGGCGTTGGCGCCGACGAGGGTTACCCCGGTGCGGAAGTGGGAGACGTCGACCCCCGAGACGACCACGTGCGACAGTTTCCGGTCATTCGGGAGGTTGCTGAACAGCACGACCCCGCCACTCCCGACGTACGAGCGTTCGTCGCCGACCAGTTCGAGGTCCCGGATTTCGACGCCGGCCGTGTTGTAGACGGAGATTCCCGCCTTTCCGGGGGGAACGATCGTCGCGCGTCCCTCGCCGTACGACTCGATCACGACGGGCCGCTTCGCGTCGCCCGCCTCCTTCTCGCCGATCGACAGGGAGCCCGGGTACCGGCCGTCCCCGCGCAGCCGGAGGCGGTCGCCCGGCCGGTAGTTCGCCGCGTCGGCCTTGCGCAGCGTGCGCCAGGCCCGCTTCCGGGAGAGCCCGTCGTTCTCGTCGTCGCCGTCGGGGCTCACGTAGAACGTGAAGCCCTCGGCAGCGTTCTCGCGGGGCGGGGCATAGGTCTCCGGCAGCGAGCAACCGGCCGCGGCCAACAGAGCGGCGACCAGCGCGCACGGTACGGCTCGTGAGCGGTACAGCCGGTTCCGCCCTGGAACCTCCCCGCCGCCCGAATCCGAAGTGCCCCCCGGCCTCTGCGTTCGTTCCTGCATCGACGCTCGCGCTCCCTGACTGTCTGGTGCATCAACGGTGTCCAGGAAGCCTGACAGAGAGTGCGGGCCTGCTCACGGAAATGACATGACGCACAGGGCTGAAGAATGACGGGGGCGTGCTCGCCCGGGTGAACGGAGCGGCGATGCACGAGCAACAGGAACGTACGAGCAGGTGGACGCGCGCCTGCGCGCCCGGGCACACATCGCGCAGGTGCATTTCAGCGGCCGGGGGCCGGCGTGCGCAGGGCCCTCACTTCACTGAAGTGAGGGCCCTGCGCTTGATGTCGCGTCAGCCGCGGTGCAGACCACGGCCCTTTCGGACGTACAGCACGGTTCCTCCGAGGACGAGCGCCACGCTCAGTGCGGCTACGCCCATGAGGAAGGGCTCGCTGCCGGTGTCGGGGAGTTGCGGATGTCCGGGGTGAGTCGAGGTCGGGGTGGGGGTCGGCGTCGGCGTCGGTTCACCGCTGGGCGTGTCCGGCTTCGTCGTCGGAGACGTCGTGGTGGATGAGGTGGGGGATGTCGTGGGGGACGACTGCGAGGGCGACGGGGTCGGGTGCGTCGTTGGATGCGTCGGCGTCGGAGTCGGGTGCGTGGGGGTCGGGTGCGTGGGAGTCGGGTGCGTGGGAGTCGGGTGCGTCGTCGGGTGCGTGGGAGTCGGGTGCGTCGTCGGGTGCGTCGGCTCCTCGCAACCCGGGCCCGGATGCCCACCGGGCGCCGGCTCCTCACACGGACCGTCCGGCTTCGTCGGCGGGGTCGAGGGGCCGGTCGGCGTGGGCGTGGGATGACCGGGATGCCCCTCGCCGTATTCGTCCTCGCCGTATTGGTCCCCGCCGTATTCGTCCCCGCCGTATTGGTCCTCGCCGTATTGGTCCCCGCCGTATTCGTCCCCGCCGTATTGGTCCTCGCCGTATTCGTCCCCGCCGGATCCGTCCGGGGCGCCGTCCGGGGCGTCACCGGAGGGAGCGCACAAGTAGTCCACCACCGTCACGACGACTTCGCCGAGGCCGCACAGGTCTGCGGAGAGTGGACCGTTCCCCTGGTGGCTGCCGACCGAGGTGTACCCGGACGTATCCGCAGTGCTGCCGGCGGAGTTCGCCGCCGCGAAGCCGCCGGTAAGCGACACGACCCCCGCCACGGCGGCAGCGGTCAAAAGCCTCTTGCTGATGATGGAACGCATATCGCCCTTCCTCATGAGAGAGGGAAAGGCCGTCGGGCCGCAGGGCCCGGCGGCCTGACCGCTTCTCGTCAGTCACCGATCGACCACTGCGGAAAGCGCGGCGGACCCTTGTGCGGATGCCGGGTCAGGCAGCACATCGCAGCCGTAGCCCCGAACTCCGAGGGCCCACCTTCCACGAGGGGGTCGCTGGGGAGCGTAAGAAGGTTCCGTGGCGGAAAACCGACCACCACGCGACTGGCAGTCCGTAAATCATCCTATTAGCCGCATCAGGTGAGATGGCGGGCATCGCAAAAGATCGGTCGCGCCACACTCTCCGCCAACGGGCGGGGCACCAAATCAGAGGAGGGGCCATCGGAATTGAGCTTGAACTGCACTCGGGGCGACCCGCGCGAAAGGGCTCGTCCCGGGAGACCTTTCTGCGGGGCTCGTACGAGCACGGTGAAGCGCTGTCGCGGGTGCTGAGCAAACTCGACCGCCATGGCTCGGGCAAGCTCTGCTGGGTGGATCCGTACGGCGACACGCTGTTCAACGAACAGGAAGCTCAAGTCGTACGCCACGAAGTCGCCGCTCTGGCACACAAGAGCGCAGACGACCGGGAGAAGGCCGCTCTGCTCGACCTTGCCGAGATCCTTGACGCGTGCGCGGCGACTCCGGGCAGCTACTTGTGGTTCATGGGTGACTAGCCATACCCGGGGAGGGCCGCTGCTGCCGCGTTCAGGCAGCAGGTTTGAATGGCTGTGGCGGGATCACCGCGTGATACAAGGCGTGCTCTCCCCGTTGCGAACCGGCGCCGACAGCTCGTAGACCCGCACGTTCCGACCGCAGGTGGGATCCACCGTCTCCCGGAACGGCCGCATCCCCAGTTTGACCATGATCCGCTCGGAAGCGTGGTTGCCCACCTGGGCGATGCTGACGATCCGCCCAAGCCCGCGCTCATCGACGCCGAACCGGACCGCGGCGGTTGCGGCCTCGGTAGCCAGCCCCTGTCCCCAGTGGGCACGTCCCAGCCGCCAACCGACCTCCACCGCCGGCAGCACCTCCGGTAGGAAGTCGGGAACCGAAAGGCCGGTGAACCCGACCAGTTCGCCGGTGGCTCGCGCCTCCACGGCGAACAGACCGAATCCCTTCTCCTCCCACTCACGCTCCATCGCTTCGATGCCGTCGCGGGTCTGCTGTTCGCTACGGACACTGCCGTCACCGATCCAACGCATGACCTCGGGGTCGGCGTTCACGACGGCCAGGGGCAGAACATCCTCCTCGCGCCAGCGACGCAGGAGCAGACGGGGAGTCTCAAGCACGACCATCCGAACATTCTGTCCCAGAGCTACGCCACGCCAAGCGGTTGGGCAGGGAGCACGTTCTCGCTCGGATGCGGGAGCACCACGACGCGAGGGACCGCGCCTGACCAGCCCGCTTGTCGACGGGAGATCAGTTTCCGTCTGATGTCGACGGCGGTGCGCATGGGATTCTGTCAGCATGGAAACGTTCTCAGCCCGCCTGGACGATGCAGGGGAGTGGTGGGCCGCCGCCATCGATGAAGCGCAGGAGGGACGGTGGGTCCGTGATGCCGTGGAGCGGCAGGTGACGACGGACATCATGGCCGCGACCAACGCCCTGCACGGAGGCCGACTCGCGCCGTTCACCGAGGACTCGTGGTACGTGCGCCTCGGGCGGATCGCCAACTGGGCCGGCGTACTCCGGCTCGCGGCTCGGGCAGGGGAATGGGAACTCCAGCCTGTCGTCGGGCGCAGTCCGAAGAACCCTGCGGGCATGGCCGAGCTGCTGTCCGGCATCTATGCGATCGGCGAGCAGGGCGAGCTATGGATGGCGCGGTTTCTCCGGGACGGCCAGGTGCCCCCGGAGAAGGACATCGGCCAGGCCGAGGGCTTCTTCACCGGGTCAGGGTCCATGGAGGATCTTGAGCTGTTCTTCTACGACAGCTGACAGTCGTCCTGATGCGAAAGCTGGGCGCTGAAGTAGCTAGTTGGAGCGGGGACTTACCCACGCGGGCATCTGGGGAAGTGACATGGGAGCCGATACCGCGGTGCCTGCACGGCCTTCATGCCCCGCACCCCACACACAAGCGCGGACCACCCCCGCTCATCTCCCGTCTGGACGGCCCCACTTCGGCGCCAGTCCCCGCAGCGCGTTCGCGTTGGCCGACCTCGGTCCCGTCGGTCGACGGAGATAGGGTCGTCGAAATCTTCGCCGCGTTGTCGGATTCCGCAAAGTCCCTTCGTCGTCTTCATGAAACGCTCGAGAGGAGAACGGTCATGAAGTACGTGTTGTTCGTCGCCACCGACCCCACAGGGGAACCGACCGACGAGAACCCACAGGCGTGGGTCGAGAAGTGGAACGACCGCGGCGTCCGTGTCGAGGGAATGCCGCTCAAACCCGTCAACGAGACCAGAACCGTACGCGTCCAGAGCGAGCGAGTACTGGTCACCGACGGGCCGTTCGCCGAGACGACCGAGTGGATCGCCGGGTACGACCTCGTCGAGGCCGCCGACCTGGACGAGGCGATCGAGGTCGCCGCCTCGCACCCGATGGCGACCGGAGGACGTATCGAGATCCGGCCGGTGGAACCGCTCGATCTGGGACCCGGGACCGCGAACATCCCGCATGAGGGCGACGCGCCCGCCTCTCGCTTCCTCGGCATCTTCCGGACGGACCCGAGCGCGCCGTCCGTCGCCCCCGAGCCCGCCGAAGTGGCGCACTGGGTCCGCGACGGCCTCGCATCCGGCCGCTACCTCGGCGGCGAGCACCTGCGTCCCGTGGAGGACGCCACACTCGTCCGCCGCCGGGGAGGGAAGTTGCTGATCACCGACGGCGCGTACACGGACACGGCGGAATGGGTGTCCGGGATCGTGTTCCTCGACGGTGAGTGGGAAGAGGCGATCGACTACCTCTCCCGCTCCCCCATGGCGCGGTCGGGAATCGCCGAACTGCGCGAGTTCTGGACCGACTTCTCGTGAGGACCGGGCCGGCGGAGGTGCGGGCGGCGCTCGCCGAGGCGTACCGCGGCGAATGGGGCGTCGTGTTCGGCACGATCGTGCGCCTGACCGGCGACTGGGATCTGGCCGAGGACTCCGCGCAGGAGGCTTTCGCCCGCGCCCTGCCGGCCTGGGAGCGGGACGGAGTTCCGCGAAGACCGGGGGCATGGCTGGTGACCGCCGCGAGGCACCGCGCCCTCGACGTGCTGCGCCGCCGGACGACCGAGCGCGGCAAGCTCGCCGAGGCCGCCGCGGTGGAGGCGGGGCGCGAAGCTCAGCCGCCCGGCGACGAAAGGCTGCGGCTGGTGTTCACCTGCTGCCACCCGGCGCTCCCCCTCGAAGCCCGGGTCGCACTGACCCTGCGCGCGGTCAGCGGCCTCACCACGCGCGAGATCGCCCGTGCCTTCCTGGTCGGCGAGGACACCGTGTCCCAGCGGATCCTGCGGGCGAAGCGCAAGATCGCGGCGGCAGGGATCCCGTACCGGGTGCCCCCGCCCGGGGCGCGTGCCGAACGGCTGCACGGGGTCCTCGCCGTCATCTACCTCATGTTCACCGAGGGGTACGCACCGAGCGACGGCAACACCGTCCGCGACGCCCTCGCCGAAGAGGCCATCCGGCTCGCCCGGCTCGTCGCCACCGAGGCCGCCGACGAGCCGGAGGCGCGAGGGCTGCTGGCGCTGCTTCTGCTCCAGCACTCAAGGCGCGCCGCCCGGCTCGACGCGGACGGCGGGCTGGTCACGCTGGAACGCCAGGACCGGACGCGATGGGACCAGGCGCTCATCGCCGAGGGGGCGGCCCTCGCCCGCGAGTCAGACACGGCGGACGGCCCGTACGCCCTCCAGGCGGCGATCGCCGCACAGCACGCGCTCGCCCCGGTCGCGGCGGCCACCGACTGGGTGACGATCGTGGCGTTGTACGACCGGCTCCTCTCCGTCCGCGCGAACCCGGTCGTTGCACTCAACCGGGCCGTCGCTGTCGGGATGCGCGACGGCCCGCAGGCGCAGTTTGACGCCGTCGACGCCCTCGGAGCGTCCAAGGAGTTGGTCGGGAACCACGCCGTTCCCGCAGTCCGGGCGGACGCGTTGCGCCGCCTCGGCCGCCCGGGCGAGGCGGCGGAGGCGTACCGGGCGGCGGAGGCGCTCGCACCGAATGGGGCGATCGCCCGTGAGTACGCTCAGCGGGTTGCCGAGTTGGGACCGCGCCCTTGACTTCGATACCCGTCGACCGCCGGAGAGCGAGTGCCTGGAACGGCCCAAAGACCCAACGTCGGCCTGTGCCGTCGCGGGCCGGCGTCGGGTGCGCTGTCGAGGAGGCACGCGTCGGATCTGTGCCCCGAGGAATCGAATGAAGGGAGTGCCCCGCTGTGAGGGATACACACAACGAGGAAGTGCTTGCCCGGATCGCCGAAGGGCTTGTCTACAGCGAGTCAGAGGCCGCCTTCCAGGCCCCTCTGCGCCGGGCGGAGGAGATCTTCGAGTACAACCACACGCCCCCGAGTGCGGTGGAGAGGCGTCGGTCGCTGCTCCTCGCCATCTTCGGCTCGGTCGGTGAACGAACGGTGCTGCTGCCGCCGTTCAACGCCGGGTTCGGCAGCAACGTCCACCTCGGCGACGACTTCTTCGGGAACGTGAACCTCACGTTCGTGGACGACGTGAGCATCCGCATAGGCCACGGCGTCATGATCGCTCCCAGCGTGACGCTGACCACGACGGGGCACCCGGTGCATCCCTCGCGCCGGGTCGACTTCGGGCGGTTCTCCGAACCGATCGTGGTCGAGGACAAGGTGTGGATCGGCAGCAATGTGGTGGTCCTGCCCGGCGTCCGTATCGGATACGGATCGGTCATCGGTGCCGGCAGCGTCGTCAGCCGCAACATTCCACCGATGACAGTGGCACTCGGAACCCCCTGCCGCGTGGTCCGCCAGATCACGGACGAGGACCTCACCACGCGCACTGCCGACCGCTAGGCCGATTCCCTTCGGATCATCTGATCGTTGGTCTGGCGTGTCGTCGGCTGACGCCCGGTGGGTACGCATCGAGCCGTTACTGCCGGACCGGAAGCGCCGAACACATCCACTGCCCCACTCGTGCCTGCCCGGCCCCTGCCCACCGCACCGCACCGCGGGCAGGGGCCGGGCCCGGTCCGGGTGTGAGTAGTTGAGGCACAGGAAATCCCGGCGAATGACCTTGCCAGCTGTCCGGTCTCCGTGGCCGCGAGGACCTGGCCCTGCAGATGCTGCCGGAGATCGGCCTCCTCCTCCGTGCGGCGGGTGCGGGCATCGTCAGGGCGTCGGATACGACCTTCGGGAGGTTCGGAACGGTCAGCAGCGAGACGCCGGCGCGGCCCTCCTCGATGTGGTGAATCGCCGCAGTGTCCTGTGTTGCGCTGACTGCGGTTTGTCCCAGGATGTCAGGGTGTTACTCGTATCGGTCCCTGTGCACGAATCCAGGAGGAGAAATGGGAAAGATGACCGAGGCCGAGGCCGAGGCTGTGTTCGCGGAGATCGATGCGGACGGAAACGGGGAGATTCGGTTGCGCGAATTGAGGGACTACGGGAAGGCCCACGCCGGCACCCTCGACGGAGTGAAGCTCGCCGACTTCGTCCGGCAGGCCGACACGGACGGCGACAGGCGGATCAGCCTCGCCGAGTTCAAGGCGTTCTTCGTCTGACCGATCGCATCGCCGCACAGGGGGTGCGCTCCGGCGAGATCGATCTTGCCGGTAGTCGGCCTCCGTGGGCTGAAGGGCCGGGTCGCGCCGGCAGTCGAGTACTGGCCCAGGGTCGAGGAGTGATGGGCGTAGCCGACGCGGGTGTCCACGCCCCAGGTGTCCGGGTCGGTGCCGGGCCGCCAAGGCTGCCCGCGGTTCGCGGTCGGCCGGGGTCCGCACCCGCAGGAGCTTCGCGAGCCGGGGCGCGTCGGTGAACCGGCCGGTGCAGTACGTCCCGGCGTCGGCGCGTGGGCGGCACGGCGATCCCGGCTCGGTCGCGCACCGCGGGCACGTGTACCGGTATCCGCCCTTCGCACCAGCGGTGAAGAGCGCTGCGCCCGTCGGGCTCAGCTCGTCGTGCGGGTGAATCAGGGCAGGCCGCCATGTCGATCATGACGGTTGGCTCGAACGGCTCGAACGGCCGCAATCAAGCTGAGACGAACGGCTCCGTCAGATGCGGCGTCGCCAGGTGCAGCGTGGTGGCGGTCTCGCGGTTGAGCATTCGCTCTCGCGAGTTCCTGGCCGCCTCAGGGTCGTCCTCGTGCGCGTAGGCGAGCTCGGGGTGGAGCAGCTGGAGCGCGTGCACCAAGAGGTCGCCTGTGACCAGCGCCAGCTCGCGCCCGTCGGCGACCAGCACACTCTGGTGCCCGGGCGTGTGACCGGGCGTGGCGACCGCGCGCCCTGCACGAAGCGGTGTGTCTCCGTTGAGGAGCCGGAGCCGACCGGCCGCCGCGAGCGGGTCGGTGAGAGCCTCGCGAAGCTGCGGGTTGAGCGCGTCGATGGCGTCGAACTCGGCCTGCTGGAGCAGGTATTCGGCGTTCGGGAAATAGGGGCGGCGGCCGCTGGTCGCACTGCCGGGCGAAGGGGCGCTTCCCACTGAACCGCCCTCGGACGGGACGGCCGTCTCGGTGACGACCGCCCACCCGACATGGTCGGTGTGCAGATGGGTGAGCACCACGGTGTCGACCTCGGCCGGGTCGATGCCCGCGGCGGCGAGCGACTCGGGGAGCACGCCGGGCACCGGCGCCCACGAACGGGCGGGGCTGTCAGCCGGACCGATACCGGCGTCCACGACGGTGATGCCCTTGTCGCCGCGGATCGCGTACGCGCGGAACTGGAGCCGCCAGCGACCCTCGGCGTCGACCGCGCCCGGGTCGTAGCGGTCGGCCTCGGCCCACTGGGCGTCCGTGGCCTCGGGGAAGGCGCCGGCGCGCGGGGAGAAGAACGGGCCCTCGCCGTCGGCGAGGGCGATGATCTCGGTCGAGCCGATCCGGATGCGGGGAACACTGAGGGACATGGCCTCGATCCTGCCACGCCTGGATCCACACCCAACTGCCCTACCGTCCAACGTATCCTCGCCCGAGCCGGCGCAACCGGCAGCACCGATGAGTGATCCAGGGCTCACCGACCACACTCAAGATCAACTATTGGCGGCTTCCGGACTCACCTCGGCGACACCCGGTCCGCCCTTTGTGAGCACACCGTTGCGGTCGTGTGGCGGAGCGGCCCAAAAGATCGACACGGCGGCGCGGCGAGGACCATTCTCATCAGTAAGCGCTTACCCCCTGCTCGCTCCGCTCGTCGCGGAGCCCGCCACCGCGCCCCGCGCACCAAGGAGCCATCACCGTCATGCACGCCATCCGTTCCCGCTATCGAAGACTCGCGGCGCTGAGTGCCGCCTCGGTCATCGCCGGGCTCCTGTCCGCGCCGTCGGCAGCAGCGGCCGACCACGACCGGCCGAAGCCCCTCCGGATCATGGAGAACCTCGACCGAGGACTCGTCGCCGTACCCACGGCCAAGGGCACCTTCCTCAGCTGGAGGCTGCTGGGAACCGAGTACGGAGCCGACGTCGCGTTCAACGTCTACCGGGCCGGAAAGCGGCTCAACCACCGCCCCCTGACCGGGTCGACCACGTACCAGGACCGGGGCACAGGCCGTGGAACGTACACCGTGCGCGCGGTCGTCGACGGACGGGAGCAGACGGACGGCGCCCTCGCGCTCTCCCTCACCGACAGCTATGCGGAGATCCCTCTCGCCGATGCCGACGGTTACACGGTGCAGCACGCCTGGCCGGGCGACCTCGACGGCGACGGCCGCTACGAGTTCGTCGTCAGCCGCCTCTCCGCCTCTCGCGACAGGCCCGATCTGCTGGAGGCGTACACCCTCTCAGGGCAGCGCCTGTGGCGCGTCGACCAGGGGCCCGGTTCGTACACACAGGCCACGGGCAACGGCGCCAACGACCCCGCGCCCGCGGCGATCAGCGGTTCGACCGCCATCGGCGGTTACCGCAACGACGACAACGTCACCGTGTACGACCTCGACAGCGACGGCAAGGCCGAAGTCCTCGTCCACACCGCGGACGGCACCACCTTCGCCGACGGTGCCCAGGTCGAGGCGGACTCGCCCGCGCGACAGTTCGTGTCGGTCATCGACGGTGAGCACGGCACGGAGCGGACCCGGCAGCCCGTACCTGACGACTTCACCCCCGACGGCCCGTCCGGCGGTCACTTCGGTGTGGCGTACCTCGACGGCGTGCACCCGAGTCTGGTCACGAAGCTGGTCACCCGCGTCGGGGCCAAGCGTGGCGCGTTCCGCACCCTGTTCCAGACCTGGGACTTCGACGGCCGCGAGCTGAGCAGACGCTGGAAGTACGTGGCCACCGTGGAGAGCGGCTCCACGAGCTTCCACCAGATCCGCGTCGTGGACGTCGACCAGGACGGCAAGGACGAGATCGCCGACGGCAACTACGTCGTCAACAGCGACGGCACCCTGCGCTACGTCGTCGACGGCGCCGGCCACGGCGACCGCTTCCACATCGCGGACCTCGACCCCGTGCGGCCCGGACTGGAGGGCTTCGCGATCCAGCAGTCCGAACTGGGCGTCGTCTCCCGCTTCCCCTGGTACTACTACGACGCCGGCACCGGCAGGCGGCTGACCACCGGGGCCCATCCGGCGGACCCGGCAAGTGAAGCCGACCTGGACGTCGGCCGTGGCACCGCCGCCGACATCGACCCCCGCCACCGCGGCCTGGAGTACTGGACCTCGACCGCCGACGTCACCGCCCCCGGCGCCGGCGTCCGCAACGTCCGGGACGGAAAGGTGTCCACGACCACCCCCAGCGTCAACTTCCGCATCTGGTGGGACGGGGACAAGGGCGCCGAGCTTCTCGACGGTACGTACGTCGAGAAATGGGATCCGAGGACCGAGACCTCCGACCGGATCTTCGACCCGTCCGGCGTCGTCTCCGCGGCCCGCAACGCGACACCCTTCTACGGCGACGTCATCGGTGACTGGCGGGAGGAGATCCTCGCTGAGACCGACGACCACACCGCACTGCGCCTCTACACGACCACCGCACCCACCCGCAGCCGGCTCTACACACTCCCCCACAACCCGGCCTACCGCCTCGGCTGGACCGTACGGGGCTATCTCCAGTCGACCTTCACCGACTACTACCTCGGTTTCGGTTCAGGGAACCCGCGCAAGCCGGCGATCCGGACCGACACCGGCCCCGACCGTGCCTGGACCCGGATCGCGACCGACACCTTCCGCTCCGGAACGGAGCGATGGCGCTCCGAACTCCAGGACGGTGGCTCGGTGACGGCCGCCGACGGCATCCTGGACATCGACGTGCCGAGCGGCGCGACGGTCTGGTTCGAGCGGAAGCTGAGCGGGCCGTACGAGATCGAGTACACCGCGACACCCGTGTCCCAGGGAGGCCCCAACGACCGGGTGTCCGACCTGAACAACTTCTGGAACGCCACTGACGTGCGCTCCCCCGACGACCTCTTCGCCACGCCGCGAGGCGGCCGACTCGACGAGTACAACTATCTCAAGACGTACTACGTCGGTTACGGAGCGAACGGCAACACCACCACGCGCATGCGCCGTTATGTCGGCGAGCCGGACAACCGTCCACTGCTCTACGACTACACGCAGCCGCTCCTGACGGCCGACGAGCCGAACCGGGTCAGGATCGTCTCCGACGGATCCGCAGTGCGGTGGTGGAACAACGGTCGGCTGGTCTTCGACCACCACGACCCGGATGCCTACACGAGTGGGCACTTCGCCTTCCGCACGGTCACCAGTCACTTCCACATCAGTGACTTCACGGTCTGGCGCCCGCCGGCAAGGGAGTGAGCCTCGGCCACGCGGGGGCCTGCCGTCCGGAGCACCGGTGACGTGAGCCACCGGCGCTCCGGACGCCTCTGCCTGCCACTTCGCCGTACTCGGCGCTCCCGCTACTCGTCGATCGCCGTCCCGAACCGCGCGTCGGCCACCGGCGCCCCGAGTCGTGCCCCGTCGTACGCCCACGACCCCTTGGCGATCAGCCCTGACGACGAGGCGGGGAGCACCCACACGAATCCGTCGTGGGTGTTCTCGCCCGGTGCCGCCGCCAGCAGGCCGAATCGTCCGTCCTTGTCGGCGTCGATCAGCCGCACCTGGCCACCCCATGCGTCCGAGGTCTCGGCGGCACCGGGGATGTCGGCGAGATTCTGGTCGAAGCTCTTCGCACCCACATCCGTGAGGCCGAACGGTGCGCCGCGCATCACCCACACGGCGCCCGCGTCGGCCACGGCCCCGATGTCCTCGCCCGGCGCTCCGATCGCGAGGTCCGGGTGGCCGTCCCCGTCGGTGTCACCGGCCGACAGCTCGGCGCCCCACTGGTCGCCCGCCTCAGCGGTGCCGGGTACGCCGGGAGAGTCCTGGGTCCACGTCTGCACCTCTTCCGGTTCCAGGCCGGCCAGGTCGCCCCTGCCGAGGTAGACGGAGATGCCACCGCCCGGCGGCGAGCCCACGCCCGTGTCGCCGATGATCAGGTCGTCCTGGCCGGTGCCGTCCCAGTCGCCGGAGACGATGGCCGGGCCACCCCTGAACGTGCCGCCGTCACCGAGGTCGGCGACGTCCGGGGCGCCGTGCAGCACCTGCACCGAGCCGACGCCGCGCTGGTCACCGGTCGTGACGCCGGAGATCGCCAGGTCGGCCCAGGAGTCCTCGTTGTAGTTGCCGTGGCTCAGGTTGCGGAACTCGAAGCCGGTCTCCAGCGGTGCGAAGTCCCGCGCCCTCACGCTGCGGTCGGAGAGCTTCAGTTGCTGCGTGGCCGCGCCGGGCGGTGCGGTGAAGAACAGCAGCGCGTCGTCCTCCAGTACGGCGATCGAGTCGCGCATGTGAGCGTTCGGGTCCGCCGGGTCCGGAGCGAAGTAGCGGGCCGCCTCGATCGCCCGCCCGAAGTTCGCACCGGCCCGCAGCTCCCCGGGGTTCTGCAGCCACGTGCTGTCCGCCCCGTGCAGCCCGGTCGGCGAGCCCCAGAAGACGGTGGCGCCGCCCGCGTCGGACAGCCCCGCCACGTCCTCGCCGGGAACGCCCACGATCATGTCGTCGTATCCGTCGTTGTCCAGGTCCCCGGAGGCCACGGCGCGCCCGAAGCCGTCACCGGTCTCGGCGCCGCCGGGTACACCGGAGGAGTTCTGGTGCAGGACGGTCCGCTTGGTCGTGCTCAGACCGCTCGCCGAGCTGTACTGCACGCTGACGTAACCGGCGCCTTTGATGCCACTGATCGTCGCGCCCGGTGCTCCGGTCAGGACGTCGTCGAAGCCGTTGCCGTCGAAGTCGCAGTTTCGCTGCTGCCAGCCGATGGACGGGAAGGGCGATGCGGCCTGTGCGGCCGGGGCCGTGACAACGGCTCCGCCGCCCAGGGTGAGCAGTGCCGCGGCCGTGAGGGCCGCACTCTTGATGTGACGCACAAGAACCTCCGTGGTCTCCTGGGTTGCCTACGGCGTCCCTGCTCAGCCGCGGTGGATTGTGCGGGGGGAGGTGCAGGGCACGGGAGGGGTGGTCCATGCTTCCGCGCCCGTAGTAGAACGGCGCGGAAACATGTGGGGCCTCCCCCGCTGGGTGAGCTCCGAACGCACATGCCGTTGTGCGCTCACCCAGAAGACGTCCCAAGTTCGTCGAGGGTTGTACGCCGGACGAAGGGTTGTCCGCCGGACCGAAGGGTTGTCCGCCGGACCGTCGGAGTCGGGGGACACCGACGCGCGGCCGGTGCCTGGCGCCGCGGACGGGGGCCGGTGCGAAGGGCCCCGGTCAGCGAAGCGTCGCGTACACGATGAGGTTGTCGACGGGATGGCCTTCGGCGTCGAACGCTCCGTCGCACGTCACCAGACGGAGCACGCGCTCGCCGGTCGCCCCGTACACCTTCTCCGTGGGGAAAGCGTCCTTGTCCACGGTCTCCCTACCCGTGACCGTGAAGCGGGACTCGCCGCCCGCGCCGTCGGACACGACGATCTCCGCTCCCTCGGCGACCGACCGGAGGTCGTGGAAGACGGCCTTGCCGAAGCGGGTGTCGTTGTGGCCGATGAGCACGGCGGCCCCGGGTTCCCCTGGAACGGCCCCGCCCGCGTACCAGCCCGCTGTCATGCCCTTCTCGGCCGGCGGCACCTCGACCGTGCCGTCCTCGTTCAGCCCCAGCCGCATCAGCGCGGTGTCGATGCCGAGCGACGGGACCGTCAGCCGGGTCGGCGCGGGCGCCTTGACAGCTTCCGGGGACCGGGGTGCGTGCGAGGCCGTCCGGGCGGGCGCCTCGGGGGCGTCCCCCGCCGTGCCGCATCCCGTGACGGGGGCGATCAGCAGGCCGGCCGCGGTGGCGGAAACGACCGCCCGCCGGAACGAGTTCGGTATGAGGGGCATGTGCACTCCGGTGCGGTGGTGAGAGAAGCGGAAACGGGAGTGGCGCCGCCCCCGGGGGAGGCGGCGCCACTGTGCTCGGTCAGCCGTTGCGCTGAGCGGCGGACCGGCGACGGAGCACGAGGGCACAGGCGCCCGCGAGCAGCACCGCGCCGGCGGCCGAGCCGTACGACGCGGTCCCGTCGACGGCCTGGACGGGACGCTCCCCCGCGTCGACGCCGCCCCGCGGCATCGTGCCCGGCTCCGCCACTGCGGGAGGCGCGGTCGCCGAGGGCTCGGCCGCCTCGGAAGGGGTGGCGCTCGGGGCGGCCACGCTCGGCGTCGGCGCCGGCGTGGCAGGGCCGCCGTCGGCGACGGCGGCGGCCGTCGGGAGGAGTACCGCTCCGGCGGCGGCGGCGGTGAGGACCGCGGTGCGCAGGGTCGTTCGCAGGGACATGAAGAACTCCGATTCCAGCTCGGCATGGGTGGTGCCCGCGCTCGGATGCGCGTCGGGCGTCGCCGGCTCGTCCCAGAGTGGAGTGAAGTTGTGAGGAAGCTGTCAGACCGCCGTTTCCATCGGATCAGGGCCGGCCGACGGAAGCCGCAGGGTGAATACCGATCCCTGCCCCACGGTGCTGACCACGCCGGTCGTCCCTCCGTGCGCCTCGGCCAGCTTGCGGACGATGGCCAGCCCGAGGCCGCTGCCACCGGTGCGGCGGCTGCGGGACTTCTCGGCACGCCAGAACCGGTCGAAGACGTACGGCAGGTCTTCGGGCTCGATACCGCTGCCGGTGTCGGCGACCTCCACCACCACTTCCTCGCCTGCGGCACCGCTGCCCGTGTCCCCCGGCGAACCCGCGTACGCGCGCAGTGTGACGTGCCCTCCGGGCGGGGTGTGGCGTACGGCGTTGGCCACCAGGTTGCCCACCGCCTGGCGCAGCCTCACCGGGTCGGCGTCGAGGGCGGGTGCCGGCTCGCTCCCAGCAGCGACGGCCACGGTGAGGCGGACCCCGGCGGCCTCCGCCTCTGCCTGGTGGGCCGACGCGACCTGGGCGAGCAACTCCTCGATCCGCACCGGCTCGGGGTGCAGTCGCAGAGCGCCGGCATCGGCCGCCGACAGGTCCTGGAGGTCGTCGATGATGTGCTGGAGCTGGACGGCTTCCTCCAGGAGCGAGGAGACGAACGTCGCGTCGGCCTCGGCGATGCCGTCCTGGGCTCCCTCCAGCCACCCCCGAATGTTGCTCAGCGGGGTGCGCAGTTCGTGCGCGACATCGCTGACCATCACCTTGCGCTGTTCCTCGAGACGGGCGCGGTGTGCCGACATGTCGTTGAAGGCGGCGGCCAGCCGGCCTATCTCGTTGTCACCCGCGACCACAACCTGCGACGGGCTCTCACCGTCCCGCATCCGCTGGGCCGCTCCCGTGAGCGCGTGCAGCGGCCGTACGAGGCGGACTCCGGCGAGGACCGAAGCACCCACGGTGAGCGCGAGAACGAGCGCCGCGGCGCCGATGACCTTTCCGGTGTTCGCCGCGGACAGTTCGAAGCCGGGAACAGCCCCTCCGCCCGGGTCGGTGATGAACAGCAGCGCGGGTGCGGCGACATAGGAACTGAGCTGCTCCTGCCGGGCGATGCCGACGCACGAGGCGATGTCACGGTCGTTCTCGCTGTCCAGGGGCGAAGGGGTGGCATACGGCGTCGCCACGGCGGTCCCCGGAACACGGACGTCCGGTGCGGCGGCCGGCGCTTCGGTCGGTGCGTTCGTCGGTGCTTCGCTCGGCGCTTCGGGGGCGGCTGTGGGGACGGGATCCCCGTCGCTGTTCCACGAGAGGTCGAGATCCAGGCGTACGCCTTCGCGGCCCTGCCTCTTCAGACACGCGTCGACGAGTTCGTTCAGCGCCCTCAGCGCCCTCGTCTCGGTACGGGTCGGGCTGTCGAGCGCGTACGTCGGGCACGAGCTGCTCCGCAGCCGGTCCGGATCGTTGCCGACGACCTGGACGCGGGGGCGCCCGCTCGGCGCCTCGACGACGTCCGAGGCGATTCCTGACCGGCTGAGGCACTGCACCGCGGCGTCGGCGGTGCGCCTCAAAGACGTACGTTCGGCCTGGGGCAGCCTGAACGGTCCTACGGCCCGCGGGTCGATGCGGTCGTCGGCCGAGCGTTGTTCCCCGTCCGCACCGGGTGCGCCGACCGTCACGGACACCGAACCGGACGCCGTGCCCGCCCCGTTCGGACCCGTGACCCCTGATCCGTCCACGGTCGCGCTCGCGGCTGTCACGGACAGGGGGTCGACCACGGCGGTCGCCTGGGCCGGAAGGGCCGGGGGCAGCGGAGAGGCAGCCGCGGAGTCGGCGACCGGCTCCCGGCTCTGCGTCGTCAGTGTGATGCGCCGGTCGGCCGTTTCGGCCAGCTCGTCCACGGTGGCTGCCACCCCGTCCCAGGTGGGGTGTTCGGCCGCGTAGGCCAGCAGCGCGTCAAGGATCCGGGTGTCGGCGGCCAGGTTGCGGCCCTGCTCCTGCTCGATCGCACCGGATGTGGTCTGGACGGCCAGCCATGCGGTCGCCGCGACGGAACACGCCGCGACGAGCGCCGACACCGCGAGCAGCCGGCCGAGCAGACTCCTGCGCAGCGGCAGACGCGGCCGCTGCCCTCCCCGCTCAGCGCGCCGAAGCACGCGTGGCCGCCTTCAGCGGATCCATGAGCTTGTAGCCGACTCCGAAGACGGTGAGCAGCCGGACCGGTCGGCGGGGCGCACGTTCCAGCTTCTTGCGCAGGTTCATGATGTGCACATCGACCGTACGGCTACTGATGTACCGGTCGAATCCGTGCAGTTCGGCGAGCAGTTGCTCGCGGGTGAAGACGCGCTCGGGCTCGGCGGCCATGGCCGCCAGGAGGCGGAACTCGCCCGGTGTGCACTCGACTCCGGCGCCGTCGACGGACACCTCGTGGCGCACCGGATCGACCACGAGGGTTCCCACCCTCAACACGTCGCTCTCGGCCCGTCCTTCGTCCCGGCGGGTCCGCCGCAGGAGCGTGCGCACACGTGCCATGAGTTCCCGCGGACTGTACGGCTTGGTCATGTAGTCGTCCGCCCCCAGGTCGAGCCCGAGCAGCAGATCGTCCTCCGTGGCCCGGGCGGTCAGCATGAGTACCGCCGTCTCACGCCGCTCCGCCCGCAGTACGCGGAGCACGTCCAGTCCGTCGGCCCGGGGCATCATCACGTCGAGGACGATGAGGTCGGGAGCTCCCCGTCGTGCCTCTTCCAGCGCGGACAGACCGTCGGACACCACCGTGACCGCATGACCTTCGCGCTCCAGGTAGCGGCGTACAAGCTCCGCCTGCTTCGGGTCGTCTTCGGCAACTATGATGTTCGCGCACACAGGGGTGATGGTAGAGGAGCCCGAACCGAGGCCCTCGGCCGAGCGACCGGGCGGCAGGCCCACAGGTCGCGCCCCTCCCCCGTGGCCGTGAAACACGGTCACGGAGAACGGTGAGCACCGTCAAGCCGCTCAGAGGCGGTGAGTACGGGTGCTCAGGCCCCTGGAGGGCCGCGGAGCCACGATGGGACTCCCGCCGCCCTGATCCCGAGGAGCCCCATGCTCAGCCGTATCGCTGCCGGTGTCGTCCCTTCCCTCGGCCGCATGACGATGTCCGCCGACCTTCCCTCCGTCCAGGGCCCGGGCATTCTCGTCGCCAACCACACGTCCCTGGCCGATCCGGGCGTCGTGCTGGCGGCGCTCCGCCGCCTCGGCATCGAACCCGTCGTCCTCGCGACCGCCGGCCTGTGGCGTATCCCCGTTCTGCGGTACGTCCTGGAGCGGGACGGGCACGTGCCCGTCCACCGCCGCACAGCCCGCGCTGCCGACGCCCTGGACGAGGCGGCGGCCGCACTGCGCGCGGGCCGCCATGTTCTCGTCTACGGTGAGGGCCGCCTCCCGAGCCGCACGGACGCGGCCGAAGCGGCCCCCGAAGCGTTCAGGAGCGGCCCCGCCCGGCTCGCCGCCGCCTCCGGAGCCCCTCTCATTCCGATCGGCCAGGCCGGTGCCCGCAGGATCACTTCGGGCAGCCCCACCAAGCAGGTGGCGGGGCTGCTCACGGCGCCACTCCGGCGTCCCCGCCTGCACGTCCACGTCGGCGCTCCGCTGGTGCTGCCCACCGAGATCGGAGCGGCGAGCGCGGTCGCCCGCCACGCCGTCACGGCGGCCTGGCGTACGGCCGCCATGGAGTTGGGCGAACCGGCGGCACTCGCGGCATGAGCTGCCCACGAGAGGCGGGCGGTGGAGGCTGTGACGGCGTCACGCCGGCCACAGCACTTTTCGGCTCCGCGCCTTTCAGCGGCAGAGAGCTGCGTCCAGAATGCCGTCCATGTGCTCCTTCGTCGCCTGGCCAGGCTGGGTGGTGACGGCGACGTTGGCGGCACGGCCCTCCTCGGTGGCCCCGCCCCGGGTCTCGTAACCCGTCATGCTGCCGCCGTGACCCCAGTACACGCCGCCGCACGACAGGGGTGTGCTCACGAGGCCCAGCCCGTAACCGGCTCCGGCGGGAAAGGGGTACGCGGCGGGGACGGTGGTCCGCATCTGGTCGAGCTGCGCCTTCGGGAGGAGGTTGCCGGCGAGCAGGGCCGTGAAGAACCGGTTCAGGTCCGAGTTGGTCGACACCATCTGCCCCGCCGCCCAGGCCCAGGAAGGGTCCCATTCCGTGGCGTCGACCGCAGGCGCGCCCGCCGTGTCCTGGAAGTAACCCCTGGGGTGGCGCTCCCGGATCGCCACCTCGCCGGGGGCCGGGAAATAGGTGTGGCGCAAGCCGACGCGTTTGATGACCCGCCGGTCGATCTCTTCGGCGAGTGTGCGTCCTGTGACGTCCTCGACGATCAGGCCGGCCACCACGTAATTGGTGTTGCTGTACGCCCATTTCTCGCCGGGCGCGAAGTCGGCCTCGTGCTGGAGAGCGAGGCCGAGTAGTTCGTGGGGTTCGTAGGGGCGGATCTCATCGGCGAGGTACCGGGTGTAGTTGGGAAGTCCGCTGGTGTGCTGGAGCAGTTCACGGACGGTGATGTGGCGGCCGTCGATGCCCTCCCCGCGGACGAGTCCGGGCAGATAGGTGTCGACCATCGCGTCGAGGTGGATCCTCCCCTCGGCGACCAGTTGCAGGACGACCACCGCGGTGAACGTCTTGGTGTTGCTCCCGATGCGCACCTGGCCGTCCTGCGGCACCCGCGCGCCGGTCGACAGATCGCCGGCCCCCGCGACGTACGTGCGGCTGTGGCCACCGCGTCCCCCGACGCTCGCCAGCGCGGCGGGCACACCGTCGGCTCGCACCAGTGCGTCGAGGCCCTGTTGGGGCGTGTCCGGCCTGGCGGCGGCGGACGCCGCGCCCGGGACCAGGGCGCCTGCCGTCATGACAGCGACGGCCAGTGCGGTCAACGCCGTCACGGTCCTGCGGCGACCGTTGCTCCGTCCGGAAGAGCGAAACGTATGCCATACCTGCTCACGCATGAGCCAACTCCTGCGGGGTCATCGGAAGTCGAGCGACTTGTGGACCCAGCATCGCCGGACGCGCGGCCCGGAACGATCGTGCTACCCGCCCGGACTCAGGTGGGGATAGCCCCCGGCCGGCGGGACGGATCGGGCAGCCGGTCGTGAGCGGTTCGCGACCCGATCCCAGCGCGATACACGCATTGGGCTCTCGCCCCGACGACCGGGCGGGACCCGCGACCTCCGCAGCCTGCCTACTTCGCGACCTGCGACACCTGCGCGACGTGCGCCACTCAGGCAAGCATGACGCGTCCACGCCAGGCGGGACGCGCGCCCTTCGCGTCCCCGATGTGTCGATTCATGCGACGGGGCGCAATATTTCCCCGCCCGCGCCACAAATGCGCAATGATCATCTGCCGATGCGCAACAACCATGCATTACGAGCGCGAACTCTGGGGCTTAGGCTCATGCCTCGTACCAGGAGTGGCGGCGACCGCCTGCTCGGCGGTTCCCCATCCCCCTCGGGTCTCCTTCGTGACGCCCGTGTCACCGCCGCGGTCCCCTCCACTGACCCCGCAGCGATGAAGGAGTCCCCCCAGTGCTGGACCAAGGCACAGTCGCGCCCGACGCCAAGGCCCCCACGCCGAAGCCGTCCGCGCTCTCCGCCCTTACTCGGCGCAAGCCGGTAGAACGCCTGGTCGCCGAGGGTGGACAGGGTGAAGGCGGCAGTCTCCGCCGCTCGCTCTCCATGTGGCAGCTGACCATGATCAGCATCGGTGCCACGCTCGGCACCGGAATCTTCGTGGTACTCGGCGAGTCCGTGCCCAAGGCCGGCCCGGCCGTCACCCTCGCCTTCGTGTTCGCCGGACTCACGGCACTCTTCTCGGCCCTCTCGTACGCCGAACTCGCCGGAACCATTCCGGTAGCCGGCTCCTCCTACTCGTATGCGTACGCAACGATGGGTGAACTCGTCGCCTGGGTCTGCGGCTGGTGTCTGCTCCTGGAGTACGGCGTCTCCGTCGCGGCCGTCGCGGTCGGCTGGGGTGACTACCTCAACGAGCTTCTCGACGGCACCCTCGGCGTCACGCTGCCCACGGCGCTCAGCGCACCTCCCGGCGACGGCGGCATATTCAACCTGCCGGCACTGATCGTCGTGGTGCTCGCCATGATGTTCCTGCTGGGTGGGGCCAAGGAGTCCGCCCGCGCCAACACGATCATGGTCGTCGTGAAGATCGCCGCGCTCGTCCTCTTCTGCGCGATCGGCTTCATGGGATTCAAGTCGGGCAACTACCGCGACTTCATGCCGCTCGGCGTCGGAAGCGTGGGCGCCGCGGGCGCCATCCTCTTCTTCTCCTACATCGGTTTCGACGCCGCATCCACCGCCGGGGAGGAGGCCGAGAACCCCAAGCGCGACCTGCCGCGGGCGATCATGCTCTCCCTGGTCATCGTCACCGTGCTGTACGTGCTCGTCGCCGCCGTGGCCGTCGGTGCCTGGGACTGGAAGAAGTTCGCGGGCTCCGAGGCGACACTGGCCGCGATCATGAACGATGTCACCGGACAGACGTTCTGGGGCACGCTGCTCGCTGGTGGTGCGGTCATCTCCATCGCCAGCGTCGTCCTGACGGTGCTCTACGGGCAGACCCGCATCCTCTTCGCGATGTCCCGCGACGGCCTGGTGCCCAAGGTCTTCGGCAAGGTCCACCCGAAGTCCGGGACGCCTCGGGTCAACACCGTGATCGTCTCGCTCTTCTGCGGTGTCCTCGCGGCGGCCATCCCGCTCGGCAAGCTCGTCAGCGCGACGAGCATCGGCACGCTCTTCGCGTTCGCCCTGGTCAACATCGCCGTCGTCGTGCTGCGCCGCAACCGGCCCGACATGGACCGCACCTTCAAGGTGCCCTTCGGCCCGGTCTTCCCCGTCCTCGGCTTCATCTTCTGCGGCTACAGCATGTACACCCTCGACATGGACACCTGGACGGTGTTCGGCATCTGGATGGCCGTCGGCCTGCTGTTCTACTTCGTGTACGGCATCCGCCGCTCCCGCCTGGCCTCCGCGGAGAAGTGATCCACCCGTAGCGCCACTTGACGCAGCGGTCGCATCCGGCGGCACTCCCTCCCCCGGAGTGAAGTGGCGCCGGCGGCACACGCAGCGCAGCACTCGGGACCCGTACGCCCGCCCCTCCTGACCGAGGTGGCGGGCGTACGGCTTTATTCGGGGCAACCTGACACCGGCTGCTCCGGCCCTCGTTGGCTCTGCGCCACCACCGCACTCCGCGAAATCCTTTGCGCGGGAACCGGGGCGCAGCGTAGTTTCTGGCACCACCACGACGTGTAGCTCAGCAGCAGAGCGCCGGGCTCGGGACCCGGAGGGGGCAGGGGCGGAACCTGCCACGTCGGCCATGAACACTCACGCTGACCAGCAGCTTCCCAGCCCTTCCCCGTCGACGCCGTCCGTGTCCGCCGCCTACGCGGCCGGCCGTCTCGCCCACGCCCTGCGGACCTCGGCGACCCACGAGGACCCCGCAACACGTGAGCGTGCGCGGTCCCGTGTACGCCAGTGGCGGGACGTCCTGTCCGGCATGGCCGGCGGCGTGCTCTCCATCGGGTCGCGCACACCGGTCGCCGGACTGCCCGCATGGGTCACCCCCGACGTGGTCACCGGGGGTTTCGCCACGGGCGCCGCCTCGGCGGGCGGGCACCTGCTGCCCTACGAGGAGGAAGTCGCCCGCTCGGCCGGCGTACCGGCCTCCCGCTCCGCCCTGTTCGCGTACTGCCTCACCGAGGACGGTCTGCGCCGGCTGTGGTCCCTGCTGGACAGCGGACGCTACGAGGTGCGTGTGCCGGAGGAGGCCGCGCTCGCGACCGTGGCATGGCTGGTACGGGCCGGGGATTTCGATGCGGCGGTGGAACTCCTCGCCGTGCTGGAGCCGTTCGCCGACCGGCTGCGCTTCCTCCCCAGGCCCACGGATCGTCAGGCGCCGGACGTGACGTACGTGCAGCGGCGCACCGTCGGCGAGGCCGGGGCCGCGCTCGCCCGTCGCGGGCCCAACGCCGCAGTGGAGGCGCAGCGCGAGGCGCTGGCCGTCTGGCGGCCTTTCGAGGACGAGCTGCTCGCCCACCGGCTGGCGGCCGGGAAGGGCGGTTCCGACTGGCAGGTGAACGGCGCGGCGCTGCTGGCCCGTTACGGCGTGCTCGCCGCCGCCCACACGCGCTGCACCAAGCACCTCGACCCGAAGTCCAACGCCGCCATCCTGCGCCGCGCCCTGGAGGAGGAGCTCGCGGGCCGGGCACCGGCACCCCGGCTGGCCGGGCTGCTGCGGGTCGCCGTCGACTCGATGGTCGCCAAGCGTGGTCTGCCCGGTTCGGCCACGCACACCCGCGTGCGGCGGGCGCAGGCGCGGCAGGCGGCGTTGCCCCCGCATCACGAGCTGGCGGCGCTGGTCCTGCGCCGGCTCTCCCGGCTCGACCAGGCAGGGGGTACGGCGGACGTCGAGTCCCCGGTGGCCCCTGTCAGCGCGGAGGAGGCCCGGGAGACGGGCCTGCCCGTCGGGGCAGCGGTCCCCGCCGCGATCGCCTCCACCGTCCGGGCGGCCCTCAGCGCTCCCCTTGAGGTGCTGGTGGACCGCGGGGTGGTGCCCTCCGCCGAGGTGCTGGCCACACTGGTCCCGCAGCTGGTCGCCGTCGTCACCGCCGAGCGGTACGTGGACGAGCCGCTGCGCACCCTGATGGCGGCGACGTACCGCGCCTTCCGGAGCCGCCGTTCGCTGCTGCTGCTCAACCTGGAGAGTCAGGTACGGATCGAGGAGCTCCCTTGGGTACGGGCGCTGTCCGGACACCGCGGCACCGGCACGGCGGTCCGGGATCCGGCCGCCGAGGCGGTGCGCAGGCTCGGTGAGCTGGCCGTGCGCGCCTTTCCCGGTACGGTGCTGCCCAATCCCCTGGTCAGGGAGCTTGCGCAGCTCACCCGGCAGGCCGATCCGGGCGCGCCCTTCGTGGAGGAGCTGGCCGCCGATATCTTCATGGGGACCTTCGGCCCGAAGTTCCTCGTCGCGGCCCGGATCGCCGCCGAACTCCTCGAAGGAAGCCTGTACGAGCGCTACTACGGCATCGACTACGCGCACCTTCGCCGCATGGCTGTGTCCGAGGCCGCCGACACGGCTCCCGGCGGCCGCCGGGCCCGTACCGCGGGTGACTTCGCTCGCCTGTGCTCCGAGCGCGCAAGCCACTCCGGTGGTCCGGCCCGGGGCACTGCGGCGAACGGCAAGGTGATCGAACAGGCCCAGATCCTCACCACCCACAACCTGGCCACCCTGGTCGTCCACGCCGGCATCGCCCCGTCGCCCGGCTGGGCCGGCCTCGCCCGTGACTGCTTCACGGACGTGTGCCGCCTGGTGGCACGGGTGGAACGGACCCCGCGCCCCCTCTCCACGGTCAAGGACGTGGCGTACGCCTGGCGGCAGATGCTGTTCCACCTCTCGCTCTGCGAGGCGGCGGAGCGGGAGGCGGTACTGGACTGGATCGAGGCGGAGGCCGCCGGCCGGCAGGCGCACGTCCGGCGTCGGCTGGCTCCTGCCCTGGCCGGACTGCGCCTGGTCGCCGACGGCGGCACGTTCGGGCCGGACGGTGCCGGAGACGGGGGTCGCGCCCGGCGTCTGCTGGGGTGGACCACGGGACACCACTGGATGCTCGGCGCCGGATGACCCCAGGGCGCCGGGAGGTGACGGGGCCGAAAGGATGCCGGCCGCTGCCCGTCGGGCAGCGGCCGGCACGGTGTATCCGAACAGCGGCGCAGCGCGTGTTTCCTACTGGGCGTAGAACGTCGCGTCCGCCTTGGCGGTGGTCGTCGTCGCCGGCTGCGTCACGATCAGGTTGTCGTAGTGACGGAGGTAGCGGCCAGGGAAGTTGTACGACTCGAAGGAGACGCCGGCGGACGCGTCCGCCAGGCCCGGGCGGCGGTGGAAACCGGCGTCGTTCTTGAAGGCCGTACTGCCGTCGTTCTTCTCGACCCACACCTCGTGGTTCTTGTGGCGGAGGTAGTAGCCCGGGAAGTTGGCCGACTCCAGGGAGACGGTGCCGGTACCGGCCAGACCGGGCACGACTCGGAACTGCGAGTCCGCGAGGTTGGTGACGTTCCCTTCGAGCTTGGCGCGGAATTCCCAGTGCCGGATGTACCGGTCGGGGAAGTTGAAGGAGGAGAAGCGGACGGGGGTGGCTCCGTCGGCGACCGGAATGCCGAAGTTCGGGGTGCCGTCGGCGTTCCAGTAGAGCTTCTGGTAGCGCGTCCGGCGGTTGGGGTCGTTGAGCGGGTCGCCGCTGATGTCCTTGTAGTTGCGGTCGTGGTAGACGAGGACGTCGGACTTCCCGTCCTCGGACGTCGTGAAGGTGCTGTGCCCTGGTCCGTACTGGCCGGTCGCGGTGTTGCTGGTGAAGACCGGGTTCGGGTTCTTGGTCCAGGACGCGGGGTTCATCAGGTCGGCCCCGGCGGCCGCGGTCAGCAGGCCCAGACAGTAGTTGCTGTCGGTGGCGCTGGCGGAGAAGCTCATGAAGACCTTGCCGCCCCGCTGGATGACCGCGGGGCCCTCGTTGACCGTGTGGCCGGCCGTCTCCCACGCGTGGGTCGGCCGGGAGATCATCACCGGACTGCCGCTGATCGTCCAGGGGTTGGACATCCTGGCCAGGTAGATGTTGGTCCCCGCACCGACCGCGGGATCGTTCTGCGCCCAGGAGAGGTAGCGGGTCGAGCCGACGACGAAGGTGGTGGCGTCGAGGGAGAAGGTGTCGAGGGGCAGGGCGATGCGGCCCCTCTCGGTCCAGGTTCCCGTCAGCGGGTTGGCCGCGCCGGTCTCCAGGACGTACGGCCGGATCTTCCAGATGTCGCTGGTGGACCCGGCGGCGAAGTAGACGTACCACTTGCCGTCGATGAAGTGGATCTCCGGCGCCCAGATGTGCGCACCCATCTCACCGCTGGCGTGCCTGCTCCAGATGGTGGTCTCGGCTGCGGTGGAAAGGCCCTGGAGGGTGGTGGCCCGCCTCATCACGATCCGGTCGTACGCGGGGACGGTCGCGGTGAAGTAGTAGTAGCCGTCCGTGTGCTTGTAGATGTGCGGATCGGCGCGCTGTTCGGCGACCGGGTTGGTGAACGTCACCGCCGGTGAGGCGGGGGCGGCCGCGTGCGCTGTGGTCCCGGTGGCCAGCACGGCCAGTGCGGCGAGCAGCGCCATGACCACCCTCGTGATGTCGCGTCCCACTGTCTTCCTCCCGTTCGCGGCCGTCATGCCGCCGGCTTGAGCTGCCACTGCTGGCAGGCGTTGTTCAGCCAGGTCCACTGCCGTACGTCGGTGCCGTTGGCGGTGCCGCAGTCCGCGACGTCCGCGACCTTGCCGCTGCTCTCGTTCACGATGCGCACGTAGTCACCGGAGGCCGTGTGGACGAGCCGGAACTTCTGGCAGTTGTTGTTCAGCCAGGACCACTGCCGCAGATCGGCACCGTCGGCGGTGGAACAGTCGGCTGTGTCCATGACCTTGCCGGTCGCGACGTTGACGAGCCGGCTGGTGTCGTTGCCGAGGTCCTCGATCCGCCATTTCTGGTTGGCGGCGCCGCTGCACGTCCACTGGGCGATGTTGGTGCCGTCCGCGGTGCTGGACCCCGCGACGTCGAGGCACTTCCCGCTGTTGCGGTTCACCAGGGTGTACGCCGTCGGGGTCACCGCCGTCTCCCCGGACGGGCCGGGCCGGGAGGAGCCCAGTGCGACCGGGGCGCCGAAGTCGGGCGTGCCGTCCGCGTTCCACGTGAACTTCTGGGCGCGGGTGGTGCGGCCGTTGTCGCAGCCGTCGGACGTCGAGTCGTTGGCGTGGTAGACGATCCAGTTCTCGGTTCCGTCGGGCGAGGTGAAGAACCCGTTGTGTCCGGGGCCGTAGACGCCCGCGGAGTCATTCCGCGAGAAGACGGGCGTTGACTTCTTGGTCCAGGAGGAGGCCGACAGCGGGTTGCTGCCGGTCAGTTCGAGTTGGCCCAGCTTGTAGTCGGGCCCCCAGCAGGCGCTCGCGGAGTAGACGACGAACGTCTTGCCGTTGCGGTAGAGCGGCTCCGGTCCCTCGTTGACGGTGCCGCCCTGCGTCTCCCAGCTCAGCGTGGGACTGGAGATGACGGTGAAGGTGGATCCGCTGACTGTGTAAGGGTTGCTCATCGGGGCGATGACCAGGCTCTGCTTGCTGCCGTTCACGGAACCGCTGCCGAGCAGGTACAGCTTCCCGCCGTGGCGCAGCACGCTGGCGTCGATGAGCCATCCGCCCGGGCTGAGGTTGGATCCGGTGAGCTGGCTCTTGTACGTGTACGGGCCCATCGGGTCACTGCCCGCGCTCTCCAGGACGTGGGTTCGCTGGGAGTCGCAGCAGGCGACGCCGCTCTGCCCCGCGGAGTAGTAGAGGTACCAGCGGCCGTCGACGAAGTGCAGCTCGGGCGCCCAGAAGTTGGTGTTGCGGGTGGCGGTGGTGTCGCTCCACACCTGGACGCTGGGAGCCGTCGACAGACCGGCCAGAGTGGGCGACTTCCGCATGGTGAGCACACCGGTGAAGGAGGTGGTGACCAGGTAGTAGTGGCCGTTGTAGTACTCCAGCCAGGGATCGGCGCCCTTCTCCGACTTGACGGGGTTCGTGTACGGACGTCCCTCGGCGGCCGCGGCAGGCTGTGTGGCAACCGGGGAGAGCATCACGAGCAGCGCCGCCATGAAGGCGAACCAGTAGCGGGTGCGGAACAAAGCGAGTCCCTTTCGACAGCGGGCAGCTGACAGCCACCAGCTACGTCATGTTCGAAATACCGGACAACGTACGTAACTTCGACCAGAACATAGGCACGCGACCTGTACGCGTCAACGGTTGCGACAGCTTTCGTTCCGCCGGGATCACCGGCGGGTGAGGAATCGCCCGACAGGCACCGGCCGGACACCCGGACCCGCCGGGCACCTTGGTCCGACTCCTCGAAACCGGCCGGCCCCCGCCACGGCACGGTTCTCCCGGTGACGCAGAGCGAGTGCGACCGGCTGCTCCGCGCCTACTGAGGGGGCGTCCGGCCCGTGCGGGGCGAACGCGGCCTGCTCCACGAACGCGTCGAGCAGGCCGCAGGCGTCTCTCCCGGACCCGTCAGGGCTTCCCGCGCGCCGTCATCGCCCGCTGGACCAGGATGAAGGCGCAGAGCAGTACGCCCGTGGCGATCTTCGTCCACCAGGAGCTGAGCGTGCCCTCGAACTGGATGATGCTCTTGATCAGGCCGAGGACGAGGACGCCGAACAGGGTGCCCACCACATAGCCGGAGCCCCCCGTGAGCAGCGTGCCGCCGATGACGACCGCGGCGATCGCGTCGAGCTCCATGCCGGTGGCGTGCAGGGGGTCGCCGGACTGGATGTACAGGGTGAAGAGGAGACCCGCCAGCGCCGAACAGAAGCCGCTCACCGTGTAGACGGCGATCTTCGTGCCACCCTGCGGAAGGCCCATCAGCATGGCCGACTGTTCGTTGCCGCCGATGGCGTACACCCGGCGCCCGAAGCGGGTGTAGTGCAGGACGTAGAAGGCCAGGGCCAGGACGACCAGCGCGACGACCGCGCCGATCGACAGGAAGGCACCGCCCAGTGACACCTGGGTCTGCGCCATGCTGCTGACCGAGGCGTCGCCGATGGCGATCGACTCCTTGCTGATGACCAGGCAGAGTCCCCGGAAGAGGAACAGGCCGGCGAGTGTCACGATGAAGGGCTGGATCTCGAAGTTGTGGATCACGTAGCCCATCAGGAAGCCGCCGAAGGCGCCGACGGCCAGGGCAAGGGGGATCACCACCAGCACCGGCAGCCCCTGCCGCTCCACCATCCAGGCCGTGAACATGGTCGTGAAGCCGATCACGGAGCCCACGGAGAGGTCGATGCCGCCGGAGAGGATGACGAAGGTGGCTCCGGCTGCGGCGACCAGCAGGTAGCCGTTGTCGATGAACAGGTTGAGGAAGACCTGGGGTTCGGCGAAGCCGTAGTTCTGGTACCGGCTCAGACCGGCGACGTACATCGCGAGGAAGAGCGCGGCCGTGACCAGGACGGGCAGTCGCCGGTCACCGATCAGCCGGGCGGCCCTGGATACCGTACGGCTGCTGTCCGGTGCCTGACGGGCTCGGGTGGTCGCGCTCATCGCGACACCTCCATCGTGGGAGCGTCTTCGTTCACCGCGGCGGGCTCCGCCGGGCTCGCCGCGCGTGCGCGGCCCTTGGCGCCGAACACCCTGGCGCGGAACTTGGGGGACTGGAGCAGGCAGACGACGATGACGACGGCGGCCTTGAAGACCAGGTTGGTCTGGGTGGGTACACCGATGGTGTAGATCGTGGTGGTGAGGGTCTGGATGACGAGTGCGCCGACCACCGTGCCGCCGATGGAGAACCGGCCGCCGAGGAGTGAGGTGCCGCCGATCACCACGGCGAGGATCGCGTCCAGCTCGATCCACAGACCGGCGTTGCTGCCGTCGGCGGCCGAGGTGTTGGAGCTGATCATCAGCCCGGCGATGCCCGCGCAGACCCCGCAGAACACGTAGACCATGACCTTGATGCGCCGGGACCTGATGCCCACCAAGCGGCTCGCCTCGGCGTTGCCGCCGACCGACTCGACGAGCAGCCCGAGGGCCGTACGGCGGGTCAGCGCGACGGTGACGGCCACGACCACGGCGACGACGAAGATCGAGAAGGGGAGCGTCAGCCAGTAGCCGCCGCCGATCAGCTTGTACGGCTCGCTGTTGACGGTGATGATCTGGCCGTCGGCGATCAGCTGGGCGACACCGCGCCCTGCGACCATGATGATCAGCGTGGCGATGATCGGCTGAATGCCCATCCGGGCGACCAGGAATCCGTTCCAGAGCCCGCAGACGACGGCGGCCAGCAGGCCGAGGCCCAGGGCGAGCAGGACGCCGGAGAGTGCGTTCTGGTCCGCCTGGTCGCTGATGTACGAGCAGGCCAGCGCGCCGCTGATCGCGACGACCGCCCCCACGGAGAGGTCGATGCCGCCGGTGGCGATGACGAGCGTCATGCCGACCGCGACCAGGATGAGCGGCGATCCGAAGAGCACGATGGAGACGAGGCTGCCGTAGAGGTGGCCGTCCGTCATCCTGATCGAGAAGAAGTCCGGGGTGAAGGGGACGTTGACGAGCAGCAGGACGACGAGGACCGTGACCGGCCAGAAGAGGTGATGGTGTGTCAGCGCCCGCCATGGGGCCGGGGTGGTCACTGCTGTTCTCCGCTCGCGATGGTCTCCAGGATGTGGCTGGGCGTGATCTCGGCCCCGTTGGCGAACCGCGCCACCAGCCTGCGGTCGCGCAGCACGCCGATGGTGTGGCTGATCCGCAGCACCTCCTCCAGTTCCGCCGCGATGTACAGCACGGACATGCCGTCCTCGGAGAGCGAGACCACGAGTTTCTGGATCTCGGCCTTCGCACCGATGTCGATGCCGCGGGTCGGCTCGTCGAGGATGAGGAGTTTCGGCCCGGTGATGAGCCAGCGCGCGAGAAGCACCTTCTGCTGGTTGCCACCGCTGAGCCGGCCGACGCGTGCCTCCGGGTCGGCGGGGCGGATGTCCAGCGCCTCGATGTACTTGGCCACGAGTTCGTCGCGCTGGGCGGCCGGGACGGGCCGCGCCCAGCCGCGCGAGGCCTGCAGGGCGAGGATGATGTTCTCCCGCACCGTGAGATCCGGCACGAGCCCCTCGGCCTTGCGGTTCTCCGAGCAGAAGGCGACTCCGGCGTCGATGGCGTCGTTCGGCGCGCTCATCGAGACCGGCCTTCCGCCGATGGTGAGTTTGCCGCTGTCCGGCTGGTCGGCGCCGAAGAGGAGCCGGGCGAGTTCCGTACGGCCCGAGCCGAGCAGTCCGGCAAGGCCGACGACCTCGCCCTTTTTGATCTCCAGATCGAAGGGGGCGATGGCGCCGGTTCTGCCGAGCCCGTCGGCCCGGAGCAGCGACTCACCCACCTCGGCGTGGAGTTGGTGGTCATGGAGCTGTTCGAGCTGCTCGACGTCCTTGCCTATCATCAGCTGGACCAGCCCGACCTGGCCGAGGTCGGCGACCAGGTGCTCGCCGACCAGGGTGCCGTTGCGCAGTACGGTCATCCGGTCGCAGACCTCGTAGATCTGGTCGAGGAAGTGCGAGACGAAGAGAATGGCGACGCCCTGGTCCCTCAACCGCCGCATCAGGCCGAAGAGTTCGAGGACCTCGTCGCGGTCGAGGCTGGAGGTCGGCTCGTCCAGGATCAGCACCTTGGTGCCTGACCCCTCGCCGTCACTGTCACCGGTGCCCACCGCCCGTACGATCGCGACCAGTTGCTGAACGGCCAGGGGGTAGGAGGACAGGGGCGCGGTCACATCGATGTCGAGGCCGAGCCGGTCCACGAGCTCCGCCGCCTCCTGGCGCAGCCGCTTCCACCGGATGCGTCCGCCACGGGTGGGTTCACGTCCGATGAAGATGTTCTCGGCCACCGAGAGGTTGGGGCACAGATTGACCTCCTGGTAGACCGTACTGATGCCCGCCTGCTGCGCCTGGAGCGGGCTGGCGAACCGTACGGACGCGCCGTCGAGGGTGATCGTGCCGCCGTCGAGGGTGTGGACCCCCGTCAGCACCTTGATGAGCGTGGACTTCCCGGCGCCGTTCTCGCCGAGCAGGGCGTGGATCTCGCCGGGGTGGAGGCGGAAGTCGACACCCGACAGAGCCCGTACCCCCGGGAACTCTTTGACTATGCCCGTCATCTCCAGGACGGGCAGCGGCTCTGCCATGGCAGCGCTCCTCATGGATTTCCTTCAGTCCCGCGGGGAGCCCCCTGGAGCCGGACCGCGTGCGGTCCCTCGGGGGCTCCCTGCCGGTGAGTGGGTCGGTCAGTACTTGCGGGTCGGGAGCGCGGCCTTGGCCTGGTCCTGCGTGTAGTCGCTCTCCTCGGTCTTGATCCAGCGCTCGACCTTCTCGTCGGCGTGGACCTTCTTCACGACGTCCATCAGCTGCGGGCCGAGGAGCGGATTGCACTCGACGATGGCGTTGATCTTGCCCTCGGACATCGCGACGAAGCCGTCCTTCACGCCGTCGATCGAGACGATGAGGATGTCCTTCCCGGCCTTCTTGCCGGCGGCCTCGATCGCCTGGATGGCGCCGATGGCCATGTCGTCGTTGTGCGCGAAGAGGACGTTGATGTCCGGGTTGGACTGGAGGAACGCGGCCATGACCTGCTTGCCGCCCGCCCGGGTGAAGTCGCCGGTCTGGCTGACGACGATCTTCCAGTCGTCCTTGTGGTCCCGGTCCATGACCGTCTTGAAGCCCTTGGCACGCTCGATGGCCGGGGCGGCGCCGGTGGTTCCCTCCAGCTGTGCGATCTTCACCTCGCCCTTGTGACCGGCCGTGGCCAGCACCTTCTCCAGAATCGCGGCGGCTCGCTCACCCTCCGCGGTGAAGTCGGAGCCGACGAGGGTGACGTACAGGGACTCGTCGGACGTCTCCACCGAGCGGTCGGTGAGGACGACCGGGATCTTCGCGGCCTTGGCCTCCTTGAGCACCGCGTCCCAGCCGGTGACGACGACCGGCGAGAAGGCGATGACGTCGACCTTCTGGGCGATGTAGCTGCGGATCGCGGAGATCTGGTTCTCCTGCTTCTGCTGCGCGTCGGAGAACTTGAGGGTGTAACCCGCTTCCTTGGCCGCCTCCTTGACCGAGTCGCTGTTGGCGGTGCGCCACCCGCTCTCCGATCCGACCTGGGAGAAGCCGAGGCTGATCGCCTTGCCCCCGCCGCCGGCGGAGTCGGACGTACCGGACGATCCCTCGTCGCTCTTGGCGCAGGCGGTCAGGGCACCTGCCGCCGCCACGCCGACCGCCGCGGTGAGGAAGTTACGTCTGTTGAGCATGTTCTTCTCCTTGTACTCGGTGGACAGGCTGAGTTACGTCCAGCCTGCCGATCATTGTTCGAAATCTCGGACATGGAAGGGGGCGCCGGCCCGGCACGGTGAGAGCACCTGCCCCGTCAGGGTGGGTACGGGGAACTGCTGGCCCGGACGACGAGCTGGGGTTCGATGACGATGCGGGTGGCCCCGGCGGAGGCCCGGCCCTCGATCAGGTCCAGCAGCAGAGTGATGCTGCGGGTGCCCACCGCCGAGAAGTCCTGGCGAACGGTGGTGAGCGGCGGAGCGAAGAACTCCGACTCCGGGATGTCGTCGAAGCCGACGACCGCCACGTCCTGGGGGGTTCGTACCCCCGCCTCGCGCAGGGCCCTCAACACCCCTAGCGCCATCTGGTCGTTGGCCACGAAGACGGCCGTCAGTCCCCTGCCCACCCAGCCGGCCAGTTCCTGCCCGGCCCGGTAGCCCGACAAGGGGCTCCAGTCCCCGCTCAGCGGGGGTGGCGCCTCGACACCCGCCGCCTCCAGGGTCGCGCGCCAACCCGCGACCCGGTCAACCGCCTCCTGCCAGTCGCCGGGACCGGCCAGGTGCCAGACCGTGCGGTGACCGGCTGCCAGCAGATGCCCGGTGACCAGCCGGGCTCCCATTCGCTGGTCGACGTTGACGCCGGGAATCCCCAGACCGTGTTCGCTGCCCACGGTCACCACCGGGAAGGGATGGCGGAGTTCCGCGAGGGCGGCGACCGCCGGCTGACCCGGGGCGATGGCGACCACGCCCTCGACACCGCCGTCCCTGAGGTGGTCGAGGGCCTCGGAGAACGTACCGACGGTCATCTCGCGCAGACTCACGGCCGAGACGAGGTACCCCTCGGCGCGCGCCGCCTCCTCCAGCGCGAACAGCGTGCTCGCCGGGCCGTAGAGCGTCGTGTTGGAGGCGATCACGCCCAGCGTGCGGGTGCGTCGGGTCGCCAGCGCCCGTGCGGAGGAGTTACGGCGGTAGCCCATCTCCTCGATCGCCCGCAGGACCTTGCCACGCGTCTCGTCCCGCACGTTGGGGTGATCCCCCAGGACCCGCGAAACCGTCTGGTGGGACACACCGGCCCGTCGTGCGACATCGGCCATGGTGGGCGGCCGAAGCGGGGACCGCACCTGCAACTGCTCCATGGCCGCACCTCCTTGGACATCGTCATGTGAACGCGGAGGTCATTGTGAGCGCTAACAATTCATGGCGGTCAAGGGGTCCTACCGAAGTGGAGGCGTCACGTTTGGGTAACGCGACGGAAGCACGGCAGCCGCCTCCGAGCTCCTCGGCACGGGTCAGGACGAAGGTATTGACGCGCTGAGGGTGTGGCCCTAATTTCAGCACCGACACTTCGAACTGTGTACGAAATACCGGACGTTGGATCCTCGCTGCGCGCTCGCCCCACGCGCCTTCAGTGGGCCAGGAGTACGAGGGCGAGCACCACAAGGGCCGGGACCGTCTGCACGAAGAGGATCTTGCGGGACGCGGTCGCGGCGCCGTACAGGCCCGCGACGGCCACACAGGACACGAAGAAGACGCGCACCTGGAAACCGACCGGGTCGGAGGCGAAGGCGCCCCACAGGAGACCGGCCGCCAGGAATCCGTTGTAGAGGCCCTGGTTCGCGGCGAGCGACTTGGTCGACGCCGCGAACTCCTCCGTCGTCCCGAAGGCTCGTCGCGCCCGGGAGCCGGTCCAGAGGAACATCTCCAGGACCAGGATGTACACGTGCAGCAGGGCGAGCGCGACGACGGCGGCCGCGGCAACGAAGTCCATGACGGCACATTACGTCACCTCACGCTGCCCCTGGACGTCACCTCACGCCGGGTCAGGGCATCACTCGTGCCGGAGGTCGCGGTGGCCGTACGCCCGTGGCCGTCGCCAGGACAGCGGCTGCCAGGGAGCCTCCCGCAAGCAGGAGGAAGAGTGCGTCGTACCCGCCGAGAGGACCGGAGAGGACAGCACCGGCCCATGGGGCGAGGGCGGCGGCCAGGGAGGCGGGAGCGGTGAGCACGGCCGAGAGACGGCCGTAGTGCGCCGTGCCCCAGCGGTCGGTGACGGCGGTGGCCTGCAGGAGCGTGAGGTTGCCGCGTACGACGCCCGCGCCGAGAGAGAGTGCGACAAGCAGGGGAATCGGTCCGGGCACGAGGGCGAAGGCGGTCGTCGTGGCGCCGCCCAGGGCGATGAGCGCGGCGGTGCGGGTGGTCACGGAGGTGCGGGAGGCGAAGCTCGCGTACAGGGTGCGGCCAAGAGTCTGTCCCGCTCCCCCCAGGCCGAGGGCCCATGCCGCGGCGGTGGTGCTCGCGCCGCGTTCCTGCAGGAGGGGGACGAGGCTGATGACGACCGCGTACATCGCGAAGCCGGACAGGGTGAAGGCGGCGGCCAGCACGAGGAACGGCCGGCTGCGGACCACCGGCGTACCTTTTATGACGGCCGGCGCCGGCTCGGCCGGGGGCCACGGCGCGCGCAGGGCGAGGGCATGGGCCGGGATGGTGACGGCGGCGAGGATCGCGGCGAGCACGAGGTAGCTGACGCGCCAGCTGAGGTGTTCGGCGAGGGTGGCGGTCAGCGGTGCGAAGACGGTGCTGGCGAGGCCGCCCGCGAGGGTGACGACAGTCAGGGCGCGGACGCGGTCGGGGCCCCACCAGCGGGTGAGGGCGGCGAACGCGGGCGGGTAGAAGGTGGTGGCCATGGCGACCCCCGCCAGCAGCCAACCCACGGTGAAGAGGGGCAGGTTGCGGGCCGTGGCGACGATCACGAGGGCCAGGGTTCCGAGTACGGAACCCGTGGTCATCACGGCGCGCGGCCCTCGTCCGTCCAGCACGCGCCCGACGGGGATCCCGATCGTCGCGGACACCAGCAGAGCGGCGGAGAAGGCCGCGGTGGTGGCGGCCGGGGACCAGCCGGTATCGGCGGTGATACGGGAGTTGAGGACCGGGAAGGCGTAGTAGAGGACGCCCCAGCTGGTGATCTGGGTGGCGCAGAGGGCGGGCAGGACGGCGCGTGGCCGCGACCGGACCCCCGTCCTGGTCGCGGCCGCACCGGCCCGGAGCTGCGGCATGAGGGTCAGCAGCCACCCGAGGTCGCCGGGGCTCCGCCGGTGCCGATCTGGAGCGTGGCGGGAGCGCAGCAGCCACCCGAGGTGGCCGGGGCTCCGCCGGTGCCGGTCTGGAGCGTGGCGGGAGTGGAGCAGCAGCCGCCGTCGCCCGGGGCGGCTTCGGGCTCGTCGAAGAGGCCGGCGCCGCCGCAGACTCCGGTCTCGGGCAGGACGAGTTCGACGCGTTCGGCGGCCTCCTGGTCTCCGGCGAGCGCTGCGGCGATGGAGCGGACCTGCTCGTATCCGGTCATGGCCAGGAACGTCGGCGCCCGGCCGTAGGACTTCATACCGACCAGGTAGACGCCCTTCTCGGGGTGGGAGAGCTCGTTGACTCCGTGCGGGTAGACGGTGCCGCACGAGTGCTGGTTCGGGTCGATGAGCGGGGCGAGCGCGGTGGGCGCCTGGAGGCGCTCGTCGAGGCCGAGGCGCAGCTCGGCCAGGAAGGAGTGGTCGGGGCGCAGTCCGGTGAGGACGATGATCTCGTCGACCGGGTCGAGGCGACGGCCGTCCTCGGCGACCAGGACCAGCTGCTCGCCGGCCTTCTCCACCGCGCCGGTGCGGAAGCCGGTGACGGCGTCGGCGTGGCCGTCGTCGACGGCGGCCTTGGCCGCGAGACCGAGGGCGCCGCGCGCGGGCAGCTGATCGGCGGTGCCGCCGCCGAACGTGGAACCGGTGACGCCACGGCGCAGGATCCATACCGCGTGCGTTCCGGCCTCCCGCTCGGCGAGACCGGCCAGGGAGGCGAGCGCGGTGAAGGCCGAGGCACCCGATCCGATGACGGCGGTGCGCTTGCCCGCGTAGCGGGCGCGGACGGCAGGGTCCCTGAGGTCCGGGACCCGGTAGGAGATCCGGTGGGCAGCCGCCTTCTCGCCGAGAGCCGGGAGACCGTCGCCTCCGATGGGGCCGGGGGTGGACCAGGTGCCGGACGCGTCGATCACGGCGCGGGCGGCGATCTTCTCCTCGGAACCGTCCGCCAGCTCGATGTGCACGGTGAAGGGCTGCTCTTCCCGGTCCGCGTCGACGACCCGGTCGCGCCCGGCACGGGAGACACCGGTCACGGTGACGCCGTAGCGGACCTTGTCACCGAGGACGTCGGCGAGCGGCTGGAGGTACTGCTCGGCCCAGTCCGCCCCGGAGGGGTAGGCGGCGCCGTCGGGTGCGGACCACCCGGTGGGGGCCAGCAGCTTTTCGGCGGCCGGGTCCACGAGCTCCGACCAGGTGGAGAACAGTCGTACGTGTCCCCACTCCCGTACCGCACTGCCGGCGGCGTCCCCGGTCTCCAGGACCAGCGGCTCGATGGCGCGCCCGGTGAGGTGCGCGGCGGCGGCCAGACCGGCCGGACCGGCGCCGATGACGACGACAGGAAGCTGCTTCTCGGTCATGACGGGTGCTCTCCTCAAGGCGTGACGCCGGAGCCCTGCTTCGACGTTCATCGATGTCTCTCGATGTCTGGAGCTTGCCACTTGCATCGACGAGTGTCAACATAGACGAATGTCGAATTCAGGGAGAACGGGCCTGCCGGCCGCGCCGGTCACCCCGTGCTGCCCGCCGATCATCTCGGCCGAGCTCTCGCAGGTGGATGCGGCAGGGATGGCCGCCATGTTCAAGGCGCTGTCGGACCCGGTGCGGCTGCGGCTGTTCTCCAAGGTCGCCTCTCACCCCGCCGGTGAGGCGTGTGTCTGCGACATCGCGGACGTCGGCGTCTCGCAGCCCACCGTCTCGCACCATCTGAAGAAGCTGCGCGAAGTGGGGCTGCTGACCTCGCAGCGCCGCGGCACCTGGGTCTACTACCGGGTCGATCCGTCGGTAGTGGCCGCGATGTCGGCCCTGCTCGCCATGTCCGCGCCAAGCACCTTCTGAGCCCTTGGACTCAACGGTTCATGGGCGCACGGAGGCTTCGTTCGGATCAGTTCGGATCAGTTCGGATCAGACCCACGAGCCCGGCATGATCCGAACGAGACGCCCTACGAGCCTTCGACCTGGATGGACTCGGGTGCCAGCCGACGGCGAACGAGCTGATCCGCGACGTCCGTGGGCCGCTGCCGGGAACGGGCCGCATAGACGCGCAGCCGGGCGGCCGCCTCGCGCGGAGGGACGTCCGCGGTGGCGGCGATCATGCCGGCCGCCGTGTCGAGAAGCGCCTTGGCCGAGAGTGCCGCCTGGGTTCGGGTGACGATGTCGGTCGGCCGAAGGAAGTCGCTGCTCCAGGTCACGACCGCGGTGGCCGCGACGTCGGCCAGAGCCTGCAGGACGGAGAGCTGCGACGGGCTCAGCACGGCGGGGGTACGGGCCAGGAGGCTCAGAGACCCCACGGTCTGGTGACGGACCCGCAGAGGCATCGCGTACGCCGTCACGTATCCCTCGTCCCGCGCGAGGCGTACGAAGTGGGGCCAGGTCGCCTCGTGCTCACCGAGATCGGCGGAGTGCACGATCCTCTCGTCGCTGAACGCCTCCGTGCCGGGTCCCTGCACCACCTGCGCCTGGAACAGCTCGGTGAGCGCCGTGTCGTCGGCGCTGACCGCCGCAGGGCGCAGAGAGCCCCGGGCGTTGGCCAGCAGGACACCCGCGGCGTCCATGCCGGTCAGCACGAGGGAATGGCCGGCCAGACGGCGCAGGAGGGTGATGGGATCGACGTCCCTGGCCAGCGTGTCGGTCAGGTCGACGAACGCCTCTGCCAACTGCTGTTCCCTGTTCATGCCGTACCGCCGTTTCCCCGCCGCCGTACCGCCGCGACAGCAGCCGCGCGGCCTGGCCTCCAAGCCGTGCCGTGCCTTCGGAAACCGGCACCCGCGTCCTCGATGCCGAACTTCCTCACCATGACCTGCGGTGCCTCGATTCTCCCCTTCGTACTCGCACGTGCCGCAACCGGCCCCGCGAGCTGGTTCGGTCCGGACCACCGGACCGCAGAGCCTGCCCTCCGCCCCGTGCCGAGCTCGTGCGGTCCGGCCTGCCCCGGACGAAGGGCCCTACTCATGGAACCTGATCCTTCCGTCGATCACGTCGAGAGCCGCCTCGGTGACGGTCCGCCCCTGAGCGAACGCGTGCGCTCTCAGACGCGCGAGGGCCTGCTGAGGGTCGACACCGAGGTGCACCATGATCATGCCCGTTGCCACGTGCACTTCTTCGTGGTCGGATTCCGCCGTCGACAGCCACGAATCGTCGGGGAGGGGCACCGCCCTCCCTTCCGAGAGGGTGAGAAGCGCCGTCGTGATGGCCTCCGCGGCGGGGAATGCGATGGACTGGTCCTTCTCCGAGAGAGGGCCGGGCACGTCACGGTAGAGATCAAGGGTACCGATCGCGATGCCGCCCGCTCCCAGAGGCAGTGAGAACACCGCCCGTACGCCGAGTTCCACGGCCTGCTGAGCGAAGACGGGCCACCTTCGCGCATCCGGTCCGGATGTGAGGTCCGCCGCCAGTACGGACGAGGTCATCGCCATGGCCACCTGGCACGGGCCGTCTCCCAGGGTGTACTGGGCCTCGGCCAGCTGTCCGGCCACCGGATCACTCGACCACCAGAGGGCGCGCGCGTCGCCGTCGCCATGGAGTGAGATCGAGGCGCCCGATACGTCGAGGAGATCGACACAGGCCTGGCAGAGCGCCGCGGGGACCTCGGCTTCCTTGCGCTGCCCGAAGGCGCGGGCGAAGACGTCCGCCAGAGCGACTTCGTCCCCGGGGGTCTCGCGTCGTCGTTTCGAGGACTCGTCGTCCTCGTGGGGCACGGGTTCCACGGCATCTCACCTCCACCCGGCAGGCCGCGTTCCCATCTTCCCGCACATCGGAAGCAGGAGTCACCAGGAGGACGGGCGTGTCACTCTCGCCGTCGCAGTGACTGACGGGCCCACTTCGTTGATCACGGTCCGTCCCGTGACGACGCGTGGTCGCCCGCGGTCACGGACCGTCGCGGCAGGGGTGAACGTCCTTGCGCGCCCGGCGGATCCCGGCGGCCTGGCGTTCGAGCGCGCGCAGTGCCAGGGCGTGCCGGGCCATGACAGCGGATCCGGTCCGCCCGTCCCTCGTGGCGGATGGAACGAAGCTGCGGAGGTCAGGCAGATGGGCGGACGTCGGGTCGGCGCCGAGCGTGACCACATAGACGAGCCGCGCCTCGGCCCACTCCCGGACCGCCGTCAGCGCCGCCACCGGATACCGGTCGCCCACCCCGTCCAGGTCGAGTACGAGCGAACAGACCCAGGGCGGCAGGGCGTCAAGGGCCCGGTCCAGCCGTCGGCCACTCGCGGCGCCGCCGTTGGTCACGTTCTGCAGCGGGACGATGGGGGGCACGGCCGCGGTCCGCTCGCCCCCGCAAAGGGTCACGACGGCGACAGAGCCCAGCAGTTGCACCTGGACGTTGTAGAGCTTCATTGGGCCTTCCCCTCATCGGGGCGGCAGCCCTCGACATGGCGGGCCCACGGGTCCGCGCAGTCCGGAGCACGGCGTCTGCCGGACCCGGTCCGGGGCCTGAAGCCACGTGCCGGGCACAGTCCAGGAGCCGGTGGGCGCCGAAGCCTCGCAGCGACGACGGACCCAGGCTGTTCCATCCCCTCCAGCGTCCCACACAAACGACTGGCCGGACGGTGTCAAGGGGAGGCAGTACGGTCCGACCGGCGACTCCGAGCGCATGGCCGGGCACGCCGAGCCCACTTCGTCCGGCGGGTGAGAAATTCTCTGATTACTGACATCGCCCGCACAACCGATCGTCACAGCAATAAGCCGGATTCACTCACCGCACACCCAACCCCGTATGCGCAGGAAGGGATCTTCGGATCTCCTCATCTCCGGATCTCCTCATCTCAGGATCGGCGCATTACACGAGCTTGGTCGGTGCCGCCCGGAAGAGGGATCAAGGAATGGGAAACCGGCCGAATCGGCGCGGTTGATTCGTTGTCCGCCCGGACGGGCAATAATCCAATGGCCCATAGGGAGTTGCGCGAGGGTGAGCCGCTTCCCGTACGGCGGGCATGATTTCCACACCGCTCACCGAAGCACCGTTTCCCGCCGCTCGAAGGGATGGCCCCACCTATGTCCACGTACGCCGAAGAGCGTTCCGAATCCGGTCCTTCCCCTTCGCCCGGATCGACGGAACCGGCGTGGAAGCCGGTCCTGGAAGAACTGGCCACACCCTGGGCAGTCGGAATGATCATGGCAATGACTCCGTGCTCGAGACGGGACGCGAAGCGGATCCTGGCCGGGGCTGCCGAGGCCGCCCACGTCACTCCCGCGGCCATGGCCGCCACGATGGTGGCCGGATCCCGCGGCGTACCGGTACCGGCGCACGTGGAGCGGGCGCTGCGGAAGGCGATGGAAACGGCCCGCACCCCCGCGCCTCCTCCGGTGACCCTGCGGGGCGTGGCACTGATGCCGAGCCGTTCACGGACCGAGCAGGTCCTGTCCGAGTTCCGGAAGCGTCAGGCCCTGCTGGCGGCCGCCCCCTCCGACAGGAGCGCACGCCAGGGGCTGGACGACGCCGCGTACACCTTGTGCGTGCTCCTCGGCCGTACGACCGTGCACGACGCGGTGGACGCGGCGGAACAGCGTCTCACCACGTCGGCATAGTCACGGCGGCACGGCCGCCCCGGGTCCATGAGCGGGCACACGTCCGCCGCGGCGCCAGGCCGGCGCCGCGGCGGATACCGCATCGTCGGCGACACCCACCCGGCCCCCACCTCAGGCTGTCAATTCCCTCGCGTACTTCCTCCGTGGCGGGGAAGAAGGTCTGTAGGAAAGAGGTCGACGGACCCGTGTACACCGTCGGCCTCAATCCCTCTGAGAAGATCACCCTGTGCTCTGCAAAGATCACCTTGTACCAGCTTGTTCGCCCCCGCATAGAGCGCCGCCCCCTCGGAGGAGTACTCCGATGACCACTACATTGAAAATCACCTCGCTGCCGGCACTCCATCGTGAGCGCCTTCTGAGCCTGGGAAATGATGTCCGGTTCCCGGCGGGGCAACGTCTATTCGAGGAACACACTGTCGCCGACCGCTTCTGGATCCTCAAAACCGGAGCGGTGACTCTCGACGCACGACTGCCTCAGCGGCGGCCCGCGGAAATCGAGACTCTGGGGTCCGGAGAGCTGATCGGACTGTCCTGGCTCTTCCCGCCCTTCGAGTGGGAGCTCGGCGCCGAAACGCTCAGCCCGGTCCGGGCCCATGAATTCGACGCGTCGCAGGTGCGGTCGCTGTGTGCGGCGGATGCGGAGTTCGGATTCGCGATCAGTCAGTGGGTGGGCATGGTGCTGACCCGACGGCTGCACGCGACGCGCGGGCGCCTGCTCGATCTCTATCAGTTCGCCGCACGGGCCTGAGCCCGCCGGGAGACCTGCGCCGCCTCTCCAGTCGCCCGCTTCCACCCGTGATGCAGCACTGTTGACGCATGGATGAAGCAGACCTGGCCGCCGACGAGGCCGAGCGTCTGGCGGACGCGGCTCAACAGTTGCACCACCGGGCCCCGGACGGGGACCCGCTGCGCTCCGCCGTCCTGCTTCCGTACTCCGGCGAGCAGGCAGCTTCCGTACGCCGGACGCTGAGGGCCCTCATCCCCCGGATGGGCGTACCCACGCTGTACGGCGGAGATTCCCGCGGGCCGAACATCCGTTGGCGGGACGATGACCGTTGCCTGCTCCTGGACAGTGGGGAGGGCGGTCGCGCGGAGAGCGCCCTGCGGCTGACGAGCCACGCCACAGCCGAGCTGGAAGAGCGCGAGCGCGTGATCTTCGGGAGAGGTGTGGGCGACAGGGAAGGACAGGCACGCGCCTACGCCGACCTCCCGGTCCTGTGGCAGCTGCGCGAGGTCGGGGCGGCCACCGCCTCGCCCCTGCCGCCGTGTGTGGCGCCCGGCTGGGAGCGGCTGGAGGAGTCGCTGCGCAGCCTGATGCTCGCGTGGGTGACCCAGCTGCCGGCGCAGGCGCCGGAGGGCTCGGCGGCGTTCGACCTCGTCAATCACGCCGACGGCGACCGGCCGCTGACCTTCCTGTACGCCCCAGACGAGGGGCTGGTCGTGATGGTCGACGACGAGGACGCCCCCCTTGACGACGCGGCGCACGAAAAGTCGATGGCCGTCAGGGGCTGGCACGACCGCGCGATCCCTGTCGCCCAGTGGTGGGTGAGCAGTTTCGGCGCCGACGCCTCAGGCGCTGCCGCCACGGCCCGGCTGGCCGTGGCAGAGCTGCGGGCGCGCGGCGCCCGCCATCCCTCGGACCTCGGGGTCGTCGACGTCACCTGCACCGACGCGACCGGCGAGGAGATCGGCCGGCTGACCCTTCCCGGACTCGGACTGAACGGCTGAACGGCTGAAGCACTCATACGGTTGAGAGAGTCAATGATTGAGGGCTCAACGCTTGAGCCACCGAACGGTTGACCGGCCGAACCAGGTCACATGCTCGCCGCCACCTGGCTGCGCAGCAGGGGCAGCTTGTCGTGCAGAACGCCCGGGCACAGCGTGGTGCCGAAGTCCTTGTGCCCGTAGATGCGGCTCGGCGCGATGCCGTACTGCCGGCAGACGTACGCGCAGAGCACCACCAGGACGTCCCACTGCGGGGCGGGCGGCTGGGCGCCGTCATGGTAGGCACCCTCGTTGGCGATGCCGATGGCCTGGTCGTTCTGTCCGGACGTGTGAGCGGCCAGTACGAAGTTGCTGCCGCCCTGGAGCGCGGTGAGGCTGCGGTGCCGCCCTTCGGTGATCCAGCCGCCCCGGCTGACGAGGAAGTGGTAGCCGCTGTCGATCCAGCCGTTCTTGTCCATGTGCAGGTCCTGGACCCAGTGGGCGTGGGCGTGGGCCTGGGCACGGGAGAAGTCGGAGGTGTTGGTGCTGACGGTGTGATGCACGATGATCTTGTTCGGCCTCTTTCCGACCATGCTCACCGGGCTCCGGGGCGCTCGGGCGTTCCACTCCGAGGTGCTGTCGATGTCGGGTTCGACGGCGCTTGCCGCGTGGGCGGCGCCCGGTAACGCGGCGGCGGCGACGGTGCCCGTGCCGGCGAGCAGGACGTGGCGACGGGTCAGCTTCGGACGATTCACGGCGGACTCCTGTACTGCGGTCAGAGCCGGCCGGCTTTCGGAGACACCGGCCGGCGGGGTGGCGGCGGGGATGGGGGCTCCCGCACCTGCGGCGGCAGGGTGAGCCCGTGCGAACCCACCCGGCCGCCGCGACGAGTGCCCGGTTACGCCGTGTTGTTGGCGAGGGCCAGGAGTCGGGTCATGGTGCCGTTGAACTTGTTGCGGTCCACGTCACCGGCGACACCGGAGACCCGGCCGGTGGCCGAGTACTGCCAGATCGTCCAGGTGGGGAATCCGCTGGGAATGCTGGGGCTCGCCGTACCCCAATGCGCGACCCAGAGAGGGGACTTGGTGGACATGCCGGTCCAGTTCCCGGTGCAGGTGTTCCACCAGCTGGCCGTGGTGTAGATGACGACGTCCCGGGTCGTGCGCGCCTTGTACGCGGTGTAGAAGTCGTTGACCCAGGTGCGCATCTGGGTCGTGGAGAGGCCGTAGCACATGGCGCCCGACGGGTTGTGCTCGATGTCCAGCACTCCGGGGAGAGTCTTGCCGTCCTTGGACCATCCACCGCCGCTGCCGGCGAAGTAGTTGGCCTGCGTCGCCCCGTTGGAGGCGTCCGGGCGTGCGAAGTGGTACGCGCCCCGGATCAGGCCGGCGTTGTACGAGCCGGTGTAGTTGGCGCTGAAGCGGCTGTCCTTGAAGCTCGTGCCCTCGGTGGCCTTCATGTAGGCGAAGTCGATGCCGGCGGCCTTCACCGAGCCCCAGTTGATCGCGCCCTGCCAGTGGGAGACGTCGATGCCCTGGACACCGCTGGTGTCCATCGTGGACATGCCGCCGCCTGAGGGTGCCTGTTCGATACGGGTTCCCGCGCCCATCCACGCCTGCCCGGGACGCACGGGCTCGCCGGGGCCGGGGGGCGCGGCGGCGGCCGCCGGGCCGGCGGTGGTCACGAGCAGTGTGGCGACGCTGCCGAGGACACCGGCCAGCAGGGTGACTCTGGATCTGGTACGTCGGCGGGTCGGAGAACTGTACGCGGGCATAGCTGCCTCCGGGCACGTTGATGGGGGGCGGAACGCATGGCATCCGATAATCGGATGCCATGGACACGACATGAGTAAGGCACGAGTGGCGAAGGGCGTAAAGAGGCAGCCTGGCGTAGACCAGTGACGCCACTCGTCAGCTGCACCGACGCGCGGAATCGGCAGAAACTTTCAGTACTGAAGAACAGCGCGCCACTCGGCCACGAGCCTCCCGGGGGTGCGGACAGGCCGTCAGTTCGACTGCCCGTCCGTGGATCCCGCGTGCGGGGCGCAGGCCCTGGGCCGCTTGGCCGGGGTGGATATTCGGTACGCTCTCGATCGACTTCGGGGCGCCGACAAGCCTCGAATCGCCGCTAGCAGGGGGACGATTTCCGTATGAGCAGTGCACCTTCGGCCGACCTTTTTCAGCCACTCAAGGAGGACGACCCCGCCGTCGTCGGCGGCTACCACCTCGCGGCAGTGCTCGGCACCGGCGGCATGGGCAAGGTGTACCTCTCGTACACGCCGGGCGGCAGGCCGATCGCGCTCAAGGTGATCCGGCCCGAGTTCAGCGGGGATCCCGAGTTCCGGCGTCGCTTCCAGCAGGAGGTGAAGGCCGCCCAGCGGGTGCAGGGGCTGTACACCGCGCCGGTCATCGACTCGGACACCGAGGGTCCGATGCCCTGGCTGGCCACCGCGTACGTGCCGGGCCCGTCCCTCGCCCACGCCGTCGCCCAGCACGGCGGACTGCCGCTGCGCAGCGTGCTGTTGCTGACCGTGGGCGTCGCGGAGGCACTCCACGTCATCCACGGTGCGGGCATCGTCCACCGCGACCTGAAGCCCGCCAACGTCCTCCTGGCGTCCGACGGCCCTCGCGTCATCGACTTCGGCATCGCCCGCGCGGCCGACGCCACGGCCCTGACCAGCACCGGTGTCAGCGTCGGCACGCCCGCGTTCATGGCTCCCGAGCAGGCGTCGGCCGGAACGATCACACCCGCCACCGACCTCTTCGCCCTCGGCCAGATCGCGGCCTACGCGGCGATCGGCTCACCTGCCTTCGGAGACGGACCGTCACATGCGGTTCTGTACCGCATCGTTCACGAGGACCCGGATCTCACCAGGCTGCCCGAGGACCTTCGCCCCCTGGTGACGCGCTGCCTCAGCCGCGACCCTGCGGCCCGGCCTTCCCTGGCCGAGGTCATCGCACTGTGCCACGAGGCCTCGACCGTCCCGCTGCGCCAGGGTGAGGACTGGTTGCCGAGGACCATCGCAGGTTCGATCACCGAGCGACTGCGTCTGCCGGAGCCGGTGCGTCCCCCCACGGCGGCAGCGCCCGTCGCCCCCACCCCGACCGAGCGCTCGCCGCAGCCCCCGGCCGCGGGCCCCGCCCCTCTCCACACGCCCACCGGCCTGTCCGCTGCCGCGGCGCCCACACAGGCCGCTCCCGGCGGCCCCCGCACAGGAGCGCCGGGCATCCCGGGTGCTCCCGGTATGCCTCCCGGGGCTCCGGGCCCCTACGGCCCGCCGCCTGGCGCTCCGGGTAGCCACGGGATGCCATCCGGTACGCCGGCCCATCTCCCCGGCACGGTACCGGGCTACGGACCGATGGCCGGTTACGGACCGGGGTACGCCACCCCGCCGCCCTTCCACACCACCGGGTTCCCGCCCGCCCCGCAGCCGCCCAAGCCCAAGCCGAAGGGGCTGATCATCGCCGGGTCCGTGGTGGCGGCGATCGCCCTCCTCGCGTTCGTCGGTTCCCTGCTGCCCGACAGCCCCGATGGCAGCAAGAGGTCCCCCTCAGCCGGCTCGACGGCCGGCGGTTCCTCGGAAAAGGCCCAGCAGCACACGGACCCCAAGCCCGTCTCGTACGAGAACATCGACGTGACGGCCAACTACAGCGTCATGCTCGCCGACGACCCGCCGCGCCCGGTCGAGGACGAGAACAACGGCGTGCACTACGGCAAGGGGGACCTCTTCTACTACTACGACACCATGTTCGGGGACGAGCAACTGGGCACGGACAACGGGAAACTGGTCCTGTTGAACAACTCGCAGAAGGGCTCTCTGAAGCTCTGTCGAGGCGAGACCCGGTACACCGAGAAGATCGGTCTCGACCAGCTCACGGACGGCTCGCAGATCTGCGTGCTCAGCGACGCGGGACACATCGCCGTGGCCACGTACCGCGGCAAGTCGGCGGTCAAGGACCCGAGCAGGTACATCTCCCTCGACCTCACGATCTGGCGCAACGCCGAGGAGGCCAAGGGCAGTTAAAGGTCCTAACAGAAGCCTCTGATGGTGTGACTGTCGGCTGGGTTACTCGTTGGACTGTTCGTGGGAAAGAGGGAGTCGCGTCCGTGGATCGTCTCGGACGAACTGTGGTCGCTGGTCGAGCCGTTGTTGCCTGTTCCAGC
>NZ_JBEZIJ010000010.1:0-68874 GCF_040650955.1 Streptomyces sp. NPDC048560
GGTACTGCAGGGGGGACCCTGTGGGAGAGTAGGACGCCGCCGAACAATTATTCCGGGAAAGCCCCGTACCGCAAGGTACGGGGCTTTTCTGCGTTCAGAGCCCTCCCGTCGTACCTACCCCCGTGCACCGCTGCGCGGTGGCTGAAGGTAAGGTCAGGGGGCATCATTGGCACATTCTTCACAGGAGGCCCCCGGGTGGAGGTCCAGGAGACTCGGGTTCAGACGGACCGGGTCCTCACCATCCCCAACATCCTCAGCATGGCTCGCCTTGCCGGGGTCCCGCTCTTCCTGTGGCTGATTCTTCGCCCCGAGTTCGGCGGTCCCGAGAGCGACGGCTGGGCCCTGCTGGTGCTGATGTTCAGCGGCGTCAGTGACTACCTCGACGGAAAGCTCGCCCGCCGGTGGAACCAGATCAGCAGCCTCGGGCGGCTCCTGGACCCCGCGGCCGACCGTCTCTACATTCTTACGACCCTCATCGGCCTGACCTGGCGGGAGATCCTCCCGCTCTGGCTCACCGCCGCACTGCTGGCACGCGAGCTCATGCTGCTGGTGATGGTCGCTATCCTCCGCCGGCACGGCTATCCGCCCCCGCAGGTCAACTTCTTGGGGAAGGCTGCAACGTTCAACCTGATGTACGCCTTCCCCTTGTTGCTGCTCAGTGACGGAAGTGGTTGGCTGGCTACGTTGGCCGCCATTTTCGGATGGGCGTTCGCCGGATGGGGTACAACGCTCTACTGGTGGGCAGGGATTCTATACGTGGTCCAGGTCCGCCGGCTCGTCAAGGCGGATGTAGTAGCCGATTGAACTCGTTGATGCAGTGCCGCGCAGCGTTGCCGGCCGCACCTGATGTCTGGATGATGCCCCGACGGGCGAAGTCGGCTAGACCGTCGTCTCTTCAAGGAGGACGTTTCCGACATGAAGGCCGTCGTGATGGCTGGTGGTGAAGGCACTCGCCTTCGCCCCATGACCTCAAGCATGCCCAAGCCGCTACTGCCCGTGGCCAATCGGCCCATCATGGAGCACGTACTGCGGCTACTCAAGCGGCATGGGCTCAATGAGACCGTCGTAACCGTCCAGTTCCTCGCCTCTCTCGTCAAGAACTACTTCGGCGACGGCGAAGAGCTCGGGATGGAACTCACCTACGCCAATGAGGAGAAGCCACTCGGCACAGCGGGGAGCGTGAAGAACGCCGAGGAAGCCCTCAAGGACGACACATTTCTCGTCATCTCCGGTGACGCGCTCACCGATTTCGACCTCACCGACCTCATCGCCTTCCACAAGGCGAAGGGCGGGCTTGTCACCGTGTGTCTGACGCGGGTACCGAATCCTCTGGAATTCGGTATCACGATCGTGGACGAAGAGGGACAGGTCGAACGATTCCTGGAGAAGCCCACCTGGGGGCAGGTCTTCTCGGACACCGTCAACACGGGCATCTACGTGATGGAGCCCGAGGTCTTCAACTACGTCCAGGCGGACACCTCCGTGGACTGGTCCGGAGACGTCTTCCCGCAGCTCATGAAGGAAGGCAAGCCGATCTACGGCTATGTCGCCGAGGGCTACTGGGAGGACGTGGGTACGCACGAGAGTTATGTGAAGGCCCAGGCCGACGTCCTGGAGCGGAAGGTCGACGTCGAACTCGACGGTTTCGAGATCTCCCCGGGCGTATGGGTGGCCGAGGGCGCCGAGGTGCACCCCGACGCCGTCCTGCGGGGACCGCTGTACATCGGTGACTACGCCAAGATCGAGGCGGACGTCGAGCTGCGTGAGCACACCGTGGTGGGGTCCAACGTCGTCGTCAAGTCCGGTGCGTTCCTGCACAGGGCGGTGGTGCACGACAACGTCTACATCGGCCAGCACAGCAATCTGCGCGGCTGCGTGATCGGGAAGAACACCGACATCATGCGGGCCGCCCGCATCGAGGACGGTGCGGTCATCGGCGACGAGTGTCTGGTCGGCGAGGAATCGATCATCCAGGGCAATGTGCGGGTCTACCCGTTCAAGACGATCGAGGCCGGCGCCTTCGTCAACACCTCGGTCATCTGGGAGTCGCGCGGACAGGCCCATCTGTTCGGCGCCCGTGGTGTATCCGGCATCCTGAACGTCGAGATCACCCCGGAGCTCGCCGTACGGCTCGCGGGTGCCTACGCCACCACTCTCAAGAAGGGGGCGACGGTCACGACGGCACGTGACCACTCCCGTGGCGCCCGAGCGCTGAAGAGAGCCGTCATCTCGGCCCTGCAGACGAGCGCGATCGATGTCAGGGACCTGGAGAACGTTCCCCTGCCCGTGGCCCGTCAGCAGACGGCACGGGGCAGTGCCGGCGGCATCATGATCCGTACGTCCCCCGGTGTTCCCGATTCGGTCGACATCATGTTCTTCGACGAACGGGGTGCGGACCTCTCCCAGGCGCTCCAGCGCAAGCTGGACCGGGTCTACGCCCGCCAGGAGTACCGCAGGGCCTTCCCCGGCGAGATCGGTGACCTGCACTTCCCGTCCAGCGTCTTCGACTCGTACACGGGCTCTCTGCTCCGTAACGTCGACACGAGCGGTATCGCCGACGCGAACCTCAAGGTCGTCGTCGACGCCTCCAACGGCAGCGCGGGGCTCGTGCTGCCCAGCCTGCTCGGACGCCTCGGTGTCGACGCGCTGACCATCAACCCCGGGCTCGACGAGTCCAGGCCGACCGAGACCGCCGAGACGAGACGGGCGGGACTCGTGCGGCTCGGGGAGATCGTCTCCTCCGCGCGGGCTGCCTTCGGGGTGAGGTTCGACCCCGTGGGTGAGCGCCTCTCCCTCGTCGACGAGCTGGGCCGGATCATCGAGGACGACCGGGCACTGCTGGTCATGCTCGACCTCGTGGCCGCGGAGCGGCGCAGTGGACGGGTGGCTCTGCCCGTGACGACCACACGAGTCGCGGAGCAGGTGGCGGCGTACCACGGCACGCAGGTCGAGTGGACGACCACATCGCCGGACGACCTGACCCGGGTGGGACGCGAAGAGAACACCATCTTCGGTGGAGACGGGCGCGGCGGGTTCATCGTTCCCGAATTCAGCAGCGTCTTCGACGGCTCGGCGGCGTTCGTCCGGCTGCTCGCCCTGGTGGCGAGGACCCAGCTCACCCTCAGCCAGATCGACGCCCGCATTCCCCGCGCCCACGTGCTGCGCCGTGACCTGGCGACGCCCTGGGCGGTCAAGGGGCTCGTCATGCGCCGCGTCGTGGAGGCAGCGGGGGAGCGTGACGTGGACACCACGGACGGGGTGCGCGTCGTCGAGGCCGACGGGCGCTGGGTGATGGTGCTGCCCGACCCGGCCGAAGCGGTCACCCACCTGTGGGCGGAAGGCCCCGACGACGCGTCGTCGCAGGCGCTGCTCGACGAGTGGTCGGCCATCGTGGACAGCGCCGGCGACTGAGCCGGCGCGGTGCACCGGGAGCCGCCGCAGCGGCGGCTCCCGGTGCACCGGGTGGGGCCATTCGGCGGTAGCAGTGGTGACGTGCGACGATGTGCGGCATGTCGCAGCAGTCCCCCGATCGGAGCACCGCCTCTCCGCCTGTGCGCCCCGACGCGTCCATGTCGCTGCTGACCAACGTGATGGACCACAGCCTCGACGAGGGTTACGCCGAGGCCTCCGCACGCCGTAAGGCCGACGGGAGCGCGGGCCTGCCCCGTACGCTCAGGTCCAAGCTCGGCCTCGCCGCAGGTCTCGTCCTGGCCGCCCTCGTGGTGACTCTCGGTGCCGCGGAAGCGCGGATCTCGGCCCCCGTGGTGGCCAAGGAGCGCGAAGAGCTCATCGACCGCATCGACGCGGAGACCAGCGCGGCCGATGCCCTCGAATCCGACGTCGACGAGCTCCGCACCGACGTGGGCGAGCGTCAGCGCAAGGCGCTCGAACAGCACGGCGGCGACCAGGGCGAACTGGTGGCGCTGCTCTCCGGAGCGACCGCGGTCGAAGGACCCGGGGTGAAGCTCGTCGTCGACGACGCCGAGGACACCGACCAGGGGGGCGGCGGCCCGCGTGAGTCCACGGGCTTCGCCGACACCGGGCGGGTCCGGGACCGGGACATGCAACGCGTCGTCAACGGCCTCTGGCAGTCCGGCGCCGAGGCGGTCGCCATCAACGGGCAGCGGCTGACCGCCCTTTCGGCGATCCGTGCGGCGGGCGACGCCATACTGGTCGACAACAGACCGCTCGTACCGCCGTACACCGTGCTCGCGGTGGGGGACGGCAAGCGGCTGAGCACAGCGTTCCAGGACAGTGCTGACGGTCAGTATCTCCACGCGCTCCAGGAGAGTTTCGACATCCGTACCAGCATTTCCGATCAGGAGAAGGTGCGCCTGCCCGCTGCGCCCAGCCTGATCGTGCGTACAGCAGAGCCGAAGGCCGCAGACACCGGCAGTGGTGCGGCAGAAACAGGGAAGGGCACATCGTGATCGCCGTACTGGGCCTCGTCGTGGGAGTCGTGGTCGGCCTGTTGGTCCGGCCCGAGGTACCGGCGGTGGTCGAGCCCTACCTGCCGATCGCCGTCGTGGCCGCGCTCGACGCCGTGTTCGGTGGCCTGCGGGCCATGCTGGACGGAATCTTCGTGGACAAGGTCTTCGTGGTCTCCTTCCTCTCCAACGTGGTGGTGGCCGCCCTGATCGTGTTCCTCGGCGACAAACTGGGCGTCGGGGCCCAGCTCTCCACCGGTGTGGTGGTGGTGCTCGGCATCCGGATCTTCTCCAACGCCGCCGCGATCCGCCGGCACGTCTTCCGGGCTTGAGGCCGATGAGTAACGAAGCAACTCCCAACGGCGAGGAGCGCACCGGCGAGCAGCCGGTCGACGCACCCGCACCCACGGCGCTGTCCGGGCGCCAGCGGCTGCTCGCGGGCCTCTGGCCGCCGCGGGTGAGCCGCGCCCAACTCATCGTCGCCCTCCTGCTGTTCGTGCTCGGACTCGGGCTGGCCATCCAGGTCAGGTCGAACAGTGACGACAGCGCGCTGCGCGGTGCCCGCCAGGAGGACCTGGTCCGCATCCTCGACGAGGTCGACGACAGGACCCAGCGTCTGGAGGACGAGAAACAGCGGCTCGACGATCAGCGCACCGAGCTCGAGAACAGCTCCGACCAGGCCGAAGAGGCACGGAAGCAGACACTCGAGAAGGAGCGGCAGCTCGGCATCCTCGCGGGCACCGTGGCGGCGCACGGCCCCGGCATCACGCTCACGATCAGCGACCCGAGCGGCGCCGTCGAGCCCGACATGCTGCTCGACGCCATCCAGGAGCTGCGGGCAGCCGGCGCCGAGGCGATCGAGGTCGACGGGGTACGCGTGGTCGCCAGTACGTACTTCTCCGGTACGGGCGGGGCGATCGAGGTCGACGGCCGCGAGATCGCGCCACCGTACGAGTTCAAGGTCATCGGTAAGCCGCAGGACCTCGAGCCCGCGCTGAACATCCCCGGCGGGGTCGTGCAGACGCTGGAGAAGGAGCAGGCCACCGCCCAGGTGGCGCGTGCCGACGACATCGTCGTGGACGCCTTGCGACCGGCGGAGCGGCCTGACTACGCTCGGTCGTCACCCCAGTGAAGCCTGGGCGCATGGGCGTCGGGGGACACGGGCAAGAGGTTCCGGGGGGTCGGCGCATCGTATTCGTGACGCGTGGTGGAAACTGTCGAGTGGATACGGACGTTGTGAAGATGTCCGAGTCGGCAGGTGTGTTCATTCAGGGTTCGTCCTGCCCCACGGGCGGGTCTATGTCGGTCAAGGGGAAACGCCCGTGAAGTTGTTTGCGAAGTTGTTCGGAAAGAGTGCACGCGAGGACAGCAGCGCTGCCCGCCACCGCGCTCCGCGGTCTGGCCAGGGTGAGGAGCAGGGCGTGGACCGCCCGCTCTTCCGTGACGAGGTGCCCGGTTCCGCCGGTGACATTTCGGGCGCGCACGGCGCGTCGTCCGTTGACCCTGCCGGTGCCGGGCGCATAGGTTTCGGTGATCCATCAACCTCAAGTGCGGGTGGAGGGTTTGCCCACGCCCCGGAGGGGTCCTCCATGCCGGTTTGCTCCAGGTGCGGGCATCGCAACGCCGAGGCCAGCCGATTCTGTTCCAACTGCGGCGCTCCGCTCAGGGGCGGAGTGCCGGAGCGTGCTTCGGAGACGACGTCGACCATCTCGATCTCCGGTCTCGAGGCGTACGAGGCGGAGGCGACGGGGCAGACCATGCTCCCGTCCCTGTCGCCGGAGGCCCAGGCCGCCGTCGACGCGCTCCCGGCGGGTTCCGCACTGCTGGTGGTGCGCAGGGGCCCGAACTCGGGCAGCCGCTTCCTGCTGGACAGCGACCTGACGACGGCCGGCCGTCACCCGCAGAGCGACATCTTCCTCGACGACGTGACCGTGTCGAGGCGGCACGTGGAATTCCGCAGGAACCCCGACGGCAGTTTCACGGTCGGGGACGTAGGCAGCCTCAACGGCACGTATGTCAACCGTGAGCGCATTGATTCCGTTCCGCTGACCAACGGCGACGAGGTCCAGATCGGCAAGTACCGGCTGGTCTTCTACGCGAGCCAGCGGGGCGTGTGACCCTCCCCCGGACCGTGTCCGGGGGACCCGCAGGAAGGTCCATGGTGCGAACATCCACGGGCGGTGCCGGTCACGGCACCGCCGCTGCGGACGAGCGAGCGATGAGCATCGGTACGGTGCTCCTCCGGCTGCGCGACGAGTTTCCCGAAGTCACCATCTCCAAGATCCGGTTCCTGGAGACCGAAGGGCTGATCGAGCCGCAGCGGACCCCTTCCGGATACCGGAAGTTCAGCGCCGCCGATGTCGAGCGGCTGGCTCAGGTCCTGCGGATGCAGCGGGACCACTACCTTCCCCTCAAGGTCATCAGGGGCCATCTGGACGCCCTGGCCCGGGGTGAGGACGTAGCCCTGCCCGCCGGGGGACAGCGTGATCCCGGCGACGGGCCCTGGGACGCCGATCCCGGCCGCGCGACAGCGGCCAGGGTCGGGCGGTCCGAGCTCCTCGCCGCCGCGGAGGTCACCGAGGACCAGCTCGACGAGTGGGAGTCCTACGGGCTGATCTCGACCACTCCCGAGGGCGCGTACGACGCCGAGATGGTCACCGTGGCAAGACTTGTGGCGGATCTGGGTCGATTCGGACTGGAACCCCGTCACCTGCGTGCCATGCGCGCTGCTGCGGACCGGGAGGCGGGGCTCGTCGAGCAGGTGGTCGCACCCCTGCGCCGGCACAGGAATCCGCAGACCAGGGCACATGCCGAGGCCACCGCGAAGGAGCTGGCGGAGCTCTCCGTACGGCTGCACTCCGCGCTCGTTCAGACGGCCCTCGGCATCCGGCTGCACTGACCCTCGGCGGAGCCCGACTACCCAAACATGGCGAGCACGTCCTAGGGTTGCTGTGTGAACGAGCTCGACGTTGTGGGTGTCCGGGTGGAAATGCCCTCCAATCAACCGATCGTGCTCCTGCGTGAAGTGGGAGGCGACCGGTACCTCCCCATTTGGATCGGTCCCGGCGAGGCGACAGCGATCGCCTTCGCCCAGCAGGGCATGGCTCCGGCCAGGCCCCTGACCCATGATCTCTTCAAGGATGTGCTCGAGGCCGTCGGCCAAGAGCTCACGGAGGTCCGTATCACGGACCTCCGCGAAGGGGTCTTCTACGCGGAGCTGGTCTTCGCGAGCGGAGTCGAGGTGAGCGCGCGGCCGTCCGACGCCATAGCGCTCGCCCTGCGCACCGGCACGCCGATCTACGGCAGTGACGGAGTGCTGGACGACGCGGGGATCGCGATCCCTGACGAGCAGGAGGACGAGGTGGAGAAGTTCCGCGAGTTCCTCGACCAGATCTCGCCGGAGGATTTCGATACCAACAGTCAGTGACCGTCCCTCAGGGGTGCTGTCAGCGCATCCGACAAGCCGTTCCCGTTGGCGAGTCACGGGAAACCACCCTCTGGGTGATTATCACTCGGCGTGCCGAGTGTGGCGATCGTTGACGCACCCCGAGTGACTGCCTACCTTCGAGATGGCAGGTCAAGGACGGAGGTCGGCGTGAGAAGCAGCGGCGACGGTACGGTGGCGGGCGGGCCGTATCCGCAGCAGGGCAGGGCAGCCGACCACACCATTCGGCAGCCGGTTCAACCGGTGGTGGCGGCGGACGGCGTAACGGCGGTGGGCGATATCGGCTACCGCGGCCCGACCGCGTGTGCGGCGGCGGGCATCACCTATCGGCAACTCGACTACTGGGCGCGCACGGGGCTGGTCGAGCCGAGTGTGCGCCCGGCGTACGGGTCGGGGACCCAGCGTCTCTACAGTTTCCGGGACGTAGTCCTCCTCAAGATCGTGAAGCGATTCCTGGACACGGGCGTCGCTCTGCAGAACATCCGCAGCACGGTCCAGCATCTGAGGGCCCGGGGATTCCAGGATCTGGAGCGCATGACGCTGATGAGCGACGGCGCGACGGTCTACGAGTGCTCATCGCCCGACGAGGTCGTGAAGCTCCTGCAGGGCGGCCAAGGCGTCTTCGGCATCGCCGTCGGCGTCGTCTGGCGGGACGTGGACGCGGCCCTGTCCCAGCTGCACGGCGAACGGGTCGACACGGGCGAGACACTGATCGGCAACAACCCCACCGACGAACTGGCCAGGCGGCGCAACCGTGCCGTGTGAGCGGAGGGACTGCCCGGTCCCGCAGGGGCGCCGGGCAGGCCGATTGTCAGTGGCATAGGGCAGCATCGACTGATGTGAGAGCCGCGCCCACCATCCTGCATCTGGACATGGATGCCTTCTACGCCTCCGCGGAGCAGGCGGCGAAGCCCAGCCTGCGCGGGAAACCGGTGGTCGTGGGCGGGCTCGGGCCGCGCGGGGTCGTGGCCACCGCGTCGTACGAGGCACGGCGCTTCGGGGTCCATTCGGCGATGCCGATGGCCCAGGCCCGCAGGCTCGCCCCCAACGCCGCCTACCTCGTGCCGCGCTTCACCCTGTACCGGACGGTGAGCGACCAGGTGATGGGGCTCCTGGGCCGGCTGTCGCCCCTCGTGGAGCCGCTCAGCCTGGACGAGGCGTTCGTCGACCTGGAGGCCGGCGGGGTCGCCGACGACGCCGCCTCGGCCCGCGAGATCGGCGAGCAGCTGCGCACGGCGATCAGGGCCGTCACCGGACTCACCGGTTCCGTCGGTCTCGCCGGGTCGAAGATGATCGCCAAGATCGCCTCCGAGGAGGCCAAGCCCGACGGGCTCGTACTGATCGAACCGGGCACCGAGAGGGAGCTGCTGGCGCCCATGTCCGTGCGCATCCTGCCGGGCGTCGGGCCGGCCACCGGAGACCATCTGCGACGGGCCGGTATGACCACCGTCCGTGACCTGGCCGATGCCGGTGAGGCGGAGCTCGTACGGCTGCTCGGAAAGGCGCACGGGGCCTCGCTGCACGTGATGGCTCTCGGGTACGACGACCGTCCCGTGGTGGCGGAACGCGATGCCAAGTCGGTGTCGGTCGAGGACACCTTCGACGTCGACCTGCACGACCGGGTGCGCGTCAGGACCGAGGTGGAACGGCTCGCGGAGCGCTGCGTGCGGCGGCTGCGCGCCGCGGAGAGGTCGGGGCGGACCGTCGTGCTGAAGGTGCGGCGCTACGACTTCTCCACGCTCACCCGCTCCGAGACGCTACGGGGCCCGACGGACGACCCCACCGTGATCAGGGAGGCCGCCGCGCGGCTGCTGGAGGCCGTCGACACCACCGGGGGCGTACGGCTGCTCGGAGTGGGCGTCACGGGGCTGGCCGACTACACCCAGGAGGATCTGTTCGCCCAGGCCGCCGACGCGCTCAGCGCCGCCTCGGACGTCGGGGCGGCCGAGGCGGCCGGTGGGGCGGAGGAGGCAGCGGAAGGGGCGGAGGAGGCCGCTGAGGAGACTCCTGAGCAGCTTTCCGCACGACGCTGGCCCTCGGGGCATGACGTACGGCACGAGACCTACGGCCACGGATGGGTCCAGGGCAGCGGCGTCGGGCGGGTGACCGTGCGCTTCGAGGAACCGGGCGACGCCCCGGGCCGGGTGCGCACCTTCCGCGTCGACGACCCGGAGCTCCGGCCTGCGGAGCCGCTGCCGCTCGTGAAGGACCCCGTGGACTACTCCTCCTGGCCCGCCAGCCTGCCGAAGTCGCGGTCGGGGGCCGGTTCCTCAGGAGGCGAGTCCAGACCGTAGTGGCGGTAGAGCTGCAGCTCCTGCTCCGGAGAGAGATGCCGTCCGACGCCGAAGTCCGGCGCGTCCTTGATCAAGGCGCGGTCGAAGGGGACGCGCAGCGAGTCCTCGACGAATTCGCTCGGCTCCAGCGGAACGAAGGCGTCCCTGCTGAAGAGCCCGGTACGGACGGCCGCCCACTCGGGCACACCGGTAGCGTCGTCGAGATAGACCTCATCCACCGTTCCGATCTTGGCGCCCTTGCGGTCGAATGCCTTGCGGCCGATCAGGCTGCGCGGATCGATATCGGTCTGCACGGTGCCTCCCACTGGTCGCAACAACTGAGGGTGGTCCCCCCATTACTCCACAAGCACCACGAAAGTGCAGATCGGGGGCGGCGGCCAGTCGAGACGGCGCGTCTGTGCCCGCTGGTACGCTGGCAGTGGCTGCTGACCCCGTGCGGGAGAGTCCTCCGGTGAACAGACCGGAGGCGCCGAAGGAGCAAATCCTCCCCGGAATCTCTCAGGCCCCCGTACCGCACGGTTGAGGTCACTCTGGAAAGCAGGACGGGACCCGTACGGGCACATGCCGGCACGGGACCCTTCCTCACCGACGGTGAAAGCCGGCTCGCCCCTGGGCGGCCGGTGAAGCTCTCAGGTCGAGATGACAGAGGGGGAGGCCGTTCGGGCAGCCACGCCGTGGTGCCCCTCGCAGGTCGTGACAGACCAGGAGGCCTCCATCATGACCCCCCGTCGCACTCCGCTCTCCCAGCTGGAGCAGGGCATTCCCTTCGAGCAGCGCCACATCGGGCCCGATGGCGAGGCCCAGGCGAAGATGCTCGCCCAGGTCGGCTACGGCTCCCTCGACGAACTCACCGCCGCCGCGGTGCCCGACGTGATCAGGAGCACCGAGGCGCTCCGGCTCCCCGCCGCCCGCACCGAGGCCGAGGTACTGGCCGAGCTGCGCTCCCTCGCGGACCGCAACCAGGTGCTGGCCCCGATGATCGGGCTCGGCTACTACGGCACCTTCACCCCGCCGGTGATCCTCCGCAACGTCATGGAGAACCCGGCCTGGTACACGGCGTACACCCCGTACCAGCCGGAGATCTCCCAGGGCCGCCTCGAGGCGCTCCTCAACTTCCAGACCATGGTCGCCGAGCTGACCGGACTGCCGACCTCGGGCGCCTCCCTGCTCGACGAGGGCACCGCTGCCGCCGAGGCGATGGCGCTGGCGCGGCGCGTCGGCAAGGTCAGGAACGGCGTCTTCCTCGTGGACGCCGACACCCTGCCGCAGACCATCGCGGTGATAGAGACGCGTGCCGAGCCGACCGGTGTCGAGGTCGTCGTGGCCGACCTGGGCGCGGGCATTCCCGCGGACGTCGCCGAACGCGGTGTCTTCGGCGTGCTGCTCCAGTACCCGGGTGCCTCCGGAGCCGTCCGGGACATCAAGCCCGTCATCGAGCAGGCCCACGAGCTCGGTGCGATCGTCACCGTCGCCGCCGACCTGCTGGCCCTGACCCTGCTCACCTCGCCCGGCGAACTGGGCGCGGACATCGCGGTCGGCACCACGCAGCGCTTCGGTGTGCCCATGGGCTTCGGCGGACCGCACGCGGGCTTCATGGCCGTACGTGAGAAGTTCGCCCGATCCCTGCCCGGCCGCCTGGTCGGCGTCTCCGTGGACGCGGACGGCAACAAGGCGTACCGCCTGGCCCTCCAGACCCGCGAGCAGCACATCCGCCGCGAGAAGGCCACCAGCAACATCTGTACCGCGCAGGTGCTCCTCGCCGTGATGGCCGGGATGTACGCCGTCTACCACGGCCCCGACGGGCTGCGGACGATCGCGCTGCGCACCCACCGCTACGCCACGATCCTCGCCGAGGGCCTGCGCGCCGCCGGTGCCGACGTGGTGCACGGCTCCTACTTCGACACGATCACCGTGCGGGTCCCCGGCAAGGCCGCCGGGATCGTCGCGGAGGCCCGTGAGCGTGGAGTGAACCTCCGGCTCGTCGACGGCGACTTGGTCTCCCTCGCCTGTGACGAGACCACGACCCGTTCGCAGATCGCCGCCGTCTGGGCCGCCTTCGGCGCCGAGGGCGACATCGAGGCGCTGGACGCGGCCGCCGCCGACACCCTGCCCGAGGGGCTGCTGCGGACCGACTCGATCCTGACGCACCCCGTGTTCCACCAGCACCGTTCCGAGACGGCGATGCTGCGCTACCTGCGCAAGCTGGCCGACCGCGACTACGCGCTGGACCGCGGCATGATCCCGCTCGGCTCCTGCACCATGAAGCTGAACGCGACCACGGAGATGGAGTCGATCACCTGGCCGGAGTTCGGCGCGCTGCACCCGTTCGCGCCCGCCGAGCAGGCCGAGGGCTACCTGACCCTGATCCGCGAGCTGGAGGAGCGCCTCGCCGAGGTCACCGGCTACGACGCCGTCTCCATCCAGCCGAACGCCGGCTCGCAGGGTGAGTTCGCCGGTCTGCTGGCGGTCCGCGCCTACCACCGTGCCAACGGCGACGACCAGCGCACGGTGTGCCTGATCCCCTCGTCCGCGCACGGCACCAACGCCGCGAGCGCCGTGATGGCCGGCATGAAGGTCGTCGTGGTGAAGACCGCCGATGACGGCGAGGTCGACGTCGTGGACCTGCGCGCGAAGATCGAGAAGCACCGCGACGAGCTCGCCGTGCTCATGATCACGTACCCCTCGACGCACGGTGTCTTCGAGGAGCACGTCGCCGACATCTGCGGCGAGGTCCACGACGCGGGCGGCCAGGTGTACGTCGACGGCGCCAACCTCAACGCGCTGGTCGGTCTGGCGAAGCCCGGCAAGTTCGGCGGCGACGTCTCGCACCTGAACCTGCACAAGACCTTCTGCATCCCGCACGGCGGCGGCGGTCCGGGCGTCGGCCCGGTCGGTGTGCGCGCACACCTCGCGCCCTACCTCCCGAACCACCCGCTCCAGCCCGCCGCGGGCCCGGAGACCGGTGTGGGGCCGATCTCGGCCGCTCCCTGGGGCTCGGCGGGCATCCTGCCCATCTCCTGGGCGTATGTGCGCCTGATGGGCGGAGAGGGCCTGAAGCGCGCCACGCAGGTCGCCGTGCTCGCCGCCAACTACATCGCCAAGCGCCTGGAGCCGCACTACCCGATCCTGTACAACGGCCCGGCCGGACTGGTCGCGCACGAGTGCATCGTCGACCTGCGGCCGATCTCCAAGGCCACCGGGGTCAGCATCGACGACGTGGCCAAGCGCCTGATCGACTACGGCTTCCACTCGCCGACCATGTCCTTCCCGGTGGCCGGCACACTGATGATCGAGCCCACGGAGAGCGAGAACCTCGCTGAGCTCGACCGTTTCTGCGACACGATGATCGCCATCCGCGGCGAGATCGAGAAGGTCGCTTCCGGTGAGTGGAGCGCGCAGGACAACCCGCTGGGCAACGCCCCGCACACCGCCGCGGCGCTCGGTGGCGAGTGGGAGCACGGCTACAGCCGCGAGGAGGCGGTCTTCCCGGCCGGTGTCTCCGCAGCCGACAAGTACTGGCCGCCGGTGCGCCGGATCGACGGTGCATTCGGTGACCGGAACCTCGTCTGCTCCTGCCCTCCGCTGGACGAGTACGACAACTGAGGCACGTGAGCGGTAGGACGTGACGCGGACATGCGTCGGGGCCGGTGCGGAGACTTCTCCGGCCGGCCCCAGTTCGTACAGCGGCTGTCAGGCGGCTTTCATGATCCGGCCGGTTGCCAGCGGCCGGTGCGGTGCGATGATCTGCCCGTCCGGCAACAGCTCGCCGGTGTCCTCGAAGAGCAGGACGCCGTTGCACAGGAGACTCCAGCCCTGCTCCGGATGATGTGCCGTGAGGCGCGCGGCCTCCCGGTCGGCGGAGTCGGCGGACGGGCAGGGTGGCTGGTGCTGGCACATGGCTGGGTTCTTTCGCTGCGTTGAGTTGAGTGTCCTGCGGCTTGACGGTGTGTTCATGGCCGCCCCCGTATCAGTCGGTCCGGTCCCAGTGTTGCCCTACCGGCGTCAATCCGCAGGGATTTCGCGGCAGCGCTCGTACTCCTCTAATGACGCATCACCCGGCCGGGCGGTTCAACGCAACTCCACTGTCCTTTCGGGTGGTTCGGGGTGGCCCGTACGGACTAGGCCGGACGCGCACGAGTGCGCCCCCACCGTGGTGACCCGGGATCCGGGGCGCTACGGCGGGGGCGCGGTGGAGCTGGTCAGGCCGGGGAGCCGAGCAGGGGGCCGGGAGGAATGCGCAGCGTCATCACGGGCAGCAGATCGGCGACGGCGTGCGGGCGGTGGGCCGCGATACCCGGAGGTGCGGGTGCCAGGGGTACGAGTACGTCGGTCGGGGCGAGTACGCCGCCGGCCGGGTCGGCCTCGGTGTCGCCGTGCAGCCACAGCGTCAGCATGTAGAGACCGGGGATCGACAGCAGGCGCGGCTGGTAGGCGGCCGGTGCCGCCTCGGCCTGCCGGACGGCCAGCTCGGTGGAAGCGATGTACGGGCCCTCGAAGAAGTGCGAGAAGGCCCACCCGTCGGCGGTCAGCATGGTGTCCGCGGCAGCGACGGCGCGGTCCCCGCTGCGGATCATGAAACGCCAGCCGGCGAGGCGGGTGCGGGGTGCTGTCTCGTCCGGGGTGATCCGGTGCAGTACGTGGACGGGCAGCGGGAGTTCGGGGCTCAGCGGTCCCTGGACGGACCGGAGAGCGGGCGTGCGGGCCTCACGGACTGCGGTAGGAGAACCGAGTGCCGTGAGAACGCTGCGCAATGCGGGCGCGGGAGCCTGGGGTACATGCAGCGGCATGGTGGGTCGCCTCTCACTTCGGAGACACGGTGGTGCGTGGGCGGGTTGCAGACGGCGCTGTCGGCGTGCCGGGGCCAGAGGACGGCCGATTAACGGGCCTGTGCGTCAACTCTCTGCCTCGTTCGCGGAGTTTATACGACACGTGTTCGCGTGGTGTTTCCGCTAGCCGTTTCCCAAAAGGTCCGCAAGGCGGTATCAGGACTTCGGAATGCGGAGTTTCTGGCGATTCGGGCCCGCCGGGACTTCCTCCGCCAGGGGCTTACCCGATACGGCGGTAGGCTGAAACTCGTCGGCGCATTCACCACGCGTCCGGCTGCGGAATGTGCCGGCTGTCCATGCCCATGGAATGTGCCCCCGGCTTCCGTCACCAGACTATCTGGTACCTGGGGGCGATGGGGGCGTTATCGATCACTTCCTCTGGGCATTATCGATCCTGATACGACGGCCTGGGCCGCAGGCCGGTCAATCTAGGAAGGACGCTGCGATGGGCGAGAAGGTCGTGGCGGGCGTCTTTGACCTGTCGGACCGGCAGGCGTACCGCGAGAAGCTCAACCAGTGCCTGGAGGGGCTGGGGAGGCTGCTGGCCGAGCGGAGGTTCGAGCGTCCCCGGAATCTCATGGGCCTGGAGATAGAGCTGAATCTCGCGGGTGCGGACGGTATGCCGCGGATGCGGAATGGCGAGGTGCTCCAGCGCATCGCGAGCAAGGATTTCCAGACCGAACTCGGGATGTTCAACCTCGAAGTAAACATCGTTCCGCACCGGCTGAGCGGACGCGTTTTCGACCAGCTCGCCGAGGAGCTGCGGACGGGGCTCGCCTATGCCCACCGCAAGGCGGCCGAGGTCGACGCCGGGATCATGATGATCGGTATCCTGCCGACCCTCGGCCGGGAGGACGTGGTCTCGGCGAACCTTTCGCAGGTGGACCGCTACACGCTGCTCAACGACCAAATGGTGGCGGCGCGGGGCGAGAATTTCGCACTCGATATCGAGGGCGTCGAGCGACTCGTGTGTACCTCCCCGTCGATCGCTCCCGAATCGGCGTGCACCTCGGTCCAGTTGCACCTCCAGGTGACGCCGGACCGATTCGCCGACGTCTGGAACGCGGCGCAGGCCATCGCCTCCGTCCAGATCGCGCTGGGGGCCAACGCGCCCTTCCTCTTCGGCAAGGAACTGTGGCGTGAGTCCCGTCCACCCCTGTTCCAGCAGTCCACGGACGTCAGGCCGCCGGAGTTCCGCAACCAGGGAGTCCGGCCGAGGACGTGGTTCGGAGAGCGCTGGATCAGCTCCGCCTACGAACTCTTCGAGGAGAACCTGCGCTACTTCCCGCCGCTGCTGCCCATCCGCGACGACGAGGACCCGCTGCGCGTGCTCGACGAGGGCGGAGTGCCGCAACTGGCGGAGCTCGTCCTGCACAACGGGACGGTCTACCGCTGGAACCGGCCGGTCTACGGCATGGCGGGCGGCGTCCCCCACCTGCGGGTGGAGAACCGGGTCCTGCCGGCCGGCCCCACCGTCACCGACGTCATCGCCAACGCAGCCTTCTACTACGGGCTCGTGCGTGCGCTCGCCGAGGAACCGCGGCCGGTGTGGAGCAGGCTGCCGTTCGCCGCGGCCGCCGAGAACTTCGACGCCGCCTGTCGCCACGGCATCGACGCCGAGCTGCTCTGGCCGCGCCCGGGCCGTTCGGGCGGGGTCACCAAGGTGCCCGCGGTCAAGCTCGTACGCGACGAGCTGCTGCCGCTGGCGGCCGCCGGGCTCGACGCGTGGAACATCGAACCCGTGGACCGCGACCTCTACCTCGGCGTCATCGAGGAGCGGTGCAAGCGGCGGGCCAACGGCGCGTCCTGGCAGGTCGACACCTACCACCGGGCTCTGGCCGCGGGACTCGGACGGGACGCCGCGCTGGCAGCCACCACCCGCCGTTACGGCGAGCTGATGCACGCGGGCGAGCCCGTCCACACCTGGCCGGTGGGCTTCCCGGCGCCCTGAGCGACGTGGCCTCTGGAGCGCGGGGGAGACCAGGCACGGGGAAGCGGGACGGGTGGCCGGGTGCGGGGGAGCCAGGGCCCCGCGACGGCTCGCCACTGGCTACTCGCCCGCCGCCTGACCGCTCTGCCCCGCCGTCATGATCGCCTGAAGGATCACGGCCTGGATCTCGGCCGGGTCGTTGACCTGGTAGCCACCGCCACCGGTCACCTCGGCTATCTCGGTCACCTCCTGGCGGTCGGCGTCGGGGCCGACGGCGATGGCGATGATCGGGACGGGGCGCTGCGGGTCCACGAGCTCTTCGAGCCGGCTGATCAGGCCGCTGCGGGAGATGCTGCGGAGGTCCTGGTTGGATCCGTCCGTGAGGATCACCAGCGCGTTGAACTTGCCCTTCACGTACGTCGACAGCGCCTCCTCGTACGCGGCCAGCGTCGTGTCGTACAGGCCTGTGGCACCGTTCGGTACGGGCTGGAGCGCGGCGAAGGCGGCGGAGAGCGCCTCCCGGTGCGTGCCACCGCCCTTCGCCGGGTCGCCCAGCCGGCGCGTCGGCATGAGCTTGCGGTAGTCCTTGGCGCCGTCCAGCGTGGTCGCGAACTCCCAGAGGCCGATCTCGTCATTGGGGGTGAACTGTGTGAGCGCCTGGATGAGGGACGCCTTCGTCACGTCCATCCGTGACTGGCCACGGCCCGGTACGGCCGTGGCCATGGAACCGGACGCGTCGACGACCGTGGTCAGCCGTGCGCTCTGCACGGTGATCGTCCACAGTCCGAGCGTCTCCTGCAACGCGGCCGCAGAAGGGGGAGCGGCGGCCGAAGTGGTGTACGGCTGGGGCTTCCTGCCGCCGGCCGACGCGACGACCTTCGTGCCGGCCGTGCCGTCCGCGGACCGGAAGCCGCGCTGCGCCAGGATGCGCCGGGACCCCTCGCTCCTGAGCAGCGTCATGAACCGCAGGGCCGCCCTGCTCTCGGCCGTGGTCAGTTCCGGTTCGTTGACCAGGGCGTAGGGGTAGTTGAGCAGCGGAGTGCCGTCCTTCGGATAGAAGAGGTCGACCTCTTCGCCGCCGGCCCGGTCCGCGTTGTGCGTGAAGGCCGCCTGCTCCGAGAGCAGCACGGCTTGGTTCCGTCTGGGATTGCCCGCCTCGGCGCCCGATCCGTCGAGCGCCAGCGTCTCCAGCACGTGGGAGTCACCGTCCGTCATCCGCTGGGCCAGGACCTTGGCGGCCTCGGCGACCCGGGTGCCGCTGTCGCCGCCCTGTTCGTCGGAGGACGCCCCGATGCTCGCCAGCGCCAGCAGTCCGGTTGCGCTGCGCGCGGGGTCCGCGGCGCCGAGGCGTACGGTGTCCGACCGCATGACGGTGGAGACCAACTCGGCCCAGGTGTACGTCTTGTGGGGCCAGCCGAGTGCTTTCGACGCCGACGGCACCACGGCGAGGGCGACGGGGGAGGAGGCCACGGAGTCTCCGGGAGCGACGGGAACACCGTCGCCGTTCCCCTTGGCGCGGTCCAGCCAGAGCTCCGAGTCGGGCAGCCAGACCTCGTAGTCCGGGGTCTCGTCGCCTCCCGCCAGCGCGCCCGCGACCTTGTAGGAGTCGCGGGCCACCACCTCGACGTACAGGCAGTGGCCGTCCGACTTCACCTCGTCCTCGCGTGCCTGGTCGGCGACGGCACGCGCGGCGGGGGCGATGTCGGGGGAGGCGGCCATGGTCAGGCGAATCTCCGAGTCCTCGCAGGACTCGGAGAAGGACAGCAGGCCGCCCTGCGCGGCGGCCGCCGTTCCCGCCGCCACCGTGAGCACGAGCATCGTGGCGATGGCTACGGTGCGGCGGCGCCGGGAAGGGGCGTCCCCGGGATCCTCCGTCGTGCAGGCGTCGGGCAAGCTGTGACGTCCCATGTCGGTGGTGCCCCTCCTTGAGGATGAACAAGGAAAAAGGGGGACCACACCATCACCAATGGTGGTTGTCCCCCGGCAGGTCCAGCATGATCTTCGTACCTGCATTCGAGACCCTAGCGGGGCGGTGGGTGGTATGAGACGTGAATGCACAACAACGGGCAGGTGTACAGGTGGAGGCGGGGAGTGTGGCTGAGATTTACCCCCAGGAGGACGTGCGGCGACGGATCCTGCGGTCCGAGACGGTGCTCGTTCTGGCGCTGTCGCTCGGTGCCAGCGGGGTGTCCGCGCTCATCAGCTTCGTCGGCTCGCTGACGAAGCCGGGGGGACTCGCGGACCAGGCGGCCACGCTGAACGGTTCGTACGCGCCGGGGCGACCCTGGCTTGATCTCGCCTGGCAACTGTTCGGTATCGCCTCGGCGCTGGTCCCTGTCGCTCTCGTGGCGCACCTCCTGATGCGGGAGGGGGCGAACCTGCGTGCGATCGGTTTCGACCGTACGCGGCCCGGGTTCGACCTCGGCCGGGGCACCCTGATCGCCGCGGGCATCGGCAGTGCCGGTCTGGCCTTCTACCTGGCGGCGCGGGCCACCGGATTCAATCTGACGGTGGTGCCGGAGGCGCTGCCGGACGTCTGGTGGAAGTTCCCCGTGCTGATTCTCTCCGCGATCCAGAACTCCGTACTGGAGGAGGTGATCGTCGTCGGTTATCTGCTCCGCAGACTGGGGCAGTTGGGCTGGACGCCGATGGCCGCTCTGGTGGCGAGTTCGGTGCTGCGGGGTTCGTACCACCTGTACCAGGGCATCGGCGGGTTCATCGGGAACATGGTGATGGGCGTCGTCTTCGCGCTGCTGTACCAGCGCTGGGGGCGGGTCGGACCGCTGGTCGTCGCCCACGCGCTGCTCGATATCGGGGCGTTCGTGGGATACGCGCTGCTCGCCGGGGAGGTGGGCTGGCTGCCCACGCCGTGAGCGGCCGGCCGGAGCGAAGGGGCGTACGGATGACTCGTACGCCCCTTCCGCTTGTCACGGGGCGGTGAGCAGCTCGCCGTCGATGACGGTGACGGCGGTGCCGGACAGCAGGGTGCGGTCACCGCGCACGGAGGTGCGGACGAGGCCGCTGCGGGCCGAGCACTGGAGACCGGTGAGGTCGTCCCGGCCGAGCCGAGCCGACCAGAACGGCGCGAGGGCGGTGTGAGCGCTGCCGGTCACCGGGTCCTCGTCGATGCCGACCCGGGGGAAGAACCCGCGCGAGACGAAGTCGTAGCCGAGCGAGGCGTTCCGGGCGGCCGCGGTGGCGATGATTCCTCGGCGCGAGCACGCGGCGAGTCCTGGGAAGTCGGGCGCCAGCGCGCGCACGGCCTCCTCGTCCGCGAGTTCGATCAGCAGGTCGCCGATGTGCGCCCCGGTGTCGAGGACGGTGACGGGCTCGGCGCCGAGGGCCTTCGCCAGGCCGGGCGGAGCGGTGACGGGCGTCAGCGGCGCGGTCGGGAAGTCGAGGGTGAGGGTGCCGTCCCGGTGGGTGGTGGCTGTGAGGATCCCGCAGCGTGCCGCGAAGCGCACCTCTCCGCTCGCGGTGCCCGAGGTGTGCAGGACGTGAGCCGTGGCGAGGGTGGCGTGCCCGCACATGTCGACCTCGGTGAGGGGGGTGAACCAGCGCAGTGCCCAGTCGGCATCGCCGCCCGGCGGCAGCGGGTGGGCGAACGCGGTCTCGGAGAGGTTGACCTCGGCTGCGACCTGCTGGAGCCAGGTGTCGTCCGGGAAACCGCCGGAGTCCAGGAGAAGGACTCCTGCGGGGTTGCCTGCGAAGGGGCGGTCGGTGAACGCGTCGACGATGCGAATCCTCATGCGGCGACCGTAGGCCCGGCGGAGAGGCGCGGGCCAAGGCCAATTCACGGCAGGTGGACCGTACGGCGGGGCGGCCCGCGCACAGCGGTGCGGACCGCGAGGGGCTTCGGCCCGGGGCCGGACAGGGTGCGTCGGGAAGAGGATTGCTAAGCGACACGTACCGATATATCGTTGAAGCATCGCGACAGATCAACGATGGAAGGAGCGTAGCGATGCGTTCACATGGACACGGCAATGAGCACGGGCATGGGCACTGCGGGCCCGGTCATCGCGGTCAGGGTGACTTCGAGGGGAGGCGGGCGGCCTTCGGTCCGTTCGGTCCGCCCTTCGGCGGTGGCCCCTTCGGTGGCGGGCGCGGCCGGGGCGGCGGCAGGGGGAGGGCGCGGCGCGGTGATGTGCGTGCCTCGATCCTGGCGCTGCTCAAGGACCGGCCGATGCACGGGTACGAGATGATCCAGGAGATCGGCGAGCGGAGCGGAGGGGCCTGGCGGCCCAGTCCCGGTTCCGTCTATCCGACCCTTCAGCTGCTGGAGGACGAGGGTCTGATCGTCAGCGAGAGCGAGGGCGGCAAGAAGCTGTTCACGCTCACCGACGCCGGGCGCACCGAGGCCGAGTCCGGCCCCGACGCCCCGTGGGAGGAGGCCGGGCGCGGCGTCGACTGGGAGAGCGTCAACGAGATCCGGCAGGCCGGCTTCGGTCTGATGGAGGCGTACGGCCAGGTCTGGAAGACCGGTTCGGCCGAGCAGCGGCAGAAGGCGCTCGCCGTCATCAACGAGGCCCGTAAGAAGCTCTACCTGATTCTCGCCGACGAGGACTGACCCCGTCGTGCGCGAGTCGCCTGCGAGAGGGCCCCGCGGCCTGGAGCCGCGGGGCCTCTCCGGCGCTCCGGGGCCGGTCGCGCGGCAGTCGTCACGCGGTGACCAGGCCGCCCAGTTTCCGCAGGGATTCGAGCAGGGCGGAGGTGGCCGAGTCCTTCAGCCTGGCCGCCATGAGAGAGATCGCCGCGCCCGTGAACTCCCCGTCGATCCTGACGGTGGTGGCGTCCCCCTCGGGCGTCAGCGCGTAGCGCATGGTCAGGTTGACGCCCATCGGGCCCTTGCCGGTGGTGGTCAGCAGCCGCCCGGCCTCCAGCTCGGAGACCGTCCACGTCACCTCGGCCGGGAAGCCCATCAGCTTCATGTTCTCCTCGTACGTGGCCGCGAGCTCCAGCGAGTCCGGCCCGCCCTTGGGGAAGTTGGTGTGGGTGGCGTTCCACTCGCCGTACGCCGAGAAATCCGTCAGCTGCGCCCAGACCTTCTCGGCCGGTGCTTCGATGCGCGCCTCCGCGCTGACTTCGGCCATGCGACCACCCCTTGCTCGTCGGGTTACGGTGTCGCGGAACGTAGTGGCAGTGACGGCAACATTCAATACTGATGACCCGTCAGATCTGCTGCGTCTGACGGCTGGGCCAGATGACGGCGGAGTCGAACCAGTCGGACGCGCGCGGATGAGGGCCCTCGTCGTGGCAGTGGAACGCCGCCCAGAAGAGATCGGCCAAAAGCGCGTCGTGCGGGGCGTAGACCCGGTAGACGTACTGCTTGCCGTCCGCCGCCAGCAGGGCGACCATCCAGAACATGCCGCCCGCCCCCTCCGGTCGTCTTCGGGCTGTGGCCTGAGGGACGTACGCGGCGTGGCCGGCGGTTGCTCCGGGAGCGCGAAGCAAGGCGGCGCGCGCCGTTTCTCCTGATCGGTACCGCGCTGCCGGGAGATCTCATCCGGAGGGATGAGGAACCGCGTGCTGTGCCCAACTTGGGTGGGACGCGGACATGGGCCGCTCCGGGGATGTGTTCCGGCCACGGGACTGATGGGGTGAGAGGTGTGCAAAACCGGACGCCGCGGATACCCGAACAGCCCGCACCGAACCGTGCCGAGCTCGACGCCACCCTCACCGTGGAACTCGCCTCGGTGGTGACCGGTGCGCGCAGACGGGCCCTGCGCGACGGCGACCGGCACATCGACACCGCCCATCTGCTGCACTCGCTCATGGAGTCGGACCCCGAGGTCCGTGCCGCCTTCGCCGACGGTCCGCAACTCGCCAAGGTGCTCGGCTATCTGGTGCAGCGCAGCATCGGCTACGGGCTTCGCTGGCAGGGGGCCGTCGAGGACTCGGGCGCGGTTTCCCCGGTGCGCGACACCGGCGTGGACGGGTGGTCGCCCTCGGCCGCGGCCGCCCTGGAAGGCGCCAGGGAACATGCCGGGCGACGGGGGGCGCATCGCGCCGGCGGGCTGGACCTGCTCGCCGCGATCGCCGCGGACGCGGAGTGCCGGGCGGTGGAGGTCCTCGACCGGGCCGGGGTGGGCGCCGGGTGGCTCGCCGACCGTACGGCTGACCGCCTAGCGGAGACGTCCGGCTCGGCATGACAGTCGTGACAGGGGTGACGCTACTGATGACACCTGTCATGATGTGCCGATGTACGCGTCTCAGGGGAGAAGCGCCGGCCTGGGACTAGCCCTGGCCTCGGCGTTCGCATTCGGTGGTTCGGGAGTGGCGGCCAAGCCGCTGATCGAGGCAGGGCTCGACCCCCTGCACGTGGTGTGGCTGCGGGTGGCGGGTGCCGCACTGGTCATGCTGCCGGTGGCCTGGCGCCACCGGAACCTGGTGCGTGAGAGGCCCGCGCTGCTGGCCGGCTTCGGACTGTTCGCCGTCGCGGGGGTTCAGGCGTGCTACTTCGCCGCCATCTCCCGTATCCCCGTCGGGGTCGCCCTCCTCGTCGAGTACCTGGCGCCCGCGCTGGTGCTCGGCTGGGTCCGGTTCGTGCAGCGCCGGCCGGTCACCCGGGCCGCGGCGGTCGGTGTGGTCCTCGCGGTGGGCGGCCTGGCCTGCGTGGTCGAGATCTGGGCGGGACTGAGCTTCGACGCCGTCGGACTGCTGCTCGCACTGGGCGCCGCCTGCTGTCAGGTCGGCTACTTCGTCCTCTCCGACCAGGGGGGCCAGGACTCCGCAGGCAGCCCCGGGAAGCACGCCGAACCTCCCCACCCGGTCGGTGTGATCGCGTACGGACTGCTCGTCGGCGCCGCGGTCCTCACCGTGTTCGCCCGGCCCTGGGGCATGGACTGGTCGATCCTCGGTGGCAGCGCCGACATGAACGGGAACGAGGTCCCCGCCTGGCTGCTGCTCGGCTGGATCGTGCTGCTCGCGACCGTCCTGGCCTACGTCACCGGAGTCGTCTCGGTACGGCTGCTCTCCCCGCAGGTGGCGGGTGTCGTCGCCTGTCTGGAGGCGGTCATCGCGACCGTACTCGCGTGGGTACTGCTCGGCGAGCACCTCTCCGCGCCTCAGCTCATCGGTGGCGGTGTGGTGCTGATCGGTGCCTTCATCGCTCAGTCCTCCGCACCGAAGCCGCCGTCCGGGCCGGTGGCGTCTGGGTCCGGCGGCGTCGGCGCGGTGCCCACTGCCGGGCTCTCCGAGGGTGAGTTGTCCGCCCGCCGTGCCTCGCCGTAGGGTGACGATCATGCACCTCACCGTACTTCCGCCGCCCGCCGTCTAGCGCGGGCTGCAACTCCAGACGAAGACCGGGCTCGGGCAGTCCCCGAGCGGTTCGTCGCTGCCCGCGTGCGGAGCCGAGCGACCACCCCTCCCGTTTTCTGTTTGGAGAAGCACGTGTCCTACCCCACGTCCGGCCTGCCCGTCGGCCGCAGCATCATCTATCTGGTCGTCGCGGGAGTCGCCTGGGGAACGGCGGGCGCCGCCGCCTCCCTCATCTTCCGGGCCAGCGATCTGGGCCCGCTGGCCCTGTCGTTCTGGCGCTGCGTCGGCGGCCTCGTCCTGCTGGCCGGAGCGCTCGCGCTGAGGCCGGCGCGGCGCGCGTCCGCTCCCGCCGAACCGCGCCGTCGCCGCCTGCTGCGGATCCTGGGCACCGGCATCGGTCTCACCGTCTTCCAGAGCGCGTACTTCGCGGCCGTGGAGATGACCGGTCTCGCTGTCGGGACGGTGGTCACGCTCGGCGCCGGTCCCGTCCTCATCGCCGTCGGCGCGCGGCTCACCATGGGGGAACGGCTCGGCCGGGGCGGGACGGTGGCCGCGGCCGGTGCGCTGACCGGTCTCGTCGTGCTCGTGCTCGGCGGCGAACGGGCCGAGGTCGAGCCGCTCGGGATTGCGCTCGCCCTGCTCTCCGCCTCGGGCTACGCGGCCATCACCCTGCTGACCCGGTGGCTGGGACGCGACGGACAGGGCGGCGACGCGCTGGCCACGAGCGCATGGGCCTTCGGGATCGGCGCGGTGGGGCTGCTGCCCATGGCGGCGATGGAGGGGCTCGTGCCGCACACCGCCGAACTCGCCCATGTGGTGTGGCTGTTGGTGTACGTGGCCGCAGTGCCGACCGCGCTCGCCTATGCGCTGTACTTCGCGGGAGCGGCGGCCGTCCGGTCCGCGACCGTCTCCGTGATCATGCTTCTCGAGCCGGTGAGCGCGGCCGTGATCGCCGTGACCGTACTGCGTGAACAGCTCACGGCGGCCACTGTCGTCGGCACACTGCTCCTGCTCGTCGCGGTGGCGGGCCTCGCCGTCGCCGAAGCGCGCGGAGCGGCTGTCGCGCGCCGGGAGGCCGTGCTCGTCTGACCTGTTGCCCGCCGACGAGCTGTTGCCCGCCGACGGACCCACTCCGCGGGGGTGGGTCCGCCGTGGCCCCGCCGTCGTGTCCCGTCGTGTCAGAGGGCCGTCAGATACGCGGGCACCGCGACGGCCGGGTCCAGATCGTCGGCGGGGACCGGGGCCGCGTGACCGCGGGTGAGGGGGACGACGCCGGCCCAGTAGGGCAGCGACAGGTCCGCGGGATCGTCGTTCGGGCCGCCGGTGCGGACCTTGGCCGAGACCTCGTCGAGGTCCAGGCGGATCACCGCTGTGGCTGCGAGTTCCTTCGCGTCCGCGGGCCGGGAGTCCTGCGACCGGCCGGGAACGACCTGGTCGACGATGGCGTCGAGCGCGATCCGGCGCTCCTCGGGGTCGGTGACGGTCCGCGCCGTGCCGTGGACGACCACCGAGCGGTAGTTCATCGAGTGGTGGAACGCGGAACGGGCCAGCACCAGGCCGTCGACGTGGGTGACCGTGAGGCATACCGGGAGGCCCGGGTCCGTCCGGTCCGCGGCGAGGAGGGGCCGGGAGCCCGTCGAGCCGTGCACGTAGAGCCGCTCGCCCACCCGCCCGAACAGCGTCGGCAGGACGACCGGGGCTCCGTCCCGTATGAAGCCGAGGTGGCAGAGGTAGGCCGCGTCCAGGACCGAGTGGACCAGTTCGCGGTCGTAGGTGGCGCGTTCACGGCCCCGGCTGGGGACCGTGCGGTCCGTCGGCGTGTACGGGGCGATGGTGTCCGGGCCCGTGCTGTCGGGCGTGAGAGTGTCCGGCGCGGCGGTGTCCGACATTGCGTACTCCATTGCACTAGTGCATAATGATGTTTGTGCTAGGAGACTATCCGATCAGTGGGCGGCGTGCATCCGAGATCGCCGCGAGTGTGGAACGGGCCGTCGGGGCGGGAGACCTGGAGCCCGGTCAGGTGCTGCCCCCCATGCGGGAGCTGGCGGCCCGTCTGGAGGTCAATCCGAATACGGTGGCGGCCGCCTACCGCACGCTCCGCGAGCGTGGGGTGATCGAGACGGCCGGGCGCCGGGGAAGCCGCGTGCGGCCGCGCCCCGCGAGTACCGAGCGCGGCTCGATCCGCGTCGAAGCGCCGCCCGGCGTACGGGACCTGGGGGAGGGGAACCCGGACCCGGACCTGCTGCCCGGTCTCGGCGATGCCCTCGCGTCGGCGGCACGCGCCGACGCGGCGCGGCCCGGCATGTACGGGGACGCGCCGGTGCTCCCGGAACTGGCGGCGCTGGCCCGGGCCGCGATGGACGCCGACGGTGTGTCACCGGGGCCGGTGACCGTGACATCAGGCGCGCTGGACGCGATCGAGCGGGTGCTTTCGGCGCATCTCAAGCCGGGTGACGGAGTCGCGGTTGAGGACCCGGGCTGGGGCAGCGTTCTCGATCTCGTACCGGCTCTGGGTCTGCACGTCGTGCCGGTCGGGGTCGACGACGAGGGGCCGCTGACCGCCGACGTGGAACAGGCGTTGCGGGGTGGCGCGCGGGCGCTGGTCATCACCGACCGGGCGCACAATCCCACGGGAGCCGCGGTGAGCGACGGCCGCGCACGGGAGCTGCGGGCGGTGCTCGCCGAGCACCCTGGCGTCCTGCTGATCGAGGACGATCACGGGCACGCGATCGTCGACATCCCGCTGCATCCGCTCACGGGGATCACGGACCGCTGGGCGTTCGTCAGGTCGGTGGCGAAGGCGTACGGACCTGATCTGCGGCTCGCCGTGCTGACAGGGGACGTGGTCACGGTCGACCGGGTGGCGGGGCGGCAGCGTCTGGGTCCCGGCTGGGTCAGCAGACTGCTGCAGCACGCCGTGGTGCACCTGTGGACCTCGAACGCCGTCGACACGGCGGCTGTCGCCCGGGCCTACGGGGAGCGGCGGGACGCACTCGTCCGGGCGCTCGCGGACCGGGGCGTGCGGGCGCACGGCCGGAGCGGGATGAACGTGTGGGTGCCCGTGAGCGACGAGACCGGGGCCGTGACCCGGCTCCTGCGCGCCGGGTGGGCGGTGGCGCCCGGCGCGCGCTTCCGGATGTCGGCACCCCAGGGGGTGCGGCTCACCGTGTCGGGCCTGACCGCCGCCGACATCGAACCGCTGGCGGACGCGGTCGCCGCGGCGGCGGGCCCGGCCCGGCCGATCAGCTTCGGCTGAGGGCCCGGCCTGTCATCTTCGGCTGAGGGCCCGCTCTGTCATCTTCGCCTGAGCGCCCGGCCGATCAGCTTCGGCTGAGCCCTCGTACCCGCTCGCCGCGCCCGGCCTCCCGCCCCGGCCGCGGCTTCCGGGGCGCTCCGGCGGACGAGCGGGCGCGGCTCTGGGTGAGGGCCGCCCCGGCGAGGACGATCAGCGCGCCGACCGGGGTGTTCCAGGTGAGCCGCTCGCCCAGCAGGGCCACTCCGGCGGCGGTGGCGATGACCGGGATGAAGTACGTCACCATCTGGGCGGTCGTCGGTCCGACCTCCTGGACCAGCTCGTACTGGAGCAGCATGGCGAAGCCCGTGCCGATCGCGCCCAGGGCCAGGACCGACAGGGTCGGCAACAGCGGGAACCCGTCGGGGGCCGCGGTGAAGAAGGGCGTGACCAGGGCGAGTTGTGCCGTCCCGACCAGGAGCTGACTGCCGGTCAGGGACAGGGCGGACGAATCGCTGCCCGTCAGCGTCCGGCGTACGTAGATCCAGCCGATCGGGTAGCAGAGGGCGGCGAGCAGCGCCATCGCCGTGCCTGCGAAGTCCAGGCCTGAGAAGCCCTGCCAGGCGCCGAGCACGGTCAGTACGCCGATGAAGCCGAGCCCGAGGCCGGCGACGCGCCGTCGGGTCGGCCGGTCCTCGGAGAGTGCGACGAGGGAGAGCGCCATGCCCCACAGGGGTGAGGTGGCGTTGCAGATGCCCGCGAGCGTCGACGGGATGGTCAGTTCCGCGTAGGCGAACAGGGAGAACGGAATCGCGTTGAGGAACAGCGCGGCGACGAACAGGTGGCCCCAGGTCTTCGCCGAGCGCGGCAGCCGCTGCCGGCGTACGGCCATGGCGACGGCGAGCACCGCCGCCCCCGAGAGCAGGCGGCCGAAGGAGACCTGGAGCGGGGCGTACCCGTCGGTCCCCACCTTGATGAGCAGGAAGCTGAATCCCCAGATGAGCGCGAGCGCCACGAAGCGGATGCGCCAGTCCACCGACCGGCGGCCGGGAGCTGCGGCTGGGTGCGCCGACGGGGTGGGAGGGTCGACGGAGGAGGGGGTCCCGGGGAATGCTCGCGGGGCGGAGGGGGCGCTCATGAGCTCAAGGATGACCAACAGAAAGGCTTAGGACAAGTGAGACTTTCTGGTGGCGTTCGCGTAGCATTTCTTACATGTTGAATCTGGAGAGGCTGCGGACGCTGGACGCACTCGCACGGCACGGCTCGGTGAGCGGGGCCGCTGACGGGCTGCACGTCACCACCTCGGCCGTCTCGCAGCAGATGGCCAAGCTGGAGCGGGAGGTCGGACAGCAACTGCTCGCCAAGAACGGCCGAGGTGTCCGCCTCACCGACGCGGGGCGGCTGCTCGCCGATCACGCGGCCCGGATTCTCTCCCAGGTGGCCCTCGCGCAGTCCGACATCGAGGCGCAGCGCGGACGCGTCGTGGGCGAGGTGCGTATCTCGGCGTTTCCCACCGCTGCCCGTGGCCTCTTTCCCTCCGCGCTCACCGCGCTGCGGGCGGACCACCCCGAACTGAAGGTCCGCACGACGGAGATGGAGCCGGAGGACGGCATCCGCGCGGTGCTCCGCGGTGACAGCGATCTCGCGGTGGTGCTCGACTGGAGCAACAAGCGCCTGCCGGTGCCCGGAGGGCTCGCCAAGGCCGAACTCCTCGACGACGCACCGGATATCGCCATGCCGGCCGGTCATCCGCTCGCGGACCGGACCGAAGTCGATCTGGAGGACTTCGCCGACGACGAGTGGGTGTCGTGGCCCGAGGGTGAATTCTGTTACGAGTGGCTGATGTTCACCCTGCGCTCCAAGGGCATCGAGCCACGCATCGCGCACCTCGCGGGCGAGCATCACACCCAACTCGCCCTGATCGCAGCCGGGTTCGGGGTGTGCGTGGCCCCCAGGCTCGGGCGCGGACCGGTCCCGGACGGCGTGCGGCTCGTGCCCGTGCGGCAGAAGATGCGGCGCCACATCCATGCGGTGTGGCGCACCGACGCGGACCGGCGGCCTTCGATCAGGGCCGCGGTCGAGGCGCTGCGCGTGGCGGGCAGGCCGCTGGACGCACCCTGACGGGCGGGCGAACACCCGTTGTCACTTCCCGACGCGTGGACGCCTGCAGTGACCTCCGGATGCGTGGACGCCCGCCGCGGGCTCCCGACGCACTGACACCTGTCGCCACTTCCCGGCGTGCAGGCCGCGGGCGCTACGCCGGGCCGGGCAGTTTCCGGAAGTCCCAGGACGTGACCGCGTCCGGCGTGAGGCGGAGCCAGGCGTGCCGGCCGTCGTGCGGCATGTCCTCCATGCCGAAGTACTTCGAGGCGAACAGCCTTTCCGGTACGTCCAGTTCGGCACAGGGCTCGCCGGTGCGAGGGGCCTCTCCTACGGCGACGGCCGAACCGGAGAGTTCCACGCCGCGCAACTCCCCGTACTCCACTCCGTCGTCGACGACCACGGCGGTCCGGGGATCCCCGCGCAACTGGGACCACCGCAGGCTCCGGGTGATGGAGTACAGCCAGAGCGACGTTCCGTCCCACACGAACCACAGCGCCCCGACGTGCGGGCGGCCGTCGTCGGAGACGGTGGCGACCCGGCACGTGCGCTGTTCGGCGAGATAGGAATCCCGCTCGCCGGGAGTCATCATGATCCGGCGGCCTCGCCGCTGGGTGGCGGTCATGGGGCTTTCCCTCCTGCTCTGCCAGTCATCTGACTGTAAGTCAGGAAAGCATGGAGCCTCTTCCTTCGTCGCGCAATGGGCGCTAGCGTCGCGCGCCCGGCCCACCCGTAGGAAATGGGGTCACGTGCCCACCAAGCAGTCCAAGGACCAACTGGCCTCGCAGCTCGATCCGGCGACCACCGTCCTGCTGACCGTCGAGTGCCAGCAGGGCGTCGTGGGTCACGACAGCGCCTTGCCGGAACTCGCCAAGGAGGCCAGGTCCTCCGGCGTACTCACACGCATCGCACGACTCGTCGCCGGGGCGCACGAGTCGGGGGTCCAGGTGGTCCACGCCGTCGCCGAGCGACGCCCGGACGGGCGGGGTGCCAACCGCAACGCCCGCCTCTTCCGGGCCGCGGCCCGACTGCCCGTCCAGCAGTACACCGGCAGTACGGCCGTGCGCGTCGCCCCGCCCATCGAGGTGGCGGACGAGGACTTCGTCGTGCGGCGGCTGCACGGCCTGTCCCCGCTGGCCGGGACGGACGTGGACGCGCTGCTGCGCAATCTCGGCTGCCGGACGCTGGTCGTCACCGGCGTATCGGCCAACGTGGCTATCCCGAACGCCGTCTTCGACGCGGTGAACCTCGGCTACACGGCGGTGGTGCCGGCCGATGCCATCGCGGGGGTGCCCGCCGAGTACACCCCCGCGATGATCCGCAACACGCTGGCGCTCGTCGCGACGATCACCACCACCGACGAGGCGCTCGCCTGCTGGCGGCGGCCGGGGCGGCAGGGAGGCGTCACGCCAGGCTGATCGAGCCGCCCTTCACCGTGATGGCCTTGGCGGGCAGTGGCTGGGTCGCGGGTCCGCCGGTCACAGCGCCTGTCTCCGCGTCGAACGTACTCCCGTGGCAGGGGCAGTTGATGACGCCGCCTGAGACGCCCTTCACGGAGCAGCCCTGGTGCGTGCACTTGGACGAGAACGCCTTGAACTCACCGGCCTTCGGCTGGGTCACCACGACGCCCTGGTCGGCGAAGACCACTCCGCCGCCCTCGGGGATGTCCGCGGCCTTGCCCAGGATCTCGCCGCCCGTCCCGGCGGCTTCCCCCTGCCCGTCCGCACCGGCCTGCTCTCCGCCGCACGCGGTGAGTGCGGCGGCCGCCCCTGCCGCACCGACCGCGGTGATGACGGTGCGGCGACCGAGGCGGACCTGACGCTCCTGCGATGCGCTCATGCCGGCATTCCCTTCATGGATACATGACGTCTCATCGGATACATGACGTCGATCATGCATACGGAAGCGCATATCGCGGTGTTCAGGAACCGGGGGAGTTTCTTCCGGGGGAGGATCAGGGTCTTTCGGTGGCGGCCGGTGTTCCGTGTTCCAGGCGGGTCCGGAGTGTGGCGGCGAATTCCTCCGCGCGGGCCAGCTGGACGCGGAGCTTGTCCATCTGTTCGGTGGCGGCCCGCTCGTACGCGCGAACGCGGTCGATCAGGGCCTCGCGCTCGTCCGCGCCCAGGCCCTCCGTGCCGTCGAGGCGGTCGGTGGTGGCCAGGAGGTCCCGCATCTGGTCGAGGGTGAAGCCGAGGGGCTTCATGCGCCGGATGACCATCAGGCGGGCGACGTCCGTCTCGGTGTAGAGCCGGAAACCGCCCTGGGAGCGGGCGGAAGGGGCGACGAGGCCCGCCCCCTCGTAGTGCCGGATGGTGCGCAGGGACAGCTCGGTCCGCGCGGCGACTTCGCCGATCTGCATGTGCCTGTCGTCCACGCGTGTGTCCTGGCCCTTCTCGTCCTGGCGGGCCGGGCCCGTACGGCCCCGCCGATCTCTACTCTAACGTTAGGGTAGAGTTCTCCGCGGTGAGGGCGCTTGTCGTGCCCCGTGCCGTGGCCGATGGCGCCCCCGGCGACCCTTTGTTCCCATGCCGGCGGACGCCTGCCACTGCCTCGTACCGCCATGACCTCCCTGGCATCAGGCTCGGTCCGCCGGCCCACCGCGGGGTGCCGACCCGGCTCCTCCGCGCCCTTCCGTACGCCCCAGCGGGGTGCGCCCGAACGCGACAGGTTTCCGTCTCCTTGTCTTCTTCCGCCGTGTCTCCCGCCGCCCGGCTGCGCCACCTGCGCCCCGACTGGCTCGCCGATCCGAGGGTGTGGCGCACCGAGGTGCTGGGCGGCCTGGTGGTCGGACTCGCGCTGATCCCGGAGGCGATCTCGTTCTCGATCATCGCCGGGGTCGATCCGGCGATCGGTCTCTTCGCCTCGTTCACGATGGCCGTGGTGATCTCGGTCGTCGGCGGCCGGCGGGCGATGATCTCGGCGGCGACCGGCGCCGTGGCGCTCGTCATCGCGCCGCTGAACCGGGAGCACGGGCTCGGGTACCTGATCGCCGCGGTGATCCTGGCGGGCGTCTTCCAGATCGTGCTCGGCGCGCTCGGGGTGGCGAAGCTCATGCGCTTCATCCCGCGGTCGGTGATGGTCGGCTTCGTCAACTCCCTCGCCATCCTGGTCTTCGTGGCGCAGATCCCCGAGATGTACGACGTGCCGTGGCCGGTCTATCCGCTCCTGGCGGGCGGTCTGGCGATGATGGTGTTCTTCCCGAAGATCACCACCGTGGTCCCGGCCCCGCTGGTCTCCATCTTCGTCCTCACGGTCATCACGGTGGCGGCCGGGATCGCGGTGCCGACCGTGGGGGACAAGGGCGAGCTGCCCTCCTCGCTGCCGGTGCCCGGCCTGCCCGATGTGCCGTTCACCATGGACACGCTGACGACGATCGCGCCGTACGCCTTCGCGATGGCGCTGGTCGGCCTGATGGAGTCGCTGATGACGGCGAAGCTGGTCGACGAGATCACGGACACTCACTCCAACAAGACCCGCGAGTCCGTCGGGCAGGGCATCGCCAACATCGTCACCGGATTCTTCGGCGGTATGGGCGGCTGCGCGATGATCGGCCAGACCATGATCAACGTCAAGGTCTCCGGCGCCCGCACACGCCTGTCCACCTTCCTGGCCGGTGTGTTCCTGATGGTCCTCTGCATCGCCTTCGGCCCGATCGTCTCCGACATCCCCATGGCCGCCCTGGTCGCCGTGATGGTGATGGTCTCGTTCGCGACGTTCGACTGGCATTCCGTCGCTCCCAGGACGCTCCGGCGTATGCCGGCCGGGGAGATCGCCGTCATGGTCATCACCGTCGGCTGTGTCGTGGTGACCCACAACCTGGCCGTCGGCGTCGTCGTCGGCTCGGTCAGTGCGATGGTGGTGTTCGCCAAGCGCGTGGCCCGCGTCGCCGACGTCACCTCGGTGACGGACCCCGGGGGCGGCACGGTGGTCTACGCCGTGACCGGAGAGCTGTTCTTCGCCTCGTCCAACGACCTCGTCGGCAGGTTCCACTACGCCACCGACCCGGACCACGTCGTCATCGACCTGAGCGCGGCCCACATCTGGGACGCCTCCTCCGTCGCAGCTCTCGACGCCATCCAGGCCAAGTACGCCCAGCGCGGCAAGACCGTCGAGATCACCGGTCTGAACGACGTCAGCGCAGACCTCCACGGCAGGCTCACCGGCGAACTGACCAGCCACTAGCCTGGGGCAATGCTCACAGAAGTCACCGCGACCCGCTATGTCACGCCCCTGCGTGAGGGCGGCTCGCTCCCCGGCATCGTCGAGGCCGACGATCTCGGTACGTACGTCATGTAGGCCCCGTGGTGGGGCCCGTGACCTGGGAGTGTTTGCCACTGCGTGGCGCTGACCTGCAGGGATGCTTCTTTCGGATCCTTTCACGGGCTTTCCTGTTTGCACGGTTCAAACTCCCCAGGGACTCCCCAGGCGGGGGTGAAACTCCCCAGCCGCTCCCCAGCGGGGGCGGCTGGGGAGGGTCTAGTAGGACCCCTGTTCGGCGGGCGTGGCCTGGCCTTCCGCTACCCGTCCGTCCCCGGCGGATCCCTTTGGTGCAGACGTGACCTGGGCGGTAGTGCGTTGATGGGATCGGAAGCCTCAGAGGACTCCCACGGCTCGGCGCCGCTCGATCGAGGTAGGGCAGCGCGGCATGGACTGCAGCCCATGCGCTGGGGGTCGGCCTAGATCGAACGGCAGTACAGGCTTCCCGGGCACCCTGTTGTCGACGAGGACGCTCGAACTTTGATGTCACCTGGCTGGCGTTCGGCCGATGCGATGCGGGATCGTTGGCTTCTGATGATCGACGATGACTCTAGGGTCGCCGACAGCGGTGAGCCGGCGGAGCCAGCCAAGCCTCGGTCGCCCTATAGCGAGCGGCCCATCGCACGCGCCCGGCAGGCGAAGGCGCAGGAACTGATCGAGCGGCTCGTCGCCGAGGGGCGCGTCCGGATCGCTGATCCCGATGACGACGAGGTCGATGAGTGGCGGCGCGTCGTCAATTACGCGAAGCGCCACGGCCTGGAGCCGGCGGGCAAACGCATCGAGAAGGTCCCTTATGGCGGGCCGGGGCTGGAGCTGTTCCTTACGGAGGGCCCGCATCCCAACGCGCGGAGCCAGCGGCAGAAGGCGGGCGGGGAGCCGGTTCCTGTCCCCGCTCGGCTGGGATACCTGCATCCGGTGGTGGCTGCGCTCAAGGACGACGAGCGTCGGTTAGTAATGCCGTCTGCGCTGCGCCGTAGGTCGCTTCTGCTGTTGCAGGGTCTGGCGGCTGAGGCGGTACGGCGAGGGTATGAGGTGCGGCCGGCACGGTCGTCCTTTTTCCCGCGCGAGGGCGGAGTGGACGTCACCGTCGATGGCTTTGCGTACACCGTCTCCGCCAGGCAAGAGTTCCCGGAGTCCACGAATCCGGAGCGCTCCGCTCGTCTCGTCGTGGAGCTTGCCCATGGTCTGACCGGTCGGCCCGGTCGATGGCGGGATCGGAAGACCCGGACACTTGAAGAAGCCCTGGGCGTGATTCTTGGAGAGATCGAAGCGCGAGCCGTCGAGGACACTCGGCGCCGGCAGGAAGAACAGCAGGCCAGGGCAGAACGCGAAGTTCGTTGGGAAGCGGCCATGGACGTGGCGAAGAAACAAGCTATTCGCGAACAACTTGCCCAGGTGCTGCGTGAAGAGGCCAGGGGGTGGCAAGAATCCGCTGCTCTCAGTGCGTACTGCATGGCACTGGAGCGTCGTATCGGCGAGTTGGACGGCGCCGTGGACGAGTCGACACTGGACTCGGCCCGAAGCTGGTTGGAGTGGGCAAGGGAATATGTAAAGTCGATAGACCCCTTGAGTGGACTTCCAGGCATGCCCCACACACGTGAACCCACGTCGGAGGAACTCAAGCCGCACATCAGGGGATGGATTCCCCACGGACCATAACGGCGTGGCTGAGGGGTGATGTGAGGGTGCTCGGCTGCGCCCAGGGGCGGTGGGAAGGCCCACGCGCGGCAGGTTTCTCGTGGCGACGGCCGCCTCGCTGCGGTGTCCCCCAGCTCCCGGGGCCCGGACGCTGTCACGCACGCACCGGCGACTCCGCCCGGCGAGGGGTGCAACTCGTCCGGCGGAGCCAGATGCCGCCAGCAGGTTCCTCGTCTGCTGGTGGTACAACAGTTGCGCCCATGCTGACCAGGCCAAAAGGTAGTTGGACGGGCCAGCCTGAATTCTCCGTCAGCCGGGCCCGGAGTCGGCGGCTCTGTGGCCGTGGGAGTCAGCGATGTAGTCGAGGACGGCAGGTCTGCTTCGGAGACCAGCCAGTCCGGGTGTGGTGTCCGCGGATACGGGCCGCCGCGTGGCAGGCGGCTGCACCGGCAGTCGGTGGGCTTGCCCGGTCCTGCTCGTGCGGATGCAGCAAGGGCGTAGGCCCGTTACAGCCGTTCAAGCGCTGCAGTACACGGTGAACGTACCCCGGGTGAGGGCGTGGACGTAGGTCTCGGCGCCGGCCAGCAGCCGCAGGTGTTCTTCGGTGCATGCAGATGCGGACAGTCCGGGCTGGGCGAGTACGGTGTGGAGCCGAGGCCGCAGCTGAGGTGCAATTTCCCGGATTCGGTAGAGCGCCTCGATGCTGCCGACCTCGAAAGGTGAGACTCCGGTTCGGGCGAGGAAGTTTCTTGCGCGTCGGTCCAGATGGTTCAGGAGCGGGCCGAGGTGGTTCTGCCGCCACTTCGCTCCGCGGACGGCTTGGCCGCACAGTTCGTACAAGTCAGCCACCCGGCCGCCAGGGGTCGGCTCGGAGGAGTATTTGCAGTGCACCAGGGTGACGACGAGTTCGTCGCCGTCGATCTTGATTCCGACCAGGTCGGCTGCTTCGCGAGCACGGTCGTCGTCGATGAGGACGTCGAATACCTGCGACTGCTGCAGGTGGGCGGAGACGTAGGCCTGGATGGAGTCGGGTTCGCGCGTAGTGGTCTGCGATTCCTTCTTGATGTCCACTCCGGCCCAGTTGAGGGTGGCGAGTCGTCTGCGGTCGAAGGGATCGAGGTTCTTGCGTGGAGCGAGCAGCCTGTCCTCGGCGGTGATCATCTTGTCGCCCGCCAGGAACAGAGTGGGCTTGTTCCGATTGATCCATTCCTCAAGCGAATACTCGTGGATTCCCGAGCGGACCCGCCCGTCCAACTCGTCGGGGGTGTAAGTCAGTCCGTTGTCGGTGAAGTGGGCGCTGTAGGCGATCTGCCCGGCAGGTGTGGTGAGTCGGATCCGGAAGGGGCCGGTAGAGGAGTGGTCCGCGACCTCCAGCGCGACATCGACGGCGGCGCAGGTGATGCCCGCGAATGAGATCTGCGGGCCGGGCCCATTGCCGGTGAACATGGACCAGGGCCATTCGGCAGCGATGAGAATGCCCTCGGGACGTTCGGTGAGGTCCTCGGGGAAGATGAACCCTTCCATGACGCTGGCCAGGTCGATGCTGGTGTCGATGAGCTTGGCTCCCTGATCGTCACACCAGTCGGTCCAGGCCTTGAGGTTGGGGGCGGTCTGCATCGACCAGAACCGCCCCGACAGGGCGGCGCTGATGGTGGTCTTCTCGCCGTTGCGGAATCCGGAGGCGGCGATGTGGGTCTGACTCTTGCCCTGCCGGTCGGCGGTAGTCAGTGCTTCGTATACGTCGCTTCCGACGTGCATGGAGAACCGGTTGAAGTGGTCCCGTGAATCCAGCAGACCCACGTTGGTGGGGATCAAGCGCTCCATGTGACCCAGTACCCGGAAGGTGGGCATACCGGTGACCGGCCGGGAGTCCACTCCCAGGACGGCCTGGGCGAGTTCCCGGTAGTCACCGGTGTTGTTCGAGCCATGGATGTAGAGCAGGCCTCGGGACCGGCTGAAGTACATGACGATCAGCTCGTAGGTGACCTGCTCCAGGGCCTGCGGGGCTCCCCAGCGCACTTCGCTTCGGTTCTCCACCACGAACCAGGCAACGGTGGACGTGGTGTTGACCGCGATGGTGCTGTCCAGTACCCGGCCTTCGCCGTAGACCGTCAACGCTCGTTCGGGAGTCCAGGTGCGATCGGGAGCTCGGTGAGCGATGGCGCTCATCTTGGGTTCCAGCACCGTGACCGACACCTCTTCAGGCGTGTCGGGGAACGAAGCCTCGAAGTCGCTGAGCTCCTCCACGCTGGCCGTGGCGCGTTCGGTGATGTCATGCAGGATCGTGTCCCAGTCGGCGTCCTCGCGCAGCAGTTCACGCAGCGGCGACAGTGCTACCGACGGATCACGGGCCACGAACACCGAGGCCGTTCCGATCGTCGAGCCCACGGAAGTGGACCGGGTGAAACGTCCGATGAACTGGATCATCGGGCTCAGGCTCTTTTTCACGTCGTGCAGCGCGGCGATCTTCAGGGCTGGCAAATCGAAGCCTTCACCGAGCATGTCGACGCATATCACGATCCGGGACGACCGATCTGCCAGAGCGGTCAATGCAGCACGCCGTGCTCGGACCGCCACATTCTCGTGCAGAATCGTCGGATTCAGGTCCGGTGCGAGGGCCTGATAGAGATTGCCCAGCTCTTTGGCCCGCGCAATACTCCTCGCCCGCACCATCACGATGTGATCGAGGCCGGCGTCCCGGTCCTCCCGTAGCTGTCCTACCGCCAGCTTCGCAAGTTCTTGGTCAGTGTCCTCCAGACTGAGTACGGCTCGGTAGTTGATCGGAGTGAAGTATCCGTCCCTTTGCGCTTCCCGCAATGGGAACCGAAAGATCGTCCGCCCGGGCACAGGGCGCCCGTCCTCTCTGTAGGGAGTGGCGGTGAACAGTAGGACGCGCCGGTCGGTGAAGGCCTCGACTACGCGCGACCAGGTGGGCGCCGGCGCGTGATGGGCCTCGTCGACCACCAGGTGACTGAACGCGGCCAGGAACACGTCGCGAGACTCCGGCTCGCAGGCCTGAAGGGCATGCGGGGTCGCGACCACCACGTTGCAGGCAGAGGAGAATGCCGCAGCATCGGCGGCGTTGTGGAAGCCGTGCTGGAGCTTTCCGACCACGGGCCGCATCACGCCCGGAGCGACAATCTGGTGTGTGTGCAGGATGCCGAGTGACTCGAACTTCGCCGCGATTTGATCACGTAGCGCCGCAGTCGGCACCAGCACCAGCAGACGCTCGGGTCGGGCTGCCACGAGCAGGGCGAGCATGGTCTCCGTTTTGCCCGTCCCGGTGGGCATCACCACGATTCCCGGGGCGGTCAACCCTGAGGCCCAGTAGCCGATCACCGAGTGCATCGCACCGATCTGGGGGCGCCGGAGCGCGTGCGGTTCGGTGTGGTCGCGGAAGCCTATGCCGTCGACGAACGAGGCCAGCACCGTCTGCGGCGAGTGAAGCGCCGTGTCGCCGATCCAGCCCAGACGCCCGGTTGTCTTGACGGTGGGTACAACAGCCGTCATCCGCTCTGGCTCTCTGCCTCCGGGTCGTATTGCCGGCCATCTTCCCTGGACGCTTGCCACCTCCATTCCGGTAGCGGTCTCCACCACATCCAAAGTGCCTGCTGGCACGAGTAGTTGCCGCACCACATTGCGGCTGAGGGTGATCTGCCGGGCCCACACATTGCTGGTCGCGACGTGCACACGTGCTCCGTTCCTTCACCAGTCCGGACTGGCGGAAAATTCGTTCCTGTGCCCCAACTCAGCCACCGCGCCCCTGACGAAACGCGGTAGGGATTTCCGTATACACCCATGAGTCGGCCACCGCACCCCATCTGCTCGGGAAACCTGCTTCAATCCCTGGGAGACCGCGCCTTCATCGGTACGAAGACGTCGTTGCGGCGCTGCAGGATCCAGCGGAGGTGGTGCAGGGTCCGGCCTCACGTAGTCATGTCCGTGGAACAAGTTCGCCCGGCCTCCGCCCACCACGACCTCTCCGGCGAAGACCCACCAGGATTCGGTGACCGGTTCCCGCGAGGAAGGGTAAGGCGCCTTCTGGGGTCGGCGCTCGGACACCTCCGGGTGGTCCGTCTGGAGGGGACCTCGTGCCTGTGGACCGTGAGGCCTGCCAGGGGCGGTTGGTCACGAAGTCATCGGCGGGGGCTTCCACCGTTGTCCTCCGATGCTTACGCCAAACCTCGTTTCGGGGTTTCCGGTTGGTAGCCGACGGACGCTTGGACAGAGCGAACCGGCTACGGAAAGGCCCGACGGATCCGCTGGATCTAGCTGTCCGCGGCATACGAACTGTGCAGTAATGACTGCCGTGGATCAGAACTCGCTGCGCAAGCTCGTTGAAGGCCAGCTCCTTCGGCTCGAGGGCAGTGCCTTCCAGGACTGCATGGACAGGCTCGGCCTGGAGCTGTATCCCGGTGACTACCAACCCGTGCGGGCGGCCGGGCCGAAGGGCGACACCAAGAACGACGGCTACTGCCCGAACGCTCGGGTGTTCTTCGCTGCGCACGCCACGCGTGGTGAGCGGATCGACAAGACCAAGGCGAAGATCTGCGGTGACTTGGAAGGCTGCCTCCACGAGCACCGCGACGTGAAGGTATGGCGCTTCCTCACAAACGACACACTGCCAGGTGAGGTCGACCAGTTCATCGACAACGAGCTTCGCCCTCGATACCGGGATGTCACCGTCGAGGTGTGGGGTATCAAGACGCTCGCTGACGAGATCAGCAAGCTCAAGAGGATGCAGGTCGACAGGATTATCGACGTCGGCACGGTGGATGAGCCAGAGTTCGAGGTCGTCATCCTTCGCCACATGAAGACGGGGCGTGATCTCTGGCCGAACCTCTCCGGCTGCCTTGGGTGGCTGGAACATGACGAGCCGGAGGACTGCACTGACGAGGAGCAGGAGCTCATAGACAGCGCCGTTCAATCCTTCCGTGACTGGAGCGACATCTCGGGAGACATCGAGTTCTCACGCTCTTCTGTACGGGACGCGCAGCGAAGTATCACCTCCATCCTGGAGGAGCTTGCAGAGAAGGGGTTCGCACTCTATTCCGCAACGAAGGACGACTACCCTCTTACTGGCGGCCCCTCGCCGATTTTGGGGACAGTAGCCATCTTCAGGATCACTCGGGTGGATCTCGCTGCGCCTACGAGCAGCTGACGGGCCCCCACGCACGAACCGCAGGATCAATGCTGTGCCGACCCGCAGCCGCCAGGAGCTACGAAGGTAGTGCCCACGGGGCTGGGGTTGGGTATGGCGCGGGGCGGCGGCCGACGGGGACGGGAGGCCCCCGCGCCACGCTCCGCGCGCTAGCAGCGGCGCCTCCGCGTATGGGTCGGTCCGTCATCACACCCCTAGGTACGACGGTGTCTGGGTGGCGTCGTGGTCGTCGGGGGAGGACGCTACATACAGAGGGCTGGCACGCTCACCGTGCAGTCCGTGCGAAGGGCGCTCTCGCTGCGGTACCTGCGTACCCGCCACGAACTCCGTCATGCAAGGGGCCGCATGGTGTGCACCCCGTCGGCCGGGTTCATGAGCTCAAGCAGGGCGCTGACAGCGGCCAGGGGCGGGGCTGCACGCCGCGCGCAGCCGGTTTCCCGCGTCTCACCCGCCCGCGGTTGGGCACCGGCTAGTCGTCATCGGCCGGACAGACAGGCAACCAAGGAGGTCGGGGATGTCCACGACGGACGACCTTGCCATCAGCGACCTGCTCACCGCCGCGCCCCTGGAGGGGCTCGACGTGCAGCTGGTCGCAGGCGACGTGGAAGAGGTACCCGCACCACCGATCACGCTCCTGTCCCAGACGGGCACTGTGTCGATCTACGACGTGAACTGCGCCACCGGAGCCAGCACGAAGTTTCTGATTCCCATCACCGCCTGGGGCTGGAAGACCCGCCTGGTCTACTTCCGCGCCAACGGGGGACGCATCGGGCTGAGCCCGATCTTCGAGTGGAACCGCTCGTTCTACGCCGGCTCCACACCCTCGGTCCGTTTCCGCGGAGCCTTGCCGGCAGGAACGAAAGACCTCGGCGCGTACTGGTGGTACGAAGGCAGCAGCACCATCTGGTGGAACAGGAAAGCGATCAACTGCTGACCTGAGAGGGGCGTGATTTCCCTGGGAGGAGGCTGCTGACCTCCTTGCCTCGTACTTCCCGCAGTCGCAGTCGGCCGCGCATCAGTGGTGACGCGCATGGCCACCCTTCGAAGGCACATCCGGTCTTGCCCCGCAGGGCTTGAACCTGTGAGGACATGCCGGTCTCATGCCAGGTTGGGGCGTGACCTCGGGTGTAAGGATGTCGGAGATCCTATTGACGAACGTGGTGCTCGACTTGATGTCGATGACCCATCATGTCGAGTGCGTCGCGATCCTTGAGCCCGTTGGAAAGGGCCTCTGACCTGCAGGTTCGGGCAGTGTGCGTTATGTGCGCTGTGTGCGTTGTGGGCGATATCTTGACGCAGATTTGACGCTCGTGACGCACGTTTGACGCACGCCCGGCGTTTTTTCTGATGGGTCGTCATCATGAGAAAGCCGCCTTCCGCACCAGGGTGAAGTCCTGGTGCGGGAGGCGGCTTTTTCGCGCCCGTCGTACTCGGCGAGGCTCCCACCCGGCCGGGGTCACGGACTTGGGTCCGACTACGTACGGTGACAGTCGTGGCTGGGCTCCCGAGCATCCTGCTGCATACCGGAAATAGATCTAGTCGGCTGCGTGTTGGCGGTAGGTCGGTACGGAGGGGGAGGTGTCGGGCCTGAAGTTGTTCAACACGAAGAGCGGCGTGACCGAGGTTGCGCCGCGTCTGGCTGAGGTCGAAGCCGATGTGCAGGACCTCGTCGAGGGGCACATGCAGACCATGCTCGGGGTCCGGTTCCTGGCGAGCGAGTACAGCACCGGACCGGTTCACGGCGGCCGGATCGACTCGTTGGGCATCGACGAGAACGGCGCACCGGTGATCGTCGAGTACAAGCGCGGAACCGACGCGGGAGTCATAAACCAGGGCCTCTTCTACATGGCCTGGCTGCTCGATCACCGGGACACGTTCCGGCACCTGGTCCGCGACCGGCTCGGGGCCCACGCCGCGGCCCAGGTGCTGTGGAGCGCACCGAGGCTGATCTGCGTGGCCGGCGACTTCACCCGCTACGACATCCACGCCGTCCGCGAGCACCGGCACGCCATTGACCTGGTCCGCTACCGGTACTTCGGCAGCGAGTACGTCGGCCTTGAGACGGTGGCCTCCTTCGCCGGCCGTGCCGCGGCGCCGAAGGCCGGGAGCCGGAGTCGGGGTACCGCGAAGGCGCAGCGGACCGGGACGGAGGCTGGGGCCATGGCGGAGCTGGCCACGGCGGTCGACGAGGTGCTGCTCGGGCTCGGTGAGGACCTCACGAAGGTCTCGAACCAGACCTACACCGCGTACCGGCGTATGCAGAACTACGCGTGCCTGGTCCCGCCGAAGAAGACCAAGCTGCTGGTCTACCTGAAGGCCGACCCGGCGACGGTCGACCTCGTGCCCGGCTTCGCGCGTGACGTGACGGGGCTCGGCCACCACGGCACCGGCGACCTGGAACTGACGCTCCAGACCGAGCGGGACCTGGAGCGCGCAGCCGGATACTTCCGGGAGAGCTACGCCCTGGCGTGATGGCCCGGTGTCCGAAGTCTGGCGACGTGCCTTGAAGGAGATTGGTGCGGGCCGGGCGACTGGGTTCGTGATGGTGCCTCTCGACGGTTCGGGCATGGGTGGCGGTGGATTTCTAATGATCCGGCGATTCTCCGGTTTGGCTGACCGGGGATCAGGTGCTATCGTGCGCCGCCTCCGGAATCCCCTGGTGCTGATTTCTGGGTCATGCAACCCGCGACACATCTCGCGTGAGGCACCCGATTGCTGGGTTCGAGGCGCCTCAGAATCCGAGCTGTGGCACTGCTCTCACAGGAGTCCTTGCTCGATCTCATCCACGAATCTCGTGCGTCGTGAAGACTGCTTCCGCTCCGCGTAGTACCGGTTTGCGGGCACCGTGTAGTGGTCGCCAGTGATGAGCACAGCCTCGTCCTTGGCGCGCGTGATGGCGACGTAGAACTCGCGACGTGCTGCGGCGACCACGCTTGGCTTGGGGGGCTGGTTGTGAAAGTACGACGGAACGAGCCCCTCGACCAAGCCGGGGAGGACCACTGCTGAGAACTCTCGGCCTTTCGCGGAATGGTAGGTGGTTACGGCGATGTGTCCAGGGATTTGGCCGCCGGCCAACTCTGCCATGGTGAGCGGGGTTTCCTGGAGGGCGTTCAATTCGTTGGCTGTGTCGCGGTCTCGCGGGTCGGGGCTGGCGTTCGCCAACACCGCTGTGTCCATCGCCAAGGTCAGCTCTCGCAGGAAGCTCCTTGCGTCGTCGCCGGGTTCTAGGCGCGGGGTGGCGTCCAGGACCGTGGCGAGCTGTTGGGCGAGCACACGGCGCGTGGTGTTGGGGTGTGCGAGGTCGGCGAGCTGTAGCTGTCGCTGCCAAACCGAAGCAAGCTCCCGAAGGGGCAGCGCCCGAACGGTTCCTGTGTTGGGGCGGTTGGCGGAGCCGAGGGGGCCGGCTAGAGACCGTGCCGTGCACAACGCCAGGAGCTCGGCGAGGGGGCCGGACGGTCGCCGTCGATTCCTCTCACGGTCGTAGGGGATGCGGGCGGCGTCCAGAGCCTGGGTGAGGGCGTCGAGTACCGGGCCTTGGGCGCGGTAGAGGATTGCGATGCTCTCATGGGTTAGGCCTTTAGCGAGTTGCCCGCGTATGGCCTCGATCGCCATGGCGGCGTGGCGGTCGAGGTTTCCCTCAGCGTGCTTGATCGTCACGGTCCCTGTGTCAGCGCGTTCGGGTGCAGCCTGGTAGCCGCGGTCCTTTCCCAGGACAGCGCGGCTGGCATTGATCAGTGCGCTGCCGCTGCGGTAGTTCAGGGTGAGGCGGACCCTGTGGAAGTCAGGGCGATTCCAAAGTTCTTGGAGGTAGCGGGCACTGGCGCCTTGATAGGCGTAGAGGACCTGGTCGGGGTCGCCGACCGCTGTAACGGAGGCGCCGGCGTCCAGTAGCACTTCGACGATCCCGTGAAGAACCGGCCCGAGGTCTTGGTACTCATCGATCACAATGTGTGGGTAGCGCGCGACGATCTGCTCCCGCGCGGTCCTGCTCTTCCGCAGCAAGGCGAGTGCCCGGCCGGGCATGGCCTCGAAGTCGATCAGATCGCCTTGGAGGAGTAGCTCCTCATATCGGAGGACGACGCTCTTGTAGGTGGCGTGAAAACTGTCAGCGGATTCGCCCGCATATAGGACGCGTCGAAGTCGTTCAAGAGTGGTGCGATCCCGCGATGTTGGATTGCCCAGTCCGCACTCGTGTGCCGCCTGGCTCCACAGCGATCTGCAGGTGTCGTCGGCGGCGACGGTCGTGGAGTCGCGCTTGAAGCCCTCGCCGATGAGGTGGGCGTAGGGACGCAGGATGCCTTGCAGACAGAAGGCGTGAACGGTGGAGCTGCTGAGTCGACGGCCCGGGCGCATCCCGAGACGATGGAGGCGCCTCGTTGTCTCCGCTGCGGCAGCTTCGGTGTACGTGAGGGCGGCGACCCCCCTGCGGGGGCTGGTGGTGGCTAGCAGAAACGCAATGCGGGCCACGAGTGTCCGGGTCTTTCCGGCTCCAGGGCCCGCCAGAACTGTCAGGTTGCCGGTATGCATGGCTGCTTCGCGCTGGGCAGGGTGAAGTTGCGAGAGCTCGGCCGCCAGGGTGGGTGGAACAAGGGCAGGCGCGGTTTCGGGTAGCACGGGGGTTGGACCGGTCACTTGACGTGTCCCTTGCCGTCGCTTGCTCCGGTCGTGGGCGGGACAGGTGAGAGCAGGGGTGTTCCTCGTACGGTCTGGCTGAGGTCTTCCAGCAATGCAAGAATCGAGCCCGCCCCCCGGATACCGCCGAGCTCGGCGCGGCTGTAAGTCCCATTGGCAGGGCTGGATCCGATTTCCGAGAGCCGGCCGGGCAGGTCCAAATCAGCGACGAGCGTCGCAAGCCGTTGGGCGAATCTGCCCTTTCCAATGCGCTCGATCTTGGCGACGAACTCGGTCTGCTGTTGCTGGGTGGCCCCACCATCTGTGACTAGTGCAAGGAGTTCCGCGAATCCTTCGCGCGAGTCGCGCCGAGTGCGGAAGGCCTGGTAGGTAGCTGTCAGTTCCTTACTGAGAAGCCGGGAGATGTCTACTTCGAGGGTGTGTTCTCCCACGTAGATCCGCGCATCCCGGGCTGACTCGATCAGCGGACTCCGATTCGGACGCGACCCAGTCTCGGGCAGGTCGGCCTCAGCGACAGCCTCAATACCCTTCGCGAGGTCGGCAGTGAGGGACTTCAGGCCTGCAAGTTCGGCCAGCTGCTTGGCCCGCCACAGGCCAGGCTCCTTGCTCGCGGTCCGCTCTACGCCATTGACGGTCGGCTCCACGTTGGCCGCGTCGCCATCGGTCAGCACCCAGTGCCGCCGGTTGAATGCCTTTGGACCAAGCAAGGTTGCATACGGCGCGAAGTCGGTGCCTTCGACGCTCGAAACGACTATGCCGTAGTCGTCGAAGTGGAATTCTGCGGCCTCTGCCAGCGCTGGCAGAAGGTAGGCGTCGGCTGCCCCCTCAACGAAGACCACCTCGCGAGCGAAGAGGATTTCGGCTCGGGTGACATTGAGGTAGCGCTCAAGGTCCAAGGTCACTTCGGGACTGATGAGGCCGGGCGGGACTACAGAGGCAGTGGTGTGGCCATCGTGGCTGTCGGCCAGCACGATGCTCGACAACGGGGCCACCGCAACGATGTGCGGGCTGTGGGTCGTAAGCAGCAGGCGGTTGGGTTCACGCAGGAGGTGGGCGAACACCTTTCGCTGCAGAGACGGGTGCAGATGCGCTTCCGGTTCTTCAACGGCAAGGAGGGTGTCTTCGCCATGACTCGCAGCGCGACGAAGTCGCAGATGTTCAAGGAGCAGTGCCAGGTAGACAACGTTCGCGGTGCCGGTGGAAGTTCGGTCGATTCCACGAGTCGCTGCTATGTCGGTGAGTAGCTGGACGCTGCGGATGAGGTCCTCCTCCCGGCCTGCGAAATCGAGCGACGGAACCAGGGACAGCTGGGTGCCGGCCATGGATTCCAGGCGACTCTTCAGATCGGAGACGAGGAGCTGGACGTTTGCATCACTGTTCAACTGGCTTCGCGCTGCCTTCAAGGCTGCCAGCGTTGCCTGGATGACTTCCTCGGCCGGCATCCGATCACGGAGGAGTCGGGTGAGGGGGCTTCTGTCGGCTCGCCTGAAATCGCCCTCCGCGTCACGTAGGGCGTGGAGGACGGTCAAAGGGACGACGTCCATCGCATGCCGCATGCTCTGACCACGGTCGTCTCCACCGAAGATGTCGTAGGCGTAGTCGTCGACGGTAATCGGTCGGCCAAGGGCGGAGACTGGAACCTTGGGTTCGAAGGAGTAAGTCAGGCGGGCAACACGTGGCTGTCCCTCCAGGCTGATGAGTGCGCCGTCGAAGGTGCCTTGTGCATCTGGGTCATCGTCGAACCCGGTGAGGTCGACCTCGACTGTGACAATCGCGCCTTGCTGCAGTGAAGTCCCGTCGTGGATATCGTCAGCTTGCAGCCCACGTGCCCGGTTCGGAAGGTCGGGGTCGAGGACCAGTCGGAGTGCATGTAGCAGGTTGCTCTTACCGACGCCGTTCAAGCCGACGATGACTGTAGGTGTGGGGAACGGGGCGATTGTTAGGTCGCGGAAGTTCCTGAAGTTCTTGATACGAACCCTCGACAGCTGCACGTCGCTCCCCACCCCGAGATTTTGCGCGGCGAGCTGATGGAGGCGCTGCGCATCTGATCTGGAGCCTATCCGTGCTATGCGGCTAGGGGTGGGGGGACGTGACAATTACGCCGGAACCGCAGCCGATCAATGCTCGTGATGAGGAAGGTAGTCTTCGCGGACGGCGAGGTAGGTCTCCGCTGGTCGGGCTGCGCAGGCGTGAGGCCCCGCCACACCTCGATGACGGGGGCCTCACGGTCTGCCGCACTAGACCGCTTGGGAGTCGATGACCCGCAGATGACTGCCCTTCTGCGGTGACAGCAGAGCGACAAGGGCCTCTACCGACGTCTGTAGGGCGGAGACCTCTTCGATCAATTTCTCGTCCGCAATCTCGGCCAAGGGGGTGTCGATCACCGAGGCGATATTTCGCGCGGTGCTCGCCAGAACCTTGTGGATCCGCGCCCGGTGTTCGGCTGCCTGAACCTTCGGGTCCGCTTCCACAGCCTCGACGATAAGCTGCTGAACGCGTTCGTACGCCTCTGCGACAACCTCAGGAGTCGCCTGCGGGTCGTCCACGACGGCCACGAGTTCCGCGGTCTCCTCCCTTGCCTCCTTGGAGAGTTCGAGAGCCTGGCCGGCGGGCGTGCGAGCCTTCCCTTGATCGGCGATCTGGCGCACGTAATCGGCGCGTTCAGCCTTCCGGGACTCGACCGCCGTTTCCTTACGGAACACTGGGTCATGTGCAATGGTCCGGGCAAGGGTCGTGCGCAGCTCGCCGTCCTCACGTGCGCGCTCCAGGAGGGCGGTGCGCGCAGCCTCAGCGGTGCTTTCGTCGGAGAGGATCGCGGCCTTCATCGCCCCGGGACTCTTCGCAGCATAGATCACCTCACGCACGCTGAGACCCGCTTCGTGCGCCCCGGCGATCAGGGCTTCGGCGCGGTCCGGGCTGACGCGACCGGGCGTGAAGCACTCCGTCCATGTGGAGGCTGGTGGCAACGGTACCTCCACGCCGGGCTGGAGCCGGTCGAAGGAGGGGAGGTCGTACTTCTCGATCCCCCGCTCCCACGCCCGGTAGTACCGCATGACGCGCTTGTGATCCCACCCGATACGCCGGGCGAACTCTCGTGCGGCCACCTTGTGGATATGGGGCGCGCACCCCATATCCACATCCTGGGCGGGGCGGTCGGGCTGTCCGACTTCGACGTTCCGGGCAACCTTCAACGCCCAAATCCAGCCGCCGGACTTGCCTACTGACCGCAGCTCGGCTGCGTCCCGGTCGATGGGGTTGGACGGGTCGAGATCCGGCTCCTCGGCCGAATCAGTGATGTCGGGATCATGGGAAGGATCACCCCAGAGGGCTTCCTGTTCAAATCGACGAGCGTTCAACTCGGAAGGGTCCGATCCGATGAGTTCCCGGACCGCTGCCCGCATCATGTCCATCTGCTCGCGGATGCGCGGCACACCCTCGTGGGGGTGACGGATCTGGAGGAGGATCCGAACGTTCTCGACACTCGCGCCCAGCCCGAAGGGCGGCTTGGCTTCAATGAAGTCGGTGAAGCTGACGAAGGGTTCTTCCTGGTTGACGCCGGAGGGGACCTTGAGCCACGTCCCGTCGGTGACTACGGCGGCGAGGAGTTCAAGGAAACCAACCGGGTTGCCGCCGTTGCGTTCCAGGGACTCCCGGAGCTGGTAAACCTGCTGTTGCTCCTCAGTGAGGTAACTGTTCGATTCGACACGGACGCTCATACTTTCTCCTGCCTGAGGGCCAGTGCGGCGCGGAGCCGGCTGTTGGCCTTGTCTACGGTATTGGCCTGCGAGGCGTTGTAGCCCGCTGACTCGTTCACCTTTGCCGTCACCCTGGTCACTGCGTCCTGGTAGCCGGGGGCATCGGGCTTCACGCCGCGCGCGTACAGGTTGCTGCGGATGGTCTCCGCCACCTTTGCGTTGATGTCGCCGATCTGCTTCCGCTCTGTCTTGGGAGTCTCCGGCGCGGTCGATTCGGTGCGCGGGGCGGGTACCGCTGGCGGAGCTTGCTGAACTTGGATGCCTGCCATCTCCAGGATCTTCTTGATCTTGGATGCGTCCTCGCCCGAGTCGGCCATGACCTTGAAGCCCTCGATCAGGAGCAGCTCGTCCGCGTCAACGTCGACCTCGTTGCTGGCGGCCTTCGTTGTCGTGGCGACTGCGGACTCGACGAAGGACAGCATCGGCTGGACGGGTTCGATCGGCTCTTCGCCCGGCTCCGGTGTTTCGCGCTCGTCGATCAACTTGAGTCCCTGTTCCTGCTCTTCGCGGAGCAACGACAGGAACCCCTGCATCTTCGGGTCGTCGGGGGCGACGATGACGCAGGACTGGTTCCTCGCCGGCATCTCCTTCCACACCCTCAGGCCGCGGCCGACAAGCTGCATGAGGTGGCCGCCGTCCCGGTAGTGGGTCAGGATGCCGACGACCGTGATCTGCGGGCAGTCGTAGCCGATGAAGGCCATGCGAACCGTGACGAGGATGTCCATGGGCTTGACCTTGAAGTCGGCCAAGGACTGTGGGGCGTCCGTGTCGGCCGAGACCGCGATCCCGACGCGGAGGTCCGGGTACTGCTGCTGGAGGTACTTCTGCACCTTCTTGGCGTCGGACTGCTGCATGCAGGAGATAAGGCCCCGGAAGGACTTGTTGAACTTCTGCTTGTCGCGGACCTTCACCACGACGCGGTCCACCAGCGGCTTCCAGACCTTCTCGTCCCGCAGCGCCGGGGCCAGGTCGTCGCCGTCGTCGGACAGGTTGTACTCCAGGAGCGAGTCGCCGCTTCCGGTATCGGGGTCGCCGAGCGTGCGCTTCGAGATGCGGGCGTCGGTCAGGTGCAGCTCGAAGGTCCGCAGGTAGCCCTCGGCCACGCCATCGGAGTACCGGGCCTCTGCGTGGCAGACCAGGTTCATCTTCTTCGGGTTGGACGGGTCCGGCTCGTAGTCGGCGAGGATGAGCTTCTGGTTGTCGGCCCGGTACGGCGTGCCCGTCAGCAGGAGGGTGTGCCGGGCATACTCGTTCAGCTTCTCGATGAGGGCGCCGGCCTTGGTACCCCCGTCCTCCTTGTCGCCCGCGGCGCCGCAAAACTGCGCCTCGTCGGCAACCAAGAGGAACCGGCCCTCGTTGCGTCGGGCCCACAGCATGAAGATCTCCTCGTTAGTGACGAGGGCGCTGTAGGTGGAGACGAACCCGCTGCCGTGCTCGTTCGGGCTGGTCAGTGGCGTCTCGTTGACCCGGTGTCGTACGCGGCCGAGGCGCTTCATGGGGTCGAAGAGGTTGCACATACCTTGGATGTTCTTGTTCGAGTCCAGAACCATCCAGCCGGTCTCGCACTGCTCGGCCAGCGCTGTTCGCGGGACGAAGACGGCGACGTAGTCGATCAGGCCCTCGCGGAGGAGGTTCGTCGCCAGGGCCTGATAGGTGAGGGTCTTGCCCGAGCCGGGGGCCGCCAGAACGACTGTGCACTGCTGACGCTCGTGGATGCGTTCGATGACGCGGAACATCACCTCGCGCTGGAAGGGACGCGGGGCGAAGTCATCCGAGAAGTGCATGTCAGTCCTCTTCGAGTTGTTACAGACGTTGCACAGCGCCTGGCCGTTTTCGAGAGTGGTCGGCCCTCCGGCGGACCATGGGATCTTGTGATCGGCGTGCCATCCATCCGACAGCGCGACGGCGCACTTCTGGCACCGACCCTCGGCACGGTCGTACAGAACACTGCGCTGGTCCTGGTTGAAGAACCGGCGTGGATCACGCTCGATCAACTGGCCCACCTCCCTTATGGAGTAACGAACCTGACGGCTCGAAGGGTATCGGTGAGGTCTGACAACGCCGCTCTGAGAGAGGCCGTGGAATTGAGACGGCGCAGAGGCACACGTGGTGCGCGCCCCCGGGCCGCAGCGGATGGAGTCAGCCATTTCTGGAATACCTCCGGATCACGCGTCCGGCCACCAGTTGACACCAGGGGAGGGAATCACCGGTCACTGTGTCAGGACCCGCGGGCTGTCCGCCGGGTCGGTGGAATCCGGCTGCGTGGTTCGGGTGATGGGGAGCTCATCGTCTGTACGCGGGTCGGGGCGCCGATGCTGGGGGCAGGGCCACGGCGGGTCCTGCTGTCGGACGGGGTGCGGTTGTGGCTGCGCGGTGAGGCTGACGGTGGACCTGGCCGTGGGCGAGCTCGAAGGTGATGTCCTGGATGAGCGCCTTGGGGGCGTGCGTCGAGAGGTGGATGGCCCAGTGGGGACTGTCCGCGGTGTTGCCGCCCCAGACGGTCCAGGCCGGCAGGAGGCTCCCCTGCTTGACGGAGCTGTCGAAACGCAGCCCGACCGCCCTGTTGTCGGCGTTGGGGGCGGTCCAGTCGATGAGCCGGGGTCCGACCTTTACGGGCCAGCCGACATCATCCAGCGGGCGCGAGGCGTATGCGAGGTCTGCCTGCCCCACCGGGTTGTCCGTGCTCGGGCCCCAGGCGTTTTCGGCACTGAGGGCGTCGAGCAGGACGCGCATGATCTCGACGGGTGTCGTGGGGGTGGCGGTGGCGTGCCAGAGGCGCTCTCCGACGGGGGACTCGTAGGCGGCGATCGTCCAGGCGTCGTCGCCGCGAAGCGCTTCATGGAGGAACTCCACGCGCAGGGCCAGGGATTCGTGGCTGGCGATGGTGGTCTCATCGTGGGGGCGCCACTTCTCCCACTCCTGGTGCTTGGTGAAGAAGTCGCGGAGGAGTGCTTCGTGGTCGCCGGGGTCGGCGGCGTACGAGGGAACGCTCTGTGAGACCTGCTCGGCCGGAGGGTCGAACGTGGTCGGTGCCGGCCTGTCGGCGCGGGGTACGGCGAGGACTGCGGCTGCGGCGCGCTCGATGTCTGTCGGCGGTGCGGGTCCCGGCCGTGCTGCGACGGGGTGATGACGGAGGAAGTCAGCTATGGCCTCGGTCTCGGAGTCGAAGATCATGGTCTCTTGACGTAGGTAGTCCTCGCCGTGCAGGTGGATGCTTTTGCCCCCTCGGTAGGTACCGACTGCCACGTTGGTCCAGCCGTCGTGGGCGTGCATATGGATGACCAGGCTGCCGGCGGCGATGGCATCGTGGATGGCCTGGGCGTCGGCGCTGACTTCGCGGATCTCTTCCCGGGTCAGCCAGTGCATGGGGTAGTTGCCGTACGTCCACTCAGTGTCGATCTCTTCCTGCAGCGCGGGATCGACGTCCACGCTGGTGCCGTCTTCGCGGAGCGCCTGGGCGGCTTTGTCGGCGTAGTGGGGTGCGTCGTGGTCGATGCGTGCAAGAACCATGGTCGTGTCGCTGGTCGAGCGGAACCCATGGATGGCGAGGGCGGCGCGCGCGAGGTAGTGGGGGTTGCCGGTGATGGTGGCGATCACGGCGGTGCCGTGGTCGGGATGGAGCGCCAGGCGGACGTGGACAGGTGAGGGGCTTGGCATGGGGCTCGCTTCTCGGGTCCGGCCGGCAGATGGCCGGCCGGACCCGGTCGGGGCTTATCGGGAGGACCGTGCTGACACGCTGGGGGCACGGGTGGCGCGGGTTGTGGTGGGTGGCCCGGCCCGGGACGCGGGGGCCGGCCGTGGGCGGGGGCGTTCGGTGGGTGGTTGGTCGGTGGCGTGGTGCCAGCGGGCCCGGAGGGCGGTGAGGTCGGCGAGCGCGCGGCGGCTGCCGGTGATCAGCTGGTGTGGGGAGTTCGACAGGTCGTGGGTGAAGGCCTGTATGTGCAGGCCGGCGGTGTGGGCGTGGTGGAGGAGGGAGCGCCGCAGGATCTGTTCGCCCCAGTGCTCGGGGGCTCCGGCCGATGCGGCGAGCATGTCCAGGGCGTCTTGCGCGGTGAATGCCTGTGTGAGTAGGCCGTGCTGCTGGGCCTCCCAGAGCACGGTCACCTCGTCGACCGGATCCCCGCGGGCGGTGAGCGAGGTCAGGCACCGGTACAGGGCTCCGTGTAGGGGGATGGCGAAGTCTTCCGGGCGCAGCCACCGCATCGACGCCAGTGCGGTCGGGTACGCGGCGGCCGTCGACAGCAGTAGCTGCTCTTCGCTCGTCACGTCAGGGCCGGTATCGCGGGCGGGCGGTGGCGGGGGTGGGGTGCGGGGGAGTGAGCCCGGGTGGGACGGGAAGGCTGCGGCCAGGCGGTCGAGGAGGGATGCGAGGGAGTCGGCCCGGGTCAGGGTCACTGCGGCTGGGTCCGGAAGCGCGGTGTCGGTGGCTGCCTGGATGAGGGGTTCGGCGTGGGCTTGGAGGGTTCGCCGAGCGTGGTCGGCCCGTACCATCCGCGCGTACGAGGGGGCGTTCGCGGGCTGGGGGCAGGCTGCGGCCAGGGTGTGGAGGTAGGACAGGGCCAGGCCGCGGGCATGCGGGAGTGCGTGGGCGTGGACGGCGTTGATCCAGACCGGCTCCTTCGCGTGGAGTGACGGGGCTGGCGGCGTTAGCGAGGCCAACGCCGCGTACAAGGCGCGGTGCCTGGCTGAGGAGAACTGGGAGGGATCGAGCGGGCCGATCGCCTTCACCCGGTGCGGGTCGAGGAGGAGGGCGCCCAGCAGGGCTTGTTCGGCGTAGTGGACGGCCGGGCTGGTGGGGATGTCGCCCAGGGTGAAGTCCGGTTCCGGAAGACGGTTGTTGGCCATCAGGCCGCCAGGATGAAGTCGGACCGGTTGAGGGTCGTGCCGAGATGCGGAGCCAGAAGGTGGGCCGCCAGGAGCGGGGGCACCGCGTTGCCTATCTGGGAGAACTGCTGCCCCTTCGTACCGGCCCACGGATAGTTCGCTGGGAAGGTCTGCAGGGCGCCGGCCTCGGCGGCGGTTATCCGGATCGGATCAGGCGCCGGTTCCTGCCCGGCAGGCGGGGCAGCCGAGGGTTCGGCGACCCACATGCACTCGTTCGCACGATGACCGAAGAACAGCGTCCCGGCTGGCTCCTCGACCGAACGGATGGTGGCGTTGGCTTGGTTGTTGCTGCGCAGCGACCAAGCCCAGGGGTGGTTCCCGCAGGTGCAGGCAGGGGTTCCTGCCGGGGAGGGGCGGCTGCGTGTACGGCGGAGGGCGGAGCGCGGGCTGGGCGGCTTCCACGTACCGCGGTCGCGGGCGTCGGTGAGGGTCTTGCGGGCTCCGGATGGGAAGGGCTCGGGGCCGCCGCCGGGGCCTCCGCCGGCGCAGACGGTGGGGACCGGCCGGTCGGTGGCGCCCCAGCCGAGGGCCTCGGCCATGGACACCCACTGCTCGCGGCCCGGCCCGAACAGGCTTTCCGGCTCGGCCGTCTGGGCGTGGGTCGGGGGCGGGGGCTCGGCCGTACGGGACCGGGACGCGAGCAGGATCGCCCGCCGCCGGGTCTGCGGCACGCCGTAGTCAGCGGCATTGAGGATCCCGGTCCAGACGGAGAATCCCCATGTACGCAGGATCACGGCGTACTGCCGCCACAGCGGCAGGACGTCGGGTACTTCCTCCATCGCGATCCACTCGGGCTCGCCCGCCTGGTGCAGGGCATGGAGGTAGCGCATCGGCTCGGCTGCCAGCAGAGACCGCGGATCCGCGCAGGCGGCCAGCAGCTTCGCCCGGGTGTCCCGGCCGGCAGCGAGGTCGGCGACCGCCTGGTGGACGAGCGGCTGGTCGAGCAGGCCCAGCCGCTTGCCGGCCATCGACCATGCCTGACACGGCGGGCTCGCTATGAACCCGCGGGTACGGCCGACCAGCGGCCACGCCGGGTACATCGCCACATCCGTACGGATCGTCAACTGGCCAGCACGGGCTCGGGTTTTGCACGCCCACTCGTCCCACTCCAGACCGACATCCCGCACCCCGAGGACGTGGAGAGCGTGGCTCCAGCCACCCGGCCCGGCGAACAAGTCGACGACGAGGTCCCTCACGCGGTCAGACCGAAGTCGTCGCGGACCGGCTCGGGCTTCGGCTCCCAGCCGGTGTCGGCGAAGATCGCCACATCGACGCGGGGAAGGATTCCCTTCGCGGACAGGCAGAGCAGGACGGAGCTTTGGACGCTGGCGCCCAGCGACAGGATGCGCTTGGCGGGGGAATTGGCTGCGGCGGCAGATCCCGGCGAGGTGGTGGTGGGTGGTGTCCGGGGGGACGTGGAGGTGGTGGGGATGGCGGGTCCTTGGGGGTGAGGGGGCACGTCCCGGGCGGGGAGGGCGTGGGGCGCGGAGAGGAAGGGGGTTGGTCATCGAGTTCGGGCTGGTGTTGCGGTGACGCTGTTGCCTGGCAACGGAGTTGTGGTCAGCGCGGGGGCGTGGGGGGCGCGGCCGAGCTGGGCGGCGACGGCCATCGCACCGCTGAGGGTGAGGCGGACGCGGTCCTGGGGAGGGCCGCCGTCGAACGCCGGTGGAGCGGAGGCGGGTTCACGTGCGGTCAAGCCCTGGTGCTCCAGGGCGAGCACGGTGTCGATGTGTACGGTGCGTGATCGGCTGTGGATGTGCTCGCGGCCTCCACTCCGGCCGATTGCGAGGTGACCGCGGGCGGCGGCATACAGTGCGGTCCGCTCGGCGGGGGTCAGGCAGCCTGCTGCCGTGGCACCGGTGAGGCTGCTGCGGTGCATCTCCAGGGCGACGGCGGTCGCTGCCTCCAGCGCCGCAGCCGGCCCCAGTGCCGTCAGCTCCTGCGCGAGCGCTATCTGCCGGTTGATCTCCTGGGTCCCGCGTTCCTGGTCCGACCCCGATGCCGGGGCGCCGAGAAGGTCCTTGGCCTCGGCGAGGTGACGGGCTGCTCCTGCGGTCAGGTAGGCGAGTTGCTTGATCCGGATCGCGGCGTCCGTGACTGCAACGGTCGCGGGTATCGGCTGGTCCTGGATGGCCTGGACCGCTTCGGTGCAGGCGCTCACGAGGAACGTGGCGGAGGTGTGCCCGCGGGCCGCACCGTAGGCCGGGCGGAGTCGGGCGAGGTGGTCGTTGTACTGCGTGAACTGGTCGGCGAGGGCGAGTAGACGCACGACCGGCGAGGGCGGCCTCTGGAAGGAGGGTTCGGGCGGGACGGGCGCGGAGGCCACGGGCGGCGCGGGATCAGGACGTGTCGGCGGGACGGGTGCGGAGGCGGGTGGCGTGGGTTCGGAGCGTGACGGAGGGGCGGTCGCGGCCGGTGCGGGCTCGTCGGGGAGGGAGAAGAGGACGTCGTCGGTCATGGGCGGATGAACCCTTCAGGGACGGGGTCCCGGATCGGGTCAGGGGCGCAGGCTGCGGCCTGTGGCTGGGGCTGCCGGGTCAGTGCCGTGTAGGCCCTGACGTTGCGGAGGGGCTGGGCGGCAGACGGACGGCCTGGAGTGGGTGGCGGGCTTTCCGGTCTTGAGGGACGGTGCCAACTCGCGCAGCTCAGCGGTCATGTGCTGGGCACCGTTTTCCACCATGGCGAGGCGGATGGCCACGTGATCCGGCAGCTTGTGGCTGTGGGTGTACCGGGCCCGCTGGATGAGTGCGACGGCGGCATCCATCTGCGCGGCGACCTGTTCGAGGACGAGGTCCTGGTCGTCGTCGATCCCCGTGGCCTGGAGCAGCTCGTCCAGAGCGCCCGGCAGCGCGGGACGTTCGATCGGCAGGCCGTACAGCTGGGCGTGCAGGGAGTTGGCGAGGGCGAGTACGGAGCCGCCGGTGCTTCGGTATCCGTAGCGGGGTGCGGCGTTGCGCGTCAGATCGAGGTTGTAGGTGACGGCGTGGGGCGGGGGCGGCGGGGTGGTCGAGATGTGTGTGGCCAGAGCGCGCGCGATGTCGAAAGGGGTGGGCGCACTGGCGGGGGAGGCTTCGGCCGGGGGCGGACTCAGGGGTACTCCAAGGGGGCGGATGGTTAGCGTCGTGCGGTGCTCTTCGGTGCGGTAGCGGGGGCAGTCGTCAATCAGGCGTAGCCGCTTCTGGTGGTCCGATCAGGGACGGCGGGGCGGTGCCCCGGGTGGGCGGGGCTGAGGGATCTGGGCGAGTGCGTGGTGTACGTGGGCGCCGAGGCCTGCGGAGTAGGCGGGTGTGATGATCGCGGCGCTCAGGTCGCGGGAGAGGAAGGGGATCTCGCGGTACTGGCGCTCCACGGGCGTGCTGGACGCCAGGTGGGAGAAGAACTGGGCGACCAGCGGCGCGGGCACGGCGTCGGTGAAGGTGGCGCTCCAGTGCGTGTCGAACCCGTCGTAGACCGAGTGCTCGAAGGACCAGCCGACGCCGGGGCGGGGGCGGTGGTGCACCGAGCAGTGGCTGTCCGGGGAGCTGTAGGCGCTGTTGTCGGGCGCGCGGACCCACCGGTTGGTGACGGCGATCTCGCGGAGCGAGAGCGTGGTGACGGAGATCTGTTCGGCGTGACGCTGGTCGCCGAGGAGCTGCGGCAGGCTCTGGGCGACGGCCGATACCGCCTCGATCGGGGCCTGGCGGCTGATCTGGATCTGCCAGTGGGGCTCGACGTTCTCTATCTTCCACCACAGGCCGTCGGGGCTCTCGGGGGTGAACTCCAGCGCTGCTGTGCCCTGGGGATGGGCAAGCCTCACATGCTGCAGGTTCTGTTCTGCCCGCCAGTCGAAGAGGTGCACGAGCGGCCCGATGACGTTGGTGATCTTGTCGGTACCCGCGCCGGCCAGGTAGCGGGGGGAGACGAGGACGCGATCGGTGGGGGCGAAGTCGGTCACCTGCGCCCCGGGCTTCGCGGTGCGGGCGGCGAGGCTGCGGGTGCCGTGTCGGTGGGGTGAGGTGCCCCGACGACGCCTGCTGGCGGACCGAGGACTTCAAGCCGTGCCGCATGCTCCTTCGGCGTGGTGGTCACGCCGGGACTACCCGCTGCCCGGGCGATCAGCTGTTGGTCCTCGCGTCGCGCGGCGAACGAGGCCAGGCGATGGGACAGGCGCTGTGCCAGCCGGTGGTACGTCTTCGCCGCTCGATCCAGTTCCTCGGTGGCCTCACTCAGCCTGCTGCGGCTCGCCGCGGGGGTCTCATCAGCGTCGTCGTACAGCAGGACTTCGGTGCGGCGGTGGATGGCGAGCGTGCACAGGGTGGCGGCGAGAGATATCTGGGTTGTGGCTTCGACGAGTTCGGCGAGGTTCTCGTGGCCGTCCTTCATGGCGGCGTACTGGCTGGTCGACAGCGTGAGGGCCTGCTGGGTGCACTGCATCGCGAAGTCCTGTACGCGGACGGCGGTCGGCCCGATCTCGCGAAGGGGTTTGGCTATCTCTCCCGCCCTCACGCTCTCCACCTCCTCGCGCAGGGCCTTCAGAGTGGGGGCCACCTGGCCGAGGAAGCGGGTCTGTTCTGCAAGGTCGATGATCTGCAAGGCGAACTCTCATGGGGTATCGGGCACAGGTTGGGTTCCAGGGCGCGGGCACGAAGGTGTCGACGCTGGTGCCTACGGGCGGTCCGGGGCGTTGTCGCGCATCCCGGCTAGCGGGTGCGGGCCGCCGGTGGGCGGACCGGACGTACGGGAGCGGAAGCCGGAGCGGGCAGTGGGACCGGGCCGAGGCTGTCGAGGGCCTGGCGGCCAGTGGGAGTGAGGTGCAGTCGCTGGCCCATCACGAGGGTGGTGGCGGAACTACGCTTCACCAGATCTTGCGCCTCCAAGGCCTCCACCGTGCGCATGGTGAACCGGTGAGGGCCGGGCTGGCCGGACAGGGCCAGCTTGTGCCTGCTCAGATACACGGCGATCTCGTGTTCGGCGATGACCTGGAGCGCGCGGTGCTGGGCGTCGTTCAACTTGGCCGGGACCCGGGGTGGGGATGGTTGCGGACCGCGGTCGGAGTTCGTGTCTGCCGGCGAAGGGTCGGGGCGCCCGGGTGCGTCGTCGATTGCGGGCGGCCGGGTTGGGGAGCTGGGCGCTGACGACGGCTGGGGGGCGGTCGCGTCCGGCCTTATTTGGTCGCGGGCCTCGGACAGTGCCCGGCGGATGACGGGCAGGTGCTCATCGGCGGCCTCGTAGAAGTCGAAGCGGTCCATGGCGTCGTCGACCGTGCCGTACGGGGTGGGCTCGCAGGCAATGGTTAGGGGGGCGAGGATCTTCGTATAGCCGGACAGCGCCTCGGCCAGCGAGACCGTGGTCATCGAAAGGATGTGGGTCGGCCGCCAGATGCTGGGCTCGGGGTGACGGCGGGCGTGGTCGCTGTGGGCGTGCGCCTCGTCGGCTATCCGTGAGAGGAGTGCACTGACTTGGCTGATGTGCCGTGTGACGGTGCTGACGGAGACGTGGTCGATGCCAATCGGGTGCCGGCGAAGATCCTCGATGATGTCGTCGATGAAGTCAGACAGGCCGGGGTATTCCAGGGGCGGCGGGTTCGAATCAGGCACAGGGGTCCTTCTGTTTCAGGGGGCAGGCTGTCGTGGGCCAGGGCGAGACCCCTCCCGGTGTCTTCGGGAAGGTCAGAGCGACCGGCACGGAGTGTGCGTCGGCAAGCGGTCCGGCTTGTTCACGCCGCCTTCCCGAAGTCGTCCTTCTTCGGCGAGGCTTTGGCGACCGCTCGGTCGGTGATGCCCTGGGACGCGGCGGCGGAAGCGGCGGCGAGGGTGCCGGCGCCGGGCTCCAGGTACCAGGGGCGCAGGTCGAGCATGGCTGCGCGCATGCCGGTGGCGAAGCAGAGCGCGGTTCCCTTGGGGAGGGCGCGGATCGCGTCCGCGGGAAGGATCCGCTCCTGGCGCATGCTGATGCTGGTGGACTTCCCCGAGTCGGAGATGGAGGTGGACTTCGTCTCGACGTCGTGGTCACCGATCAGCCTGCTGAGCTTGTCGGCGAAGTCCGGGTCGTCGATGCCGGAGCCGATCACCTTCACGGTGGACGCGGACCACATGGCGTCCATGCCTGCGTCGCCCCAAACCTTCTGCCCCTGACGGTAGGACTGCAGGATGGTGATCGGGATGATCCCGCGGGACCCGAGGTGGGAGTACAGGTCGGGGAGGTCGCTGATCTTGCACACGTTGGCGGCCTCGTCGAGGATCGCAAGCATGGGCGGGTCCAGGCGTCCGCCGGCCCGTTCGGCCTGGGTGGTCGCGGCCCGCATCACGGAGTCCGCGCACGCCGCGATCAACGCCGAGGCTCCGCCGCCTCCGTCCTTCGACAGGAGGTACAAGGTGTCCTTGCTGGATACGAACTCGGCGGGCTTGAACTCGGCGACCCCCTTCTGCGGGGTGACCCACGCGGCGATCTCGCTGTTCAGGAGCGCCGACGCGTACTGCCTCGCGGTCTCGTAGATGCCGTCACGGGTCTCCGGCGGGCCTTCGACGGTGCCCTTGAGCTGGGCGGCGACAGCCGAGAACCCGTGGTCGCGCAGGATGTCCAGCGGTCTGCGGTCGGCGGGGAAGGCCAGCCACTGCATGACGTCGGTGATGGGGCGTTCGTCCAGGGCGGCGGCCAGGAACAACTGGCTCAGGATGTTGGATCCGGCCTTGGACCAGAAGTCGCCCTGCTGGGAGGCATCCACGCTCGCGGCGAGGAAGTGCCCGGCCAATCGTCCCGCTCCGTCGAGGGACTTGGCGGTGGCGAGCGGGTTCCACCACATCTCACGGGCCGCGTGGGCGATCTGCTGCGGATCCATGCTCCATGTCCGGCCGTTCTCTCCGCGGGCGTCGAGCGTGGCGGTGTAGGCGTCGCCGGCGGCTTTGTTCGAGGTCAGGAGCACGGGGCCGGGAGCGGCGAGGATCGCGGGGATGGCCAGGCATGTCGTCTTGCCGGATCGGGGGGCCATGATCGCGACCGCGACGTCCTCGAAGCCCATCCGGACCTCGGAGCGGCTGCCCTGCAGGTTGCCGAGCAGGACGCCGGTGTCGGAGGCGTCGATGGCCTTGGCGTCCTTCAGGCTGGGCCTCAGGGAGCGGGCCTTGGCGGTGATGGCCTTGGCGAGCAGCGGCTCGATGTCCCTCTGCTTGGCCATCCCGGCGACGCGCTTCCTCTTCCCGCTCGTGCCGCTGTGTCGGGTCCACCACAGGTATCCGAAGACGGTGAGGGCGAGGAGGACAGTGGCGGGGAGGATGCGGGTGCCGATGAGCAGGGACGTTTCTCCCGCCGCGGGCCAGAGGCGTTCGGGGTGGAAAAGAGCTTCGGCCGGCTGGTAGGGGACCCAGGGGCCACTGCTGGTGACCCAGGCGGTCGCGTTGCCGCCCAGCCAGGCCAGGGTGGACAGGGGCAGGGCGACGGCGAAGGCGCCGAGGAGGGCCTTGAAGGCTATGTCGTAGCCGTCGGAGTTGGAGTTGGGGGAGGGGCTGGACAAGAGGGCGGTTCCAGGGGAAGGGGGGCGGTGGGCTTCTACCGGCGGGGCTTTGCCGGGACGGAGTCCCGGCCGGGGAGCGCGGCGACGGGGGCGGTGGCCGGCCGGGACTGGCTGCGCCGCAGAGCGTTGTGGATGTCGAGGACGGCCTGGCCGTGGAGGGCCCATTCGTCCAGGTAGTGCCAGGCCTCGGCGGTCCGCTCGGCGAGCGGCCCGTCGTACTCCTCGACCCCGGGCCGTACGGACTGCGGCAGGGTGGCGCGCAATGCGAGCCACTCGCTTTGCAGGGCGCCGATCCGTTCCTGGGCGGTGCGTAGAGCGCCGATCTGCCAGGCCCAGCGGTGGTGGACGCTCCGCTCCGGAAGCTTCTGCAGTTGGGCCTCGGCCGTGGCGACCAGGTCGCCGGCTCCGGAGCGGATCCGGTTGAAGGACCGCCAGGTGTCGGCGTCGCGCTGGGCCTGGCGGAACCCGTAGGCCCCCTCGTCGTGCGGCCAGCCGTCGGGGCCGGTGTGCTCGTCGGAGTAGGTGTCCCAAGCGGCGAGGATCTGCTCCGCCTCGCGGAGGTAGAGGGCGAGCTGGTGCAGGAGGTGCTGGTGCCTGGAGTGGAAGTCGGCGTTGGTCACGGGTCCTTCGGGGGTCGAGGGAGTTCTCGGTCGGCGGCTACCGGGCGGGCCTGGCCGGCGCGGCGGTGCGCGGAAGTGCGGGCGCGGCCACGGCGGTGGTCAGGTGCGGCTTGGGCCGGTGGCGGCGGGCCTCGGCCAGGCGCTGCTTGTGTGCGCTGACGACCTCGGAGCCGATCGCGAATTCCGGTCCCTGCGTGAGGTGGGCACTGTCGTTGATCTTGAATCGGGCGCGCAGGACCGGCGTGGGGTTGGAGATCGCTTCGGCGACGGCGGCCAGCAGGTGGGTGGGGGTCGCCGCGTCGAGGTGGGCTCGCCATATGCGTTGCTCCGGGCCGTGCTCACCGTGGTGGTGTGCGGCCTCGATCTCCCAGCCCATGACGCCCAGGGAAGGCGAGACGTACAGCTCGACCTGGACGATGGCGTCGGGGGAGGTCAGCCTCTGCGAGCCGGTCGCGGACGTGGTGTGCTCCCAGCCGCGGCCGGTGAGGACCTCGATCACCGAGGGGGCCGGTTCTTCGGGCTCGGGCCGGATGAGTGCGTCGGTGAGGCTGGCCACGATCTCGGCGGGGGTGTCGCCGTTGAACGTGACGTACCAGAAGCCGGGGCCGTGGTTGTTGTCGATGCGCCACCAGCGGGTAAAGCTGCTGGGCGTCGGCGTGAGTTCGAGACGGAAGGTGTGGTCGGGGCTGGTCATCCGGATCGCCGGGTGGAGCGGGTCGGAGTCCAGACTCCATCCGCGGGCCCGCAGCGCGTGGGTGACGTGGCGGGGGTCGCCGGCGTCGGCGAGGTAGCGCGGGGTGATGGCCGATCCGAGGGCGTTCTCGTGGTCGTAGGCGAAGGCGGCGAGCTGCCGGTCGGTGATGGACAGAGGGGACGGCTCCTTGAAGACCGGTTGGACGGTGGTGTCAGCGCCGGGGGCCGGCGACGGCTGGCGCCGCCGGGGCCGAGCTGGGGACGAGCTGGGTGGTGAGGGTGGTACGCCGGTTGCGTACGGCGGTGGCCCGGGCTTGGGCAAGGCGTGCGGCGTGCTCCTTCGCGAGGTCGTCGCCCTGGCGGCCACCGGGTTTCTGGGTGACGAGGCCGCTGTGCGGGACGTCGAACTCGGCCCGTGCGACCGGTGCGGGATCGACCAGTGCGGTGGCGAACGCGGCGGCAAGGTGCGGGGCGCTGCCGAGGTGGGCCTCCCACACCGTTTCCTGCCCGCCGAGGCCGTCGGGGAGCAGTGCGCAGGCGATGAAGCCGGTGTTCCAGCTGGTCGTCCTGTTCCACCGGCGCAGTTGCATGATGCCGTCGGGGTGTTCGGCGAGCTCGTGGCCGCGCTCGTCCCTGGTGTAGCTCCAGCCCGCTGCCGTGAGGATGGACCACACGTCGGGGGCGGTCTCGGGTGCGGGTGCGATGAGGGCGTCGGTGAATCCGGCGAGGATCTCCACCGGCGTGTTCCCGCCGAACTCGGCGTACCAGTTCTCGGTGTCGCTGGTGCAGCTGATCCGCCACCACTTGGAGTACGACTCGTTCTCCGGCTCGAGGGCCAGGGCATAGCGCTGGTCGGGGCTGGCCAGGATCACGTGTGGGTAGTCCGGGTCGGAGTGGTTGGACCAGCCGGCTGCGCGCAGGGCTTGGGTGATGTGGCGGGGGTCGCCGCGACCCGCGAGGTGGCGGGGGGTGGTCTCGAACCAGATCCGGCTGTGCGGTTCGTCGGCGCGGGTGTGGATGAAAGGCCGCTGGCTCAGGACGTCGCTCCCGGCGTGTCGTCGATGCCACTGGCCAGACGGTGGACCTCCCAGTGCAGCGAGTACCACTGCATGATCTCGGTGGCCGCTTCGCGGAGGGTGGCGACCACCGAGCTGACCTCGTTGCTGTACGGGTCGGCGTCGGTGGCGATGGCTCGGGCGGATGCGCGCAGGACGTCGGACAGGAGCATCGGGATGCCGAGGTCTTCGTCGACAAGCGGTATCAGCAGCGTCAGGACCTCGTCGGTGGGCGGCTCGGACCGCAGGTGGTCCCTGAGCTCCAGGAGGATGTCGACGGCCTGGTCGATCTTCTCCGGAAGAGGGGCATTGGAGAGTGCGGTCATGGGGTTCCTCGGTGGTCGTGGTGTGGGCCGGGCGGTCAGCGGCGGGACTTGCTTGCGCCGGCTGCCGTGTAGGGGCTGGCGGGAGTGCGCTGGCGGGGGCGGGCGGCGCTCCAGGAGTTGCGGGCCCAGGTGGCGGCGCGGGCGGCGGTGATCCGGGCCTGCTGCCAGCCCCCGAGTTCGGAGGGGCGTACGGAGACCGAGGTGGTGCGGATCCACTTGCTGGCCGGGACACTGCCGCGTGGGCGCATGACCGGGGTCGGGTCGGCGAGCGCCGTAGAGAATCCCTGGATGAGGTGCATCGGCGTTGTGGGTGTGAAGACGGCGTCCCAGGCGCGGCCGTGCTCGGTGCGGGCGCCGGCCCACCAGTGCGCCTGGCCGGGTTCGTTCTGGTTCTGGTGGTATTGCAACCAGGCGTTACGGTCCGGGGAGACGGCGGTGAAGTGCTGGTCTCGTTCGGTCTCCCACCCGTTCTCCTCCAGAGGAGCCCACACGTTCGGGGCGTGGGCGGAGCGCGGCTTGGTCAGGGTGTCGGTGAACCCGGCGACGATCTCGATCGGCACGGCGGTGGTGAACGTGGCGTGCCACGCCGGCTGCTGCCCGACAGCCTTTCCCGAGATGGTCCAGCCGCCGGGCATCGCCGTCGGGTCGAAGCCGACCCGTACGGAGCGGTCGGGGCTGTCGAAGACGATCGGGCCGCCTGTCCGGGAGATGTCCTTCCAGCCGGAGGCGCGCAGGTACTCGGCGACGAAGCGGAGGTCGCCTCCACCGCTGAGGTGGCGGGGCTCGACCAGGTAGTGCTGTTGGGGCTGGTCGGCGGTCGGTCCCCAGCCTGTCCAGGTCTTCTTCACCGGTGCCTCCGGGCGACGAGCGGCGACGGGGCCAGCGGGAGCGCGGTGCTCGGCGGGCTCTGGGTGAGCCTGCGGATGTCCTCTGCGTGCTCGTCGAGGTCGAGGGTGATGTCGTGCAGTTCGTTCGCGGCGCGGCCGAGGGCGAGCCACACTTCGGGCGGCAGAGCCCCGTTGAGTGCCCGGCCCTGCGCGAAGCATGATCCGGTGGCCACCAGTGTGGTCAGCGATCCGAGGACGCCTTCTTCGGGTTCGAGAACCTGGCCCAGGATGCGGGCGGCTTGCTGGGGCGAGGCCACGATCAGGTACTCGTTGAGCTCCGTGATCTGCTGTGCGATCTGGCGGGCCAGGGCTTCGGGGTCGTAGACGGTCATGCTCCTCCGGGGTGGTCGGGGTCGGCTGCTCTGCCTCGGGATGTGACCGTGTGGCCGGATGGGCCGGGACGGGCGGGGGTGGGACGCCCAGGGGTCCCGGCGGTGACGGCGCGCAGGTAGCGGCGCAAGAGGAAGACGGCCAGGCGCGGGCGCCGGGCGGGGGAGATCGGCGGCAGCTGGTTGGGGGTCTGCTGGATCGTGATGCTCCAGGTGGGTCGGGTTGGAGCCGTCCCCAGCCCGGGAAGGGCCGGGGACGGCGTGGTCAGCGAGAACGGGGTGGGGAGCCGGGTGTCCCCTGCGGCGGCACTGCGGTGGCCAGTCCGGTCTGGGCTTTGGCCTGTCGTGTGCGGTGCTCGGCCATTGCCTGGGCCCAGGCGGTCACGTCGTACACGTCCGGGTCGATGTTGACCTTGTAGTCGGCGATGAGTAGGGGCAGGGCCGCGCGGGTGGCGAGTTGTTTCTGGGCCTGTTCGCTCAGGCCGTCGGGGGTTTCGTGCCAGACGTAGACGGGGCCGGAGGTCGCCTCGGCGTGGCGTTCAAGGCCGGTACTGTCGAGGAGGGCCAGGAGTTCTTCGGGTGCGTTGCTGCGGCTGACGATGTGGACGCTGCCGGGGGTGTGGGCCCGTCGGTAGATCTCGACGTCGGTGCCGGCTTCATCGGCCAGATTTCCCACGGGGGATCTCCTCACGGTGGTGGGTGGATCAGCGGGTCGCAGAAGCGACCGCCGGGGCGGGCGGGCGAGTGGGCAGTGCCGTGGGTGCGGGGGCCGGTCGGGCCGGGCGCATGGTGACGCCGACGCCGATACGGGCCAGCTGCTGGGAGACAGCCTGGACGCGGGCGATCTGCTCGCGGTCGCCGTACGACGCCGGAAGCAGGAACTGCCGGTGGTAGGGGTGGTACTGGAATCCGGCGCTGTACAGGACCGCGGTTGCCTCGCGCACTCCGGTGACGGCGCCGACGGCCCCGTCCGGGTGCCAGGCCATGCTCACCGCCCCGGAGATCAGCACCGGTTCGGGTCGGCGGGGCGCGGGGTGGGCGGTGTTGTGCCGGACCTGGCACAGCGCACTCTCGTAGCGGGGGAGCAGCCTGCGGGTGACTTGGGCGGCGGCGCGGGCGGGGTCGGCGGGGATGGTGATGCCGTTGGGTTCGTCCACCTGGTGGAAGGCGTCGTGAGGGGCGTCTGGTTCCAGTGCGCCGATCATGAACTGGTGCCGGTATCGGGGGCGGTCGAAGAGCAGCAGGCGTGCTCCGTCGGTTCGGGTGAGCACGGCCTGGTGGCCGAGGACGAAGGTGGAGGTGGCGTAGCCGACGGCTCCCATGTCCCACACCGTCGACGTGGTGGCGATTTGGTCGTGGTAGGCGGCGTGGCGGGTGTAGGTGCTGGTCCAGGTATCGGGCAGGAGGGCGGCGAGGCCGTCTGCGAAGGCCGCGAGGTCGGTTCGATGGTGTCGTGGGGGCATGGTCGTTTCGGGGGGTGGAGTGCGGCGGGTTCAGCGTCCCCGGGCGGGTGGCGACGCCGCTGGGCCTGGAGGTGCCGGTGGTTGCGGGGCGGCTGGTTTGGCGGCAGCGGCCTGATTGCGGATGTGCCGGATCTCGTCGCCGCCGCGCGAGAGCACGCTGGTGGTGTCCATCAGCCGCATCGCGAGGTCGTCCTTGGACAGTGCGCCCTCGGTGCGCTGGCTCCAGGTGGCCCAGGTCGTGATCAGGGTCTGCACCAAGTGGGACAGCAGGCCCTCGGTGGGCGCGGCCACTTCGGCGAGGATCTCGGCGACCTGCTTGTCGTCGGTGGCCTTGCTGGCCTGCTCGGTGAGCTGGTCCAGGTAGCGGTGGGCCGCTGCCCGGTCGCCGTCGGGGGTGGCGAGCGTGTTCAGGGAGGGATCCAGGTAGACGCTGAACCCTGAGAGCAGGAGGGCCTGGGCCGCGGCGGTCGCGTAGTGGCGCTGCTGGTCGACGGGCATGTCGTGCGGCTGGCGGAGGTAGTGGACGCCGCCGTCGCGGAAACGTCCGACGGTCTCCAGGATGCCCGCGGCTTCCGGTGTGCATCTGCTGGTCACCACCAGCTGGGTGCGCGGGTCGCGGGTGATGGTGACGTAGTCAAGGACGAGGAAGTCGGGCTCTCCGCCGTCCTTCACCGGGAGCGCACCGTGTTCGCCCCGGCCGGGCGCGGTGCGGGCAGCGGCCTCGTTGCCGGCGTGCCCCGGTGTGGCGCGTTGCGCAGGGTCACACCGATGTTCAGGGCGCCGAGCGCGGTGCCGGCCGCCCGCACGCACCGTGCCTGGTGAGCGGTGTCGTCGCCGGAGGCGACGTACGTCTGCTGGCCGGGGTCGTGGACGAACCCGTGGGCGGTCAGGATCTCGGCCACCTCTGCCTGGTCGGTGGTGGCGGTGAGGTCGCCGGATTCCGTCCAGTTCAGCACCAGGGTGTCGGGCTGGGCGGAGGAGCGGTTCAGTGCCAGGGCGTTGTCCTGGACCTGGGCCAGAGCGGTCTCGTAGCGGGGCAGGAGCTGGGTGGCGATGGCGTCGGCGGCCTGCTCGGGGTCGGCGGTGATCGTGATTCCGTCCGGCTCCGGCACCCCGCGAAACGCCTCCGCGTGGGTGTCGGCGGGGGCCATGGCCGCGACGAGGAACTCGTCCTCGTAGCGGGGGTGGTCCATGAGGAACAGGCGCCGGCCGTCCTCGCTGGTGAGGATGACGTCCTGCTTCAGGGGGTGCTGGGCGAGGGCGTCGGCGACACGGTTCATGTCCCAGACGTCGGCGGTGAGGAAGAACTGGTCGTCGTGGGTGGTGTGCTGGCGCAGTTCCCGGGTCCAGGTACCGGGCAGGAGCTGGGTGAGGATGGCGGCGAAGGAGTCGAGCTCTTCGGGATCGTGGTCGGGCATGGGTTCCTCGGGCGGGATCGGGGCGTCAGCGGCGGCGGCCGGCCGGGGCGGGCGGAGCGGCGGCCGGTGCGCTGGGCGTGGTGGGGATACGGGCGGGCGCGGGACAGGGGCAGGAAGCCGACTTCTCGCGCTCGTCACCGGCGACTTCCTGCGGGCAGGGTGCTCGGTGGGGGTGTACTGCTTGCCGGTCGGCGAGATCGTTTCGGACGTGCCGCAGGTCGGAGGCGAGGACGTGGAGCCGCTCGTCGGCCAGGTGGCGCAGCCGGGCGGCCGTGTGCGGGTCCGCGGGGTGTCCGAGGTCCTGCAGGAAGTCGGCCGCGGTGTGCAGGACTTTGGTGAGGGCCGCCAGGATCCCGTCGTGGGTGGCGGTCAGCTCCGTGAGGGTGTCGGCAACCTCTTCGGTGCTCTCGGCTTCCCGGATCCGGACCGCGAGGTGTCGGACCTGGTCGCCGAGGGTGAGGTAATGCGGTTCGCGTCGCTCGGTGGCGAAGACGGGGTCGGTGTCGAGGTCGTAGCCGACGGTTTGCAGGCGGGCCACGGCTCGGGTGGCGAGGCGGATTTCCTCGTCCTGGTCGAGGCCGGTGGGCAGGCGGTGGTAGGTCTCGTGGCGGCGGACCACGGGGACGAACCCGGTGCGCTCAAGGAGGCTGTGGTCGACCCCGCGCCCAGCTCGGGGTGGTGCGGGACGCCGAGCTTGCGGACGACGATCACATCCAGGGGTGCGCCCAGGACCCGCGCGACTTCGAAGGCCACCGG
>NZ_JBEZIJ010000010.1:68884-405425 GCF_040650955.1 Streptomyces sp. NPDC048560
CGGCGGACACCCCGGCCGGTGAGTACGAGGTGCCGTTCAGCTTCGGTGGTGAGCGGAGCACGCTGACGGTACGGGCCTTCCCACGTACGGCGGGCGCGCGGGGTCGACGGGATTCCGGATCGCCTCCACGGGCGAGGACTTCACCGGAGTGCGGATCGCGCCGGATGGTCAGGACACGTTGGGCAAGGGCCAAGAAGAGAATGCTTTCTGCAAGGGAGAGGCGGGTCAGCGGCCCCGGGGGGAACGGGGCGCCGGGAAGCCGGCGGGGAGACGCGGGGAAGGGCTTGCGAGCGGGGCGCCGAGATGCTGACCTGCCCTCTCCATGAGGCGGCGCGCCACGGCCAGATGCCGGTGCGCCTCGTCGGACAGGTGCGCCGCGATGCTGGGGTCGAGCCGCTCGGTGGTGGGCCGCGTAGCGGTCAGCATGTTGGCTTTGAAGGGGCTGACGTGGTGCTCTCGGGGGGAGAGCAGTCCGAGGTCTGCTTCGATACGCCGGCATTCCGCGGCCAGGACGTGATGCACTTGCCTGGGCACGACTGCCGGGTTGCCGTCCTCGCGGATCAGGTTGGCGAGCAGGTCGAGGCGGTGGGGCTCGTCTCGAACGGCGATCCACCGGCCGGATTCCCGGTCGCCGGGCGGCGCGATTCCGGCGACGCGCGCGAGCCGGTAGCCGACCTCGGACCATTCGGCGGGAGTGAGCTCCCGGTCCTTGGGGTGCAGGCGGACGCTCACATGGAAGATGACGCGGGGGTCGCCCCGGTAGGTGGCTGGGAACGGATGCTGCCTGTGCGGGTCGTCGATGTGCTGGGCCCACTCGGCCGAGGTCCAGATCCGGTCCTCGTCGGTGAAGTAGTCGAGGTAGTGCCAGTGGGCGACGATCGTGCCCTCGGTGGTCAGCCCCTCCTGGCCGCTGACGGGCCGGCCCAGCGCTTCGGCGAGCCCGTCCACGCAGGACGTGCTCGGCTCGTGCACCGTGGGGATCATCGGATGCCGGCCCGGCCGTCGGCGACGTGGACGAGCTGGTTCAGCTCGGTGATCGAGTACCAGCCCACATCGACGGGCTCGCTGCCGGGGAACTTCGGTACCAGGTAGTCCTGCAGGGCCCGCTGGTAGATCAGGCAGTCGGGGCAGTGCGCGGAGAGGTGGACGAGGTAGCGGGGGTGTCCGGTGATGAAGCTGCGGGCGCCTCCCTCCGGGTTCCGCAGGCGCCACCCGTCCTCGTTCGTCGGGGTGTGCCAGGACGGGGTGACCACCGTCATCGCGTCGCCCCACAGAATGCCGTCGTCCACACCCTTGATGACCACGATCCGGTCGCCGGGGGCGAAGTGTTCGTGGGTGCTGTCCCGCTCGGGGGTGATGGCATCGGCGGGTATAAACGCGGCGCGGCTGGTGTCGGGCACGGCAGAAGTCCTTCCACGAAGGTGCCGCAGGAGCGGCTGGTGAACTTCTTCAATGGTCTGGAGAATCCCCGGTTTGGCTGACCGGGGATCGTCGGCTATATATGGCCCCGCCCCGGCTACCGGAACGGGTTTTCCGTCCCTCGGTCATCGGCCGTGGCCGCGTCCAGCAGCTCTGGAAGGTCCGTTCCCTCGGCATCGCGCTGGTCGATCCACCAGCCGGCCCGGGTGACCGTACGGATCCTCTCCTCCAGAGCGGACCAGTCCGCCTCGTCCCAGGAGCCTTCGGCGACGAGGGCGGTGTATGCGGTGGTCACCAGCTGATAGCGGGAACGCTCGCCCCAGGCCAGAGCCCGCTCCGGGCCCTCCAGCGACGGCATGTCGAACTGCTCCGCCCAGGCGAGCGCAGCCTGCTGCTCCTCGGCGCGCTTGGCGGCGAGCCATTCCTCCTTGGCGGCGGTGTCGGAGTCGCGGGCGGCCTTCCAGCAGTCGGTGCAGTCCCGCTCGCCGAGCCAGCGGGCGAATCCGGCCCGCTTGTCGGCGGGACGGTCCGACAGGTCCCGGGTGATTTCGTGTCCACAGCTGTGGACGATCTTCCATTCGGTTCGTACGGCCATGCGTGAATCTCCTTCGAGGGCTGCTGAGTTGGGGTTGTGTGTCTGGCGGGGGCGCCGGTGGCGGCCGAGGCGACGGCCGGGGCCGAGCTTTCGGCGGGCGAGGGTGAGGATGGTCAGCGAGGTGGCGGCTCCGGCGGCGGGGAGCCCGGCCAGTACGTAGGGGTGCTCGGCGAGCGCTCCGGCGAGAGCGGTCCCGGCGGCCTGGCCGGTGCCGACGGACAGGATCAGCCAGGCGTACGCCTCGGTGGTGCGGGAGGCGGGGGCTAGGGAGTCCACGGTGTGGAAGCCGTTGGTGATGATCAGGGTGAGGAACAGTCCCGGGACGACCGCGAGGGCGATGGCGGCCCGGGGTTCGGGTTGGGCCAGGAGTGGAACCCATCCGAAGAGGAACAGGGCGCTGGTGGTGATGAGTTGGGTGGTGGTTGTGCCGGGCCATGTCCTGCGGGCGTAAATCAGGCCGCCGAGGAAGCTGCCGGTGGAGAATGCGGCGGGCAGTACGCCGGAGAGCATGGCCAGTCCGTGGGCGGTGGCCATGCCGGCGGCCCAGACGGTCATCGCGCCGAGTGCGAAGCCCGTTCCCGCCAGGGCGGTGCACAGCAGGACTAGGCCGGCCCCGATCAAGCGGCCGCTTCCCGCCGCCCCGTCTGCGGTGGCGGGACGCCATGTCCGTGACGGGGCGGCGGTCAGGACGATCACCGTGCCCAGGAGCCCGAGTGCGGCGGTCGCGGTCAAGGCGGTGTCGGGACCGTGCTTGGTGGAAAGCCAGGAGGCGAGCAACGGGCCCGCGATATAGAGGAGTCCCTGCGATCCGGTGTCCAGGGCCTGGACGACTCGGCGCTGCCCGAGATCGGGCACGACGGTCGGCCACAGGGCCCTCAAGCCGGATTCCAGCGGCGCCGTGACCAGGCCCGCGAACCCCACCACCGCGGTCACCACCGCTGGATGCCCGCCTGCGCCGATCCAGGGGAGCGCGGCCAGGCAGCCGGAGTTCAGCAGCACCGCCGGGGCGGAGACGCGGGTCTGGCCGTAGCGGTCCATCAGCCTGCCTTTGACCGGCTGGGACAGCCCGGACGCCAGCCCGTACAGCGCGGCGAGCAGGCCGGCGAAGGCCAGCGACCCACCACCTCCGGTGATCCACAAAACCAGCGAGACGGGGACCATGCCGTTGGGCAGGCGTCCGGTCAGGGTGCCGCCGAGCAGGCGGACAACGTGCCGGCTGCCTAGGACGGCGCCGTACGTGGCGGGCGGTGGGGTGGTGGTCGGGTGATCGGCCAGGGTCAACAGGGCAGGGCTTTCCGTCAGAAGGCGGGCGAGGGGTGGGCGCCGGGCTGGCCGCTAGCGGCGGTGCGCGGAGGTAGTGCTCGCCGCAGGTGCTGTCGCCACGGGCGTGGTGGTGATGGCTGGTGGGCGGGGTGTGGGCAGATGCCGGGGAGCGGGGGTGCGGTGCGGTGGCAGGACGGCCACGGCTTCCTCCAGCTGCTCTCCGACGTGCGTGAGGTCCTGGAGCAGGTGGCCGGTCTGTGTCGAGAGCACCCGCAGGCGGACGGCGATCTCGTGACCGGCCCGGGTGTCCAGCGCGGCGGCCCAGGTGGCGCAGGTGTCGAGGAACTCCGTGAGCTGGGCGATGTGTCCGGCAGGGGCGTGGGGCGGCCGGTCGGTGACGTAGGAGATCGCCTCGGCGACGGAGGCGCTGTGCTGCGCGTCGATGACGTCACGCGTCAGCTGGGCGAGAGGGAGCCCGGGGAGCGCCAGCGGTGCCGGCGCGTGCCCTTCGGGGAAGAGCACCCCGGGCGGGACCGCCGGCGGAAGATCCCGGATGGCCGCGTCGTCGGTGTCGTAGCAGCCCAGTACCTGCATGTGCGGGCTGTCGATGTCCCCGGCGAGGATCAGGACGACCTCTTCGTCCTCGTCCGGGTACGGGAGCAGGGCGAGGGTGAGCTGGCGGCCTGTGGCGTCATACCGCGATTCCTGGGGCTGGAGCAGATCACGGCTGCGGGCCGCACGGGCCCGGGCGGTCCACCACTCCTGCTCCTCTCTCGTGAGCCGGGGGCCGGGGCGCGGGGGATGGGCCGGCTGGAGGGCCAGGTCCCGCAGGAGTACGTCGTGCTCGCCCCAGGTCCGCAGGTAGGGCCACAGCCGTGCGTCGCGGGCTGCGGAGTCGTGGCCCGTGGGGTGGTCTTCCAGGATGCGTACGGCTACGTCCGCGGCGTGGGCGAGGTCGGAGACCAGAAGATGCCAGCCGGCGTGGTGGCGAGCGGGAGGCATGGCCTCGATGCCGGCACTCGCGTGGGCGAGCAACGTGGGCACGTGGGGCAGGAGATTGCCGAAGAGTTCGGCGAGCTCCCGGTTGCGGTCCGCCTCGACGGCCTGGGCAGCCTGCTCGTCGAGCATGTCGCCGTGGCGGTTGTGGAGGCGCTCCAGGGCAAGCTCGCAGCTGAGCGTGGTGACCGAGAACCGGGTGCCCCAGCCGGTCAGAGCGTTGATCGCTTCTTGCAGTGGTGGGGTTGGGGAGTGAGGGATGAAGGCTCCAGGGTGGCGGCTACCTGCGGTTGCGTGAGGCGGCGATCTGCAGGGGCGGGGAGGGGAGAGCGGCTGCCGTGCGGACCGGGGGGAGGGCTGTCCGGGGCCAAGAGGCTCGGCTGACGGAGCGGGCGAGGTCGACCAGGTCCTGGCCTTCGAGCAGCCACACCGCCAGCGGATCGGGATCCGAGGTCTTCTGCGGCTCCGTGGCGGCTTCCTGCGGCGGGGCTGGCTGGCCGAATACGGCATCCATGTCTTCCAGGAACGCCTGCTCATGTGGGTTGAGTTGGGCGTTGCTGGCGCGCACGGTGCTGATGATGTGCGGCGCGGCGTCGGCGAAGCGGGCGAAGGCGTCGGCCAGGTCATGCTGGGGCGGATCTGTGACCGTGCCGGGCTCGTACGCCTCGTGGGCCCAATCCAGATCGTCCCTGAGGGTGATCAACTGCAGCCGCCAGAAGGCATGGTGGTATTCGACGAGGAGGGAGGAGCTGACCTGGTGGGCGGCGTGAGCGTCCCTCACGGTGATGCTGGATGGCCCGGCAACCTCCGGGGTCAGGTTCATGTCCTCCGGGATGAGCGCGCCGACGCGGTACTGATCGCGGCCGGGGACCGGTACGACGGCCAGCTCGACGCCGCTCTCGCCGCGAAGGATCGCCGCGGCCAGCAGCCGCTCGGTCTTGACCGTGTGCGCGAGGGGGTCGGCGCGGGGTGTCCACAGGTCGTACAAGAGGTCCTCTTGCACTATCGGGACCGGGTAGTTCTCGACCCGCACGCTCCACTGGCCGGGCAGGTTCTCACCAAGCTCGCGGGCGAAGTCTCCGATGTAGCGGCTGCCGTTGGTGGCGACCAGGGTCTCGTGCGCCAGAGCGGTGCCGCCGAGGGCGGCGAGCGACTGGCGGGCGCGGGCTATGTCGGTCAGGGGCGTTACGTAGTTGCCGTCGCTGTTCTTCTCGAATCCTGCGAGTTGGAGCGCGGTCCGGGCCCAGCGCCAGTTCTCGCCGGACACGAGGCCGACGATGCCGTCGTGGCGGCTGGTGAACAGGGTGATCTCGGACGAGGTCAGCGGGGACCTCCCTCGGCGCCGGCGGTGAGCGCCGGAGCGGGCCCGGACCGGTCGCGCAGGGTGTCGTGCGCGGCGGCCAGCAGGTCGACGCCGAGCTGGAAGAGCGTGCGGTCGGCGATGTCGAGGAGGTCGCTCGTGCGGTCGTAACGGGTGGCGAGCTGGGCGTGGCCCTGTTCCCGGCAGCGGCTGCCGGCGGCGCGAAGCAGGTTCCGCAGCGCGATCAGTCCGGCGTCCTCGCCACCGGCGGCCAGTTCGGTCAGAGCGTGGACCTCGGCGGGTGTGGTGGCCTGGGACATGGCCTCGGTGCAGGCGTGCAGCGGGGCGGCGGGATCGCGCGAGACGGGCAGGCCGCGTAGGAAGGCGGCGGCCTCCTGGCCGGCCCGGCGGCGCAGTTCGCTGCTGCCGGGCCCGTCGTAGGTGGTGGTGAGCATGGGCGGGTTGGATCCTTCTCGCGTTAGCGGGTGCGGCTCGGCTGTGCGGATGCTGCCGGTGTGGAGGTGACAGGCGTGGTCTGCGGCGGCTTGGAGCCCCAGGCCCGTGTGGTGGCGTACTGGGGCGAAGGGGTGGCGGCGGCCTGCGGGACTCCGATGCGGTACCACTCGCGCGGGTCCCGGACCGGCCCGGTCTGTGCCGTCTTGGTGTTCGCGGGATCGAGGGAGTAGTCGGCGTGGACGTGGTATCCGCTGCTGCGCAGGCTCTCGACGGCCTGGCGGGTGCGGCGAGGCCCGTCGTGGGTGGGGGCCGTCAGCAGGTAGACGCTGTGCAGGCCGTGAAGGGGCTGGAAGCCGAGGCGGGTCAGGTACCACTGGCTGATGTGGTGGGGGATTCCTTGGGCGGAGGCGACGTACCCGTACTTGGGGTGCGTGCCGACGACGAACTGGTCGGGCAGAAAGACTCCTTGTGGATCAGCGGCGCGTTGTGCGCGATGGGGAGGCGGGGGTGGAGACGCTCGTGGTGGCCGGGGTGGTGGACAGCTTCGGCGCGGTTCGGGGCACCCGGCCCGGGCCAGGGCCTGTCGGCGCCCACATCGCAGGGTTGTCGCTGAAGGGGTAGAGGGGGTCGGTCGCCCACCCGACAACAGGACCGCGGTGCTGTTCGCTCAGGCTGATGACCTCGATGCCGTGCGGGTGCAGCACGTACCCCCACTCCAGATCGTCTGTGGCTTCGGGGTTGACGGTCATCCGCTGCGGGGGCGAGCCGTCCAGGGTCCAGAGGTTCTCGGGCTGAGTGCTCGGCCAGGTCTCGCCGCCGGTGAGCGCGAGGAACAGCTCCGGGGGAGCGTGGTCGAGGAGGTCGGTACCCAGCTCGTCCCAGCCGATGGCCACGTCGTCGACCAGGTGCCGGGACATGGCTTCCAGGTCACGGTTGAACCTGTACTGGTAGGCGGTGAGCAGGAAGGGGAGATGGTGGCTGGGCAGCCCGTCCAGATGGACATAGATGCCGTCGTACCCGCCGGCCGCGGTGGGTCGGGCGATGAAGGAGCGGGTGGTCATGCGGAAGCCGCAGGGTGGTGGAGATGGGCCACGGGAAGCCCGAGCGCCTGCAGTGCATGCACGGCCTGGTGCACGAGGTGCTCCTGCTGTTCGACGGGCAGGGCGGTCGGCGCGGTGTACGCATCCAGTCGGGAGCAATACGTGAACCCCCTTGACCACAGGACGCGTTGCACCGGGTCGGTGAGGGGCAGGGACATCGGTCCGGCGGCATGCAGTCCTACGTGGATGCTGACGGGGTGGTACACGGGGAACCTTCCTGAAAGACGGGGGCGGGGTGGTCAGCGGCTGCGGGTGCCGCGCCCGGCCGCCGGAGGGGCGGGGACTTCGGCCACGTGCACGCCGTGGGCTGCCGGTGGTGACTGTGCGCGGGCGAGCCGTGCGAGGAGTGCGTCGACCGCGGAGAGCAGTGGCTCGACGTCGGCGAAGTCGTCGGGGCCAGGGGACACCGTGGTGTCGTAGAGGACCGACATCGAGGTCGGGCTCTCGGCCGGAGTTTGGTGGGTGGCCAGCCAGCCGTTCTGCCTTCCGACGAGGACGACGGAGTCGTGTCCGGGCAGCCAGGCGTAGACGATCCAGTCGTCCAGCCCGTACTGGACATCGCAGCTCAGGCCGCGTTCGCGCAGCGGCGTGGTCACGTGGCCGAACCGGGCCCAGGCTCGCTGCCAGCTGGGGTCGAAGACGTTGCGGTGATCTGGCAGGGGCGCCAGTGCACGCTCCTTTGGTCGACCTGCCGAAGGCTCCTGACGCGCGATCATCGGGTCCGGCCGGGCGGGAGCGCGGTGGTCGGGGGTGTCACGGTGTGTGTATTGGCCGCGAGGGCGCCGCGGGTGGTGATCATCCGGTTGATCTCGGTTGCCTTGCCGCGCAGTTGCTGGACGGCCATGCCCAGGTCGGTGCCGACGAGATCGAGGTACGCCTGGATGACAACCCGGACGTCGTCGGGCGGTGGGGTCCGCTCAGTGGAGGAGTGCCGGATGCTCGCGTGGAGGAAGCCGAGACGGTCCACTACGTGGCTCAGGTGGGCCAGGGCTGTACCGATAGGTATTGCGCACTGGGCGAGGGACGCGGTGCCGAAACGCTCGTACTCGGTGTAGTGGGTGAGCTTCTGGGTCTCGTAGCGGCTGCTGGTGGCAAGCTCCTCGCAGACTTCGGTCAGGATCACGCCGAGGTCGCCGACCATGGTGTGGATGTCCGGGGTGATGTCGGCGCCGCGGCGCAGCTCTTCAGCCTTCGGAAGGTCGTTGGAGATCTTGTCCACAGTTCGTGCGAGCTGGAGGAAGTAGTCGGGATTCGTGATGTCAGGAATAGACTGTTCACGGCCTTTCAATGCATTCGGGCGTCGGTATCGAACAAGGCCTGCTCGGCGGGGTGGAGCAGATGCTGGACGATGAAGGACCGGCCTGCGACCTTCCACAGGCCGCGCCCGCGGCTGAGGTGGGAGATGGCTTCGGTCTCCACGGAGGTCAGGCCGAGCAGGGTGGCGGCTGCGTGGACCTGGTCGGTTTCCTGCCGGTAGATGATGCGGGTGGAGCAGTCCGCGAGGAGGCCTTCGGCCAGGGCGCGGCCCTGGGATCCGGCGTCACCGGCGGTCAGGAGGTCGGAGAGCCGGTGGATGACCATGAGGTTCGCGATGCCGAGTCCGCGGGAGAGCTTCCACTGGGACTGCATGCGCTGCAGTAGCGCGGGGTGGCGCATCAGGCGCCACGCCTCGTCGTAGACGATCCACCGTCGGCCGCCGCGCGGGTCGGTGAGGGCGGACTCCATCCACGCGGAGGCGCAGGTCATGGCGAGGACGAGTGCGGTGTCGTCTCCGGATCCGCCGAGGCGGGACAGATCGATGGACAGCATCGGGGTGGCCGGGTCGAAGGCGACTGTGGAGGGGGCGTCGAACATGCCGGCCAGGTCACCGTGGACCAGGCGGCGCATGGCGTGGGCGAGGTCGCGGGCCGCGTCTCCGAGGTGGCCGGAGACGGTGCCGGCTGCTTGGTCGAGGAGGGCGGGCTGGGCCAGGGTGTGGGCGATGTCGCCCAGGAGCGGGGTGCGGCCAGCTGCGGCGGCGGCCTTGACGACGCCGTCGAGGGTGATGTCGAGCGCGGTGTGCTCCATCGGCATGAGGTCGCGGCCCAGGACGGTGCGGGCGAGAGAGCCGAGCAGGAGCAGGCGGCGCTTTCGGACTTCACCCGCCCAGTCGGCCTCCGTCACGGACGGGGGGCGCGGGGCGGCGTCCATGGGGTTGAGGCGGCCGGGCAGGCCGGGGCCGAGCGCGATCGAGGTGCCGCCGAGGGCCTGCGCGACGGGCGTCCACTCACCCTTGGGGTCGCAGGGGACGTACACGCGGTATCCGAAGGCGACCGACCGCAGCGCGAAGCTCTTCGCGAGGGCGCTCTTGCCCTGGCCGATCACGCCGGCAAGCAGGATGTTCGGGTTGGTGAACCCGTCGACCTTGCCGTACAGGGTGAACGGGTCGAAGACGAAGGCGGCTTCGGCGTGGACGTCCCGCCCGATGTAGATGCCGTCGGCTCCGAGACCGCCTTCGGCGAGGAACGGGTAGGCGCCGGCGGCGACGGCGGTGGTCATGCGGTGGGCGGGCAGCCGGAGCTTGTTGCCCCGGGCGCTGGCGGCGCCGGGCCGTCCGGCGGCGGAGTAGAGGGGGAGGGGCATCTCCGTCTCGGCGGGCTCGTGTTCGCCGGAGGGGGAGGTGGATTCGGCGCGGGCTTTGGCCTGGGCTTCGGCGAGCTGGCGGCGGGCTGCCTTGCGGGCATGGCGGTCGGTGCCGTGGGGGGTGAACAGGGGGCTGGCGGAGGCGCGGCGGGCGCGGCGTCCGGGGCGGTGCTGGGACATGGGGGCGGATCGTTTCTGCGGGGGCTGCCCTCAGGCGGTGCGTGCCGGGCGGGGGCCGTGGTCGGCGGGGGTGGTCTTGCGGCGGATGGCGTGGCCGGAGGCGAGCTGGCGCTGGCAGATGGTGAGGACCGGTGGTCCCTCGGGCAGCCGGTCGGGGCGGCAGCCCGCATCGGTGCTGGACTCGGTGGCCGGGAGGGTGTGGAAGGCCTCGTGGAGGCTGGTCGCGGCCTGCCACAGCCGCAGGTGGGCGGCGGCTATGTGCCTTCCGGCTGCCGGATACGGGGGCCGGGTGGTCTCGGCAAGCTGGTCCATCAGGAGGTGGAGGCCGGTCAGGTGGCTGTGCAGGACGTCCAGGTGCACGCGGTCGGCGTGGCCAAGGGTTCGTGCTGACTGGCGGGTGTGGTGGCGGATGCCGGCGGTCGCGGCCCGCAGGTAGGGGTGGGCGTCGCCGGGCGGGATCGTGGTGTTGGTCAAGTGGTGGGTCCTTGCTGCCGCGGCGGTGCGGCGGGTGGTCGGCTACAGGGCGGTGCGGGCCAGGGGGAGCGCGGCGAGGGTGAGGGCTTCGGGCTGCTGGTAGATCAGGCGGCGAAGGTCGACCTGGGCGGAGACGGCGGCGGTTTCGATCTGCGCGCACGCGGCGTCGAGTTGGGCGTCGGTCTCGGCGGAGACGGTCAGGAGTCCGGTGAGGGCGACGTCGGCATGCCCGGCGATCAGCTGGCGCTCGCGTTCCTTGACGTCTCCGTACTCGACGGAGTCGGCCTCGGAGTCGACCTGTCCGCGGCGCTGGCGCTCGGCGGCGTCGGCGATGATCGTGGCCTTGGTGCGCTGCACGTCGCGCAGCGCGGACTCGAGTCCCTGGGGCACGTAGATAAGGGAGAAGGAGCGACGCACGCCGGCGGTGAACATCAGCCCGTGCAGGAAGCCCGACGTGGTCTCGGTACGCGGCCAGTTCTCCACCCAGTAGGTGGCGTGACGGGCGCTGTCGGTGATGACGCGGTCGTACTCCTCGACCTGGACAACGGGACCTGCGGCGGCCGGTTCGGCCTCGGCCCTGCCGTGCTCGGACCACTGCTGCAGCCCGGCCAGGGCCTTGGGGTCGTACGCGGTGCGGACCACGGCAGCTATCTCGCGGGCGGTGAGCCAGCCGGTGACCATCAGGCCGGCGCCGCGCGCGGCCTGGGCGACGGACGCGGTGGTCTGCCCCAGCACGATGAAGGCACCGGGCAGTCCACCGCCGGCCTGGGAGATGAGCCGCTTCGCGGCCTTCAGGTCCAGGGAGATCGCCAGGTAGCTCTCGTGCGGGGCGGCGGCGGGCCCTGCGGAGGAGACGAGTTCGGAGTACACCTGCCCGGCGACCGGGGCCTGGGGGTGGCCGTGGGTGGTCCAGTGCCGGGTCAGGGTGTCGCCGCTGTCGGGGACGGTGCGTTCCAGGACCTGCACGGTGGCGATGTGGCCGCTGCGGGCGATGCCGGCCAGTGCCCGGCCCCACGAGGTGACGTTGCTGTTCTGGGTGGCGGGGTCGAGGAGGGCGAAGGCCCGGCTGGAGACGCGGGCGATGGCGGTCAGGGTCTGGGCGTGGGGGTCGTGGACGGCGGCGGCCTGCGATCCGGAGGGGGTGACCACGCGCAGCGAGGCGACGGTGCCGGGCAGGTGGAGCACACCGTCGGTGCGGGGCCTGGATACTACTCGGGCCAGCCACAGGCTCTGGCCGGTGCGCCGGCGCTGGGCGTAGCGCAGGACGATCGGCGCCCAGTCGATCAGGGAGCGACCGTGGCGCCGGATGACGACGAGAGCTGCGACCGCGGCCCACACGGGGGTCAGGGCCAGGGCGCCGACGAGGCCAGTGGAGACCACGGTGGCCAGGAGCAGGGCGAGGGCCGTGGAGGTGAGGACGAGCTGGGGCAGGGACAGGCCGAGCAGGATGCCGCGCCGCGACCTGTGGGGGAATTTGATCGTGAGGGGGAGGACAAGGTCAGACAAGGCGGAGTCCGCTTTCGGGGCACGGGGTTGGGACCCGGGCGGGACACGGCATGGTGGTGCGGCGTGTCCCGCCCGGGTGGCGGGGACGGGTCAGCTCAGGAGCCGGTGGGCGAGGGACCGCTCGCGAAGGGACTGTTCGCGGCGGCAGGGCCCTGCGCGGGCGCGCCCTGTGGCGGGCCTTCCTGGGTGCTGCGGGGAACGGGACCCGTACCGCCCGAACCGGAGGGGCCGGACGGACCGGACGGGGAGGATCCGTTGCTTCCGCCGAGCTGGCCGCTGGTGTCCTGGCTCACGCTGGTCGGCGGGGGCTGAACCGCCTTGGTCAGCGCGTCGGTTGCCGCACCGCCGCCGGAGGACGGCATCGGGGCGCTGTTCTGCTCACCTCCGGATCCGCCGCTGGGGTTGGCGGCGATGTCACCGGGGAACCCGGCGGGGCCCTGCGGTGCTGCACCGGCTCCGGCCGCGGCACCGGCTCCGCCCGTGGCGGCCATCGCGGCGGCCTTGCGGGCTGCCTGCTCGGTGTGCTGCTTGGCCATCTGCGCACCGGTGCCACCGGCCCGGTGGATCGACTCGCCGTCGGTGCCCTCCGCCGCCCAGTGAACGAACTTGAACGTGGCGTACGGGCAGAGCAGGACCATCATCATGATCACGACTCCGGCGAGGCAGTCGGCGAGGGCGCCCAGTCCGTCCTTGGCCTGGGTCTGGCCCAGGGCGGAGATGCCCAGGAGGAACACGATCGTCATCAGCAGCTTCGAGACGACCAGAGTGGCCGTGGCTTCGATCCAGCCCCGACGCCAGCGCCGCGCGGCTTCCCAACCGCCGCCGGCCCCGGCGAAGACCGCGAGGGTGACGAGGACGAGGATGCCGACCTTGCGGACCATCATCACGCACCAGTAGAGGATGGCCCCGATGCCGGCTCCGAGGCCGACTATGCCGGGGATCATCCAGCCCAGCGGCACCATGGAGGCGACGGAGCTGGCCTTGACCATGCGGCGCACCGACTCTTCGATCGAGGTGCCCGCTGCCGCGAACAATCCGTCACTCAAGGCATCGACGACTTCGATGGCGACGGTGGTGCCGGCGATGGCGACGAAGCAGAAGATCACGCCGCCGGCGGTGCCGGTGAAGGCCTGGGTCAGGGCCTGGCCGTCGCGCCGGATCGCGGCCCGGATGAGCTGGGCGCAGAAGGTGGCGACCAGGATGGTCAGGCCGATGGGCAGCAGCAGCTCGTAGTTGGCGACGAACCAGCCGGCGCGCAGGTCAACCTTGGTGGTCGTGTTGACGGCTTCGGCGGCGAGGTCGGCGGATGCGGCGGCGAATTGGCCAGCCGACTTGGCGATCCAGTTGCCGATGCCCTCGGTGATGGCCTTGCCCGGGTCGTTGACGAAGTCGATGGCGTCGGCGGCCGAGCACAGCTTGCTGGCGATGGGGATGGAACAGAAGTCCACTGGAGGGGTACCTCCTTGTCTTCAGTGGCGTGTTACGGGGCGACGCTCGGGGCGAGGGAGACCAGGGCGCAGTCGGAGCTGGGGCGGCACTGGACGGCGAGGGTGACGGCGCGGTCCTCGGCGCCGCCCCCGCCGCCCTTCCAAGCGATGGTCTGCTTGCCGGTGACGGTGACCGCGTAGATGTACGCCTCGGTGATCGCGGAGGGATTCTCGGCGAGGGCCTGCTTGAACGCCGAGGGGAAGTGGGTTTCTCCCACGGCGGCGGTGGCGTACTGGGCGTTGTCTGCCATGCGCGACCACAGCACCGGGTCCGGGACCTGCCCGGAGATCGCCGTCCAGTCGGTGTACTTCGTCTCGCGGGTCATCCACGCGTTCATGCCGGCGAGGTGCTGGTCATGGCTGGTGGTGCGGGTGTCGTACGACCAGAGCATCACCGCCGCCGCCTTGGCGTAGGCGAGCGGGTCGGTGAGCTTGGGCGGCGCCGGGACCGAGCCCGTACCGACCGAAGGCTTCGGGGCCGTCGGGGCTGGCGAGCTCGCTCCCGGGGCTGCGGGGGATGCGTCGGTCTTGGTCTGGCCGCCGCGGGAGGTGAACCAGGCGGTCAGTCCGGCGGCTCCGAGGAGCGCGGTGATGACCATGGCGGCGACGAGGATCCGTCGCCCGGTCGTCCAGTGCGTGGTGGCCCGGTGCAGGGGCGAGAGGGAACGTTTCGGCACTACTTGACCTGCGTTCCGAGTGCGGAGAAGAACGCGACGATGCCGTTGGCGGCGCCCAGGCCCAGGGCGGCGCCCGCGGCTACGACGGCGCCCTTCTTGCCGTTGGCCTCGGCCTGGTGGCCGCCGCTGTGGTGGCCCCAGGCCCACACGCCGAGGGAGACGGCGAGGGCGCCGACGACGGCGATGATGCCGAACATGTTGATCGAGTTGACGACCTTCTTCAGGACGTCGAGCCCGGGGAGGCCGCCATCCGTTGGAGTGATTCCGGGGTCGTAGGCGAGGTAGAGGACGCGGTCTGCGAGTGAAATGGGTATGGCGAAGCTCCTTGCGGGCGCAGGCCTAAGAGGCCCTGCGGCTGTGCGGGGATGGGAGAGGGGCGCTCGGGGCGCGAAGAGGGCCCGATGCGGGCCCGCATCGGCGGGCGGCGGCCTAGCTGTTGAGCGCGGGGATGCGGCGGACGGCGAGGATCTGCCAGTCGCCGACCTTCTCGATCCGCACCGGTTTCGTTGTGCGCGGTGCGTTGATCACCAGGCCGGCGCCGATGTACATGCCGACGTGCTCGGGGACGGCGGCGGTGCCGCGGGTGAAGAGCAGGTCACCGGGCTTCAGGGTGTTCGCCGGCACGGCGTCACCCTCCTTGACCTGCGTGTACGTGGTGCGGGTGAGCTGGATTCCGGCTTTGGCGTAGGCCTGCTGCATGAGGCTGGAGCAGTCGCAGCGGCCCATGGGGTCGGGGCCGCGCGGAGCGGTGCAGGTGCCGCCCCACTGGTAGAGGGTGCCGAGCTGGTGCATCGCCCAGTCGATCGCGGTACGGGCCTTCGGCGAGGCATCAGCGGGGATCTTGTATCCGGCGGGGACGGTCCCTTCGGGGATGGACCCCCAGCCGGCTCCGTCCTCGCCCGGCTTGCAGCCGCCGGCGCCGCCCGGAGCGGTTCCGGGTTCCTGGCCGGGCTGGCCCGCACCGCCGTTCGGCAGCGTCTTGACGATGGCCTGCTGAAGGGCCCGGGCAAGCGGCTCCCACTGCGCGTACGCGTCCGGGAATCCGGAGAGCTGCACGGCCTGGGCGGCCTGGGTGATGGTCATCTGCTGCCACCCCTTGACCTCCAGCAGCCCCTTGTAGAACTTCGTGGAGGCGTAGACCGGGTCGCGGATTTGCTCGGGGGTGCCCCAGCCCTGGCTGGGCCGCTGCTGGAACAGCCCGAGGCTGTCGCGGTCGCCGGAGTTGAGGTTGCGGAGCCGGGATTCCTGGATGGCGGTGGCGAGCGCGACGACCTGCCCGCGCTCGGGCACCTTCAGGGCGATGCCGCTGGCCACGATCGTTCTCGCGTGGGGGATCTGCTCGGCGGGCAGTTCCAGGCCCTCGACGCGGATCGAGCTGTCGCCGCCCTGGCCGCCGAGGATCGCCGCGACCTGCTTGGCGACCGCGGAGGCATCGACGCTGCTGCCGCCGGGAGTGCAGGCGGCGCTTCTGGAGGCGGCGCCGCTTCCGGCCGCGGCCATGGCGGCGGTGGTGGCGAGGACGAGGGGGGAGAGGCAGAGGACGCCGATGGCGGCGGCTACGGCCTTCAACCCGGAGTACCTCCGCGCTCGCCGGTCAGGGCCGGCGGCCGGGTTTCAGGCAGGGGAGGGCGCAGGAATGGCATAGCGGTGTCCTTGAAGTGTGTGAAGCCCCGGCCGCGCGGTGCCGTGGAGATGTGAGAAGGAGCGCGGTAGGCCGGGGTGATGGGTGAGCTGTGCCTCGGGGCGTCGCTGCGAGTTGCCGCTCGCGTTGACGTCCGGGCGGTCAGGTGTGCCGGGACAAGGGGGTGCCTCCGTGTGGGCGTGACGGGGGAATACGGCCATCGGCGGTGTGTGCACCGGGCAGTTCCAAAACAGTAAGTGCGGATCCCCGGTTGACCAAGAAAAAGATGATCATGGCTCTATTTCAAGGGTTTTCGCGGCGACCGTGGTCAACCGGGGATCGTGCCCTACAGTTTTGGAACTCCCCCCCGCACGACCGCCCTATGGCCCTATGGCACACCTGTGTCCACATCCGGGCTGGCGGTTTTGTTGCGGCGAGCCGGAGTTCACCCTCGCCTTCCCGAACCGATATTGGGGTACCTCTTTGCCTTTCTCCCTGCACCAGGGCGACGCCCTCAGCGTCCTGTCCACCCTCCCGGACAACTGCGTCGACTCCGTCATCACCGACCCGCCGTACAACTCAGGCGGGCGGACGGCGAAGGAGCGCACGAGCCGCACGGCCCGGCAGAAGTACACCTCTGCGGACGCCGGCCATGCCCTGCCGGACTTCACCGGCGAGAACATGGACCAGAGGTCCTATGGCTTCTGGCTGACGCAGATCATGACCGAAGCCCAGCGGGCAACCCGCCCCGGCGGCACGGCCCTGCTGTTCACCGACTGGCGCCAGCTGCCCATCACCACTGACGCGATCCAGGCCGCCGGCTGGACGTGGCGCGGGGTACTGGCCTGGCATAAGCCCGCCGCCCGCCCGCAAAAGGGACGATTTACCCAAAATTGTGAGTTTATCGTCTGGGGGTCCAACGGCGACATGGACGGCTCCCGCAACGAGGTCTACCTCCCGGGCTTGTACTCCGGCTCGCAGCCGACGGGCCGGAAGCGGCAGCACATCACGCAGAAGCCCGTCTCGGTGATGCGCGAGCTCGTCAAGATCAGCCCGCCGGGCGGCACCGTCCTGGACTTCTGCGCCGGATCCGGCTCGACCGGTGTCGCAGCCCTGCTGGAGGGCCGGGAGTTCATCGGCGTCGAGAAGACCAAGCACTACGCCGAGATCGCCTCCGACCGGCTCACCGAAGCCCTCCAGCAGACCTATTCCCAGGACGACTTCGTCCTTTCCGCCTGACCCTCACGGGCTCGCTGCGGGGGCAGGAGGCGATATCTCGTCTTTCTGTCCCCGCAGCGCGGGGGCTTTGTAGCACGTGATCCCCGGTCAGCCAAACCGGGGAATGTGTGGATGGTTGAACTCCAGCCCCTCTTTCGAATTCCGACGTGCCGCATGCGGCTGCGAGGAGAGACCTTTCGTGCTCGAACCCATAGACGGCCCCGACGGCCAGCCGATGGATCCGATCCGCGTTCCCGAAGCCGACCTGGAGAGCATCGAGGCCAGCGTCCGCAAGCTCCTGGACCAGTCGGCCCAGCAGGCCAGGCAGCTCGACAGCCTGGCCGCCGCACCCGACCCGATGCCCTTCGCCGGCTTCTCCATGCCGGGCCTTCCCGGCATGCCCGCCCCCGCGCTGCCGCCCGACCCGAAGCCGATCCTGGAACTGGACGGCGAGGAACGGGAGAACGAACTCGACTCGCTGACCGACTGGGTGGAGGACTTCCTCATGCCGGTCTACGGCGCGGAGATCACCACCGCCGCGCCGTGGTGCGAACAATGGCAGGAACACCTCGACGTCGTGGCCTGGCTGCACGCCCTGTGGATGGCCTACCAGCAGCACAAGGACCCCGAGGCCGGGCCCAGCGGCATGTTCGTGTGGCACCGGGACTTCCTCACCCACGCGATGGCGGCCATCCGCTCGGCCGGTGGACCGCTCTCGGCCTGCCAGACCGACCCCGACCGCCCCGCGCACCGCCTGCTGCGAGGCCCCGGCCGATCCACCCGCCCGGCTTCCTCCGCAGCCGAGGTGGAAGCGGGCCACGCCTTCGAGGCGGCTTCGTGAGAGGCAACGACCAACCCGCATTCGGACTGACCTTCGACCCCCGTGCCTTGACCGACCTCCTCCAGGCACCCAGCGACATCCGCGACCTCGCGCTCGTCAAGCTCCAGGACGTCGTCAACGCCAACCTGTTCGGCGGGAAACTCACCCACGAACTCGACGGGCTCCGCAAGGTCTACGTCGACTCCCGCTCGGCCTGGCGCATCGTCTACACCACACGCCGAGCCCCCGAAGGATCCGCGTTCCACAACGAGATCCACGTCGTCGCGGTCAGGCCCCGTGAACAGAGCGACGTCTACCGCACCGCCGCCGCCCGCCTGGGGATCAAACGCAGGCCGGTCGACGCCCTCACCCATGCGGCCAGGGGCCGGTCTCCCCAGCTCGGCACCACTCGCACCATCCCCAAGCCCGGACCCCAGCCCTACGTGGTCCCCGGACTTCCCCAGCCCGCCCTTCCCCTCAGCCCGAAAGGCCCCTCCCGTTGATGCCCTTCCCCAATTTCATCGATAGCTTCGCCACCAACATCACCGGTGCCACACCGCCTGAGACAAACCCCCAGCACCGGGCCCTTTTGGACGCCTTCATCGATGTCCAGAACTGCGACCGGCGTCTGCTGACCGACATTGCCACCGCGATCGAGGCCGGCAAGGGAACCGCCCAGCAGCTGGAGGCATGTGCCGATGCCCTGATCGAGCGCTTCGTCGCCGGGTACGAGCTGTCCCTGCTCCTGTCCACCGACTGCTGCTGCGCGCAGGACGCCGAGCCCTGCGCGCCGTGCGGTCTGGAACAGGGCGAGGAGTGCTGCCAGGACCCGGAACTGCCGGACAGCCTGCTCGAAGCCTGCCTCGGAGTGTTCGCCCAGCTCGGCGACCCGTACGCTGTGGCCTCCGCCGACCTCGTCGATGCCCTTCGAGACCTGCCCGGCGTCGCCGGGAAGGACTGGCGATACAACGATCTCACCCAGGCCCGCCTCGCCCAGCTTCTGGCCCCGTACGGCATGCGGACCCGCGACATCACCCTGCCGGACGGTCGGCGCCGCAAGTCCTACAGCCGCGAAGCCCTCCTGACCGCCACGGGCGGGTGCACCAGCTGCTGAACTCCACCGGCGCCACCTTGGTCCGGACCGCGACCCTGGCGGACTGGCCGCTCCTCGAGACATTCCACCGCACCTGCTCCGAGCAGGCCCTGCACCGCCGATGGGGTAGAACGCGGATCACCCGCCGCCACATCGAGCGCCTGCTGGACCACTCCCGCTGCTGGATCGCCCTCCATGCACCCAACGAGGTCGTCGCCCTCGCTTCGGCGGGACCGGTTAGCCGAGAGCCGGGCGTCTTCGACCTCGGCCTGCAGGTCGCCGACGCCCACCAGCGCCGAGGCATCGGCCTGGCCCTCGCCCGGCACGCCGCCGCCCACGCCCACTCCCGCGGTGCGCACACCCTGGCCGTGTACACGCAGGCGTCGAACCAGCCCATTCTCGGTCTGCTCCGACGGCTCGGCCACGTCACCGCATCCCGGGACGCCCCCCACCTCGACGTCCGCCTGTCGCTGTCCGCGGCAGGCGCGATCCCTCCCCGCACCGCACGCCCAGGAGGCTCTCCTGCCGTCCACCACACCCCCGATGAAGGCCCTGACCAGCCTTGACCACCGCGTCGAGGTAGCCATCGGATATAGCGTCGACCTCCTGTGGGCGCACCACGACCGCGGGCTGCTCGACGGGCCGCTCACCCGCCTCGCCGAAGCCCACCGCGCCCTCTCGAACGCGGAGCGCGATGTGACCTTCTACCGGGTCCTCCTCCAACGTCTGGCCTCGGGCGAACTGCAAGTCGACCAGCATCTGTTCGCGCGCATCGACCGGACCGTGACCCAGCTCAAGGACGCCGTCGCCATACGCGATACCCGGCAAGCCGAGGCACTCGCCGGACTCGAATCGCTGGAGGCCGCGGCACCGGTGCGCATCACGGCGGAGGGCAAAGACCTGCTCGCACACGAATTTGCTGCACTCCTGGCCATCAGCCAGGGCGCGCGGCTCCACCAGCACCTACAAACCGGGCGGATGTCCGTCGTCACGGCCTCCGGCGTACGGGTCGCCCATCCGCTCTACCAGCGCCTGGAGGAAGCCCACTTGGTGGCCCGTGACACCTCACACCCCTTCCACGCCGGACAGCCCATCTCCCTCACGGACACCGGGCGCACGACGCTCACCGGCACCAGCCGCCCTTCCGCCGCGACGCCAACGCCCGCACCCCGGGTCGGTTCCTGGCCAGCGACCTCCGGGCGGTCGCGCTGACCGAACGAACCACTCCACCCCACCCCACTCGGCACCGAAATGAGTTGAATGCCGCAAAGCTACCGGCCTGATTTCCGGCTCGACGGCTTCGAGCCCGTCAACGAAGCCGTCGAGGAGGCGTTCTGGCACCACCTCGACTCGGACCACGACTCGATGACCGCGCTGGCCACCCACCACAGCCCCGATGGCCGTCACAGCTTCTACGTCATCCACAACGGCGCCGTCACCTGGGGCATCCCCGGCGAACCCCAGCTCATCGCCCTGCGCATCGAACGAGACCACGCGGCGCAGGTGTTCAGCTTCGAACACGCCGAGCTGCCGCTCGCGGCGATGGCCCAGTCCTGGCTCATCAAGCGCGGCTGCCCCGCCGAGGCCATCGCCCTGCCGCCGAACATGGGCACGACAGCCGCCGACACCACCACCGTGGCCCTGCAACAGCGGCTCATGGGCGACGGAGACCACTACGCGCTGCTCCACAGCTACACCGACGACACCTCGCGCAAGCCAGAGACCACCGTGCTCCTGCGCGCCCTGGATGAAAGAGCGGTGAAGCCGTTCCGAGTCCTGGTGGAGCAAGCCGACCTCGAAACCTTCACCCACACCCTGCGCGAAGGCGCGTTCGAGAGCCTTGAAGCCGCCGTCGGCTGGATGGACGACCGCTCCACTCCGCTGCCGCCACCCGCACCGTCCACGGTGCGTACCGCCGTGCCGACCGCCCTCCCGAGCACCTCGCCGAAGGCCCCCGGTCGAACCCGCTGATGCCGCTGGCCCGGGAAGTTAGCAGCACATCCCCGGTCAGCCAAACCGGGGATTCTCCGGACCCTTGTAACAAGCCCACCACGCACGACCGGGCCACCCTGACACCCTTCCGGCCTTGGCCGCCCCATGTCCTTTGGAGAGGAGTTCGCCATGCCCGAAGAACTCGACGACGTGCTCGGCGCCTTCGCCCAGCAGATCGAATCCCGCTTCCAGATGCCTCTGCAGCAGCTGCGCCACGCGGTGACGGCGGCCCCGCAGGCGAGCCCCGAGGCGACGACCACGATCCGGTGGTACGGGCTCCTCGAAGAAGCCCAAGGAGCCCTGTCCGCCGCCGAGGACCACCTCCTCGCCGCCTTGGACCGCGCTCCCGCCGGCGAGCTCGAAGACCCGGTGATGGCGCTCGCCGACCGCGTGAACACCCTGGTCGCCGTACGCGACGGCCGAGCCATGGTCGTCCGCCACCTCCTCGACGACAACGCCCCGGGCAACCGCACACCAGGGCCTTGGCGCGGCGCAGCCCGCACCGGGCCCGCCATCGCGACCACCCCCGTACCCCGGCCTGCCGTAGTGCCCGCCGTACCTGTCAGGGGAGGTGTGCGATGAGCACCCCCACGAAGCCGTCCAGCCAGGACGCGCACCTCGAAGAGGTCTTCGCTACTCCGGTAGCGCAGCTCTACGCCGCCGCGGCTGCCGGTACTGCCACGCCCGCCGCGCAACGCGCCCTGGAGCTGCGCTCATTCTTGGCCTTGGCCGAAGAGCAGGTTGCCCGCGTCCGGGACCGCGTCCACCGGTACACCGCCCCGGACGCCGACATGGGCACGCTGTCCGCCTCCGAGCTCCGCTTCGATTCGCAGTGGATGGACGCAGCCCTCTCCGCTCGCGCCCAGTACGTCACAGCCCTGCGTGAACTTCTTCGCGCCATGCCACCGCCGGGTACCGCGCGCCACGGACCGCCGAAGTTGGACCAGCTATGGGCCACCACCCGACCCGCCGCCGGAGTCTCACCTGTCGGGGCGCGCCCGGCGGCGCAGAGCGCGAGAGGCCGCTGATTGACCCACACCACCTCCCGGCAGATCGCCGAGCACATCGAGGCCCTGTACGGCCGCCCGCGTGCCGAACTTGAAGCGCACGCTGGCTCCACGACCCACCCGAACATGCTGTCCGCGCTCTTGGCCGCCAACAGTGCCATCGAGTTCGCCGAAACCGACATCGGCTTCCAGCTCCAGCGGCTGCGGAAGCTGGTCGACCCCGAGCGCGAGGTCGGACGCCACGACGCCGGCCACATCTTCGACTGCGCCCGCCGCATCGGTGAAGCCGTCGCTGTCCGCGACACCCAGGCCAGGCACATCTCCGCAGTCCTGCAGAGCCTGCACCGCACCCCCGCGCTGGAGACCACACCCGCCGCCCCGGTCCCGGCCGCCGCCCCGCCCTCCCGCGCCCGCTGAACCTCATACCCACATTCCAGGAGCACCCGCTTTGGCTACCACCGGCCTGCCCGAATCCATATCGTCCGACCTGTCCCGTGTCACCCAGAGCCTGCAGATGCTCGCCCCGCGGTGGAACGTCTGGGTGCTGCTGACCCTGTCCCAGAAGCCGCTGCGCTACCGGGAGATCAAGAGCGCACTGCCCTGGCTCCCCGACGGCCAGCTCCACCCCAGGCTCGGCAAGCTCACCGAATCCGGACTCCTTGAACGCACCGAGTTCGAGCCCCAGGACGTGCTGTACGGCCTGTCCGTCCGAGGCCGCGAGCTGCTGCCGGTCCTCGGCGTGATCGCTGCCTGGGGTGGCAAGCACCTGGAGAAGGAGACGCTGCTGGATCCGGCGACCGGCCACCGCGTACCCAAGGCGGTGCCCCGCGCCCAGGACATCGAGGACACCATCGCTCTGATCGCCCCGCGACAGGCCACCCCGATCCTGTGGGCACTGCGCGTCCGCGGAACATCCAACGCCAAGGCCCTGGCCGCCACCGCCATGCCCGACAGGCACCTGACCAACGTCTACGCCCCGCTCAACCGCCTGGCCGAGGACTTCCTCGTCACCAAGGACCGCGAGGGCCGCGTCGAACTCACGGCCGCCGGCCGGGACCTGGCCCCCGTCTACCAGGCACTGTCCGCCTGGGCCGCCGGCGCCCCCCTGACCGAGGCCGCGAACCACCCGGTGTGGGCACCACCGCCCGTGCAGCCCCAGGACCGCCCGGCCCTGTGGGTCACCACCCAGCCGCGTATCCCAGCAGCTCCGACGCCCCAGGCCCGTCCGGCATGGAAGCCGGGCGATCTCTTCTTCTCCCACACCACCACCGTGGTCCGCCCTGCGGGTGCGCCGACGACTGGAGGCCGCACCCGATGAACACCGACACCCACGCGAAGGCGCTGGTACCGACTACGGCCGCTCTCTCCCACCCGGGCCTCATCCGGATCGTCAGCGATATCGACGACAACGGGACCCTGGAACGGCACCTCCTGAGCCGGACTCTCACAGGCCTCTCCCGCTGGCAACTGCGCCAGGCCTCCGCGGTCGGGCGTGCACTGGGCCTGCTGAAGGCCTACACCGACGGAGGAATCCCGAGCCTGGTCCTGACCCCGGCCGGAGAGGCTCTGGCCGAGGTCTACGACACGGCAGCCCGCTGGGCCCGAACCCACCACCACCCCAGCGACGTCAGCGACTTCGTCACGCGAGTCCAGGCCACCCTCACCCTCCTCGGGTCCACCACGGCCGGTTCGAACGGGCACGCACTCGAGTTGGACTACGAATCCCTCCACGGGCCCCGGACCGTGCTCGCGTCCTGGGTCCGCGACCACGGGGCAACCCTGATCGCCCAGCTGACCGGCGTCTCCCAGGACGAGATGGAACTTGCCGCGTGAGCGGCGCACGGTACGAGGGCGCCGTGACCGCGCTGGGGACCAGCGAGGTGGCCCGTGCGGTCGGCATGGACCCCAATGCCTGGGCCTTCACGGTGATGCAGGACGCACGCGGCCACATGAAGGAGACGGTTGCGGCCGTGATGAACACGGCATTTGAAGTTGATGCCGTGCAGCGGCAGCTCCTCCACGAAGCGGACCGTGCCATCAAGGAATTGTCCAAGACCCTGACCGGCAAAGACACCGTCGGCCACCGCTGGACCGAGGGCCTCCTCGGCGACCGCGTCGACAACCTGACGATCAAGCGGGGCTACCTGCTCCGCCAGCTCGACACGCACCTGGCCGTCTACCGCCACGCCGCAGCCGAGCCGAGCCCCTCGGTCAGGCCGTCGACGGCCCTCGGCCCGACGCATCCGGCGCACGCCGCGCCGCAGGCGCGCACGCCGCGCCGCTGACCTCTTCCTGTTCTGCTCGCCGCGGCGGGCGTCTTCTTGCGTGAAAGCGACGATGACCGATCTTGTGATCGCCGGCCCACGGCATGCCCTCCTCCCGCAGCTCTCCCTGCTGCGCCGCATCTACCTCCCTCGTACTGCCGATGCTGGCGCGTTTGCGATGACCACGTACGGCATCCCGCTGATCGTGCTCGCCACCACCCGGTCTGCCACCCTCACCGGGCTGGCGTTCGCGTTGGAGTGGATTCCCCGCCTTGCTGCGTTCTCTTTGGCCGGGACGATGGTCGACCGGCACGGCACGAAGCGGGTTTTCCGGATCGCTTCCGTGCTGCGCGCTCTGGTGGTCTTGGCCGCGGCGGTCATCCTGCCCACCCAGGCCGGTGGCCTCGGAGCGACGATCACGGTGATGGCGCTCGCGGCCATCACCGGGGTGGCCACCGAGTTCTCCTACATCGCGGCCGAGACGGCCGGGGCGGCGGCCAGCAAGGACGCGGGGGAGCGGGCCCACCGGGTGCAGTCGGCCCTCCTGGGCATCGACCAGACCGCCACCCTCGCCGGGCCCGCAGCCGCCGGATTCCTCCTGGCCTGGGCTGGCGTCACCGGCACCCTGATCACCATCGCCGCCTGTTCCCTCCTGGGCGCCGCCCTCGCCCCCTGGCACCGCGAGACCCGTCTGGTCCCCGCTGCCGCATCCGCGCTCACCGGACTGAGCACCGGATGGTCAACCCTCGCCTCGCTGCCGGCCCTCGCATGGCTGATCGCCGGACTCACCGTCTCCAACCTGGCCACCGGCATGCTCCAGGCCGCCGCCCCGATCATCGTCGTGCAGCACCTGGGCTACTCCAGCGCCGCCGTCGGCGTGATCTGGTCGGCCGCCGCCGCAGTCTCCCTCGTCGTGGTCGCCTGCTGCCGCTTCGTCATCGACCGCGTCGGCCTGTGGCCCACCGGGGCCGCCAGCGCGGTGGTCGCAGCCTTGGCCGGCCTCGCCGTCTCCCAGGCCGGCACGTACAACCAGCTCCTCGTCCTGACCGCCGTACTGATGGCAGGCGAAGGCGGCATGACCGTCGTGCTGCGCACTCTTCGCTCCCACCTCATCCCCGAAGCGGTTTTCGGCGCCACCCTCAGCATCACCATCCTGATCATGCTCGCCCCGTTCCCGCTCGCCGGAATCCTCGTCGCCGTCACGCCCGCAGCGGCACTCGGACACGTCCTGACCGGCTGCGCCGCCCTCCAGGCCATCGGCCTCCTGTCCGCGTTCTGGCGCCTGCGCCGCGAACCCGCCATGCGCCACGGCCGCTCTCCCGCACACAAGCGGACCTGAACGCCCCACTCCGCTCACCCGACCAGAGAGACCCATGCCCCCGAGCTCTTCGGCCATCTCCTCGCTCCACGCGGACCAAGCAGCCGCAGCAGGAAGCCTCGTACGCCTGCTCACCGACCGCTTCGACACCCTGCCCACCGCCGAGACCACCGTCCTGGCCCAGAACCTGCTGGCCCAGGACGGCCTCGTCGCCGACGTCCACCACCTGCTCCGCGCCGTATCCCACTGGGCGGGCACCACCGGCCCCACCCTCTACGAGGGACCGCTCCCCTTCGAAGTCCAGGACGCACTGGGCCAGGCAGCAGACCAGCTGGAACCGCTCGCGCTCCTGGCCAAGGAGACGGCCTTCCCCCAGCCCCTGCCCCGCAGGCAACCCCCACCCGCAGCGATAGCACCTGCGCCCCGCACTGCGGCCTCCGCCCAGAGCCCCGGCATGCGCCGCTGAACTTCCCCGCCCCGATCGCTCCCCGCTCCCGTCCGTTCCGAAAGGCCCCCTGACCCTTGACCCCGCCCGAGAACCTCCGTACTGTCCCGGCCCGCCCCGTTGTCCTGGTCGTCGCGCCCAACGACGAGCTTTACCGCGGCTACTGCCTCGAATCCGTCGCCGCCGCCTACGACACCGTCGTCATCACCCCGGCCGCCCTCACCTGGGAGAAGTCTCTCGTCGTCGACCATGAGGTCACCGACCCGTATGACATCGAGTCGCTGCTGGCCGCGGGGGAGGCGCTGGCCGCCCGGCAGCCCATCTCCGCCGTGCTCACCTGGAACGAGATGCTCCTGGTCAACACCGCGGCCCTCGCCCAGCATCTGCAGGTGACCACCGACGGCCCGGACGTTCTCCACGGATGCCGCGACAAGTCCCTCAGCCGCGAGCTCTTTGACCTCCACCGGGTTCCGTCCGCCCGGTCGATGAAGGCCGCCAACCTCCTGGAGGCAGCCCTCGCTGCCGAGTTCATTGGCTACCCCGTCGTCGTCAAGCCGTCCGGGCAGGCCGGCAGCGTCGGCGTCATCCGCGTCGACCGCGCCGAAGAACTCCCCGCCGGCTTCGAGTTCGCGACCGAAGGAGCGAGCCTGTGGGGCGGCGAGTCCACCGACGTCCTGGTCGAGGAGTACCTCGACGGCGAAGAGATATCCGTCGAATGCGTCACCCACCACGGAGTCACCACCCCGGTCGCCGTCACCCGCAAGCAGCTCGCGTTCGCTCCGTACTTCGAGGAAGTCGGCCACACCGTGGACGGGGCCGACCCCCTGCTCCGCCGCGTCGGACCCATCGCCCAGGCAGCCATCGCCGCCCTCGGGATCACCACAGGCATCCAGCACGTGGAGATGCGCCTCACGGCCACGGGCCCGCGGATCATCGAAGTGAACGGCCGGATCGGCGGCGACCTGATCGGCAAGCTCGTCCTGCTCGCCACCGGCATCGACCTGCCGCGCGCCGCCGCCGACCTCGCCCTCGGCCTCCGGCCCGACCTCACCCCCACCCGGCAGCAGGCTGCGGCCGTCGCCCTCCTTTACCCCGAGGTCTCCGGCACCATCGTCGAGCGCGGCATCGACCCGGAGTTCACGAAGGCCACCGACTGGCTGGAGCAGACCAGCTGGATCCTCTCCCCAGGCGAACAGGTGACCCTGCCGCCGGAGGGCGACGTCGATGTCGCCCGCCTCGGCCTCCTCGTCGTCACCGCCCCCGACGCCGACCAGGCCGAAGCCCGCATCCAGGCCGCCCGCGACCACATCACAATCACCGTCACGCCGACCGCATAGCCGCCGCCCACCCCTGCCCCTGGACTGCTCTTTGACCGACACCGCACCTGACCCGATCGAGGGCGACGTCTACGTCACCCCCCGCTACCTGGCCGGCAGCGCCTGGACCGGAGACCCAGCCCTCCAACCCCTGTTCGAACTCGGCTGGGACCGTCACCACGACGACGTCGGCAACCTGTACGTCGCCTCCCCGGACCGCAAGGTCCGACTCGGCTTCCTCCCCGAAGGCGACGATGACGGCCTGTGGCGCATCACGGCCTACCGCGACCCCTTCGCCGCTCCCGCCTGGGGCGTCTGCTTCAACGACATGACTCCCACGGAGCTGGTCACCGCCTTCACCACCGCCCTCGCCGCCGCGTACACCCAGGGCCCCGACGCCTACCTCGACAAGGAGCCGCGCGACCGGTTCGACGCCGTTGCCCCGCTCCTGAAGGGAGGTTGGGAACTCCAGCACCCCCGTTGGGGCGTGATGGAACTCCAGAGCGCCGACGGCCTGGCCGGTCTGGAGTACGTCACCGGTCGGCTCGACGAGACCAAGGAGCTCACCACCCTGGAGGCACGCTGGTACATGTGGGGCGGCCCCAAGGGACCCCGCTGGTACGCCACCGCCTCCACCGGCACCCCGGTCCACCTGGTCACCGCGATCACCACCGCCCTGGCCGACCCCGCACCCGTTCCTCGCTGGCAGGAAGGGATCCTCTCCTCCCTGCTCCCGCACATCCAGCTCACGCCGATCGTCGCGCCCCCGCCGCCGGCGCCCACTCCGCTCGATGTGCACCGCCGCACGGCAGCCCGGCCCCGGCCGGTGCTCACCACGACCAGCGTGCCGCGCTGGAGCACCAGCACCACCCCGGCTCCCGCCCGCCGCTGACCACGACCTGGAGGTTCACCTGTCCCTGCACGCAGCGGAGTTTTTCGCCGAACTCCAGCCACCCTTCCCCGTCGGCGCAGTCGTGGGGAACACCTACTACGGCAGCCCCGTAGCCGATTCCCCTGTGCGGATCCGCATCGACTTTCAGAGCACGATCCGCCACCGGGAATACGACGGCCTGCGCCTGGCGGTCATCCATCCCGACCGAGGAGCCCTGGACACGGCCTCCCTCTCCTTCGCCGACCACCAGACCTTCGCCCGGCGTGACGCGGCAACGGGCATCGGCCCCGGATGGGACGGCTACGCCCGCATCCGCGACTGGCACGAGAACGGGCCCCCGCCCTGGAAGGGCGCCGACCTGACCGGTCTTCGCCGCGCCATCACGCACTACACCCAGATCTGGGCCCCCTCCCCGGCAGCCGATCACTCCCGCCCGAGTCTGCCCACTCTGCCTACCGTGCGCCCCGCTTCCGGCCGCTCCCACTGACCTCCGGCCCCGACGCCGCACCGGCACACCGCCCTCCACAGTCAAGGACATCACTCCCTCCATGCACTCCAGCGCCACCAACCGCTTCCCGACCGTAGTCACCGCAACCGTGGCGGCCCTCGTGGCGAGCACACTGCTCAGCGCCCCGACCGCCTGGGCGGAAGCCCACGAACCGCAGCCCGGCACCGTCGAGATCACCAAGAAGGACCCCGACGGAGCCCTCCTCGCGGGCGCCGAGTTCAACCTGCTCGACACCCTTAACGGGACCAAGGCCCTGACCGGCAAGACCAACGCGGACGGTGTCCTTCGCTTCGAAGGCGTCGCCCCCGGCGTCTGGCGACTGAAGGAGACCGCGTCCGGCAGCCCGATCCACGACCTCGCACCGGACCAGGACGTCATCGTCACCCCCGGACAGACCGTGAAGCTCGCCGTCGTCGATCCGTTCAAGCCCGCTGACCTCACGGTTACCAAGACCGACAAGGCCAGCGGCAAGCCGCTCGTCGGCGCGGTCATCAACATCACCCCCACCTCCGGCGACGGCAAGCCCGTCACCCTGACCACGGGCAAGGACGGCACCGCCACCGCCAAGCTCCCGGTCGCCGCCCGCGCCGGCACCAGCTACACCGCCACCGAGGCCAAGGCCCCCGACGGCTACCAGCTGGACTCCTCCCCGGCGAAGATCACCGCCAAGCCCGGCGCCGCGGTCACCGCCGCCTTCACCAACACGAAGAAGGAGCAGCCGACCCAGCCGCCCACCACCCCGGCGCCTACCCCGACGACCCCCACCACCCCGCCGATCACACCGTCCACCAAGCCGACCCCGAGCACGCCGGCCACCTCGCAGCCGCCCACCAGCTCGGCGGCCCCGACCCCGGAACAGACCATCTCCAGCACCTCCTCGCCCGCCCCCACGGGCTCCCTCGCCCAGACAGGCGCCGACGCCACCGGATGGCTGCTCGCCGGAGCGGGAGTGCTGATCGCCGCAGGCGGCGGCGCAGTGCTCGCCGTACGACGGCGCCGCAACACGACCGAGGACGACCAGCCCACCAGCTGACCGGAACCCGATAGCCGAATACCCACACCAGCAGGCCCCAGGAACCCGAGCAACAGGGGTTTCTGGGGCCCTTGTGCGCCTACGTAGCCGCGGCGATGAAGCGGCAGGATCCGCGTCTTCATGACCGAAGTACCCCTGGACATCTGCGGTGAGCCGTATGTCCGTGAGTTGCCTTCGCTCGTGCGGTGAGTACCCCAGGAGGCTGACGATGCCCTGGCTGATGAACTTCAGGAGCCTGTGGCCAGGCCGGTTAGAGTTCTGCGATGACGACTGCTCCAAACGGGCGAACCAAGATGAGGAAGCCCGCTGATGCCGCCTTCTGGCTGGCGTATGAGATGCGGGTGGCCGCGCTCGTTCAGGCCCTGGACGCAAATGCGTCCATCACGCACAACGAGTCGCGAACCGGCGAGCTGAGCGGCGTCGCCCGCCAGATCGACGCGCTGGCAGTGGGCTCGATCGCCGGCCAGACACTCCAAGTGGTCTTCGAAGCTAAGTGCTACGGACGTCGCGTCTCGATCGGAACGGTCGACGAGTTCATCGGCAAACTGCTTGATCTGGGCGCAGAGCGAGGCATCCTCTACGCGGCTGGCGGCTTCACCGAAGGAGCGGTAAGGCGGGCGGAACGTGCTCTGAACCCGCGGGTCGGACTGGAGCACCTTGCCGTGCCGACTCCTGACGGCGCATTGCACGAGGTGCCCCTCGGCGGGGTCGACCCCCGCTTCGACCGCCGCCCTCCGACCGTCCACGAGTACACGCGACTTGAGCCACGCCGGTACGAGGACTCGCTGGACCGACTGGGCAGGGTTGAATCCACGACGATCCGGCGGGAAGAGCCGTACGAGCCGTCGGTACCCACCACCACGAGCTACCGGACGTTCCTGCTCGGTCAGGCCTTCCTCTACAAGCCGTAGCACAAGAGCAGTCCCCACGACCGCCCCCTCCTTCCATCCTGGGAGAAGGGGGCGGAGTGCTGTCCGGCTTCGGTAGGGTGCTGCCCCTCACGGAGGTGCGACCATGACCGACGAACCCCTCGAACGCTGGGCTGCCCGCCGGCAAGGGCGCCTACGTAAGCCCGGCGAACTCAAGGCCATCACCCTCGGCGTCGGCCCGCAGCGCGCCGCCCACATCGACCCCGATGCCCCGCGCATGATCTTGGAGTGGGATGGCTTCGCCTGGCAGCCGCTCATGACCGTGGAAAACTACGCAGCGGCCCGGCTCGCCCTCTACCCGCTGCCGGAAAGAACGCCCGTCGACCAGGCCGAGGCGACCGGCCCGGTCATGGGGCGTAATCCCTTGGCTCCGGGTACCGGACGCCACCGCAAGCCGAGGGCCTGACGAGCCCTTACGCGAGCCGCTCACAGGGCCAGCGGAATCAGGCCGTCCAGGGCTGGAGCATTAACCACCCATCTCTTCGAGCCTCCGCTGATCTTGGTAGAGCTTGGCAACAAGTAGCTCGCGCGGGTCGGCAATCGGGTAGCGCATTTTCCGATCACGCTTGCTGAATGCGCGGCTCACGGGGTATTCGAGCCAGTGGTCGATACGAGTTGCCTCGATGGGCGCCTTCGGCCCACTGGTCAAGAAGATGAGGAACGGTGGGAACGAGACGGCCCAGAACTCGGTGCTGCTTGTGCCCTGGCCGGTGAGGCCGACGGACACGGATAGCACACCGTTTCGAAAGTAGCACAGGCCAGAGTTGGCGAGTGCCAGCTGCAACGCGAACGGCTCGATCGACGTCGGCTCGTCGGAGTGGTATGCAGCGGCCAACTGCGGCTGTGTGTCTAGTAGATAGCGCGTGTCCTGTACGGCCAGCATCATGCCGAGCACCTGGCGAACGATCTTGCCGGGATTCAAGTTCGTGATGTGCTCTGACCCGAGCTTCGTCCCGTGCTCCATCGGCAGCGTGAAGGCACCGCCTTCTCGGCCGGCGATGAAGAACAGGTCGTTGTGCGGCTGACCACTGACCTGGTGGAACGCCGCAGCAGCTTCCCGGAGGTGGCCGATGGTGTCATCGCGCCAGAGCGCGTACGCCTCCGGCAGACCCCGGTGGCTGGCCTTGTTGTTGTCAGCCCTGCAGAGCGACGGAATCGTGTGGCCCGCCTCAAAGCTCCGAAGTACCGTCAGCGCTCCGTCTTGCTCGCTGTACACGGTGATGGGTGACTTGTTGCCCGCGACTTTTGGCGGAAGGTGCTCCTCGGTCATCGGCCCGTGGCCGCCGCACTGTCGGCACCAGTCGAAGATTGTCACTAGATGAGGCTACTAGTGCTCCGACTGCAGATCGTGTTTTTGCTGGTAGAGACTGGTCCGAGCACGGGGCGCAGCCACCGGTGATCATCTGTGTGCGAGATCCTGCCCGCTGGCAGGACATGTTCGAGGCCCTGATGGGCCACATCGCGGGACGATTCGCCAGGGTGGAACCATGGCGTCGGGCACTGGACCTGGTGCTGGGGTTGCTGTCGGACCTGCCGCGCTGATCAGGTGACATTCGAGCGGGTGGCGCCGCCGACTGGGATTCCGTGGCGTGGCCAGCTGGCCAACGGTGGCCATCGAATCCGAGATGGCCACGAAGCCTGAGACCCTGCAGTGGTGCTGACGGATGCCAGTTCGCCCGGGGCAGACAGGAAAGAACCCCAAAGGACTGGTGCAACGCGGCAACGGATGCCAACGTAGACACCTTCCCAAGAAACCCCAGGTCAGAGAGGTGTCTGCCGTTGACCGTGGACACAGCGAAACCCGGATTCTCTACGACGATCGAGGCCCTTCGGCTCCGCACTTGGCGCCTCGGCCCTGGACAGCCGGCCAGCGTGATCGACCAGTTCACCGACGAGGACTTCAAACTCGTCGTGGACGACCGGGCCGATATGCATATCAACTCCCGCGACGGCCGCTTCTACCTCGGCTGGTTCCCTACGGGGCGGCCCGGCACGGACGGCGATGGCTGGGTGATAGCCATCACGGGAACGGCCACGGTTCCCGGGTATCGCGTCATTTTCGACACCGAGACCCCTGCCCAGGTCGTAGCAGCGGTGGTGGCTGAGGTCATTGCCACCTCTGCACCCATACGCTCGCACTGACCTCTATCCCGCGTGCGCTGCGGCACGATCCCTGCGCACGCGTCCTGTTGATGATGAAGGAGAACACCTTGGACCCGGAGTACACCGTCGGCGAGATCATCGACCGACTCTCCGCCTTCGACCGCGATGCCACCTTCCGGATGGCCATCAACCCGCTCTTCCCGATGGAGCACACGGCAGGATCCATCGTCAGCACCCTCGACCCCCAGGGCCGGACCATCGTCTACGTCGCCGACGGCGGCGAGCAGCTCGGCCCCCTGCCCAAGTCTGTGGCCGTTGACCTGACCTGGCACAAGCCGTTCGAAGCCCCGCCCCGCCGGCGCCGAAGCGCCACCGGCAACCAGTAGTCCGCTCCCCGTTCCGTACCGCCTTGGAGGCGCCCCTGAACCCCCGCTCTTCCCGCTACCCGTCCACCCCCAACCCCGGCCCTTCGTACTGGGTCACTCCCCGCCACCTCGCCGGCGACGACGGTGTCCTCGCCGACCGGATCTGCGACACCCTCGCCGAGTCCGGCTGGACGAGCTGGACGACGGCTCGCAGCACCCTGCTCCTCCTGAGCCCGAACGGGTTGTGTGGCGCCGAGTGGATCCGCACCGACCACGCCTTCCTGCTGGGCGGACTGCCCGTGGCCTGGCAAATTTCCGCCCGCACGCACCGGGGCGATGCCCTGGCTGAGTGGAACGCGTACTTCACGCCCGATACTCCGCACGAGGCCATCGCGGACTTCCTCCTCGCCGTCGAGGCCCGGACCGATCCCGTCATCAACTATTCCGGCCCGGAGGCCGTCATGTCGGCGCTGACGGCCCTGGGCTGGCTCCGGGACTTCGACCACCCGGAGACCACTGCCTGGGACACGGGAATGTCTGCCGGCTTCACCTGGGGGGAGCTGCCGGCGGGGATCCAGGACGGGGACCCGCGCCCGGATCTTGTGGGCTGGCAGGCGTGGGCCGAACCGGTCCTCGGCGCCCCCTACCTCTGGTGCGCGACCTTCAGCGCCAGCACCCCGCACGACCTGGTCGCGGCCTTCGCCGCATCGATCGCCTCGCCCGCCCCGGTACGACGCCGCATCCTGCCGGAACTCGCCACAGGACGTCTTACCTTCAGCCTCCCTGGCTGACACTGCCGGCCTGCACCGCAACGGGCTGCCGTCCGTCCTTCCCCACCGACGGCAGCCCCCTTCGGCATGCCCACCTTCTCCGGCCACCAGGAGGCCCGTTGCCCTACCCCCTGATCCGACTGTCCATCAGCCGCACCAACGGCGTCGCCCACTACGGCGTGATGTTCGGAAGCGGCGAGCCCCTGACGGCGTGCGCCACACACTCACCCGACCTCGCCCCGATCGGTGACCGCACAGCCCACCAGACCTGCCAGAGCTGTACGCGGGCTCTCCTGGTGCTGACGACCCCGCCTCACCCTGGGGAGGTTGAAGCCCGTCCCGCAGTCGGTGCGGGACGCAGCGCAGCTGCCCACCGCCCGATCCCCGGACACCTTCTCGGTTACTGCGGCAAGCCCCTCGACTATTGCCGCGCCACCGGCAAACGGGCCTGTGCCAATTGCGCCCACCTCACCCGGACCCTGGACGCACTGCGCGGACGGGCGGGTGAACTTGCCCTGCCCGCAGCCGAGCCGTGCCACAGCGACGAGAGCCCGCTGTGGGCCCTTCCCGACGTCGGACGCCTCACCTTCGGCCACCGCCGCAACGGTGCCACCGGTCAGACGTACTGCGGCGAACGGCAGCCCGCCCGTCGGGACTCCAGGGCTCCCGAATGCCCTGCCTGCCTGCGCCTGTGGGCGGAAGAAGAGATCTTCCGCCAGATGTACATCCTGCCGGAGATGCGTGCGCATACGGCTGCATGGGATGTGGACGTGCACGGAGCCTTCGAGGACCGTGCGTGGATGCTGGACCCGGGCGACCGGTACACGCTCTCCGGCTGCGGTGAAGCCCACCACGTCGTCGCCGCATCCCGGCACCGCTACGAAAGCCACGTCGACCTCGTCGTCTTTCTCCCCGGCGAGGATCGCGTCACCGATGCCCGCGTCCACCGCGACCGGTTCCTGAGCATCCAGCGCCCCTTCACCGCCGACAGCGCTACCGCACTGCCCGCCCCGCGAAGCGAGATGTAACGAGCGGCGCGGCGGCGGGGAGAGATCCACAGAGCAGGTCGAGGCCTCCTGAGCACGGGGTGGGCCCGCTTACGGATCGTGTCAGAATGATCGGCTGGCGCCTTGGCTATCTCAGGGGGTCCACAGCGGGGAAACCCGCCGCGTCGTCGAGGGGCCGGCCAGCAGCGATGCCACGCCCCCGGGAACGCCGAGCTTCCTCAGGGCCCAGTCGAGCGCATCGGCTTCGGCATCGCACATTCTGGCTATGAGGGCGGTCTGTTCGGGCAGAAGGATCCGCCGGGGAATCACGATCGTCTCGCGGACACGGTCGAGAGGCAGTCCCCGCCGGAATCCTTGCCCGGCGGGGCGGAGCGCATCCTCGTCCGGCGGAAGCGGCAGCCGTCGGCGCGCTGCGTTCGAGACGACGATTCCGGCGACGTGAATGTGCTCCTCCAAAAGCGGAGCCAGCAGGTCTGCAAGGGCATCGGTCTTGGCGGCGAGCGACATCGCAGCGAAAGGCATCGGAAGGCTGAAGAGACCGCTATGGTCCTCCACCCAGATCCATGCCGTGCCGGCTCCCACCGTCTTGAGGCATTTGCCGCGCACCTTGCCCAAGAGCCGTCTCCCCTGGTCGCTCTCCACAGCGGCTCCGGTCAGGGTGGTTCCTTCGGGGGCCGAGCCGGGGTGCACGGTGAGGCGTCTGCCGGCTTTGCTCAGGACATCGACCGCGGCTCCCAAGTCCGCGCACTGTTGGGCGGCTTCCTCGGTACGCCGCTTCCAGGCTTCGAAGTCGTCATCGTCGAGCAGCTCGGGGAAGTCGCCTGCCCAGTAGATGGTGCCGTCCCGGTCCAAGGCGAAGAGGTGCATCCGGCAGGCCTGACGGAACTGCTCATAGTCCTTGAGTTTTTGGTCTTCGGCGAAGGTAACGACCTCGATGAAGACCGGACCGATACGGACGTCGCCGGGGCCGCCCCGGGCCTTCGCCGGTTCCAGCTCGACCCGGTATCCACGGGCCGCCCCCAGGAGCGCGAGCCGTGCTTGCGTCTGGGTGTGCAAGAACCGGGACAGGGTGACGTCACGGCGAGCGTCCCGCCTGACTGAGGCCAAGCCTGGCACGCCGGCTTCTTCCAAGTAGCCGTACGCGGCCCACCACCGCACCGCGTCCACCCACGCCCCTGGCTCGCCTCCGTTCAGGATCTGGAGTGCCGGGGCGGCACGGCCCAATCCGACGAAGGCATCGCTGTCCCTGCCCGAAGCGTAGGAAGGGTCCACGGCCTTGGGCAGCCAGCGGCTGTCGAAGAAGGTTGTGAGCCCGGCCACCGCGCGTGCGGTCACGGCATGGCCAGCGGGGGTGAGGTAATCGGCACCGTCAGGGCTGCCGAACCATGCCTCCCAGTCGATGGCCCGGCTGCCCTGGCTGATAGCCCGCCATGTCTCTTCGTCGCGAGGGTGCATGCCCGTCATCATGAAGGACTTGCAGGCGGCGGTGCGGAGATTTTCCCCAAGCCCGGCGGCTCTTCCCAGTCGCCTCTGGGTGAGCAGACGCGGTAGTCAGAAGTTGAAGACCCGCTTGGATGTCGACGGCAGGTCATCCCGTGTGCCCTCGTACATCCCAAGGCCATCGCAGCCAGGGCACTCCTGTTGGGATCCGATGTTCTCGTCTTCGCCGTCCGGGACGAACACTTCCTTCGTCCCTTCGCAGTCGTCGCACTCGAACCAGATCTCTTCGGCGTCGTCAGAATCCATGTCGAGCATCACGCAGTCGTAGCAGACCTCAGCTCGGTATTTTCCGTCATAGATGTTCTTCCCGTACTCGGGGTCGAAGATCTCTCGTGCCTGTGCCTCGTCGAACGCCTTGCCACACCTGCCGCATTTCTTCATGCGCGGCAGGCTACCGGCTGCGCTCGGGCGTGCAGACCTTCGAGGTCATCCGCCCCACGCGTACCCAGCCGCTCCATGCCCTCCACATGAACCTCCGGGACGGTGGCACGCCGCCTGAGCTGTGGACCTGCGGGACTGGGTCCGTGTTCCTGAGCGACTGGAGCGCCGCCGCTCTACTTGCAGTCCGACCCCGCCGGTCACGGGAGAGCGGCGGGGTCGGTCAGGCGCTGGGGTCAGTTTGCGGGGTGGGCCTTGGTGAGGGCCTTCTCCACATGGGAGTCGACCAGGGCCGGTGATCCGGAGACGACCAGCAGGATGGTCCCGGTGCGGACGGCGGTCTGCTTCACGATGCTTTCCTGCCCACCGGCGGTGAAGGTGAGGAGCTGGCTCCAGGCCTCGTCGCCCAGAGCGGGGGCGGCCAGCTTCTGCGTGGCGATCTTCACGGGCTTGCTGCCGATCACCAGCTGGTAGACGGGGCAGCCGGTCATCGCCTCGAAGATGCGCTTCGTGCCGTCGGTCAGCTTCGGCGCGGTATCGCTGTAGAGCTCCTCGGAGATCTCGGAGCCGGTGCTGCCGCTGTAGAGGAATGTGGCCGTCGCCTTGTTCGGGAAGTCCAGGCTTCCGCCGGCGGCGGCGTCACCGCCGAGCTGTTCCAGTGCGGGGCAGCCGATCACCGTCGTGTCGTCGTGACGGGCGGTTTTCTCGGGCTTGCGCGTGTAGTCCTGGCCGAGATCCGCCTCGACGAGGAGGCGCCCGGCGAGCGCGGAAGCGGACAGGGGGGTGCTGGACGCTGGGGCGCCGGACTTGGTCTGCCCCGACGGCTTCCCGAGGGGGGAGGCGGAGCCTGCGGGCGTACTGCCGGAGCACCCGGATATGGCGAGGGAGACGGCAACGGTCAAGCCGGTGGCGATGGTGCGGATGCGCATGTGAACCCCTGGTGTGGTCGTGCGGGTCTGACGGCCGGACCCCCATGGGGTTCTCCTCCGGCGTTACGGGTGGCAGGGGTTGGGGTCAGTGGCCGAGGAAGCGCAGGCATTCCTCGTAGGTGGCGTGCTGCCCGGTGGTGGGCCCGCTCATGCGGTTGTACCAGGCCGCGTCGAGCCGGGGCTCGACCTCCTCGTGGCCGGCCGGGCACCGCAGCCACACCCCATCAGGGGTGCTAGCGACGATCCACTTCCGGTACGCGCCGCACTCGGAGCAGGCGCGGACCTCGCCGTCGAGGACGAGCGGAAAGTCGTGGGCCATCAGCATCCCGGCCAGCTCCTCGCGCGTCGGCAGGCGCAGGTCGGGCGGCAGGAAGTCGTCCACGACCGGCACGGCCGCCGGCTCCTGAGAGTCCGGGCCCGGCGGCGGCTCGACGTGCCCCGCGGTCCACGCTTCCCACCGCTGCTGGGCTTCGAGCCGTTCTCGTCGTTCGCGATTGCGTCCGAACATAAGGTTCCCCCTCGTCCTTGTCCTGCCGGGCACCATAGATCGTGCACCACACCCCTGTCGTCGTTCCACTCTAGAAACTCTCAATGTCCACGGCCCCGGTCACGGCTGTCCTGGCGGACGTCTGCGGGGCCGTCCGTGTGCGAAAGCGACGGCTGGCTGGCGGGATTGCTGTGGAGCGGCATGGCGGACGCGTCGGCGGGGAGCCCAGCCAGACGGCGCAGCCGCCACACCAGGACGTCACTGACCGACGATGCGGTGTCCAACTCCCGTCGTCCAGTGGCCTGCACGAGGAGTTCAGCGGGATCGTGCCCAGCCGCTTCGGCGTCGGCAAGGGTGGAGGCGAGCGCCAGCCAGCCCGCCTCGGCCAGGACCTGCTCGGCGAGATGCGGCACCGCTGCGCGCAGGACGGCGGCATGCCGCCGCTGGAGTACGGGGGGCAACAGGCGGCCCCGCTGGTGCAGTGCGGCCATGGGGTGGCTGGCCGCGGCCTGGTAGGCGGCGCGCAGGTGTTCGGCGGCCTGGAGGGCAGCAGCGGCCTGCTGGGCGTGCTCCTTCTTTCCGTGCCAGGCTGCGGCGGCGGTGACGAGGAAGAACGCCATGTCGATAAGCATCGCGGTGGTCGCCCCGTCCTCCCCTCGGCCGAGCGCCGGCCCGCCGTGCACGAGGTCGCGGGCGGCCTGGCGCAGGGTGCGGTCGTGACCGCGGGCGGCCCGGACGTGGGAGCGTGAGGCCCGCTCGAACGCGAAGGCGGCCTCGCCCAGTTGCTTGCGGGTGTGGGCGGCGGAGGTCTTGGCGAGCGCGTCCAGCACTTCGCCGGCCGCCGCGATGTGCGCGGAGATCGCGCCGTCGTCACCGTCGTCGAAGACCAGCACCGCCTGCCAGGCGGCGGTCGTCGCGGCCCGCCGTGCGGAAGCGGGCCCGGGCACCGAGCGCAACGGAGCATCTGCTGTGACTCCCTCGGTGTCCCGGTCGGGGGCCACCGTGGTGCTCCAGCGCTCGCGGATTCGGGGCAGGGACAGGTCCGGGGCGAGCCGTGCGCCGGGGTAGAACACCGGCTCGCCCTTCCTGTTGCGGTCGTCGGGGAGCGCGACCTTGTACCCGAGAAGATCGCCGGACGGGGCGACCCTCTTGTGGACGAGCAGACCTGCCGAGGCAAGGCGTTCGAAGAACTCCCCTTCGCTCTGGGTGCCGGCGACCGCACGGCGGACGGTCTCGCGCAGTTCTTCCCGGGCGGTCCGCTCGCGACCTTGGCGCTCGGCCTTGTGGCGCTCGGCGCTGGTGGGGCGCTGGGCTGCCGTGCCGTCACCGGTATGGAGGCGCCGCAAGCCGTAGTCGATCTCGATCTGGCGTGCTTCGGCCTGGGATCGGGCCGCATCGTTGTGCAGGCGGGGCTTGCGGCCGTCCTCGCGAACCAAGGTGGCGACGATGTGGATGTGGTCGTCCGCATGACGGACAGCGGCCCACCGACACCCGGGCCGACCATCCTCGGGAGCGATGCCCGTAGCGGAAACCATGCGCCGGGCGATGTCCGCCCACTGGTCGTCGGAGAGGACAGGATCCTCGGGGGCCGCTCGTACGGACAGGTGCCACACGTGCCTAGCCGGTCGCCGGCTCGGGGCGACGGAGTCGACGGGAAGATCCAGAAGCTGCTGCAGGGCCTGGTGGGTGGCTTCGGGATCGCGTCCGGGATCCGGCGCGAGGCTGTCCCAGGCGGCGACCAAGTGCGGGTCGATGTGCTCTTCGTGGGTGCCCGGACCGTACAGGTAGTACAGCAGCCCGATGGTCCGGGTCCCCCGCTTGTGAACTCGGGGTATCACCGTACGGAGCCCGCCGATTCGACGTGGCGGCGGGTGAAGTCGTCGACGCGCTCTGCCGCCCTGCGTACGGCCGCGAGCACGGCCTCCGCATGGGGTGCGTCCGCGCCGGAGTTCAAGGCCTTGGCCACCTGGTTGACGTTGTTGCCGATCTGGCCGAGGTGCCGGCGCAGGGCGAACAGCTCGTTCAGCATTTCGCGTTCTCCGGCGACCGCAGCAGCCGTACGGGAGAGATCGCGCGCGGCGGCGAGAGAGGCATGCGCGAGGAAGCCGGACACCGTCATCGCGCTGGCACTGGCGGCATCGAGGAGGCTCTGCTTCTCGGAGTCGTTGAATCGGCTAGCGATCATGTGGACGCGTTTGTCGGCGGCGGGCTTACGTAGACGGTTACGGACGGACGGTTTCTCGGGTGCGCGATGCACGCAGAGTGGGTTGTGGCACGAGTGCGTCTCCTCCTGGGTATGCGGTCCGCCCTCGGCCGCATCCTCCCTGGCCGGCGCCCCCTGGTGCCTGCCTGGGCCCACCTCCCCTGGGGCGGGGACACCATGAGTAGCACTCCCGACGGGAGTGCTACTCATGGGATAACTTGCTCGCCACGAGAGCGAGTTGTGGTCCGGCTGATCTGTGTCAGTGGTTGCGCTGTTCGACGGGTTTGTCATCGGGTCCGGGTCCTCGTGGAGCTGGTTCGGTCGGGGGTGCGGCAGGGGCGTTCGGGAGTTTGCTGCCCGGACGGCAGGGTGGCCCGGCAGAAGTCCGAGCCACCCTGTGGAGCGCCTCAGGCAGCGATCCGTCTACCGTTATGGGTTGGCTATCCGCATTCGGGGCAGTGCGCGTAGTGCCGTGTGAGGGCTTCGGCCATGCGCTGCTTGGTGCCGAGGGCGGTTCGGGCGCTGGTCTTCGCCGGAGCGGTGCCCGGGTGGCGGGCAGCGTGGTTGCCGAGGTAGTGGATGTCCCGCTCGAAGTCGGCACGGATGCGGGTGAAGCGGGGGCACGTCTTCATCGGGGGCTCCTCGTCTTGGTGTTGTCGTCGCGCAGTCGGGCGAGGACTGGGGTGAGGCGGTCGTTGCGGATGGGGATCTGCTGGGCCCGCATGATCGCCCGCAGCTGCACGCGGGTGACCGACTCGTTGCCGTCCCGTTCAAGTGCGCTCCGCACGTGGGGACGCAGCCGGTCGACGATCTCGTCCTCGGTGAGGCGGGACCGGGACCGCGGTCCCGGTCCCTTGCGGGACCGCTCCGGTACGCGGTTCCCCGTCCCCCGCTTTGCTTTGGGGACCGGTCCCCGGCGCGGCTTCGCCGGCGGGTCCTCAGGGTCGGCGTTACCCCGGTCCCCATCACGGTCCCCGGCGTCTTCCTGGTCCCCATCCGGCGTGGGGTGGGGACGGGGACCGTCCGTCTCGGTCCCGGGGACCGTCCCCTGGTGGTCCCCGGTCCCCGGGACCGAGGACGTGCGGTCGTGTCGGGGACGGTCCCTGCTGACGCCGTTGTTCCGCACCGTTGCGGGCGTGTGGCCCATCCGGTCCCCGCTGGTGGCCTTGATGTTGGGGACCGCGCGGGGCTCGTTGCCGGTCCCCGCCGGGGCGCCGGTCCCGCCACGGTCCCCATGTCCGGGACCGTCGGTCCCCTTGGGACGGTCCCCTTGTGGGACGGGGACCGCGTGGGGACCGGGGTTCTGCGAGGGGACCGTGTGTGGCCGGTCCCCGTTGTGGCGGTCCCCGGTCCCCAGGCTGGAGACGGTCCCCGATGCCTCCGCCGTATCGAGGCCGGTGGGGACCGGCGGGTCGGGGACCGTGTGGGGACCGTTCCTCTGCTCGGGGACCGTGCGCGTCCGGTCCCCACCAGAACGTTCCTCCGCACGATGGTGCCCACCGGCGGGGACTGCCGTCCCGTTGCCATCCCCTGACTGCGCGGAAGGCTGGTCCCCAATGGTCGTCCGGAAGGTCATGGCGCCTTCGGGGACGGTCTCCGTGGGGAGTGGAGCCCGGTCGTCGGCTGTGGCGACGTGCTGGTGAATCTGGCGCATCAGCACCCCGAAGGCCAACAAGGCTGCGGTGGGCGGGACGGCGGCGACGACGTAGTCCAGCACGGGGACCGGGTCGGGGCCGGTCCCGCTGACGCCGGCGACGTTGAGTGCGATGGAGCCGATCGATCCGATGGCGGTGAGGGACACGGCCCACCAGTCGGTGACCTTCCGCAGTCCCGCTCGCAGCATCAGCAGTTCTCCGATGACGATGAAGGCGTCCAAGGTGCCTGGCCAGGCCCACTGCCGCTCGGGCGACTTGGCCAGGCCGTGCTGCCCGGCGACCTCGGCCAGGTGTGCGTAGGACAGCCAGAACGCGGCGGCGGTCAGGGCCGCGATGACGGCGCCGGCGGCGGCGAGGGTGAACCGCTCCGCGGACTCGGTGCTCCTCGTGGACCTGGGGCCCGTGCCGGGGGTGGTCATACGGCTTCCCGGAGGTTGTTGATCAGAGCCTGTGTCTGCACGTGACGAGCCACCGGCCTCGACTTTCGCGCTACGACCTTGCCCCGCCTGTCCTTACGGGGAATGCTCCGGTCGCGCTCGGGACCGTCACCGTCGTGGGCCTGGCCGGAGGGCGGGGGCTGCTGTCCGGCCAGGGCGGCCTGCCGGGCGGTCTCGACCGGATTCGGGTCCGAGGCGAGGTTGTGGTTGTCGCGGTTCTCGATGGCGCGAGCCTCCACCCGGAGCAGGTCACGGGCCCACTCGCCCCCGATCTGGAGGGTGTGAGCCAGGCGGTTCGGGCTCCAGCCCTGGGCGCTCGCGTAGCGGGTGAGGGTCTTGCGTTCGAGTCGGCTCAGCTGGACGTCCCGGCCTTCGATTACCGCCTTCACCCGGCTGTAGTCCAGTCGGTTCTCCACCTGGTCATGCCAGGTCCCCCGCTCAGCCTCGGTCAGGCCACCCCAGACGCCCTCCTTGATCTCGTTGTCCAGGGCGTAGTTGAAGCATTCGCGGCGGACCGGGCACCAGCTGCAGATCTCCTTCGCCTCCGCGATGGCGTAGTCGTCGTTGGGTGTGTGGAAGAACAACTCGTCCGCGGTGGCGGGGTCGACTCCGTTGCAGGCGGCTCGGGCGTGCCAGCTGATATCGGCGACCCCGTGGAGGTCGGTGGGAGGGGTGTTGGTGGTGATGTAGCGCATGGGGATGTTCTCCGGGTACGCCTCATGGGCCGGCGGGCGGGCAGCGCGGCACACCAGCGGCGAAGCGGTGTGGGTGCGGCTCGGCGGCGAGGCAGGACAGGGGGAGCGGCTACGGGGCCGCACCGAAGGGGAGAGGGAGGAGAAGGGGCCGGTCAGGCGCGCTGGAAGCGGCGGTCCGGGCCGTCGAACTCGACCGGGGTGCACATCCCGGACAGTCGGGAGAGGATCCGGTCGCCCACCTTGTCGCGCAGCACCGGCTGGCGTGAGTCCATGTGCTCGGTGCGGATCGGTGCCAGGTTGGTGGTGACCAGCGTCGGGAGGTGGTGCTCACCGCGCCAGGCGAGCAGCCGGAAGGTGATCTCCTCGTTCCACTCGCTGGACTTGCCGGCGCCGAGGTCGTCCAGGAGCAGCAGCGGCACCCGGGCGATATCGCGCAGCAGCCACTCGACGTCTACCCCGGTGCGCTGGCGCATCTGTCCGAAGAGGTCGACGGCCTTGATGGCGTGCCAGCGGACCGCGCACCCGGCGGCGGTGAGCGAGCGGATCGCCCCGTACGCCTGGCGGGTCTTGCCTGCTCCGGTGTTGCCCCACAGCAGGAGCGAGGGTCCGCGGGCGATCACCCGGCGCCCGCCACTGCCCCAGTGGGGGTTGTGGTCATCGGTGTGCGGCGCGGTAGCCGCGTCGGCGATGGTCCGCACCCAGGTCATGACCGCCGGGTGGTCGGCGAACGCGTCCCGGTAGTCGTACGGGATGCGCCGCTGGGCTGCCTCCAGGGCCGGGATTGGCTCCGGAGTGTCCGCGAGGACCGGGGCGGCCGGGTTGATGCCGCGGGCGGCGAGGCGGGCGGCGAGGCGGGCTTGCAGGCGGTCGGAGACGGCGGGCTGCGGGTCGGCGAGACGGGCGCGGGTCACAGGCTTCCTCCGAACGTGGTGGGCGCGGGCGCCGGGTTGAAGTAGGGCGTGTAGGCGGATCCAGTGCTGGCCCATGGCCCCGCGCCGGAGGCGGAGGACGGCGTCGAGCCCGCGTGCTGAGGTGAGGCGTTGACGACCTGGTTCACCAGGCTGGGCAGGACGCTCGGATGCAGGCCCTTGTTCCGCAGCAGGTCCATGGCGGCGCGGATGTCGCTGGGCGCGAAGTCCTCGTCGAGGAGCATCTTGATCTTCCGGCCCAGCAGCCCGCGCGTGTCGCTCGGCGGCTTCTGCCTGCAGCCCTTCACGTACTCGGCCACCAGGTCCTTCGCGGACACCTTCTCCGAGACGCCGCCAGACGCTGGCGCCTGGCGCCCCGTAGGTACTGATCCAGGATCCAAGATCCTAGATCCAGACGACGAGCCCTCGCGTATTCGTGTCGAGCCCTCATCGAGTGCCTTCTGACCTGCGGTTTCTCCCGGCAGGTCGGAAAGTGGTTCCTGGGGGGCCTTCGGAGCGGATCGCGGGGCGGTACCGAAGCCGACGGGTGCGGGGTCCGGCTGCGCCGCAGGCGCAGAATCGGGCGAAACCGGCTGATCGAGTACTCGACGAGTATTCGTCGAATCCTGCGAGGCGCTGCCGGCAAGCCCGGCTGCCGTGGTCGGCGCCGACGCCTTGGCGGGGGAGGCGGGGCAGGCCGCGCTACCGCACTCGCTGCACGGGCGCTCGGCCTGGTGCGCGGGGCACCGAGGCATGCGCGACGCGGAGGGTCGGTCGATCTTCTGGTGCTTGTCCCACTTCACGACGTGCAAGTAGTCCTTGTCGTCGCACCCGGTGTATCGGCAGATGATGCCGACGGCGGCCAGCTGGTCGAGGTCCCTGGCCACATGGGCGGGGGTGTGCTCGATACGCAGCGGCCACACCTGTCCGGCGATGATCGCCGGGTGTGCAAGGAACCGCCCGCTGTCATCGGCCTGCGTGAGCAGTCCCTGGAAGGTCACCATCGCGGTGACGTCGCACGCAGCGAGGTCCTCCGACCAGAACATCTCCGGCTTGATCGTGCGGATGCGGGCCATCAGGCGACACCCCCCTGATCGCGGGTTGCGGGGTCGGCCGTATGCTCCGGTCTTTTGCGCGGGGCGGTCGCCATGCGACACTCTCCTCTGGTGTGACCCGCCGTACCGGTGTGCCCGTGAGAAGGTCCGGTTCGGCGATGTTGGGTGGCTGTCCGCTCATTCGTGGGCGGTTGTGCTGCCAGAAGCGTCCGGCGTCTGAGAGTTCCCGCTCTCGGGCGCCGTCGCTGTTTCCTGGCTCAGCCAGTCCGTAAGGTCCATCCGCTGCGCACCCAGCCCCCCTCCGAGTCCTCCGCCGGGCCTGGTGACCGGCGGGCGACGACGAACATACGTAGAACCTGCCGGAATACCTAGACTTCGCTCTAGAACTCCTCACAGGTCACGACATGCATCCTGACCAGCGCCGATCCCTCGGGTGACAAGACAGTCACGAGGGCTAGGCGGCCTGGTCGGCGGCCGGTACCGTTCGTCGAGTCGAAGTTATCTGCGTTCGGCGAACCGCACAAGTGGCTAAAACTAGGTTTCCTGAATACAGTGAACCTAGGACAGGACGGAAGGGAGGAGGGGCATGCCGGCACGTATCTTCGATGGACAGCGTGTACGCGCGCTCCGTCGCTCCGCCGAGCTGACGCAGGAGGCCGTGGCTACCGCCGTGGGAGTCCACGCGACCAGCGTGACCGCGTGGGAGAGGGGCACGAGCCACCCGGATCCGGAGAGGCTTCCAGCTCTCGCCCGGGCGCTGGGGCAGCCGCTCGATGCCATGTTCCCGCGTGATGGTCTGCCCACTCTGGCAGACCTGCGGGCCGATGCCGGGTTCTTCCAGAACGAGGTCCCGGGGCTCCTGGGTACCAAGTCTGCCGGGCCGGTGGCTAACGCGGAGCGGGCCAAGCGGCGGCTCTCGGGCGTCTACGTCGAGCCGTTGGCCAAGGCGTATGACGTGAGCGTCGAGCAGCTGATGGCAGCACAGGAACGGTCCTTCGGAGTGGAGGTTCCCGAGCCCCACCCCGAGATGCCCACGAGCCTCGCCGACAAGATGCGGTATCTCCTGGAGAACCCGGACGACGACAGCGTGCCACCCTCGGATGCGGAGATCGCCCGTGCGGTGAACGCCTACGTCGGTGCCCAGGTGATCTCCGCTGCCGGTGTCGCGGACCTGCGGAACGGCGAGGTGACCGAGGCGTCCCCACCGGTGCTGGAGGGGCTGTCGGCTGCCTTCGGCGTCAGCGCCCTCTTCTTCCGAAGCCGCGACGTGGTCAAAAGGCAGGTCGCCGAGGGACTGACTCTGCTCGCGAACGTGCAGGCCGGCAAGATCCGCGGGCTGAAGGGCAGGCAGATGGGACCCGAGGGCCTGCCGACCGAGGTCATGGCCCTGATCAACAACATCGTCGCGGAAATCGAAGAGCGGGGCCTGCCCAGCGCCTAACGGCGCCGGGCGAAGCCCCGCTTGGTCGTTGCGATGTCTACGCGGCTTGGTGCTGGCGGCCGTTGGTGAAGACGGCGCGCACCGCGCTCAGAGCGGACAGGTCTTCGAGCGGGTTGCCGTCGACCAGGAGCAGGTCGGCGCTGTAGCCGGGAGCGATACGGCCGGTCTGGTCACCTACACCGAGGGCTGCCGCCGCTTCGGTGGTGGCCATGGCCAGGATCCGGTCTCGGGAGACCCCCAGGTGCTCGTAGAAGCCGAGGGCGCCGACGATCCCGTCGAACCCGGCGCGCTGGACACCGGCGTCGGTGCCCGCGATCAGGCGGGCTCCGGACTCGGCCATCCGCTGCACGAGCGCGAACATGGCGGCGGCCTTCTCCTCGCCGAAGAAGCGGGGGAGCATCTGCCAGTGCGGGCTCACGGCCGGGCAGACGTAGATCCCCTTCTCGACGATCTGTGCCAGGACGTCCTCGCGGAGGTCGAAGCCGTCCTCGGTCATCCAGGTGCAGTGCTCGATGGTGTCGACACCGGCGGCCACCGCGTCGGTGATGGCATCGGTGCCGTGGGCGTGTGCGGCCACCTTCAGGCCAGCCTGGTGGGCCTCTTCGACTACGACGGCGAGCTCGTCTGCGCCGAACTGGCTCTTCCAGCTGGGGGCTCCGCCCTTGGTGAGGCCGCCGCCGCCGGCCATGACCTTGACGACCTTGGCGCCGGCGGCGACGTTGCGGCGCACGAGGGCGCGGGCCTCGTCGGCGTTGGAGACCTCGCCTCCAAGGAACCAGCAGTGTCCTCCGGGCGGAGTGACGGGTGCCCCGGCTCCGATGATGCGGGGGCCCGTCGCGGTGCCGGCGGCGATTTCCTGGGCGAGGCGCAGCGCGAGGCCTCCTCGGTCGCCGAGGTCGCGGGCCGTGGTGACACCGGTAGCCAGCAGCTGGTCGGCCCGCTTGCGCATCCCCTCCAGCAGATCCTCGTCACTGGCTTCCTGCATGGTGGCCACAGGGTCAGCGCCGGCATCGAAGACGAGGTGGACGTGGGCGTCGATCAGGCCGGGCAGCAGGGTGGAATCCGGGAAGTCCTGGCGCGGTTCGCCACTGCCTGCCTGGGCTTCGATGTCGGCGCGCAGGCCGACGGCCGTGACGATGCCGTCCCGTACTAGTACGGCGCCGTCGGCTACGTCGGCGTCTCCGGTGAGGATGCGGCCAGCTGTGATCAGCATCAGGGTTCTCTTTCCGTGAAAGTTGGTCAGGCGGCGCGGAGGGCGTCGGAAAGGGCAAACAGGTGGGCGGCGTCAGCGCCCGCGCTATCGATCTTGGGTACAGCCAGGGGAATGACCGGCTGTGCCTCCTCGGACGCGTGGACGTCTGCGGCGGCTGCTGAGCGCAGGCGGTTGGCCAGGACGGCCGTGTCCATAGACAGCAGTTCCTCCGTGGTCAGGTCGCCCATGAGCGGGCTGATGCGGACCAGCCCGTCCCGACACTCGACCACGCGGCGGTGGTAGAGACGGTGCACGCCACGCACACCCCATGCTTCGAGCACCGTCGGCCGAGAGGCCAGAACGGTCTCGGGGAACCGGTCGGACAGCAGACCCCAGAGCGGTTCGAGGCGGCGGTATCCGCGGCGGTGCTGCCGCCACACCCGCATCGCCGACAGGCGGCTGCGGGCGCCGGAGTAGGAGACGCCGACGACGAAGAGGAGGATGGAGAGGACCAGCAGCATCGCGACGGAGGCCATCAGGCCCTTCGGAACGGTGCCGCCCTGCCAACGCGTGGCCACGAAGACTGCCCGGACCGCACAGGCAGCGGCCATGGCCAGCAGCCCGACCGCCGTGATCCAAAGACCGGTGGAGTGCGGGCGCGGCGAAAGCCGGGCGTAGCGGACCGTCCAGATGCCAGCGGCACCCAGGGTGTAGGTCAGATACAGGCCGGCGACGCCGTAGAACGCGGCGAGCTGCGTGATCGTCATGTCCGCCGACGAGAAGGATCCGGCGAACACCTCGTGCGGCACCGTCGTGGCCGAGACGACGAGAACGGCTGCTACGACGAGAACGAGGATGGCCTCGCGACGTGCTCGCCGCCTACTCGTTGCCCGGTCGGCAGATGAATAGAGGTAGAAGCACATCAGGAAGTACACCGTGCCGAGCAGCAGGATGTTCTGTATGAGCTTGGCCGCGCCGTGGCCGGCAACCGTGTCCACGCCGCTGGCGCCGCCCGGCATGGCTACCGGATAGGACAGGGCCGCACACACGAGGCACAGAGTGACGGAGCGCAGGGCGCCGTCCCTGGGCGCCTTCGTGAGCTGGTAGACCTTCCACGCTACGGCGGCAGCCAGGATGAGGAGGAACAGGATCGTCATCACAGCCACCCCTGCCGGTCACCCAGGGCCAGATTCACACTGCGAACGGCCGGATCGGAGGCCGGCGGAGGGCCGACCTGCTCCAGGACGGACGCCCACTCCATGATGATCGTGGCGGCCTTCTCCACCTGACACTCCTCCTTGTCGAGGTACGAGCACCGCTGCCCGCCCTCCGTTCCAACTCCCGACGCGAGGTCTTCCCAGCGGTGGCCCTGCGGCCCGTCGGCCTTCAGATGGCATAGCTCGTGCAGGATGATGTGGTCCTGATGGAGCTGGGTCGTGCGCTCCTGGACGACGATGACGTCGGCGTCCGGGAGGTCGAGCCAGAGCCCCACCGGTCCCGGCATGGGTAGCGGCGCCCGTCGAATCAGAATGGGCCGACCGCGCTGGGCCGCCAACGCGAGCCGAAGCTCGTCGATGCGCAGCGGCGGCTGGACGCCCAGCTCCTGGAGCTCCAGGCGTATACGCCTACGTAGCTGCCGGTCCGCCACTCGGTCCGCCCGCCCTGCAGGGGTGAAGGCTCCCGGTCGGCGGAGAGGCCAGGGACGTACCCGGCGCTCGGTGTTGCTGTGGGGACGCGTGTCCCCGGTTCGCCACCACATAGGTCCCTCGTCAGCCTGTAGTCCTCCGTCACACCCTGCGGGAGACGACGAAAGACACTGGCGCCATCGTTCGTATGTTCGAAATCCGAGGCGGATGCCACAACAGTGGGGATGCGGCTCGGCTTTGCTCCTACTGCTTGACGGGTGGGGTTCGCGGTCGGTCAACCGCGCCCCTGCACCGTGCGAGCGCTTTCCGCCCGGCGGCTCCGCAGGGCTAACGCTCGGGGCCCTGCGAGGGACGCATCCCCCACATGGCCTGGCGGTGGAAGGTTCGCGAAGGCGAGCCCTGCGGAACCAGCGATTCCGCCCGCTTGATCGAACCGTACGTCATTCCCGGAGCGGGTTGATCAGCAGTCTCGGGCGGGCCAATAGGGCTCGAAAGCCATTCAAGATCGAAAGTGTCTACTCGATCAACCGCGTCCATGGCATGCATTGCCATGAACGCCATCTGACCTGCCGTTATTCACTTGCGAGGTTGACAGGTTCGCGGAAAGTACCAGCCGGTAGATTCGTTATGGATCCGAAACGAAGCACCCGTGGGGCGTCCTGTTGGGGTGGCGCGATTCGGGCAAATCGGAACCCTTCTCGATGATCTTGATTTGCGTGACATAGGTCGCACCCGCGTGAATGCAGAAGTGAATTAACCTGGCGCCATGGCTACCGCGATCACCGAAACTGAAGCCTTTGCGAGCTTCTGGTCTGAATACCACTTGGCCACGCTGACCACGTTGCGTTCCGATGGAACTCCGCATGTGGTGCCTGTTGGGGTGACCTACGACCACGAGGCGGGCGTCGCGCGTGTCATCACGCGAAAGAGCAGCGTGAAAGTCGCCAACATCCTTGCTGCCCTCCCAGGTGAGGCGCGAGTCGCGGTATCGCAGGTAGCGGGCCCTAGGTGGCTGACCATCGAGGGCGTGGCAGAGGTTCGAACCGCAGGCGATGAAGTCTCGAACGCTGTCGACCGATATGCGGATCGCTATGGTCGCCGCCCCGCCCCAGACTCTGAGCGCGTGCTGGTGGAGATAACCCCTGTGCGCGCCATGGGTATGTTGGAGATCCCATCACGTCCGTGAAGTGAAGTTGCCCGGACTCTCGCTTTAGGTGACAGCGGCATACCCCTATTCCCTAGCGGGATTTCGGAGTTTCTTCCGTCGCGTGACGGCGCTCCAGACTCTGTGGCGGGGCGTGATCCGTGAGGGTAATCTGTGGAACCCCGGGTTTCTAGGGCTACTTGGACAGGCAATCGGCTTCATCGCTGATGTGGTCCACGAAACCGCGGCGCCGCAGGCGATCTCGCCATCGCCGTAGGCGGTGCGTACTCCCAGCAAGGACATACCCGCGGCTTCTCCCAGTTCTCGCGTCAGCGACAGTGCCGGATCGCGCGAGCAATAGCGCCCCCGGCGCCGGCCAGCGCGCCGAGGACAGCCGCACCCACTCCCAGCGGCCCGGCCATCGAGGGGTGGACCAGGGAGAGGTAGACGGCGGCTCCGGTGGCCAGCAGCCCCATCCCCATAGCCAGCAGGAGAACGACCAGGCGCAGCTCCCGGTGGTCGCGGTCCTGGCCGGGAACGTTCGGATTCGTGGTCATGAGGTGTTGGTTCCTTCACGCATCGGGACGGGGTGGGCAGCGGCCGGGCGTGGCTGCACGGTGCTGGCCTTCAAATCTGGCCGACCCGCAACGGCGTTGGTACGCCACGGGGTTGCCACTCGACTGCCATTTGAAGGGGTCGACTGCTCGGCGACCCGACGGAGCTGGGGGGTCTCTAATCGCCCTTCGATGCGACCGGAAGGCATGGGTACGCCATGGGCATGCCGTTGGCCAGCGATTCGAAGAGGGGCCACCAGATGAGGTGACGGTCTTTCTCGGCCCGCCCGCCGGCTCGAACGCCGCCGGTACCGTCGCGTCATGTCGCCTGGACGTGTGGAGGCATGCTCGGCTGCTGCCCGGCAACATCCCCGGCGGAGGCCTTGGGCGCGGCAAGGGCAGCACCTCCAGCCCGGCGCCCGAGAGCTTCGACCTGGTCCTTGGCCTTGCTCGTCATGCCGGTCGTGGCAAACGCCCGAAGGACCTTGCACTGCTGCTGTTCGCGGAAGGACTCCCGGTTCCCGAAACCACCGTGCGGGCCGCCTTCAGCGCCGCGGTGGAAACCCTCTTCATCCACGGCGATGACGACGAGCAGCCCGCTGACCCCGAGGAGAGGCTGGATGATCTCGCCGACCACATCGACGAGGAAGACCTGACGGTGACCCTTGTCCCTGCCCGGGCCCGGCGGATCGACGAGCGGATCGACCGTCTCGCCCGCGCCGGCGCCGCAGCGTGGCCTCCGGCCGAGCTTGTCGCCATGGATGAGAATCCCGGCCCCTCTTCCTTCACGCCGAAGGACGCCGCGCTGGCCGCCGCCACGGCTGTGATCTCGGGGTCGATGTCCATGGACGACGTCGGCGACATGCTGCGGGCGATGAACCCCAAGGCCGCGGCCAACCCCATCGCTTCTCTTGTCGAGACCACCCAGCGAGACGCCCCGGATGTCGCTGGCAAGGTCTTGACCGAGGACGGCACCCTGACTCTCGGCCCTGCGGGAGATGCCCGCGACCACCTGCGCGACCTGGCAGGCCGGGCGCCTCTGGAGGATCTCGCGACGGCCTGGGTGACCGTCGGGCGCGTACGGGAGTGGGCCCTGGGCCTGTGCTCGCGCGTCGAAGGGGAGCTGGATGCTGGACACCTCGGCGAGGCGGTAGGGGAGTGGCAGAACTGCCGTTTCCTCGCGGCACGCCTGGTGATCCTCAGCACGCTGAAGGACCGCCTCTGGCCCCCGGCGCAACGCGCGCTCGACACCCTGCTCTTGCTGTGCCAGTTCGAGGAGTACCGGCGGCTCGATGCCCGGATGCCCGGATGCCAGTGGCACCTCCTGGGCGCGGAGGGAATGATGCCGCCGCCAACACGCGAGCTGCTGCAGGACCTCATTGGCCGGGACACCGCCACGGCGCGGGCAGCGACGGACTGAGGGCCCGGGATTCCGGGGCTGTCAGACCACAGTCTCAGCTTGTGCTGGCCACCAGGCCGAGGGGATACGCCGAGGAGGGTGTGGTACTCGGTTGAGATGATCGACGACCGTACGTCTGCGGGGAGGCGGGCGAGGATCCCGGGCAGGGGCCGCTCGCGGGCGGCCTCGCTGCGGTGGGAGGGAATTGCCTCCCACGCGGGGGACTGGCAGGGACAGGGAGTATCCGGCTAGGCAGTCCCGGGACCGGCGGGGTGGAAGGCCGCCGCGGCTGGATGGTCGAGCGGGAGGCTCGGATCCCACGTGCTCAGGCACTGAGCGCTCGGTACGAACAGCGGCTGGGGCAGCGCGTCCCGGGGCCAGAACCTCCAGGCCCCGATGGTCTCTTCGCGCTGCAGCGGTACACCGGACCACCGGGTCACCAGGACGGGAACCGTCACCCGCACGATGTCACCCACCCGGGCCAGGAGGGTGCCCAGCACGACGGTGTCGGCGACGTCGGCCACGAGACCGGCCTCCTCGTGGAGCTCGCGTACTGCGGCCTCGGCGAATGTCTCGCCGGGCTCAACCGATCCACCCGGCAATTCGAAAGTTCCACGACGGTGCTGGCCCAGAAGGACACCATCCGGTCCCTGGACGATCACGCCGACCCCCACGAACGCGTTCGGAGGCGGTGGAGTGCTGGTGCGCTGGCGGCTCGGCACCCTCTGCGGACGCCGGGCTTCGTACAGCCGGTAGGAGGCCTGGTTGTCCGGCTTCGGCTCGTCGATCGCCGTGGCCTGCTCCAGGGTGAGGCCGTGCTCGACCAGGAGGTCCTCCCACAGCTGGGTGGTCAGGACCCACATGTGGACGGGGTGGGTCTGGTCGGTGCCGGGCAGTCGCAGGACCTCCAGGCGTGGGGTGGCGGCCGTGGAGGGTCCGGCGCCGGCGGAGGTGGTGTGCAGTGCCGAGTACAGGAGGCGTCCACCGGGCTTGAGGCCGTTGGCCAGCGCGGGCAGGAGCCGGTTGGGGTCCAGGAATGGCAGCCCGTTGACGGAGTAGATGAGGTCGTAGGGGGCTGAGTCCTGCAGGTGGGCGACGGCGTCGGCGCACACGAAGCGGAGCCCGGGAGTGTTCGGGTATCGGGTGACGGCGCGCTCGTGCTGGGTGGGGGAGGCGTCCACGCCGGTGACGTCGGCGCCCAGGGAGGCCAGGCGGGCGGCGTGCCGGCCCACTCCGCTGCCGAGGTCAAGGATGCGGAGCCCTGCCAGGTCCCCGAGGCTCTCGATGCCGGGTCCGGTGTCGGCGACGCCCCAGTCCCACCGCTCGATCTCCGGCAGGTCCGGGCGGACGGTGAGCTGGTGCGCCCCGTAGATCGTCCAGGTTTTGGCGGTCTGCTTCTCGATGTCCGTCAACGTGTCCTCCTTGTCGGGCCGGCCGCGCCGGCGGTGGGTTGGGCGGCGTGGAGCCGGTCAGCGGTCCTGGGAAAGTGCGAGGAGCTCGGCGAAGGTCCCGCCACCGTGGACAAGATCGTCGTAGCGGCCCTGCTCGGAGATCCGGCCGTCTTCCAGCACGATGATGTGGTCCGCGATCCGTGTGTTCTCCAGGCGGTGGGTGACCATGATGGTGATCCGCTCGGCGGCGATGGCCTTGATCCGCTCGAAGATCAGGTGCTCACCGCGTGGGTCCATCTGAGAAGTCGGCTCGTCCAAGATCAACAGGTCGGGCTTGCGGTACAGGGCCCGGGCGCACGCCTCGCGCTGCCACTCCCCGCCGGAGAAAGTGATGCCTCCCCAGATGTCGCGGGCCTGGAGGCTGTTCAGCCCGTTGGGGAGGTCTTCGACGGCTTTGCGCAGGCCGACCGCATCGATGGCCTCCCATACGGGTCCGTCGTCGTGGGTGTGCGGCTGGCCGAGGGTGATGTTCTCGCGAACCGGCCACGGCCACTTGGCGAACTCCTGCGGCACCAGGCCGGAACGGGCCCAGACGCTGGCCGGGTCGGTGTCGGCGAGGTCGTTTCCGTTCCAGGTGACCCGGCCTTTGTCGCAGAGGTAGATACCGGTGATCAGGCGCGTCAGGGTCGACTTCCCGGAGCCGTTCGCTCCCACGATTGCGAGGATCTGGCCGCGCTCCAGGGTGAGGGAGACGCCGTCGACCGCGGGCTTGTCCTTCCCCGGGTACTGGTAGGAGACCTCGTCGAGCCGGATCTGCTGGACCGGGCCGGTGATCTCGCCCGGTCCGCGCTGGGGAGTAAGGGGGGCGGCCTCGTCGAGGAAGGACTGCATGTCGGTGAGATAGAGGCTGGTGTGGAAGATGGCGGCGCCGTTGATGACGACCTGGGAGAGGGCGGCGAGCGCGGTCTGGACGGCGATGACGGCCGTGGCGGCGATGGCGGGTTCGATCCGGCCGGTCACGGCTAGCCAGGCGAGTGCTCCCCAGGTAGCGAGCAGGAAGACGCCGCCGGCCAGCGCGGAGAGCAGGGAGATCCGCAAGGTCCGCGGTGCGGCGGCCAGGTTCCGCCGGTCACACCGGTCGGACAGGGCCCGGTACCAGTAGACGAGGTAGTCGGTCATGGAGTTGGCACGGACCTCGTCCCCATACTGGGACGCGGTGGCCCACCAGCGCATCATCCCCCGCACATTCCTGTCGGAGATGTTCGAGTAGTGGATCTCGTAGTCGACACGGGCAGTCAGCACAGCTCCGATGCCGGCGGGGAGTACGGCGAGGAGCAGCAGGGGCAACATCATGACGTTGAGCAGGGACAGGACGCTGCCGGCGGTGACCAGGCGGATCAGCGAGGACATGAAGCGTTGGGCGTCGGTGACCATCACGTGGGTGCGGACCACCCCCATCTCGGCTGCCTCCTGCCGGTCGGAGAAGCCGTCTCCGGCGTAGGCCGAGGCCTCGACCCGGCAGACCGCCTCGACCAGGGCGCTGTCGGTCTCCGAGGTCAGCAGCGGGGTGATCCGCCGCCCGGCGTACGTGGCCACGGCCCCCGCGACGCGGTTCATCGTGGCGGCGAGCGCGACCACGAGCAGCGCGGGCAACGCTCCGTGAAGACGGTCACCGGCACTTCCTGCACCGAGTACGGGCCCTATCGCGCGGGCCGTGGCGGCCAGCAGCACTGCGGCCGATACGCCCGTGATGACCTGGCACCCGATCAGGAGCCGGACGGCCTGCCGGTCGGTCTGCCACGACAGGCGGCCGATCCGGGCCAGGACCGACGGAAGCGTGGCGCACATCTTCCGGAAGGACACCTCGGCGAGCGGATTGACGGAGTACTGCCCGCTGTAGGTGATCTCCGCCGGAGGCGGCGGAGGCGGAGCGCTGGCCGGTTTGCTGTGTGCTTGGGATGTGGTCATCGAATCCCCCTGGATCACCGTTCGGATGCTGTCGGAAGCTCAACGACAGCCCCCATTTTTCGAACACACGTTTTTCGGTCGGCCCCGAAATCCCGGAATAGAGCGCCGGGCGGACCGTGGGAACTACACCGACCCGCCCCCCGTAACACCCGTGCCACCAAAGGTGGTTGGCCGAATCGCCGAGGTTCCCAAGCGCCGCAAGGCCACGGGCGAGTTGGAGCGGATCGGGCGGAGCCTGCTTGTAGAGTGCGGGGCTCCTCGTACGCCACGGACCGCGCTCGGTAGCCCTCCGCATGGGCTGCCGGTCCACTGCCGGCCGGGGCGGAGGCTGGCTCACGTCTGGGACGAGGTCAGAAGAGCTCGGCCTGGACGGGGGCGGATGCCTTGGCGGGGCGACCGGCGGTCGTCTTCAGGTTGCGCAGGCTCCGGATGGTTCCGGTGGAGTCGGCTTCGGCGATCAGCCGGCCGAAGACCTCGGCGGTGACTCGGACATCGGCCATGGCCCGGTGGCGGTCCCTGGGCCGGGGGATCTTGTAGTGGTCGAGGAGGGTGTCGAGCCGGTAGTTCTCAAGCGGGGCAGGAGGCGTTTGGCGAGAAGGACCGTGTCGATCAGATCGATCGCGGCCAGATGGGGGCAGTCCTCACGGCGGCGGTAGATCATGCCGCCCTCGACGGGGGCGTGGTGGGCGACCAGGAGGTAAGGCCCCGCCGTGAGGCAAGAGTCCAATGCGGCCAGTGCCTCGCCCGCGGTGGGCGCGTCGGCGAGCATGGCCGCGGTGATGCCGGTCTGCGCGGCTCCGGCGGGGGTGAGCGGGGCGAACTCCGGCGGCCGCATCAGCGATTCGTAGGCACCGACCTGCACCCACCCCCGGTGGGGCTGGTGGGTGAGGGCGAGGGCGGCGACCTCGATCGGCTGGGGCGGATGTCCGGCGGGGGTGGTCCCCTCAAAGTCGATGACGACGAAGGTGGTGTTGTGGAACAGCGGATCGCCCTCGAGCTGGCCACTCGGGGGCCGGCGGATATCCGCATTCATGAGATGCCCCTTGGATGCCCGGTTTCGGCGGCGAGCGCGTCCTCGAGATCCACCAAGTTCTCGACCAGACGCCGGATGCCTCTCTGCCGTTCCGACCAGTACCGTTGCAGGTCGGCCTCGGCTTCGTCCGGGAGGTCGTACTCGGCGGTGGTGGCGCCGTAGAAGCTGAACAGCATGTACAGCAGCGCGATCCGCGCGCAATGCCGAACCTCGGCAATGGGTAGGGTCGGGTTCTCGGACCGGTAGGCGGCCGCCATCGCCAGAACGCAGTCGGCCCAGTGGTCGGAGTTGGCGAGGGTGCGCGGGTCGCACGCAGCCCGCCCGAGCTCCCAGGCAGGCAGCGCTCTGGCAGCTCGAAAGTCGATGACACCGGTGACGACACCGGCCTGGACGAGCAGGTTGGTGCGGCTGAGATCGGCGTGCAGGGCCTGCTCGACCAGGTCCTCGGGCAGATGGGCCCTCAGTCGGCCGACTTGGGTTTGCAGGTCCTCGCGTCGCTGGGCGATCTGGCCCCGCAGCTGGTCGAGGCTGTCAGCCTGCTGACGGCAGGCGGTGTCCAGAACCGTGTCGCACTTGGCCAGGGCCTCTTCGACAGACCCCGTACGCCATCGCACGTGCTGGCGGCGCCGGGGGAGAGGATAGGCAGCCAGGACCCGGTGCATCCGGCCCAGGATCATGCCGGTGTGCTCCGCGAGCGCCACCGTCATCGCGGAGGTCGCGACGGTTCCAGGTGCCTCCTCGACCACCGCCCAGGGGCTGCAGTCGGCCAGGCTGAGCAGATTGCCGTCCCGGTCAGGCCATACCCGCGGTACCGGCAGCCGCGCGGCCCGACAGAACTCCGACATGTCCCATGCCGCCCGGGCCGCTTCCAGATCGGCCGACGCCGGGTACTCCTTGACGTACAACCGCTGCCCGCTGGAGGTCACCACGCGCCAGTTGACGGTGTCGGTGCCCATCGGCACTTGCTCGACGGACTCCGCTTCGATGCCGTACCGGTCGGCCAGCACGTCGGCTGTCATTTCGTCCTCCCAGTTCATCTCCTCCATGACGGTCACCGCCTCCTGGACGGGGAGCGCATGATGCCGTGGTTGTAGTGGACCCGGAGGTTTTCGAGCATGGTGTGGGCCGCGTCGACGGTCTCCACGTCCCGGTGTTCCAGACCCCACTGCAGGGCGCTCACGGCGTCCTGGGCGCCGTAGGCCAAACATGCGTGCTGTTCGGCCGGAGTGAGGTCGCGCCCGAAGCCGTCGTAGAAGGCAGCGCGGACATTGGGGCGGGAGGCGAGGATGCGCAGTTCGAGGCGTGGGAGATCGCGCTTCACGGCGGGCTCGACGCAGGTCCGCTCGAAGTCGATCAGCCGCAGGGTTCGGGTGGTGCCGTCCCACAACCAATTCCTGGGCTGGTAGTCGGCGTGGGACACGTGCATCGGCAGCTCGCCGGGGCGCTCCCGGGTAAGGTCGCGCAGCATCACGCCGACATCGGCCGGCAGGTACAGCGCGGCATCGTTGAGCATCTTCTCCACGGCTGCCGCCCACTCGGCCTCGCCCTCGCCCTCGGCCGAGTACGAGGCCGTGGCGGTCGGAGCGGAGTGGAGCAGCGCCAGCAGGTAGCCGGCCTGCTGGTATGCCTCCAGCTCCTCCTTGTCTTCCAGAGGGTGGCTGCGGACGCTGCGTCCGGCTACCGGCGTGATCACGATGGCTAGCGCTTCGGTGTCGGCCGCGACCAGCGTGGGAGCGCGCCCCGCACCGAGGCAGTGGGTCCACCGCTGGTAGGCGTCAACCTCGCGGCGGTGCCCCTTCGGACCGGCATGCCGCTTCACGAACCGCCGCTGGCCGTCACTGCCTCGTACTTCCCAGACTCGGGGGCGGTCGGGGCCCGGCCACGAATGCTCGGCGACAACCTCGAAGGTGCCGACCACCGTGGTGATCAGGTCTTCGATCGTCGCGGGGATGTCGGTCATGCCGATGCGCCCTTCCAATCGGCCGCCCACCCAGAATGATCACGTGAAGTGACTGTGCGGGTGCGCAGCGTCGTCTTGTTGTGTGGGGGAGTAGCTTGCCAAGGGCCACTGACAACGTGGCCGTCTGCAGCTACGTGACCTGGTGGCCGCCGGTTCCGTGGGAGGCGTCGAGTACGCCGAACATCCAGCCCAGGGTGATCAGGTGCGGGTCGTGCTCGGCGTTCCAGCGCGCCCGCAGCGCTCGGATCCGCTTCTTCATGGCGTCGTGGGAGAGGCCGCAGTGCTGTGCGATCTCGGCGTACGTGCCGTCCAGGGCGAGCGACCAAAGAATCTTGGTCTCGACGTCGTCGACGCCGCCGGGCGGTGGCGTTGTCGGCTCCGGCCGGGGCAGCTGTTCGGTGACGTAGCACGCGTGGACCAGGGCATGACGGTGGCGTACTCCGGCACGCCGGTTCCCGTGCGACATCTGGATCGCGACGGTGCCCTCGGCGAGGCCCAGTTCGGCTGCCGCCTTGGCGGTGCTCATGCCCCGGGCGAGGGTTCCGGCGATCTTCACCTGTGCCGGGGTCGGATGTGAGGCGGCCGTGGCGGTCCGTGCGGGCATGAGCGGGTCCTTTCGTTTCGGCGGCGGCGTGGCGGTGCAGGTTGGGCAGACTCCGGCCGAGGGGGGAACGCTCCCGGCCGGAGTCTGGTCTTGGTGCGGCGGGAGATCAGGCGCGGGTGAACCAGCGGGCCTGATCCGCGTCGGTGACGATGCCGCGGTGGTGGTCGAGTTCGAGCTGCGCGAGGTGGGCGTAATGCTCGACCACACCCTTCCCGAAGGCTTCCTGGGCGACGGGGCTGTGGCGGAACGCGGAGCGTGCCTGATCGAGGGTGAGGGGCAGGAGAGCCGCCTCGGTGGCCTCGTAGGCGTTGGAAGTGCAGGGCGCCGGCGGGGTGAGCTGCCGCTCGACGCCATGGATCATCGAAGCGAGCGCCGCGGAGAGAGCGAGGTACGGGTTCGCGTCCGCTCCCGGAACGCGGATCTCCAGGTGCACGCCCGCCCCGTGGCCGGTGACCCGCACTGCGCAGGTGCGGTTGTCCCACCCCCACGTCATGCGAGTGGGGGCGAAGGAGCCGGGCACATACCGCCTATAGGAGTTGACGTTCGGCGCGTACAGCGGGGCGAGCCCCGGCAGCGCCGTCAGCAGCCCGGCGATTGCCTGCTCGCCGATCTCGGACAGCCGTCCGGTCGGATCGGTGATCATCGGGTTGCCGCTGCGAGTGAGGGAGATGTGCAGGTGCAGACCGCTGGCCAGCCCGGTCTGGGGGGAGGCCATGAACGTGGCCGTCATGCCGGACCGGCCCGCCAGGGTGCGCACGGCGTGCTTGAAGACGAGGTGGTTGTCGCACGCGGGCAGCGCGGCACCGTAGGGGAAGGTGACCTCCACCTGACCCGGGGCGCCTTCGGTCTTGATCGCCTCGACGGGCATGCCCGCCTTGGACAGCGAGCCCTGGAGGCGCCGGAAGAGCCGGTCGGTGTCCGGCGTGTGGTCGAGGGCGTAGTCCAGGTTCTCCTCGGTCACCGGCGTGAGTCCGCCCGGGCCGATGCCGACGGTCGGGGTGTAGGTGCCGCGGTAGAGCATGAACTCGGTCTCCAGGCCGGCCTGGGCGTGCAGCCCGTGGGCGGCAAGCCGGGTCAGCTGGTGGCGCAGAATCTGGCGCGGAGCAACATCGATGGGCTCCTCGTCCAGGCCGATCGCGTTGCCGAGGATGAGCGCGGTGCGCGGCATCCACGGCAGGGTGCGCAGCGTCGAGGGGTCCGGCACGACCGTCATGTCCTCGTACCCGCTCGCCCAGGACGTGAGGGCGAACCCGTCGGCGGGCGTCATGTCGACGTCGGTGGCCAGAAGGTAGGCACACATCTCCGCGCCGCCGTCGAGGACACGGTCGAGGAAGTGCCGCGCCCCGTACCGTTTGCCCTTGAGGCGGCCCTGCAGGTCCGGAACGGCGAGGAGGACGGTGTCGATCACACCGGCTCCGACGGCCTTGCGCAGCTCGTCGACGTTGAACGCCCGGGCCGGCCGCTGCGGGGTGGTCGAGGCGGCATCGGCATCACGGTGCGAAGGGCCGCTCGGGCGCGGTGTTGCTCCGGTCTGGGTGGACATTGCGGTCATCACACGACCTCTTCCTGGATCCGGGCCATGCCCGAGCCCGCGTCGGCCGCCGCGGTCGGCACCTTGTAGTCGCGTCCCGCGACACGCCACCACACGGTGGCCAGGGCGAGGACGACCAGCAGGGCGATGGGCGCGTAGTTGAACGTGGTCACGGAGACGAGACCAGACTCGGGCCGGGTCTGGGGGAGGCAGAACAGCACGGTCACGAAGACCACCCAGGCCACGGCGATTGCGCCGACGGGCACGCCCCAGCGGCCGAGGTTCCAGGGGCCGGGCTGGAAGCGGTGGCGGTTGCGGATCCGCAGGTAGATCGGGATGGCGTACGCGGGCGTGATCCCGATGACGTTGATCGCCGTGACGGCGGCGTACGCGGTCGGGCTGTACAGCGACGGCAGGGCCAGGACTGCGGCCACGGCGACCGCCAGCCACACGGCGCGGGTCGGGGTGCCGGTGCGGGCGTCGACGTGACGCCACAGCTTCGACCCGGGCAGGGCGCCGTCGCGGGAGAATGCGAACACCATGCGGCTGGCGGCGGCGGTCTCGGCGTTGCCGCAGAACAGCTGCGCGACGATCACCACCAGGAGCAGGGCCTTCGCGCCGGCGACGCCGAGGGCGTCGAGGAAGATCTGCGCCGGCGGCACCCCGGTGGCGCTGGCCTGGGTGGCGGCGTAGTCCTGGATGGCGAAGGTCAGTCCGGCCAGCAGCACGAACCCGGCCAGCCACGACCAACCGATCGCCCGCATGATCCCGCGGGAGGCGGAGACCTGCGCGTTGGTGGTCTCCTCTGATAGGTGGGCGGAGGCGTCGTACCCGCTGAAGGTGTATTGGGCGAGCAGCAGCCCGATCAGCACCACGTACAGCGAGCTGGACCAGCCGGTGTTGTTGACGAACTCCCCGAAGACGAAGGATGGCGACTGGTGGTGCGACGGGACGATCGCCAGCGTGCCGACGATCACGGCGACCCCGCCCAGGTGCCACCACACGCTGATGGAGTTCAAGATGCTCACCAGCCGGACCCCGAAGAGGTTGAGGGTGGCGTGCAGCGCGAGGATGCAGAAGTAGATCGCCATGATCTTGCCCGGCGTGGGGACGAAGCCGAACTGCAGGTTCAGGAAGGCGCCGGTGAACAGAGCGGCGCCGTAGTCGATGCCGGCGATCGCGCCGAGCAGGCCCAGCAGGTTGAGCCAGCCGGTGTACCAGCCCCACTTGCGGCCGCCGAGCTGTTCGGCCTGGTAGTAGAGGGCGCCGGAGGTGGGGTACGCGGAGGTGACCTCAGCGAGGCCGGCTCCGACGAGCATCACCATGGCGCCGACGGCGATCCAGCCCCACATCATCACGGCGGGGCCGCCGGTCGCGAGCCCGAAGCCATAGAGGGTCATGCAGCCGCTCAGCACGGAGATCACCGAGAAGCTGATGGCGAAGTTGCCGAACGGCCCCATGCGGCGGGCCAGCACCGGCTCGTAGCCCAGTTCCCGAAGGAACGCGTCATCTGCCTGGGCTCCCGGCGCGTCTGTCGATCTGTGCGAGGGTGAGCAAGCAGATCCAAGGCACCGGATCCCGCGGTTCCCGGTGCGCCATCATCAGCGAGGCATGCCGTGCAGCCTCCTCCAATGCCGCAGCGCCCACGTGTTGCTGGTGATGGGCGCGCAGGGCTCGCTCCACCGAGACGCGGGCACGCATCACCTGTGCGTCGTAACTGTTCGGCTCCTCCGCCAGCCACACGCCCATAACGTCGGAGTGGGCAGCGGTGACCGCCAGCACCTGCGTACGCGACGTCCGCAGCCCCCACTGCCCACCAGTTGCCGCCAGCAAGTCGCGCGCCGATCTCCACCGGCCGGCCTGCAACTCGACCATGGTCATACCGAGGGCGTCATCGGTACCGGCCGGGTGGTAAACGGGGCGCATCAGTGCGCCTCGTGACCGGGGTTGTCGCCGGTCGCAGTCGAGGGCCGGGAAAGCTGAAACCTCGTGCTCGCGATCGCGGCACAAGGGTGCGTCATGCTTTTCTCGGTCATTGAATGCTTCCTCGGCAGGGAGAGGGGCGTTGGTGCCGGGCAGGATCGCTGCGCGGCCGGAGAGAGCTACCGGACTGCCGGCGCCCGGTCTAGAACTTGATCCCACTGATCAGGCGCGCGACGTTCGTCGTGACCTCGGAGATCGTGGGGGCCATGGAAGAGCTGGCCAGGTAGAACCCCAGGAGGACGCACACGACGGCGTGCCCGGCTTTCAGTTCGCCCTTCTTGACGAAGAGGATGACGAGGACTGCGAGCAGCACGACAGCGGAGATGCTGACCGCCATGGATGTGTCCCCCTTCCGAACCGTCGGTGATGTGGCTCGTTCCCGGCCCAAGTCCCCCGCAGCGGAGCCCAAGCCCATTCCCGGCGGCATTGCTGACGAACCGGTGCGAGAGGTACACAGGACCGGACGAACTCGTGCTGCGAGTGGTAATCGGCCCTGGACAGAGGCTGATTGAGGCACAAGGCTGACTGGGAAACGTCCGGTGTGCACATTCCGCTGGTGATATCACTGGGGTGATCTCGGTTCCCGGCGGACTAAGCCGGCGGCTGGCGCACTTTCGTTTGGGGAGGTACAGGTGGCCCAGCAGGCGCTGCGACAGTGCGACGACTGCGGCTGCCGACTCAGCCAGTACAACCCAGACGGCCTCTGCTCCGCTTGCGCGCGATCTCGCATCCCGTCCGCCCCCGCGTTACCAGCCGTACCGGAGCGGGTGTGGCAAGACATCGATGTCCGACAGGCCTTTGCAGCCCTTGACTTCGGCAAGGCCAGCCGTTTGATCAGGCAGCGAGGCTCGCTGCGCCAGGAGGACATGGCCCAGCTCACGGGACTGAGTCAGGCGTTCTTGTCCATGCTGGAGTCGGGCAGCCGTCGCCTCACCAACATCGACAAGATCATCGAATTTGTCGCAGGCGTCGGCGCACCCGCCGAGCTCGTCCAGCTCCCGCTCCCACGGTCAGCGGGCAGAGCGCTTCAGCGGCCTGCGGACCAGTCGGCCGGAGATCTCGACCCAACCCTGCCCTGGACCGCGGCCCGTATGGTGGCGGCACTGGACAACGCGGTTGGAGGCAACGTGATTGACCGCCGGCAGTTCCTCACGGTGAGCGGCATGGCGCTCACCGCCTTCGTCCACCATTGGGGCACCGCCGAGGCCGAGCCCCTTCAACGCGCCGTGGAGGGAAGCCAGCTCGCCCCGGAACTGCTGGACAATCTGCAGGCGACCACCGACCGCCTGCGCATCATGGACGCCAGCGCCGGCAGCGGCACCCTCACCGAGCTAGGCGACGCACACCTTGAACTCCTCAAACGCCTTCTGCAGAAGGCGTCATACACCGAAGACATCGGCCGCCGCCTGGCAGCCATCGTCGCCGACACCGCTACACAGACCGGCTGGTTCGCCTTCGACTCCGGGCGCCACGACCACGCGCAGAGCTACTTGCTCGCCGCACTACGCGCCGCCAAGGTCTCCGGCGACGACCGCCTGGGCGCCGGCGCCCTGTCCTACCTGGCCATTCACGGCTACTCCACCGGTCAGCCGCGCACCGCGGTCACCGCGGCGCGAGCCGCCCGCGAGAAGATCAGGACCCTGGGCACCCCCGCCCTGGAGGCGATGCTGCTGACCCGGCAGGCACGAGGGCACGCCAAGCTCGGCGAACGGCAGGCAGCCCTCATCGCGCTCGGCGAGGCTGCCGAACTCTGCGCCCGGGGGCGATCCGAGTTCGACCCCCACTGGCTGTACTGGATCAACGAAGGCGAGATCCACGGCCAGTCCGGCAGTGCCTATCTCGACCTGGACGATGCGCCTAGTGCCGCTGTCAGCTTCACCGAGGCACGGAAGGCCCTTAACCCGGCAGACCAGCGCACCAACGCCCTGTTCCTCTCCCGCGGGGCCTCCGCCTATCTCAGGCAGGGCGAGCTCGAAGCCGGTTGCGCCACGGCACACCAGGCGCTCGACCTTGCCGAACAGCTCCAATCGGTTCGCCTCAACGAGCACATCGACGGCATGGTCGGCGAACTCGCCCCGGTCCGGCGGAGCCCGTACGCTCGGGAGCTGATCGACCGTGCCACACTCGTGACCGGTGCAAGGAGCTGAACGTGACCCAGGCCCAGCAGGTCCTCGTGCTATGGGACATCGACCGCACGCTGCTGTACGTCGGCGACATCGACCGGCAGGTCTATCGCGAGACCTTCGCCGAGGTCGTCGGCCGTCCCGCCGAACACCTGCCAGCCCGCGGCACTGGCGTCACCATGCCACTGGCGATCCGATCGCTTCTGATCGATAACGGAGTCCAGGAAGGCGAAGTTGACGGTCTCCTGCCGCGCATGGTGGATCTCCTGCCGGTCCACCTCGCCGCACACGCTGAGGACCTGCGTGCGCAGGGCGTCCTGATGCCTGGTGCCGCCGCCGCGCTGCGCGCGGTGCACGATCATCCCGGCTTGATTGCGACTGCCGTGACCGGGAACCTCAAGCCGAACGCCGTACTCAAGCTCGCGGCCTTCGACCTCGACGGTCTCCTCGACACCGAGATCGGCGGATTCGCCTCCGACGACCACCACCGGCCGGCGCTCGTCGCCATCGCTCAGAAGCGCGCCCAGGCCAAGTACGGCACGGTCTTCACCCGCTCGAACACTGTGATCATCGGGGACTCGCTGGAGGATGTTCGAACAGGCCTTGAGGGCGGCGCCCCCGTCATCGGCATCGCATCGGGCAAGACCACGGCCGCCGAACTTACCGAGGCCGGTGCTGACCTCGCACTCGACTCCCTCGCAGACGTGGCACGGGTTCTGGAGGGCATCGCCGCGCTGACGACGACGAGCGGGCAGCCTTAAGGTTCTGTCCGGCCGTTCACGAAGAAGTTGTCGTCGGGAGGTTCTTCATGAGGACGATGCTGTCGTAATTGGTGACGTCCCACCGCCAAGTGCCGATCGGCGCGTAGCCGCGCCGGCGGTACCAGTCGACGAGGTCTGTTGCCTGTGAAGAGGTATCGATGACGACCTGTGTCGATCCGAGAGCAGCGATACGTGACTCCGCCAGGGCCAGCAGTCGCTGTCCGAGGCCAGTGCCTCTTTGTGATGGCTCGACAGCCAGTTGCCAGAACGAGCCCCCTCCTGCCGGCGCCGGGTATCCGGCCGGAGTGGTGTGAGGGGCTGACACGGTGACGGTGCCGACCAGTGCGTTCCCGTTCATCGCGACCCAGCACTCGCCTTTGCTCAGGCGGTGCTGTGTGTCCTGCGGATTTTGGTAGGAGGCGAAGAAGACCCGCCCGGCAGCGGCGTGGTCTGCGTAGGCGCGATGAAGCAGGAGGGTCAGCTGCTCTACCGAATCATCGTTGCGGAAACGCCTGACCTGCACGGTTGCAGACGGACTCACTTCCGTCGAGTTGATGTTCATTCGCGCAGTCAAGCGCACTTCTGGGATCTGTCCAGCTCAGTCATCTGACTTTCCTTTGGATCGGGGCGTGCCCTGGTTTTGGGGCGGGGTGATCTGACGGATGCCGAGCGGGATCAGCGACGTCCATTCCTCTCGGTCAGCAACGGGCGTTGAGGCAGGTTGCGGGATCACCGCCAGGTGATCGACCGTATTCTGCACCGGGTCCGGACCGGCGTGCAGTTGTGTGACCTGCTCGAACGGTTCGGTCCGTGGAAGGCCGTCTACGAACGTACCGACTTGGTCAGCAGACGGGACATGGGAGCGGCTGCTCCAGCAGGTCCAGGCAGCGGCCGACGCTGCGGTGAGATCGACTGGGACATTTCCGTGGAGTCCACCATCGTGCGGGCGCATCAGCACGCGGCCGGGGCCCGCACCGGCCCTGGTGAACATGGCGGCGGTCAGGACGCGCGGATCTGGGTGTCGAGCACGGCCTTGATGGCCTCGACGTTGGCGGCCGTGAAGTTGGCCAGCTCCGGCGGCATCAGGTTGAGCTGTCGGACCGCCTCTGCCGTGAACGGCACGCGGACGACCTCGTAGCCGCCCCGCTCGGGCTTGTCGAACTCGGTGCCCGTGCGGACCGCGAGGTCCATCTGCTCCAGGCGCGCGGCGAAGATGTGCTGGACACCCAGGCCGCCATCGAGCGAGTCGGTGATCAGGTGCACGAGCTCTGCCTTGCTCAGCTTGCCCCCGAGCTCCTCGAATACCTCGCGGTGCAGCGTGTCCTCGATGCTCGCGTCCTCGGCCTCGACACCGCCGCCCACCGTCACCCAGTACGGGTCACGGCCCGGCTTGGTCCGCTTGATCAGCACGAGGTCGTCGCCGTCCAACAGGATGGCCCTCGCATTCCGTTTGGTGATCGTCATCCCCGTGCCTCTCTGGGATTCGTTCGTGGCGTCGCTGGCATATCGGCTGATTCGCCTGTGAATTGTCGTAATCGGCGGCCCGCTACCGACTGGACTTCGGGGATCTTCCGAGTCTGAACGACGCAGGCTGTTCGCGCATATCGCGGTGGTGATATCACCTCTGCGCAGGGTGAGTTGATGACCCGGGTCTTAGCTGGGGCCCGCGAGGGACATCTCGGGCTATCTGTCTTCCGCGGGCGAACTGAGACGGCCTCACGCCAGAGCTCCGCATCCTGGCCACGCGCCTGACCGGCTGGACCTGATACCACTAACGCCTCGGTGTCACGTCGAAGTGTGTTGCTGGAGAAAGTACTTGTGCACTCTGGTTGTGTCGTGCACTGCGGGGATCGTACGTGTGCCCTGGCCGAGGCGAGAGCTGCTGACAGCTCAACGATTAGCCGCTGCGGTGGTGACGCCCACGACCTCTGGCGGCAAATCTGCGCTGGCGGGTGAAGACCACGGTCAGATGCCCAAGCTCCGCAAGTGAGCGAGGACGTCTGCGACCGGCAGGTCGTACCGGTCTTTGTCACCCTTCCAGTGCGACATCACCGCGACTGCGGCTTCGGCCATGTCCGACGGCAGATCGGCCGCACGGAGGGTGTCGGCGATGTCCTGCATCTCCGGTGCCCAGCGCCAGGCTCGTGCCGCCACGCTGGGCAGGTATCCGGGGTCGGAGAGGATGTTGGAAGCCATGACCTGGGCTTCGGCGGTGAGCTCGTCGCCTACTCCGTGGGCGTCGGCGAGGGCGTGGGCGACGCCGGCGAGGGTGCGGGCGGCCTTCTGGTAACTGGCGAACGCCATCTTCAGGGCGGAGGCCGAGCCGATGGCGCCGCTTGCTCGGCGGGGATGCAGGGCGGTGTCCTTGAACAGGGTCTCCACGAGGTCGATGGCCGAGCGGTCCCCGGCGAGGTATAGCCGGGCGGTCCGCTGGCCACCGGGCGGTGGACCGAAGATGGCGCCATCCAGCACCGCTACCCCAGGGCTCATCGCCTCGGCGATGTGCTGCATGCGCTGGGGGTTGATGGCGTTGGCGTCGACGTACACCCCGGTGAAGCTGTGGTCGGCGACCGCTGCTGCGACCTCCTCGGCTGCCTGCGGGGGACACACGGAGAGCACCACTGCGCTGCGCTCCAGGGCTTCTGCCAGGGTGTCGACCGCCACTGCTCCCGCCTTCCGGGCCCGCTCACGGGTGGCCGCGCTTCGGCCTTCCGGCACCCAGAGCACCTCATGGCCAGCGGCCGCAACCTGGGCGACGACACCGGCGCCCATGGCGCCGGGGTGCAAGACGGTCACGGTGGTCACGGGCGGCCTCCTGGCGGAAGTTCGGCGATGGTGCGTTCCTGCTGAGCAATGATCGACTCTCGAAGGCCGATCGCGATAGGGGCGCCCGCGCCGGGGTGGGCGGCGAGTTGGCGGCTGAAGTGGCCGATGCGGCGGTCCACGCTCTCCGTGGGGCGGCGGGCGTTGGTCGCGAGTACGGTGTGGATTTGGGCCGCGGCGCCGTCGAGGTCGCCCCGGCCGAGGCGGGCCATGGCCAGGTCCATGCGGGCCAGGGACATTTCGCCGAGCCGTTGCCGCTCTGGCGGCGCGGCCTGGAACATCTCCACGGCTTCCTCCGCCCGGGCCTCGGCATCGCCCAGGTGCTGGGGTCCGGCCAGCCAGAGGTGGGTGCTGCTGGCGTAGAAGAGTTGCTTCTCGACGGGGAAGGCCATCATGCCGCCGGGCAGCTCGTCGCCATCCGTGAGCCGATCGCGCAGGTGATCGGCGGCGGTCAGCGCGGCAAGGGCATCGCCGGGGCGGCCCAGCTGCCCGTACGCGCGTGCCTTGATGCTCTCCAGCCGGATGTGCGCCGTTCCGGACTCGGGCGTGAACGCCGAGCCGGACTCCGCGAGACGTACGGCATCTCCCGGACGTCCGTCCCAGTAGGAGATCAGCGCCTGGAGTCCGCGTACCCATGTCCGGAGGCCGTTGTGGCCGGCCAGCTCGCCGAAGAGGAAGGCGGTGCGGGCCTGGGTCTCGGCGGCGTCGTAGCGCCCGAGGTCGAAGCTTGCGTTCGCCAGGACTCCGCACAGGATGCCCGCGCCGAGATAGAGGTCGCGGGTGTACTGGGGTGGCTGGCGGCCCTCCAGGAGTTCGAAGGCGTGATCGCGCAGGGCGCGGACCTCGCGGAACAAGGGCCCGACCGGCCGATTGGGATACGAGTCGACTATCCGACGGATGTCGGATTCCAACTGCTCCAGCGTGTGCGGTCCCACGTTGCTGCTCTCCGCCCGGGCCGCGAACCGCGCCGACTCGTTGGCCGCCGCGGTGACCACGTCCTCCAGGCCGTACTCGAAGGATTCCCCTGGGCTGCGCCGTTCCGTCTCGGGGACAGACGGTGACGCTTCCTGCGCGGTCTGCGCGGTCTGCGCGGGTGCGAGGAGGCGGGCGGCTGGGATGCCGGGGAACATGAACTCCAGGACGCGGCGAGCAACGGTCTGCGGGGTGCGGACCTCGCCGTGGGCGTACCGGAAGAACTGTCGCTTCTCGATGGTCGCCGTCGCGATCGAGTGAGGCCCCTCCAGCTCGGCCAGCTGCTTGGCGGCCTGTTCGTAGCGCCGCTTGAAGACCTGGTAGTCCTGCCAGCCCCGCTGGTTGATCAGGGTCTGGAAGAGGGTCGGTCCTAACTGATCCACGGCCGCTCCCTTGGCGTCGGCGTATTCCTCCGCCACCACGCTAGACACGAACCGCAGCTGGCTGCAGAGGTGTTGCACAGAAATGGCGGGCGCCGGGCCAATAGACATCCGTTGGACGCGAAAAGGCCCCGTTAGACATCGTCTGGGCCCTCGTTCAGACCGGCCGCGCGGTGAACACTGCGTCTTCGCCCGGTAATCCGGCCACCGGCGAGGTTGCCTCTCGGCTCCACGCGAGCAGGCGACGGGACCGCCGGATCCCCGCAGTGAGGACCATTCCCGACCATCGACTTGCCGAGGCCGACCATGCAGACGAGCCAGAGCAGCACCCCCGGAACGCAGACCGCCCCCGCGCACACCAGATCGGACAACAGCGCACCTGCCTGCGAGTTCGTCCACGCACACGGAACCAGTGATAACTGGAGCGCCACAACCCTCGCGCTGTACGTCGAGCTGTACAGCACGCCGCCGGTGGTCACGCGGCGGCCGGTGTGACGGCCCCGGCCAGCAGCATGGTTGTCGCCGCCGGGCAGGGCCCCGAGCGCTACCACGACACCTACGCCGCAAAGGAGACAGCTCCTGCCAAGGCACGGCAGGACGTGGCGCTTTACCTCAGCACCTGGAACCTCGGTCACCTGGCGGAAGCGGCGCGCACCATCGTCTCGGAGCTGGTGACCAACGCCGTCACACACACGGACACCCGCAGGATCGGGGTCTCGGTCACCCGGACGGGAACCACCGCGGTGCACATCGTCGTCACCGACTGCTCTCGCCAGCCACCACTGCCCGACGCCGGATCCCGCTCGGACCCGGGGAACCTCACCGAGCACGGTCGCGGCCTGCTTCTGGTGGAGGCCCTCTCGACCCGGTGGGGCACCGAGCAGCTGGCCACCGGCAAGCGGATCTGGGCGGACCTCGACACCACGAAGGACACCGACCTGTGAGAACGCATGCCACGGACGGCCGCCAGGCCGTCCAGCTGGCCTTCCGCCGCGCCCGCACGGCGGCCCCCACCCTGACCTGCGGGTGCCAGCAATGCATCGGAAGCGCCACTCCCGCCTCAGGCACCACAAGGTACGGACCGGCGAGGCCCGCTCGCCGCAGTTCTGCTGACCGCGGCCAACTTCATCGGCATCGTCCTGGTCGCCTGTTCCGCCGTGTCCGCCGCGGCCCGGGCCAATCCCACGGCGCCGCCGGCGCCGCCGATCTGCCTCCCGTCGAAGTGCAGCCCTTGCCCAGGGCCAATGCCACGGCGGGCCCGCTCACCTCACCCCCGCGCGCCCAGCACTGACGATCAAGGAGGCGTCCCATGTTCCATTCCGAGGAAAGTCCCACCACGGTCGACCACTTCCTCTTCTCACCGGCCTCGTCCTACCCGAAGCCCTTCGCCAGGCTCATCGACCGGGACGGCCGCACCATCCACACGTGGAGCAACGAGGCAGCGCAGCCGCCCATGGACGCCGAACCGCCGAGCTTTCTCCGGGGGTGGAACCACGTCGAGGTCGACGCGGTCGGCAACCTCTACGCCATGGTCCCGCTGCGGGCCCTGCTGAAGATCGCCCCGGACTCGTCGCTGCTGTGGCAGGCGGACATCGCCGTCCACCACGACCTCGCCTTCGGCCCAGACGGGAAGGTCCACGTCCTGACCGAGGAGCCTCGGCAGGTCCGGCTGGGCAGCCAGTTCCTGGTGATCCTGGACAACGCCGTCACCACCCTCGCCACCGACGGCACGCTGCGCGGGTCCGTATCGCTCTTCGACGTCCTGTGCACGGATCCGGTGATCGCGGCCGACCTCCGCGACCGGATCGTCGACAAGCACACCGCGTTCACGCTCGGGGGGCATCGGATCAACGCCGAGGCCCGCGGTCTGCTGGCCTCGGTCACGTACGGCGGCTCGCCAACCGAGGCCCTGCGGATCCTGCGGGGACTGCCGGGCTCACCGTGCGACGCCCTGCACACCAACACCATCGAGATCCTTCCCGCCCACCCGAAGGGCCTGTGGGAGGCCGGGCACGTTCTGCTGTCGTTCCGGAACCTAGACTTGGTGGCCGTCGTGGACCTCGACACCCCGCAGGTGCTGTGGTCGTGGGGGCCCGGCGAGCTCTCGGGACAGCACCAGCCCTCGGCTCTACCGAACGGGAACCTGCTGATCTTCGACAACGGCAGAGCCTCGGGGCGCTCCCGTGTGGTGGAAGTCGACCCTGCCACCCGGCGGATCATCTGGGAGTACGCGGGCAAGCCTGCGGAGCCGTTCTTCACCGAGCTGGCCGGCGGCTGCGAGCGCCTACCGAACGACAACGTGCTGGTCACCGAGGCCGAGAAGGGCCGGGCCTTCGAGGTGACCCGCGACGAACAGGTCGTGTGGGAGTGGTCCACCGCCAAAGAGCACACCGGGCAGCCGACCAGCCGCGTGACCCTCTACCGCCTCGCCGGTGTCCCCGCGTCCACGGCCGCCCTGCTCAGCAGAGCGGAGGCGTCGTGATCAGCGTCATCATCCCGACCCACAAACGCTCTGACCTTCTCGACCTGGCCCTGGAGAGCCTGCGGCAGCAGACGTTCACCGACTTTGAGGCCGTCGTCATCAACGATGGCGGCCGCACCCTCGCCACGAGTGTCAGCCCGTGGCGGCGGCACTTCGACGTGACCTTGGTGGAGCTGCCCGCGCACAGTGGGGTCTCCAAGGCCAGGAACGCCGGCATCGCCTGCGCCGAGGGCGACCTGCTGGCCTTCCTCGACGATGACGACGTCTTCCTTCCCTGGCACCTGGAAACAGCCCACAAGGCGGTGACCTCAAAGGCCGCGGACTTCGTCTACCTGGGCGCCCTGGTCGCCGACCAACGCCTCACCGCCCTCCCAGCCGACACCACGGGCATGCACACCAAGGCGTACGCCTTCGACCCGCGCTTCTTACTCGTGGCCAACTACATCCACACCGGCTCCGTCGTCACCCGCAATTTCTACAAGGACGGCGCACGGTTCAACGAGGCGCTGACCCACTGCGAGGACTGGGACGCCTGGCTCGCCCTGACCCACGGACTGGGCTACCGCGCCGCGTTCGTGGACGAGCTGACGGCCATCTACCACCAGGTGCCCCGCTCCGGTGGCCTGGTGGCCTCCGCCCAGCTGACCGTACCGAGCCCGTTCACCCTCGCCCGGGAACGGATCCAGGCCCGGTGGCCCTCGGCCGACGAACAGGTGGTCGCCTTCCGGGGCTGGATGACCGCCTTCGAGGACCACCGTAACCAGCGCATCCGTGGCCGGCTCCCGATCCCACACCAGATGTTCGACGCCGTCCTACGCGACCTGCACCAGTGGTTCACCACCGGACGCGAGCCCGACCACCGGCTGATCCCCGGCTACTTCGAGGCGCCACTGTGACCGCCGCCTGCTTCTACTGCCGCCACATCGCCGCAGCGTCTCCCGGATACACCGTTCGCCCCGCGCTGCGGGACCTCGGCTCGCCGGCCCCGCGGTGCGGCCTCCACTGGCGCTACACCTGCCAGGTCTGCCAACAGACCCGCCACTTCATGGCCATCGCGTACTGCCCGAAGGCCGACGCCTACTTCTGCGACAGCTGCGCCACGGGCATCGAGACCGTCCCGGCATCGTTCCACGGCTGGGGCTATTACTTCCGCTACCGCTCGCCGTGGTCCGGTGAGCCGGAGCCGTCGCTGGACTGGCTGGAGTACGAACGCCGCCACCCGGCGCTGCTTCGTGGGCCCAGCCCGGCCGCAGTCTCGGCCGAACGCTGGCTGCCGCGTCCCACCGGCGCGGAGGCCCAGCAGCCAGCCGACCTCGCCGACGTCGATGTCCACGCGCTGTGGGACAAGAACGCCCGGCCGTGGGACGCCGCCTTCGACGACGACGGCGACAAGCACCGCAAGTACGTCACCGATGAGCCCATGCTCGCCCTGCTCGGACCTGCCCACGGCCGCCGGATCCTGGACCTCGGGTGCGGCAACGGCTACCTGTGCCGGAGCCTGGCCCGAGCCGGCGCTCACGTCACCGGTGTCGACGTGAGCGAGGAGATGATCCGTACGGCAGCCGCGTACGAAGTGGCCGCCCCGCTCGGTATCCGCTACCTCGTCGCGTCGGCCACCGCCCTACAAGGCCTCACCGATGCTTCCTTCGACGCGATCGTCTGCAACCACGTCCTGACCAGCGTCGACGACTACGAGACCGCTCTGGCCGAGGCCCACCGCGTCCTACACCCCGGCGGTCGGATGACCGCGGTGATCAGCCATCCGTGCTTCTCCTGCGGCCCGCGCCGCTGGCAGCCACCGGTCGTCGACTCCCCCAGACCGGAGGAGGCCACCGGCTACCTCGTCGACCACTACCTCGATCCGGGTGCCCACCTGCTGGACGACTGGCCCGGCTTTTCGCCTGTGCCGTACTTCCACCGGCCGCTCACTGCGTATTGGCAGGCCTTCCGCGCTGCCGGCTTCGATATCGAGGACTTCACCGAACCCGGCCCCACCAGCGAAGCCCGCGCCCAGCTCGCGCCCTGGGAGTACAACCAGGCAGAGCGCATCCCGCTGTCCTGCATCTTCCAACTCGCCCCGACCTGACCCATCGGAGGACACAGTGCTACCCGACAGGCTCCAGACCGACCCGTACCTGACCTGCGTCCGCCCCGGCGACCCGCCGCCGGTTATCTACATGACCGACACCAAGGGCCCCACCTGGCCCGCGATCACCAACCCTGGCACCGCCGCCTTCGGCGTGATCGGCCTCGACCGCCGCGTCGAGTGGCACCACGACCGCGCGGCCCTCGCAGCCCTGGAGAAGGCCGCCACGGCGCCCATCGACACCAGCGTCCTCGTCGCCGAGTTCGGGCAGGCGACGGTGGGGCAACTGGCGGCCAAGGGCTGGCTCCAGGCCCCCGACGACCTGTGCCGCGAGTACCGGCTGCTGACCGGACAGGTCGAGATCAGCGCCCACTGCAACTGGGGCTGCCGCTCCTGCCCGGTCTCCACCGACCCCAAGCCCCGCGCCACCATGCCGATGGACCTGTTCACCGAGATCATCGGCAAGCTCGCCCCGTACGAGACCGTCAAGTTCGTCACGTTCCACTTCTTCAACGAGCCCACCCTCGACCGGCACTTCACCGACCGGGTCGAGGTCCTGCGCGAGAACGGCATGAAGCTGTCCCTGTTCAGCAACGTCAGTGCCCTGACCCCCGCCAAGATCAAGGCCATCGGGGACGCCAGCGTCCTATACGACCTGATCGTCAACCTGCCCAGTCTCGACCCGGCAGAGTTCCGCACCCTGACCGGAGCCCGCACCTTCCACACCAGCCTCGCCAACCTCGACGCGGCCATCGATGCCGGCTGGCCGGTCAAGATCGCAGTGAACGGCGTCGGTGCCGACGTGCACCGAAACGTCGAGGCGATCAAGAAGCGCTACGAGCACCGCGGCGTGATCGTGTACGCCACTCAGGCCAGCGACCGCGCCGGTGAACTCGCCAACGAGTTCGCCCAGAACCTCAATATCACCGGGCCCCTGACCGGCTGCAGCTGGCCGCTCAATCACGCCTACTTCTCCGTGACCGGCGATCTGTTCATCTGCTGCAACGACTACCACCAGCGGGAAGTCTTCGGAAACATCCGCGACGGCTCCCTTCACGACATCATGACCAGCCCCGCCGCCGTCCAGCTCCGGCGCCGGGTCTTCGGCGTCCAGGAGGCCCCCGACGACTACATCTGCCGTGGCTGTCACGACCAGAAGCCAGACTTCCCGCACCGGCAGTTCCGGCCCCTGCACACCTTCCCGGTCCTCAACACCGCCACGGCCGACCGGGCCTGCCCGAAGGCCGGGTGACCGTGATGACCGAGCCCCTGGTGAAGATCTGGTACGTCAGCCCCCAGCGCCTGTGCAACCTGGCCTGCGACTACTGCGTCTCGACCGGCGACTACGCCAAGAGCAACCTCGGCCACTGGAAGAACCACAACGACCGCGAGAACTTCGCCACCACCGTCCGGTGGATCGCCGCCCAGCCGTTCCCCGTTGGGGTCCGCCTGGCCACCCTCGGGGAGCCGTTCGCCTCCCCCGACTTCCTCGAGCAGGCGGCCTGGCTCACCCGTCAACCCAACGTCCGCTTCGTCGAGCTGCTCACCAACGGCACCCTGCTCAAGAGCCGCCTGCCCCGCATCGCCGCCGACACCGACTTCACCAAGCTGTCGCTGTGGGCCACCCACCACCACACCCAAGTCCCCGTCGCCCGGTTCATCGACAACCTCGCCTTCGCCCAGAACGAGTGCGGCCTGTTCGTCGTCGTCAATGGCCTGCTGTTCCCGGACAACGCCGACAGCATCCGCGAACTGCGCACCGCCGCGGAGAACGCCGGCCTGCGCTTCAACCTCGACCCCGGCTACGACCCCGGCACCGCCCGCGGCCAGCACGACGACCTCCCCGACATGGCGCCCATCCTCGCCACGCCTGCCGGGATCGCCCGAGCCGTCGAGCTCGGCGCCGACCAGGACCTCCTGAACATCAACCTGCTTGCCCTCGCCGACCCTGGCGGACGCCCCTGCGCGGCCGGCCACGACTACCTGTTCATCGGCATCGACGGCGAGGTCTACCCCTGCTCGCGCTACTACCTCCAGCGCCACGGCCGCCTGGGTAACACCCTCGACCCCGGCTTCCGGCTGACTCTCCGCCCCGAGTCCTACCAGCCGTGCGCGGCCCGTACCGGCTGCTGCAACAAGGAGGACTTCCTCAACCTCCAGCCCGCCCGTGACCAGGCACGCCCCTACGCCCCCAGCCTCGGCTGGACCGGCCCCTGACCCGCTCGCCACGACGGAAGGCACCCCGCATGCGCGTTCACAGCCTCACCTGGCCCGAATACGCCGAACGTATCCACGACCACCTCGTGGTCCTGCCGATCGGCGCCATCGAAGCCCACGGCCCGCACCTGCCGCTCGGCACCGACAGCATCCTGGCCGGGCACCTTGCCGATCAGCTGGCCACACGCGTCCCCGCGCTCGTGTTGCCCCCGCTCGCCTACGGCTTCAAGACCGACCCTCTCCGGGCCGGCGGCGAGTTCCCCGGCATGACCAACCTCCGCGCCACCACCATGACCGGCGTCGTCCAGGACATCCTCACGGCCTCATACCGCCATGGTGCCCGCCGCTTCGTCATCCTGCACGGCCACATCGCGAACACCGCCGCCGTCTTCGACGCCGCCGACATCTTCCTCACCCAGGCCCCCGACGCCAGAATCATGGCCGCGGCCTGGTGGGACTTCGCCCCGGAGGACACTCGCAACGAGATCGCCGCAGAGACCGGAGTCCCGCGCACCGAAGACCACCACGCGGCCCTCGTCGAAACCAGCCTCACCATGCACGTCGCACCCGAGGACGTTCGTGCCCACCTGCTGGCCGACGACGACGTCCCCCGCCGCCCGAGCTACCTGATCCTCCCCGCCCCCGAAGACACGAAGACCAAGACCGGCGTCATCTACCGCGCCAGCAAGGCCACATCCGAAATCGGCGCACGCCTCATGCCGGCCATCATCGACAACCTCACCGAGGCCGTGAAGACCGAACTGGCGTCGTAGCACCCCGCTGAGGCGGCTGGAGCTCAGCCCTTGCAGTTGGCCGCCGGCCGCCCAGCGAACGCCACAATCTCCCCGAGTCCCGGCCCGTAGCCGTCACTCGTGTCCACTAGCAGCGTCGGCACGTCCATCGCGATCGGGACCCACGACTCCAGAGGCCGCTCGCCGTTGCGGATCGCCTTCAACAGCTCCTGGTCGGCGTGGGCTGCCCGCTGGGCGCTCTCCTCGGCTCGCCGCACGATACGCTCGTGCGCCACCGCACTGTCCACGGTGCACCGAACCACCCGGATATCCGCGATCTCCGCCAATGGCTCCAGGTTCGGCCGCCACAACTTGTCTTGGAACGCCGCCTCTGCCACCACGGTGACGCCTGCCTCCAGCATGGTCCGTAGCACGTCGAAGAACACGGTCAGCGTCCGCTTGGTCAGCGGATCGCCCGTACTCGCCTCGAAGCCCGGCGTGGAGTGGACCATCCCCTCCTTGATCTCATCCCGGCACACCGCCGGACAGCCCAGCGACCGGGCGATCTCATGTGCCAGCGTGGTCTTGCCGGTACCTGCAGGACCACTTACCACAACCAGGGTCGGAGACGTCATGGGCGCATTGTTCCACCATGAGTCGCCCAACGGCCTTGGAATCCGTGTGACGGTCTCTGCCAACCGACGCCATGGGGTCGGACGCCTGGGACGCGCCCGCCAGGCCGTGGTCGACATGCGGCGCCTGCTCTCCCCGTACCTACGCCGAGGCAATCCGGCCGTTGCCAGCCTGGACGCCCAGGTAGCCGCATACCCCGTCCAGGTACTTTGACCAGGTCACGACGAGGTACGAGGGGAAGCGCATGGCACAGTCGCTGGAAATCGAACCGATCGGCATTGTCGTCGGAGGCCGGACGGAGCCCACGGACGATCACTGGGGTGGTCCCGCGATCATCCGGCTGAACCCCGACTTCCCGGCGGAAGTCGTCAAGGGCCTGGAGGAATTCTCGCATATCGTGGTGGTGTGGCACTTCCACAAGGCATCCCCGACCGATGTCACCCTCCACGCGCGAAGCCCCCGTAACAACCTGGACTGGCCGCCCACCGGGACCTTCGTCCACCGCAACCACCGTCGACCGAACCAGCTCGCGCAGTCCTTCCCGCGGCTCGTGAAGGTCGAGGGCCTGGACCTGCACGTCGTAGATCTCGACGCGATCGACGGCACACCCATCTACGATGTCGCGCCCTACTTCCAAGAGATGGGACCACGCGGGGAGGTACGGGAGCCGAACTGGCCGGCCGAGATGCTGGCTGACTACTGGGAATGAGAGCAGCTGGCGTCGCCTAATCGACAGGTCGGGCGTCGCCGCAGATTCTGGCGGCTGTGGTGCGGGTGGAGGCGGTGTTGGTGGCTCAGCCGATGTAGGGGTAGGTGCCGGCGAGGTAGTCGCCGATCTGCTGGCGCATGCTGGCGTGGATGTTGTAGCGGTCGAGGTCGGCGGGCTGGATGAAGCGGACGCCGTCGGCCTCGTCGTTGATGGTGGGCTCGCCGCCGACCGGACGGCCGATGTAGGTGTTCTCGTACTGCTGGCGGATCTCGCCGTCGGTGTAGGCGACGATGTGGCGGGGGTTGGTGTAGACCCCGAGGAAGCCGGTGATCTCGGCTTCGATACCGGTCTCCTCCAGGCATTCACGCACGGCGCACTGGGCTGCGGTCTCGCCGATGTCCTGGGCTCCGCCGGGCAAGGCCCACTGGCCGGTGTCGCGGCGACGCTGGAGCAGGATGGCGCCGTTGCCGTCGACGACGAGCAGGTTGCTGGCGGGGATGAGTGTGTTTGCTTTGGGCGCGGCGGGGTCGTTGTAGTACTCGGTCCTGCCCATATGCGCGGTCCCCTCTTGGTTGGGAGTCCAGGGCCCCAACACAGTGATCATCGGAGATTCCCTCGAGGGCGTCCGCACAGGCATCGAAGGTGGAGCCTTCATCATCGGTGTGGCATCCGGCAAGATCACTGTCGACGAACTGACCCAAGCGGGCACAGATGTTGTACTCGGAACCCTTGAGGACACAGCCCAGGGGTTGTGCGAGCGAAGTCCCTCACGACTGAGCGTAGTTGAATCGACGTGGTGTCAGGGCCAAGTGGTGTCAGCGAGAGCCCAGAGCACGCATGTACTGAACGAATTCGCGCGCTTGGGGATCACTGTCGTACCGCTGGGTGAGTACAGCAGCCAGGTCGCCAGCGACCATGCTCAGCGAAGGCAGCGACTGTCGACCACTACGCAATGCCTGTTCGCCGTACGTGAGGGCAGCTCCTAGATCACCTTCCCGCGCCGCAACGACTCCCAGGGTGATGCGGGCCTCGGCATTGCGCATGGGGGAACGCTCCGTCCCGTCAAAATCCACCCCGGCTCGGAGGACTTCGCGCGCCAGAGTCTCGGCGATCTGGTTGTCGCCGACCTTGCGATAGCAGTCCATGGAGTAGAAGTCCCACTTGTTCGGGTCTACCACGAAGTGGTTCTGCACATTCTCCGGATAAGGCATGGACTCAAGGAGACTCCGGCCGGCATCGAGTGCGACTTCCGTCTGACGCCGATCTCCGATCCTTGCCCATGCCTTGGCCTTCTGTGCCAGTAGCTGGACAGCCACGGATTCGCTGCGTGCGGCGGCAAGACCGGCGTCGGCGGCGGCGATTACACCGCGCATGTCTCCGTTCGTGAGGGCGAACCATGCGCGCATTTCGTGAGCCCACCCCTGAATACCTGTGTGTCCGACCTCGTGGCCAATGGACAGGGCTGCTTGCCGGGTGGCCTCCGCGTGGCTGCGGGTCACACCCCCGCCGTCGTACTCCACGCATCCCACGAGCAAGGTGAGCATCCCTGCGAGGAAGAGCACGTCACGATGCTGTGCGAGCGTGAGTCGCTGGTGCTGCATGCTGACGACTCGGTTGAGCCACGCCCGGCCCTCGACGAGCAACTGATCGCCAGGCATGTAGGCGTACTCCGTACAGAGCCTGTCGACTGTGATGCGGAGGGCGTCCAAGGTGGCTTCGTCGATGTCTGAAGCCCGCAGCCGGGCGACGATCTCGACTGTGTCCATCCCTGAGACGTCCCTCACCTCGGTGTTTCCATCCCGACGGTGGTCCACTGGGAAGAACGCGTGGGTGGTTGTGCCGAAGACGGCTGCGATCAGAGCCTTGTGGTCTCGTGGCGCGACTGCGCCGGACTCCCAGCGGCGCCATGATCGCGCGAGGGCCCGTTCGTCGGACAGCTCATGGGTTGAGTGAGCGCGCATGGCGCGGGCAGCGTCGAGGGGGCTCCAGCCGCGAGCCGCACGCTCGGACTCCATGCGTCGCGCCCAGCTGGGGCGGTCGTCGATCATGTCATGCCTTCCACCTAGCCGGCGGGCGTCTCTTCTTAGCGAGTCTTGCACGCGGGGTCGTTACCCGCGCACGGACTGCGGGGACATGGCGGGGGCATTTGAGGTGCCCCCCGTGTCCACCCTTTCGACGGTAACCGTCCGCCTACAGAGTGTCGATCGTGTCGTGGCGTTCGACTGTCGGCTTGGACCCGAGGCTGCCCGGGGAGGCGAACGTCGCGCGGCTCACGAGGAGCTGGCCGGGTGACAGTAGCGAGGGGATGACCGTGCTGAGAGAGAGCAGTGCCAGGACGAGAGCGATCACTGAACGTAACCGTCGATGTTCCCGGTGCGGCTGTCGCCTCAGCCGCTATAACCGTGAGGTCCGCTGTAGTGGGTGCCTTCGCACTCTCGCGGGTTCACCTCCAGCATCTCCTCATGTCCTGCCGGAGGTATGGACCGATGCGAGTGTTCGGGAGGCACTCGTCGCCAGGGACTTCGGGAGGCTGTGCACGCTCGTGCGGGAGATCAGCAACCTCAGGCAGGAAGACATGGTCACGCTAACCGGGCTGAGTCAGCCGTTCTTGTCGATGCTGGAATCAGGTGCGCGCCGCCTGACCAACATCGACAAGATCGTCTGCCTGCTCGATGGCCTGCAGGCCCCACTCGAACTCACTGGCTTGATCCTGCGGTCGCGGGCCGACTCGACTCTCGCCGGCACAGCCACCGCCGGCGTCGACCTGCCGATCAGGTCTGTGCCCTCACGGAGTGCTGCACTACCTGCGTGACATTACAGGCGTGATGTGCCAACTCCCGCTAGATGAAGCAGAGTTGCAGCGGTGCGCTGAATCGACAGCACCGCGGGAGGCGGGATCGCTGGTGGGGCAAACGGTTGGACACGGAACAGCATCGGACCGATGCCTGCCCCAGGCAGTGGTCCAAGCGGCACGCGATCAACGGTCGATGCTCAGCCAAGGTCCATCGATTTGATCAGATCGTCTGCGAGTTCGATCGCGCCGAACGTAGGCTCCGCGTGATCGTTTCACCGCCCTTGTGCTGCGGGGCGCGATTGACCTGCTACTCACCACTTCGAGATGGGAGCACCGTTGCCGCAGATCAACCTCATTGCTCATCCGGAGCGGGTGGGAGGGGTCAGCCAGGAAGCAGCTAGTGGTGTCGTGGGCGCTAGTGGGCAGGCTTGGGCGGCACGTTGGGCTGGGTCAAGCAGAGGGCCGGATCGAAGCCCACCACTGCTCGGCCGAGACTCCGCTCCGTCGCGCAGCAGGACAGTTCCCGACATTCCATCTCATCGTTTACAGCGCCGCACGGACCAGGAGACGACAAAACGCCCTAGGAGGTGCCAGGAACGTGGACGCATGGGCAACCCCAAGGGGATTCGCCGACGACGTGGGGCCGGTGGCAGCCGGGATCTTCCGCGCGGAGGCGGAGTTTCGTTCGGTGGTCAGTAGCTTCGGCTTCCTTCCGGTTCAGGTCTCGCCGGTCGGCTATGCGGCGACCTTCGAGCAGTTTGGTACGGCGGCGGCAGGGCGGATCTTCAGTTTCGCGGACCTCGGTGGACGCGAACTCGCGCTGACGGCGGATTCCCTGGTCGGCGTACTGCGGGCGCTGGCAGGCACCGGGGCGTTACGGCACGGTCGGCCCGTTCGGGCCGCCGCGTGCGTGCCCGTGGCGCGGTATCGACACAAACGCCGTCGAGGCTGGACACAGGCTGTCGCCGCCTTGTGCAACGAGCAGGACGAACTTGGCGCAGATCTGACCCTCCTCCGCCTCTGGACCACGCTCTTGGACGGCCGAGCCCCGGGATCAGGCTTCCGTTATTGCGACTTCTCCATGATCGACAAGCTGGCGGAGGACGAAGGGCTCTCGCTGTTGCAGGCGCGGAATGCCATGCACCAAGCCCGTAAGCAGCAACCAGTAGGTGACCAGAGCGCGTCCAGCTTTCTGAGGCGGTATCAGAAGCTTGTCGGGTTATGCGGGGACGCTGACGCGAAGCAGGCGTTAGCGGCGATCGACTGTGCCGAACCACTGCTGCGATCCCGGACGAGCCATGTGCGCCAAGTGCTCGGCACGGCGGGAGGGCTGGGCGCCGCCACCGCCTTCTCCGTGGACTGGCCGCGTGCAACCGAGTACTGCGCCGGGCTGAGCTTCACCGTGCACGACGCCGACGGTCGAATGCTCGGCGACGGTGGCGGCTACCACCACGTTGTCCGTGCCCTGCGGGAAGACGTACAGACATGTTGGAGCACAGCCGTCTCGATCGAGCTTCTCGCTGAGCTGCTGCCCGCGGATTCGACGGAGCAGGTGCACCTCCTCAAAGTCCACGGTTCCGCTGACCTCAGTTTCTTCCTCTCGGCAGCACGGGAGCTCCGAGCCTGCGGTACGCAGGTGATCGAACACTGGCGTCCTGGACGGATCGGCCGCGAGCTCAAGCGCATGCCCAGTGACGAAATGGTCTGGTTCGCCTTCGTCGGCGAGCGGGAGCAGGCCAGTGGAGTACTGACCCTCCAGAACACGGCCGTGCTCGGCCGCACCCGACAGGTCCAGGTCCGGACTTCCCCTAGTGATCAGCCAGCAAGCCGCGTGGTGGCTCCCCGACGTCCTGAAAGGAACGAGGTATGACGCTCAGCAACACCTCTCCCCTCCATCAAAGCGTCTGTGACCGGTCGGCTCGGATCACTATCTGGGGAGCCGGATTCATCGGACTTTCTGCCGCGACCGCTTTCGCCCAGCAGGGCTTCCGCTGCGCGATCGTGGACGTGGACTCCTCCCGGGTGCGTTGCATCAACGCTGGCATCGTGCCGCTCCCTGGCTTCGAGGACAGGGTCCAGTTGGACCCGCAAACATTGCGTGACGGCCGGCTCCGCGCGGTTCCGCCGGACGACAAGGATGCCCTCGACGCCCAGATCCACCTCATCTGCGTCAACACCGATCGAGGCGGCAAGGCATTCCAGGATCCCCTCCAAGCCGTGATCAAGACCATCGGCTCCGCACATCGGGCCGACAGGGAGCTGCTCGTCAGCATCGAGAGCACGGTGAGCGTGCGCTGGCTAGACCAGGTGCTCCCGCTGCTCACCGGTGCGACCGGGGTGGTGGAGACCGGGATCCATCTCGCAACGGCACCGCGCAGAGACTGGCTGCTTGACCCGGAGATGAACCTGCGCAGCTTGCCCAGGGTAGTCGGCACGCTCAGTCCCGCGTCCCAGCCGTTGGTGACTGAGCTGTATGGGACCGTCAGCGACGTGGTGCATGTGGCCAGTGACTGGACCCGCGCGGCCTTGTCCAAGTCGGTCGAAAACCTCTATCGCTACGTCGACTTGGTGTTGACCAACCAGCTCGCGGCGGCTTACCCGGACCTGGATATGGCGGAGGTCTTCCGGCTTGCCGGCACCAAGTGGAACGTCCCTACCCTCCATCCATCGATCGGCATAGGCGGTTACTGCATACCGCTCAGCCCGCACTACGCCGGGGACGGACTCCTCGGTGAGGGACAGCTCCCCCTCGTGGACAGCGCGCTCGACTGGGACGCTGCCCACCCCAGCCGAGTCGCTGAGTGGCTGACCAACAAGTTCGATGGCCCAATTGGCATTCTCGGCATCAGCTACGCGCCGGACGTCCACGTTCCCCAAGGCTCACCGACTCTTGCCCTGGCGGCAGCACTATCTGCCCACGGGGCGGACGTCCGGCTTCATGACCCCTTCCTTTCAACAGAGGAGGTCATCGCCCGAGGGGAAGGCGCGAGAGCTCTCAGCTGGCCGGAAGACCTGGCAGCCGTACGGACACTGGTCATCGCCACCCCGCACACGGTGTACGCGGACCTGCCCGACCATCTGTCGGCCCTTGCCGATCCGCCCACGGTCATCGACAGCCTCGGCAAGCTGCGCGAAGCTTTCGCCGGCACCAAAGTCCGCTACGTCGAAATAGGCACACCGGCCCTGTGGGCGGAGCACAACCCGGTTCTCGGCAACGGATCGTCGGTTTCGGATGCAACCCGATGAGCGAGGACGAGAGCTGGCCCGCTGGCACGCGGGCCGAGATGGATACACCGTCCCGTACCGTGCTCGTCGTCGTCGCTCATGCGGACGATGCCGAGATCGCTGCCGGCGGAACGATCGCCCGCCTCAGTGACGCGGGCGTGCGGGTCGTCACTGCGGTGCTCTCCCTCGCGGAGACCGGCGTCGGCGCGGAACGCCGGATTGGTGACACCACACGAGCCGCGGACCTCCTCGGCTACGAGCTGTGCTGGCCCCGCAAGGATCTCCCGCTCCAGGTCGCCGACTACGGAGAAGTCGCCCTCGTCGCCACCATCGACCGTCTCATGGCGGACATCGCCCCGCATACGGTGCTCACCCACTGGCGCGGCGACGGGCATGTCGACCATGCCCTAACTGGACGAGCCGTCGCAGCAGCTCTGCGCAACCACCGGGCGGACCTCTTCTCCATCCGTCCTGCCGAACCGCGCACGATTGCCACCTCACAATTCACCCCCACCGTCTTCGTCGACATCAGCGACTACGTCAAGCGCAAGGCCGAGGCCCTCGAACCATTCACCCGCCGGCGCCCGGGCTTCCGGCCCGTGGACGGTATCGCCGTCCAAATCACCGATCGCTTTCACGGCCAACTCAGTGGCACCGAGCACGCCGAAGCCTTCCTCCTGGAACGCCAGCACGGATTGGGAGCAGCCCTGCCCGACGGCTGAGCAGACAGTGGACCAACTCGACCGCCCGCAATGGCAGAGGGGAAATCTGATGGCCAACGCCACGCACGTGAAGCTCCTGAACACACTGGATGCCGCCGAAGAACGCGAACCCATTCTCAAAGACATCGCGGCGCTGACCGCGGATCTTCTACACAACACCGGGCGCGGGCTTCAGCTCGCCGACGCGAATCTCGCCAACCTGGACCTCGCGGACGCCGACCTGACCGGTGCCGTCCTCAACCGCGCGACCCTCCACAGCACCTCGTTGCGCGGGGCCTTCTTGGACCGGGTCACCATGATCTGCCCCGGAATGGAACGCACAGACCTGACCGGCGCCAGCATGCGCGACGCCTATGTCCACGCCCTCGCCGCGCAGACGTCCATCTTCGACAATGCCGACCTCAGCAATCTGCGAGACGCCACCGGCAGCCTCTTTCATGGCTGCTCCATGCGCGGCACCGCCATGCCTGCCGGCCAGCTGGCCGGCACCACCTTCTATCAGTGCGATCTGGAAGGAGCCGATCTCAAGGCCGCCAACCTGCAAGGCGCGACCTTCAACGAATCCGTCCTGCGCGAGACAGACTTCGGGAACGCGGTCGCCGATCAGCTAACCGTGACCAAAAGCGATATGGCCGGGGCCCGGCTGAGCGGAATGACCGGGACCGGTGTCGTCATCCAGCGCGCCACGAACTGCGACGGCCTCGACCTCAGCGGAGCGAGGCTGCCGAGCCTGCGCCTTGACGGTCTGCGCGGCCACAGCGTCGTCGCGCGGGACCTTCATGCGCCCGACGCAGACATCGGGCACTGCTGCCTGCCCAGCATCGACCTGAGCGCCGCCGCCCTTCCCGGGCTCAGGCTGCGTGACAGCGACCTTGCAGGCGCCAAGCTCTCCGCGGCCAGTCTCGTGGCCGCCTCCGTGCACAGGACATGCCTGTCCGACGCTGACCTGGTGAACGTCCAGGCCGAGAACCTGCACGTCGTCGAGTCGCAACTTCGGCATACTCGGATGCGTGGATTCACCGGCCGCTGCGCCGTATTCCGTGACGTGGATATGCGCGGTGCGGATCTGTCGCAGAGCAACCTCTACCGAGCGATGATCACTGGTGACCCGCCGCGCGGCATGTGTCTGGCCGAAGCCTCGCTCGCCGGCGCGATCCTCGTCCAGGCATACATCGCGGCCGACCTCAGCAGCGCGGACCTGCGTGAGGTCAACGCGGCGTACAGCCGGTTCAGTCAGTCGGACCTTACGGGTGCGGACCTCACCGGAGCCGCGCTCTTCCAGTCCACCTGGGTGAAGGTGACCTGCCGCCGTACGAAGCTCGCGGGCGTCAAGCCGCCGTTCTTCGCTGACCGGTGCGCCGGACTCAAGGAAGCACTCGAGGAAGCCGAGACGCCAGACGCTGTGGTGCTGAGTTCCTATTTGACGGCTTTCGACGACGTCTTGCGGGGGGAGCAGCATGGCTCGACCTGAGCTGCCCTTCGGCGGCCGAAGCATCGACCTCAACTGCCTCAGCGAGCCCGACAGGGCCCTCGACAAACCGCACTTCACAGCGGTCACCGACCTGCTCGCCCCCCACCTGGATGCGAACCCTTCCGCGTCGCTGCTGGACATCGGCTGCTCTCTCGGCGGATTCCTACAGCAGCTCCGCGCGCGATGGCCACAACTTAGGTGCACGGGCATCGATGTGCTGCCGCAGGTAGTGGAGTACGCTCGCGGGCTGCTACCGGGCGTTGACCTGCATGTCGGCGACGTCCTCGACCCGACGGCGCTGCCGAGGGATCAGGACATCGTCACCCTGCTCGGCATCCACTCGATCTTCGACGAGCCGCTCGCCTGGCTGGACGGAGCACTGAGCGCGGGGACCCCGCAGGTCCGACTGGTGGTCTTCGGGCTGTTCAACCCCGAGGACGTGGACACTCTGGTGCGGGTGCGCCGCTCGGGCCCTGGCACCCCGGGGGAGTGGCAGAGCGGCTGGACGCTGTGGTCGCGGCGGACCATCGAAACGGGCCTGCGAGAGCGGGGACTGTGGTGGCGCTGGACCGCGATGGCACCGTCCCGAACGGTGCCGCGCTGGTCCGAGGATCCGCTGCACTCGTGGTCCGCCGAGGTTGATGGACAGCAGCGGCTGGTCAACGGGAGCCAGCTCATTCATCAACATGCCGTGCTCGAGATTGCTCGGTGCGACCTTGGAGAGGGGGCATGATGCTCGGCGTTTCGACCAGCGTATTGAAGGTCAAGTCGGACCTGGAGGCGCTGCTGGCCTACGAGCCGGACCTCGTGGAGTTCTACACCTACCCAGTAGAGGCACTGGCCCGCATCAGGAAGTTCTGCGCCGATCACGGCATCACGCCAGCGCTGCACACCCCGACTCCCCACCCGCAACTGATGTCTCGCTACTGCCCAACGGGGCCTGATGCACGGGAGGCTGCGGCTGCGGTTGAGGCTCTTGAGGCCACAGTTAGGTGTGCGGCGGACCTAGGGGCGCAGCACGTCGTGGCGCATTTCCCCACGCCCTATCCGCCTTATCCGGCTGAGGGGTTCGAAGACTTGGCTGGCGCCTTCCTCTCGGAGGCCGCCCGGCTCAGTCGGGCCTTCCAGGTGTCGGTACTGATCGAGAACATGACGCACAACCCCCATTGCGCGAAGCCCGAACAGTACGCGCGGTATCTCGCGGAATGGCCGGACCTGGGCCTGTGCTTGGACATCGGTCACGCGCACCAGTTGGGCGGCCCTGAGGCGGTGCGATCCTTCGCGGACGTGCTCGGCCCGCGCATCAGGTCTGTGCACCTGTACGACAACGATCGTTCGGGCCCTGGGCATCGGCCGTACCCGGCCCCGGGCGGTGGCACGCAACCGCAGGTGTCCTACGACGTGGTCGCCCATGTCCTGCGGACCTGCCGTCCGTCAGTAGTCGTCCTGGAACACGACGCGGGGCACGGCCAGCCGGACCGGCGCCTCCTTGACTGGTTGCGCGAGCCGGCTGAGCGCCTGTCCCCGAGGAGCGAGCAGTGACGTGGATCGATCACAACGCGCCCTTGGTCACCGCTAATGACCGGGCCGCCGTGGACCGGGTCCTCCAGTCTGGCTGGATCGCGCCGGGCCCTGAACGCCATCGCCTGGAGGAGGACCTGGCCTCGTATTTCGGCTCGGGCCGGACCGTCGCCACGACCTCGGGCACACTCGCCCTGTTCCTCGCTCTCGTTGGCCTGGACGCGCCAGCCGGAGCTCTCATCGCCGTACCCACCTATTCCTGCGTGGCCTTGCTCGACGCCGTACGCCTGGCCGGCTGCCGCCCGCTCGTTGTGGACGTCGAGCCAGACGAACTGACCATGTCTCCGGAGGCGTTGCGGGACGCTGCCGAGCGCATCGGACAGCCATACGCCGCGTTCGTGGTGCACACCTACGGCGCGACCGCGGCCCTGCCTGAGCTGGCCAGGATCTGCCCCAACATCGTCGAGGACTGCTGCCACTCCTTCGGCAGCGAGGGTCCGTACGGCCGGCACGGGACCTTTGGGCGGGTCGCGGTGTCCTCGCTCTATGCCACGAAGGTCTTCACGGGGGCGACTGGGGGGCTGTGCTGGAGCGCGGACCCTCAGATCGCGGAACGGATCACCGCCTACACCCAGGCGAGCTTTCGCAGCAGCCGATGGCCCCGGATGACCCTCGCCCTGTCCGACCTGCACGCGGCGCTGGCCCGATCGCAGCTCTCTCGGCTCGCCCAGGTCCGGGAACGCCGGGCCTGGATTACCAACCAGTACCTCGCGGCCTGCCCCGACGCACTTGCACCGACGGGCCTGCCCGACCCGGGCCGACTCGTCTACCGGTTCGTCCTGCGGTGCGCAGACGAGAAGGAACGTGAGCGCCTCCTCGACTTCTTCCACCTACATGAGGTCGACGCCAGTCGACTGACACAGCGCCATGAACTGCTGCACCGAGAACTCGGCTTCGACTCCCACTACTTCCCCGCAGCCGAAGCCGCCGTGGCCCGAACTCTCTCCCTGCCGATCTATCCCGCCATGTCTGACGCCGACGTCCAGCGTGTTTGTGACCTGCTGACCCAGCTGCCCCGCTGACTGACTCTACGGAGGTTCACGTGTCCCTGCTCATCGACTCCGTCATCCCTCGCGCACACCCGCCCGCAGAGTGCGTAGTGGGACAAGACGTGGTCATCCACGCCCACGAGCTCACGATCGGCCCCGGCGTACGACTCGACGACGGAGTCCAGCTTGTGGGCGACCGCATTCACCTGGGCCGCAACGTCCACGTCGGCGCGGGAGCCGACTTGCGCGCCGCCCACCTCAGCATTGGCGAGAACAGCGAGATCGCCGCTGGCGTGAAGGTCCTCTGCGCCGACAGCTTCAGCACCGGTCCGGCCGCTCGCGTCTGCAACGGCGTTGATATCGTCGCCCGCTCTTTCGACGCCGGCCGACTCCTCTACGTCGGCCCGCACAGCACAGTGGGAGGTGGAGGCACCCTCGAATCCACGGCCACCGTACGCATCGGCGATCGAGTCACCATCGGCCCCCACAACCTTCTCAACGCCAACTGCCTGATCGACATCGGCTCGGACGTCGGCTCGGGCCAGTACGTCAGCATCTGGACCCACGGCTACCACTTCGCCCACAGTGTCCTCGACGGTTACAGCACCGCCTACGAAGGCGTGCGCATCGGGGACAAGGTGTGGCTCGGCTACCACTGCTCCATCATGCCTGGCGCGGACATCGGCGACAGCTGCATAGTCGCCGCCGGGGCCGTCGTCGCCAAGAGCTTCCCGCCCCGCCGACTCCTGGCAGGCGTGCCCGCCCGAGAGAAGGCTACCTTCGAGCAGCCACCGCTCACGGATGACCAGGCCATGCACGAGGTCCGCCAAGCCCTGGCCGCTTGGCAACGGGAACTCGTCTGGAAGGGCGCGATCACCGACTCCTCTGACGAAAGATGGAGTGTCACCCTGTCCGGGTGCACCAGGGTGGTCGAACTGTGGCTGGACGCGGCGGTGGCCACGTCCAGCGACCGCGTCGCCGAAGACCGCATCGTGGTGGCCCTCGACGGGGAACCGCAGACCTCAGCGGACGGCCCCCCGGTCTTCGTCCTGCGGCGCGGACTGCTCCTGGGCCCGACCGACGAATTAGTCGAAGACCTCAGGGACTACCTACGCCGCCGGACGATGCCCTGCGGCGACACCCGAACCTTCACCAGCATCACACCGCTGGCCTTCCACCGGCTCCAACAGGCCACCACCCCCACTACCTCCGGAGAGCAGGCATGACGTCCCATACGGCGCCGCCGACCGGCGCTCAGGACCTGAGCGACTATCTGGCGCTCAGCTGTGACAAGTACACCGACCGTCTCGCGCTCTCGGACAGCCAGGGGCGCCTGTCGTACGGCCAACTTCACGCTGCCGTTGAAGAGGCGGCCCAGCTGATCCACAAAGGCGCCGGAGGCGACGATGGCCCGGTGATCGTCCTCATGGACAATAGCGTTGACAGCCTGGTGCGTCTCTTCGCCATCTGGAGGTCCGGACGCTGCGCGGTCCCTCTCGACGCCTCGGTGCCGGCTCCGGTCGTCATCAGCGCGGCGGACCGTACCAGGGCTGCGGCGGTGAGTCTGGGCGATATCGAGCAGACCCGCTCCGATCTGGGGGAGTTGGGGGAAGTCCTGCCCGGCGGGCTTCGCGTGTTGCCCGCGCAGCATGGAGAGCGGGACCCGCTGCTCTTCGGGGCCGCACTTGTCATTTTCACCTCCGGTTCCACCGGAATCCCCAAGGGCGTTGTCCTCGGCCACACCGGCATTTTGGCCAAACTGGCCATGGTGCAAGAGGCATTGGCCTATCAGCCGGGCGACCACGCGCTCGCTGTGCTCCGGACGAGCTTTCTCTTCTGCCAGTGGGACATCCTGCTGGCCCTGGGCACGGGTGGCTCAGTCCGGTTGCTGGGCAAGTTCACCCCCAAGGGACTCTGCGAAGCGCTGGCGGAAGAACCGGTCTCGCGTGTCGCCGTGGTCCCCACCATGCTCCGGCAGATCCTGCCGCTGCTGGAAGACGAGGGAGTGCGCGACCCGCTGGTGCGGACACGCTCGCCTCAGCAGGTGGTTGTAGGCGGCGAACTACTCCCCCCTCAAACGGGTGGTCGCTACCGCGCACTGCTCCCACACAGCGGTCTCTCCGTCATCTACGGACTGACCGAGACCAGTGCCCCCGACTTCATCTTGCCCGCGGCCGATTACGACGCGCACCCCGACACCGTGGGCCGGGCCCTGACGGGAGTGCGCTGGTACGTGGATGCTCCGGGTCAGGCTGCTGCTGTCGGCGATAGCGGCGTTCTCGCGGTGAGTAGCGCTGGCGTGCTGCGCGGCTACCTCGGGCAACCGGAGCTGACCAGCGCCTCGGTGGAGGACGGATTCTTCCGGACAGGGGATCAGGTGGAAGTCCGGGAAGGGGGCCGCATCACGGTCCAGGGTCGCGGCACGGCCGTGGTCGTCAAGGGGGCGAACAAGATTGCTCCCGCCGAGGTGGAGGCCGTCCTGGAGCAACATCCGCAGGTGGTCGATGCCTTTTCCTGCGGAGTCCCGGACCCGTCACTGGGGGAGCGGCTTTACGCTGTAGTCGCCCCGGCACCAGGGCACGAACCCACCCCGGAGGAACTGCTTCGGTGGATGTCCCAGCGGGTCGAGCGCTACAAAGTCCCTGATGTTTTGTATATCCGGGAGAGCCTGCCCATTGGATCCACTGGGAAGATCGACCGAGCGAAGCTCAGCGATTGGGTCCTGCGGCACCCCCGGACGCTCTCATGACGGGCCGAGCAGGTGCCGTGGCCTGGGTCGACGGAGCGCTCCTGGACGAAGCCGCTGCTCGCCCCGGAGCGTGGTCGCCCAGCTTTCACTACGGCTACGGCGTGTTCGAAGGCATCCGGGTCTACCCGACTCCCCGTGGCCCGAGCGCTTTCCGACTTGCCGAGCACGTCAGCCGCCTGTTTGCCTCGGCACGCCTCTACCCTCCGCTGGACGTCATCTCGTGGACCGAGGAGGACCTAAGGCGCGCGGTGGTGGACACCGTACGCGCCAACGGGCATGACGCCTGCTACGTACGCCCGGTCATCCACCTGCACACGGGCGGCATCGGGAACGACCCGACGGTCGGCGCCGCCCAGGTGGTAATCCTGGTCACCGCCTGGGCCGGCCTCCTGAAACCGGGCGACCTCCATCTCGCGATCAGCCCGTGGCGCAGACCAGGCCCGACAGTCCTGCCACCCGGCGCGAAAGCCAACGGAAGCTACGGCCCGCTCATGCTCGCGAAGGCCGACGCGGTCCAGCGGGGCTACGACGACGCCCTGCTCCTGGACGAGGCCGGCCAAGTCGTGGAGTCAACCGGGGCCAACCTCTTCATCCGCACCGGGGACGAGCTGATCAGCCCGGGACTGCCACAAGGCGCCCTGCCAGGCATCACCCGGTCGAGCGTCTTCACCTTGGCCACCGCGTCCGGCCTGCGGGTGAGCGAGCGGTCGCTCCAACTGGACGAGGTACTCAGCGCCGACGAGCTGTTCCTAACGGGGACAGGCGCAGAGATCCGCCCCGTGCGCTCTGTCGAGCACAAGACCATCGGGAACGGCACCAGCCCGGTCGCAGACGAGCTCGCCAGCCGCTATCGCGCGGTCGTCCAGGGCCTTGACCCCGCCTATGACGACTGGCTCACCTCCTGCAGTTCCTAACTCAGTCGACACACAAGGAGCATCGTGACCATCCGCTACGACCATCGCAGTGTCGAACTCCAAGACCAGGTCACCGAACAAGCATGGAGCGCCTACCGGCTCTCCGACATGCCCCACATACTGGACGGCTACCACAAGGCCGTCGTCCTCGCAGCGCTCATGCGCACTGGGGTGCTCCAGCGGCTGCGAGAAGGCCACACAGACCTCGGAGACCTGCTGGGCCCCCTCGACCCCTACTTCGGCGAGAAGCTGCTCGGCTGGCTCTCCACCGCCGGATACACCCGGAGCATCGACGGTGGATACGCACCCACCGAGGCTGGCACCGCGCTGTTGAGTGACACCTCTCTCGCGCAGCTGAGCTTCTACATCGAGGCGTACGGTCCGGTGACGCAGCGCATCGAAGACCTTCTGACAGGAACCGCCCACTACGGCCGTGACATCCAGCGCGATGGCGCAGCGCTGGGACGCAGCTGCAACACCCTGTTCGACCTGTACCACATCGATGTGGTGCTCGAAGCGTTTGCCCGACGTAGTGCAACCTGTGCCCTGGACCTGGGGTGCGGAGCGGGCGGATTCCTCATCGAGGCCGCCCGGCGGGACCCGGAGTTCAGCGGAATCGGGCTGGACATCTCGGAAGGGGCCATCGCGGAAGCCTCCAAGCGGGCCGTGGAGGCGGGCGTGGCCGAGCGCGTGTCGTTCCACGTCGCCGACGCCTTCGATTCCGCGACGTGGCCAGATGCCTGCGCCCGGGCCGACGCGCTCTTCGCAGCTGGCGTCTTGCACGAGCACTTTCGGCAAGGGGAGGACGCGGTCATTGAAATCTTGAACGGGTTCGCCACCGCATGGAGCCGAGGACTCAAATCGATCATTCTTGGGGAACCTGAGCTGTACTACGACCGGCAGGACAACGACTCCGATCTGGACCTGGTGCACATCCTGACGCTCCAGGGCTTCCCGCGTAGGCGTACCGGTTGGCTCGAGCTCTTCCCGCGATCCGACCTCGCGTGCCGTGCGGTCTACTCGCGCCGCAACGCCGGCCCGCGTTTCGCGTTCTACGACCTGGCACCGCGCGGGCTGGACGGACCCGAGTAGAGCGCCTGAGACCCTCTCGCTTGCGCCCTCTCAGAGACGAACCCGTCTCTGAGAGGGCGCTCGCGAGGGTTCGCTTGACCGACTTAGGCGCCGACCCAACGTAACGGCGCCGCTGGTAGGCTGACGATCCGTCCGCTTCTTTGACGGGCTTTGACTCGCTTCTCTTGGAAAGGCATTTCCGGTGGGACGATTGCTGCCGACAACCCCGTATCGCGGCACGAGGGACTTCCTCCCCTCGGAGATGTCCGTTCGGCAGCAGGTCTTCCATCAACTCTACGAAGCGATCGAACGCTACGGATTCGCCCGCTATGACGGCCCCATCCTGGAGTCGGCGGAGATCTACGAGGCGAAGTCCGGCCAGGAGATTGCCAACCAGCAGCTCTACTCCCTCACTGACCGCGGCGGTCGCCGTCTCGCACTGCGGCCGGAGATGACCCCATCCGTGGCGCGCATGATCGCTGGCAATGCCGGTCAACTTCAGTTGCCTGTACGCTGGTACAGCCACGTCATCTGTCACCGCTACGAACGCCCACAGCGCGGCCGCCTGCGCGAGCACCTCCAGATCAACGTGGACATCTTCGGGTCCGACAGCGTTAGCTGCGAGATCGAGATCTTCGAACTGATCCACGACATGATGGCCGCGATCGGCGCCACCAAGGACATGTGGGTGCTCCGGGCCGGCGACCGCGTTCTGCTGGAAAGCATCCTCCTCGACGTCGTCAAGATTCCTGCCGACAAGCTGCAGGAGGCTTCGTCGCTGATCGACCGATGGGCGAAGTACCCACGTGAGCAGCTGGTCACTGACGCCGGGGGCCTTGGGATCGACGAGACGCGGTTTGACCTCCTCGAAGAGGTGCTGAGCAGCGGAGCTGGCGTCTTGGACTATGTCTCCGAGGAGGCACGCAGCCGGTCCATGCTGGCGCAGATCCTGGCGGGAGACTCCCGTGACCTGGTCACCTTCGACCCGTTCATCGTGCGCGGGCTGCAGTACTACACCGGGACCGTTTTCGAGGTCTTCGACCAGCACCCACAAAACAGCCGATCGCTCTTCGGCGGCGGCCGGTACGAGGACCTGGCCGGGCTCTTCACGAACCAGCAGATTCCAGGCATCGGATTCGGCATGGGCGACGTCACCCTCCACGACTTCATGGAGGGACACGGGCTGCTGCCGGAGCCCCGCGCCGAGGTGGACGCCGTGGTGATCCCTGTCGGTGCGGAGCTGCTGTCTGATTGCCGAGCCGTCGCCCGCGACTTGCGGCTGGCCGGCATCCGGACGTCTTCGCCGCTGGAGCATCGCAAGCTGAGCAAGGAGCTGGTTCGCGCCGACCAGGCCGGGGCCCAGGTTGCAGTCGTCATCGCTCCGAGCGAGTGGGAGCGGGGGCTCGTGGCGGTTCGCAACCTGGCCACCCGCGAGCAGATCGAGGTGCCGACCAACGACGTCGTGGCGCAGGTGGGCAAGCTTCTCGGGCGCTGACCGGGGACCTGGACGCGGGCGACTGCCGGGCTGACGCCTTGCAGTCGCCCGCGGCGGCCTCTCACCGTTGACCGATGGATTGGGATGGGTCATCGGGGTGACTTTGGAGGGCCTTCATGGGCGCGATGTCTCTTCGACTCCCATCGAGTCCAAGGCTGACGACACGAAGGTCTTACTTCGTTCCGAGCCTGGTCAAGACCCTGGACATTGCCGCAGCCCGGAGAGCCGTGCCCAGTGGCCACCTCCCAGCGATCCAGCAATTGACTTACTACCATCGCAGCATGGCAGTCCCGATCTATCCCCCGAAGCCCAAGCCTGGCGATGCCGTCGCAGTCGTATCACCTTCGCGCGGCCTGCCCGGCGAGGTGCCGCTGCCCTACGAGCTTGGACTGCGAAGACTCCGGGAGGGCTTCGGGCTCAAGCCCGTGGAGTATCCCACCACCCGCAAAATGGGAGCGAGCGCGCAGGCTCGGGCCGCCGACATCAACGCGGCCTTTGCCGACCCTCAGATCAAGGCAGTCATCGCCAGCGTCGGCGGTTCTGACCAGATCACCGTGCTGCGCCATCTCGACCGCGATCTGATCCGCGCCAATCCGAAGCCGTTCTTCGGCTACAGCGACAACACCAACCTGGTGCTCTTCCTGTGCAGCCTGGGCATTGTCAGCTTTCACGGCGGCATGGTGATGACTCAGTATGGCCGACCCGGCGTGATGCACCCGATGACAGCAGAATCCTTGCGGGCAGCGCTCTTCAGCTCCGGCGAATTCGAACTCCAGCCGGCACCTGCGTACGGCGAGGTCCTTGGCTCCTGGCAGGATCCGAAAACCTTCGAGGTCGAACCAGAGATGGAGCCCGCAGGCGGCTGGACCTGGCACAACGCGAATCGCGCAGTCGAAGGAGCTGGCTGGGGAGGCGACCTGGAGATCGTGTCTTGGCTGCTGATGGCGGACCTTGCGGTACGACCGGTCGATGTGCATTCCGGAGGCGTGCTGTTCCTGGAAACTGGAGACTCGATGCCGAACGCCGAGGAAGCGTACGTGATCATGCGCAACATGGGCGAACGAGGTCTGCTCGAACAGTTTTCCGCTTTGCTGATGGGTCGCCCGAAGACCTGGTCCCGCCATCGGACGCTACACGATAGACAGAAGGCGGAGTTCCGCCAGGCACAACGGGAGGCGGTGTTGCGCGCGCTGGCGGAGTACGCGCCCCAGGCGGTGGCGGTCTTTGACGTCGACCTTGGCCACACGGACCCGCAGGTCGTGATCCCCTGCGGCGGGCGCATCCGCGTAGACGGGCCAGAGCGCCGGGTCTTTGTGACGTACTGATGGGTGGAGCGGGCTGAGTGGGACGCAGAGCGTCGCAGTGACAGCGGTTCCCTGCTCGCTCTCCTGGACGAGCAGCCGGTGACCCATCAGATGCGGTGAGCTGCAACAAGCACTGCTGTCTCGGCGAAGAAGAAGCGCCCAGCTGCTGCTGCCCGTTGAACCGCGGCGTACCACTCGTCGATCTCCTCCAACCCCACTGCGCTGTGTCCTTGACTGGCGGTCGACCGCAAGGCTCCACGGATATCGCCGACCCGGCGAGCGGCATGGCCGGACAATTCAGTTGAGGAGGTCACTACGGTCTCTACATGGGTCCGGGCAAGCGGTGATGCCTGGACCAAACCGGGCAGCTTGCGCCCGATTCTCCCATCCGAGCTATCCATCCATGAGGGCGCGTCATCGGCGAAGGCGTGGCCGATCTTGCGGTCGAGGTCGATGGGAGCACCGGCGATCACGAGCGAGTCGAAGTCGGAATGGGACAGCACCGCGCGACCACCCGGACGCAGCACCCGCCACACCTCATTCAGGAGCTGAGCCGGGTCAGGCAGGCACTCGAGAAGGTTGGACGAGACGACCGTGTCTACGCTGCCGTCCGCGAGAGGGAGCTGCTCGCGTAGATCCACGGAGCCCAACTCCACTGTGCCAGCGTGAGCCTGTAGACGCTCGCGAGCCGTGGCCAGAGCCAGCTCGGATCGGTCGAAGCCCGTGAGGTGCGCCTCCGGAAAACGCCTCGCGAAGGCGGCCAAGGCCGGGCCACTGCCACAGCCTAAGTCGACCACCCGGCCCCGCTCCGGAAGCTCCGCGAGGTCGATAAACCGGTCGTGCAGCGTCTCGTTGGTCATCAGCACGCAGGCCTCTCCTTCTCGTACGACACGGCAGTGCATGTACGCGCCAGGTGCTGCACACCATAGGCCGCAGCGATGTTCCGCGGCTCCGGGATATTGGCGCTGGCGCTGAGATGTGTCCTGGGCACTGGTGTGCAAGTGCCACCGGATTCTCTGTCCCGGGTCCGGCCCCGCAGCAGCCGGATATCGGGATGCAGGACGTTTGGCCGGGCCCTACCATCGCAAGGCATGACAAGCATCGACGAGCGGATCAGCGACTTCTACACGGAGTACGACGAGGCGTCCAGGCTGCATGCCACCGCGACGGGCCGCCTGGAGTTCGAGCGGACCCGGGAGCTGCTGCGCCGACGCTTACCTCCGCCGCCGGCCCGGGTACTGGACGTGGGCGGCGGCCCGGGTACGCACGCCCGCTGGCTCACCGAGGACGGCTACGAGGTGCTACTCCTGGACCCCGTGCCGAAGCACGTGGAACAGGCCCGCGCGCACGCGCCGGGGTGTTCGGCCGAGCTGGGAGACGCCCGCGACCTGGCCCTCCCGTCCCACAGCTTCGACGCGGTCCTGCTCTTGGGCCCGCTGTACCATCTGTCGGACCGCGTGGACCGCCTCAGGGCACTCCGTGAGGCTCGCCGGGTCGCAGCACCGGGCGGTTTGGTGGCAGCCGCGGGGATCTCCCGCTACTCCTTGATGCAGGACTACACCGTCAGCGCGGGCCTGTCCCCGGAGCTGATGGCTGGCGAGGTCACACAGGTGGTCCGTACCGGTTCCTACGACGGCAGCAGGGGGTTCACGGTGGTGCACTTCCACACCGCAGCCGAGCTTGCCCAGGAGGCCGGCGAGGCGGGGCTCAGCGGTGTGAGCGTGCATGGAATCGAGGGCCCGGGGTGGGCGTACGTAGTCGCGGCTGGCCGCTTCGCGGACCAGGAGGCAGCTGGAGCACTGCTTGCGGACGCCATCGCGACGGCCCGTCTGGCGGACGAGCACGGCGTATTCGCCGACGCCTCGGCGCACGTCCTCGCGATCGGCACCGCCTGAGGCACCAGCTTCGTCGGGTGAATCCTCAGTCAGGGATGGCGCGAGACCGTCGCCGGGTTGCGGGGATTCGCTACGCAGGCGAGGCTGGCCGCTCTCAGACTGCCGCGTGCCAAGCATCGACGAGTGAGCGCACGGAGCGGAAGCGGCTCTCCGGGACTGGCGCGGTGGCCTTCCTGACGACGGCTAGCTGGCCGCGGGTGCCGCGCCACTGCTTCTCCTCGTCGCCGGCGTCGAGGAGGAGGCGGAGGGCTCGCCCGAGTGCGAACACGGTTGTCCTGAGGTCGATGACCGAACCCCGTACGAACTCTTCCGGGGCCATGAAGCGCCTTGAACCGGGAAGCCGGTCAGTCTCCAGGGTGAATGGTCCAGGCCGGAACTCGTCCAGGTCACACAACATCATTTTGTGACCCTCGAAGTCGTACAGCATGCAACCGTCGTAGAAGTCGACGGCCACCAAACCCGCCTGCTCCACGGCGAGGTGGGCGCCAAGAATGGAGTCCAGGGCCGCGTGGATCCGCGACAGTGGCAGGCCCCGAAACCTTGCCATCGGGCTGCCGGCAATGGCACGGCCTCCGTGTCGGGACCGCGTTGGGTGATACAGGACCTCTCCACTGAACCACGGGTACACCAACGCCAGACCCTCGTCCGTGGTGAAGGAGTGCGTCAGCGGGACGATGGCCGGATGGGAGACCGCTTGGTGTACCGAGACCGCCCGACGCAGTGACGAGACCCCGCTGCCTGTTGAGGCGCTCTTCACAAACCAGCGCTGGCCCGCAGCTGCAAGCCCGTACGAAACGCAACCGGAGTCCTGTTCGTCGAACCGGCGGAACACGGTCCCTGCCCGTTCGAGAAAGGACTCAACGGCGGCTGCATGCGTCGTATCTGAGATTGGGTGCGTTGTCACTCCATGCATCCTGCCTGAGCCGTCGGGAAGCAGCCACCGACGAGCTCAATCCGGCGCAGCTCGTCCTGTCTGCACGGACGGTCCAGGGCTGGGGGATACGCAACGTTGCCGCGTGGGAAGATCGAATCTGGAGATGGCTCTTTGGTGCTGGGGGGAATGGCGGTATGGCGAAGAGGTCAGCATTGCGGGGGTACCTGCTGGAGGAGGCGCTGGCGTGGCTGCTTCGGCATAGCGGGTACCGGCTGCTTGTCGACGAGCAGCAGGACCGTGACGAACTTGTTGGATCTGGTGGCGCGCTGCGTGTTCGCGGCCGTGGCGCTGTCCACCAGGTCGACGTGCTCGGGGAGTTTGCCTTCACACCTGCGTTCTCCCTCCCTGTCCGTCTGTTTCTTGAGGCCAAGCACTACAGGGAGAAGTGCCGGCTGGAGGTCGTGCGAAACGCCCATGGCGTTCTGCACGATGTCAACGAGAACTTCATGGACCACGAGGGTAGGCGGCCCAGGAGGCGCTACCAATACACGTATGCGTTGTTCTCTGCGAACGGGTTCACGCCTGAGGCGCAGCGGTATGCGCTTGCCCACCAGATCTCCCTGGTAGATCTGTCTGGAGAGTCGTTTACCTGGTTGCGTGAGGCGATCAGGATCGCGGCGGTCGACCTGTATCAGGCGCAGGAGAAGCACGCTGTGCAGGTCTTCCCCGTGGCGTGGATGCGCAAGGTACTTCGCGACGCCCTCGGCACTTGCCCGCCAGGGGTGCCAATGTCAGCAGATACCAGCGCTGTGCAGTTCAAGGCATCCGTATCTGTGATCCTTATGCAGCTCGTCGGGGCCTTGGAGCAGCACGCGGCGGCCGAGCTTCTGCTGGGGTTCCCTTCGGCTCCGTTCATCCTGCCGTTGGCTGCGGAGGACCAGGCGCAGTTCCTGGGCTACGCCGAGCAGTCTCCCGACCATGCCGTGCGCCTGCGCCGCTCGGGGCAAGCCGCGACCGCAGAGTGGACGCTGTCCCCCCGGGAAGATGAAGACGCCTACCGCTTGGCCTTCAAACTGCCGGAGCACATCGAGGAGTGGATCAGCGGGAATGCGGAGAAGGAACGGCAGCGCACTCTGGACGTCAAGGAGCAGTTCCTGTCGAGTATCACGATCTACCGTATGAACGGCAACGGTGTCCGCGCCTACCAACTCCGCTATGAGCCGCGCGAGCTGCAACAGCCCTGACGAGGGAGCGCGAGATACTGGCCCAGCTCGGCCATGCGGCGCGGCTGATGCATCAGGCCGGCCGGAGTGGAGCGCTTCTAGCTGTCCAGGCGAGAGGAGAAGCGGACGGGCTCGCTGAGGACGGACGCCGCTCGCTCGGTGGCTGCGAGGCGCTGTGCCACGGTTGTCCGGGCGAGGCGGGGCGGGAGGGCCTCGCTGAACTTCAGGCCGCGGAGGGCCTTGTCGTCGATCTCAGGCAGGACCAGGCGTTGGGCGGCGTCAGAGGTGTGGCTGGCCCACATCTGGGGTGTCAGGTCGGGGCGCATTCGTACGTACAGTTCGTTGAAGCGCTGCCTTTCATCGCTGAGTCCGGCGAGCGTGGCGGTCAGCGTGGCGTTGGCCCTGAAGCCGGCCCAGGTCCACCAGCGAACGTCATCACCGGCGCGTGTGATGACGGTGCTGGCGGGATGGGTGGTGTCGACGGCCGACTCGCGGAGCTGCGCGAGGTAGGTAACAGCGCGCTCGGTGAGCTGGACGGGCGGGTCCTGCCCGAGAACGACGTCACGCATTGCGCGGGCGAGCTGATACGAGGCGCCGTCGAGGACGCTGCCGTACCAGCGGGCCTTTCCTCCGCCATCGGCGGGCTCGACGAAGCAGCGGCGTCGGGCCCAGTCGATCCAGTTGACGCGCCAGCTGCGGCCAGCGAGGAGCAGCAGGCGGGGGCCTTCCACCCTCTCGGTGAGCAGCATGGGGTCGGTGCGGCCGATCTCAGTGCGGCCGGAGAGCACGGCGAATTCCGGGGCGGCGGTGAAGACGGCGGTCAGGTTCATGAAGTGCCGTTGACCGAAGCGCCGTTCCGCTTCCGGGCCGATGAAGAGCATCCCGTTGTCGGAGTCGACGAAGCCGCCGTCGATGAGGTGCTTGACGATGGGGGCTGCGCTCGGGCCGAAGGGCTCGAGGCCGTTCCAGTGCTCGGTCCAGGTCCGGTCGCCAATGCGGCCTTCTTGCAGGCACAGGGCGAGAAGCTGTTGGGCGGCGATGTGTCGCGGCTCGGGTGGGGCAGTTACTGGTTCGACGAAGCCTCGACCCCATAGAGCGAGGAGGCCGGCGGCGTGCAGCAGGCGCTGTTCGTCCAGAGCGAGGAACAGGCAGTTTCGGGTCGTGCCAGCGCGACGTCCGGTGCGGCCGAGCCGCTGGAGGAACGAGGCGACGGTGGCGGGGGCGTTGATCTGGATAACTCGGTCCAGGTCGCCTACGTCGATGCCGAGTTCCAGGGTGCTGGTGGAGACGATGACGCAGTCCCGTGCCTCGGCAAAAGCCTGTTCGGCGCGACGACGCTCGTCCACGGAGAGGGAAGCGTGGGAGAGGAACGTATCGACGCCCTTGGCCCGGAGGGATGCCCCGAGTTCTTCCACGAGCTGCTTGGAGTCGCAGAAGACCAGTCGCTTCTCGCCGCGGTGGAGGGAAGCGATGACCTTTGCGGCATTACCGATACTGCCGACGTAGTCCAGGGTGATATCGCCGGGCGGGGGGGCCGCGGCTTCGGCCGGTCGGGCGGGGATGTCCGGAGCGATGACTTGGGCGGGCCGGCTGCCCTGGCCGGAGCCCTGGAACCACGCCAGGAGATCCTGTGGGTTGCCAACCGTCGCCGACAGGCCGACGCGCTGGATGGGCCGACCGGTGATGCGAGTCAGGCGCTCGAGCAAGGCGAGGAGGTGCCAGCCGCGGTCGTCGCCGGCGAAGGCGTGGACCTCGTCCACGATGACGGTTCGCAGGTTGACGAAGAACCATTGGTGCTCGACCTTGGTGCTGACGAGCATGGCCTCGATGGATTCGGGGGTGGTGAGCAGGATGTCCGGCGGGTCGAGCAGGATCTTGCGTCGGCTGGTCGCGGTGACGTCGCCGTGCCACAGGGCGACGCGCCGGCCCAGCCATCCGGTGTACGACTCCAGGCGGGGCAGCAGGTTGTTGAGCAGGGCCTTGATCGGGCAGACGTACAGGACGGACAGGCCCTTCCACTGCTGCTGTTCCATGGCGGACAGCACCGGGAACGCGGCGGCTTCGGTCTTGCCGCCGGCGGTCGGCGCGAGCAGGAGCGCGTCATTGCCGTTCAGCAGTGGCTCGATGGCCGCTTCCTGGAGCGGTCGCAGACCGGGCCAGCCCAGGGAGTTGGCGATGTGGTGCAGGACGACCGGGTGGAGTTGATCGAGAGCGCTGTCCGCCACATGAGCCTCAGAGGTTGAGTTCGACGTCGCCAGCCGCTGCGGCGGGGGGCATCGCTGCGTTGCGTTCGGTCTCGGTCAGTTCGGAGGACGTCAGGGTGAGGGCGTAGTGCTTGCGCGGGTCGAAGTCCTCGAACTGGTCGATGCGGTCGAGGACGTCGCTCACCAGCTTCTTGAGGAACACTCGTGGCGCGATGCCAACTTTGCCGCCCAGTCCTCCGGCGACGGCCTTGGCGAGGTCGGCCAGATAGTCGTCGTCCGCGCTGGCGGTGACGCGGTCGCTGTGGGTGGATCCGGACGCGTACAGGTCTCGTACACGTCCGCCGAGCTCGGTGAGGGACTCGACCGTAAAGCCGGGCAGTCGGACCTGCACCGCCCGGGGGTTGTCGAACCGCGCGTCGGTAGTGAAGTCGGTGGCCAGGCGCTGAGCCAGGGGCGGCAGGCGCTGCACCCCTTGCTGACCGTCGAAGAAGGCAGGGGTGCCGGTGATGACCAGGTACAGGCCCGGGAAGCGGCCGGCGTGCACTTCATCGATGAGCTGCCGAAGGGCGTTGAGAGCCTTGTCTCGCGCGTCGGACCGGACCCGCTGCAGTGTTTCGACCTCGTCCAACACCAGCAGCAGCCCGGGATGGCCGCTGTCGCGCAGGATGGCGAGCAGCCCCTGCAGGAAGCCCAGGGCGCCGAAGTGGTCGAGATCGCCGCGCACGCCCGCAGCCTTGCGGGCGCTGGCTGCCACATGCGGCTGTCCGCCCAGCCAGGCCAAGATCGCGTCGCCCGTCGGTGCATCTCCTGCGGCGACCGCACTGCGGTAGCCGCGCAAGGCCGCTGCGAAGGATGGTGCGGTGCGGCTGACTTCAGCCAGCCGTTCTGCGAGGAGCTTGTCGACAGCTGTGCCCAGGGCGTCAGGAGCAGCAGCGCCGGTGCCCTGCTCCGCAAGGACGTCTTCCTCCAGCGCGTAGAACCACGAGTCGACCACCGCACGCAGGGCGCTGGGCGGGAAGCCGGGGGTGGACAGGCGTTCCGTCAGACGGCGGTAGACCGTCTCCAGCTTGTGTAGCGGGGTCTCGTTTTCGGAGACCTGGACCTCGGCGACGGCGAAGTTACGTCGTTTGGCGCGTTCGCCCAGCCAACGGGTGACGAAGGTCTTACCCGAGCCGTACTCGCCGCGCACTGCCTTGAACACAGATCCGCCGTCGGCGACCGCGGACAGTTCTTCATCCAGCGCGACCTCGAAGCGGGACAGGCCCACCGCGAGGAGGTCGAGCCCGGACTCGGGGACGGCTCCGCGGCGCAGGGCATCGATGACCTCGCGGCGCTTGGCAGCGCTGACCTGGTTCACACGTCCCCCTTCAGCTCGAACTGGCGGCGCAGCAGGTCCTTGTCCAGTCGAACATTGCGACCACTGTCGGTGAGCGACAGCACCGGGTAGTCATCCACGTTGAAGATCCTCTGCAGCACGGTGGCGAACCGCACAGCACGGTCAGGAAGCTCTCCGGCCCGCTCGCCGAGCACGGCCGCGGGCAAGATGCCGCCCGCCTTCAGCAGAGCCCCGATCGCCGAGCGAATCTTCGGCTTGGGTAGCTTGCGCGGGGTGAGCAGGTGCCGCCCGGCGAAGATGTCCGAGCCAAGGAGTTCGTCGAGCAGGGCTTCCAGCCCGCGCGTGGCGGTCAGGTCCAGTCCGATCTGACCTTCTGTGGGGTCGGGTGTCTTCTGCTTCCTGCCCTGTGTGACCGGCTCGGTCTGCGCCGGCTCGGCAGCCAGTACGGCAGAGCCAGCCGTGTCCCACCAGGTGGGGCGGCAGTCACCCAGGGGGCGCCACTGCTCGGGCGGGGATACAGCTCCCAGAGGCAGGAAGGCCAGCAGGGGGATGGTGACTTCGGCTGCCGAGGCGCCCCCGTGGTAACCGGCCTTGCGGGCCGTGTAGCGGACTCCGGCATCCCACAGGGACACCACGCGCTGGCCGGGAGCGATTACCCGCGGCCCGGCCAGTTCTACCTCGCCTGCGCCCGCGGAAGCAGCCCCCGCGCGGTGCCGGGCTGAGACCGAGTCCTGGGCCGCGCGCAGCTGGCCGTCTCGCTCCAGGACATGGCCGTGGTCACTGGCGATGATGACCGCACGTCCGTGGTAGCTCGCGTGCTCCAGCAGGATCCGCAGCACCCCTATGTCATCGAGGCACCAGGTGGCGTCGCTGCGCTCGCGGTCCTTGTCCAGTGCATCGTCGATCGTGTTCAGGACTACGCCGACGAGCGTGTCGGGAGCGGCCAGAGCCTTGGAGAGTTCGGCCCCGAGCATCTCTCCGGCCTCGCCCCGCACGTCGGCCTTGTGGAACAGGCGCGCAGCGCGGCCGTCCCAGAAGGCGTGACGGGCAAAGCGGTCGCGCTCCAGGTCTTGCCCGCCCTCGCACAGCTCGGCCGCGAACAGCGACGCGCGCGACACCCTGGTGAGCGTCGGCAGCGCGGCCACCACACCGCGACGGCGGGCGGGCTGGCTCTTGGCATTGCGGCTGGTGCCGCCGAGCGGGTCGTACTCCTGCCAGGTGTGGGCCATCTCCGAAGCGATCTGCACGGCTGCCGCGGCACTCATGCCATCGAGGAGCAGGAACAGGACCGGCCGATCGCCAGCCGCCACCGGCGCAACCACCTTTTCGAGGAGGTTCTCGACCATGAGCAATCCATCGCGGGCGGTGCCGGTGCGTGTCCACTCCTGCAGGCGGCCGGCGAATGCCTCGTCCATCGCCCGCCGCCGCACAGCGACCCGCTCGTGCAGCAGCCGGTACGCGGCCTTGAGGCCAGGGTGGATATCCTCGCCGGCCCATACCTGTGCCACGGCGTGGTCGACCCACCCCCAGTCGCTGATCTGGGCGTCGATGCCGGCCGCCAGCGTCTCCGGCAGGGGAGACGGGTGTGCCAGCCACTGCACGAGGCGCAGGGCCATCCGTGCTCTTTCGACCCGGTGCTGGTGAAAGGCATGCAGTTGATGCTGAGACATGGCGGCCACGTGAGCGGCGAGGACGTCAGCGGCGGGGCGAGTGTCGCCACGCCTGGACAGACAGGCTGTCAGCGCTTCGGCGACCGCATCCACGCGGTGGTGGAACCCGGACCGCAGAACATCGCTGTACTTCGCCGCGTCCTGGGCCCCGAACTGCTCCAGCAGGGCTTCGGCTCGGTCGAGAACGGTGTGCAGCAACCGGTTGGCGTCAGCGGGCGTGACGCCAGCACGCTCGGGATCCCAGGCCTCGTCGGCCAGCTGGATGACCACCTGGCGGGCGGCATCTCCAAACGCCCGCATCGTGGCATCGTCGAGCTGCGCGTCGCCGAAGAACCGGTCGACGCGCCCCTTTTGCCGCTCCATGTCGGCGGCCTGCGGTGACCACAGGGCCTGGCAGACCACACCGGCTGCCAGCGCATCGGATCCGCGGTCGACGCCGATGAGGGCGAACAGGGCCCGGCCCGCCTTACCGGTGGCGCCAATGAGCCATTGGGTCAGGCCAACGCGCTCGGCCGATCGCAGAGAAGCGAGGGACTCGGTCGCGCCCCGAAGCGCCGACCAACGTAGCAGGGACCTGATGTCCAGTCCCTCGGCGCCCAGCCCGAGCCGCTGGTCCAGGCCCAGTCGGCTGGCGGCCAGGTGCCGTAGGGCGGTATCACGGCTGAGAACCTTGCCGGGCAGCCTCGGCCACCCGTTCTGCGGAGGCCGGGCCGACATGAGCGCCTCAGCGGCCCATGCTTCATCCGTGAGCCGGGGCTCGACCTGCTGCGCGCCGAACTGCTCGGCGACCAATGCCCAACGGTCGACGGTGTGCACACGCTGGCGAAGAGCCACGCTCAGTACAGTGCGGCCGAGCTGTGCCTCCTCCTGGTCGGTGAGGATCACCAGAAGATCCGCGTCGGGCGAGTTGGTGTGCTGCGTGACGTGGCCCAACACCCCCAGGGGAGATACCCCCGCCGCCACGCGGACGGTGCGCCCCTGCACACGCAGGGGCTGGTCCGACTCCCACACCGGGTCAGCGCGCAGCAGCACGATCGAGGGGACGGGATGGACGGCGGCAGTCGGCCGGTCCAGGTGCTGGCGCAGAAGCTGGGCGACGCGGTGCTCCACAGCCGCACGGCCCAGTCGAGGCGCACGAGACGCAGCGGCCTCGTCCGTCGTCGTGCTCACTCGGCCACCCGCCACTCCAGCTCCACGACGGCCTGCGGGTTGGTGCTCAGGAACTCAGCCAACTCCTGGAGCGGCAGAGTGAGGTCCTCGTTGGTGCCTCGGTAGCGTCCTGCCGCATGTGAGGCAGCCTTGGCCCTGGTGGGCTCGGAGGGAGGAGAGGGCCGGTCGACCGGAGCGTCCTTCGTGCCCTGCTCTTCGGCAGGCGGAGGAGTCGGCCTGCTCAGCGCACGCTCGAGCAGGGCGGCTGCTTCCTTGCGCGCCTGTGCCAGGACGTCGACCAGCCCCACCTTGAGCGTCATCTCGTCGGCCTGCGCGGCGCCCCGCAGTTTCGCGAAGAGTTCGTTCGCCTCCACGCTGTAGGGCGAGCCAACTCCCGCGACCAGCCTGAAGTTGTCCCAGGGGGCCGTTCGCAGCGCCTCCACCACACGGGCTGCGGACTTGATGGAGCGCCCGGCACGCTGCGCGGGCCCGCCCAAGTCGGCGTCGGCCAGGTGCTCCACTATGTCCACGCTGCCGCTGCGGCTACCCAGGCCCTCCAGCAAGTCCACCGCCATACGGGCGGTGTGCAGCCGGCCGGAGGTGGCATTGGGGTCGATGCCGAGCGTTACGGCGTGCTCTTCCAGCTCGGTGACCAAATCGGCTGCGGCGTCGCGATAGCGTCGGGCGTCATCAGACAACTGGCGGACGAACATCCCTACCAGTCGCCCCCGCCGCAGCGGCGGCTGGTTGATACCGAAGAGGTCCATAGCCCTGGCGCGTGCCTGGTCCCAGCGCTCCTGGTCAGGCAGGCGCTGCTCGCGCAGAGCGAGGTCCTCGGAGATCTGGTTCAGCTCCGGGGCGGGGTCGATGATGCCGCCGTGGCGGGTCCATACCCGGTCAGTCATCTCGGCGAAGCAGGCGATCACCAGACTGCTCAACAAGGGCTCCAGACCCCTGCTCATAGGCTCGTCCGTCCACGCCCGAAGGTCGGACACCTTCAGAAGGTCGCCGCTGCGGCCGGCCTTGTCGGCCTCGCGCTCGAAGTGCTGCGCCCAGGCGCGATCCAGAGTGAAGCGGGCCTCATGCATCGTGCCCAGTCCGAGCGCGTCGGCCACGCGTCGCATCACCGCCCGGTCCTGCTTGGCTACCTCGATGCTCGGCTCGGACGACTCCGCGATCTGCCGGATGTAGCCCAGCACGGTGCGTGCGTCGGCAGGCTTGACCGTGGCGTTTACCCGGTCAGGGTCGAAGTCCGGGTGACCGGGGAACTGATGGGCGAGTGCCTGGTCCGCGATACTGCGCAGCGCGTTCTTCAGAGTGTCCCCGAACGGCAGCGTCGGACGCAGCGACGGGGTCATAGACAACAGGTGGTCGCCATAGGGAACCACGTGCCCGGATTGCTGCTGGGCCAGGCCGTACGCCTGCCGCAGAAGATCCCGGAAGAGCGTCATCAGGGCTTCGCGCTGGCTCTCCAGAGCCGCGCGGGCCCGCTGCCGGTCCGCAGGGTTCAGATGCCCCGCATAGGAGTCAAACTGCTGCCCGGTAAGGACCTTGTCGATGACGACGAGCAGCCCCAGGTCGTTCTCCCGCTCATGCGTCAGGCCGGCGGGAACCCAGCACACGGTCTGGGCGTGTACGCCTCGCTCGTTGACGAGCTTGTGAACCCGGTCGCGCGCATCCGCTGGCCCGTAAGTCCCCTCGTCGAACGGGTAGTCGAGGATGAGCCGCCAGGCAGTGTCCTCGCTGGGATGGAACGCATCGTCCCGCACATCGCGCGGATCGCGTACGTTACCCAGGACTACTTCAAGGCTACGGCGTGAGCCCTTCCACGCAACGTCCGCGCGGTTGACGATCTCGCCCTCGATAACGCCGAGTTCATCCCACAGCAGCCGCTTGACCATGGCCTTGCGGGCGCCCGACGTGTTGTAACCAGTGGCATTGGCCAGCACGCTGTCCACGTCGACACCGACGAGCTCCAGGCGCACCCCCGGGTCGTCACCGTCATCGACCTTGATCTCGCCGTGCCGGGTGTGCCACATCCGGACCTTCGAGGCCACCTTGGTGACCTCACCGCCGGGAATGGGGCTCGTGATGCTGCCGTGGTTGAGCGCAGACAGCCGCCGCACGGTCAGGTTCGCGAGTGCGGGAACCGACGGAGCGAGTGCGGACAGGAGCAGCGTCTTCATCAGCCGGTCATCACCGGTGAACTCCTTGACGCGGGCCGCGAGCTCAGCCGACACGGCCTCTCCGGTCGCCGTCCGTCCGGTGGCCCCGACAAGGCGCACGCGCTCCACGTCTTCCTCGCTCAGCGAGTAGTCCGCCAGCAGCCGCGGCCTCAGCCGGGTGTCGTAGAGCTTCTGCGCATTTTCGAACTCGACCTTCAGCCGCTCGGTGAACGGCTGGCCGCCGTCCTTGGCGATCTGGTCGTACAGGTCACCGAGGGGTACCAGCTGGCCCAGCCGCAAGTCGTTGCGGTGCTGGATCAGCAGGTTCCGCATGAGCTTCAATCCGGTGCGGGATCGCTGCAGCGCGTTGGAGACGTGGACCAGGGTGTCGAGGAACGACGGTGAGAAGGGATAGGTGGCGCGGAAGGAATCGATGTCCGCACCCGTCGTGCCCTCGCTGCCCAGAAGCGTGTCCCAGACTTCGCGCCGTACCTTCGTGGTGGCCTCGAACGCCTTGCCGATCGCGGCAGCAGCCTCGTCGTCCTTCGGCTTCAGCAGTCGGCGCCGGGCGATCTCCGGGAGGTTCCGGTCCTCCAAGGTGATTGTGGAGAACCGGCCACTGGCCAGGTTGAGTGTGTCCTGGATCGTCAGCTCGACGGCGCCGGCGGCATCTCCCTTCACCAGGTCACGCATGTCCCTCTGCCGTGCGATGAAGCTGATCACCGGAATCGGCCGGCGGGCGTCGCCGCCCTCGAAGAGGTTACTGAGCTTCTGCACCTCCCGGGCTACGAGCTTCTGGTTGCCCAGCGAGTTGGCCAGCCACAGCACCAGCTCGTCAAGGAACAGGATGAGGCCGTCATACCCGCGGTCCTTGGCGTGCCCAGCGATCTCGGTCAGGCCCCGGTCCAGGGAGACGAACGCCTCCGCGTCCTCGCTCGCGTTGGTGAAGAAACTCGGGAACCAGCTGTTGATCAGGTCACTGACCAACAGCTTGCGCAGCTTGTCATCGTATGGGGCTGCCATGGCTTCGTTCAGCTTCGCGGAGGTCCAGAACGGCTCCGTGTCACCCCATGCCGCATCCTCTGCGGCCCCTGGCAGCTTGGACAAGAACACTTCATCGCCGAGATGAGCGCGGTGACTGCGGACCTGGTCCATAAGGGCATCGGTGCGGTGTACGCCCGGCACCGGGGCTTCCGGGTGGAGCTTGCGTACCAGCGATGCGTACCCGCCGAGGATCCGCTGCTCCATCGACTTCGCACCCAGCATGTGGTAGGGCACAAGGAGGAAACGTCGTCCCTGCAGCCACACATCATGCTTGTCCAGCAGCCCTGCGAACTCATCACGGGACCGGGCGGCAGCCTCGCCGTGCAGCAGTGCGTATAGCACCGCCATGAAGTGCGACTTACCGGCGCCAAAGGAACCGTGCAGGTACGTGGCCTGCGACGTTCCACTGGTCACACCCGCCTGGACCAGGCCGAGTGCCTGGTCGAAGTTCTCCACCAGCCGGTCGGTGATTACGTAGTCACGCAACGTGACTTCAGCGTCCGCCACACCTTCGGCCAACTTGAGGACGAAGTCGGAGTCGCTCGCCCGCTCGGGGATGTCGATGTACTCACGCAGCAAAGAACTATTGGGACCAGCCATGACGCATAGCCTACGGGCCAGCTCTGACACCCCGCAGCCGCCTCGGCTCAAAAGTGATCTTTGGCCTGCGGGGTGTCGACCAGCGTTTGGGAATGGCCGCGTTGAGCTGGAGCAGGGTTCGTATGCGACGCCTCCGTGTGGGGCTGCTCCGGGCGTGGGCAGAGCGCCGAAGCCTCCAACGCCCAGTTGCTTCTAACTCGGCTGGCGCCCGCGGCCCCCCTTCTGTGGCGCACGCCAGGAAGTCAGTGCAGCGTTGGTCAGACGGAGTCGGTTGGTCGTCTCTACCAGGAAGCCCGCGTACACGCTCGCAGGAGAGTCGCCATACGTGACGTCGAAGTCGCTGTGCCACTGGTGAACCCAGGGAAGCGCCTCACGCAGGCCCGCGAGCAGTGGTGTTAGCCGCTCAGAGCCCCAGCCGTCGTGCGCCTCGCGCTCGACGATGAGGGTGGACAGGGCCTGGGCCTGCTCTCGATGATCCCAGCCGGCCCAGCCGAGCAGGAGGGAGCTGTCACCGTCGCGGGAGGCGTACGGGTAGGAAATGAACCGTTCTTTCGGCACGTCCAACTTGCCGCGGTTCCGCCAGTAAGAAGGCTTGAGGAAGTCTGCAGCGGCGTACCTGGGTGGAGCACCGATGGTGTCTCGGATCGCGTTCTGCTTCTCCTCCGTCTCGGCCGCGTCCTCCCGGCGCTGTTCATCCCACATGTGTTCCCAATCGGCGCGCTTGCGCAGACCAGCTTCCTTGTAGCGCAGGGTGGCAAGGAACGGGACGTGCTCGTCCGTGACCAGTTCAGCCACCAGCTTGCCGAGGTCCTTTCCGGGCGCGTACAACTCAGCCACGGAGACAAAGTCCGCATCTAGGGCGAGTGCATCTGCGAGCTCGGCAGCGGTCAGAAGCTTCGGCTGCTCCATTCCGTCCACTTCGTGGAACCACAAGTCCCGCGCTTCAGTTCGATCCAGCAGCCATGTCCGCAGGGCCCGGGCTTGCATGGTGTCCCAGCTCTCGGCTGCCCACCTACGCTTGCATTCGGGCCGTTCGATCAGGCCAATTGCCCGATTGGCTTCGATGATTTCAATACGCTTGCTGACGACTTCCTTGTACTCCTCCGACCAGTGATCCGGTAGCTCGGTGATCGGAGCGGAGCCGTGCCGGGAAAACCATTGAGTTTCAATCTCGCCGCGTGCCATCCTGCGGGCAAGCTCGATCTCGAAGGCGCGTTCACCGAGATTGATATCGGGAACGGAATCTGCAGGTAGGTGCAGGGTGTCCACTAGGTCGTAGGCCGAGTAGACATGCCAATCGAGCTCCTCCTGTAGTGCAATCATGCGGGCCCGGGCGGAATGGTAGCTGGCGTGGTCCGCTTCGAGTTGGGAGCGCAAAGGAGCGGCGGGCGCAGTAGCGGCAAACGGCAGTAGTTTTGCTACGCTTTGAGCCAGGCGATCCAGTTCGGCGGCTAGGCTTGTCGGGTATTCAGTAGGAAGTGGGAACTCTTGGAGCTTGGTCCCAGTGAACTCGTAACGCTCCTCCCATTCCTCATCCTGCACCCCGCGGCCGAGTCCGCTTCCTCCCTTTCCCTGGCTTACCTGCTTAAGCCAGAAGCATGCGGTTGAACTATTCAGAATTCCGAGTAGACCAAGGTGGTCCTCCTCGGTGGCGCCTTCTTGCAATTTGATCATGGGTGCAGTTCGATTGAAGAGGCGGCCCTCTCTATCGAAGGCGAAATGATTGTGCGTGGCCACGAAGGCGAAAGTGATGGCGAGTGGCGTCTTGAGCTTGCTGGAATAATTCTCGAGGTGGGAAGGCCAAGGGCGACCATTCTCGATCATCGTCTTTCCGAAGATCAGGCGGCGGCCTAGAAGAGTCCGAGCGATCCAGAGGTCCTTCGCAAGGGGATGGGACTCCAGGATCGGTTCTTTGTTTTGCTGGTCTTCGTAAGGGTTTCGAACCCATACGGACGTGTTCGCTGAGAAGTCTCGAACCGAATCGCCAACCACTAGCTCGCGAACGTATTCGGAATTTTTTAGACGCCTCGCTGTTTGAAGATTTGGAAGAAAGTAAAGGTCATCTTCGCCCGTTGATGTAGTGCGTCCGACGCTCTCCACGATTTTACCTAGAGGCAAAGTGGAAGATACGCGAAGCGATTCTTCTAGATCTTTGGCGCCGCCTCCAGACAAGCTCCAAGGATAAGTGGAGTAGGCGGAACGCTTGGCGTCGACGGAGCTGATCCACTCACTCTCCCTGCCAGGCTGGTCAATCTGTCGGAGGATGGCCTGCCAAACTTGGCCCTCAGCAGCCTTGATGGGCACGCCCGGCTCACCCTTGACACCCAAGATGGTTCGCACTGTGGGGGAGTGGAAGTGGTGGGTTCGCCGGCGCCCAATCAAGATGACCGTGGGTGTTCCATGGCCGGGGATGTAGGCGCCGGATGTGTCGATGATCTCACTGAGTTCAGCCTTGAGGCTGAAGAACTCAGTGATAAGTTTGCGCCCGAATTCGCGCTTCATGAAGGAGTTGGCGGTGATTTGTCCGACGAAGCCTGCGCCTTTGCCATGCTTGTCGGCTTCGCGGGCCAAATGGAAGAATCGTTGAGCGAATGGCACAGACAGGGCATAGGAGCCTGCGCACGCCGAATAAAGATCCCGGTAAATCTGGTTAAGATTCTTGTCCTTGACCTGAATGTACGGTGGATTGCCTACCACTACGTGGTAGCGACCCTCTCGCAGGATGGGATAGTGATCACTCAGATCCTCGGTCGCGTATTGAAACTCGGCGAGTTCGTCGGTCTCGCCGCCAAGGTCTTCGAAGCCCGGCAGGGTAAACTCTCGGGCTTTGATCAATGCGTCGCCAACGGCTACATGGACGGGGAAGCGGTAGCCTGCGGCCTCATCTAGGTTCTTGAAGTCGGCTGCGCGGAGTGCTGCGATCACCAATCGGAACCTGGCAATGGCCGCAGCGAATGGGTTGATGTCAACGCCGTGCACGGCGTCCAGGGCGAGCTTTACCCGCTCGCGGGGCCCCCGTCCCGGTGCATTTCGGTCCCATTCTGAGAGTAGACGCCAGAACGCGCCGAGCAAGAAGTGACCTGACCCGCAGGTGGGGTCGATCATCTTGACCGTCTCGTGGCCGAACTCGTTGATGGCCGGTGTCAGTGTGCGGTCAAGGATGAATTCCTCGACGAACTCCGGGGTCTGCAGAAGGGCGTATGTCTTGCGGGCGGATTCTGAGAGATCCTGATACAGATCGCCGAGGAAACGGGTATCCCAGTTGTCGTCGGTGAAGTCGTGGACGAGGGTGCCCTGCTCATCGCAGCGTCGCCAGAAGGTGATGAGGCTCTTGGCCGCGTCATGCGAGAGGGGGATCTGGTAGAGAGCGTTGTGTCGTCGGTCGAAGAGCAGGGAGCCCGCCTGCGCCTTGCTCATCTCTTCAAAGGCCGCTAGCAGCCATCCGCGGTCGGTCTGGTTGCCTTGGTGGTCGCGATAGAACTGGGCCTGGGCCTCTTCGGCCAGGGTCATGCGCTCCTCGTCGGGCCCGGCAAGGAACCCGCGGTTTCCCAGGAGCCCGTTGTCCTCACAGAAGCGGACGAAGACGGTGCCCAAAACCCAGGCGGCTGCAGCTTGAGTGACGCGTTCGTCGCGCCAAGCGCCCCAGGCGGCGGCGGTGCGCTTGAGCTTGAATGCCTTGTCGTACTCGGCACGCAGCCGGGTGTACGTTTCCTCGACCGCGGTGACCTGCTGGCGCAGGTCGGTTTCCAGGGTCTTCACCTGGCGCTGCAGGTCCTTGAGCAGCGCGGCGCGGTCGATCACTTACCCGTCTCCTCGTTCGTTGTGGTGCGGTGTTGGTTGGCTACCCAGGCGTCGTTGAGCACGATCCACTGTTCCTTCGTCTCAAGTGGCACGTGGGCGTGATCCAGCATGGGTTCGGCCGTTGCATCGCGCATCGGGCAGAGAAGCCATACCGTGCCACCGAGTTCGAGGGGAAGCTGCATGCGGTCGTAACGGGCGAGCGGGCTAGCGCCGTGCAGCAGTACAGGACCGGTGGCGGTCGAAGTGATCTCTTCGAGCTGGGGCTGGAGGTGTTCCCAGGCGGGGTCGATGAAGCGGGAGTGAAGTCGGCTGTGGGGGAGGGAGCCGGGTTCCGCTATGTCGGCCTCCACCACGGTCTCCCAGGTGGGTTTCGTTCCCTGAGAGACCAGTTCCCGCATGGTGGCGACGAACAGCGCTCCGACGTCGACCGGGCGGACGTCGAAGCGCCGCACGAGTTCGTCGCGGGCGGCAAGGTAGCCGGACATGCTGACGGTCAGGGCTCGGAAGCCGTCTCGGTCGCGTGAGCCTGCCAGCTGCTGTTCGGCGCGCACGGCGCGTGCCAGTTCGGGCGATTCGGTGTGCCACTGCGAGGTGATGTCGTCAGTTGCCTTGCGTGGCTGGATGACGGCGCCGGTTGATGATCCCGCGCCGCGCGGCGTGACATATCCGCCCTGGCGGCCGGAGCCCTGCCACTCCAGGTCGAAGCCGGCGTCGTTGAGCAGCTTGTGAAGCTGCGGGTGCCCAGGCAGCGGGGCGAGTTCGGGAAAGCGTGCCTGTACTCGCTCCTGTACCTGTTCCGGGCGAAGGACGTTAGGGCGGCTTCCAGGGATTGTGCTGCCTTCGCGTGCAGGGGGCGCCACGCCGGCCTGGGCGAGGCGCAGGGCTCGCTCAGGTGCGAGATCGCGAGGATAGATCTCCAGGCGCGGTGAGGCTGCGGCCTGTGAGGCTGCGGCCGCCGCGAGGTGGACGAGCCTCGCGTGCTCGAAATCGGTCGGTACGTTGTATGCGCGTGGCCGGATTATCGTCAGCTCGCGGAGCACAGACGCGGAGGTGGGCATGACGTCCATGTCGGCCAGACGATCGGCGGTCTCTCCGAGCTTGAGGGCGTACTTGATCAAGGCCGCAGGGGCGGGGGTGTCCGGTGTGGCGTCTTCGGGTGCTTCCAGCGCGATCAGGATCTGGTCGCCGGTTCGGCGGGTGAGGAAGCGCCGGTCCTCGGCAGCGGCCGAGTCGGCTTCCACCGCCGCTCGTACGACTGCGGCGGCGATCGCCCGCCGTACGGCATCGCTGCCTTCGGAGCTGCCGCGCCTTGCCAGGAGCGCGTCGGCTAGCTCCTGAGCACCGGCGATACGCCCGAAGCCCTCAAGTAGCTCGACGAGTTCGGCAAGGATGCTGTGCATGACGGGCATCTGGGCCCAGTGCTGTCGCTGCTTGACGAGAACTTGGCCGACGCGGCCTGTGGTGATGCGCAGCAAGGCGCCGACCGGCTGTTGCGGTGGCCAAGGCGGAAGATCAGGAAGGTTCCCGTCGGCGTCGGGCAACCGCAGCATCAGCCGGGTTGCCTCGACCTCGTTCTCGTTCCGGCGTGTCTTCTGCATCGCCGGCACCAGCAGAGCCGCGATCGAGTCCAGGCCAATGCGGTCCAGTGCCGAGACTGATGTATCCGGCGCATTGTCGTCTGTGTCGGAGACAGATGGGGCAGCAGAGGCACTCTCTTCCGCTGCGGCCAGTTCACGCTCAGCCGCGCGGCGCTGTTCCCTGCTAGTCGGTGAAGAGCCCGAGCCGAAGCGGGTACGCCACTCCTTGATGCGTGTCTGGAGTTCCTTGCGGGTCTTCGCCCCCAGCCCAGGCAGCGACGTGATACGCCCGGCCAGCGGGAGCAGATCAGCGACCTTCGTTACCTCCAGGCGCTCCGCCGCCGAGATGGCCCGTGCGGTCAGGCCAGCGGCGACCAGCAGGGTATCCGGGCCGGCTTTCGCCGCAGCATCATCCCGCTCCTGCTCCGCGAGCTGCGGATCATCATCGTCGGCCTCCAGGCCCGTCAGCCTTGGAGCAGCACCGACCGGACGGGTCGCGTCCGCCGCATCGAAGATCCGCCTCCACGCGGCATGCATCTCCTGCAAGGACGCGAAGCGGTCATTGGCGTCCTTCGCCAGCGCCCGGGCAAAGAAGTCGACCAGGCCACTCTCGCGCAGCGACGGGTCGAACGCCTCGATCGCCAAGGTAACCGGTTCATCCACCAAAGTGGCCTCAGTGGCACCGTCGCCCCACAGAGGCAGCTCATTGGAAGCCATCTCATGCAGGGTGATCGCCAGCGCGTAGCGCTCGGCGTGGGCGTCGTACACAGGGCGCCGCACCGTGCCGATGAACGGATCCAAGTACCGGGGGGTGCCCGCCTCGGTCTCCCGCACATCGATGCCTGCGAGGGAGAAGTCGAAGAGGACTAGCTGCTTCGTCCGGTTCTTACGCACCCGGATGGCAATGTTGTCGGGCTTGATGTCGCGGTGGAAGATTCCTTCGCCTTCGAGGAAGTCCAGCGCACCGAACAAGTACTCGCTGAACGTCTGCAGTTCTCCGGGCTCCAGTCGGCCGCCCTCGCGCAGTTTGCGGGCCACGGTGTGCTCGCCCGCATGTTCCAGGACCAGCACCGCACGGCTGCCGATCACCTGCGGCTCGCGCCGGGCAAGGCGGATGACGCGGGAATCCGCCGGAAAAGCGCTCAGGACGCGGGCCTCGTGCTCGAGACGCTTGGCCTTCTCATCGGAGAGCGCGACCTTGAGGACCTCCTGGGCCCCCGTCCGTTCATTCACAGCGAGAAACGCACGGCAGGTGGACCCGGTACCGAGTCGCTTACTGATCTTCCACTCGCCGCCGACCACATCACCGGGCCGCGCCTCTAGCGGGTCGAGCTCCTCCTCGGCAGGGGCCTCCGCCACAGTGGGTGCGGTCAAGTCGTCTTCGACCTCGGTCAGAAGCTCCAGGAACTCCGCAACACTGGACAGCCGCTGATTGGGCACTGGAGCGGTGGCGGCCTGGATCAGTTCGTCCATCCACGGCGTGACGGCTTCGGCGACCGCACTGGGCCGCAGACCGTTGTCCTGGCTGACCCGTGCCAAAAGCTCAGCATGCGTGTCGGCTGGCGCCTTCCCGGAGACCAGGAAGTAGGACACGCTGCCCAGGCCGAACATGTCCATGGCCACGGAGTCAGGATTCGGCGCGGAGAGTTCGGGGGCCAGATACGGCTCGGCTGCCGCGTCGGTGTGCCGTCCGGTATGGCTACTGGGCGTGGGCAGAGAGCCGCTGGATCCGTATGAGTCAGCGGACCGGACAGCAGCTTGCCAGTCACTGATCAGCAAGTGAGGCCGCAGCCACGCTTCAGCAAGGGCTTGCTCGGCCGTCACCGCGGCCGACTGGCCAGGTGCCGGGACACGACGCGGACCGGGGGCAACCAGGATGCTCCGGGCGGCGAGCATACGGTGGAACAGGCGCCGACGATGGGCATACGCCATTGCCTCGGCCAGCTGGCGGACCATACCGACCCGCGTCTCCACATCCAGCCGCGGTCCGAACTCTGCCATGTAACGGTCAAGGCGCATCGCCTCCCGCGGGTGGCGGAAGATCAGAGCCGGCCCATTCTCGTGGGCCTCCATCGAGTCGGGCTGCACGATCCCGGGGTGGCTGATGCCATGGAGTACCTGCATCTCACGACGAGCCGCGCGCTCCACCGAGGCCCTGTCGGCCTGCGCAGCGTTCCGCTCCACCAGGTAGATGCGGATACGCCGCCGCTCCTTCGACAGCTCGCGGTGACGCGCAAGATGGTCTTGCCACTCCTTACCGATGTCGAACGGCTTGGGCTCCAGATCCCACATGCCGATCTGGAAGTGCTTCTTGCTGCGAGCGATACCCACGCCCTCGAGCAGACCAGGCAGCGCTCGTGAGAAGCGGGCGTCCACGGATCCGCGCCCGCTGGCGGGCAGGGGAAGGAGTAGATCCGAAATGACCGACGGCAGTGCATCAGACCGCGCTCCGCCGGACCTTTCGGGACCGAAGAGCCAGTGCATCTGGTTCTGAGGCAACTCCACGCGCAGTCCCGGTTCGGACAGAAACACGGCAGCCTGCAGGAAGGGCACCTGGAGGCCAGTCCGGCGATTTCGGTTCTCCTGGACCAGGAGCGACTTCAGCTTCTGCGCCTTGGTGTTCGCCAGGTGCAGTGGGTTGTCCAGGGCACGGCCGTTGTGCATCCAGTTCGGCCCGGAGGCTGTCACCCGACCGTTGAAACTCTTGATCTCGATGAGGTAGAGACCGCTTGGGGCCGCGACCAGGAGGTCGACCTCGTACACGTGGCCGGTTTCGGCTGTGAACGTGAAATTTGACCACGCACGGAACGGCTCTTGATCAGGCAGATGCTCCTGCACATGCTTGAGTGCCTTGCGCTCATGCTCGTACTGCGACGGGGTCACGGTCGTCCAACGGCCCGGCTCACGCATACCCCGTACGTCCCCTCTCGACCTGCCGCCCTCGGCGACTGCTGTGCCTCCTGACTAATCCTGCCAGGCCGTACTGACAAGCGGTGACCGAAGGGCCACGACGACGGCGGGCCAGCCCCCAGTTCACTGCGCGTGATTGATCACAGGGAGCAGGAGGCGTTCAAACCTAAGCTGCATCTGTGACTTGCGTCGTGATCCCATCGCCCGGGCGATGGGCGTGCTCCTGCCGTCGGATCGCAGCACCGGGCGGCGGTCGGCCGTCGGGCAGGCCGCCCGTTGGATTGCCCCCTCGTGGAGGCCGGACACCATCCACCCTCGGCGACGGAGTGGAGTCGGTGGCACCTGGCGACTCTCGCCTTAGTCGTCTTGACCGGGCTCCCACGAGGAGCAAGCGCGGGAGCGTGGGTGACATCGAAGATCGGGCGTCCCCTCATGTCGGGGCGCAGCGAGGCCGGGCAGTAGGTCGATTAAAGAACACCTGTTCGTGACGGGGAGTGCATTGTCGGTGACGTGGTGTATATCGATCGGTTATGAGTATTGCTCAGGAAGCCGCCGCGCTGCCCGCTGGCCGTGCGCACCCTCAGTCCGTCGGGGCGGCGTCGCCGACCGACTGTCCACCCGCGGATGAGGTAGAGGAGTCACGGGATGCCAATCCCGGCAGGGAAAGGGATCCGCAGAGCACAGCGGACGACTACATGACGGTGGAACTACTGTGTGCCGCCTTGGCGAGAATCCGGCTCGATCGGCAGCAGGCCAACAGCGGTCAATTGCGCGCTGCTGAAGTATCGGGGCCGTTGCCGCGTGCCTGGCGTGATGCCCGGGGCCGGTTGTGGTGGAAGGCGCAGGCCCAGACGCCGGGGTCGGAGTGGCCGGGCGACGATCTCGAGCTGTTCGACTGGTGCCGCCGCCCGTTGGGGTCCTGGCCCGTACGACTCTCCCTCGCGGACGGTGACCTAGAGGCTGTCCTGCTGGACGGGGACGAGCTGTCGGAGTTCGCCGAGCAGGCAGCCGATCTAGTCCGGCATGCCGACGTCGAGGCGGAACTGGTTCAAAACCAGACCTTCGCGGCGCTGATGTCGTGCGCGCGGATGAACGGTGCTGACGAGGAGGCGGTCCAGCGAATCTACTGCCGGCTTCGGCGCTTGCTGATCGACAGTCCCGTGCTCAGCGACCGCGACGTCCAGGCGCTGGCCCGAGAGCTTCCGAAGGCGGACGCCGACAGCGACTCGTTCCTCGCGAAGTTCGTGCGCACTGCGTACGTACTACATCCGGTCCAAAGTCCGGGGAAGGTCCGACTGCGGCGTTGCCGCGAGTGCCGCAACCCGGTCGACGACGGCGCAGCCGACTGCGGGACTCCAGGATGTGGGGGAGGGCCCGAACAGTACGAGGTGGCCTGCCTGGGCGGGTACTGGACCCAGCACCGGGCGACCCGCCAGTTCTTCCACGACCCCGGACTGCTGGAAGGGCGGCTGCTGGACCGGCTCGCCGAACTGCCGACGGACCGAGTACGGACCGAGCCGTGGCCGTGCCTGGATGCCTGGGACGGGGCCTTGACCTTCGAACCGGTGAACCCCGGCGGAGAAAGGGAATGCTGGGTGATCGATGCGAAGGACTGCGCGAGCCCCACCCTCCTCGCCCGCGGGTTCCGCAGCGACCCCCGTGTGCCCGCGCGTCGGCACATCATCGTCGTGCCCATGCACCGCCTCCAGACTCCCGGCTACCTCGCGGATCTGGAACGCGAGCTGCAGGGCCGGGTCACCGGAGTCGAGGTCCTCGACGAGAAGACGTTCTTGCGGCAAGCCGCCGGCCGCGCGAGCAAGGCCGGAGGCACACGATGAGGGACACCCGCTCCTGGAGCACCGCGCTGGCGAAGGAACTGGACGACGAGGGCGTCCGGCCGATGCTCGGCCCGCTCAAACCATGGGAACTGTGCGCCCTCGAACTGGGCCTGTCGTTCCTCGCCGACCACATGCCCGGTCGGGGCATCGGCGCTCTGTGGCCCGTGCTCGCCGGGTACATGCGACTGGACCCGGCACTCGACCCGCAGATCCGTACTCTGCGCGAGCTGATGGGCCCGGTCGCCAAGACCGGGACGATGCGGGAAAAGATCGACCACTACGTGAAGCTCCCCGCCCAGGTACGCGGGTTCGAGCCCGGCGACATGGCGGGGCACAAGACTGAACTGTCGACCGTGTTCACCCGCCGCCCCTCCCCATACGCCGCGGCACGCCACGATGTCTACCGGCAGAGGCTGCAGGGAATCGCCCCTTACAAGACGGGCACTGGCTACCGGCCGGCGCCGCCTGGCTCGACGTGCTCCTTCGTCCGAGATGACGGCAGCCGGGAAAAGATCCGTATCCCCGAGACGTTCATCCCCGCGCCGGTCCCGCCCGCGCTGCCGGCGGCGACCTCCCGAACGCGAGCGCCAATTCCTCTCGCCCTGGAGGATCTCCAATGGGCTGCCGTCGAGATGGACAAGCTCCTGGAGGGTCATCCGGAGATCGAGAACCGGGACTTCGTCAAGCGGCTGGAACAGATGGAGGCCCTGCTCGCCGATCAGGTTGAAGGGCGCCTTCTGGAGCGGCCGCGGCAGATGGTCATCGATGGTCTGTGGCACGTGGTGGGCTTGATGAACAGCGGGAAGTCCACTCTGCTGGACATGATCGCCTACATCGTCGCCCGCCGCGGCGGCAAGGTCGGCTTCGTGCTCGCCTCCGGTAGCGACATGTACGCCAAGGTCAGCTTCCTGCGGGCACTTGGCATCGACGCCGTCCCCATTTTCGGACGGACCCGGGAGGGAGTCCACAAAGACCGCTATTGGCGCTCGCTCCTCCACGACGGCGTTACCACCTTCCCCACCGGTGTTGACGCTGCTGCGGCGTTCGCAGACGACCAGTGCTATCTGGAGGAACTGCGCCTGACCAGCAGGACCGACCGGGCACTGCTGCCGAGGGACGAGCGGCCATGCAGAGGCAAGCTCTTTGTGGACGGTCAGAGTGGTCGGCGGGACTGCCCGATTCTTTCGCGGTGCCCTGCCCACACAGCGGCCCGCAATGTGGCCGAAGCCGAGGTGTGGGTGACCACTGCGGCCGGCTTGGCATCCACGATGATGCCGCAGTCCCAGATCGAGGTCCGCGTCGCCGAAGCGGCCCAGCATCATCTGGCCGCACTGCTGGTGGACGAGGCCGACACCGTGCAGGAGCAGTTCGACGACCGGTTCCTGCTGCACGAGATCCTCTCCCAGCCAGGCAGGGGCTGGAGTCACCGCGTGGGGGACCGGATCGGGCAGCGCTTGGAGCAGTCCTGGTTCCTTGACCTTCTGGACCCCGAGGTGAAGGCCGGCGACAAGCACTTCCGCCGCCACGACCAGGCGATGACGGAGCTCTACCGGCTGATGATCGACCCGGGCGCCGACCAGCTGCGCGCCGTCATTGCCGAGGGGCCATTCACCGGGTACAGCCTCCTTCGGAGCCTGGCCCGGAGCCTTCACGGCCTCCGTGAGCGTAATGACTTCGCCCGCAAGGCAGAACTCGAGGAAGCCGCCGACCGGTACTTCGAAGAGCACTTCGAGCCCATGGTCACCACGCCCTTCCAGGCGCCCGCAGAGAACTGGGCCGAGCTGATCGAGGCGATGACCGCGACACACGACACCGCTGTGTCGGCACAGGAAGCCGCCGAGGCGTGGATCGAGGCACACCAACCGGTACTCGACGGCATCACGGCCCGGGGCACACCGCCAGAGCTCGCACAGCTGTTGCAGGCCGGCCTGTGGGCTGCACGCATTACGACGTCGTTCTTCGAGGTCGCCCAGCGTCTGTCGGCCATCAGCACATCGCAGATCGCCGACGGTGAGGACTTCTGGAGCCGGCAGCCGCCCCGTGACCTGATGCCCTTCGTCCCCGAGCAGGCCGCGGGGAACCTGATGGCTCTCCAGTGGCAGCCCAACCCAGGTGGCGACAGCGGGTCTTTCAGCATTCTATGGTTGCGCGGCGTGGGCCGCTGGCTGCTGTATCACCTCCATGACCTCCTGGAGGCTGAAGGAATCCAGGGGCCCAACGTCGTTCTCGCCTCCGCCACCAGCTGGATGCCCGCCTCCCCCCGCTTCCACCTCGACGTCACCCCGAACCTGGTCCTGCGCGAACCGAAGAAGGCCAGGGCAGCGCTGCTGGAGAGCAAGATGTTCTTCCGCCCCCCGCGCTACCGCGACGGCCGTCCGGTCTTCACCTCGGGCACCGGCGGCAACCCCACCCTCCACGCCCACGCCCTGTGCGCATCCGCTGATTGGATCTGCAACCCCGCCCCCGGCGCGCGGGAGTCGCTACTCCAGCAGGCCCGCCAGCGACTGGCCGCCGACCGCCAGCAGGTCCTCTTCACCGTGCAGAGCACCCGGGACGCCCAGACCGTCGCCGACTACATTAACCAGAAGACCCCCTACACGGCCCTCCACGTCATCCGCGACGACGATCAGCCCACCCGCAACAGCATCCCCCGGCGGCGCCTTGCTACCTTCGCGGCCTCCGGGGCCGACATCCTCGTCGCAGCCGAAGGCGCCGTCCAACGCGGCCACAACATCCTCAACGCCCGCCGCGTCGCGGCCCTTGGCGCCGTGTTCTACCTGGCCCGGATCCACCCACCCGCCGACGACGCCACCTTCCCGCTCTCCCTCCTCAGCCGCGAGGCGATGCGCCGCCTTCGCCACCCCGTCGACCTCACCCTCGACCACGCTGATCCGGTCGACCTCGCGCGCAAGCTCCGCCACAGCGAGCGCCGCCGATGGCAGCGACGGGTAGGCGAGCCCGTCCTGTTCACCCGCCTCACGGACCCGATCGAGCACGCCGCGTTCGTCGGCAACTTCCTCGTGCCCCTCCACCAGACACTCGGCCGTGGCATCCGCGGCAACGAGCCAGTCCTGGTCTACCTCTGCGACGCGGCCTTCGCCCCCCGCACCGCGAACCTCGACGAAACCGCCTCAGACACTCCCCGTACGAGCGTGATCGTCGCCGCGCAACAGCTCCTGCACGGCTGGCTCACTGACCCCGGCCCCACGGCCACGGCCACCGAACGGCTCGACCACGCACTCGCGCAGGCCTGTTGGGGCCTGGCCTCCCATCTCCTCGACAACATCGACTGGGGTCACCGCTGATGCCCGCCTACCGCAACACCCAAGCCACCGTCCTCACCTTCACGCCGGAAGCCACCTGGCCCGTCACCGGCTACCGCACGACCTGCCCGCCGGGAATGCTTACCCTCCTGGAGAAGGCATGGGATACCCGACCCGGCCGCCGTCCCCGCGGTGGACCCGACTACCTGCCCACCAGCTCGCTGAGGGACCTGCTCACCCTCATCGACCCCGACATCACCTCTGTACAGAGGAACCCGCGCGATCCCGCATGGCTCCGAGCTCGGACCGCGGTCGACCCGGACCTCCTGCTGATCGCCCTGTCGGCATGGGCCTCCGCACGCGTGGCACCTCACATGCCCGACACCGACTGGTACAGCCAACTCGAAGGCGCCGGCCAGCTGGAGTGGGTCCCCGAGGACCTCGATCTCACCCGCCACGACCTTCATGCCAACGGCACCGCGAACCCCCCAAGCCACGTCTTCAACCTCCTGCCCAGCCTCGTCGCAGAGCACCTCACCACCGGGCTCCAACTCCTGGGCCACCACCGCGACCTGCGACTCGGCCCCACCCGAGCCGATGGCCGCCGTACCCTGCACCTCGGCGCACCCGAGACCCTCACCGACGAAGACGGCGCGGCCGGCGCCAGCGTGGACGTACTGACCTTCCACCTCGAGACCGTGCCCGGAGTCCCCGAAGTCCACCTCCACGTCGACCTGAGCATGACCCGCTTTGCGACGCACCCGGTCGACTACATCCCCCGCCGCGGCTTCAGCGACCCGACCGCCAGCGTCCTTCTCTCCGCCAAGGAGGGGTTCGTCCACCGCCGAGAGAGGCCCATGCTCCTGCAGAGCGCGGCCACCGTCCGCCGGCGCGGAGAAGGCAGCACCTGGACCTGGGAGCCGGGCGTTGCCGAGATCCTCGCCCGCCTCACCCACCACCAGCCACCGAGCCTCGAACAGCTGCGCACCGCCCCCGGCGATGCTGCGGCCCAGCCCTTCGCCGCCCACCTCGTCCACAGCACCGGCATGACCTACCGCTACCCCGACAAGGACGGTACCCCGCCCGCGCGCTCGACCCACGACCACCCAGTCGGCCACGGCTATCAGCCCCGCGACCACATGGAGGTCCTCACCCAGGTCGCCCAACAGCTGGAGGAGAAGGGGCTGGCCCCGCTCGCACCGGCTCCCAAGGCAAGGACCCGCGCCAAGACGCTCCTGCCACTGGAACTGCCCGACACCCCCACCTACGGGATTGAGGTCTGGGTGTCATCCGACCGGACCTGGCAGGGCCTGCAGGTCGCGGCCACCGCCAAACTCGGCCTGACCCTCAGCCGCTCCAAAGCAACCTCCGCCAACTTCACCGGGCCGATCAACGTCACGCTCCATCGCTGCGACCCGCAAGACCTGACCGCTGGCCTGCCCCGTTCCACCAACGCCGACAAAGCCGCTCGACGAGCCGAATACGAAAAGAGCGAGACCGAGCGCGCGGCGAGGATCGCCGAAGCCTTCCCCCGCCTCGACCAACCCATCGCCTGCATCGTAGAGATGGAAGGGGCCGCCTACTTCTCACGCACACGCCAAGGCGATCCCAAGAAGCTCTTCAAGAAGACCCTCCCGCCCCTCCGCCGCAACGTCCAGTGCCTACGCCCCATCGCCCCTGCCAACCCCAACCCCAGCAAAGCCGCCCTCGCCAAACGCTTCCCCGGCACCGACTTCACCACGACCGACATCGAGCGCGCCGCCGCCGCCCTCAACGACGCTCTCCGCCAGGCCGGCCACCTACCCAAGGTCGCCGTACCACGGGGGATCGAGGGCCCCTTCGAACTGATCACGGTCTGGCTCGCCCCAGCGGGCGACCGGATGGTCGTGCCCATCCTCATCCGGCAGCACACGCACGAAGAACCCACCGCACAGCTCATGCCCACATCGGGCAGCCCGACCGAGTACCCCATGCCGCTGACCGCACTGCCCGAGGCACTGACCGCTGGCCGCGGACGCGTGGTCACCCGTACCTCGCGAGCGGCCCTCGCCGAGTTCATCACCGGCGCCCTGGCCCTCGACTCGACGGCCGACCGGCTCCTGCTCGTACGCCGCGCGCGGATGAGCGACAAGGAGATCTGGCCATGGCTCCAGGACAGCCGGATCACCTTCGACCAACTGGTTCTGCCGGGCATTGACATGACCGACCCCGCCGTGGCTCCGGTGATCCGAAAGCCCGGCGACCAGCCTGGCCTACGGATCATCCGGCTCCGAGAGCGCAGCGACCGATACGCGGTCCCTCGGGCCTTCGGAGTCACCGAGGGGATGGTCAGCGTCGGCGAGGACACTGAAGAGCTGGTCCCCGTCACCCGGTACGGGCGGTTCTCCGGCCTCGTCGAAGTCGGGGAACGCGCTTTCTGGGCTATCAACCCGCGGTCGGATCAGAACCAGACCGCGCTGGGCCTCACCAAGTTCGACCCGGCCGACCCGGCTAGTCGCACCAGGACCTGCTCCAACCCAACCTCCCTGGAGATCGTGCCCGCCTTCCTCCAGGAGGGCGACAACCCCGCCGACTGGGCCATGTACACCCACGCTCAGCGACGTCTCCACGCCCACACGGCGATCGCCACCACCTGGCCAGCCATCGTCCACCTCGCCGAATTGATGGAGGAGTACATCCTGTAATCGGCGTGGATCAAACGTGTACCTCATCGGTGCGGGCTCGTCGTGTTTACTCCAGGCGGCGTGTGGCAGCCCTGCGGTTTGCGTCTGACTGTCTGACCAAGGGGCTGCCGCAGCCCTACCGGCCGGGCGTCCGCGGTTGGCAGAAGCATCGGGCGACCGACACCGCCGAGTCCTTGATCGGTGCGGTCGCCGGCACGGGCGCCCGGTGCAAGGACCTCGTGCCGGACGACGTACCGCGTCTGCTCGTAGGGGCGCTCGGCATCGCCGGGGGACCTGGCCGCCAAGGTGCGGGTCGGCGGTCTCCCGCTTTGATTGTTGGAAGCTGGGGTGGCTCACCATGTGCGCCGCCCGAAAGCGCGGAGGCAAAGACGTCACCGCGCGTTGTTTGTACGCCATTCGGCCAGCAGGGCCTGGACCGCGTCCCCGTAGGCGCGGGCGCGCTGCCACACCTCGAACCGGTCCGTATGCATGCGCGAGTCTCCTCCTCCTTGCCGGGACAGATGCGCAGGCCAGAGGGCACCCAGGTGCCGTCCAGAGCTCGGCTGGAGCCGTAGGTCTCGTAGAAGGCAGAGGAGCCACGGACACCCCGGGCCTGCCGACTCGCACCTAGCAACCGCGCCTGGCGGGTGACGGCATCGACAGCAGGGTGGTCTGGAGGCAGCCCGAGCTGCTTCTCCGGCCCCGGCACGGGGATCTTGCGCCACACGGCATCGGAGCGGCGGACCGCCTCCACCCACCAAGGCGGCGCCGCAGGACCAACGGGCAGTGGCCGGGGAAGGCGCATCGGCGGACGGCGACCCGCTTCCGCCCTCCGGAGCAGGACGCTGGCGACTCTCACGTAGGCCACATCGCAGACCTGGGATCGGGCTTGCAGCACTGTGTACCTGGCCATGCGCTGGCCCCGCACCCTGACGTCGCCCCTGGTGGAAACGATCGCCTCACGCGCCGAAGCAGCCCGCTCGCGCGCGGCGGCGGAGAGCTGTCCCAGCTCCCGTAGCCGGGCCAGCGACCGGTCCCACGACACGTCGTCCGTCCTCATCAGACAGTCCTTCCGTTGCCGGCAGGGCACTCACTTGGTGAGGGGATTCGCCCACGGCAGACGATAAAGAGGCTCGAAAGACTGGAACCTTCCCCCAGGCCATGTCAACGTACAACATCCCCGAAAACACCAGGTCAACGAAGTGCGGCGCTCTTCGGCGCCTCGGCCGCTGAGGGACTGACGCCGCGGGGCGAGGGCATCGGCCGCTTCGCTGATCTGCACCATTGCCGTGCCCCAACTTTAGGAGGTCCTTCTGTCCAAGGCTGCTCTTCGCCCCCTTCGCCTGACCGCGCCACTCCTCTTTACCCTCGGTGCTTCCTACGCCTTGATCGATCAGCAGCGCCACGACTACGCCTCCATCGCCACAGCACTATGCCTCTGCGTGTGCGCGGCCGGCCTCGTTGCGGAGGACCTCCTCCAAGACGGCTACCGACGCGACCGAGCTGTGCTCGCCCACGTCGCTGCACACCCTGGCGCTACGCCAAGGCAGACTGCCCGCGCCCTTGGTGTTGCCGAGAAGGTTGTGGCCCGGAACCTTGCTCGCCTCACCGACGACGGACTGCTGGCCCTTGTAGAAGCGGACGCTGTCCCTGCCCTCCGCTCCTACCGACTGGCCTGCTGACCTCTACCGCGCCCGGACGCCCGAGGCTTGCTGTTCTCCGCAGCCGCATCCCTACATAGCCGACGATCCCCGGTCAGCCAAACCGGGGAATCGTCGCGACTATTGGATCAGTTCGCGCCGACTACTTGGCGGTGGCATGGCGCGATCACTGCAATCCAAACCGATCCGCGTTCCCGCTAGAGCTCCGAGGAGAATCCAAGGGGCTGGCAGGGTGCAGGGGTGATTCGAAAGAAGCAGAGATGCGCAACAGTGAGCTGCTCGCTCCAAGTATTGCTCCATCATTCCTGACAGTCGCTCAAGCGGCGGCTTATCTTGGCGTCTCTCCTAATACTCTTTACGTTTGGCGTCACCGCAGGGAGGGGCCGCCGAGCTTCACGATGGGGTCGAGACGTGTCGTGTACCGAGTTGCGGCCCTGAATGAGTGGATCGAGCAACAGGAAATGGCCGACTCCCGATCCAATGTAGAGCTGAGTCCGCTTTCTTGTCAGCCCGAGAGAAAGAATCGGCACGGTCGGGCTAGCAGTTGATTATGGCGGTTTCTAGTGGTGGAGATGCTTCTCTAGAGATGCATCCACACGATGTGTGATCGCAGTGGCGAGACAGGGGGAGAGCATGGCTGGCTATGTCGAAGACCGTTGGATTAAGAAGAAGAAGGATCCGGTAACCGGGAAGCGTGAGCGCACCGAACGGTACGGGAAAGGGATGCGATATCGCGTCGCTGGAATCCCAGGGGTCCGTGACAGGTCGTTCGAGACGCTGGAAGATGCCAAGGGGTGGCTGCGGCGGTCTAGCACTGACGAGGAACGCGGCGAATTTGTTGATCCGCGTGATGGTTCGATTATCCTTGAGGATTACATAGAAAAGTACTGGCTGCCTGGGCAGGGCGGTGCGGTCAAGACGCGCGCAGGGCTGGACCAGAAGGTCCGCCTGCATATTATCCCGCACTTGGGTAAGCTGCCATTGAAGAGTGTCGCAGTTTCTGAAATCCGCGCATACATCATAACGTTGGCGAATTCGATTTCACCGGCGTACGCACGAGGTGTTCTTACCACGTTGTCGACCATCTTCGAAACTGCGGTTGACGACAAGCGGCTGGTTCGAAATCCGATGCGCTCGCAATCGGTTCGCTGGCCGAAAGCTGTTGATGTGAGGCGCAACGCGTGGGCGCTGGAGACCGCGCTTCAGATGCGAGATGAGATCAGTGATCGATACCGCATTACGGTCGTCCTTGGCGTTGGTTGTGGTCTGAGGCAGGGGGAGGCGTTCGGTGTCAGTCCGGAAGATATTGACTACGAACGAGGTGTTCTCCATGTAAGGAAGCAGGTGCAGGCTATTAAGGGGCGCCTGTATTTCACTCTCCCCAAGGGTGGGAAGACGCGCACAGTGGATATGCCGGAGTCTGTCGCTGGCGAGCTTAAAGCTCATTCGGAAAAATATCCTGCTTCTGAGGTAGTACTCCCATGGGGGGAGCCGGGGAAGCCCGAGAAGAAGTTCTCTCTGCTACTTACCACGAGTCGCGGCAACGCCATCGCCGTTAACACGTACAACACCTACATGTGGAAGCCCGCCCTGGCTCGGGTCGGTGTGATTCCCCCGCAGCTGGAGGGAGCCAAGCCCTGGCAGTGGGAGGCGGCGCACAGGGACGGCTTTCATGTCCTGAGGCACACCTATGCCTCTGTTGTCCTGGAAGCTGGCGAGTCGGTTGTGACCCTGGCGAGGTGGCTGGGTCACTCCTCCCCGACGATCACGCTCGACCACTATGCTCACTTCATGCCGGAGGCCGGCGGCAAGGGTCGCCGAGCCATCGATGGTCTGCTGGGGGGCCGGGGGAGCGAGGCTTCTGGCCCGAACTCCCCAGATTCTCCCCAGGGCTGATCGGCGGTCTGTCCGAGCTGAGCAGGCGTTCGGCGAAATCCTTGGATCGTGAAGTGCATCCGCCCGCTAGCCTGGGAAAATGCTCACAGAAGTGATCGCGACCCGCTACGTCACGCCCTTGCGTGAGGGCGGCTCGCTCCCGGGGATCGTCGAGGCCGACGATCTCGGCACATACGTCATGAAGTTCACCGGTGCGGGGCAGGGCCGCAAGACCCTCGTCGCGGAGGTCATCTGCGGGGAGCTCGGCCGGCGGCTGGGGCTCCGGGTTCCGGAGCTCGTGACCATCCAGCTCGACCCCGTGATCGGCCTCGCCGAACCCGATCAGGAGGTGCAGGAGCTGCTCAAGGCGAGCGGCGGCCTGAACCTCGGCATGGACTACCTCCCCGGCTCGCTCGGCTTCGATCCGCTCGCCTACGAGGTGGAACCGGCCGAAGCCGGCAAGGTCGTCTGGTTCGACGCGCTGATCAACAACGTCGACCGGTCGTGGCGGAACCCCAACATGCTGGTCTGGCACGGGGATCCCTGGCTGATCGACCACGGGGCCACGATGATCTGGCACCACAACTGGCCCGGGGCCCAGGCCTCGGCCGCCAAGCCCTACAACGCGTCGGACCACGTCCTCGCTCCCTTCGCCCCGGACATCGCGGCCGCGGCCGCCGAACTGGCCCCGCTCGTCACCGAGGAACTGCTCGCCGGGATCGTCGCCGACGTGCCCGACGAGTGGCTGGTCGACGAGCCCGGGTTCGATACGACGGAGGAGCTCCGCCGGGCCTACGTCGCCCCGCTGCTGGCGCGCGCCGCCGGCATCCACGAGCGGATCACGCTCGACGCGCCGACCAGGACGAAGCCCTCGCAGGCCCCCGGCTGGCTCAGCGAGCGCCTGGCCCCCCAGGCGACGAGCAGTGACGACCGGAGCAGCAAGGACGGCGGCCGATGACCCAGCGCGATGTCTTCGAGTACGCGGTGCTGCGGGTCGTACCCCGGGTGGAGCGCGGCGAGTGCTTCAACGCGGGCGTGCTCGTGTACTGCAGGGCCAAGTCCTTCGTCGCGGCCCGTACGCACCTCGACGAGCGCAAGCTCGCGGCGCTCGACCCGCAGGCCGACGTGGTCGGCGTACGGGCGGCCCTGCGCGCGGTGGAAGGGGTCTGCGACGGCGGCGACGCGGCGGGCCAGGCGTCCGGCGACGACCCGGGCCGGCGCTTCCGCTGGCTGATCGCGCCGCGTTCGACGGTCGTCCAGCCCGGCGCCGTCCACAGCGGCCTCACGGCCGACCCGGCGGCCGAGCTCGAACGGCTGCTCGACCTGCTCGTGCGCTGATCCGGCACCCGCCGGCGCCGCGCGGGAGGGTCCGGGCGCGGCGCCGGCCGGTGTGACATGCGCCCCTGCGCCCGTGGGCCGTTGACACCGCGTGCCAGGGCTTCTAGCGTCTCGTCTGCTGAAGGTACTAAGCGGTTGCTCAGTCATCGGGAACGTTTCTGTCAGGGAACGTCCCCACGTCCGCTGAGCCGCGATCCAAGGGCGAGGAGAACCAAGCATGTCCACCACCGAGCAGCGTGTCGCCATCGTGACGGGAGCGGCGCGGGGCATTGGCGCCGCCACCGCGGTACGTCTGGCGGCCGAGGGCCGCGCCGTCGCCGTACTCGACCTCGACGAGGCGGCCTGCAAGGACACGGTCGAGAAGATCACCGCCGCCGGGGGCACCGCCCTCGCGGTCGGCTGCGATGTGTCGGACAGTGCGCAGGTGGAGGCCGCCGTCGCGCGGGTCGCCGCCGAGCTGGGCGCCCCGACGATCCTCGTCAACAACGCGGGTGTCCTCCGGGACAACCTGCTCTTCAAGATGAGCGAGTCCGACTGGGATCTCGTGATGAACGTACACCTCAAGGGCGCGTTCCTGATGGCCAAGGCCGTCCAGAAGCACATGGTGGACGCCAAGTTCGGCAGGATCGTCTCGCTGTCCTCGTCCTCGGCGCTCGGCAACCGCGGTCAGGCCAACTACTCCGCGGTGAAGGCCGGTCTCCAGGGCTTCACCAAGACCCTCGCCAAGGAGCTCGGCAAGTTCGGCATCACCGCCAACGCCGTCGCGCCCGGTTTCATCGTCACCGAGATGACCGCCCAGACGGCGGCCCGGGTCGGCATGGGCTTCGAGGAGTTCCAGGCCGCGGCGGCCACCCAGATCCCCGTCCAGCGCGTGGGCCACCCCGAGGACATCGCCAACGCCATCGCCTTCTTCACGGGCGACGACGCTGGCTTCGTCTCCGGACAGGTCATGTACGTCGCCGGCGGACCGCTCAACTAACCCGAAGGGCAAGGGACATGACTGTGCAGGACAGTGGCAGGGTCGCCCTCATCACGGGCGGGAGCCGCGGCATCGGTTACGGGGTCGCCGAGGCGCTCGTCGCCCGCGGCGACCGGGTCTGCATCACGGGCCGTGGCGAGGACGCGCTCAAGGAGGCCGTCGAGAAGCTCGGCGCCGACCGGGCGATCGGCGTTCCCGGCAAGGCCGCCGACGAGGAGCACCAGGCGGCGGCCGTCGCCCGCACCATGGAGGCATTCGGCCGGGTCGACTTCCTGATCAACAACGCCGGTACGAACCCGGTGTTCGGCCCGATGGCCGAGCTCGACCTCAACGTCGCCCGCAAGGTGTACGAGACGAACGTGATCTCGGCGCTCGGGTTCGCCCAGCACACCTGGAAGGCCTGGCAGAAGGAGAACGGCGGGGCGATCGTCAACATCGCCTCGGTCGCCGGCATCTCCGCCTCGCCCTTCATCGGCGCGTACGGCATGAGCAAGGCGGCCATGGTCAACCTGACCCTTCAGCTGGCGCACGAGTTCGCGCCGGGCGTCCGGGTCAACGCGATCGCTCCGGCCGTGGTGAAGACCAAGTTCGCCGAGGCGCTGTACGAGGGCCGGGAGGCGGAGGCGGCCGCCGCCTACCCGCTCGGCCGGCTCGGCGTACCGCAGGACATCGGTGGTGCGGCGGCGTTCCTCACCTCCGAGCAGTCGGACTGGATCACGGGACAGACTCTCGTCGTGGACGGCGGGATCTTCCTCAATGCGGGCGTGGGCTGAGACAGCCTGAGCGGATTTGGCCCTGATTGACTTAAGTGCCCCGTCGGGCCAGCGGATTGACCCGATGGGGCGCTGCGGTATGGTCTGCCGACCCATGGCTGATCGAGGAGCGTGCACGTGTTCTACCGGGCCAGTCTGCAGGCTGCTGCAGCCCTTGCTTCCCTGTCACTGCTGGCCGGCTGCGGTCTGCTGTCCGACAACAGTTCCGAGACGGATCAGCAGATAACGGTCGGTACGACGAGCTCACCCTCGACGCTCGACCCCGCCGCTGCCTGGGACGGCTCCTGGGAGCTGATGCGGAATGTCTTCCAGACCCTGGTGAGCTTCCCGACGGGCACCACGAGCCCCGAGCCCGATGCGGCCGATTCCTGCACGTTCACCGACGAAACGAGCATGGCGTACCGGTGCACACTCCGTGACAACCTGAAATTCTCCAACGGCGAGAAGATCGATGCGGAAGCTGTGAAGCACTCCATCGACCGCATCAGGACCATCAAGGTCAAGGGCGGCCCCCTCGGACTGCTCGGCTCGCTGGACCGGGTCGAGACGAAGGGGGACGACGAGGTCATCTTCCACCTGAACAAGTCGGACGCCACGTTCCCGTTCATCCTTGCGACCCCGGCGATGGCCCTGGTGCCGCCGAGCGAGTACCCCGCCGACAAGCTCCGCAGCGACGGGCAGGTCACCGGCTCGGGCCCGTACCTCCTGCAGTCCTACAAGGCCAAGAAGCTGGCCGAGCTGAAGAAGAACCCCGACTACAGGGGCTTCGCCGACCGCAAGAACAACGCCGTGACCATCCGGTACTTCGACGACTCGGCCTCGATGGTGGCCGCGCTGAAGGCCAAGGAGATCGACGCCACCTACCGCGGTCTGACCGCCGAGGAAGTGGTCAGCCTCGAGGACAACAAGTCCGACAACAACGGCCTCCAGATCGTCGAGACGGTCGGCGCGGACATCCGGTTCCTGGTCTTCAACCCGCAGGACCCCGCGGCGGGGAAGCCCGCGGTACGCCGGGCCATCGCCCAGCTGGTGAACCGGGACGCCCTGGTCGCCAAGGTCTACCAGGGCACGGCGGAGCCGCTGTACTCGATGGTGCCCAAGGGCATCGCCGGACACGCCACCAGCTTCTTCGACACCTTCGGTGACCCCAGCGAGACCAAGGCCAGGGCCATCCTCACCGAGGCGGGCATCACCGAGCCGGTCAAGATGACCTTCTGGTTCACCACCGACCGGTACGGCTCCTCGACCGCTCCCGAGTTCGCCGAGCTGAAGCGTCAGCTGGAGGCGTCCGGACTGTTCAAGGTCACGCTGAAGAGCGCGCCGTGGACGACCTTCCAGGAGGGCTTCACCAAGGGGCAGTACCCCGTCTTCGGGCGTGGCTGGTTCCCCGACTTCCCGGACCCGGACAACTTCATCGCCCCCTTCGTGGGCAAGGAGAGCGTCACGGGCACCCCGTACCTGAACGCCGAGATCACCGACGAGCTGCTTCCCTCCTCCCGTCAGGAGAGCGACCGGGGCGCGGTCAGCAAGCAGTTCGAGCAGGCACAGCAGATCCTCGTCGAGGACGTCCGGCTCCTGCCGCTGTGGCAGGGCAAGCTGTACGTCGCGGCGGGCGAGGACATCGGCGGCGGCGAGCGGGCCCTGGACCCGCAGACGGTCATGCAGATGTGGGAGCTGTACCGGAAGACCAGCTGGTAGCGGGCTCGCCGGGCCCGTTGTCAGTGGCCCCCGGTAGGTTCTGTGGTCAAGAACTGATTGCTTACCGGAGGTTGTGGACGTGACCGACACCGACCTGCTGCCCGAGTCCTGGCGCGGCGTCCTCGGCGAAGAGCTGCAGAAGCCGTACTTCAAGGAGCTTGCGGACTTCGTCGAGGAGGAGCGGGCCAAGGGGCCGGTGTATCCGCCGCGCGAGCAGGTCTTCGCCGCGCTGGACGCCACACCGTACGAGCGGGTGAAGGTGCTCATCCTCGGCCAGGACCCCTACCACGGGGCCGGCCAGGGGCACGGGCTGTGCTTCTCCGTGCAGCCGGGCGTCAAGACGCCCCCTTCACTGCGCAACATCTACAAGGAGATGCAGGAGGAGCTCGGCCTGCCCATCCCGGACAACGGATATCTGATGCCGTGGGCCCAGCAGGGTGTCCTCCTGCTCAACGCCGTGCTGACCGTCCGGGGTGGCGAGGCGAACTCCCACAAGGGCAAGGGCTGGGAGAAGGTCACCGACGCGGTGATCAAGGCCGTGGCCGCGCGCCCCGACCCCGCCGTCTTCGTGCTGTGGGGCAACTACGCGCAGAAGAAGCTCCCGCTGATCGACGAGGAGCGCCACATCGTGGTGAAGGGCGCACACCCCTCCCCGCTCTCCGCCAAGCGGTGGTTCGGCTCGCGCCCGTTCACCATGATCAACGAGGCGGTCGCCGCCCAGGGGCACGAGGCCATCGACTGGCGGATCCCCGACCTCGGCTGACCGTACGGCCCCGCTCGGACACGGACGCGGACCCGGACGACGGGCCGGGTCCGTGCCTGAGCGGGATTCCGCACCGCGGCGGCTAGCGTCGGAAGGACCGGGACGGACCGGACGGCGCGAAGGAGACCGCAGTGACGGAGCAGCAGGAGGCGTCGCAGGACGCTCTCACGACCAGGATCGGCCAGGCGGTCATGCTGCTCCACGGCGGAGACCGGGAAGAGGCCCGCAAGCGCTTCGGCGCCATCTGGTCGGAGCTCGGCGAGGACGGCGACGCGCTGAACCGATGCACCCTCGCGCACTACATGGCCGATACGCAGGACGACCCCGGGGACGAGCTGGCCTGGGACCTGCGGGCGCTGACCGCGGCGGACGGACTGGCAGACGAGAGATTGGCGCAGCACCGGGACGTGGTCGCCGTGCGCGCCTTCTACCCTTCGCTGCATCTCAACCTCGCGGCGGACTACCTGAAACTGCACCGCCCCGACGCGGCCCGCCTCCATCTGGACCGTGCGCGGAACGCGGCCGACGTCCTCACCGACGACGGCTACGGGGGCGGGGTGCGTGCCGCCATCGGGCGGCTGGAGCAGCGGATGCGCGACCGGTGACCCGGTGGACCGGTGGCCGAGGCCCGTCGCCGCGACGGGCCTCGGTGATACGTCAGTGGGTCGGTGCGGGTCGGTGCGGGTCGGTGCGGGTCGGAGCGGGCCGGCGTGGACCGGCCTGGATCAGTGGCCGTAGGTCGCCTCGCAGATCCTCGCCTCGGCGCTGCCCGCGGCCCAGCCGCCGTAGCCCCGCCCCAGAGCGCATACGTCGGTTCCCGTGAGGCGCGAGCCGGGTGTCACGGGCACGGCCGCGGGAGGCACCCGTAAGGGCTCCTGCGGTGCCCGCCGGGGAGGCGCAGGGTCGGGTCTGCGCGGCTGGGGTGCGCGTGGCCCGGGACGGCCTGCAGAAGGTGGCGGCGCGGCAGGAGTGGCGGTCGCGGACGGCGTGGGATCCGGCAGGGACTCCAGCGACTCCCTTACAGGGGGCTGCACGATCTGCGGGGCCACCTCCTGGGCGGGCCTGCCTGCCTCGGGCCGGTGGGGGACAGTCGCGTGCGGTTCCACCGCCACGCAGCCCGAGACGGCTGTGACAGCCACTCCCACCAGGAGATTCGCTGTGATTCTGGTTCGATGCACCCGCCAACTCTGCTGGTCCGCCCGGTTCATGGGGAGCCGGTGGCCCGTGATTGGCCCGCACGGGTGACCCGGTCAGCGGGACGACACCGGGAGACGTCACAGAAACCGGCTATAAGGGCTGTCCCGTAACCCCTGGCGGGCGCACGACGACAGCTACGGCACCTCGCCGCGTTGTCGGAACGCCCGAATACATCCAGTATGCGGACGTCCCTCCGCCTTGCGATGCACCGCATCTGACGCCGCGCGCTGATCCACCAGGAGTTACGGGACAGCCCTTACCGGGCGCGCCGTCCGTACGCGGGCGTGTGCCTGCGCCCCGGTCACGCGCTCACGCCCTGCCGCGTCTCTCCGCCGCGTCCCGCTGTGGCCGACCGCTGCCCCGGCCGCGCAGGAGTGGCCGGTAGCCCCGGGACGTGTCGGGCCGGCGGGTGCGCGTGGGCAACGGCGACGGGCCGGGAGGAGCGCCGCGGACAGGCCGGGGGAGTCAGACGCCCGTCGCGCCGTCGATCCGCTCCCGGACGAGGTCCGCGTGGCCGTTGTGCCGCGCGTACTCCTCGATCATGTGCGTGTAGATCCAGCGGAGGTTGAACGGCTTGCCGCTCTTGCTCAGACCGACCGACAGGTCGTCGAGCCCGTACTTCGCCGCGTTCGTCCTGGCCTGCTCGACCTCGGCGAGCCAGGTCGTGCGCGCCTCCTCCCAGGTGTCCGTCTCGCTGAGATGGAACTCCCCGTCCGGGTCCTCGTCCGTTCCGTAGATCGGCGGTACGTCCTCACCGGCCAGGACCTCGCGGAACCAGCCGCGCTCGACCTCCGCCATGTGCCGCACCAGACCCATGAGCGTGAACTCGGACGGAGGCACGGACGCCTCTCGCAACTGCGCGTCGGTGAGGCCCGCGCACTTCGAGGCGAGCGTGTCGCGGTGGAACTCCAACCAGCCTTCCAGCATGGGGCGTTCCGCGGCGTCGATGGCGGGTTCGTTCCGTTCGGATGTCGTCATCCGGTCATACTCGCCGATGGATCATGATCCTGGCCAGGCGTTATCGGATCCGGGGCGCCAGCATCCCGTACAGGAGCTCGCCGAAGCCCTTCCGCAGTTCGGCCTCCGTCGGTACGGAGGTGCTGTAGGAACCCGCGGCGCACGAGAACATCATCCCCTCGCACCAGGCCACGACGGACAGCGCGTGGCGCTCAGGTTCGGCCGATCCGGCCGCGGTCATCAGTGCCACCAGCGGTTCGCGGAACCGGCGGCCCGCGGCGTCGTAGAACTCCCGCAGTCCGGGGCGCCGGGTCGCTTCCAGGGCCAGCTCGTAGCGGCAGACCGGATACTCGGGATGGCGGGTCAGATAGAGGTGCAGCGCATGCGCCAGCACGGCGGACACCTGGTCGGGGTCGCCGGCCGCCGAAGGCGCCTCACCGGGCCCGAAGAGCTGCCCGGGATGCAGTACCCGCGCCTCCTGCTCCGCGAGGCGGCGAACGGTGGCCTCCAGCAGGGCCTGCCGGGTCCGGGCGTGGTTCGACGTCGAGCCCTGGGGGAGGCCGGCGCGCTCGTCCACCGCGCGATGCGTGAGCCCCCGCATCCCGCGCTCGGCGAGGAGGGTGAGTGCCGTGTCGGCGATCAGGTCGGCGCGGGAGGTGCCCGAGTTCCCGTCGGTACGTGTGGCCATGGGCCCAACCTACCCTCGCAACTACGTCTGTAGTACGGTGGAGATCTCACTACAGCTGTAGTTGCCGGGGGCGTCATGGCCAGGAACCACGCAGTAGTCATCGGCAGCGGGATCGGTGGTCTCACCGCCGCTGTCGCGCTGCACCGGAGCGGCTGGCAGGTCACCGTTCTGGAGCGGGCCGAGTCGCTGGAACCGGTCGGGGCGGCGATCAGCCTGGCGCCCAACTCCCAGCGGGCGCTGGACGTCATCGGGCTGGGCGACGCGGTGAGGTCCCTGGCCGCCTGGCAGGGCGAGGGCGGGATGCGGTCGCCGAGCGGCCGCTGGCTGTCCCGGACGGACAGCGCTGCCGCCGCCGCCCGGTTCGGCGGTGAGCTGGTCCTGCTCCACCGCGCCACCCTGATCGGTCTACTCCGCGCCGAACTGCCCGCATCGGCCCTGCGCACCGGCACTCCGGCGGAGCTCGTCGGTCCGGGCAGCGCCGGAGGCCGCAGGGCCGTCGTCCGGACACCCTCCGGGGACATCGAGGCCGACCTCGTGGTCGGGGCCGACGGCATCCGCTCCGGGGTGCGCGGCACGCTCTTCCCCCGGCATCCCGGGCCCTCGTACGCCGGATTCACCACCTGGCGGGCCGTGGTCCCCGGCCTCGGGCGCCCGTTCGCCCCGCACGAGAGCTGGGGCAGGGGCTCTCTCTGGGGCACCCACCCGCTGAAGGACGGACGCGTCTACGCCTACGCGGGCGCGGTCACGCCCGCCGGAGGCGGGGCCGCCGACGACGAGAAGGCCGAACTCCTGCGCAGGTTCGGTGACTGGCACGACCCCATCCCCGCGATCATCGCGGGGATGGAACCCGACGGAATCCTCCGCCACGACGTGCATCACATGGCCGACCCCCTGCCCTCCTTCCACCGCGGCCGCGCCGTGCTGGTCGGCGACGCCGCGCACGCCATGGCGCCCATGCTCGGACAGGGCGGCAACCAGGCCATCGAGGACGGCATCGTGCTCGCCCACCACGTCGCACCCGGCGGCGACCTGGGGGAGGGCCTCGCGGCCTACAGCGCGGCGAGGCTTCCCCGTACCAGTGGCGTGGTCCGCAAGTCGGCTCAGGTCGCCCGGCTCGTGGCATGGACCAGCGCGCCCGCCGTCGCGCTGCGCGACGGCCTCGTGTCCACCGTCACGCGCCTGGGCCCCGGACTTGTCCTGCGCACGCTCGACGGCATCGCCGACTGGCGGCCGCCGCAGCGCACGTATGCTGCAGAACCGGAACGGGAACCGAAAACGCGCACGTGACAGTGAAGAGGGAGACCCCGTGAAGGTCGGCTGTATCGGACTCGGCGACATCGCGCAGAAGGCGTACCTGCCGGTGCTGAGCACCCTGCCCGGGGTCGAACTGCATCTGCAGACCCGCACCCCGGCGACACTGGCCACCGTCGCCGCGTCCCACCGGATTCCGGCGGCGCAGTGCCACAGGGACCTCGACTCCCTGCTCGCCCAGGGGCTCGACGCGGCCTTCGTGCACGCCCCGACAGCCGTGCACCCGGAGATCACCCGCCGCCTCATCGAGGCCGGCGTCCCGACGTACGTCGACAAGCCGCTCGCCTACGAGTACGCCGACTCCGCGGAACTGGTGGCGCTCGCCGAGGAGCGCGGCGTCTCGCTCGCCGTGGGGTTCAACCGCAGGCTCGCGCCCGCGTACGCGCAGTGCGCCGAGCACCCGCGTGAGCTGATCCTCATGCAGAAGAACCGGGTGGGACTGCCCGAGGACCCGCGGACGCTGGTGCTCGACGACTTCATCCACGTCGTCGACACCTTGCGCTTCCTGGCGCCGGGGCCGGTCGAGAGCACCATCGTGCGCGCGAGGACCGTCGACGGGCTGATGCACCACGTCGTGCTCCAGGTGTCCGGCGAGGGATTCACCGCCATCGGCATGATGAACCGCCTCAACGGATCGACCGAGGAGATCCTGGAGGTGTCGGGACAGGACTCCAAGCGCCAGGTGCTCAACCTCGCCGAGATCATCGATCACAAGGGTCAGCCCAGTGTGAGGCGGCGCGGCGACTGGGTGCCGGTCGCCCGTCAGCGCGGCATCGAGCAGAGCGTGCTGTCGTTCCTGGACGCCGTACGGGCCGGGAAGGTGCTCAGCGCCCGGGACGCCCTGGCGACCCATGAGCTGTGCGAGCGCGTGGTCCGGGACGCCCTGGAGCAGGCCCTCTGAGGAGCCGCGTCCCCTCGGCGGCGCCCAGGGCGGCCAGCAGCGCCAGGGCGGCGTACACCGCCCAGTCCCCGAGCCGGACATAGAGCGTGGTGCCCGTCGCGAGGGGTACGTCGAAGACCGCGGCGGTGCTCGCGTCCGTCCCGAGCGGCGAGCCGATCCGCTCGCCCTGCGGGCCGTACACCGCGCTCTGACCGGTGAGCGTGGCATGCACCATCGGGCGGCCGCTCTCGGCGGCGCGCAGCGCGCCGAGCGAGGCGTGCTGCTCGGGCGCCCAGCTGTGCTGGAACGTCGAGGTCGAGGACTGGGCGATCAGGACCTGGGCGCCGTCCCGGACCAGCCGCCTGCTCATGTCGGGGAACGCGGACTCGAAGCACACCAGCGGTCCGAGCCGGGGAGCGTCGGCGGCCGGGAGGTCCATCACCACCGGCCGCGACCCGCGCAGCCGGTCCTCGCCCGCGGCCTTGCCCACCGAGGTTGCCCAGCCGAGCACCGAACGGAACGGGACGTACTCGCCGAACGGGACCAGGCGCATCTTGTCGTAGCGATCGCCGGTCGGCCCCTGCGGACCCACCAGGACAGCCGACTTGAAGATCCCGGCCCGCGCCGGCCCGTCCGTTCGGCGGGCGTCCGTGTTCACCAGTACCTCGGCCCCCACCTGGCGTGACAGCTCGGTGATCCGGGCCGCGGTCGCGGGACTGCGCGTCAGATCGACGCCGACACTGCTCTCCCCCCACACCACCAGGCCGACGTCCTGGCCCGCGAGACCGCGCGTGAGCTCGGCACTGCGTGCCAGGCGGCGCTGCACACTGTCCGCACCCTCCACCACGCCCGGCTGCACGACGGCGATCCTGAACTGCCCGGTGCGCTCAGGCTGCGGCGCCCACGCCCAGACCGCGCCCACGGCCAGCGCGCAGACCACCAGCGAGGCGGCGCCTGTGGTGCGGGCCGGCGCCGACACGAGCAGCAGGACGACACCGGTGTTCACCGCGAGGACCAGCAGGCTCACCAGCCACACGCCGCCCACCGACGCCACCCGCAGCGCGGGCGCGTACTCCCACTGGCTGGCTCCGAGAAGCCCCCAGGGGCCACCCAGCCCTTCCCAGGACCGCACCAGCTCGATCATCAGCCAGCCGGACGGCACCGCGGCGACGGACGCGACGCCGCGGGCGACGGAAGGCGCTCCTCCCAGCAGCCGGGCCACGAGCAGCCCCCAGGGTGCCCACAGCAGGCCGAGCAGAGCGGCCAGCAGCACGATGAACACGTGCAGGCTCGGCATCAGCCAGTGATGTACGGCGATCACGAAGCCGGTCCCGCCGATCCAGCCGTCGAGAGCGGCCCGGCGGGGCGTGGGCGCCGAGCGGATCAGCAGCAGCCAGGGCACCAGCGCGACGTACGCGAACCAGCCAAGCGACGCTTCGGGGAAGGCGAGGGCCGGCAGGGTGCCCGCCAGCAGCACCGCGGCGCCGCGCCACCAGGGCGACCGCAGGCGCGCCGCGCCCCGCTCCCGGCGGCCGACGGGGGCTCGGCGGGCGGCATCCGCCCCGGCAGCGGGCCGGTCGTCCGGAATCCGGCCCCCGGCCGGGGCTCGCCCGATCCGCATCCCCATCCCGCGCCCTCCTCGTCCTGCCTGGTGGGCGATGTCGGTCGCCACATCGTCAGGCTGTGGTCCCCAGTGTGGAGGAGAGCGTCCGGGCGGGACAGCGGGCGTGTGCGCGCGGGCGCGTCGCGGGGGCGGGCTGAGCCGGCCGGATCAGCCCGGCATACGCCGCCACTTCTCGTGGACGACGACGGTCCGGATGCGCCAGCCCGGCTCGGTGCGGAGCAGTTCGAAGGTGTAGCGGCCACCGGAGACGAAGTTCGGTGCCGCCTGCCCGTCCGCTGCCGTTTCCTGCCCGCCCGCGTCGAGGCGCATCGGGTTGAGGTAGTCGGCGCGCACCTGCGCGTGGTCGCCGGGATAGCCGCCCAGATCCTGGAGGTCGAGCCGCCGGTTGACGATGAGGTGCTGACGTACGGGGAAGAGCCGCATCGTCTGCGCGAGCCACTGCGAGACGTCGGCGGCCGGGCCCTCCATGCCGCCCGCGCTCCGGTAGTCGGCGCGGCCTTCCGGCACGAACAGGGCGCGGTACTCCTCCCACGCGCCGTCGTCCACCGCCACCGCGTAGCCGGTGATCACCGCATCGATGGAGAGCTGGTCCATCACCGTCGCCAGAGCCACGCGCTGTGTCATCGGCCAAGTCTCGGCCACCCGACCCGCCAGGCCAAGGGGCTTGCGGCGCCCCTTCGGCAGATGGCCCGCAACCGCCGTATTCCGGCGGCCGGTTCAGCAGGGGACGACGGCGACCGGGCCGAGCGCGTGCGTGACCGTGGTGGAGGCGACGGGGGAGAGGCCGAGCCCGAGTTCCTCGCCGCCCTTGCGCCGGCCGACGACGGTCAGCGCCGCCGTGCCGGAGGCCGTGACCAAGGTGCGCGAGGCCGAACCGCCGACCGGTTCCCGCACGACCTCCACCTGCGGGTACTTCTCCTGCCAGCCCGCGGTCACCTCCGCGAGTCCCCGCTCCGCCGCGTCCGCCGCCGCTTCCCGGTCGAAGAAGGGACCGCCGGACAGCATCGACGAGAACATCGTCCAGCCGTGTACGAGCCGCAGCCGGGCGCCCGGCCGGGTCGCGGCCGTCGAGAAGGCGAACTCCAGCACCGCCGCGCTGCTCTCGTCGGCGGCCACCCCCGCGACGATGTCCGGGAACGTCTCCGCCATCTCCTCCTCGGACTCCTCCTCACGGCCCTCGCCGTGGACGACGACGACAGGGCACGCCGCCATCGACGCGACCGCCAGACTGTTGGAGCCGATCATGAGGGCACGGAAGCCGCCGAGACCGCGCGAGCCCACCACCACCATGGAAGCGTCCTGGCTCAGTGAGATCAGGGCCGCCGCCGGAAAGTCCAGCGGGGCGAGCGTCGACGCGTGCAGCTCCGGAGTGAGCAGAGCGGTCCGCCGTACCGACTCCGTCAGCAGTTCCTCCGCCTCCTGGAGCTGGGACTCCTGGCTCATCCGGCGGGTCGGCGGCCGGACGTGCACGATCATCAGCGGCAGCTGCCTGCGAAGTGCCTCCCGGGCGGCCCAGTCGAGGGCCTGCCGGCTGTGCGCGGAACCGTCGACTGCGGCGATCACGGGCAGGTCGGTGGCGGTCATGATTCCCTCCAGGGTCCGGTGCGGTGGCGGTGGGGCACCATTCGAACGCTACGGCCGCAGGGCGCGGGCCGCCCGGGTACACGCCCGTCAAGACCTGGCCGGCGTCAGTGGGCGACGAGCCGTACCTCGGTGGCCTTGATGCCGGCGAACACGGCACTGCCCTCGTGGAGGCCCAGTCCCGCCGCGGTCGCCGGGGTGATCTCCGCGACGAGTCCGGGCACTCCCTCGCAGTCGACGAGAACCCGCAGACGGCTGCCGAGTGCGGTGATCTCACGGACGGTGCCGGGGTAGACGTTGCGCGGGCTGCCCTCCGGACGGTTCCGGTGCAGGGACACCGCTTCCGGGGCGATGACCGCCAGCGCGTCGGTGCCGGTCTCCAGGGGCTCCGCGGCCACGAGACGCGCGCCGCCGTCCAGGGTGAGGCCGTCGGAGGTGGCGGTGCCCGTCCAGGCGTTGCTGCCCAGCATCCGGGCGACCCATGGCGAGCGGGGATGCCGGGTCACCTCGGCCGGCGGGGCGTCCTGGACCGGCAGGCCGTCCTCCAGGACAAGGACCCTGTCGGCCAGCGCGACCGCTTCGACCGGGTCGTGGGTGACGATCAGGCAGACTCCGGCGAAGCCGTCGAGATGGGCGCGCAGCGTGTGGCGGACCTGGGCGCGGGTGGTCTGGTCGAGGGCGGCGAGCGGTTCGTCGAGAAGCAGGAGGCGGGGGCGGCTCGCGAGCCCCCGAGCCAGCGCCACCCTGCCTGCCTGACCGCCGGAGAGCTGGGCGGGGCGGCGGTGGGCGAGGTGGCCCACCCCGAGCCGGTCCAGCCACAGCTGCGCCTCGCGCCGCGCCTCGGCGCGGGGTACGCCGTGGGCGCGCAGTCCGTACGCGGTGTTGGCCAGGGCGCTGAGGTGGGGGAAGAGTGCTCCGTCCTGGGGGACCCAGGCCACGCCCCTGCGGTGCGGTGGCAGCGGGGTGACGTCCGTTTCGCCGAGGCGTAGCTCCGCGTGCGCTCTCGGAGTGAGGCCGAGAAGGGCTCGCAGGAGGGTGGTCTTGCCGGCACCGTTCGGGCCGACCACGGCGATGGTCGTGCCGGGTGCGGCGTCCAGGCTCAGCCGGGTGAAGCCGGTGACCACCGCGTGGAGCGGCCATCGCTGTCCGGGGAGCGCCTTCTCGGCGGGTACGGGGACCGCCGGCTCCACCGGAGTCCGGGTGGCCGGGTCGTCCGGGGCGTTGCGGGCCTCGGGCGCGCGGCCCCCCGCCCCGCCGGTCCAGCGGCCCCGCAGCGCGACGAGGACGGCCATGGCGATGGCCAGCAGGAGCAGGGACACGGAGGTCGCGGCCTCGGGGGAGTCCTGGAGCAGCAGGTAGACCTGGAGGGGCAGGGTCTGCGTGGTGCCGGGCAGGTTTCCCGCGAAGGTGATCGTCGCGCCGAACTCACCCAGCGCCCGCGCCCAGGTGAGCGCGGCACCCGCGGCGAGCCCGGGGGCGACCATCGGCAGCGTGACGGTCCCGAAGACCCGCAAGGGGGACGCCCCGAGGGACCCGGCGGTCTCCTCGTAACGGGGACGCAGCCCGGCGAGCGCGCCTTCGAGGCTGATGACGAGAAACGGCATCGCGACGAACGTGGCGGCGAGCACCGCACCCGACGTGTGGAACGGCAGCGTGACGCCGAAGGTGTCCTCCAGCCACGGGCCCAGCAGCCCCCGCCGCCCGAAGGCCAGCAGCAGGGCCACGCCCCCGACCGTGGGCGGGAGCACCATCGGCAGCAGTACGAGCGAACGGACCAGCACCTTGCCGGGGAAGTCCACCCGGGCCAGCAGCCAGGCCAGCGGCACGCCGAGCACCAGGGAGATGCCCAGCGCCCAGAACGAGACCACCAGCGAAAGCCGAAGCGCTTCGGTGACGCCGGGGCTCGTCAGGTGACCGCCCAGGTCGCCCCAGGACGTTCGCGCCAGGATGCCGGCCAGGGGCATCAGCAGGAACGCGATCGCGAGCACCGCGGGGGCGGCCAGCGTCACAGGGGTGCGGGCGCCTGCGGTGCGGCGGCGAGGGCGTCTCATCGGCGGCTTCCTGAACGGGGGCGGGGCCGGGGGAGGTCCGGCGGGACGGGGACGACCGCCGCTGCCGGTCGTACGGTCACGGCTGCTGGAAACCCGCTTCCTGGAGAATCTTCTGCGCCTCGGGTCCGCCGAGCCACTTCACGAACGCCGTCACGGCCTCCGCGTTCCCTGACTGCCGCAGGGTGGCGGCCGGATAGGAGGCGACGGCGTTCTGCGCGTCGGGGATGCCGACCGCGTCGACCCGGCCGGCGTCCGAGGCGGCGTCGGTCCGGTAGACGAGCCCCGCGTCCGCCTCGCCGAGTGCGACCTTGCTGAGGACCGCGCGGACGTCCGTCTCCTGCGAGACCGGCTTCACGGAGAGCTTCTGGGCGTCCAGGATCTGCTTGCTGTAGCGGCCGACGGGGACCTCGGGTGCGGCGAGGACGACTTTCAGCCCGCTGTCGGTCAGGTCCTTCAGGTTCTTGATCCGCTCCGGGTTGCCCTCGCCGGTGGCGATGACCAGCCGGTTCTTCGCGATCACGGTGGGCGTGCCGGTCTCCGACGACAACCCGTCCATCGTCTTCGTGTCGGCGGTGACCAGCGCGTCGGCCGGGGCTCCCTGCTCCACCTGGGCGGCGAGCTCCTGCGAGCCGGCGAAGGAGAAGGTCACCTTCGTGCCCGGGTGCTCCTTCTCGTACGCCGCGCCCGCCGTCTTGAACACGTCGGTGAGGGAGGCGGCGGCAAGCACGGTCAGTTTCGTCTCCGGGGCACCGGACGCGCTGTCCTCGTTCCCGCCGCCGCCACCGCAGGCGGCGAGCGGTACGAGCAGGGCGGCGGTCAGCGCGGTCGCGGCGATGCGGCGTCCGCCGAACGTGGATGGCATGAGTGGGGACTCCTCGGGAACGCACCTTCCCCGGACCGGGCGGCAGCCGGCGCGGGGAAGGTGCTCGGGTGGCCGGCTGCTCAGGTGCGGTCGATGTGCACGCTGGTCGACTTCACACGGGCGGTTGCCCGCATTCCGACGGCCAGCCCGAGCTCCTCGACGGCCTCGCGGGTCAGGAGCGAGACGATGCGGTGCGGTCCTGCCTGGATGTCCACCTGCGCCGCCACGTCCCCGAGTTTGACCGCGGTGACGATGCCCGGGAAGGCGTTGCGCGCCGAGGTGAAGGAGGGGTCCTCCTCCTCGGCCCCCGGGCGGCCGACCTCCACGGCGAGGGCCGCGAGGTCACGGCCGTCGATGAGCCGGCGCCCGGTCTCGTCCCGGTGGGTGGCCACCCGTCCGGCGTCGGCCCAGCGCCGGGCGGTGTCTGGACTGACGCCGAGCAGGCGTGCTGCCTGGCCGATGGTGTAGGACTGCATGTGCGCCAAGATATTCGGATTCGTCTCGCATCTGCAATGAGGAATGCCCATCTTTGGAGCACCTGCGGTACGGATTGGAGGATGATCCAAAACCTTCGCAGGCCCGTGGGCCTCACGCGCGCGCCGTCAGGCGCCGTACAGCACGTCCCGCAGGAAGGTGTTGGTGAACTTCGCCGAAGGGTCCAGCTCGCGGGCCAGCCTCTCGAAGTCCGTCATCCGCGGATACCGCTCACGGAGCCGGCCGGGGCGCACGGTGAACACCTTCCCCCAGTGCGGACGCGGGGCGAACGGGGCGAGGCGCTCTTCGAGCAGTGCCAGCACCGGCAGTACGTCCGCCGTCTCGGGCACCCAGGTGAAGTGCAGCCCGACGGTGTCCCGGCCGTGGGCCGGGCTCAGCCACTGCTCGTCCCCGGCCATGGTGCGCACCTCGCAGACCTGGAGTACGGGCGCGATGACGTCGCGCATCGCGTTCAGTACGGTCAGGGCGGCCGCCGCGTCCGTACGGGCCACCAGATACTCGGACTGGAGCTCCGCACCGCTGCTCGGGGTGAACTCCGCGCGGAAGTGCGGAAGTCGTTCATGCGCGGGCCCGGACTCCCCCAGCTGCGGGGTGCAGTTGACCGCGGGCATGCCCGGCACAGGGTGGACCTGCTCCGTGGCGGGCGCCGCCCAGGGGAAGTCCGGCCGCGGCTCGTCCGCACGGCACTTGAGCCACACCTGTCCGAAGGACGGGTCCTGCCAGCGGGTGAACAGGCTCACGCTGTAACCGGCCGACGTGATCGCGTCGAAGTGGGCCAGCGCGTCGGAGAGGGCGAGGCCCGTGTGCACGTACTGACGTACGTCGAAGCCGGGCACGAGATCCAGCGTCAGCGAGGTCACCGCTCCCAGCGCCCCCAGGGCGACGACGGCGCCGCCGAACCGCTCACCGTCCTTGTCGCGGCCCAGTGTCAGCAGCTCGCCGTCCGCGGTGACGAGGTCCACCTCCCGGACCGCAGTGGCCAGCGCCCCGTTCGCATCGCCGGACCCGTGCGTACCGGTGGCGACGGAACCGGCCACGGAAATGTGCGGCAACGACGCCATGTTGTGCAGGGCCAGCCCTCGCTCGTGCACCGCCCGCGCCAGCTCCGCGTACCGCACCCCGCCCGCCACCCGCACCGTGCGGGCGGCGGTGTCGACGTCCACGGCCGACGGCAGCGCCGCCAGTGATACGAGCACGTCGTCGCTGTCGGCGATCGTGTTGAACGAGTGGCCGCTGCCCAGCACCCGTACGCGCCGCCCGTCCGCGACGATGCGCCGCAGCTCGTCGAGCGTGGCGGGGCGCAGGACCTCCCGGGCGGTGAAACCGATGTTCCCTGCCCAGTTCGTCACGGTCGTCCGCAGGTCGTCCGTCGTCATCGCGTCTCTCCCCAGCCCTGGTCCCGGCAGGATTCCCGGCAGCACGCGGTGGATGACGAACGGCATGAAGCTCTCGGTGGCGATGAACTTCGACAATCGGCCGGTCAGTTGCGCGCTGCCGCGCCGGTGATCCGCTTCTTCGTCCAAGCCGCGGGGTCCACCGGGAGACGTTCGGGAGGAGGTGGCTCCCACCCTGCCCCGACATCAGGGCGAACCGTACCCACCGGACCTGCGGCGACTCATGATCTCACGCTCGGTCGTCGGCGCGGCGGGCTGTCCGGGAGGTGATCCGCGTAGTGCCGGCCGTCGCCCGGAATTGACGAGCATCCCCGCGCCCGGCCGTGGAAGATGTCCGTCGGCAGGCACACGTGGGAGCAGGCCGGAGAGCAGATCACCGCCCGCACGTTCGCCCGGATCGAGACGACCTGACCGTTCCAAGGAGTCCACATGATCGACAGCATCGATCTCGCAGCTTTGAACTCGGCGACGAAGTACCCGTCCATCCCGACCTATCACGCGCTCGGCGAGCGGGGCGCTCTCACCGAAGACGCCACCCCGTTCACCGGAGATGTGGTCCTCACCGAAAAGGTCGACGGAACGAACGCCCGCATCATCCGACTGCCAGGCGGAGACTGGTTCATCGGCAGCCGCGAGGAACTCCTTGCCGCCCGAGGAGACCGGGTCACCAACCCGGCCCTGGGGATCGTGGGTGCGCTGCGCACCGTCGCCGAAGGCCTCGCCGAGAGGGACGGCATCAGCGTCTTCTACCTGGAGGTGTACGGGGCGAAGGTGGGCGCCGCGGCCAAGCAGTACACCGGGACCGGGCAGGTCGGGTACCGGTTGTTCGACGTGGCTACGGTGCCCGTGGAGGTTCTGGACCGGCCGGTCGAGCGGATATCCGCTTGGCGCGAGGGGGGCGGGCAGTCGTTCCTCACGGAGGAGGCCCTGACCGTCGCCGCCGACCTGGAAGGGCTCCCGCTCACCCCCCGGCTCGGCGTCATCGCGCCGGGTGGTCTGCCGACCGGTGTCGACGAGATGAGCGCCTGGCTCAAGTCAAGTTGGGGGCGGACCAAGGTGGCGCTGGATGGCCGGGCAGCCGGCTCCGCGGAGGGTGTGGTGCTCCGTACCGCCGACCGTTCGGTGATCGCGAAGGCGCGGTTCGAGGACTACGCGCGCACCCTCAAGCGCCGCGGCCAGGCGGCCCGTACCGGCTGACCGTCACAACTCGCCACGACCGGCGCTCAGGAGTTGGGGAGACCGGCCGGGGCGCGGCCGCCCCACCCCTCCGGGTGGTGGCCGCGCCCCGGTTCAGCACTGCCGCGAGATCGAGTGGGATGGGAGACGGGAGATGATCATGTCCAGCGGGCTCGCTCGCCCTCTGAACTCCTCTGGAAACATCCGGGGAAATGACACGCCTCTCCCACTCACATGGCGTCCCAGGACTGCCGTCTAGCCGGCGGACTCACCCGCGTGGGGACTCAGTACGCCCGCGCCGACCAGCACGAACAGCAGAATGCCCAGCAGCACGCGGTAGATGACGAACGGCATGAAGCTCTTGGTGGTGATGAACTTCATGAACCACGAGATGACGGCGTAGCCCACGCCGAAGGCGATGAACGTCGCGAAGATCGTCGGCCCCCAGGACACGTGGCCGCCCTCGCCCGCGTCCTTCAGCTCGAAGAGGCCCGAGGCCAGCACCGCGGGGATCGCGAGAAGGAACGAGTACCGGGCCGCCGCCTCACGGGTGTAGCCCATCAGCAGACCGCCGCTGATCGTCGCGCCGGAACGTGACACACCCGGAATCAGCGCCAGCGCCTGGCAGAAGCCGAAGATCAGGCCGTCCCTGATGCCCAGCTCCTTGAGGGACTTGCGCTCCTTGACCGCCCGGTGCTTCCCCCCGGCCTCGTCGCGGGCCGCGAGACGGTCCGCGACACCGAGGACGATGCCCATGACGATGAGCGTGGTCGCGATCAGGCGCAGGTCACGGAACGGTCCCTCGATCTGGTCCTTGAACGTCACGCCCAGCACACCGATGGGGATCGAGCCCACGATGACCAGCCAGCCCATCTGGGCGTCGTGGTCGCTGCGCATGGAGGCGTTCGTCAGCGAACGGAACCAGGCCGAGACGATCCGGGCGATGTCCTTACGGAAGTAGATGAGGACCGCCGTCTCCGTGCCGATCTGAGTGATGGCGGTGAACGCCGCACCCGGGTCGTGCCAGCCCGCGAAGGCGGCGGTGAGCCGCAGGTGGGCGCTGGAGGAGATCGGCAGGAACTCGGTCAGTCCCTGAACGAGGCCCAGGACGAATGATTCGAACCAGCTCATGGGGCTAAGGCCATCCCGGAGGTGATCATGCATCGGCCGACGGACACGAGGGCCGTCGGCAGCGTGCGGATTGCGGTCATGGAGGGACGGGACGACTGCGCCCCGGAGATCCTTTGTCGGTCGCGGGCAGCGTATCGCCTGCCGGTGAACGCGCTTCCTCCTGCCCCCTGCCCCGGCGGGCGGGTGTCAGCGGATCACCCGGTCCCGATCCGGTGGCGCTTGCGCCAGGCGACGGCGGCCGCGCCCGCGCCCGAGAGCACGATGAAGCCCATCGCCGCCAGGAACGCCGGGGACGTGGGGGAGGAAGCCGTGCTGCCCGCGATGACGTAGGCGGCCGTGTTCGGGATGGAGCCGAGCCCGGTGGCCAGCAGGAACGGGGGGTATCCCATCCGTGAGGTCGCCGCGCAGTAGTTGGCGGCGGCGAAGGGCACGCCGGGGAAGAGTCTCAGCGCCAGCATCGACCGGAAGCCGTGCCGGCTGAGCAGTCCGTCCGCGGCCTTCATCCACCGGCCGCGCAGCAGAGTGCGGAGCGCGTCCTGCCCCAGCACGCGGCCCAGCATGAAGGAGACACCGGCCCCGAGCACAGTGCCCGCCAGGGCAGCGGCCAGTCCTGCCTGCGCGCCGAAGAGCGCGCCCGCTGCCAGGTTGAGGAGGGGACGAGGTACGAACGCCACGGTGCAGACCCCGTACGCGAGTCCGAACACCATCGCCGCGGTGCCGCCCGTCAGCTCGGGCGGCCAGCCGGAGGCGAGTACCCGCTGCGGCTCGAACATCAGCATGGTGGTCGCGGCGGCCAGCAGCACGGCCACGAGCAGCGACAACCGTGACCACGGTGAGAGCAGGGCCCTCGTGCAGCGCACGGCGAGACCGCCGGCGGGCCGGGCGGCGGGGACGGGGTCGAACATTTGGGGAGAGTAACCGAAAGGCGTGTGTGATCGTCGTAATGCGCGGGGGAGGGACGAGCGGCACTCGGCCGTTCTGCCTGCTCGGACGATCGCCGGCCGTCGGCCGGTGGAGTCGCGGTGACCTCCGCCATCCACAGGCGTTGAGTACAATATGCCGAACTCACTCAACTCCGCCCCCTCCGCAGCTGTTTCGGCCGCCAGGACGGCCCGGCCGTCCCGCCTGTTGACGGAGCAGCAGGGGGAAGCCGCCCGCACACTGCTGGGCTATGTCGCCTCCCTGCCTCTGGACGGCCCCGACGCGCAGGTGCTCGCCCTGGTCGTCGCCGTACGCGCCGCCCGTGGAGGGGTCGGCAACCTCACCGGAACCGACCTGCGCTCCTTGCGCCTGTCCGATGCGGACGGTGCCCTCGCCGCGCTGAGAGGCCTGGGCTGGAAGCCGGCGAGTGACCTGCTGCTGGCAGACCCTCAGACCCCGGTGGCCATTTCGGTGCCCGCCCTCTCGGGCGTGACGGGCCGCGCGACCCTGCCCTTCGGCAAGGCGATGCGGTCCAGGGTGTCCGGCTGGAGTATGCGGACCATGGCCGCCAAGCCGCTCAGGAAGACCGACGCGGCCACGCGGCTGGCTGCCCTGTTCCTGGCCGCCGGAGGTTCGTCGGACGAGTGCCTCGGCCTGCCCGCCGAGCTTCCCGAACACTGCAGGGCCGTCCTGCCCGAACTGCTCGCCAAGGGCTTCCTGGCGGAGCTGGAGGGTGACCGGTACCGGCTGCACGACGCCGTGGGCCATCTGTCGGGCCGGCAGCCGGAGCCGTGCCCGGCCGATGACGGCGACGCCGGCCCGGGTGCGGGGAGCAGGTCGGCGCAGTCGAAGAAGAAGATCAGCCCGGACATGTGGGAGGCGTGGAAGGAGCAACGGAGCCCGGCTCTGCGTCGCCATGCCGAGGCCGTCGAACACTGTGCGCTCTGTTCGCTGCCGTTCGCGCAGGTCACGGAGGCGTTCGTACGCGAGCCGGTCCCGGTTCCCCTCCAGCGCAAGGTGCTGCTCGCGTACGAGGAGTGGGAGCCCACCCAGCCCGACCGCGGGCCCCGTGCGGCGGAGTTCGCCGCTGCCTTCCGCGCGGAACACGGCCACGGCCCCTCGGCCCGACAACTGTGCCTGGGCCTCGGCTGGAAGAAGCGGGGCCGCGGGATGTGGCACCTCATCGTGCAGCGGCTCGTAGCCGACGGGTGGCTGACGAACACCGCGCCGGTTCCCTGGACCCTGCGGCCGGGCAAGGCCGCATCGGTTCCGGGGCCGACCGCGGCAGCGCGGCCCGTGCGATCCGTGCGCTGAGCCGCGGGCGGCCGCGGCGCGTGCGATCCGTGAGCTGAGCCAGAGTCGGGCACGGTCCGCCCCTTGCCGAAAACCATTCGACGCGGACTCGGCCGCACCGCCATGATCAGGGCATGTTCCGGTACGCCTTCCCCGCAGCGCAGTCCGCAGTCGCGGACGCGCCGAAGGCTGCCGTTCCCACGGCGACGGAACTCTTCGCGACGGCCATGGCAGCGCCCTTCGGCGGCGCCCGAAGCTGACCCTCCCCCGACAGTCCGGCGGACCCCGTAAGGGGAGGGTCGGCAGGGCCCTGGGGTCTTATCGTCAGCTTCGAATCGCAAGGAATCAGCCATGCCCAAGACGGCATACGTGCGCACCAAGCCGCACCTGAACATCGGCACCATGGGCCACGTCGACCACGGCAAGACCACCCTGACCGCGGCGATCACCAAGGTCCTCAGTGACCGGGGGACCGGCACCTTCGTGCCCTTCGACCGGATCGACCGGGCGCCCGAGGAGGCGCAGCGGGGCATCACCATCAACATCGCCCACGTCGAGTACGAGACGGACACCCGGCACTACGCCCACGTCGACATGCCCGGGCACGCCGACTACGTGGTTCGTCTACCCTGTCATGACGGTCCGTAAGGGGTGGATGCATGGAAGAAATTGATCTATATCTCCGCAAAAGCATCATTGTGCGGGAGGGAACTGACGCGCTCACGTTCCTTACGCAGGAGGAGCGGGGGCGAGAGTGGGCGAAGCGCCACGGCTACACCGTTCGCAAGGTGTTCAAGGACAACCTGTCTGCGTGGACCGACACGAAGCGTCCCGACTTCGAGCGGGCGCTAGCTGCACTCCGCCGCAAGGAAGTTCCCGCACTTTGGGTGTACGCGGTGGATCGCTTCGACCGAAAAGGCGCAGGGTCCGTTATTCGGATACTGGACGCCGGCGCGCGACTCATCTTCGACTATGAGCGACTGGATAGCGCCGACCCCCGCGACCGTGAACGGATCATCTCCGACGCCGAACGAGCAAAGGCGGCGTCGGATCTCCTCTCACATCGCGTGCGCGACACGAAGCGGGGGCAGCGACGTCGTGGGGAGTGGCTCGGTGCCGCCCCTTACGGACTCCGTAAGGACAAGGCCGGCAAGCTGCACCACGCGAAGGGCTGGGGCAACGTAATCCGGATTCTGAGCGAAGCTGCGGAAGGGGCATCCCCGCGTCGAATCGGGAGGGGCCTGACTCTGGACCGGGAACCATCCCCGACGGGTGGACAGTGGGGGGCATCCACGGTCCGCCGAATCATCGGCAATCCGGTGTACGAGGGCTGGCAGGTCGTGGCGTTCTCTCGCAAGTACACGTGGCCTGTGGCATACCGCGACGAGCAAGGCGAACGTGTTCGTGTGTTCGCTGACGAAGTTGAGCCGGTGCCCGCGGACCTCGTAGCGAAGGCTCGTCGGGTGCACGCGGGACATCAGCGGGGCGCGCTCGGCCCGCGGTCCGGCAAGGCAACTCATCTCCTGACGGACCTACTCCGTTGCGCAGGGTGTGGCTCCAAGATGCCAACAAGCGGACGGTCCTACGTGTGCAACGGGCACGCCATGGGGAAGGTGTGCCCAGCTCCCGCGTCGGCTATGCGAGCGCGCATTGAGGAGTACGTGTTCGGCCGATGGCTTGCCATGGTCGGCAGCGCTTCCGTGGAGGATGACGACCCGCTCATGGTTGCCGTGGCGGAACGTTGGTCAGCGCTCACCGCTCCGGAGGAGACGGAGGCGGCCCACGAAGCACTAGCCGTCGTCAAGTCTGCGGAGGCGGGTGTTGAACGGCTCGCCAACGACCGGGCCAAGGGACTGTACGACGGGGCTATGGGGCGCCACTTTCCACGGCTGGTCGCAGAAGCGGAGGCGACGTTGACCGAAGCCAAGGAGCGGTACGCCGATCTCAGCAGTCAGTCGGTGGATCTCACGATGTTCGTCGACGCCTCTTTTCTAGAAGAGGCGTGGGAGGCTGCGGACTTGCCGATGCAACGGGACCTCGTAAGGGTCGCTATCGACAAAATCACGGTCACGCAGGCCGCGAGGCGTGGCGCCCAGTTCGATGGTGACGCGCGGTGCGACATCGAGTGGGCGACGCCGGAAGAGAACTAGCCACACAGCTCGAACGCCCCTCGTCGACGGACGGGGGGCGTTCCTGCGCTCTGGGCTACTCAGCCGGCGGCTGCGGGAGCTGGGCTCCGCCTCGCCCTACGTACCACTCCATGAAGCTCTTGAGCGTCGCGGAACGGTCGCTGCCCGCCCTCTTAACGGCCTCGTCGAAGTCGTCCCACAAGGGGCCGTCGATGCCACGCAGTCCGCGGACAGGATGCTTGTGTTGGTTGGCCATGACATCAGTGTGTCAGGTGGTTGACCACCTGTCGACGGCGTGCCATGCTTCAGGGGTGGTCAACCACCCGGGAGCAGCCCGGGAACGCACCACAGCCCGCGTCAACTTTGCCGGAAGCGCGGGCTGTGAACTCCCCTGAAGGAGTCCCCGTATGATGTCACAGCTCACAGTTCTCGGTTCAGAACTTCAGGTCGGAGACGTCCTCTCCGCCTATCCCGCGGCTCCTGTCGACGAAGTTTCAACGCCCGTCGGCCGCACGGTGGCACTCTTCATGACCGACGGGACCATGTACGTCGTCGGCATGGGTCGCAAGTACATCGTCACCCGCGACGTCCAGAACGCTCCCGCAGAGAAGTCCGTGCTCCTCGTCGGAGCCGTTGAGACAGAGGACGAGGTCGACGAGCTCACGGCGGCCGGCTACGACGTCGCGGAGCAGCTGCACTACCCGGTCGCCATCGCCACGCATGACGGCTTCAACGTGCGGGACTTCGGCGCCGTGGTGGTCTACGCCCCGTCGATGGACAGCTCCACCGGCACCGGTACGGCGCTCATCCTTCAGGCGGAGGCTCACGCGCACGGCGTCCCGGTCATCACCACGCAGTCGGCTACCGATTGCGCGCCGTGCGGCACCTGCCGGCAGTACCAAACCGTTTCCACAGCGCGTGACGCGTCGGGAGCCGTGGTCTGCGTCGCTTGCTTTGGCGACGCTCCGGGATGCGCGTGCGGCATGGACGGAGTGACGGAGCCCGTGTTCCTTAACGGGGCTTGGGATGTCCAGTGCAGGCGCTGCACGACCATCACGAAGGCGGCGTTCCCCTCCCCGTGGAACGTCGAAAGGGACGATGCCGCAGCGCCGGCCGATCTGTTCGGGATCCGCGCGTAACCCTGTGTGACCAACGAGCGCCCGATGAGTGCCCCGCCCTCTCCGGAGGCGCGGGGCATCGTCGCGCTTCCTCGCCCCTCGTCGACGCCCTCCGCGACGTCCCACGGGGCGTCTGGACAAAAGTTTGGCACTTTCCGCAGATGGGTCCGCAGCGTGACCCCCGCTTGAAAAATGGACACAGTTTGACCTGTGTCCGTTCCGCCCCGTTTCGTCCACGGATTTCGCGGCCAATCCGGCCAGAATGACAAACTAACCCCTACTTTTACTTCTCTCCTTACGCGTCTTAGAGAGAACTGAAAGTAGGGGTTAGTTTGCATTTTTGGCCAGACTGGCCCGCGGGCCCGCTTTCCGACGTCGAAAGGCGCGAAGCGGGGGCGGAGGGCGGCATCGACGTCCAGGAGGCCGCTGGAGGGCCCGTGGGGGCGCGTGGCGTGCTCGCTCGACAATTCCCCCATCGGGCCCGCGAGAGGCCCGCAGAGCGGCGCACAGGGCTTCCCTCTTGTCGCATGGCCGACTGGGGAGCGCGACGCCGTGATCATTACTCACAGTGCGCGACGAGGGAAGCGCCTCCTAGCGAGTCCCCAATTTGATGTCGATTCGGTAACAGAATTCCGAGCCGCAATCCGGGGGCATTCTCTGTTATCGCAGGTGGCGGGCATGTTTCAGTCGATATTTGATCACCCATGCGCGAAACACTTCCTACAAAACTAAGTAGAGGGGCTCTCTCGGCCTTCGGTAGTCATGATCGTTGGAATGAGACACGCCCCACATAACTAAGGCAGAGGGATACGCGCGCGGGTGCGTGCGCGAGCCTCCCATGATCCGCGGGGACCGGCTACGACCTATAGCGGCGAGCCGTCCCCGTGAGAACTGCGTTCCGCGTCAGTCGCCTTTCCTGACGCCCGGGGCGCATGGCTCCGGCGTTGAGCCGTCGACGTTGACCGCGGACTCTCCTCCTGCGCGTTCCGTCGACGTGCTCCGCCGGAGCCTCGGATTTCAGCCGTCCTTCGGGGCGGCATTTTTTCGTGACCGAATCAGCGAGATATCCCATTAGCGAGAAGGACGGAGACACCGTGATGAGTGACGTACCAAGCCGACCCCAAGGCGCCTGCCGCACCTGCGGGACAGTGCTCCCGCTGACGACCGAGCACTTCCACCGTGACGCTGGCAACGCGAGCGGCCTGAAGAAGCAGTGCAGAGCCTGTGCCTGTGACGAGGCGAAGAAGCGATACGAGTCGAACTCCGTCGACGTCCTTGCGCGCCTGCGTGATCGACGAACGCAGCGAACCGCGTACTTCGAGTCGATAGGGCTCTACGAGGCCGCCTGACGACCGCACAGACCCCAAGCGCCTACCGATCGGTGGGCGCTTTCGCATGACCTGAGAGGCCCGGATGAGGAACACCACAAATCCCGAAGAGATTGCCGCCCTGGAGGCTGTGCCCGACATCGAGCGCACGCGGAAGCTCTACGACTCCGCGAAGAACCGTCTGGCTCGCCACAAGGCAGGCGAGTCCCCCGAACAGGCGCGCAACCGCGCGGTGGACGAGGCGGTTGACGGCTTCACCGCCTCCGGCACCTGGCCGCGCGACGTCGGTAAGACGGCTGCGAAGGCGTACCTGGAGGCCCTGGAGGACGAGGCGGAGCGCCTGGCGCTCACGCGTGCTGTTGACGTCACCGAAGATCAGGCTCACTCGACCCGCGAAGTGCTCAGCGAGGATGCCCTCGCGTTCCTCGGTACTCGACTCGCAAACATCCTGAGCGCCGCCAGGACGGCCGCGGAAGTGCTCGGAGACGCGCAGTCCGCAGACGACGCTATCAAGGCCGGACGCGACGCCGTAGGAGCGTGGAGCACCCTCTCCGCGCTCGTGGATGAGTACAGCAACGTGCGTCGCGCACAGTGGTCGTTTCTGACGCCGCAGCGTTCTCGGCTGGACCTGGCGGGAACCGCCAACCCACTTCGGGCGAAGGTTCGTCAGTGGCAGCGCGACGGGCACGGGCACGTCATGGGCTTCGACCCTGACAACGTGCCGGCCGACGTACTCACCGCCATGCAGAGCGGTCGCTACAGCGTCGCTTACCTGCGCTGGATTGCCTCCATCGGGACCGCCTATATCCCTGGTTCGCGTGACCAACTGGAGACGGAAGTCGAGTCGACGAACGGGCGCAACGAGGTCTTCCACGACGACCGTGGGCCGATCCAGCACAACCCATACGCATGGCACGAGGTACCCATCCGGGACTTCGGGCCCGCAGAGGTCTACCCGCACTCCACGGCGCCACAGCTGGACTACAGCGCACCGCCGTCGCCCAAGCCGAAGTTCAACGCGACCGTAGGCGACGCCCCTACGTCTGACAGCCCACGAGCGCGCGCCGCCCGCTCGCACTGAGAGAGGAACCACCCATGACTGTGCAGATTCCAGAGCAGCCCCCGGAGCCGTTGACGGGCCCCGTGCTTGAACTGGCCAAGCTCCGTGCCGGCCTGACGGCTGGCCTGACCCCGGAGCAGTCCGCACGGCTCCAGGGCACCGACGAGGCGTCGATCACTGCGGACGCAACCTCGTTTGCCGCGGAACTGAACCCGACGCCGCAGGGCCCCCGCTCCGGCGGTGCCCGTGGTTACGACGTCGGAGGAGGCGCAGGAACTATCGGCGCCGGAATCGCGGCGTACCGCGCGAAGCACGGCCTGGACGAGAACGGCCAGAAGCCGCAGCCCAAGCCCCTGCCGACCGGCGGACGAAACCCGTTCGTCGAACCTTCCTACACCCGGAGCTGACCCATGACCACCCTCGTATTCGACGAGTACACGCAGGCGATCAAGAATCGCGCCATCGAGCTGAGCGGCTCGGCCGTTGTCGTAGAGCTGACGAGCGGCAAGGCCCTGACTGGGACGCTCACTTACGTCATGGGTACGCACTTCGGGGGCCAGGTGTACCCGAACGTGCTCACGGTGACTGTGGCAACCAAGCCGTACGCCGTTCGTCTCGATGCCATCGCGGCCATCGGTCAGGGCTGAGACAGCCAGCCCCCGCGACCACGAGCCGCGGGGGCGTGGATGTCACTTCCTCCGCCAGAACACGAACGCCTTCAGCGCGCTGCCGACTTCGGCAATCACTGCCGGCCTTTCGGCTCCCTTGACGCCCTGGACGCTGATGCGAAGCGCCCATATGAACGTCCCGCAGAGGACGACGACGACGAGGAGGACGAGCAGGAGGAGCACGACAAAGGCGTACGGAGACGTGGCGAGAGCATCAACAAGCACGGTGGACATTGTGCGGACCCTTCACACGGAGGCTGAAGGTCCCGTAAGAGGGCGCACTTCAGTGCAGATTGACTGCAATGTGGCGTCGGTCGCTGTGCACGACGCGTCCATGTGGGTCCGCCCATGGTGGCGTCCGGGATAAGCCCCGGTGCCCAAGAATCCTTACACGGTCACGCTTTGCACGTCAAGGGACGTCGACTGTCAAACCGACGAAGGGAGGGGCCATGGTTGCCCCTGGACCACGACGAGACCTATCCAGCCCTAACAGCAGGGAGTACCGCGGGAAGGGAGCACGCAGAGCGACAGGCCCTGTCGTGCTCCCTCTCGCAGGGTGCACCCTGCCGGCCCCGGACATGCCGACAGGGCGTGACTGGGAGCCGCACGAGCGGGCCATGTGGGCGGAGCTGTGGGAATCGGGACAAGCCACGATGTGGGATGACTCCTTCGTCCCCATCGTGGCCATGTATGTGCGCATCATCTGCGACGCCTTCAGCGGCCGTGTGACAGCGGGCCTAGCAGCCGAAGCAAGGTACCTAGCAGACCACCTCGGTCTGTCACCCGCAGGGTTGAAGACGCTGGGCTGGGAGCTGGAGCGTGAGGATGCGGGCATGGGTGAGCTGCACACCGTGCCTACGGCGCACAGCCTGGATATAGACGCGCGTCGTCATCGGCTCACCGCATGAGCGCACGCAAGAGAGCACAGCTATCCCGTAAGGCGCAGGCGTTGGCAGGGAAGGAAGCGAGCGGATCCTCATCCGTCGTACCTGCGGTGCTCATGCGGTGCTATGTGGATGAGTGGCTGACGGACGCTGATCACTCTGTCGTCGACGGACAACGCGATGTCGTCGCCTGGAACCGTTGGCGACGAGCACGACAGGCGTTCGCCGACGAGCGCGGACTCACGCTCATGCAGGCATTCGGCTGCGTTGCTCGTGGCGTCGCGGGTGAGAGCCGACCGACGAACGACTGACGCTCACGACGCGCTGACCTGCGACGACATGCCCCCGACCCCACCCGGGTAACCCCATCGGAGGGCCTTTCCGCACCGTTAGTAGGCTGCCCGCCGCTGTCTGGCATCCGGTTAGAAGCCGAGCCTGACGCCCCTTCAAGGGCACACATGGCGCCCTTGACGCCCCTTCTGGCGCCCTCGTCCCCCTCTGACGCGATGGATCGTGCGCGGCGGACGATCAAGCGCCAGACGGAGACGGTTGCGGTGATTCGCTTAGCGAAATACATAGAACCGCAGGTCACCGCGTAGTTACCGTGACATTTTTGCTAGTCGGCAACCAGTGAATACCTCCTGGCTTTGCCATTCCTTTACCAAGGCTCAGGAGGAGTCATGCGAGAACCTACGTGCCCGCGTGCGGGATGCAAGCTGAAGTGCTGGTTCCAGCGCGACACCAGGGGGCGGAAGGTGTACGCCAAGTGGTGTTCAGCGTGGTGTCGTCACTGGGACGTCGCTGCCCGTCAAGCAGCCTTCAACGACAACGCGCGACAGGCGGAAACGCTCCTGGAGGCTGCTTCCATCCTTGACCGCCGGAAGTCGGGAGGCGATCCGGTGCACGGGATCCAGGTAGTCAACGGAACGCGCTGGATCGTGCACAAGGACGAGCGCGCGTCACAGATCAGGCACCGACGGTCGTCCTGATGGCTTACCGATCCCGCTACCGCGGAGACTTCGAAGGCATCGGCCGGCTGATGAAGCTGCCCGGCGTACAACTCGCCTGCCGCAAAGCGGCTTTGGAGATTCAGGCAGCAGCCGAATCTCACGCACCCGTCGGAAACCCTGAAACCGACCGGCACTCGGGACTCTACAAACGCTCCTTCGTCGTGATCCCGATCGAAAAGAACGTCCCCTGGCAGGGCAAACCCCGACGACGAGTCGGAGCACGGGTTCTGAACACCGCCCCTCACGCGCTCCTCGTCGAATTCGGCAACGGCGCCACACCGCGATACGCCGTGTTTCAGAAGGCCGTGGAGGACGTCGCAGCGCGCTTCCGCTAGCCGCACCACGCAACACCCCAACTGACTTCCGAGAGCCCCGTAGCCAGGCAGCTACGGGGCTCTCTGGCATCCCCCGTGGAGGACTTATGAGCGCAGCATTGCGCGATCCAACCTGTCTGCGCCCGAACTGCAACTTCGGACCGCTTCCGACGCTGACTGACGCCGGCGGACTGGACTTCTATGCCTACTGCTCTGCCTCCTGCAAGGCGTGGTGTGAAGCGGCCGTCACGGTGGCGCAGGCGGACTACTCGCCCGTGATCGAGCGCAGGGCTCACCGCCTGGACGTCATGGCAACGCTCCTGAATCTGCGCGAAAACCCCGCAGAGCTGGACGGCCTGACGGGTGGCGACGATGTCTGAGATCGTTGGGCAAGCCGGCGTCGATATCGTCCCGTATACCCGGGACTTCCACGCACGGCTGAAGGCAGCTGTACTCCCGTCCGCGGACCGCGTCGGCCGCGATATCGGCGAACGCATGGGGCAGGCGATTTCGGCCAGCCTCGTCGTGGCCATCCCGCAGGCCATCAACCGCGGAGGACGTGCAGGAGTCGCAGCCGCAGGCCGTCAGGGTGACGACGCGGGTGGAGCGTTCTCCCGCAGCCTGAAGAGGAAGCTGGAGATCGCCTTCAAGGCGATGCCGAAGCTCCAAGTAGGCTTGTCGGACACGGGAGTTGACGCCGAACTGGCACGCCTCCGCTCAAAGCTGGAGCAGCTGTCCAACAAGCGCATCGGCATCGACGTCGACGCCGGAGCGGCCCGCGCGGAAGTCCTGCGGATCGAAGAGCAGCTCCGCCGGCTCGGTGCCGAACATCCCAACGTGCAGGTGCGTGCCGATACAGCAGCCGCACGGGCGGCGTTGATCGCCATCCGTGAGGAGATCGACAGCGTAGACCGCAAGGACATCCGGATTCCGGTCCGCGTCGACACATCTCAGGCGACGTCAGCACTCATGTCCCTGACGCTGCAAATCGGCGCCGCTATGGCCATTCCGCTGGGGCCAACCCTCGCCGCGGGTCTTGGCGCCGTTGTGGCGATGTCAGCAGCGGCCGGCGCAGGCGTGGGAGCGCTCGCTCTCGCCGCTATCCCTGCAATCAAGGGCGTCACGGAGGCGCTCAGCGCCAAGTCAGCCGCCGAGAGGGAAGCGTCCACAGCAACGGACCAAGGGACCGCATCGACGTCGAAGGCTGCGTCCAAAGCCCTTCAGATGGCCGGCGCACAAGCTGCCCTATCCGCAGCTCACCGCAACGCCGCTCAGTCCATCGTGTCGGGCAACCGGGCGATCGAAGACGCAGAGCGCGCGGTTGCGCAGGCGGTCCAGCGTGCGGCCGATCAGCGCCGGCAGTCCGCTGACGCCATCCGTCGCGCGGAGCAGTCCCTCGCGGATTCACACCGTCGCGTACGGGACGCACAGGAGTCGCTCACAGACGCCAACGAGAGCGCGGAGGAGGCGGAACAGGGCCTCACTCGCGCCCGCCAGGATGCCGCACGCGCACTGAAGGACCTGAACGATCAGCTCACCAACGGCGCACTGGATCAGCGCGAGGCAGCACTCCTCGTGCGCGAGGCCAAGGAAGAGTTGGAACGTGCGACGGCCGGCTACAACGTCGGAACCGTCTCACAGCTGGACTTCGATCAGGCGCAGTTGGCCTACGATCAAGCGATCCAGGGCCAGAAGGAACAGAACCAGGGCTACAAGGATCTCCAGAAGTCCGCGGAAGAGCAGCAGAAAGCCGGTATCGAAGGCTCCGACGCCGTCAAGGACGCCGCGGACCGCGTGGCCGACGCTCAGGAAGCGGTCCGGGAGCAGCTCGAAGCCGTAACCGATGCTCAGCGGGCAGTCCGTGACAGCGCCATCGCCGTGGCTGACGCTCAGTCGCAGGCCGCTCGTGATCAGCGTGAAGCCGCGGAGTCCGTGGCCAACGCTCAGCGGGGCGTGGCCGACGCCGTGCAGAACGCTGCCAACGCGCAGGTGTCTGCCGCGGAGTCGATCGCATCCGCAGAGCGTGGCGTTGCCTCCGCTCGCCTCTCCGGGATCGACACCACGACGAAGGCGATCACCAAGAGCGACGAGTATCAGAAGGCACTCGCGAAGCTCAGTGCTCCTCAGCGCGACCTCTTCGACGCTATCGCCGGCCCGAAGGGGCTGAAGACGGCGTTCAGCGAATGGCAGAAGACCCTTCAGCCGGAAGTCCTCCCGCTCTTCACGCGAGGCGTGGACGGCGCGAAGGCGTCACTCCCTGGCCTGACGCCGCTAGTTCTCGGTGCAGCCGCCGGAATTCAGTCGCTCCAGGACAAGGCTTCGGCGCAGCTGAAGACGCCGTTTTGGGTCAGCTTCAAGGCGGATTTGGCAGAGAACGTGCAGCCTGCCGTTGAGGGCTTCGGTGTCGCGTTCGGCAACGTCATCAAGGGCATCGCAGGAATCATCGACGCCTTCCTACCGCACATGGATGGGATCGCCGATCATTCCGACCGGATCACGGAGCGCTTCGCGAATTGGGGAACGAGCCTCAAGGGCTCGCCGGACTTTGAGCGCTTCCTAGCGTATGTGAAGGATACGTCACCGGGCGTTGCGAAGTTCATCGGCGACGTTCTGACAGCAGCGTTGGACGTTTCGAAGGCCGTTTCTCCGATGGCGATGACCGTTCTGGCCGTTGTCGGACCCGTTTTCGAAGCGATCAGTTGGCTGGCGACGAATAGCCCTGGACTCGTCCAAGCGTTGTGGGGAATCTTCTTCGCTCAGAAGGCGATTGCGCTCGGCATGGTCGCGTTCTCCGCAGCGATGGCGGTTTACCAGTCGGTCATTCTGCTTTCGACGATCGCAACGGCTGGATTCGGTACCGTCCTCACTGCGACGGGAATCGGCCCCATCATCCGGGCAATTGTCCTCGTCGTCGGTCTGCTGATTGCTGGCTTCGTGCTCGCCTACAACAACAGTGAGACCTTCCGAAAGGTCGTCGACGGCGCTTGGTCTGGAATCAAGGAGACCATCGGGTTTGTCTGGAATTCCGTCCTCAAGCCGGCCTTTGCCGGAATCTGGGAAGGAATGAAGGCCATCGGAGCCGCTGCCGCGTGGCTCTGGGACGTCGTGGGTCCCGTCTTCGGGTTCCTCTACGAAGGCGCAAAGATCCTGGTCACGACGCTGATTACGCTCTTCCTGCTGCCGGCGTACCTTGCCTTCAAGGCTCTCGGAAAGATCGGAAAATGGTTGTGGGATTCGGCCCTTGGTCCCATCTTCGGCTGGATAGGTGAGAAGGCGATTTGGGTCTATGACAAGGCCATCAAACCCGCCATGAAGGAAGCCGTAAAAACCTTCGAAGATCTCGGAGCCGCAGGAAAGTGGTTGTGGGATAGGGTCCTCAAGCCCATCTTCGGCTGGATAGGCGAAAAAGCTGCGTGGCTCTACGAGAAGGGCATTAAGCCGCACTTCGGTAAGATCTCGAAGGCCGTCGATCTCGTCGCAGCATCCTTCGGCCACGGCAAGGACTCAATCAAGGCCGCTTGGGATCAGATCGAGAAAATCGCGAAGAAGCCCATTAAGTTCATCATCGATCACGTCTACAACAAGGGTATTGTCCCGTTGTGGAACGCCGTTTCGAAGATTACCGGCGTCGATAAGCTCAAAAAGATGGAGCTGGAGGGATTCGCTACAGGCGGCATCCTCAGCGGCTATTCTCCGGGCGTCGACGATCGCGTGATTGCCGTCGGTGGTGGCGAGGCTATTCTCCGACCGGAGGTCACGCGAGCCGTTGGAGCCGGCCCCATCAACGCATGGAATGCCGCAGCGCGATCGGGCGGCGTCGGTGCGGTTCAGAAGGCTATCTCCAACGGGATGCCAGCGTTTGCCGACGGTGGAATTGTCGGCAGCATCTGGGGTGGTCTGAAGTCCGCGGGTAGTTCCGTCGCGAACGGCATCAAGGACACTGCCGACTTCCTGACGAACCCTGAGAAGGTATTCAACGCCGCAACCGGATGGGCCAAATCACAGATGAAGCAGTTCGCTTCGTCGAAGTGGGGCCAGATGGTCACGGAGATCCCGATCGGACTCCTGAAGAGCCTGAAGGATTCCATCTTCGGTGGTGGCGACGGGACCGGCACGGCTGCAACCGGCAGCGTCGGACGAGCCCTCTCGTTCGCACGGGCGCAGGATGGCAAGCCGTACCAGTGGGGCGGCGCCTACAACCCCTCGTTCGACTGCTCCGGTCTGATGTCCAGCATTCAGAAGGTCATCACCGGGCAGAACCCGCGGGGGCGTCTGTGGTCGACGTTCAGCTTCAATGGGGACACCGCTCCCGCCGGCTGGGTGCGTAACCTGCGCTCGCCGTTCATGATCGGGATCACCAATGACGGCGTCGGGCACACCGCTGGAACCCTTGCCGGCGTCAACGTGGAGTCCAGGGGCGGTGATGGAGTCGTGATCGGCTCCCGGGCCCGTGGTTGGAACAACAGTCTCTTCACGTCGCGCTACGGCTTCGCGCCGGCAGCGAAGGCGAACGGGTACGCGGCTGGAGGCTTCCCGCAGCTTGGGGAAACCGCATGGGTGGGCGAGAAGGGGCCGGAGCTACTCCAGTTCATGACGCCTACACGGGTTCACTCCTCTCGCGACTCCATGGCCATGGCTCGCCAGGCGCAGAACGTCTCTGGAGCCAGCTCCGGCCAGGCGCCAGCCGTTCCACACGTGATCGTCAAGAACTACATCGACGGTCAAGAGGTGGGCGGCTTCGTAGATACCAAGATCGAAATGTACGACGCGGAAACCGGCCGTGCGCTGGACGTCGGACGGATCCTCTAGCAATCACGCTCAGCCGCACACAGAGGCCGCTCTCCCAGCGCGGGGGAGCGGCCTCCACGCATTGCCCAACTCACCCTGTACCGCGCCCACTTGGTGCCGTACAGGGCCTCCCCAGCCTTACGAGAGGACGCCATGAAGAGCAACGAGAACGTCACCTGTGGTCACTGCCAGGCGCCCGTAGCGCAGAAGGAAGGTGCGGGCCGGCTGCGTAGGTTCTGCTCCCAGCATCATGGACGGATGTACCGGCGCCGGATGCGAGCACTGGGCTTCGACGTGTGATCTATGGAGCCTCGTCAGCCGGCGCCTGCGTCACGAACGTTCCGCGCTGCGGGACGACGAACACGTCCCCCTCTTCGACGAGCACCGCGATAGAGCGGCGCACGGTGCTGCGGGCAAGCCCGTATTGCTGAACGAGCTGGGTCTCACTGGCCATGCGTCGGCCAGGCGCCCAATCTCCACGCGCGATGCGTGCCCGGAGGATCTCCGCTAGCTGACGGTATGGCGTCAGCGGGGCTCCGGGGTCAATCTCGTCATCGGGCAGCGCACTCATGATCGTGAAGCTAGCGAGGGCCTGCGGTCTGCCCTCATTGGGGTACGTCTCGCTACGTGTCGATACAAGGCGCTACCATGCGATGGAAAACCCCCGCGACCGTGCGACCGGTCCGGGGGCGTGGCCAACGCTATGAAGGAGCGTCGACGTGCCAGAGCTTAGCGAAGCGGTGCAGCTGACGGACCCCATGGGTCCCGCAGCGCTGGAGCCGATCCCGAACTTCAACTGCAAGATCTGCCGTGCGCTGGGAGTGCAGCGCGAAGAGGCCCGAAAGCTGGGGGACGGCTCCACGGTGTCCGACTGCAACATTGAGATCCGGCGCCACCCGCACAAGGGGCGTCGTCGATGAACCCTCACATCATTCTCCGGAGCCTCGTCCACAAGATCTCGGCTCACCCGGACATCCCTTCCACGTACACCGCGCGGTGCACCTCGTGCGGGTGGAACCCGAAGCCGTCGACGAGCGGTGAAGAGGTAGACATCGCTTGCATGTCGCACGCTGGCCGGAGCGGACACCGCCAGTTCGTGCGCACGGTCACCGGCCGCGCGTTCGTCATCCGTGAAGGGGAGGACGGTACGCCTCCCGCTCCCTAAGCCTGTGCGCTGCGAGCCGACTCGCAGCGCACGGAGAGCGGCCGGGTGTGGTCGACATAGCCGTCCCGCCGCTCAGCGAAGCCCCGTCTCCCGTACCCCCGGGAGGCGGGGCTTTGACGTATGCACTGGTCGAAGCCCTGCTACGCTCCCATGACAGGGTGAGCCATCTACGTACATCAAGAACATGGTCACCGGAGCCGCTCAGCTCGACGGCGCGATCCTCGTGGTCTCCGCGCTCGACGGCGTCATGCCGCAGACCGCGGAGCACGTCCTGCTCGCCCGGCAGGTCGGCGTCGACCACATTGTCGTCGCCCTCAACAAGGCCGACGCGGGGGACCCCGAGCTCACCGACCTGGTCGAGCTGGAGGTCCGCGACCTGTTGTCCGCGCACGGCTACGGCGGAGACACCGTCCCCGTGGTCCGGGTGTCGGGACTTGGCGCGCTGGACGGCGACCCGCGCTGGACGGCGTCGATCGAGGGACTGCTGGACGCCGTGGACACGTACGTGCCGATGCCGGTGCGCTACACCGACGCGCCGTTCCTGCTGTCCGTGGAGAACGTGCTGACCATCACCGGCCGGGGCACGGTGGTCACCGGAGCCGTCGAGCGCGGCACGGTGCGGGTCGGGGACCGCGTCGCGGTGCTCGGCGCGGACATCGAGACGGTCGTCACCGGTCTGGAGACCTTCGGCAAGCCGATGGAGTCCGCCGAGGCCGGCGACAACGTCGCGCTGCTCCTGCGCGGAGTGGAGCGCGACCGGGTCCGTCGCGGCCATGTGGTGGCCGCGCCGGGAAGCGTCAGTCCCAGCCGTCGGTTCACCGCCCAGGTGTACGTGCTGTCGGGGCGGGAAGGGGGCCGCACCACGCCGGTCGCCACCGGTTACCGGCCGCAGTTCTACATCCGCACCGCCGATGTCGTCGGAGACGTCGACCTCGGGGACGCGGCGGTGGCGCGGCCCGGCGAGACGGTCACGATGACCATCGAGCTCGGCCGTGACATCCCGCTGGAGCCCGGCCTCGGCTTCGCGATCCGGGAGGGCGGCCGGACGATCGGCGCCGGTACGGTCACCGGGCTGCTCTGACATGAGGGACCCGCCTCCGTGGACCCCGGTGGCCAAGGAGGCGGGTCCGTCGTCTTCCGTCCGCCCCTCACAATGGGGGAGTGAACGAGCCGATACCCGTCATCCGCGACGTCGACCACGGCACCGCCCGACTCCTCCCCGACGTGGACCGCGACCGGGCCTGGCTGCTCACGGTCGACGGTGCTCCGCAGTCGTACGTGGACCTGGACGATCCGACGTACCTGGAGTTCGAGTACGTACGACGCCTCGCCCACGTCCTGGACTGCGCGGCCGCGCCCGGCGCCGCCCTCGACGTGATCCACCTCGGCGGCGGCGCCCTCACCCTGCCGCGCTACACCGCGACCAGCCGGCCCGGATCGAGGCAGGACGTGGTGGAGGCGGACCGGGGGCTGCTGGAACTGGTCGCCGAACATCTGCCGGTGCCCGACGCGGCAGGGATCGCCGTGCACGGCACGGACGCCCGCGACTGGCTGGAACAGGCACCACCGGAGTCGGCTGACGTCCTCGTCGCCGATGTCTTCGGCGGCTCACGGGTACCCGCCCACCTCACGTCCGTCGAGTACGCGCGTGCCGCGGCACGGGTCCTGCGCGAGGACGGGATCTACGTGGCAAACCTGGCCGACGGTGCGCCCTTCACGTTCCTCCGTTCCCAACTGGCCACCTTCGCGTCGGTGTTCGAGGAACTCGTCCTGATCGCCGAGCCCGCCGTCCTGCGAGACAGGCGTTTCGGCAACGTGGTGCTCGTCGCCTCGCACAGCACCGTGGACACGGGACCGCTCACCCGTCTCTGCGCGGGCGACGTGTTCCCGGCCCGGGTGGAGTTCGGGGCGGCGCTGAGGCGGCTCATCGGTGGCGCGAAGCCGGTACGGGACAGTGAGGCGGTGGCCTCACCCGAGCCCCCCGCCGGCGCCTTCAGCATCGGCTGACATGAGCTGAGGGCGTCAGCCGGCGTTGTCGTCCGGCGCACTCACCGATGCGCTGACCGACGCGTCGGCCGAGGCCAGGGCCGCTCGGGCCGGGGCAGCCGCGGCCGGCCCCGGGGCCGGGAGCTTCACGGCGTCTCCCACCAGGGACTTGCCGCCCGTGCGCCGCGTCAGATTGCGTACATCCGGCACGAGCAGCACGAGCGCGGTCACCAGGACGACGAGGGCCGCGCACCCCCACAGCGCCTGGCTGCGGCCGACGAGTCCTTCCACCGGACCGGCCACCGCGGTGGACAGCGGCACCATGGCGACGGAACCGAACCAGTCGTAGGCCGAGACCCGTGACAGCTTCTCCTCCGGGATCTCCTGGTGCATCGCCGTCATCCAGGAGACGCCGAACACCTCGATGGCGATGCCGCTGACGAACATCACCGCGGCCAGTCCTGACACCGGCAGCGGCACCGCCAGCGCAGCCGACGGCAGAGCCAGCGGGAACACGCAGAGGGTTCCGGCCAGGAGCAGCCGCCGTGGTTTCCAGCGCATCATCAGCACGGCCCCGACCAGGGTCCCCACGCCGAACGCGGCGAGCGCGAAGCCCCAGGGCGCCGCGCCGCCCAGTTCGTCCCGGGCGACCAGGGGCCCGTACACGGACTCGGCGGCCGCGACGACCGCCACGACCACGGAGAACTGCGCCACGATCGCCCACAGCCACGGACGGCCGCTGAACTCCACCCAGCCCTCGCGCAGATCGGACAGGAGGCCGCCGCCCGCCGCGCGCACCGGGATGTGACTCACATCGAGAAACGCCCGCAGGGCCCCGGCGACGGCGAAGGCGGCGGCGTCGACGGCGAGCACCCATCCCGGGTCCATCGCCGCGATCATCGCCCCGCCGAGCGCCGCGCCGCCGATGGCCGCACCGTGCATCGACATCCGGAAGAGCGCGAAGGCCCGGCTCGCGTGCTCGGCGTCGACGCTGGACATCAGCATGCCCTCGGCCGCCGGGCTGAAGAACGCCTGCCCCGTGCCGCAGAGCGCGGTCAGCAGCATCATCTGCCACAGCTGGGGATCGCCCGTCAGGACCAGCCAGGCGAAGGTGGCCTGCGAGACGAAGTTCAGGGCGTTCGCGGCGACCATCACCCGGTGGCGCGGCAGGCGGTCGGCCACCGCACCGCCGATGAGCAGGAAGAGGACCAGCGGCGCCGTCCTGGCGGCGGCGACCAGTCCGACGTCGCCGCCGTCCCCTCCCGACTCCAGAACGGCGAACGCCGCCGCGATCAGCGCGCCATGGGTACCCAGGCTCGTGATGATCGCGGCGGCCGTCAGCAGACCGTAGTTGCGGCCGGCACCGACAGGGCGGGCGGCAGGGGCGGAGGGTTCGGAGGCGGAGGTCACCAGTGGACTATCGCCACCGGACCCCCTCTCCGACAAATCGACCGACGGGTGAGGCTCAGGACGAGGACCCCGCCAGCCGCACCGTGCTGAGGATCTGCTGGATGGTCGTGTCCGGAAGCTCGTCGTCGACGCCCGCGTTGGCGTACAGGACCCAGGTCGAGTACTCGTCCTTGGCGTTCTTGAAGGAGAACGCGATCGACTTGCCGTCGGTGTCGCACTTCTTCTTCTTGGAGACGTTCGCCGCGGTCGCCGTCGCCACGCTGCCGGAGAGACCCGACTTGGTGGTGTACGGCTTGGACTTGGCGACCTTGACGGTGCCCTTGGGCTCCTCCTGGGCGTAGGGGGCCCATACCCAGTTGCCCGCCTCGTTCCGGGCGGCCTCGTCGGTGCTCTTCGCACCCTGGGCGCCCTTGGTGCCGACGCCCGCGAGGCCGGTGTCCTCCTTGGTTCCGTCCTTGTCGGCGTCGTCGATGCACCACTTGCTCTTGTAGTAGGCGGGTGCGGAGAAGCCGACGGCGGGCGGTCCCGTGGGGTTCTTGACGTCCTCGAAGCCGGAGATCACGGTCGAACTCGCGACCTCCCAGTCACCGGGAACGTCGAACTGCGTACCCCACTTGGGATTGGTGACGACCTTCCACCCCGGGATCAGCGGCTTGGCGTCGCTGCCGCCCCGCGGATTCTCGGCCGGAGCGGACGTGGCCTCGGACGGCTTGGCCGACGCGGACGGCTTCTTGCCGTCGGCCACGCTCTTGCCGTCCTTCTCGCCGTCCTTGCCGAGCACGATCACACCGGTCACGACCGCTGTCACGACGACCGCGGTGGCGGCGACGATCGCGACGATCGTCGTCTTCTTCCTGTCGTCGCCCTGCGGGCCGCCGGGCGAGCCCGGAACGGCGTACTGCGGCACGGTCGGCTGCTGGTACGGATTGGGCTGCGGATACCCCGGCTGACCCGGCTGCTGGTACCCGGGCTGCTGCCCGGGCTGCTGGTATCCCGGCTGCTGATAGGGATTCGGCTGCTGGTACCCCGGCTGCTGGTACGGGTTCTGGTTCTGGTCCTGCGGGTTCTGCTCGCCCCCGGGCGGCTGCTGTCCTGGCCACATGGCCAGTAACCATAGAGGGGACGCGCCACCGCTGCTACGGCCGCCCCCGTACGGGATGGCCAAACGCCCCTACTCGTGAGTAACCTGCGGTGCATGAGCGCTGAACAGATGACAGTCGGCGAGATGCTCGTCGCGACGGTCCCGATGGCCAGGACCCTCAACCTGGAGTTCCTGGAGACGACCGCGGACCGCGCGGTCGTCCGGCTGCCCGACCAGGCCGATTACCACAACCACGTCGGCGGACCGCACGCCGGAGCGATGTTCACGCTCGCCGAGTCCGCGAGCGGAGCCATCGTCATCGCCGCCTTCGGTGACCAGATGTCGCGCGCCGTGCCGCTCGCCGTGTCGGCGGAGATCGGTTACAAGAAGCTGGCGATGGGCGAGGTCACCGCGACCGCGACCCTCGGCAGGCCCGCCGCCGAGGTGGTCGCCGAACTCGACGAGGGCAAGCGGCCCGAGTTCCCGGTCGCCATCGAGATCCGGCGCGCCGACGGCGCGGTGACGGCCGAGATGACCGTCGTCTGGACGCTGCGTCCGAACAGCTGACCACCGGCTCCGCCCGACAGGGCCGTCGCGCATCCCGTCACGGGGGCGCGACGGCCCTGAGTGCTGCCGGGGGCGGGTAGGCTGCGCGCCGTGCGCCACCGAGGCGCGCGGTGGGCGGTGAGTGGCTGCGCGGAGCGCGGTCGCGGCACCTGTACGGGAGGAACCGGCGTTGCACGTCCAGGAGTGGCTCGAGACCGTTCCCGCGGTCAGCATCTACCTCCTCGTGGGGATCGTTATCGGACTCGAGAGCCTGGGCATTCCGCTGCCGGGCGAGATCATCCTGGTCAGCTCGGCGCTCCTCGCCTCGCAGCACGGTGACATCGACCCGGTGGTGCTCGGCGTCTGCGCCTCGGCCGGAGCGATCATCGGCGACTCGATCGGTTACGCCATCGGCCGCAGGGGAGGCAGGCCTCTGCTCGCCTGGCTCGGCGGCCGGTTCCCCAAGCACTTCGGGGAGGCCCAGATCGCCATGGCGGAGCGGTCCTTCGAGAAGTGGGGCATGTGGGCGGTCTTCTTCGGCCGCTTCGTGGCGCTGCTGCGCATCTTCGCCGGCCCGCTGGCGGGCGTCCTGCACATGCCGTACTGGAAGTTCCTGATCGCCAACGTCTTCGGCGGCATCCTCTGGGCGGGCGGCACGACGGCCGTCATCTACTCCGTCGGAGTCGTCGCCGAGGCGTGGCTGAAGCGCTTCTCGTGGCTGGGCCTGGTGCTCGCCGTCCTCATCGGCGTGACGTCGATGCTCGTGCTCAAGAACCGGGCCAAGAAGGCCGCGGCGCAGAGCGGTGACACAGCCGCTCCCGCACCCGAGCCGGTGACCGTGCCCGCCGCCGACTGATCAACGCCGACTGGTCAACGCCGGCTGACCCGCCGCCGAGCCGAACAGCGACGAGCGGACCGGCGCCCCGGCGGCCGGGCGTCCGGCTCGCCGGATCCGCCCGGTCTCAGCCCTCGTGCTGCCGGCGGTGGGCCTTGGCCAGCTCCACGTAACCGACCGCGTTGAACCTGACGCCCTCGCGCTCCTCCGCGGTCAGCTCCCGCTTGACCTTGGCGGGCACCCCCGCGACGAGTGAGTTCGGCGGCACCCGCATCCCCTGAGGCACGAGCGCCTGCGCCGCGACCAGCGAGCCGGTGCCGATGTGGGCGCCGTTGAGCACCGTGGCGCCCATGCCCACCAGGACGTCGTCCTCGATGGTGCAGCCGTGCAGGACCGCGTTGTGGCCGACCGAGACCCGGGCGCCGACGGTGAGCGGGAAGCCCGGGTCGGTGTGGACACTGCAGTTGTCCTGGATGTTGCTGTCGGGGCCAAGGCTGATGGGGCCGCAGTCCGCCCGCAGCACCGCGTGGTACCAGACGCTGGAACCCGCGCTCATCGTGACCTCACCGATCACGACGGCGGTCGGCGCCACGAACGCGTCCGCGTCGATCGCCGGCTCCTTGCCGCCCATACCCATGATCAACGCCTGCTCAGCCATGGCCTGCTCCTCCGTGCTCCGGTGTGGTGCGGTCGCTCCGGTGGAACGGTAGGCGACGCCCGCCCGGCCGTCGGTGGTGGGGTGAACATCACAGACCGGGGCGCCGACCGGCTCCCGCCCAGGCCGTTACCGTGTGTCGCGTGCCGACGAACAGAAACACGTTCTCCTCGCTCGCCGCCCGGCGGCGCAGCCTCCTGTCCCGGGCCGTCCACCGTGCCTGGGCCTGGGTGCAGGAGACGGGCGCGGTCACCGCGCAGCACCCCGGGCGGCTTCGGTTCCGCCGGATGGGACCCGGGACCCGGCTGGCGTTCCCGCAGGGAACCGTGTTCGGGGAGGCGTGGATCGAGCTCGGCGACCACTGCATCATCGGGGAGCAGGTCACGCTCACGGCCGGCCTGATGCCCGATCTCGACCTGGGCTCGGAGACCGTACTCACCCTGGGCGACGGCGTCGTGCTGGGCCGGGGCAGTCACGTCATCGCCGACACCACGGTGACGATCGGACCGGACACGTACTGCGGCCCGTACGTCTACATCACCTCGACCAACCACAGTTACGACGATCCGCACGAGCCCGTCGGCCGGCAGTGGCCGCGCATGGAACCGGTGGTGATCGGCCCGGGCTGCTGGATCGGCACCGGCGCGGTGATCCTCCCCGGCGCCAGGCTCGGCCGCAACGTCGTGGTCGCCGCCGGCGCGGTCGTCCGGGGCGAGGTCCCCGACCACGCGGTGGTGGCAGGCGCGCCGGCCCGGGTCGTACGGAGCTGGGATCCCGAGAAGGGCTGGCAGCCCCCGCTGCGCACACCGGCTCCGGTCCCGATCCCTGACGGTGTCACGCCCGAACAACTGCGGTATCTGGCCGAGCTGCGGCCAACGACGCCTGAGGTGTCCGAGGCCGTGGACAGCCCTTAGCCGGAAGCCAGCAGCACCGTCCCCACCAGGGCCAGGCCCGCCCCGGCCGCCTGGATGCCCCGTAGCCGCTCGCCCAGTACCCCGCGTGCGGCCAGGGCCGTGACCACCGGGTAGAGCGAGGCCAGTACGGCGGCCACGGTGACGGGGCCGTTCTGGGCCGCGATCGAGTACGTGCCGTTGGCCGCGACATCGGCGAGGCCGACGAAGGCGAGCGCGGGCAGCGCAGCGAGGACGACCGCCCGGCCGCCCTCCTCGGGCAGCGCACGGCCGCCCCGGCGCACCGACACGTACAGGGCCGTGCCGCCGACGGCGATGTTGGTGAGGCGCTGGACGAAGAGGGCGAGGAAGAGCCCGGTGACCGTCGTGGACGCCTCGGAGATCAGCGCCATCACGGCGCCGAATCCGAACGCGGCCAGGAGCGTCAGCAGCACCGCCTGGCGCTGCACGGGCGCTCCGCGCAGCTCAGGCCCGCCCGCCAGCACGATGCCCGCCACCGCGACGGCGACGCCGGCGAACTGGAGCAGCCCCGGCCGTTCTCCCACGACCAGCCCGACGCTCACCGGCACGGCCACACCCAGGGAGCCGAGCGGGGAGACGACGCCCATCGGTCCGAGCGCCAGCGCCTTGTAGAAGCTGAGCATCGCGACGGGGCCGACCGCGCCCGCGGCCACCGCGAACCACAGCCGGCCGTCGGCCTCGCTCCATGCGCCGGTCGCCACCACGATGCCGCCCAGCACGAGGGCCGCGATCGACTGGGAGACGACCACCACGGTGAGTGCGGGCGTACGCCGGGTGAGCAGCCCGCCGCCGAAGTCGGCCAGCCCCCACAGCAGGCTGGTGGCCAGGGCGAACAGAGCTGTCATGACGTGCCTCGCAGTACAGTGCGGTCAACGGTTCGGTGCACCACACCGTAGTGCAGTATTTTGAACTCTGTCATCCAGAATATTGGACGGAATGTGTCTGACCTCGATCAGCTCACGCAGTCGCTGGCCCGCAATCTCAAGCGGTGGCGGGGTGAGCGCGGCTTCACCCTGGACGCTCTGGCAGCCCGCGCCGGGGTCAGTCGCGGCATGATCATCCAGATCGAGCAGGCGCGGACCAACCCCAGCGTCGGCACCACCGTCAAGCTCGCCGACGCCCTCGGCGTCAGCATCACCACCCTGCTCGACTACGAGCAGGGCCCGCAGGTCCGGCTCGTCCCCGCCGACCAGGCCGTACGCATGTGGTCGACCGAGGCGGGCAGCTCGACCACCCTGCTGGTCGGCACGGAGGCCGCGGGCCCTCTGGAGCTGTGGTCCTGGCGCCTGATGCCGGGCGAGGGCAGCACCTCCGATCCGCATCCCGAAGGAACCGTCGAGCTCCTCCACGTCACGGAGGGCGAACTGACGCTGGTCGTCGACGGCGAACCGCACGTGGTGCCCGCCGGAACCTCGGCGACGTTCGAGGCCCATCTGTCGCACGCCTACCGCAACGAAGGAACGCGGCCGGCGGAGTTCACCATGGCGGTCTCGGTCCCTCCTGCTCGCTGAGCGGTGAACTCGCCACGCGGCGCGGATACCTGCCCGCATCACGCCGGCGCCGGCCCGCGGCGGGAGGTCAGCCGGCGGGTCGCGAAGTCGGCCGCGTCGGTGAAGCGGAAGAGGCGGGCGACTGCCGACCCCACCGATCCGGTGCGTACCGCCGATCCGGCACCGGCACCGGCGTCCGTGCGCTCGAACTCGGCTCCCAGGGCAGGGAATTCGCTGTCGTCCAGGACCACGTCCTCGTACTCCCACCAGTGGCGGCCGTTCCCGGTGTCCACCACGCAGCGGTACGTGCGCCGTGGAGGGGAGGGGACGCGGTACTCGCCGAGGTGGAAGGCGGTGCAGCAGCCGAAGCCCGTACCCAGCAGCAGTACCTGAGCCCCGGCCTCGTAGAGGAAGGCCAGGGGCGAGTCCTCGCCGAGGTGACAGTCGGGCCGGTGGTGCGCGGTGAGCGGGCCGGCGAGAGGGCCGAGGGCGGTGAACGAGGTCTGAGGATGGTTGCTGCGCACGGCACCCGGAGTCAGCCGGACCGCCTCGGCGAGACGGCCCATGGACGGTGCGGCCGTGGCGGCGGGGTCGAAGGGAGGCATCCGGGCACGGACCGCCTCCGTTTCGCGGTCGGTGAGTCCGTGAACCAGGTGGAGGTAGTGACGCGAGGTGTCGGAGTTCTCCGGTGTGAACGACGGCACCACCAGCGTGCCGTCCGCGCCCAGCGCGTCCCGCAACGCGCCGACCACGGCGCCGGTCCCGCCGTCCACCCTGCCGACGGCCCGCATCGACGCATGGACCAGCAGCGCACCACCGCGCTCCACACCGAGCCGGCGCAGCTGCTCGGCCAGCCCGGCTCGGTCGTGGGCGGCGTTCACCGGACTCTGACCCCGTCGTCGGTACGCACGTGACGCATTCTCACCACGCGGCCCCGCGGGCGATACCCCGCACATCCGGCCACCCCGTGGCCCGGCCCTACCGGCCGAGACGCGGAATCTCGATCGCGGGGCAGCGGTCCATGACCATGTCGAGCCCGGCCGTGCGGGTACGCGCGTAGGCGGCTTCGTCGACGACACCCAGCTGGAACCAGACGGCCTTGGCACCGATGGCCGCGGCCTCGTCCGCGACCCCGCCCGCCAGCTCGCTGTTCACGAACACGTCGACCACGTCGACGTCGAAGGGAATGGCCTCCAGGGACGGATATCCCCGCTCACCGTGGACGGTCTCGGCCTTGGGGTGCACGGGCACGATCCGCTTGCCGTACCGCTGGAGCACGCTCGCGACGCCGTAAGCCGCCCGCCCCTCGTTCGACGACAGCCCCACGACGGCCCAGACGTCGCCGGACTCGGTGAGTATCTTGCGGATGGTGTCCTGGTCGCCGTACATGCCGTGCCTTCCTGCGGACGCGAATACTGACTGACTGCGCAACCTACGGCAGGCGCCGGGGATTCCCCGGCCGAGCGGCGCATAGGGTGGCCGGATGCAGGACCAGTACCGGACCGTCGCCCGTGCGGGCGTGCACGAGACCGAGATCAGCCGCTCGCGCTTCATCTGCGCGCTCGCCCCCGCCGCCACCGAGCAGGAGGCGCAGGACTTCGTCGCACGGGTACGCAAGGAGCACCCCACCGCCTCCCACAACTGCTTCGCGTACGTGATCGGCGCCGACGCCTCCGTGCAGAAGGCGTCCGACGACGGGGAGCCCGGGGGTACGGCGGGCGTTCCGATGCTGCACATGCTCATGCGCCGCGAGGTGCGGTACGTGGCCGCGGTCGTGACCCGCTACTACGGCGGCGTGAAGCTCGGTGCCGGTGGTCTGATCCGGGCGTACGGCGGATCGGTGGGCGAGGCGCTCGACGCGCTCGGCACGATCACCCGCCGACGTTTCCGGCTGGCGACCGTCACGGTGGACCACCAGCGCGCGGGCAAGCTGGAGAACGATCTGCGGGCCACCGGCCGCGCCGTGCGCGAGGTCACATACGCGGAGGCGGTGACCATCGAAATCGGGCTGCCGGACTCCGAGGTCGAAGGATTCACGGCCTGGCTGGCCGATGCCACGGCGGGCAGCGCCACCCTCGAACTCGGCGGGGAAGCGTACGGAGACGCCTGAATCCGTGATTGATGCGGGTTCCGGGGGCCACCGGCGTTAGCGTGGTCGGTGCTGCTCGTGGGATCACGGGTCCGCCCCGGGTGGAGGAAGAGGAACATGCAGGTCGTAGCCGTCGGAGTGATCTCTTGAGGATTCTGCACACCTCCGACTGGCATCTGGGGCGCTCACTCCACCGCGTTCCGATGCTCGACGCGCAGCGGACCTTCCTCGACCACCTCGTGGCCACGGTGCGCGAGCGTGGGGCCGACGCCGTCCTGGTGTCCGGAGACGTCTACGACCGGGCCGTTCCGCCGCTGTCCGCCGTCGAACTGTTCGACGACGCGCTGCACCGGCTCGCCGCCGAAGGCGTCCCGACCGTCATGATCTCCGGGAACCACGACTCGGCCCGAAGGCTCGGTGTCGGCGCGGGCCTGATCGGCCGGGCCGGCATCCATCTGCGGACCGACCCCGAGAGCTGCGGCGCCCCTGTCGTCCTGCGCGACGCGGACGGTGAGGTGGCGTTCTACGGGCTCCCCTATCTGGAACCGGCCCTCGTCAAAGACACGCTCGGCGCCGCGAAGGCCGGTCACGAGGCCGTCCTCACGGCCGCCATGGAACGCGTGCGCGCCGACCTCGCCACCAGGCCCGCCGGGACCCGGTCGGTCGTTCTCGCCCATGCCTTCGTCGCGGGCGGTGAACCGAGCGACAGCGAACGCGACATCACCGTCGGCGGGGTCGCCGCCGTGCCCGCAGGTGTCTTCGACGGCGTCGACTACGTGGCCCTGGGACACCTGCACGGCAGCCAGCGCGTCACCGAGCGCGTGCGCTACTCGGGCTCCCCGCTCGCCTACTCCTTCTCCGAGGCGGATCACCGCAAGACCATGTGGCTGGTCGACCTCGACGCGGAAGGCTCGGTCGCCGCGGAGCGGATCGACTGCCCGGTGCCCCGCCCTCTCGCCCGGCTCCGCGGACGCCTCGACACCCTGCTCGACGACCCCCGCCACGAGCGGCACCAGGAGTCCTGGGTCGAGGCCACCCTCACGGACCCGGTGCGCCCGGACGACCCGATGGCCCGGCTCACGGAGCGCTTCCCGCACACCCTGAGCCTGGTCTTCGACCCCGAGCGGACCCCCGAGGACCCCTCGGCCTCCTACGCACAGCGCCTCAGAGGGCGCGACGACCACCAGATCGCGGAGGACTTCGTGGCCCACGTGCGCGGCGGCAGCGGACCGGACGAGCAGGAGCGCTCGGTGCTGCGCTCCGCCTTCGACGACGTACGCGTGGACGACGGCGTGCACGAGGTGTCCCGTTGAGGCTCCACCGGCTGACGATCACGGCCTTCGGCCCCTTCGGCGCCACCCAGGAGGTCGACTTCGACGCGCTCTCCTCGGCCGGCATCTTCCTGCTCCACGGCCCGACGGGCGCGGGGAAGACCTCGGTCCTGGACGCGGTCTGCTACGGCCTGTACGGGGCCGTGCCCGGCGCCCGGCAGAGCCCTGGGACCTCGTTGCGCAGCGATCACGCCCCGGAAGGACTGACCACCGAGGTCCGCCTGGAGCTGACCGTCGGCGGACGCCGTCTGGAGGTGACCAGGCGCCCGGCCCAGCCGCGCCGGAAGAAGAAGGGCACCGGCTTCACGACGGAGAAGGCGCAGAGCTGGCTGCGCGAGTACGGCGCGGACGACGGCTGGCGCGCACTCAGCCGCTCGCACCAGGAGATCGGTGAGGAGCTGACCGAGCTCATCGGGATGAGCAGGGAACAGTTCTGCCAGGTGGTCCTGCTGCCCCAGGGCGACTTCGCGCGCTTCCTGCGTGCCGACGCCGAGGCCCGCGGCCGGCTGCTCGGCAGACTCTTCGACACCCGGCGCTTCGCGGCGGTCGAGGACCGGCTCGCGGAGCTGCGGCGTGGCGCGGAGGCGCAGGTCAGGGCCGGGGACGAACAGATCGTCGGCCTCGCCCAGCGGATCGCGCAGGCCGCTGGGCCCGCCGGCCGGGAACGGCCGCTGCCCGAGGCCCAGCCCGGCGACCCGGGCCTGGCCGAAGGTGTACTGGAGTGGGCCGCCGTGGCACGCGCCGGGGCACGGGAACGGCTCACGGTCGCCGAGTGGGCCCTCACCGCCGCCGAGAGCCGCCAGGCGGCCGCCCGTCACAGGCTCGACGCGGAACGCGAGCTCGCCAGGCTCCAGCAGCGGTACGAGGAGACCGGGCGCCGCGCCGCCGCTCTCGAGGCGGGCCGCGCCGAACGGGACCGGTGTGCCGAACGCCTGGAACGGGGGCGGAAGGCCGAGCTGGTCGCTCCCGCGCTCGACCTGTGTGACGAGGCGGAGCGCGCGTACCGTGCGGCGAACGAGGAACGCGAGCGTGCACGGGGCCGGCTGCCCGCGGACCTGGCCGACGCGGGCGCCGACCAACTCGCCACGCTGGAACGCCGGTTCCGCCAGGAGCTGGGCGGACTGGAGGCGGCGCGCCGGGCGGAGCGCCGCAGCGCGGAGATCGACGCCGAACGGGCCGCCCTCGAACGGCAGTCGCGTGCCGACGACGAACTGATCCAGGACACCGGGCACTGGCTCGCCGGATGGGAAGCCACCCGCCTCGGACTGCGGGAACGCATCGAGGGCGCGCAGGAGGCGGCGACCCGCGCGGAGCAGCTGGCCGGCCATCTTGCTCCCGCGCGCAGGAGGCTGGAGGCGGCCCGACGGCGAGACGCGCTCGCCGTCGAGGCGGCGGACGCCGCCGAGCGGCTGTCCGAGGCCCGTGAGAGGGCCCTCGCGGCACACGAACACTGGCTGGGCCTGAGGGAACGGCGCCTGCGCGGCATCGCGGCTGAGCTCGCCGCGGGTCTGGTCGACGGTGCGGCATGCACGGTCTGCGGCTCCGCCGAGCATCCCGACCCGGCACGGCCCGGAGACGGGCATGTGGACCGGGCCACCGAGGAGGCCGCGCTCACCGCGCACCGCCGTACCGAAGCGGTGCGCGCCGAGGCGGAGCGCGAACTCGGCTCCGTACGCGAGCGGTTCGCGGCGGCGAGCGCGGACGCGGCGGAGGAGCCGGGCGAGGAGGGCGACGCCGTCGTCCCCTCCGTCGCCGAACTCCACGCACTGGTCGCCGAGTTGACCGGGGAGCACGCTTCGGCCCACCGCCTGGCCGCCGGTATGCACGCGGCGCGGGAAGCGCTCGGCGCCGCCGAGCGCGAGCACGCGGGGCGGCTCGAACAGTTCGGGCAGGCGGAGCGCCGCGCTGCCGCACGTACCTCGCAGCGCGAGGCGCTCGACCGTGAACAAGCTTCCCTGGAAGCGGAGTTGATTGCCGCACGCGGCGAGTCGGCCACGGTCGCAGCCCACGCCCACCGGCTGGAACGCAGGGTCGGACTGCTCGGCGAAGCGGCCGAAGCGGTACGGGCCGAGCAGAGCGCCGCACAGCGGCGCAAGGAGGCCGACGACCGGCTTGCTGACGCGGCGTTCAAGGCGGGATTCCCCACCCCCGCAGTCGCGGCGGCGACCCTCCTCACCGACTCGGAGCACCGCGACCTCCAGCACCGGATCGACGCCTGGCAGGCGGAGGCCGCCGCCGTCGCCGACCGGCTCGACGAGCGGGACGCCCGCGCCGCCGCAGAGCGCCCGCAGGCGGCTCCGGACGCCGCGCAGACCGCGCACGACACCGCCGAGCGGCTGCTGCGGGACGCCGGTTCGGCGCTCGCCGCCGCCCGTGAGCGCTGCTCCGAACTCGACCGGCTGTCGCGCCGGGCCGCCGAGGAGGTACGCGCGCTGGGCCCGCTGCGGCGGGAGTACGAGCGGGTGGCCCGGCTCGCCGGGCTGACCGCGGGCACCTCCGCGGACAACGAGCGCAAGATGCGCCTGGAGGCGTACGTGCTCGCCGCGCGGCTGGAACAGGTCGCGGCGGCCGCCACCGCCCGGCTCCACAAGATGTCGTCGGGCCGCTACACCCTGGTCCACTCGGACGCCCGCTCCGGAGGCCGCCGGGCCGGCCTCGGTCTGCACGTCGTGGACTCCTGGACCGGCCGGGAACGCGATACGGCGACCCTCTCGGGGGGCGAGACCTTCTTCGCCTCCCTCGCCCTGGCACTCGGCCTCGCCGACGTCGTCACCGACGAGGCCGGCGGCGTACGGCTGGACACGCTCTTCATCGACGAGGGCTTCGGCAGCCTGGACGAACAGACCCTCGACGAGGTGCTCGACGTCCTGGACTCGTTGCGGGAACGCGATCGCAGCGTAGGCATCGTCAGTCATGTGGCCGATCTGCGCCGCCGCATCCCCGCCCAGCTCGAAGTGGTGAAGGAGCGGCACGGCTCGGCGGTGCGCCACCGCACTGCGGACGGGCTCAGCGGCTGATCGGACGCCGGGGGAGCGGGGAGGAGTAGACGATGCTGGTGGTCACGGCGCCGAGCGTGCCGATCCGGCCGGTGACCTCCTCCAGATGGCGCATGGACCGGGCGGTGACCTTCAGTACGAAGCAGTCGTCGCCTGTCACGTGGTGGGCCTCGATGATCTCCGGCGTCACGTCCGTCAGATCATGGAAGGGCTTGTAGTTGCCGTTCGGGTAGCGCAGCCGTACGAGCGCCAGGATCGGCATTCCGAGCCTCTCGGGGTCGACCACCGCGGCGTAACCGCTGATCACCCCCAGTTCCTCCAGGCGGCGGACCCGCTCGGTGACCGCGCTCGGGGACATCGCCACGGCGCGCGCCAGGTCGGCGAACGAGGCCCGGCCTTCGCGCTGGAGGACATCGAGGATGCGCCAGTCGGTGGCGTCCGGGGAATAGTCGGTCATGCCGACCAGACAACAGGGAAATCCCCGGCGGATCAAGACGTATGCCGGGGATCATTACTTCCGCAAAATGATCACCGCCCGTAGATTTTTGGCCATGACCTCACAGCAGCTTGCCACCGCATCGAACCCCGTCCTGCGCGTCCCGCCGGCCTCGCCGGCTGCCGCGGCCGCCTACTTCGGCGCCTCCCTCGCCTTCCACGCCGATGTCTCCGACGTCGCGGCGGCCCTTGCGGCGGACGGCGACCCCGGGTTCGTCGTCATCGACTCCCGGTCCACCGCCTCCTGGGACCAGGGGCACATCCCGGGCGCGGTGCACCTGCCCACCGCCCTCATCGCGGAACAGGCCGGCGACCTGCTCGACCCCGCCGTGCCCGTGATCACGTACTGCTGGGGCCCGGGCTGCAACGGCGCCACGCGTGCCGCACTGGCCCTCGCCGAACTCGGCTACCAGGTCAAGGAGATGCTCGGCGGTTTCGAGTACTGGGCGCGCGAGGGCTTCGAGTTCGAGACCTGGGAGGGGCGCGAGCGGCGCTCGGCCGACACGCTCACCGCGCCCGCCGACTCCGACGACTGCGGCTGCTGACCCCGTAGTCACGGGCATCGAGCCCGGACCGCAGCTGACCGGTCCCGGGCCGGACCGCATCCCTTCGTGCGCGGGCGACCGGCCGGACGAGGGGCAGACCGTGACCCGGCCGCCGCCTGGTGAAGACGGCGGCCGAGTGGGGCACGCGGGCTCGGAGCGCGGTCCATGTCGGACCACGAGCCCCTGGTCACGGGCTTCCGCGCAGGCTGCGGATTTGCGTCCGGCTGCGGCCGGGCTCAGGGCTGCGGACCGAGCCACGGCGCCGGCCGGGCCGGACCCGGCCGCGGCGGGCGGCCGGGCCGGACGATCAGAGCCGGGACAGCTCGTCCACCAGGTCGTCCAGGCCGAGGGACCCCTGGGAGAGCGCCGCCATGTGCCACGCCTTCGCGTCGAAAGCGTCGCCGTGCGCCTTGCGGGCGTTCTCCCTGCCCAGCAGCCAGGCACGCTCGCCCAGCTTGTAGCCGATGGCCTGCCCCGGCATCGACAGATACCGGGTCAGCTCGCTCTCGACGAAGTCGGCGGGCCGCCCGCTGTGGTTGCCGAAGAACTCCTGGGCCAGTGCCGGGGTCCACCGCTCGCCGGGGTGGAACGGCGAGTCCGCCGGGATCTCCAGCTCCAGGTGCATGCCGATGTCGACGATCACCCGGCACGCGCGCATCATCTGCGCGTCGAGATAGCCGAGCCGGCGCTCCGGGTCGGGCAGGAAGCCCAGCTCGTCCATCAGCCGCTCCGCGTACAGCGCCCAGCCCTCGGCGTTGGCGCTGACCTGACCCACCGATGCCTGGTAGCGGGAGAGGTTCTCCGCCACGTGCGTCCACTGCGCGATCTGCAGATGGTGGCCCGGAACGCCCTCGTGGTACCAGGTGGAGACCAGGTCGTACACCGGGAAGCGGGTCTCACCCATCGTGGGCAGCCAGGTCCGGCCGGGGCGCGAGAAGTCCTCGGAGGGGCCGGTGTAGTACGGGGCCGCAGCGCCGCCCGCAGGGGCGATGTGGGACTCCACCTTCCGTACCCGCTCGGCGAGTTCGAAGTGGGTGCCGTCGAGCGCCTCGATGGCCTCGTCCATCAGCTCCTGGAGCCAGGCCCGGACCTCGTCGACCCCTTCGATGTGCTTGCCGTGTACATCGAGATGCGCCAGCGCCTCCCAGGGGCCCGCGCCCGGCAGGATCTTCTCCGCCTCCGTCTTCATCTCGACCAGGAGACGGTGGTATTCGGACCAGCCGTACGCGTACGCCTCGTCGAGATCCAGGTCGGTGCCGTTGTAGAAACGCGCCCAGCGGGCGTACCGCTCGCGGCCCACGGTGTCGGGAGCGCCCTCGATCGCCGGGGCGTACACCTCGCTCAGCCAGTCGCGCACCGCCGTCAGCGCGGCAGCGGCCTGACCTGCCGCGCCCTCCAGCTCCGCACGCAGCGCGTCGGGTCCGGGGGCGACGAAGTCCTGGAAGAATCCGGAGCCGTTCGCGCCCGCCCACTCCGTCAGCTGCTCGACGAACGTGGCGGTCGCGCGCGGCCCCCCGTACAGCTTCCGCTCCAGGCCGAGTTCCAGCGAGGCCCGGTAGCCCTCCAGCGCGGCCGGGACGGCCCGCAGGCGGTCCGCTATGGCGGCCCAGTCCTCGTCGGTGTCGGTCGGCATGACCGTGAAGACCCCTCGCAGGCTGTGGGCCGGCGAGTGGAGGTTGGAGACGACCCGCAGACCCTCGTCGGTGTCGTGTACGCCGAGTTCGGCCGTGAGCCGCTCGCGAAGCAGCCGTCCGCACCGGCGCTCGGCGTCACTGTCCGCACCCGGCAGCTTCTCGGCCTCGTCCAGCTTCTTCAGGGTCTCGCGGGCGAGGCCGGCGAGGGCCGCCTGTCCGGCGGGCGAGAAGTCGGGCAGCCGACGTGAGCTTTCGGCGACACCGAGATACGTACCGGTGATCGGGTCGAGTTCGATGAATGCGTCGACGTAGGCGTCGGCGACCTGGCGGGGCAGCGCGCTCTGAGAAGTGTCTGACATGCGGACATCCTCGTACGACGAGGGCCTCCGCGTCACCACCGCCGGAAATCAGCCGACCGGCTGTCCGGGCGGTGGCACGGGCGGCGCTCCCGGCGGCAACAGGGGCCCGCACTCCCACTGCTGGAAGATCAGGCGCGTCTCCACGCGGGCCACTTCGCGGCGCGAGGTGAACTCGTCCAGCACCAGCCGCTGGAGGTCCGCCGTGTCGGACACGGCCACCTGGACCAGATAGTCGTCGGGGCCGGTGAGGTGGAACAGCGCACGGGTCTCCGGCAGCGCCCTGATCCGGTCGACGAACGGGCCGATCAGCTCGCGGCGGTGCGGCCGGACCTGCACCAGGAGCAGTGCCTGCAGCCCCCGCCCCAGACGCGCCGGGTCGAGGCGCAGCTGGTGCCCGAGAATGACGCCGGAGCGGCGAAGCCGCGTCACCCGGTCCATGCAGGTGGACGGAGCCACCCCGACCTCGGCGGCCAGCTCCCGGTAAGTGGTCCGTGAATCGTTCTGGAGGAGGCGCAGAATGTGCAGATCCACCGGATCGAGAACGACAGAATCAGCCATGGTCCGAACGTAACACGGTCATTTTCCTCCTCGGTCCGGCAGCTGTTCAGAGTGGTGACATGGACACCGAAGCCTCGACGACGCCCCGGACCTCACCCCCGTCCCGGGCGCTGGCCACCGAAGCCGTGCACGCCGGACGCGACGACCTCGCCTCCCTCGGCCTGCACGCCCCGCCGCTCGACCTGTCCACCACCTACCCCTCGTACGACTCGAGGGGTGAGGCCGAGCGGATCGACGCCTTCGCCACCACCGGCGCCAGGCCGGACGGGCCGCCCGTCTACGCGCGCCTCGACAATCCGACCACCGGCCGCTTCGAAACGGCACTCGCCCGGCTGGAGGGAACGGAGAGCGCCGTCGCGTTCGCCAGCGGAATGGCGGCCCTCACCGCCGTCCTGCTGGCCCGCGCGAGCATCGGCCTGCGCCACGTGGTCGCGGTCCGCCCGCTCTACGGCTGCAGCGACCACCTCCTGGGCGCCGGGCTCCTCGGCACCGAGGTCACCTGGACCGACCCGGCGGGCATCGCCGATGCGATCCGCGCCGACACCGGTCTCGTGATGGTGGAGACCCCCGCCAACCCGACCCTCGCCGAGGTGGACATCCGTGCCGTCGCGCACGCCTGCGGGTCCGTTCCGCTGCTCGTCGACAACACCTTCGCCACCCCCGTGCTCCAGCGGCCGGTCGAGCACGGTGCCCGCATCGTGCTGCACAGCGCCACCAAGTACCTGGGCGGTCACGGCGACGTGATGGGCGGAGTCGTCGCCTGCGACGAGGAGTTCGCGGCCACCCTGCGCCAGGTGCGGTTCGCCACCGGCGGCGTACTGCACCCGCTCGCCGGCTACCTGCTGCTGCGCGGGCTGTCCACCCTGCCCGTGCGCGTACGGGCCGCTTCGGCCAGTGCTGCAGAACTCGCCAGGCGGCTCACCGCAGACCCGCGCATCGCCCGCGTCCACTACCCGAAGGTGGGCGGCGCGATGGTCTCGTTCGAGGTGTACGGGGACCCGCACCGGGTGATCGCCGCCGTGCGGCTCATCACTCCCGCCGTCAGCCTCGGCAGCGTGGACTCGCTGATCCAGCATCCGGCCTCCATCAGCCACCGCATCGTGGCCGAGGGAGACCGGCAGGCAGCCGGCGTCGGAGACCGGCTGCTGAGGATGTCGGTCGGCCTGGAGGACGTCGAGGACCTGTGGGCCGATCTGTGCCAGGCGCTCAGCGACCCGTCCGGTCGGCCCGCTCGTACGGCGGCAGCGAACGGACGGGAGACGCATCCAGTCGGGCTGTGACGACGAGCGTCCCTTCCTCGATCTGGTAGTCGAGGGGCAGCCCCAGCCCGCGCATCGCCGCGACCATGCCCGTGTTGTGGGCCTGGGTGACGGCGTAGACGCTCTCGCAGCCTGCCTCGACGGCCAGCGCCACCAGTCGGCCCAGCAGCTCCGAGCCGATGCCGCGGCGCTGCCAGTCGTCCTCGACGAGCAGGGCGACCTCGGTCTCGTCGCCGTCCCAGAGCAGGTGGCCGAGCGCCACCAGCTTGCCCGAGGCCGTCTGCACGGCGAGAGTGCGGCCGAAGCGCGGGCTCAGCAGGTGATCGAGATAGCGGCCGGCGTCGCGGACCGGGCCGTGGTAGCGCAGCGCGAGAGTCCGCTCGGAGCAACGGTCGTGCATGGCGCGGGCCGCGGCGAGGTCGCCACGGTCCGCGCGACGCACGGTGATCTCGTTCCCCTCGGGGAGGGTGAGGACGTCCTGGCTGCGCGGGACGCGGGGGCCGAGCCGCGCGTCGAGCTCCACGAGGGCGCGGGCCCGGGCGAACTCGGTCGGTGTGAACGGCAGGTGCGGACGCTCGACGGTGATGACACCGCCTGACGGGTCGCGCAGCCGCATCACGGTCTCCTCCAGCACGCCTTCGACCGGTGCGCTCTCCCCGGTGGGGCGGCCGGTGATGGAGACGGCGGGCAGTGAGTGGATGGTGCAGCGGCCGAGCAGCTGACGCAGCGCCAGGGGGAGTTCGGCGGCGTCCAGTGCCGTACGGGTGGCGAGCCCGAGGACCCGGGTCGGGGTGTCGACCAGGTCGTGGGCGTCCGCGCGCTCGATCCACGTGGAGCTGCCGCCGGCCGCGGAGATCTCCCGGGTGAGCTCCTGCGCTTGCAGAGTGGCGGGCGCTCGCAACAGGAACTCGTCGACGGTTCCGACGGCCAGCGGATGCGTCTGGAGCGTCAGGATGTCCACCCGGAAACGGGCGAGCGCGATGCACAGGGCGGCCAGACTGCCCGGGGCGTCGCGCACGGTCGTGCGCATCCGCCACAGCGTGGTGTCCTCGACGGCCAGTTCGTCCCCCGCCCCCGTTCCGGCGTCCGGTACCACCGCGTCACCGTCCGCGCCCGGCGGGGCGTGGCTGTGGCGCCGTGCCCACCAGGTGTGGAACGCGGCCGTGGCGGCGAGCGCCACGGCCGAGGCGATGAGCAGATAAGGGCCGTCGGGCTGGTGCCCGATCAGGTTGGCGATCGCGTCGGCCACGGCCACCGCCGTGAACAGGGCCGCCAGCTCGATCAGGTCCCGCCGCCAGTGGTGGGTACGGAGTGCGCTCTTCGCGGTTGTCACATCAGTCATGTCCTCACTGTGACCGAGCGGTGTTGCCTGATCACGAACGGCTTGTGACTGATGGGTTACGTGTGGATCTGGCTGACTATCCTCCTCTTTTTGTTGGTTATCCACCGGACCGCCCCGAGCCGTCCTGGGGGGACTCACTGGCCGGTCAGCCCCGGCTGGAGCACCTTGGTGAACAGGACGGTTCCGCCCTGGGCGCGGAGCCGTACCGTCAGCTCGCCGCTGTCTCCGTCGATGTCCACCTCGCCGAAGTACTGCGGCGACTCCATGGGAGAGACGTTCGCCCGCTCGGGAGCCCGCAGGAAGACCCGGTCGGGGCCGAAGGTGGCGTCGAGCTTGTTCGCCGGGAATCCGCCGGCGGCCAGCGGGCCCGAGACGAACTCCCAGAAGGGCGCGAAGTCCTTGAAGGCCGCACGCTCGGGGGAGTAGTGCTGCGCCGAGGTGTAGTGGACGTCGGCCGTCAGCCACACCGTGCCGGTGATCCGCTGCCGCTTGATGTGCCGCAGGAGTTCGGCCACCTGCAGTTCGCGGCCGAGCGGGGTGCCGGGATCGCCCTGGGCGACCGCTTCGAAGTTCGTCGCCCCGTCCGGGACGACCAGCCCCAGCGGCATGTCCGCGGCGATCACCTTCCAGGTGGCACGCGACCGCGACAGTTCCCGCTTGAGCCAGGCGAGCTGTTCGGCGCCGAGGATGCCGGTGGTGTCGTCGGCCTGCCGGTTGGGGGAGTTGGCGTTGCGGAAGGAGCGCATGTCCAGGACGAAGACGTCCAGCAGCGGCCCGTGGCGTACGACGCGGTACATCCGCCTCCCGGCGGAGGGCCCGTGCGCAGCCGGTGCCGGGACGTACTCGCTGAACGCCCGCGACGAACGGGCCGCCAGCACGTCGACGTTCTTCTCGGTGTAGCGCGGGTCGTCGAGGATCTGGCCGGGATACCAGTTGTTACGCACCTCGTGGTCGTCCCACTGGACGATGGAGGGCACCTGCGCGTTGAACGCGCGCACGTTCTCGTCGAGCAGGTTGTACCGGAAGTTGCCGCGGTACTCGTCGAGCGTCTCGGCGACCTTCGCCTTCTCCTCGGTGGTGATGTTGCGCCAGATCCGGCCGTCGGGCAGCGTCACGCTCGGCTCGATGACCCCGTCCGCGTAGATGCTGTCGCCGCTGCAGAGGAAGAAGTCCGGGTCGAGGCGGCGCATCTCGTCGTACACCCGGTAGCCCCCGATGTCGGGGTTGATGCCCCAGCCCTGGCCCGCGATGTCGCCCGACCACAGGAAGCGCACACCGTCGCGGCGCCGCGCGGGCGCCGTCCGGAACGATCCGTACACCGGCCTGCCCGTCCGGCGCGGATCGTGCGGGTCGGTGAGCGTCACCCGGTAGTGCACCCGCTCGCCCGGCGGCAGCCCGTACAGGGCGGTCGTGCCGGTGAAGTCCGTGCGGGACCCGATAAGCGGGCCGTGCCATCTGCGGGCCCTGCGGAACGACTCCGTGGCCGACGTCTCCACGAGCATCTGCGCCGGACGGTCCGAACGCACCCACACCAGGGCGGACGACGAGGTCACCGCACCCGTCTGGACACCCCATGCCGCACCGGGCCGGCCGGAGAGCGCGAAGGCGGGGGCGGCGGCGACGGTGCCCGGCAGGGCGACGGCGGCCGAGGCGAGGAGCGAGCCGCGCAGGAGGGTGCGACGGCCGGGGTGAGGGACGTGCGGACGCGACGACATCGGTGGGCCTCCAGGGCGAGGGGCGGTCGGGGCGAGCTGACTGCTGCCGACCCATGCCTAGTGCCCGAGGGCGGCCACCGGCCCAACCCCAGGTGAACAGGTGGCCCTTGGCCCTTGGCCGCTCCTGGGCACCCTGGGTTGCCCTCGGCCGCTCTTGGGCATCTGGGCCCCGCCCTCGGGCACCGACGTACCGCCGCGGGACCGGACCGCTCAGCGGCTCGTGTCGAGAATGACGCGCGCCACCGCCGCCGGGTCGTCGTTCATCGGGACATGACCGCAGCCCGGCAGCCGCACCAGGCGGGCCCCGGGGATGGTCTGCTTGGCGCGGATCCCCTGCCGGCGCAGCAGCAGCCTGTCCTGGCTGCCCCAGGCGATGGTCACGGGGAGGCCGGGCACGTCGTCCGTGAAGGCGACACTCCTGCCGACCGCCAGGGTCTGATGGAAGCCGGTCGCCTCCCGCAGGGCGAAGGTCTCGGCGACCACGGCCTCGGGTGAACGGCGGCCGGGCCGGGCGTAGATGGTGCTCGTCAGCGCGGCGCGGCCGACCGCCCGGGTTGAGAGCCGTTGGATCAGGGGAGCCGGCATCGACAGGGCGGCCCGGCGCATCGCGCGCAGCGTCGAGAAGGCGTAGCGGCGCTCGCCCTGTGTCCAGAATCCGGCCGGGGACAGCGCCGTCACCGACCGGACGAGCTTGAGACGGCCGAGCTCCAGGGCGAGCAGGCCGCCCAGGGAGTTCCCCGCGACATGCGGCTGTCCGACACCGATCTCCTCACAGAAGGCGCCGAGCACGGGAGCCACGGTGGCCAGGTCGTACGGGAGGCCGTCCGGCAGCCCGGGGGAGGCGCCGAATCCGGGGAGGTCCAGGGCGATGACATCCCGCTCCGCGGCAAGGATCCGCAGCACCGGGTCCCACGCCTGACGGTGGTGTCCGATGCCGTGGAGCAGCAGCAGCGGCTCTCCGGATCCGGTTCGCTCGTACGCTATCGACACGCTGTGGCGCTCTCCGGCGGAACCGGCGGTGAACGAGGCCGTGGTGGCCATACGGCTGCTCCCAGAGGATTTAGACGTTGCGTCAACAAAGGATTACCGATCGGTAGCTTGTAGTTCAAGGGGCCGTGCGATTCCCGCTGGACAGCGCCCCCGGGTTGGGCTGGGATGGGACGGTGACTGCCGATACCGTGACCGATCTCTTCGAAGAACACCGGCCCGTGCTGACCGGAGTGGCCTACCGGATGCTCGGTCGCATCGCCGACGCCGAGGACGTGGTGCAGGAGGCGTGGCTGCGCTGGTCCTCGGCGGACCGCGACGACGTACGGGAACCGCGGGCCTATCTCGTACGGATCACCACCCGCCTCGCCATCGACCGGCTGCGCCAGGTCCAGTCGCGGCGCGAGGCGTACGTCGGCCCCTGGCTCCCCGAACCGGTCGTCACCGACTTCGGTCCCTCCGTGCCCGACACCGCCGAGCGGGCGGTCCTCGCCGATTCCGTGTCGCTCGCCGTACTGGTCGTCCTGGAATCCCTCTCGCCGTTGGAGCGCGCCGTCTTCGTGCTGCGCGAGGCGTTCGGATTCCCGTACGCGGAGATCGCCACCGCACTCGACCGGACCGAGGCCGCCGTGCGTCAGCTCGCCGGGCGCGCGAAGCGCCATGTGGAGGAGGGCAAGCCGCGCTACGACGTGGACCCCGCCGAGCGCCGCGACCTGACGGAACGCTTCCTCGCCGCGGCGTCAGGCGGCGACCTCGAACAGCTCCTCGCGCTGCTCGCGCCCGATGTGCGCCTCGTCAGCGACAGCGGGGGCAAGGCGAAGGCGCCGCGGCGGATCATCGAGACGGCGGACAAGGTCGGCCGCTTCCTCATCGCCGTCAGTCAGGAGCAGGCGCCGGACATGGAGTTCCGGTTCACCGAGCTCAACGGCGGCGTGGCGCTGGTGATCCTCTCCGGCGGCAAGCCGGACACCTTCTTCCAGGTGGACATCAGGGACGGCGTCATTCAATGCGCCTATCTCATCCGTAACCCAGACAAACTATCCGGACTTCCCGTCGAGTAACTCTGGCCCGCCGCGCACCAATTAGCGCCCGATCCCTTCGTGACCCAAGCATCGAGCCCCACGGACCCGCCCCGACGTGGGGCTTTGTGCTGCGCGCGCCTCACGGCACCAAGAACGTCCTGTGAACGCTCTGCGGTGCGGCCCCGTTTCACTCCGTCACTACTGAAGGATTGGTCTTGACCAAGGGGGTGTGCCGTCCTATGGTCACAACGTTAAGACAGGAACCTTTAATAAATAACGTCGCGGAAAGCCGCGGGGCGATTGCGAGGACAGGGTGGGGACCACGCAGCTGGAATCGGTGCAGGAGCCGAAGTACTGGCACCTCAAGACCGTGCTCAGTGAGGCACTCGACTCGGACTTCGCGGTGGGGGAGATCCTGCCCAACGAGCGGGACCTCGCTGCCCGGTTCGGTGTCGCCCGAGCCACGCTCCGGCAGGCTCTCGAGCAGCTCGAACTCGAAGGCAGGCTCCAGCGCCGCCGCGGCGTCGGGACCACGGTCGCTCCGCCCCGCGTGGGTGTCGCCGTGTCCACCGCCCAGCAGGACTGGACGGGTGGTGCCGGTGAGACGTGGCAGCCCGTCGACTGCACCACCGGGGCCGCCCCGGCGGTCGTGAGCGCCATGTTCGACGTTCCCACCGGGGACACCGTGCACCGGGTCCGCCGTGTCCGCGTGAGCCACGGTCAGCCGCTCGCGGCGGAGTTCCTCTACGTCCCCGCCTCCTCGGTGCCCGCCCTCTCCGCCATCGACGCCCCTTCGGGTCCCGCCCGCGCGCGGAGCGTCCTGCGCGAGCTGGACCGGCTCGGCCTCAACGGCCAGGACCGCTCCGTGGAGCTCGGTTCCGCCCGGGCGGACGACGCCAAGGAACTCGACAGGCTTCCTGGGGCCCCCGTACTCGTGGTCACCACGCGCTACTTCGCGGCAGGCGGCACGGCGGCCGTGTCCGTGGCCACCTACCGGGCCGACACCTGCCGGCTCACCTTCGGTGACTCGGGCGCCCTGGAGATCAGTCACGAAGAGCAGGCGCAGCAGGCCTCCTGACCCTCCGCACTCCCGCCCCGGGCCTGCCCGCCCAGGTGCTCGGTACGGCCCGTCGCCATCAGCGGCGGGCCGTCGCCGTGCCCTCCACCGCGAACAGCTGCTCCTCGACGTGGTCCAGTGCCAGCCGCAGAGCACCCGTCGCCACAGCGGCCTCGCCCAGCAGGGAGAGCGTGACCCGGGGCGGGCGCAGGCAGTAGCGGGCCAGCTCCCCGCGCAGGGGATCGAGAACGCCGTCCAGCCCCGCTGCCCAGCCGCCGATCACCACGAGCTCCGGGTCGAGCGCGAGCACCAGGGCCGCCACATCGTGGACCAGCCGCTGGTTGAAGCGCTCGACGGCCGCCTGAGCACCGGCATCGCCCCTCCGCGCCTCCGCGAAGACAGCGGCCACAGCGTGCTCGTCCAGCGGATCGAGCGGGGTGTCCGTCGTGGACAGCAGATGCTCAGGGGTCACGTCCCGGCCCAGCAGGTGCAGCGCACCGATCTCACCGGCCGCCCCATGGAACCCGCGATGAAGACGCCCGCCGATCAACGAGCCGGCCCCGGGGCTCAGGCCCGCCAGAACGAACACGATGTCGTCCGACTCGGTCGCCGCGCCCTTCCAGTGCTCGGCCACCGCCGCGGCGTTGGCGTCGTTCTCCACGAGCACCGGACAGCGGAACGAACGCCTGAGCCGCTCGCCGAGGGCGAGCCCGGTCCACTCCGGCAGCGCGGTCCCCAGCCGTACGGTTCCGTCGGCCTCGACGATGCCCGGGCTGCCCACACCGACCGCACGCAGACTGCTCCGGGCCACCCCGGACCGTCGCAGAAGATCCGCGATCACCGTCCTGACCTGGTCCAGCCGGTCGTCGGCCCCCGCTGTCTCGGACACCGCACGTGATCCGGCACCGATGATCCGGCCGTCCAGCCCCGACAACAGCGCGGAGACCCGGTGCGGCCCGATCTCGACACCCAGCAGATGCCCGGCCTCGGCCCGGAAGCGGAACCGTCTGGCCGGCCTGCCCTGCCGCCGGGCCTCGCCCTCGTCGGCCTGGGCCTCGACGACCAGCCCGGCCTCGAAGAGGCCCTCGACGACACCCTCGACCGTGGGGCGGGAGAGCCCCGTGATCCGGGTCAGGTCCGTCAGCGTGGGAGAACCCGCGCCCCGCAGGGCGTGCAGTACCACCGCGGAATTGATCCGCCTCAACAGTGACGGGTCCCCGCCGGTCAGCCGGCCCACGGTGTGTCCTCCCAGCTCGCGCGCATGTTCTGCCGGATCGTACTCGCTGGTCGGGGACCCAGCGACCACCGGACGCAGCCGGTACCGAGAGGTGACCTGCGTCAGCGCGGCGCCACGAAGCCGGACTCGTACGCGGCGATGACCGCCTGGGTCCGGTCCCTCGCCCTCAACTTGGCCAGGATGGCGCTGACATGCGACTTGACGGTCTCCACCCCGACGACGAGCTTGGCGGCGATTTCCGCGTTGGAGAGCCCTCTGGCCATCAACCGGAGCACCTCCTCCTCCCGCTCGGTGAGCGAGGCCAGCTCCATGGCGGCCCGCGCCTTGTTCGTGCCGTACTCGGCGGCGAGCCGCCGGACAGCGGCCGGGAACAGCAGTGACTCCCCCTCGGCCACCAGCCGCACCGCGTTCACGATCTCGGCGGGCCGCGCCCGCTTCAGCAGAAAGCCGTCGGCTCCCGCCCGGAGCGCCTCGTAGACGTACTCGTCGTTCTCGAACGTCGTCACCACCAGGATCTTCGGCGGATCCTGCATCGTCCGCAGCACCACCCTGGTCGCTTCGATGCCGTCCATCAGCGGCATACGCACATCCATGGCGACCACGTCGGGCCGCAGTTGACGCACCAGCGGGATCACCGCGGCACCGTCACCCGCCTCGCCCACCACCTTGATATCGGGCTGTGCCTCAAGGACCGCACGCAGACCCGCGCGTACGAGAGGTTCGTCGTCGACCAGAAGTACGGTAACCGGCATCCACTCAGCGTATGTGCTCCAGCGGAAGGCTCGCGTGCACTCTCCATTCGCCGTCGTAGGGGCCCGTCTTCGCCTTCCCGCCCAGCAGGGCGGCCCGCTCCCGGATGCCCCGCAACCCGCTGCCACCGCCCGACATGCTCGACGCGCCCGTGAGCGGATTCATCACTTCGAGCTCCAGCCACCCGTCCACCACGCTGATGCGCACCCGGACGGTCACGGAGCCGGCGTGACGCAGTGCGTTGGTGAGGGACTCCTGAAGGATGCGATATCCCTCGCGGGACACCGGAGCGGGCACAAGATCGAGCGCGCCGGACACCTCGGCGACGACCTCCGCGCCCGAACCACGAGCGGAATCCAGGAGCCGGTCCGCCTCCACCAGCGTGGGTCGCCCGCTTGCCGGGGTGCCCGACTCACGCAGCACCCTCAGCACCCGCTCCAGGTCGTCCAACGCCTCCCGTCCCGTCTCCTCGATCGCGGCGAGGGCCCGCTCCGTGAACGCCGGATCGTTCGCCGCGCGCGCGGCGCCGGCCTGTACGACAGCCACAGTCAGTGCGTGCCCGATCGAGTCGTGTAGTTCTCGCGCGATGCGATTGCGCTCCAGCAGTTGCTCGGTGCGCTCCTCCAGGGCCGTCAACCTCTCGGTGGCGGTCGGTCCGAGCAGCCAACGGGCGGCTGCCGCCGCGACGTCACCGCCCACCGTGACGACGGCGAGCAGGACAAGGACCGGTACGGGGGCCAGGAGGCCGTACCACCAGTGCGGTTCCACTCCCCGCACCAGCCAGTCGTTACTGGGCCCCTTCCCGAAGGCCATACCGACGAGATCGACGGAGGTGGCCGGCAGCCAGACCGTCGCGAACATCACCGGTACCGCGAACAGGAGCCGAAGCTCAAGCCAGAGCACCGTCCGCCAGCGATCCGGCCACGTCGACGCGGCCGCCACCGAGATCGAGGCATCCGGTCTGCCGCGCTCCCACGGTGTGAGCAGCAACTGCCCCTGGACTCCTTCGGCCAGGCGCATCGCCGGGACAAGTCCGACCGGCACCGCCATGAGCGCGAGCATCCACGGCTTGTCCGGGGAGATGAACAGCCACACGCTGGCGACCGCGGCCGGGCTGACGAGATGCAGCCAGCGGCTGTACGTGGCCGGCCGGGCCAGCGGAGCGAGGAAGCGGTACATGCGAGCCATCGTGCCACCGCGGCTGTGGCGGCGGCCTCCCCCTGGCGAGGGAGATGATCCACCCCGGCGGGGGAGGCCGTAGAGGGTGGACGACGGCCAGGCTGAGGACATGACCAGCATCGACGTTCATGAGCTCACCAAGGAGTACGGCGCCACCCGCGCCGTGGACCGCCTCACGTTCAGCGTGCGGCCAGGCCGGGTCACGGGCTTCCTCGGCCCCAACGGCGCGGGCAAGTCGACCACCATGCGGCTCGTCCTCGGACTGGACCGGCCCACCGGCGGCACGGCGACCATCGGCGGACAGGCGTACGCACGGCTCGACAACCCGCTGCGCAAGGTCGGCGCGCTGCTCGACGCCCAGGCGGCCCACGGGTCGCGGACCGCTCGGCATCACCTGCTGGCCCTCAGCGCCAGCAACGGGATCCCCGACGCGAGGGTCGACGAGGTGCTCGAGGAGGCCGGCCTCAGCCAGGTCGGGGGCAAGCGGATCAAGACCTTCTCACTCGGTATGCGCCAGCGCCTAGGCATTGCCGCCGCTCTCCTCGGCGACCCGGAGGTGGTGATGCTGGACGAACCGTCGAACGGGCTGGACCCGGAGGGCATCGTCTGGATACGTGAGCTGATGAAGAGGCTCGCACGCGAAGGCCGTACGGTCCTCGTCTCCAGCCATCTGATGAACGAGACCTCTTCCTTCGCCGACCACTTGGTGGTTCTCGGCAAGGGCCGGCTGCTGGCCGATCTGCCGATGAAGGAATTCCTCGACTCCCGCGGGAAGCCCCGGGTGCGGCTGCGCACGACCGAGTCGACGCGGCTCAGGGACGCCTTGATACGGAAGGGGCACGACCCGGTGCAGGAAGACGACGGCCGGTGGACCGTCGAGGGTGTGAGGGCGGAGGAGATCGGCACCATAGCCGCCTTCGAGGGCATCCCCATCCTCGAACTGCTCGACGAGCAGACCACCTTGGAGCAGGCATATCTCGACCTCACGGCGAAAGAGACGGAATTCGCGTCCACCGGAGGAACCCCGACCACTCGCCAGGAGGCCTGACCATGTCGACGACCGCGGTTCTCCGCTCAGAGTGGATCAAAATCAAGTCGGTCCGGTCGGTCGCGGGCTCGCTGATAGCCGTCTTCGCCGCAACGCTGGCCATCACGGTGCTCACCTTCGCCACGGTCGGCCAGGCGGAGGCGGACAACGAAGGTGCCGAGCCGGTCTTCGACGCGTTCTACGCACTGAACTTCGGGCAGATCGCGGCAATCAGCTTCGGTGCCGTGGCTCTGTCCTCCGAGTACCTGAACGGTGCTCTGCGCATATCGCTCGCGGCCGTGCCCCGCAGAGGACTCTTCTACCTCGCCAAGATGTCGGTCGTCGGCGGGCTCGCCCTCCTCGTGGGTCTGTTCACCAGCTTCTCCTCGTTCCTGGTGGGTCAGCTGTTCATGGGCGAGTACGCGATCGGGCTCGGGGAACCGGGCGCGCTGCGCGCCGCCTTCGGCGGTGGCGTCTATCTGGCGCTCATGGCGTTGTTCGCCGCGGGGCTCGCGGCCCTGCTCCGCAGCGCGACCGCGGTCCTGAGCCTGCTCATCCCCTTCATCCTCATCGTCTCCTTCGTGGTCGGGGACATAGCCGGAGGAGTTGCCCAGTATCTGCCGGACCGCGCCGGGCAGTTGGTGCTGCACCAGAGTCCACAGGGCAGTCTGGGCCCGTGGGCGGGGCTGGCCGTCACAGCGGCCTGGGCCGGAGCCGCGCTGCTGGCGGGCTGGTGGGCGGTGCGGAAGCGGGACGCGTAACTCAGGTGCGCGCAAGAGGGAGGCGCGGGGCGCCGGCGCCCCAGGCCCCGCCCCTCAGGCCCGGCAGGGCGTCACTTGTCAGTGTCGGACGGTTTACTGACGGAATGACGACCGCACACCACCTTCGCCTCATCGACGGGATGCGTGCCCGGGCCTTTCCCACGGAGCGCACTCCGGCGGGCTCGGGAGTCAGCGGGCCCGGCTACCACACGGCGTTCCTGCACGTCGAGGACGAGGACCTGGAAAGAGACGGGACGGGAGACCCGGAGCGCCGTGCGCAGTGCCTCGCCGAGCACGACACCTTGCTCACGCTGCTCACGCTCCGCTGGGGTGAGCCGGAAACCGTCAGTCTGTGGAGTGCGCAGGCGCGGATGATGGCGGGGGAGGAGATACCCGAGCCCTGGGCCGACCCGGTGGCGGGCTGCGAGTATCTCCAGCTCTGGAGGATCGAGGAACGCTGGATCGCGGTGGGGCTCCACCTGGAGAACGACGGGCCGGGCTGCGAGCTGAGTGTGCTGGTGACAGTGATAGACCCGCCCTGAGGCGCGGATGGTCGCTCGCTCGGTCCGGACGGCGTGGGCGGGCCGGGACTCAGCCGGAGGCCGGCTTCTCGCCGGGGACGGGGCCGTCGTGGAACGCGGCGGCTCGGAGGCGGGCGTATTCGTCGGCCATCGTGCGAACGGTCCAGTGGGCGTTGAGCCCGCTCGGGTTGGGGAGAGCCCAGACCCGTGCGTCGCCGATCCTCCGCTCCTGCGGGCCGATCTGCGCACGGCGTTCGCCGAAGGCCGTGCGGTAGGCCGTGACTCCGACGACGGCGAGCCACTGCGGAGCCAGGTGCGCCACCTTGTCCGTCAGCAGTTCAGCACCTGCGCGGAACTCGGCGGCGCTCAGTTCATCCGCCCGCGCCGTGGCTCGCGCGACGAGGTTGGTGATGCCGAGGCCGTGCGCCGGCAGCTCGTACTGCTCGGACGGCTTCAGCCGCCGGGGGGTGAAGCCCGACAGGTGGAGCACCGGCCAGAAGCGGTTGCCGGGGTGGGCGAAGTGGAAGCCGGTGGCGGCGGTCATGAGGCTCGGGTTGATCCCGCAGAACAGCACACGCAGACCGCCCACGGCCACATCGGGAACGATGCGGTCGCGGGCGGCCAGGAGTTCTTCGGGTGTCATCCGGTGGGGTTCTGGCTGTCAGAGGATGGAGCCGGGGGTGTAAGCCGCGGCTTCCGGGTGCTGCTTGGCGATCTCCTCGATCCGGGAGACCACGACAGTGACCTGGTCGCCCGCCGCGCCCGTGAAGGACAGCTTGTCGGCCATCAGCGCGTCCAGCGCCGCGCGGTCCAGCGGGATGCGGTCGTCGGCGGCCAGCTTGTCCAGCAGTTCGTTGCGCTCCGCCCCCTGCTCCCGCATGGCGAGCGCCGAGGCGACCGCGTGCTCCTTGATCGCCTCGTGTGCGACCTCCCGGCCGACGCCGGCGCGGACCGCACCCATGAGGACCTTGGTGGTGGCGAGGAACGGGAGGTAACGGTCCAGTTCACGCGCCACGACCGCGGGGAACGCTCCGAACTCGTCCAGCACCGTCAGGAACGTCTCGAGGAGGCCGTCGAATGCGAAGAAGGCGTCGGGCAGGGCCACTCGGCGGACCACCGAGCAGGACACGTCGCCCTCGTTCCACTGGTCGCCCGCCAGCTCGCCCGTCATCGAGGCGTAACCGCGCAGGATCACCATCAGGCCGTTGACACGCTCGCAGGAGCGGGTGTTCATCTTGTGCGGCATGGCGGACGAACCGACCTGGCCGGGCTTGAATCCCTCGGTCACAAGCTCGTGTCCGGCCATCAGCCGCACGGTCTTGGCGACGGAGGAGGGAGCCGCGGCCAGCTGGACCAGCGCGGTCACGACGTCGTAGTCGAGTGAGCGGGGGTAGACCTGGCCGACGGAGGTGAAGGCCTGGGCGAAGCCGAGGTGTCCGGCGATGCGCTGTTCCAGGTCGGCGAGCTTCCCGGCGTCACCGCCGAGCAGGTCGAGCATGTCCTGTGCGGTGCCCACGGGGCCCTTGATGCCACGCAGCGGGTAGCGGCCGAGGAGATCCTCCAGCCGGGCGTACGCCACCAGCATCTCGTCCGCGGCGGTCGCGAAGCGCTTGCCGAGCGTCGTCGCCTGTGCGGCGACGTTGTGGGACCGGCCGGCCATGACCAGCTCGCGGTACTCGCCCGCCAGCTTGCCGAGGCGGGCCAGGACCGCCACCGTGCGGTCGCGCATCAGTTCCAGCGACAACCGGATCTGGAGCTGCTCGACGTTCTCCGTGAGGTCCCGGGACGTCATGCCCTTGTGGACCTGCTCGTGGCCGGCGAGGGCGTTGAACTCCTCGATCCGGGCCTTCACGTCGTGCCGGGTGATCTTTTCGCGCTCGGCGATCGAGGCCAGGTCGACCTGGTCGAGTACACGTTCGTAGTCGGCGAGGGCGGCGTCAGGCACCTCGATCCCGAGGTCCTTCTGAGCGCGCAGCACCGCCAGCCACAGCTGACGCTCCAGCTTCACCTTCTGCTCGGGGGACCAGAGGACAGCCAGCTCCGTGGAGGCGTAGCGGCCGGCCAGGACATTGGGGATGCGAGGCTTCGCAGACACAGCAGTCACGTGTCCAGATTCTACTGGCGGTTTGTGCAGGCCAGCGCCGCGGGTTCACTTGTGGCTTGCTACGAGGCCGGGAAGGCGTGAAGGCCGGCCGGGAAGGCGGGAAGCCCGGCCGGAGGGGTGCGAGCACCTTGAGGGTGTGGGGTGTACAGGCGCGGCGGTGCGCAGGGATGCGTGGAAGCGCGGTTCTGCGGGGGTCAGCCGAGCGGTGGCTCGTACGGCAGCAGCTCGGCGCGCTTCGCCGGGCGGCCGTCGCCGGACGACCGGCCCGTCAGCCGTCGCCCGATCCACGGTGCCAGATGCTGCCGGGCGAACCGGACGTCGTCGACCCGCCGCACCGCCCAGCGGGGCGGCACCGTCGCCGGCATCGGCGTGCGCCAGTCGAGCTCGGCCGGAAGCCCCAGTGTCTGCCACACCGCCTCGGCCACCCTGCGATGGCCCTCCGCCGTGAGATGCAGCCTGTCGACGTCCCACATCCGCGGGTCGGCGAGGGAAGCGGCGCCGTACAGATCGACCACCAGTGCCCCGTGCCGGTGCGCCAGGTCGTCGATCAGGGAGAACACCTCCTCCATCCGCGGACGGAAGCGCTCCATCACCGGGCCGTTGCGTCCCGGGCTGTGCATCAGCACCAGCTGCCCGCAGGACGGCGCGAGACGCTCCACGGCCTCCTCCAGCCGCGCCCGCACCATGCCCATGTCGCACTTGGGCCGCAGGGTGTCGTTGAGCCCGCCCACGAGCGTGACCACGTCGGCCCGCATGGCTGCGGCGACATCGACCTGTTCGTCGACGATCTGGCCGATCAGCTTTCCGCGCACGGCGAGGTTGGCGTACCGGAATCCCGGGGCGCGGGCTGCGAGGCGGGAGGCCAGGACGTCGGCCCAGCCCCGGTAGGAGCCGTCAGGCAGCAGGTCCGACATGCCCTCGGTGAAGGAGTCGCCGATCGCGACGAAACTGGTGTAGGAGGCATTCGTTTCCATGGCTCTGCGATCGTACCGCGCGGTATCCGGTGCGTCCCGCGCCGGCTACCGCTCAGTAGATCGCGCGACTACTGCCCAGTAGGGCGGCCCGGTCACCGGGTAGCAGCCAGCCCGACAGCAGGCGTCTCCCGCTCCGGCTCTCCGTATCCGGCTCTCCGTATCCGGTTGTCCGTATCCGTGGAGCCGGATCGCGCCCCTTCCCGGGCCGGGCGAACGGGAGCGGGACCGGAGCGGGACCGCCTCAGCGTCCCTGCGGGCGTCCCACCAGCTCGCGCAGTACGTCCTCCATCGTGACGAGCCCGGCCATCCTGTCGTTCTCGTCGACGACGACCGCCAGGTGGGTACGGCTGCGCCGCAGCGCGTTCAGGACGTCGTCGAGCGGCGTCGACTCCCGTACCCGGGCGATCGGACGCATCGCCGTCACCGGGAACGGGACATCGCGCGGAGTCGCGTCGAGTGCGTCCTTCACGTGCAGGTAGCCCAGGATCCGCGCCTCGCTGTCCATGACGGGGAAGCGGGAGAAGCCGGTCTCCGACGAGAGCCGTTCCAGTTCCTCGGGCGTCGTCCCGACCCGGGTGGAGACCACCTGGGCCACCTGCAGGACGACATCGCGTACCGGGCGGCGGCCCAGTTCCAGCGCGTGACGCAGCCGCTCCGCCGAACGGTCGTCGACCAGACCGGCGTCCCCGGCGTCCTTCACCAGCCGGGCCAGTTCGTCGTCGGAGAAGGTCGCGGAGACCTCGTCCCGGGTCTCCACCCGCAAGAGCTTGAGCAGCACGTTCGCGAAGGCGTTGATCGCGAAGATCACCGGGCGCAGTCCACGGGCGAGTGCCACCAGCGGAGGGCCGAGCAGCAGCGCGCTGCGGGAGGGCTCGGCGAGCGCGACGTTCTTGGGCACCATCTCGCCCAGGAGCATGTGCAGATACGTCGCCACGGTCAGGGCGATGACGAACGACAGCGGATGCACCAGTCCGTGCGGCACACCGAGCACGTCGAACACCGGCTCCAGCAGATGGGCGATGGCTGGTTCGGCGACGATACCCAGCACCAGCGTGCACAGCGTGATGCCGAGCTGCGCCGCCGCGAGGAGCGCCGACACGTGCTCGAGGCCCCAGATGACACTCTTGGCGCGCCGGTTGCCCGCCTCCGCCTCGGGTTCGATCTGACTGCGGCGTACGGAGATCATCGCGAACTCCGCGCCGACGAAGAAGGCGTTGACCACGAGGGTCAGCAGACCGATGAAGAGCTGGACGGCGGTCATCGTTCGTTCTCCGTCAGCTCGTGGGAACCGGCAAGCGGCGCGTGCAGGAGAGCGCGCGCGGCGCGGCGCCCGGAGGCGTCGACCACGTCGATGCGCCACCCGGCCAGATCGACGGTGTCACCGACCACCGGGATGCGTCCCACCTCGGCGGCGATCAGTCCGGCGAGGGTTTCGTACGGTCCCTCCGGCACGCGCAGCCCGATCCTCCGCAGCTGGTCGGTGCGGGCAGCGCCGTCGGCGGACCAGAGCGTGCGTCCGTGGGCGTCCTCGCCGGCCCGGGCGAGGTCCGGTGTCTCGTGCGGGTCGTGCTCGTCGCGTACCTCGCCGACGACTTCCTCGACGATGTCCTCCAGCGTGACGACACCCGCCGTACCGCCGTACTCGTCGATGACGACGGCCATGGCCAGTTTGCCGGACAGCCGGTCGAGCAGCCGGTCCACGGTGAGGGTCTCCGGTACGAGCAGCGGCTCACGGAGCATCTCCGAGACCCTCCTGCGGTGCCTTTCGTCGGCGGGGATCGCCAGGACGTCCTTGATGTGGGCGACGCCGACGACCGAGTCGAGGTTGCCGCGGTACACGGGGAAGCGGGAGAGACCGGTCGCGCGCGTCGCGTTCGCGACGTCCTCGGCCGTGGCCTGCACCTCCAGCGCGGTCACCTGGACGCGCGGGGTCATCACGTTCTCGGCGGTCAGCTCCGACAGGTTGAGGGTGCGGACGAAGAGTTCGGCGGTGTCCGCCTCCAGCGCGCCCTCCTTCGCGGAGTGCCGTGCCAGAGCCACGAGCTCCTGCGGGCTGCGGGCGGAGGCGAGCTCCTCGGCCGGTTCGAGGCCGAAGCGGCGCACGATGCGGTTGGCGGTGTTGTTGAGGTGGCTGATGAAAGGCCGGAACAGGGCGGTGAACACCCGCTGCGGTGTGGCCACTCTCCTCGCCACGGCCAGGGGTGAGGAGATCGCCCAGTTCTTCGGGACGAGCTCGCCGACCACCATCAGGACGACGGTGGACAGCGCGGTGCCGAGCACCAATGCAACCGAGGACGCCACGCCGGGGGAGGCGCCCAGCGCCTCCAGGGGCCCTCGGATGAGCTTGGCGACGGAGGGCTCGGCGAGCATGCCGACTACCAGGTTGGTGACCGTGATGCCGAGCTGCGCGCCGGACAGCTGGAAGGTGAGGCTGCGGACGGCCTTGAGGGCGCTGGCCGCCCCCCGGTCCCCTCGCTCGACCGCCCGCTCAAGCTCCCCGCGCTCGACCGTGGTCAGGGAGAACTCCGCCGCCACGAAGGCTCCGCACGCGAGCGAGAGCAGGAGCGCCACGAGGAGCAGCAGCACTTCGGTCATCGGTTCACCTCCGTCCCATGATCATGCAGGGACAGGGGGAGCGCGCGATGAACGCGACGTCGGCTACTGGGAGGCTCGCCCATGGGCGGACGCTCACACCTTTCGTGGGAGTCGGTCGATGACAGGCCATCGTAAGGCCGCCCGGGTCGGCGCGTCCGCCGGGCGCCCGGTGTGCGGCGGCGGATCGCGTGCGTGCGGCGGCGCGGCGGCGGCTCGTGCGCGCGGCGCGGAGGCTCCGTGCGGGGACTCAGCCGCAGCGCCTCAGCCGGCGAGGGGCTTCACCCAGCGGCTCCACTGGGGTTGCACTGCGTACCCGGCTGCGCGCCACGCCCGCTGCGCCAGGTCGTTGTGGTCGAGGACCATCGCGTCGCCGCGCCGCCCGCCCAGCTCCGCGAATCGTTCCTCCGCCGCGGCGAGGAGAGCCGTGCCGATGCCCCGTCGGCGCAGGCCGGGATCGACCGCGAGCCGGTACAGGTGGCACCGCCACCCGTCGAAGCCCGCGATGACGGTTCCGGCGAGGACACCGTCCAGCTCCGCGAGGAGCAGTGCGCCGGGATCGCGGGCCACCAGCCGCCGTACGCCGTCCTGGTCGTCACTGATGCTGGTGCCCTCGGCAGCCACCTCCCAGAAGGCCAGGACAAGGTCCAGATCGTCGGCACGGGCGGCGCGTATCGCAAGATCATTCATGGCGGTCATCCCATCACCGGCGGGGCGGGGCCGTCGAGAGGATTCCGGCATACGGGCGGGTCCTGCCGGGGCCTGCCGCTGCACGTGTACGGAGCACCGCGCGGCCGCCCTTGCTGGCGCTAGCGCAGGCGCGCTAGCGTGAGGGGGTGCCCAAGACTCAGCTGAACGTACGAGTGGACGAGGCCACCGCCGAGGCCGCGCGACAGCGCGCGCTGCAGAGGGGGATGAGCGTGAACCGCTACATCGAGGAGCTCGTGAAGCAGGACGCGGGCGAAGTGGGACACACCTTCGTCGAAGCCGCGGCCGACTTCATGAAGCAGTACGAGTCGGTTTTCGCGGACGAGTTCGGTGCGGAGGGCGAGCGAGCCCGTTGAACGTGAAGATCGACCTTTCCTGGCTGCTCATGGTCGCCGAGCACAAGACGCCCGGAGATCCGCAGGTCGTCGACTGGGGCGCACTCGTGGCCGCGGTGAGCCGCCACGAAGCGGAGATCTTCGGCAGCCCCGTCTACAGCGACCCCCACTCCCGTGCCGCCGCCCTGCTGCAACTGCTGCTCCACGTGCCCGCGCTCGAACACTCCAACGCGATGTTCGCCTCCGCCGTCGCCTACGGCTACCTCGTCGCCTCGGGGCTGAAGGTCATCACCTCGCCCGAACAGGTGCGTGACCTGGCCAGGCTGGTCAAGGAGGGGAAGGCGGACGTCCGGGCCATCGCCGAGGAACTGCGCCAGTGGAGCGTGTGACTCCGGGGCGCCCGCCCGGGCAGGCTCGCGGGGGGCCACTGTGGCCCGTTCTGGGCAAGATCCCCGGAAGGCACCCTTCCGCGACTCTCCGCCACTAATGTCCCGAGCATGACACGCATAGCGCGCCTGAGAAGCATCGGACGGACCCGGCGGATGACGGTCACCCTCGTCGGCACGGCGGCCGCCGTGATCCTGGGGGTGAGCGGGGCCCTGGCCGTCGGCGCCCCGGACGACGGGGGCACGGGCACCTCGGGCGGTACGACGGTCGGGGTGTCGGGTGGCTCGGAAGGCGAACCGACGCCCAGCGGATCACCGGCACCCAGTCCCGGCGCGTCGGACGGCGCGGGAGACGCCGGCGGGCCCATCGGCGGCTCCAGCGATGGTTCCAGCGGTGGCGGGGAGCCCACCGAGTACCCGGACCCCTCGGGCCACCCGAGTCCGAGCGATCCCGGCGACCCGTCCCCGACATCCCCCGCTGATCTCGCCGAGCTGACCGAACGCATCGGTGAGCTGGAGTCGAAGGTCGACCAGCTGCCCACGAAGAAGGAACTGGCCGACGCCCTGCGGGCCTTCGCCGACCAGCTGGACAACGGCGGGCAGAGCGAGGGCTGACGGACTCAGTCGTCCGAGAAGGGCCGGCGCGCCACACCCAGGACGCAAGGGGATGAGGGGAGTTGCATCCCCTTCTCCGGAATGCGCAGTCGGCGGTAGGTACCCAGCTCGAAACCGGCGGCCTCGACGGCGGCGATCGTGTCCCGTGCCGTGTGACATCCGCCGAAGAGCAGCGGCCAGACCGTACGGTCCACCACCCGCTGCGTCGCCGCGAGGCCACGGCCCGGGGCGAGCCCGTGCTCGAAGAAGCGCAGCTCGCCCCCGGGCCGCAGGACCCGCCTGATCTCGGCCAGGGCGCGCGGCAGGTTCCGCACGGTGCACAGCACGAGGGAGGCCACGGCCGCGTCGAAGGCCTCGCTCTTCACCGGCAGCGCCTCGGCGGTGCCGGGCACCACGTCCACCGGGACCTCCGCCCGCAGCGCGGCGTCGACCGCCAGCTGCCGCAGGCTCCGTTCCGGCTCGATCGCCACCACCTCGGACACGGCCGCCGGGTAGTGCGCGAAGTTCAGGCCGTTTCCCGCGCCGACCTCGATCACGCGGCCCGACAGTCCGGCCAGCAGCTCCGCGCGATGGGCGGCGATGCCGCCCCGGTCGTCGGCGGCCACACTGATCCGGGCGTAGAACCGGGCGAAGACGGGATGGTGCACCGCGTCCCGCGGGATCTTCCTGCTGCGCAGCTGCATGACGGCCTCCTCGAGGAACACGTACGGCTCCCTTCGATTCTCCCCCGCAGGCGCCTGCTTCTCCCCTGCACGCGGGCGATCGGGCGGGCGGTCACGGCACCCGGTGCCCTCCCAGCTCCGTGGACAGCCAACTCGCCGCACGCGCACGGAAATCCCGGGGAGCCAGCGATCCCGCACCGGCCGGCACCGCACCCAGCAGGGGGGCGCCCGCGGCCACCGGAAGATCGTCGATGTTGCACCGGGCAGCCAGGTCGGGTTCGGCCGGCATACTGCCTACCACCACACCCAGGCACTCCAGACCCCGGGCCCGCAGGGCTTCCGAGGTCAGCGCGGTGGCGTTGAGGGTTCCCAGCCCCGCCTGCACCACCACCAGGACGGGCGCGCCCAGCAGGCGTGCGGTGTCCGCGAGGGTGGAGCCCTCGTCGTCGAACCGTACGAGCAGCCCGCCGGCGCCCTCGATCAGCACCAGATCGTGGTCGACCGCCAGCTTGCCCGCCGCTTCGGCCACCTCGTACGGGCGCACCGGTGCGAGACCGGCACGGCGCGCGGCCGTCGCCGGGGCCAACGGGTCCGGGAACCGGGCCAGTTCGACCGGGGTGACATGCCCGCCCGCGAGCCGTACCACCTCGGCCGCGTCCCCGTGTTCCCCGGGGACCAGTCCGGTCTGTGCGGGCTTGAGCACCGCGACCCTCCGGTCTCGCGCCACCGCGGCCACGGCCGCGGTCACCACGGTCTTGCCGATCTCGGTGCCCGTGCCGGTCACCACCAGAATCGTCATCTCAGCCCTCCCGCGAGGCAGCGCACACGGCGCGGCAGATCCTCGCCACATCGTCATCACTCGTCACATAGGGCGGCATGGTGTAGATGAGGTCGCGGAACGGCCGCAGCCAGACCCCCTCCCTCACCGCGGCCCTCGTAGCGGCCTCCATGTCCACCTCGTGATCCAGCTGTACGACGCCGATGGCGCCCAGCACCCGGACGTCCCGGACCGCGGGCAGCGCGGCCGCCTCCGCCAGACCGGTCCGCAGCCCGTCGCCGATCCGCCGGACCTCTCGCTCCCAGTCCTGCCCCAGCAGCAGGTCCACCGACGCGCAGGCCACCGCCGCGGCGAGCGGATTGCCCATGAACGTCGGGCCGTGCGCGAGTACGGGCACCTTGCCGCTGGAGATGCCCTCGGCCACCCGGGAGGTGCACAGGGTCGCCGCCATGGTCAGGTAGCCGCCGGTCAGCGCCTTGCCGACACACATGACATCCGGTGAGACACCGGCATGGCCGGCTGCGAACAGTTTGCCCGTACGCCCGAAACCCGTGGCGATCTCGTCGAACACCAGCAGTACGTCATGGGCGTCGCACGCCTCGCGCAGCACCCGGAGGTAGGCGGGCGAGTGGAACCGCATACCCCCCGCTCCCTGCACCACCGGCTCCACGATCACGGCGGCCAGCTCGTCCGCGTGGTCCGCGATCAGCCCGCGCAGGTGCGCGATGTACGCCTCGTCCGGTTCGGCGTCGAAGCCGTCCGGCGGCGCGTCCGCGAAGACCTGCCGGGGCAGCGCGCCCGACCACAGCTCATGCATCCCGCCCTCGGGGTCACACACGGACATCGGCTGCCAGGTGTCCCCGTGGTAGCCGCCGCGCCAGGTCAGCAGCCGCTGCTTGGACTCCTGTCCGGCCGAGCGCCAGTACTGCAGGCACATCTTCACCGCGACCTCGACCGACACCGAACCGGAGTCGGCGAGGAACACATGCCGCAACGGCTCCGGGGTGATCTCCACCAGCCGGGTCGCCAGCCGCACGGCGGGCTCATGGGTGAGCCCGCCGAACATCACATGACTCATCCGGTCCAGCTGGTCGCGCGCCGCCTCGTTGAGCACCGGGTGGTTGTACCCGTGCACCGCCGACCACCAGGACGACATGCCGTCCACCAACTCGCGCTGTCCGTGAGCCTCTTCGGCGAGCCGGAGCCGCACCCCGGACGCGGACTCCACGACCAGCGGTTCCTGACGGCCCGGCATCGGGCCGTAGGGGTGCCAGACGTGTGCCCGGTCCAGGGCGCGCAGCTCGGCGGGGGAGAGCGGCTCAGGCATTGGGCGCGAGGTCCGTGCCGGCGCCGCGGCGGCGGACCGTCACCAGGTCCGTGCGCGCCCCCGGCACCTCGGTCACATCCGCGACCGGCGCCTCGGGAGACTCCGCCGCCCCGGCAGGCTCGTCCGCGCCGTCGCCGCAGGGCCCGCAGCCGCCTTCGTGCGAGCCGCAGCCACCGCCCGCCTGCGCACGGTGCTGGGGCAGCGTCGTCGTGCCCGCACCCTCCACCTCGAAGCCGGCGTCCGCGATCATGTCCAGGTCGGTCTGGCCGGCCTGTCCCTCGCTCGTCAGGTAGTCACCCAGGAAGATCGAGTTGACCAGGTTCAGGGCGAGCGGCTGCATCGAGCGCAGATGGACCTCGCGCCCGCCCGCGAGCCGCACCTCGACGTCCGGGCAGACGAACCGGACCATCGCGAGGATGCGCAGACAACGCTGCGGAGTGAGGTTCCACTCCTTCGCGAGCGGGGTTCCCTCGAAGGGGATGAGGAAGTTGACCGGCACCGAGTCGGGGTCGAGCCCGCGCAGCGCGAAGACGACGTCGACGAGGTCCGCGTCGCTCTCACCCATGCCCGCGATCAGACCGGAGCACGCGGACAGCCCGGCGGCCTGTGCCTGCTGCACGGTCTCCACCCGGTCGGCGTACGTGTGCGTGCTGGTGATCGCGCCGTACGTGCCCTCGGAGGTGTTGAGATTGTGGTTGTACGCGTCGGCGCCCGCGGACCGCAGCCGCTCGGCCTGTCCGTCGGAGAGCAGACCGAGACAGGCGCACACCTCGACGCCCTCGTTCTGGTCCTTGATCGCCTCGATGGTCTGTGACACCCGGTCGACGTCGCGGTCCGTCGGACCACGGCCGCTCGCCACCAGGCAGACACGCTTCGCGCCGCCGGCGACCCCTGCGGCCGCCGCCTTGGACGCCTCGTCCGGCTTCAGCCACGTGTACTTGAGGATCTCCGCCTTCGACCCGAGCCGCTGCGAGCAGTACGAGCAGTCCTCGGGGCAGAGCCCGGACTTGAGGTTGACCAGATAGTTGAGTTTCACCCGACGCCCGAACCACTGGCGGCGTACCCGGCCGGCGGCGGCCACCACGTCGAGCAGTTCGTCGTCGGAGGTCGCCAGCACGGCGAGCGCTTCTTCGCGGGTCGGCAGTTCGCGCCGCAGCCCCTTGTCCACCAGCGTGTTCAGCAGGTCCATGGCGCTGATCCTTACGTACGGCACGGTCATCGGCCAAGGAGGAACCAGACAGAAGAGACGGAGAAGGGTGTGGGTATTGCCACATCCTGACCCGCTGCGCTCGCGGCTAAGGTCTGTGAGCTGCCTACAAAAGGGACCACGCCATGTCCTTCGCCCCGTTCGACTGGATCGACGACGAGGCCCGCCGCCGTACCGCTGCCGGACTCGTCCGCACGCTGCGGCCGCGATCCGCCGAAACGGAACTGCTGGACCTCGCGAGCAACGACTATCTGGGCCTCACCCGGCACCCGGAGGTCACCACCGCGGCCGCCGACGCGGCACGCCGGTGGGGCGCCGGTGCCACCGGCTCGCGACTCGTCACCGGGTCCACCGCCCTGCACGCCGAGCTCGAACGCGAACTGGCCGCCTTCTGCGGTTTCGAGGCGGCCCTGGTGTTCTCCTCCGGTTACGCGGCCAACCTCGCCGCCCTCACCGCGCTCTCGGGCCCCGGCTCCCTGATCGTCTCGGACGCGGGCAACCACGCCTCGATCGTCGACGGGTGCCGGCTCTCCCGGGCGGCGACGGCCGTGGTGCCGCACGCGGATCCCGACGCCGTGCGCAAGGCGCTGCACGCCCACGACGGGCGGGCCCTCGCCGTGACGGACTCGGTCTTCTCGGTGGACGGCGACGCCGCGCCGCTGACGGAGCTCGCCGACGCCTGCCGGGCCGGCGGCGCCGCACTGCTGGTGGACGACGCGCACGGGCTGGGCGTAGTCGGGGAGGGCGGGCGCGGCGCGCTCGCCGCCGTGGGGCTCGCCGGCGGGGAGGGGATCGTCGCCACACTCACCCTGTCCAAGTCGCTGGGCAGCCAGGGCGGGGCGGTCCTCGGGCCGGCCCGGGTGATCGAGCACCTGGTCAACACCGCCCGCACGTTCATCTTCGACACCGGGCTCGCCCCGGCGGCCGCCGGAGGGGCGCTCGCTGCCCTGGGCCTGCTCCGGCGTGAACCGGAGAGGGCGGGGCAGGCCCGTGGGGTGGCCACAGCCCTGTACGAACAGCTGACAGCGGCCGGTCTCACGGTGGCACGCCCCGACGCGGCGGTGGTCGCCGTGCGGGCACCGTCCGCGGACACGGCGGTGCGCTGGGCGGCCGACTGCCGCGCGGCGGGCATCGCGGTCGGCTGTTTCCGGCCGCCGTCGGTACCGGACGGGATCTCGCGGCTGCGGCTCACCGCCCGCGCGGACCTGACGCCGGAACAGATCTCGGGCGCCGTGGCCACGATCCTCAGGACCGCTCCCGAAGGCGCGTCGGCCCAGGCCGGCTGAGGCGCAACGCGGTCAGCCGTCGCAGGTTCCGGGGTACAGCCCAAATCCAGTCTTCCGTGGCAGAGTTCACCGCTTTGGGCGACAGATATATACATATCTTGGTGCATGGTCGTTACAGAGGGCAGCATCGGTGTCAATCTGGCGCGAAGCACAACCCCGGCCGATCTCGGATCGGCCGGGCCGGGAAGGGACGGCGCCGCCATGGCAGACCAGCAAGAAGCATCCGTCACTCTGCCGAGCGATCCGGTCTCGGTCTCCTCGGCGCGGAAGTACGTGGCCCGGGTACTCGGCGAGTGGGGCCTCCCGGACGACACCGACATCGCCGACAGCATCCGTCTGATCGTCTCCGAACTGGCCACCAACGCCGTCCAGCACACCTTCGGCCAGTCGCCCACCTTCACCGTGGACCTCCGGCTGGACCGGGACGAGGAGCTGTTTCTGGGGGTGACGGACAGTCACCCACGCTGGCCGCGGCGGCTGCCCGCCGCTGTTCAGCAGGACAACGGACGCGGCATGGTCATCATCCGTTGTCTGGCCAAGGAGTGCGGCGGGCGGCTCACGATCAGCCCCACCGCCGACGGGGGCAAGACGGTCTCGATCGCGCTTCCCTGGACCGCACCGGTCCAGAGCTGACCTCGGGCGAAACGGTCCGTCAGCACGCCCTGGCGGCACGTCCGTAGGGGTTCCGGGCGACGCAGTGGCGCCCCGCCCGCACGGGTCCGTCCTCGCGCCGTCGCGGCTCGGACGAAAAGGGCGTCGTCACGACGCGGATGCACGGGGTCCGTTCCCCTCCGTCGCGGCCCGGCCGAAGCGGTCGTCGTCACGCCGGTGCGGCGCGGCCGAAGCCGCTGCGCAGCAGAGCCGTGAGGGTCGCTGCCGCCGCCGTCGCACGGTCGCCCCGATGAACGACCGAAATGGTCCGCCGGAAACCGGCGGGGTCGAGCCGCCGCACCGCGAGTGGCGTCGGAGACATCGCGGCGACCATCTCCGGCACCACGGCCGCGCCGAGGCCGGCGCTCACCAGCGCACACACCAGTGCGTAGCCGGGGGACTCGCAGACCACGGCCGGGGTCGCCCCCGCCTCGGCCAGGGCGCTCTCCACCCCGCGCCGGGGCGGATGCGTCGGCGCACTGCTGATCAGGGGACGGCCGGCGAGCTCGGTGACCGGCAGCCGCCCCGTGCCCTCCGAGAGGACCTGCCCGACGGCGGTGACCAGCACGAGCTCTTCGACCAGCAGCGGCTCGACGACCACCCCCGCGGGTGGCGGATCGGCGACCGCCGGTTCGTACGCGTGGGTCAGCGCCAGATCGACCTCCCCCGCGGCGACGGCGGCGACCCCGTCGGGCGGCTCCAGGTCGGTGACGGTCAGCTCGACGTCCGGATGGGCGCGCCGGAACGCGCTCAGCACCGGAGGCAGCAGATGGATCCCGGCCGTGGTGAAGGTGGCGACGCGCAGCCGGCCGCCCGACAGCCCGGCGAGCCTCGCCAGCTCGTGCCGGGCCTGGTCCATCTCGTCCAGCACCCGCCTGGCCCGGCCGGCCAGCAGTTCCCCGGCCGCCGTGAGCCGTGCTCCGCGGTGGTGGCGCACCAACAGCTCCGCGCCCGCTTCCCGCTCCAGTTTCGCCAGCTGCTGGGAGAGCGCCGGGGCCGTGTATCCGAGGCGGGCCGCGGCGCGCGTGATCGACCCGGACTCGGCGACCGCCACCAGCGCCGACAGGCGCGTCGGGTCGTACATTAAGCGTTCCTTTTGGCAGACCCAGGAGATTGCAAGTACATGCTAAAGGCCCGTCCGGTCCATGGTGTACCCATGGATGCACAACTGCTGGCCTTCACCGGGGTGGCCGCCGCGATGGTGGCGCTGCCGGGTGCCGACTTCACCGTGGTCGTACGCAATGCCCTGGACTCGCGCCGGGCCGGGGTGGCCGCAGCGGTGGGCGTCGCCGCAGGGTTGCTCGTCCACACCGCGCTCGCCGTGGCGGGCCTCGCCGCCGTGCTGGTGACGATGCCCGTGCTCTTCCGCACCGTCCAGCTGCTCGGCGGCGCGTACGTGCTCTACCTCGGACTCAGCGCGCTGTACGCGCTGCGGCGGCCCCCGGCGGGGGCCGGGGCGGACGCGGACGCGGCACCTGGAAGGGCGGCCGAAGCACTCGGGCCCTCGTTGCGGCAGGGTTTCCTGACCAACGCCCTGAATCCCAAGGCGCCGGTGCTCTTCCTCAGCCTGCTGCCCCAGTTCGTGCCGGACGGGCAGCCGCCGCTGCCGAGGACGCTGCTGCTCGCCGCGGTCGTGGTGCTGCTGGCGCTGATCTGGTTCCCGGCCGTGGCCCTGCTCGTGGACCGGCTCGGCCGGTGGCTGCGCCGGCCGCGTACCGCCAGGGCGATCGAGGGCGGCAGCGGCGCGGCGCTCACCGCGCTCGGGCTCGTGCTGGTGGGCGGCCCCCTGCTGCACTGAGGCAGCGGGGGCGCCGGTCATCGCACCCGCCCGTACCAGACGCTCTTGGACCAGATCCGCTCCAGGCGCACGACGGACCCGGACTTCGGGGAGTGCCAGATCCGGCCGTGGCCGGCGTAGATGCCCACGTGGTAGACGCTCCGGCCGAAATGGAAGAAGACCAGATCGCCGCGCTGTCGCTGCGACGAGGCGATGTGCCGGGTCTTGTTGTACTGCTGCTGAGCCGTGCGGGGGAGCTTCTTGCCCACCCTCTTGAACGCGTACAGCGTGAGCCCCGAACAGTCGAAACGGCGGGGGCCGGCGGCGCCGTACTTGTAGGGCGAGCCCTTCTTCGAGGCGGCGATGCTGAGCGCCTTCGTCGAGTGGGTCGCGGCCTCGGCGTCGTTCACGACGCCCGGGGCCAGCATGGTGGTGCCGATCGCGAGAGTGAGGACCGAGGCCGTACCGGCCCGGGCGAGAAGTGACGGGACATGAACCTGCGCAGACATGCGCAACCCTTCGTCAGCCGCCTGTGAAGGATGACCTGTCGGGTTCGGGCTGGCGAAGTTGCCCGGCCGCACGCGGCGGCTTCACCCCGAGGGACGGCCGGTTTCCCGGTCGGCCCGTTGTGCTCGGGTCCTCCACTCCTGCCGATCCACTCCTGTCGACCAGTCATCCGGACAGCGGCAGGACTCGGCGTCCGCCCGGACCGCCCCGCCGCGGTGGCGGGGGCTTGTCGTCCCAGGGATCTTGACTCACCCGGTGCCTGTTTTCCGAGCTGAAACGGTGTTATGTGAGGCTCGTCACGACTGATCCATTCGGGTGGACAGGGTGGATTCGAGACGGGTGACGGAGTGCCCGACCGGCCTCGTACCAGCGGCGGAGCGCTGAATTCCGCTCACAGTCCAGGCAGGTTGCGCAAGTTGAGCCGTCCCTCGTGAGAGTGACGGCCTACGCCGAACGAGCGAGGCAATTCGGTCTGGGCACCGGGCGTGTCGCACGGTGTCGCCGCAGGGCGCTCGGGAAGTCCTGGAGGAGGCCGGAAGGCGGGTGGCTCAGCGATTGATCAACTCGTGCCGACGGGGGGCACGGTGACGCGCGCGGCGCGGCGTTCCCCGTCGAGCACCCGCAGCGCCCGCGCCAGGGTGCCCGCGTGGATCTGCGTCTCGCCCCGTTCGTGCATGGAGGCGAGGGCGTCCCGCAGCGCTGCCGCCCGGGACGCCAGTGCCTGCGCCGCCCGGAGGGCGCTGTAGGTGTCACTGCCGCGGGCCGGGTTGATCCGGCCCACCTGGTCGAGCACTTCCAGGTAGCAGTCGATGAACTCCCCCTCGGCACGGGTCAGTGCGGGGAGCGGCGGGAACTCCGGTGGGCGCATGGGCGGTTCACCTCGCGGTGTGCGGCGGCTGGGACGGGCTGCGGTTCTCCATGACGTGGTCCACCACCCCGTACGCCTTGGCGGCCGCGGCGTCGAGGAAGGTGTCCCGGTCGAGGTCGGCGCCGACCTGCTCCACGGACCGGCCGGTGTGCCGGACCAGCATCCGCGTGAGCATCTCGCGCTCACGCATCAACTCCCGTGCCTCGATCTCCAGATCGGACGGCTGCCCCCGCACCGGCTCGGGCAGGGAGGGCTGCTGGATGACTACCCGGGCGCCGGGCAGGGCATGTCGCCGGCCCGGGGCGCCGGCCGCGAGCAGGACGGCCGCGGAGGAGCCGGCCTGGCCGAGGCAGAAGGTCTCCACCTCGCAGGTGAGGTACTGCATCGTGTCGTAGATCGCGGCCATGGCGGTGAACGCTCCGCCGGGCGAGTTGATGTACAGCGAGATCGGCCGGTCGGGCTCCGCATGCTCCAGGTACATGAACTGGGCGATGAGGTCGGTCGTCGCGGTGTCGTCCACGGCCGTTCCCAGGAAGACGATCCGCTCGGACAGGAGCTTCGAGTACGGGTCGAGGGTGCGGGTCCCGGTCGCGGTGCGCTCGGTGAACTCCGGCAGTACGTAACGGGCGGCGGGGCGGATCATGGCTCGGTCCCTCTCCTTGTAAAAAATGTACAGGACGTACACAAGGTTATGATGGGGACTATGGCCTACGAGATTCCGGTGACGCAAGCCCGGGCGGAGCTCGCCGAACTGATCAACCGCGTCGTCTACGGCGGCGAACGGGTGGTCGTGACGCGGCACGGAAAGCCGCTCATCGCGCTCGTATCCGCCGCTGACCTGCGGCGACTTGAGGACGAGGAAACCGCGGCGGAGGAGCAGGTGATTCGCTCGGTGTCCTCGATACACTCCGCGACGTCCGCTCCGGGCGAACGGCGCAGCTTCGGTATCGCCGCGGAGCACCGCCGCCACGACGAGCACGGCGGCTGACCACTTCACGGGCACGCGAAAGAGCCGTGCACCCCCGTCCGTCAAGGCGGGGGTGCACGGCGGCTCGGTGGGTCAGCGTGTGAGCGCCGGTTCGGGCGCGACGACGGCCGGTGCCGGCTCGTCCTTGCCGCCGCCGCCGCGTCGTCCGGCCAGTGTCAGGACGGTCAGCCCGGCGATCGCCCACAGGGCGAGGGTCAGTGCCGGGCCGCCTGCCGCGCTCCCGTCGAAGAAGGCGACCGACCGCAGCAGTGATCCTCCCGCTCCCGGCGGCAGCCACTGGCCGATCACGCCGACGGGTTCGGGCAGCATGTCAGGTGCGCTGGTGACTCCGGAGAACGAGTTGCCGAGCAGGACCATGAGCAGTGCGCCGAGGCCGATGCCCTTCGGTCCGAGGACTGCGGCGAGACCGGCTACGGCCGAGCCGATGGCCAGAACGGTCAGCCCGAGCACGCCGGCCTCGGTCCACCAGTCGCCGGCGAGTACGCCGAGCCAGCTGTGCGCCAGCGCCGCGGCGGTGAGGCCCACGAGCGCCGATGCGCCGGTCAGGGCGAGTGCGGCACGGAGGCCGCGCAGTCCCAGGACGGTCACCAGGGCTCCTGCCGCGACCCCGGCGAGGGCCAGCGGCAGGGCGCTCGCGCCGAGGGCGCTGCCTCGCGGATCGCCGGCAGGCGCCTTCACCACATCGGTGACCTGGATGTCCGTGCCGGGCGGGGCCGACGCGGCCACGGCCTCGCGCAGGAGCTGGGCCACCACAGGGCCACCCGCGGTAGCGGTGAGCAGCCGGGGCCCGGTGGGGGTGGCGACTACGGCGCCGTATACGACCCGGTCCTCGATGGCCGCCCGGGCGTCGGCCTCGTCCTCGTACCGATGGACCTCGAAGGCGCCGGCGCGCTGTTCCATCCGCTCCTGGAGCTGATCGGCGGCGGGGGCGGCGCCGGCTATCCCCACGGGCAGATCGCGCGGGGCGATCCGGGCGGCCGGCCAGGCGAAAGCCCACAGGGCCAGGGCCATGACCATGGGGACGAGAAGGATCACTGCCACGGCGCGGCGGTTGCGCTCGGTGGCGGTGAGGGGCGTGTGGGGCATGAGGGCCTCCCTCGGAACCGTAAAGAGAAGGATCGTTCGTTTTTGCTACTCCACTGTCGTGCCGGGAATCGCGCCTTGTCAAGAAGGAACGTTCGTTTTAAGTTGTCCGCATGGCTCGCGTATCCCAGGAACACCTAGACGCCCGTCGCCGCCAGATCCTTCAAGGTGCGGCCCGCTGCTTCGCCCGTGACGGCTTCCACGGCACCTCGATGCAGGACGTGCTCAAGGAGGTCGGGCTCTCGGCAGGCGCCGTCTACCGCTATTTCACCGGCAAGGACGACCTGATCGCCGCCATCGCGGGCGAGGCGATCGGCGGGGTGCGCGCAGCCTTCGAGGAGGCCGCCCGTACCACTCCTCCGCCGGCGCCCGACCGTCTCATCGGCCGGGTCACCGGCGCCCTCTTCTCCGGTGGCCCCTTCGGCCTCGCCCCGCAGGCGTTCGCGGGTCTGGTCGTCCAGGTCTGGTCGGAGGCGCTTCGCAACGAACGGCTCGACAGCACGTTGGGCGAGGCGTACGGCGCCCTCCGGGCGGCCTGGGTCCAACTCGTCGACGCGTACCGCGCGAACGGCATGTTCCCCGCCGATCTGCCCGCCGACAGTGTGGCCCGCACGCTGATCGCGACGGCCCAGGGCTTCATCGTCCAACTGGCACTGTTCGGTGACATCAAGCCGGAGGTCCTGGAGGAGGGCCTGCGAGGCCTGATGTCCATGGATGTGCAAAGGGCCAGTTAACGCGCCGGAAAAACTTCCGCCCTAACGTGCAATACCTCGCCGCAGGACCCTCGTTCATGATCAACAGACTGTTGAAGGTGGATAGGGTCCGGCTGCGTCCAGGGCAGGTACTGGGCGGAAGACGAAGAGGTGGAAGCGTGCAACTCACCCCGCACGAGCAGGAACGCCTGCTCATCCATGTGGCAGCCGATGTGGCGGAGAAGCGGAGGGCGCGCGGGCTGCGGCTCAATCACCCGGAGGCCGTCGCCCTGATCACGGCGCATCTGCTGGAGGGCGCACGGGACGGCCGCACGGTCTCCGAACTCATGGCGTCCGGACGGAAGCTGCTCACCCGTGACGACGTCATGGAGGGCATCCCGGAGATGATCCACGACGTCCAGGTCGAGGCCACCTTCCCCGACGGCACGAAGCTCGTCACCGTCCACGACCCGATCGTCTGACGGGGGAGCGCCGCGATGATTCCCGGAGAGATCCTGTACGCGGACGGAGCCGTGCCGCTCAACGAGGGCCGGCCCGTCACCCGCCTCACCGTCCTCAACGCCGCCGACCGGCCCGTCCAGGTCGGCTCGCACTACCACTTCGCCGAAGCCAACCCCGGCCTGGACTTCGACCGTGCCGCCGCGCGCGGCCGGCGCCTCAACATCGCCGCCGGGACCGCCGTCCGCTTCGAGCCCGGCATTCCCGTCGACGTCGAACTCGTCCCGCTCGCAGGCCTGCGCGTCGTGCACGGCCTGCGCGGCGAAACCGGAGGTGCCCTCGATGCCTGAGCTCGACCGCGCGGTCTACGCCGACCTGTTCGGCCCCACCACGGGCGACCGCATCCGGCTCGCCGACACCGACCTGTTCGCCGAGATCGAGGAGGACCGCTCCGGCGGGCCCGGACTCGCCGGCGACGAGGCGGTGTTCGGCGGCGGCAAGGTGATCCGGGAGTCGATGGGCCAGGCGCGCACGAGCCGCGCCGAAGGCGCTCCGGACACCGTGATCACCGGCGCCGTGATCATCGACCACTGGGGCATCGTCAAGGCCGACATCGGCATCCGGGACGGCCGGATCGCCGGGATCGGCAAGGCGGGCAACCCCGACACGATGGACGGGGTGCACCCCGCTCTCGTCATCGGCCCCGAGACCGAGATCATCGCCGGCAACGGCAAGGTGCTCACGGCGGGCGCCGTGGACGCCCACGTCCACTTCATCTCGCCGACCATCGTCGACCAGGCGCTGTCCGCAGGTGTCACCACCCTGGTCGGCGGCGGCACAGGACCGGCTGAGGGCACCAAGGCCACCACCGTCACTCCCGGCGCCTGGCACCTTGCCCGGATGTTCGAGGCGCTGGAGGGCTACCCGGTCAACATCGGCCTGCTGGGCAAGGGCAACACGATGTCCGGCGACGCGATGCGGGCCCAACTCCGTGGTGGGGCACTCGGTTTCAAGATCCACGAGGACTGGGGCGCGACGCCCGCCGTCATCGACGCCTGCCTCAAGGTGTGCGAGGAGAGCGGCGCCCAGCTCGCCATCCACACGGACACCCTCAACGAGGCCGGCTTCGTCGGTGACACCCTCGCCGCCATCGCGGGACGCTCGATCCACGCGTACCACACCGAGGGTGCGGGTGGAGGGCACGCTCCCGACATCATCACGGTGGTCTCGGAGCCGTACATCCTGCCGAGCTCCACCAACCCGACCCGGCCGCACACCGTCAACACCATCGAGGAACACCTCGACATGCTGATGGTCTGCCACCACCTCAATCCGGCCGTGCCGGAGGACCTGGCCTTCGCGGAGTCGCGGATCAGGCCCTCGACCATCGCGGCAGAGGACATCCTCCACGACCTCGGCGCGATCTCGATCATCTCCTCCGACGCGCAGGCGATGGGCCGCGTCGGTGAAGTGATCATGCGCACCTGGCAGACCGCGCACGTGATGAAGAAGCGGCGGGGCGCCCTGCCCGGGGACGGTCGCGCCGACAACCGCCGCATCCGTCGCTATGTCGCCAAATACACCATCAACCCCGCGGTGGCCCAGGGCCTGGACCGGGAGATCGGCTCCGTCGAGACCGGCAAACTCGCCGACCTCGTCCTCTGGGACCCGGCGTTCTTCGGCGTCAAGCCGCAGACCGTCATCAAGGGCGGGCAGATCGCCTACGCGCAGATGGGCGACGCGAACGCCTCCATCCCCACTCCGCAGCCCGTCATGCCCCGGCCGATGTTCGGCGCACTCGGCCGCGCACCCGCCGCCAACTCGTTCAACTTCGTCACAGGCGCCGCCATCGAGGACGGACTGCCCGAACGCCTGGGTCTGGGCAAACGGTTCGTGCCGATCACCAGCACCCGGGGCGTCACCAAGGCGGACATGCGTGAGAACGACGCACTGCCCCGGGTCCAGGTCGATCCGGACAGCTTCGCCGTCACGATCGACGGAGAGCCAGTCGTCCCCGCGCCGGCCGCGGAACTCCCCATGGCCCAGCGCTACTTCCTCTTCTGACGGCCCCGATCCTGGCGGCCCCGACCCTGACCGCGCCGATCTGACAGCCACGACCCCGACGGCCCCGGCTCCTCCCATCGAAAGTCATCCATGACGCGCGCAGCGCTGCTCGTCCTCGCCGACGGCCGGTTCCCCGCCGGTGGCCACGCCCACTCCGGTGGCGCCGAACCGGCCGTCAAGGCAGGACGCATCCGAAACGCCGACGACCTCGCCGAATTCTGCCGGGGCCGGCTCCACACCACCGGACTCACCTCCGCCGCACTCGCCGCCGCGGCGGCACACGGTCTCGACCCGCTCGACCTCGACGAGGCCGCCGACGCCCGTACACCCTCACCGGCCCTGCGGGCCGTCGCGCGCAAGCTCGGCCGTCAGCTGATGCGGGCGGCACGGGCCACCTGGCCCAGTGCCGAACTGGCCGCGCTCGCCGCCGCCCGGCCACGCGGCGCACACCAGCCCGTCGTCCTCGGGCTCACCGCACGGGCCGCGGGACTCGGGCCCGAGGACGCCGCGCACTGCGTCGCGTACGAGACCGTCAGCGGGCCCGCCACCGCGGTCGTCCGCCTGCTCTCCCTCGACCCCTTCGAGGCCACCGCCGTCCTCGCCCGCCTCGCCCCCGAACTCGACCAGGTCGCCGAACAGGCCGCCACCGCCGCCCGCATCGGCCTCGACGCGCTGCCCGCCGCTTCGGCACCGCTGCTCGACATCGCCGCCGAAGCGCACGCGGCCTGGCCGGTCCGCCTCTTCGCCTCGTAACCGCACCCTCAGGAGCCGCCCCATGCACCTCGACCACAGCCACGACGGTCCTGCCGCCGTGAGCGCCGACGCCGCACGGCCCGACGGCACCCGGCGCGCCCTGCGCATCGGCCTCGGCGGCCCCGTCGGCTCCGGCAAGACCGCCACCGTCGCCGCCCTCTGCCGAGCCCTTCGCGACCAGCTGTCGATCGCCGTCGTCACCAACGACATCTACACCCGCGAGGACGCCGCCTTCCTGCTGCGCAACGCCGTCCTGCCGCCCGAGCGGATCCAGGCGGTCGAGACCGGAGCCTGCCCGCACACCGCGATCCGCGACGACATCTCCGCCAACCTCGAAGCCGTCGAGGACCTGGAGGACGCGGTCGGCCCCCTCGACCTGATCCTGGTCGAGTCCGGGGGTGACAACCTCACCGCCACGTTCTCCAGAGGGCTGGTCGACGCACAGGTCTTCGTCATCGACGTGGCGGGCGGCGACGACATCCCCCGCAAGGGCGGCCCCGGTGTCACCACCGCCGACCTCCTCGTCATCAACAAGACCGACCTAGCCCCCTACGTCGGCTCCGACCTCGGCCGGATGGCCCGCGACGCCGCCGAGCAGCGTGGCGAACTCCCCGTCGTCCTCACCTCCCTGAAGTCCGCCGACGGCGTCGCCCCCGTCGCCGACTGGGTGCGCGCACAGCTCGCCGCCTGGACCGCATGAGCGTCCAGGCCACGGCCCGCATCAGCGCGGTGACCGACCGCAGGGGCGTCACCGTACTGCCGGTCCTGGAGAGCAGCGGACCGCTCGCCCTGCGCCGCACCCGCTCCCCACGCGCCCCGTACGCCCGCGTCACCGTCGTCGGTGCCATGACCGCGCCCCTGGGCGGTGACCGGCTCGCGGTCGCGGCGGACGTCGGGGACGGCGCGCGGCTGACCGTCGACTCGGCCGCCGCCACCGTCGCGCTGCCCGGAGCGGGGCCGGAGGCCGGTCCGGCGACGTACGACGTGCGCCTGGCCGTGGGGGAGGGGGCGGTGCTCCGCTGGCTCCCGGAACAGCTCGTCTCCGCGTACGGCAGCGAGCTGCGCATGACCACCCGGGTCGAACTCGCCGCGTCCGCACGCCTGGTGCTGCGCGAGGAACAGATCCTCGGCCGGCACGGCGAGCCGACCGGCACGCTCACCACCCGGCTCACCGTGCGCCGGGCCGGCCGGCCGCTGCTGGACCAGCAACTCGCTTACGGACCGGGCGCGCCCGGCGGCTGGGACGGCGGGGCGGTACTCGGCGGCCACCGCGCCGTCGGGCAACTCCTCGTGGTGGACCCGGACTACGAGGGGGACACCTGCCCGGAAACCCGGCTGCTGTCCCCGTCCGCCGTACTCACCCGGCTGGCAGGACCCGCCGTGCTGGTGACCGCCGTCGCCGACGACGCACGGCTGCTCCGCCGGGTGCTGGACGAGGCACTGCACGAGCTGAAGAGCCTCGACTGAGGGGGAGTCCGCTCAGCGGGACCGGGGTCACCGGTTATTGGTTCGGTAAAGAAACACCCGTACGCCCTGTTGTCAGGAACCCCTCAGGCGAAAGGATCTGCCGGAAGTCCCGATGAAACGCGCCGCCACCACGCGGCGCATCGGATATGGGGGAGGTTCCACTTGAGACGCACAGCAGTGCTCGGTTCGGCCGGCACACTGATCGCGGGCACGCTCATAGCGGGCGCGATCGCCGCACCGGCGGCCAGCGCCGACGGGCGTCACCACGGCGGCTCCGAGGCGTACGGTGTCGAACTCGCCGCAGCACGGGCCGCGCAGGCCGGTATCGACTGGCAGGACTGCCCCGCGGACTGGGCGCTCTCCAAGCCCATCCAGTGCGGCTGGGTGACCGTCCCGCTCGACTACGCCAAGCCGAACGGCAAGAAGATCAAGCTGGCCGTGGACCGGGCCGTCAGCACCGGCACAGCGGCGGAGCGCCAGGGCGCCCTCGTCTACAACCCGGGTGGCCCCGGCGGTTCGGGCCTCCGGTTCCCGAACAGGGTCGTCACGAAGAACCCGCTCTGGGTGAAGACCTCGAAGGCCTACGACTTCGTCGGCTTCGATCCGCGCGGCGTCGGCCACTCGGCGCCGATCTCCTGCATCGACCCGCAGGAGTTCGTCAAGGCTCCCAAGGCCGACCCGGTCCCGGACAACGAGGCCGACAAGCGTGCACAGCGCAAGCTGGCCGCCGAGTACGCGGACGGCTGTGCCGAGCGCAGCGGCGACATGCTGCCGCACATGACCACGCCCAACACCGCGCGCGACCTGGACGTCATCCGCGCCGCGCTCGGTGAGAAGAAGCTCAACTTCCTGGGCGTCTCCTACGGCACGTACCTGGGCGCGGTCTACGGCACGCTCTTCCCGACCCATGTGCGCCGCATGGTCGTCGACAGCGTGGTCAACCCGTCGAAGGACAGCATCTGGTACGAGGCCAACCTCAACCAGGACATCGCCTTCCAGATGCGCTGGAACGACTGGAAGGCGTGGGTCGCCAAGAACGACGCCACCTTCCACATCGGAGACACTCCCGAGAAGGTCGAGGAGGCGTGGCTCGAACTGCGCGCCGCCGCCAAGAAGGACCCGATCGGTGGAGTCGTAGGCCCCGCCGAGCTCATCGGCTTCTTCCAGAGCGCCCCGTACTACGACTCCAGCTGGGCGCCCGTCGCCCGGGTCTGGAGCGCCTACCGGGGCGGCGACACCCAGGCACTCATCGACGCCGCGGGCCCCGACATGTCGGACCTCGCGGGCAACGCGTCCGCGGAGAACGGCAACGCCGTGTACACGGCGGTCGAGTGCGCGGACGCCAAGTGGCCCACGAACTGGCAGCGGTGGGACCGGGACAACACCCGGCTGCACAAGGACTACCCGTTCATGACCTGGGCCAACGCCTGGATGAACCTCCCGTGCTCGACCTGGTCCGCCAAGCAGCAGACGCCGCTCGAGGTCAGGACGGGCAAGGGCCTGCCGACCGTGCTGATCGTGCAGGCCACGCGTGACGCCGCCACTCCGTACGAGGGCGCTGTCGAGCTGCACAAGCGCTTCAAGGGCTCGCGTCTCATCACCGAGAAGGACGCCGGTTCGCACGGCGTCACGGGCCTGCTCAACCCCTGCGTCAACGAGCGGGTGGACACCTACCTGCTCACCGGGGAGACCGACCGGCACGACGTGACGTGCGCACCGCACGCCACACCGAAGCCGTAAGCAGCACCGGGAACCGGGGGCGGCCGGGCATCTGTCCGGCCGCCCCTCACCCCGCCCCAGGGGCTCACGCGCCCCTGTCGTACTCCTTCAGCCAGGCGTCCTCCGCCGCGTAGTCGAAGATGTCGCCGTAGTTCCGCGCCATCTTCGGGAAGGCGTCCACCCAGTCCCGGCCGTCGAGCTGCCCCGCCAGCCAGGCCACCGTCTCCGGCAGGGACTCCGCGTAACCGGTCACCGGCCGGTAGCCGAGCTCGCGCTCCGCCGCCGTCATGTCGTACACGATGTCGTGCGCCGCGCTCCACGGGGTCTCCCCGACCCGGCCCGGGGCCGGTGCGCCCGCCAGCAGCACGGTCTCCGTCTCCCTGCCCAGCACCTCGTCCACGGCCGCACCGATCTCGGCGACCGTCGGAGCCTGGGGATCCGCCGCGTTGAGCACACGGCTGCCGGGCCGCAGGGCCGCCAGCCGGATCAGCTCCGCGACGTTCGACACATGGACGGGATGGAAGCGGCTCGATCCCCCGTAGGCCAGCACCCGGCGCGTGCGGCCGTCGACGGCGCGCTTGACGAAGTACAGCTCGCGCGGGGTGCGGCAGTACGGCCCGTGCACGGCCCCCGCCCGCAACAGGGTGACCGGAAGTGAAGGAGCGGCCAGCAGGTCCCGCTCCAGGCGGATCTTGCGCGTCGCATACGTATCGTCCCCCGGAGCCACGGTGGCCAGGGACTCCGGAATCGGCAGTGGGTACTGCGGGCCCCCGTCGGGGCGGTCCTGGGTGTCGAAGCTGCGGCCCCGCTCGTCCTCGTACACCGCCCCGCTGGAGATCACCACCGCCGAACCGATCCGGTCCGCGAGGCCGGTCAGCTGCCGGGCGTGCGCCCCGTCGTACGCGACCATGTCGACCAGGACGTCACAGCCCTCGCCCAGGGCCGCCGCGAGCGCCCCGTGCTCGTCCCGGTCGAGGCGCACGCTGCGCACCCCCTCGGTCCAGGTGGCGTCCCGTGTACCGCTGTGCGAGGCGGCCGTCACCTCCCAGCCGTCCTCGACGAGCGCCGTGACGGCCGCCCGGCCGATCTGGCCCGTCGCTCCCAGTACGTATGCGTGTCCTCTGCTCATGGGGGAGACGCTAGGGCGGGGACCGCCGACGGACCAGGAACCTTCGCTGAGCGCAGATGCGCGGACTCGCGGGTCCGCCGATCCGTGGAACGCGCGGTCAGCGCCGCAGCCGGGGGAACTTCTTCGGCTGGTCCGACTCCGCGGCCTTCACCTTGGCCGCGTACTCGTCGACGTACTCCTGGCCGGACAGGCCGAGGATCGCGTACATGATCTCGTCCGTCACGGCCCTGATCGCCGCCTTCCGGTCCTCCAGACCGGCGTACCTGGAGAAGTCGAGGGGCTCACCGAAACGGATCGTGACCTGCTTGATCCGCGGGACGACCTTGCCGGGCGGCTGAATCTCGAAGGTGCCGACCATCGCGCACGGAACCACCGGCACGCCCGCCCTGATCGCCATCACCGCGACGCCGACCTTGCCCTTGTACAGCCGCCCGTCGTGCGACCGGGTGCCCTCCGGGTAGATCCCCAGGAGCTCACCCTTGGCCAGTACACCGAGCCCTTCGCGGATCGCCGCCTGTCCCGCGTCCTTGCCCGAGCGGTCCACCGGAATCTGCCCCGCGCTGCGGAAGAAGGCGGCGGTCAGCCGGCCCTTGAGACCGGGGCCTGTGAAGTACTCGGCCTTCGCCAGAAAGGTGATGCGCCGCTTGATGATCGCGGGCATCAGGAAGTGGTCGGAGAACGACAGGTGATTGCCGGCGACGATCGCCGCCCCTTCGGCGGGAATGTGCTCCAGTCCCTCGATGCGTGGCCGGAACAACAACCGCAGGAGCGGTCCCAGCACAACGTATTTCAGGACGTAATAGAACACGGAGGGTGCACCTCGCTCTGCCGGTCGGCTCAGGGCTGTGTCGTGCCAGGTCATCGGTGGTGCGGGCAAACCGTCAGTCTAGGGCGCCCCTCGCAAGCGCGAGGCCGTACTGACGGGTCACCACGCCGGTTGCGGACCTCGACCGGTGGTGCGCCGCTCCGTGGAGCGGATCAGTTCTCCTGCGTGGCCGCCATGCCCAGCGTCGCCAGGCCCAGCACCACCCAGCCGAACCACAGCCAGCCGTTGCTCCCCAGCGCCACCGTGTACGCCGTCACGGCGACCAGCGTCCCGAGGGTGAGCACTCCCATGGTCTTCACGGATCCGGACATGCGCGCACGCTCCTCACCGGCCGCGCGGCCGTTGAGCCCATGGTCACCCCGTGGGGGCGCTCCGCGCTACTGTCCGCGCGCCTGCAAAGAGGCCAGGTACGCGTTGTAGGCGGCCAGCTCCTTGTCGCCGTCCCGGTCGGCCGCCCGGTCCGAGCGCTTCGCGATCCGCTGGTCGGAGCGGTACCACTGGAAGACCAGCGCGATCAGCACCAGCACCGAGGGGATCTCGCTGAACGCCCAGGCGATACCACCCGCCCAATTCTGGTCACTGAGCGGGTCGATGCCCAGCGAGGCAGGGGGGCTCTTGTACGTCTCCACCATCGGGGCGCTCGCCATCATCAGCGCGATGCCGAAGAACGCGTGGAACGGCATACCGGCGAAGAGCTCCAGCATCCGCATGAGATAGCCCGGCCGGTGCGGCCCCGGGTCGATTCCCATGATCGGCCAGAAGAACACCAGGCCGACGGCGAGGAAGTGCAGCATCATCGCGAGGTGACCCGGCTTCGAGCTCATCAGGAAGTCGAAGAGCGGGGTGAAGTAGAGCGCGTACAGGCTGGCGATGAAGAGCGGGATCGTGAACACCGGGTGCGTGATGATCTTCATGTACCGGCTGTGCAGGAGCATGAGGAGCACCTCACGCGGCCCGGTCCGGTCCCGGCCGGCGACCGGCAGGGCCCGAAGCATCAGGGTCACCGGCGCCCCGAGCAGCAGCAGGATCGGCGACAGCATGCTGATCACCATGTGCTGCACCATGTGCACGCTGAACATGACCATGCCGTAGTCGTTGAGCTTGGTGCACATCACCAGGGCGATGGAGAGCACGCCGATCACGAAGAAGACGATCCGGTTGACCGGCCAGCCGTCCCCCCGCCTGCGCAGCCGCAGCACGGCGTACGCGTAGAGCACGAGCGCGAGCACGCAGCCGGCCAGGAAGAACGGGTCCGCGGAGAACTCCAGCCCGCGTCCCAGCGTGAACGGCGGCAGATCCATGTTCATGCCGTGCCCGCTGTGCTCCATCTGTTCACTCCCGCTGGGGACATCCCCGTTTCGTGCCGCTTGTCCGGGTACAGAGTAGAACTGCCCCCGGCCGCAGCTGCGGCCGGGGGCAGTTCAGGGAGTCCAACGGGTCAGAGCACGCACTCGGCCTCGGCGTAGCGCTCCGCGGGAACCGTCTTCAGGGTCTCCACGGCCGCGGCCAGCGGCACCATCGTGATGTCCGTGCCGCGCAGCGCCGTCATCATGCCGAACTCGCCGCGGTGCGCGGCCTCCACCGCGTGCCAGCCGAAGCGCGTCGCGAGGACCCGGTCGTACGCCGTCGGGGTACCGCCGCGCTGCACATGACCGAGGATCACCGGGCGGGCCTCCTTGCCGAGCCGGTGCTCCAGCTCGATGGAGAGCTGCGTCGCCACCCCGGCGAACCGCTCGTGCCCGTAGATGTCCTTGGTGCCCTGGGCGAACTCCATGGAGCCCTCACGCGGCTTCGCGCCCTCGGCGACCACGACGATCGCGAACTTCTTGCCGGCGGAGAAGCGCCGGCCGACGAGCGTGGTGAGCTCGTCGATGTCGAAGGGGCGCTCCGGGACGACGATGGCGTGTGCGCCGGCGGCCATGCCCGAGTGCAGGGCGATCCAGCCGGTGTGACGGCCCATGACCTCGACGATCAGCACCCGCTGGTGCGATTCTGCCGTGGTCTTCAGCCGGTCCAGAGCGTCGGTCGCGACACCGACGGCGGTGTCGAAGCCGAAGGTCACATCGGTGGAGGCGATGTCGTTGTCGATCGTCTTCGGTACGCCGACGATCGGCAGACCTGCCTCGGAGAGCAGATTGGCGGCCTTCAGCGTGCCCTCGCCGCCGATCGGGATGATGGCGTCGAGACCGAGGTCGGAGACATGGCCCCTGGCCCGCTCGACACCGTCACGCAGATGGGCCGGCTGGACCCGGGAGGAGCCGAGGATCGTGCCGCCACGGGCGAGGATGCCACCGACGGCGTCGAGGTCGAGCTTGCGGTAGTCGCACTCGAGGAGGCCCCTCCAGCCGTCGTGGAAGCCGATGACCTCGTCACCGTGGTCCACCACCGCGCGGTGCACGATGGACCGGATGACGGCATTGAGGCCGGGGCAGTCGCCGCCGGAGGTGAGCACACCAATTCGCATTGCCCGGGAAACCTTTGCAACGTGGGGCCGACGACCGGACCACGTCGTCCGGTTTGATCCCCGCCACCCTACCGGCGCAGGGTGGCGGGACCGAACCCGGCGTCCGCCTGCTGGACTCCGCTCAGTTGAGCCGAAAAGGCCTCAGGCGGGCTGCGTCGCCGCGGCGATGCGCTCGGAGCGCAGCGCCTCGTACCAGCGGTCGTCCGTGGGCGGCAGCGCGTTCACGTCGAGGGCCAGTTTCAGCAGCAGATCCGCGATCAGCGGATTGCGTGCCATCACCGGACCGTGCATGTACGTGCCGAACACCGTGTCGTTGTACGCGCCTTCGGTGCCGTCGCCCGTGCCGTTGCCCCGGCCGAACTGGACCCGGGCGAACGGCCGTGCCGTGGGGCCGAGATGGGTGATGCCCTGGTGGTTCTCGAAACCGGTCAGGGGCGGCAGACCGAGGTGCGGGTCGATGTCCGCGAGCACGTCGCCGACGCACCGCGCGCCCTCGCCCCGCGTGGACACCACGTCGAGCAGACCGAGACCCGGCTCGCGCTCACCGAGGTCGTTGATGAACTCGTGGCCGAGGATCTGGTAGCCCGCGCACACCGAGAAGATGATCGCGCCGTTCGACGCCGCCCGGCTCAGCCCGCCGTCGCGGCGCAGCCGCTCGGCGGCGAGCCGCTGCGGCCGGTCCTCACCGCCACCGATCAGGTAGATGTCACCGGACGTGGGCACGGGCTGGTCGCTGCGGACGTCGACGCGCTGCACGTCGAGACCGCGCTGCCGGGCCCTGCGCTCCACCACGAGGGCGTTGCCCTGGTCGCCGTAGGTGCTGAGGAGGTCGGGGTAGACCCACACCAGCCGCAGGCTGTTGTTGCTCATGCTTCGTCCTCTCCGGAGGGGGCCGGGGCCGGGGTCAGTTGCCGACACGACGGCGCAGATCCTGGAAGGCGGTGTAGTTGGCAATGACCTCGATACGGCCGGGCGGCGCCAGCTGGACGGCCTCGTCCAGGGTCTCGCAGACCCGGAAGTCGAGACCGGCCACCTCAAGGCGTACCGCGAGGTCCAGCTTGCGGTCACCGAGCACGAAGATCGGGTGGCCGTGCAGCTGGGGGTAGTCGACGTCCCAGAGCCACGAGGTGTCGGTGCCGTCCGCGCCACGGGCGTTGACGGAGAGGATCACCGGCGTCGGCGGGGGATCGATCAGGGAAAACGTTTCGAGCCAGCCCGCCGGGTTCTTCGCCAGCAGGAGCCGCAGCTCACGGCCGAGGAAGGTGACGACGTCGTAGCGGCCCGCCACGGCCTGCACCTGGTACATGCGCTCCAGGGCGACCTGCGGCGGCACACCGAAGACGGCGGCGACCGCTGCCGAGCTGGTGGCGTTCGCCTTGTTCGCGCGCCCGGGCAGCTGCAGATGGATCGGCCAGGCCGATCCGTGCGGGTCCAGGACGTAGTCGCCGTTCAGCGCCCAGCTGGGGGCAGGGCGGCGGAAACCGCACTCGCCACAGAACCAGTCGTCACCGGGGCGCTGCATCACACCACCGCACGAGGGGCAGGACCAGGCGTCGTCCTTCCACGCCTGGCCGGCCGCCACCCACACCACGTTGGGGGAGGAGGACGCCGCCCACACGATCAGCGGGTCGTCGGCGTTGGCCACGATCACGGCCTTCGAGCCGGAAAGGCCCTCACGCCACTTCTCGGCCAGCATCCGGGTCTCCGCGGCGCGGTCCAGCTGGTCGCGCGAGAGGTTGAGCAGCGCGATCACCTTGGGCGTCGTGTCGCGGGCGACCCCGGCGAGGTACTTCTCGTCGACCTCGATCACGCCGTACTTCGCGTCGGAGCCACCGGCCAGCGCGGAGGTGATCCCCGCCGGCATGTTGGCGCCGAGCGCGTTCGAGACGACGGGGCCGGCGGCCCCGAGTGCCTCGGCGATCAGCCTGGTGGTGGTCGTCTTGCCGTTCGTCGCCGACACGAGGATCACGTCCAGGTGCTGCGCCAGCCGCCCCAGCAGGTCGGGGTCGAGCTTGAGCGCCACCCGGCCGCCGATCACCGATCCGCTGCCGCGCCCCGCAGCGCGCGACACCGCCGCCGCGGCCTTGCCCGCCGTCACGGCGAGCTTGGCCCGCGGCGACAACGGCTCCGTGTTGCCTGCCATCGTCCTTGATCCTCCTTGCATCGGTCCGCGCCCAGCCTATCGATGTCCCGTGCCACGACCGCACCGCGGCACCACGGGAAGGCGCGGCCCGCGGCGGAACGTACGCTTGCCGCCATGCGAAACCGCCCGATCCCCGGCAGTTCCGGACTCATTCGTGCCATGAGTCTGTTCGGCGACCCTGTCCTCCACAGCCCCTGCGAGGACGTCACCGACTTCGGGCCGGCCCTCTCCCGACTGGTCGAGGACATGTTCGCCACGATGTACGCGGCGCAGGGTGTCGGGCTCGCCGCCAACCAGATCGGCGTCCCGCTGAAGGTGTTCGTATACGACTGCCCGGATGACGATGATCTTCGTCACCTCGGACACGTAGTGAACCCGAAACTGATCGAGGTGGACGGCATTACCGTACGCGGACCGGAAGGGTGTCTTTCACTTCCGGGCCTGGAGGCAGGCACCGAGCGCTTCGACCACGCCGTCGTCGAAGGGGTCGACCTCGACGGAAATCCGGTGCGGATCGACGGCACCGGCTGGTTCGCCCGGTGCCTCCAGCACGAGTGCGACCACCTCGAAGGCGCCGTCTACACGGACCGGCTCACCGGACTGCGTCGCGCCAGGGCGATGCGCGCGGTCCGGCGGGCGCCGTGGGGGCCGACCGCCTGAGCGGGGTTTCAGAAGCCGGGGCCTCCCGGCCGGTCGCCCGCCTCGGCGAGCCTGCCCCAGAGCAGGTCGGCGAGGCTGTGCACCAGTTGGGCGCGTGAGCACGGACGGTCGCCCAGCCACCAGTCGCCCGCGGCGTGCATCATGCCGACGATGCCGTGGCCCCAGATGCGGGCCATCAGCTCGTTGTCCGGACCGAGGTCGACCCGCTCGGCGATCACCAGGCCCAGTTCCTCGCCGAGACGGCGCAGCAGCGGGGCCGAGTGCCGGCCGACGTCGAAGCCCTGCTCCGGTGAGGGGGCTGCGTCGTCGGAGGGGTGCATCAGGAAGCGGTAGACCTGGGGGCGGGCCTCGATCGCCGCGAGATAGGTGTCGAGCGTCGACTCGACCCGCTCCCGGCGTCCGGCGGGCGCGTCGAGCGCCGCGCGCAGGGCGCTGAGCAAGGCATCGGTGTGACGTTTGGCGAGGGCGCGGTAAAGACCGCCCTTGTCGCCGAAGTGACGGTAGAGAATGGGCTTCGTGATCCCGGCCTCGGCGGCGATCGCGTTCATCGACGCCTTGGGCCCGTCCCTGAGTACCACCCGGTCCGCGGCTTCGAGCAGTTCGCGGCGGCGGCGCTCGGCCGCGCTCCGCTGGCGCTCGGCCTGTCGTGCGGTCTCCATGTCGTGTCTCCCCACCCCTGGCCATGCCTTTTCTTCACGCCCGGGCAACGTAACACCCTGCTCCGCGAAGGAGCGGATCGGACTCCCGGTGGTTGACAGTACTTACTTGTCGGTAACAGACTGTAGTTACCGCAAGTAACGTACGTTTATCACGGCAGTGCATGGAGGGGAACATGGCCGAGTTCACGCTCGATCTCAACGACGACCAGAAGCAGGTCCGGGACTGGCTCCACGGCTTCGCGGCGGACGTCATCCGGCCGGCCGCCTCGGAGTGGGACGAGCGTGAGGAGACGCCCTGGCCCGTCATCCAGGAGGCCGCCAAGGTAGGCATCTACTCCCTCGACTTCTACGCCCAGCAGTTCTTCGACCCCACGGGCCTCGGCATCCCGATGGCCATGGAGGAGCTCTTCTGGGGCGACGCGGGCATCGCCCTGTCCATCGTCGGTACGGGCCTGGCGGCCGTGGGCGTCCTCGCCAACGGTACCGAGGAGCAGATCGGCACCTGGATTCCGCAGATGTACGGCGACCCGGACGACGTGAAGGTCGCCGCCTTCTGCTCGTCCGAGCCGGACGCGGGATCCGACGTGGGCGCGATGCGCACCCGCGCGGTCTACGACGAGGCCAAGGACGAATGGGTCCTCAACGGGACGAAGACCTGGGCGACCAACGGCGGAATCGCCAACGTCCACGTCGTCGTCGCGGTCGTCGACGCGGAGCTCGGCTCCAAGGGGCACGCCTCCTTCATCGTCCCGCCGGACACGGCGGGCCTCTCCCAGGGGCAGAAGTTCAAGAAGCACGGCATCCGTGCCTCGCACACCGCCGAGGTCGTCCTGGAGGACGTACGAGTGCCGGGCAGCTGCCTGCTGGGCGGCAAGGAGAAGCTGGACGAGCGCATGGCCCGGGCCCGTGAGCGGGTCAGGTCCGGTGGCGGCGAGCGCGTCAAGAACGCAGCGATGGCCACCTTCGAGGCCTCACGCCCCGCCGTCGGCGCCATGGCCGTCGGTACGGCCCGCGCGGCGTACGAGGTCGCGCTCGACTACGCGAAGACGCGGACGCAGTTCGGCCGCCCGATCATCGACAACCAGGGCATCGCCTTCCAGCTCGCCGACATGCGTACGCAGATCGACGCCGCCCGGCTGCTCGTCTGGCGCGCCTCCTGGATGGCGACCACGGGCAAGCCGTTCACCTCGGCGGAGGGCTCCATGTCGAAGCTCTACGCGAGCGAGACGGCCAAGAAGGTCACCGCGCAGGCCGTCCAGATCCTGGGCGGCAACGGCTACACCCGTGAGTACCCCGTGGAGCGGATGCACCGGGACGCCGCGATCTACACGATCTTCGAGGGCACCAGTGAGATCCAGCGCCTGGTGATCGCCCGCACGCTCTCGGGTATGCCGATCCGCTAGCGCGGTGAGTGGCGGGGAGGCGGGCCGCACGCGTTCACCGTGCGTGCGGCCCGTGAGCCCGGCGTGATCCGAACGGGAGGTCCTAGCCGAGCTGGGCCTCGATCGCCGCGATGACCTCGGGGGCCTCCGGCTCGGTGCGGGGGCGGATACGGGCGACCGGCTCGCCCGCCGGGGAGATCAGGAACTTCTCGAAGTTCCACTGGACGTCACCGGCGGAACCGTCGGCGTCGGCGAGCTTCGTCAGCTCCGTGTACAGCGGGTGGCGGCCGTCGCCGTTGACGTCGAGCTTCTCCAGCAGCGGGAAGCTGACGCCGTACGTGGCCGAGCAGAAGCTCTGGATCTCCTCGGCGCTGCCCGGCTCCTGGCCCGCGAACTGGTTGCAGGGAACGCCGAGGACGGTGAAGCCGCGATCGCCGTACTGCTTCTGGAGCCGCTCCAGGCCCTCGTACTGCGGGGTGAGCCCGCACTTCGAGGCCACGTTCACCACCAGGAGCGTCCGGCCCCGGTAGGCGCCGAGCGTGGTGGGCTCGCCTGTGAGCGTGTGGAGCGGGATGTCGTGCACAGTCATGGAGCTGCTCTCCTCGGTCACGTGGTGTCGCTCTTCATTGTGCTTCCCCGGGAGCCTCGGGGTCGACCAGTGTCTTGTAGTAGAAGGTGGTCGGCTTGAGTTCACCGGCCGGGTCGGCCGCGTAGTCCGGAACGGATCCGCACTCCGTCCAGCCCGACGAGCGGTAGAGGTCTTCGGCAAGGCTGCCCGACTCGGTGTCCAGGATCAGCAGCGTCAGCCCGGACGTGGCGGCCATCTCCTCGGCCGCCGAGAGCAGCCGTCGGCCCAGACCCCGCCCCTGGGCCGACGGCCGGACCATCAGCTTCGCCACTTCGGCGCGGTGGCGGGCGTTGGGCAGGGGCGGACGGATCAGGCCGATGGTGCCGACCACGCGTTCCCCGTCACGGGCCAGCCACACCAGATGGTGGCCCGCGTCGACGGACGCCGCCCGCTGCCGCCACCAGGCGGCTGCCTCGCCCCGGTCGAGCGGAGCGAGGAAGCCCACCGAGGAGCCCCCGTTGACGGTCTCCACCAGGAGGGCCGCCAGCTCGTCGGCGTACGTGACCAGTTCGGGGCCGTTCACGAGGACGATCTCGGTCATGTCGCAGGTGCCTTTCTCGGCGCGTGGATGGGGCGGGGGCGGGTGGGGGAGGTCAGGGGAGGACGATCAGGAGGGCGTAGCGGACCGGCTCCGGTCCCGGGCAGTGGAAGCGGGAGGGGCCGTGCAGCCGGAACCGCAGGCAGTCGCCGGTGCGCACCGTGTGGACGCTTCCGTGCACTGTGATCTCCAAGGTGCCTTCCAGTACCCAGAGATGCTGTTCGAGGCCGGGGACGGGCGGGTCCTCGTACGAGACGGTTGAGCCCGCGTCGAGCCTGCCCTCGATCACCTCGCCGCGCAGTCCGGCGTGCGGCGGCGAGACCGAACGGCGTACGAAACCGGAGCCCTCGTCGCGCCAGACGGGCTGCCGATCGGCGGGCATCAGCAGCGGAGGCTCCGTCTCCACCTCCATCAGCAGGCGCGACATGGTCCTGCCGTACACCGTGCACAGCCGTCCCAGCAGTGCGGCGGTCGGACTCATCTCGCCGCGCTCCAGCCGCGAAAGCGTCGAGCGGCTCACCCCGCTCCGCCGGGACAGCTCGTCCAGCGACCACCCGTGCCCGGTGCGCAGCTCACCCAGCCGGGCAGCCAGCCGGGCGTCGACGGAGCCGGGCTCCAGGTCCTCTGGCTCTCTCATATGAGAGAGGATATCCCAGATGGGGGACGGTGTTGATCCGGGCACCGTGCGATGCGGCCGGGCGGCGAGGATCCTGACACGATCGGTGCGTGCCGTCCCCCGAACCAGAACCGCTTCCCGCGACCTTCCCCGCCCTCACCGCCGGGCCGGGGGCCGAACCCCCGCCCGGGACCGGCACGGCCGCGGGCCGGCGCCTGGTGCGCTGCAGGATGTGCGGACGCCCCCTCACCGGGTCCGCGTCACGCCGTACCGGCCTGGGGCCCGCCTGCGACGCGAAGCTGCACCCCGCCGGCCCGGACATCCGCACCCGCCGCCACGAGGTCGACCAGGACACGCTGCCGGGCGTCTGAACCGGAGAGGACCGGGAACGGCCCCCTAGGCCGGGTCGGCGGTCCACGGCCAGGCGGCATGACCGCCGGCCTCGATGAGGCCCACCATCCGGAACGCCCCGTCCGTGAGGCCGCCGAAGGTGTGCCGGTGGGGACCCGTGGGGCCGTGGGCGGGCTGATACCCCGCCAGGTTCCAGGTGTAGACCGGGATCCCGGCCGGAACCGGTTCGGCCGGCCCGCCCGCGTCGTGGTACGCCGCCTGCTCGTCGGTCACGATCAGAACGCGGTCGTGCTCCCGGTAGTGGGCACGCACCGCCTTCGTCGAATGGGTGCCGCCGAGACTGTGGAACCGCTTCAGCACGTCGAGCACCGGTTCCCCCGCCGCGAACGGAACCTCCGCGCTGGACCAGCCGAACTCCACCAGGTCCGCCTGCTGGGCACGCAGGGCCAACGCGGCACCGAACACCGCCGCCGCGTCCGCCCGGGTCAGCTTCGACCGCTCGGAGACGGTGTCCCAGAACATCGAGTCGGACCGGTCCACCAGGATCAGTGTGCGGCCGGGCAGGGCCGGGACGTTGGCCAGCGAATGGCTGAGCGCCCGCTCCAGCGGGGCTGCCCAGCGCGGCGACGGCGCGTGCTGATGTGCCGCCAGGTAGCGGAAGGGGAACTGCCGGGACCGGGCGACCTCACCGGCGTCCGAAATCCGTGCCGCGACCCGCGCCGCCACCTCGTCCGAGACCCCGGCCTGGTCGAAGTTCCGCAGATTCCGCAGGAGCGCCATCGACGCCATCGAAGGGATCACGGCCTCCCAGGCGGCAGCGTCCATCGGTCCGTCGAGCCGGCCCGCCAGGGCCTCCCAGGTCATGCCGCCCGCGGCCAGCCGCTCCGCGCCGCCGGGCCCCGTCACCACCGCCCGCCGTTCCTCACTCGGCAGTTCGGTCAGCGCCCGGTGCGCGTTCAGCAGGGGGTCGGAGGCGGGCGGGACCGCCGAATCCGGGTGATGGCGCCGGTCCAGGGCGTACCGGAACAGCGCGCCCTGCCAGGGCTTGCCCGGATCGGGGGAGGCGTGCACCAGGTTGAGGACGTCCCCGAAGCGGAAGTCCTTGGACGCGGTGTCGTACTTGAGCAGGGACCTGGAGGTGTACAGCCGGCGTACGGCATCGGCGATGCCCCGCTTCACGGGCTGCGGCACATTGCGCCCGTACACCGACGTCCAGTGGGCGAGCAGTTCCCCGGGCTCGTCGGCGCGCTGGAGCACCGAGTCGATCACGGACCGGTTGGACGGGCCCCCGCCCTGCCCGGCCGCGAGCCGCGCCCTGACGTACGCCGCGGCGCCCACCAGGGACGCCGTCCGCATGTTGCCCTCGCCGCGGAGCCAGCGCAGCAGGCCGGCCGTCCACACGGGGTCCTCGACGGCGAGCTCGGCCACGAGGCGCGTGTACCGCTCGTCGCGCTCTGCGCCGCTCTCGTAGAAGGTCCGCTGGGAGACGAAGTTGCCGACGGCCAGCAGGAAGAGTTCCTCGCGGGGCTCCCGGGCGAAGGCCGGACCCCCCGCGTGCGTACGCGGGGCCTGTGTGTCGGGTGCGGTCCGGGCGCCCGGACCGGGCGCGGTCCGGGCAGCCGCCGAGACGTGCGGTGCCACGAGCATCTCCGACCAGACCTTGGAGACGCGTTGGGTGTAGCGAGGCAGTGAATCCCCCCGGATCCAAGGAGTGGGCCCCGGCCGACCGTTCCGACGGGGCGAACCGCGGCCGCGCCTCCCGAGATCGGAAAGAGGGCCGCGGCGTCACTTGGGTATCAGAGGAAGTAGCCGCAGCCGGGCGCATCGGAGGCGCGGTCGCGATGCCAACGTATGCGGCCCGGCCGACCGCACGCCAGCGATTTATTCCGAGGATCCGGAACCGCGGACGGGCCTCAGGGCTTGAGCTGCCGGAACAGCCCCTCCTGGACCACCGACACCAGCAACCGCCCCTCGCGGTCGTAGATGCGGCCCCGGGCCAGCCCCCGGCCGCCCGTCGCGATCGGTGACTCCTGGTCGTACAGGAACCACTCGTCCGCCCGGAACGGCCGGTGGAACCACATCGCGTGGTCCAGGGACGCCATGTCGAAGCCACGCGGACCCCACAACGGCTCCACCGGGATCCGGACCGCGTCGAGCAGGGTCATGTCGCTCGCGTACGTCAGCGCGCAGGTGTGGACGAGAGGGTCGTCGCCCAGCGGACCGACCGCGCGCATCCACACGGCGCTGCGCGGGTCCGCGTCCTTGATCTCCTCGTGCGTCCAGCGCAGCCGGTCGACGTAACGGATGTCGAACGGCTGGCGCCTGGCCATCCGCTCCAGGGCCTCCGGCAGGGCGCCCAGGTGCTCACGTACCTCGTCGGCGACCGTCGGCAGCTCGTCGGGGTCCGGGACCACGCGGGCCGGCGGCAGCTGGTGCTCGAAGCCGCCCTCCTCCGGGCGGTGGAACGAGGCCGTCAGATTGAAGATCGTCCGGCCCTCCTGCACGGCCGTGACACGGCGCGTGGTGAAGGACCGGCCGTCGCGCACCCGCTCGACCTCGTAGACGATCGGCACCCCGGGACGACCCGGGCGCAGGAAGTATGCGTGCAGCGAGTGGACCGGGCGGTCGCCGTCGGTGGTGCGGCCCGCCGCCACCAGCGCCTGCCCGGCGACCTGCCCGCCGAAGACCCGCTGGAGGGACTCGTGCGGGCTGCGGCCACGGAAGATGTTGACCTCGATCCGCTCCAGGTCGAGGAGGTCGACCAGGCGCTCGGCGGGGTTCGTCATAGGTTTCTTCTCCACTCTCGAAGCCGGTTCGTCGCTACAGCTGCCCCACGGAGGTGACCCGGACGACCGCCCGGCCCTCCTCGTCGGAAGCGGCCAGATCGACCTCGGCGCTGATGCCCCAGTCGTGGTCCCCCGCCGGGTCGGCGAAGGCCTGCCAGACCCGCCACAGGCCGTGCTCACGGTCCTCGTCGATCTTCAGCAGCTTCGGGCCGCGGGCGTCGGGTCCCGTTCCCAGGTCCTCGTGGGCGTCCCAGTACCCGTCCATCGCCTCGCCCCAGGCGTCCTCGTCCCAGCCCGACTCGCCGTCCAGCTCGCCGAGGTCGCGGACGCGGTCCAGCGCGGCCAGCTCCACCCGGCGGAACATCGCGTTGCGGACGAGTACCCGGAAGGCGCGCGCGTTCGCCGTGACCGGCTTGACCTCGTCCGCCCGCTCCTGCGCCTGCTCGGCGGTCTCCACCGCCGGATTGGCGAGCTGCTCCCACTCGTCGAGCAGGCTGGAGTCCACCTGACGGACCATCTCGCCGAGCCAGGCGATCAGATCCTCCAGGTCCTCCGACTTCAGGTCGTCCGGGATCGTGTGCTCGAGAGCCTTGTACGCGCCCGCCAGATAGCGCAGGACGATGCCCTCCGTACGCGCCAGCTCGTAGTGCGAGGTGAACTCCGTGAAGGTCATGGCCCGTTCGTACATGTCCCGGATCACCGACTTCGGCGACACCGGGTGGTCGCCGACCCACGGGTGGCTGGTGCGGTAGACCTCGTACGCGTGCCACAGCAGCTCGCTCAGGGGCTTCGGGTACGTGACGTCCTGGAGCAGCTCCATGCGCTCCTCGTACTCGATCCCGTCCGCCTTCATCTGGCCGACGGCCTCGCCCCGCGCCTTGTTCTGCTGGGCCGCGAGGATCTGCCTGGGGTCGTCCAGGGTGGACTCCACGACGGAGACCATGTCCAGGGCGTACGAGGGGGACTCGACGTCCAGCAGATCGAACGAGGCCAGCGCGAAGGTGGACAGCGGCTGGTTGAGCGCGAAGTCCTGCTGGAGGTCGACCGTGAGCCGTACGATCCGGCCCTCGGCGTCCGGCTTGTCCAGCTGTTCCACCACACCGCCGTCGAGCAGCGAGCGGTAGATCGCGATGGCCCGCCTGATGTGCCGCAACTGGGCCTTGCGCGGCTCGTGGTTGTCCTCCAGCAGATGACGCATGGCCTCGAAGGCGTTGCCCGGGCGCGCGATCACGGACAGCAGCATCGTGTGTGTGACGCGGAAGCGCGAGGTCAGCGGCTCCGGGTCGGACTGGATCAGCTTGTCGAAGGTGGTCTCCGACCAGGCGACGAAGCCCTCGGGGGCCTTCTTGCGGACCACCTTGCGCTTCTTCTTCACGTCGTCGCCCGCCTTCTTGACGGCCTTCTCGTTCTCGATGACGTGCTCGGGGGCCTGGGCGACGACGAAGCCCGCAGTGTCGAACCCGGCCCGCCCGGCACGTCCGGCGATCTGGTGGAACTCCCGGGCGCGCAGCGTACGGACCCGGGTGCCGTCGTACTTCGTGAGCGCGGTGAACAGCACTGTGCGGATGGGGACGTTGACGCCGACGCCGAGGGTGTCGGTACCGCAGATCACCTTCAGCAGACCGGCCTGGGCGAGCTTCTCCACCAGGCGGCGGTACTTGGGCAGCATCCCCGCGTGGTGCACCCCGATGCCGTGGCGCACGTAACGCGAGAGGTTCTGGCCGAACTTGGTGGTGAAGCGGAAGCTGCCGATCAGATCGGCGATCTTCTCCTTCTCCTCCTTCGTGCACATGTTGATGCTCATGAGCGACTGCGCGCGCTCGACGGCCGCGGCCTGGGTGAAGTGCACGATGTAGACCGGCGACTGCCGGGTGTCGAGCAGTTCGGTGAGCGTCTCCGTGATCGGCGTCAGCCGGTACTCGTAACTCAGCGGGACCGGCCGGCTCGCCGAGCGCACCACCGAGGTGGGACGGCCGGTACGGCGCGTGAGGTCCTTCTCGAACATCGCGACGTCACCGAGCGTCGCCGACATCAGGACGAACTGGGCCTGCGGCAGTTCCAGGATCGGGATCTGCCAGGCCCAGCCGCGGTCCTGCTCCGCGTAGAAGTGGAACTCGTCCATCACCACCTGGCCGACGTCGGCGTACTTCCCGTCGCGCAGCGCGATCGATGCCAGCACCTCGGCGGTGCAGCAGATGACCGGCGCGTCGGCGTTGACCGAGGCGTCGCCGGTCAGCATCCCGACGTTCTCCGTGCCGAAGAGCTTGCACAGATCGAAGAACTTCTCCGAGACCAGTGCCTTGATCGGCGCGGTGTAGAAGGTGACCTTGTCCTGGGCCAGCGCCGTGAAGTGCGCACCGGCGGCGACCAGACTCTTCCCCGAGCCCGTGGGCGTGGAAAGGATCACGTTCGCCCCGGAAACCACCTCGATCAGCGCCTCTTCCTGAGCCGGGTAGAGAGCGATGCCCTGGGTCTCGGTCCATGACGAGAAGGCCTCGAAGAGGGCGTCCGGGTCGGCGGTCGGGGGCAGCTGATCGATAAGGGTCACACCCCCATCTTGCCTGCCTTCCGGCCGGATGAGGGAACCGGACGACCGCTCGAAGATCACGGACGGTACGCTGCCCACTCAACTCGGCCACGCAGCACGGGCCGTGGCCACGCAAGATCTACGGGGGCGGGACGACCATGATGGGACCTGCGCACTCTCTGTCAGGGGCAGCGGCCTGGCTGGGGGTGGGCGCGGCGGCGGCCGCCACCGGTCATCCGATGCCGTGGCCCGTCCTGGTCGTGGGCAGCCTGATCTGCGCGGGTGCCGCGCTCGCCCCCGACCTCGACCACAAGTCGGCGACCATCTCGCGGGCCTTCGGGCCGATATCCAAGGGCCTCTGCGAAGTCGTCGACAAGCTGTCGTACGCCGTCTACAAGGCGACCCGTGGCCCCGGTGACCCGCGCAGGAGCGGTGGTCACCGGACCCTGACGCACACCTGGCTGTGGGCCGTGCTGATCGGCGCGGGCGCCTCCGTCGCGGCGGTCACCGGCGGCCGCTGGGCGGTCCTGGCGATCCTCTTCGTCCATCTGGTGCTCGCCGTCGAAGGACTGCTGTGGCGGGCCGCCCGGATGTCCAGCGACGTCCTGGTCTGGCTTCTGGGCGCGACCAGTGCCTGGATCCTGGCCGGTGTCCTGGACAAGGCGGGCAACGGCTCTGACTGGCTGTTCACCGCCCCGGGCCAGGAGTACCTGTGGCTTGGGCTGCCGATCGTGCTGGGGGCGCTCGTCCACGACATCGGCGACGCGCTGACCGTGTCCGGCTGTCCGATCCTGTGGCCGATCCCGCTGGGGCGCAGGCGCTGGTACCCGATCGGACCGCCGAAGGCGATGCGTTTCCGGGCCGGCAGCTGGGTGGAGCTGAAGGTGCTGATGCCGGTCTTCATGGTGCTCGGGGGAGTGGGCGGCGCCGCCGCCCTCAACGTCATCTGACACCTCGTACCGTCTCCACGGGCGGTGGGCGGTGAGCCGTAGCACCATGACCTCATGCTGCTTGCCCGGCTCGCCCGAGTGTCCCTGGAGGTCGCCGCGACGTCGGCACGGTCCCGAAAGGTGGCCCTGTTGGCCGGCCTGTTCCGGGACACCGGACCCGACGACGTCCCGATCGTCATCCCGTACCTCTCGGGGCGGCTCCCGCAGGGGCGGCTCGGCATCGGCTGGAGCACGCTGGGCGCCCCGGTGCCGCCCGCCGCCGAGCCCGGCCTCACCGTGGCTGAGGTGGACGCCGAGCTGACCGCCGTCGGCGCACTGTCGGGCCCGGGTTCCCAGGCCGGCCGCCGGGAGCGCCTCCAGCGGCTACTCGGCGCCGCCACGGCCGACGAACAGCACTTCCTGCGGGCCCTGCTCACCGGCGAGGTGCGCCAGGGCGCCCTGGACGCCGTCGCCGCCGACGCGCTCGCCCAGGCCGCCGGGGCGCCGCCCGAGGACGTGCGCCGGGCCGTGATGCTCGCCGGGTCGCTCCAGGCGGTCGCGCGGGAACTGCTGGCGCGGGGGCCCGAGGCTCTCGACGCGTTCCACCTGACCGTGGGCCGGCCTGTCCTGCCGATGCTCGCGCACACCGCCCGCTCCGTCACCGAGGCCATCGACAAACTCGGGTCCTGCGTCGTCGAGGAGAAGCTCGACGGCATCCGCGTGCAGGTGCACAGGGAAGGCGACGAGGTCCGCCTCCACACCCGCACGCTGGACGACATCACGGAGCGCCTGCCGGAAATCGCCGCAGCCGTACGCGACTTCCCCGGCGCACGGTTCATCCTGGACGGCGAGGTCATCGCCCTCGGCGCCGACGGCCGCCCCCGCCCGTTCCAGGAGACCGCCGCCCGGGTGGGCTCCCGGCGCGACGTGGCCGGGGCGGCGGCCACCGTCCCCGTCGTCCCCGTCTTCTTCGACGCGCTGTCGGTCGACGGCCGGGACCTGCTCGACCTGCCCTTCACCGAACGCCACGCCGCACTGGCCGCGCTCGTCCCCGAACGGATGCGCGTCCGGCGCCTCGTCGTCGCGGAACCGGCCGGGGCGCAGGCCCGCGAGGACGCCGAGGCCTTCCTCGCCACCACGCTGGCGCGGGGCCACGAAGGTGTGGTGATCAAGAGCCTCGACGCGCCCTACAGCGCCGGCCGGCGGGGTGCCTCCTGGCTCAAGGTGAAGCCGGTGCACACCCTGGACCTCGTCGTCCTCGCGGCCGAGTGGGGGCACGGCCGACGGACCGGGAAGCTGTCCAACCTGCATCTCGGGGCACGGGGGCCCGACGGCTCGTACGTCATGCTCGGCAAGACCTTCAAAGGGCTCACCGACGCCATGCTCGCCTGGCAGACGGAACGGCTCGGGGAACTGTCCACCGGCGACGACGGACACGTGGTGACCGTCCGCCCCGAACTCGTCGTCGAGATCGCGTACGACGGTCTGCAGCGCTCCACCCGTTACCCGGCCGGGGTCACTCTGCGGTTCGCCCGGGTCCTGCGCTACCGCGAGGACAAGCGGCCGGACGAGGCGGACACCGTGGAGACGGTCCTCTCCCGGCAGACCTGAACGGACGGGCCGCCGGGTCGGCCGGGAGAGGCAGCGGCCGGGTCAGTGGCGGATCACGGTCGCGGCCGTGTGCGCCCGGACCTGCTCCGGGGTGAGGTAGGAGTCGGTGTGCTCGAAGTCCTTCAGCGTCGCCGGACTGCGCAACTGGAATCCGGTCCGTACGAAGTCGTCGCCGGCGACCGCGTTCAGCATCCAGTTCGTCAGGACACGGGTCTTGGCGACGTTCGTGCGCAGGGCCGACCAGTGGTAGCCGCGGGCCACCACCTGGGCGGGCATCCCCTTGAGCTCGACGCCGAGCGGCTTGGAGACGGCGTCGCGCCCGCCGAGGTCGACGACCAGACCGAGGTCCTTGTGCTCGTACGGCATCAGCGGCATACCGCGCAGGGTCGCGATGAGGTTGTCGGCCATGGTGCGGCCCTGACGCATGGCGTGCTGGGCGGTGGGCGGGCAGACGGCCCCGTCGCCCTTCGCGAGGTCCGGCACCGCGGCCGCGTCCCCGAGCGCGAAGACGCCGTCCGAGCCGCGCAGCGACAGCTCGGGCGTCACGGCGAGGCGTCCGCGCACCGTCTCCGCGCCCAGCGTGGCGATCAGCGGGCTGGCGGCGACACCCGCCGTCCAGATCAGGGTGCGGCAGGGCAGGATCCTGCCGTCGGTGAACGTGACCCGTTCCGCTGTCGCCTCGGCGATCGAGACGCCGAGCGAGACCTCGATCCCGCGCCTGCGCAGGATCTCCAGGGCGTCCAGTCCGAGCTTGTCCCCGAGTTCGGGCATGAGCTTGGGCGCGATGTCGATCAGGTGCCACTTGATGAGCTTCGGATCGAGCCTGGGGTAGTGCTTGAGGGCGTTGGTGGTGAGGCGTTGCAGACAGGCCGCGGTCTCGGTCCCGGCGTACCCGCCGCCCACCACGACGAACTGGAGCCGGGAGGCCCGCTCCTCCTCGTCCAGGCTCGCGTCGGCCAGGTCGAGCTGAGCGATCACGTGGTCGCGGATGTAGGCGGCCTCCGCGAGCGTCTTCATCCCCCGGGCGTGCTCCACGAGTCCGGGGATGTCGAACGTCCGGGTGACGCTGCCCGCGGCGAGCACGATGTAGTCGTACGGCTCGTTCACGATCTCGTCGGTGATCTTGCGGACGACGCAGACCTTCGCGTCGGTGTCCACTCCGATGGCCCCGCCCGGCACGATCCGGGTGCGGTGGCGGCGGCTGCGGCGCAGCGAGACGGCGACCGACTGGGGCGTCAGTACGCCGGCGGCGACCTGCGGCAGGAGTGGCAGGTACAGCTGGTACGAGAACGGGGTGACGAGCGTGATCTCCGCTTCGCCGGGAGCGAGCCTGCGCTCCAGCCGGCGTACGCACTCGACCCCGGCAAAGCCGGCGCCGACAACGAGAATCCTGGGTCGTGCCACGGTGTGCGTCCCTTCTCGGGCTTACGCGGTCCTGTCCTCGCCTGCCCCTGATTCCGGGTGGGTCACTCCTCATCCTTACCGGCCGCATCCGAGTTCGCCTCCTGACGGCGCGCGCCGAACGGGCGCACGACGAGGGCGGCCCCCTGACCACGCCACCAGGCGCGCGGGGCCGTCGCGTATCAGCGGGTACGGACCGGCCGGTACGACAGGCGCCCGGGGCGAGACGCTGCGCCCCGGGCGCCGTCCGGCCGGTGGTCCCCCGGGGCCCGCCCTCGTGCGGGCTCCGGGGGCCGACCGGCGGCCCGGATCAGCCGTGCCAGGACCGCCACAGCGCCGCGTAGGCGCCGCCCGCCGCCACCAGCTCGTCATGGCTGCCCAGTTCGCTGATGCGGCCGCTCTCCACGACGGCGATCACGTCGGCGTCGTGCGCGGTGTGCAGCCGGTGGGCGATGGCCACCACCGTGCGGCCGTCCAGCACCTTGGCCAGGGAACGTTCCAGATGCCTGGCCGCCCGCGGGTCCAGCAGCGAGGTCGCCTCGTCCAGCACCAGCGTGTGCGGATCGGCGAGCACCAGCCGGGCCAGCGCGATCTGCTGCGCCTGCGCCGGTGTCAGCGCCAGCCCGCCCGAACCCACCTCCGTGTCGAGCCCCTTGTCCAGGGCCTTGGCCCAGCCGTCCGCGTCGACCGCGGCGAGCGACGCCCACAGCTCGGCGTCATCGGCGCCGGTACGGGCCAGCAGAAGGTTGTCCCGCAGCGAGCCCACGAAGACGTGGTGCTCCTGATTGACCAGGGCGACGTGCTCGCGCACCCGCTCCGCCGTCATCCGCGACAACTCCGCGCCGCCGAGCGTCACCTCTCCCGTGCGTGGTGCGTAGATCCCGGCCAGCAGCCGGCCGAGGGTGGACTTGCCGGCCCCCGACGGGCCGACGAGCGCCAGGCGCGTACCCGGAGCCACGTCCAGGGTCACCTGGTGCAGCACGTCGACCCCGGCCCGGTAGCCGAACCGCACGTCGTCCGCCCGGACCGCACGGCCGTCCGGGCCGACCTCGTCGTCGCCGGCGTCCGGCTCGATCTCGCGTACGCCGACCAGTCGCGCCAGCGAGACCTGGGCGACCTGCAACTCGTCGTACCAGCGCAGGATCAGACCGATCGGATCGACCATCATCTGCGCCAGCAGCGCGCCCGTCGTCAGCTGGCCGACGGTGAGCCAGCCCTCCAGGACGAACCAGCCGCCGAGCATCAGCACCGCGCCCAGGATCGTCACGTACGTGGCGTTGATGACCGGGAAGAGCACCGAGCGCAGGAACAGCGTGTACCGCTCCCAGGCCGTCCATTCCTTGATCCTCCGGTCCGACAGGGCGACCCGGCGCTCACCCAGACGGTGCGCCTCCACGGTCCGGCCCGCGTCCACGGTCTCGGCGAGCATCGCCGCGACGGACGCGTACCCGGCTGCCTCGGAGCGGTACGCCGAGGGCGCCCGCCGGAAGTACCACCGGCAGCCGATGATCAGGACCGGCAGCGCGACCAGTACGGCCAGGGCCAGCGGCGGGGCCGTCACGGTGAGCGCGCCGAGCAGCAGCCCCGCCCACACCACACCGATCGCCAGCTGCGGCACGGCCTCACGCATCGCGTTCGCCAGCCGGTCGATGTCCGTGGTGATCCTGGACAGCAGATCGCCCGTGCCGGCCCGTTCCAGGACCCCCGGAGGCAGCCCGACCGAGCGCACGAGGAAGTCCTCGCGCAGATCGGCGAGCATCTCCTCGCCGAGCATCGCCCCGCGCAGCCGCATGGTCCGCGTGAACACGGTCTGCACGACGAGCGCGAGCGCGAACACCGCCGCCGTGCGTTCCAGATGGAGGTCGGTGACCCCGTTGGACAGGTCCTCGACCAGCCCGCCCAGCAGGTACGGACCGGTGATCGAGGCGATCACCGCGACCGCGTTCACGGTGATGAGCACGGCGAACGGCTTGCGGTGACGCCGCAGCAGTTCACGTACATAGCCGCGCACGGTCGTCGGTGTGCCGACCGGCAGGGTCGTCGCCGACTCCGGGGCGGCCGGGTCGTACGTCGGTGGTGCGACGCCGATCATGCCCTCTCCTCGATTTCCTCGATCGCTTCCATCACGTCGGCCGGTCCGGTCCCCGTGAGTTCGTCCTGTGCGGTCTGAACCGCGATCTCGTCCTCGGTCTCGCGGGTGACGACCGCCCGGTACCGGGGTTCGGTGCGCAGCAGCTCGCGGTGCGGTCCGACGGCCACGACGGAGCCCTCATGGACCAGCACCACGCGGTCGGCGAGGTCGAGCAGCAGTGGTGAGGAGGCGAACGCCACGGTCGTACGGCCCTGGCGCAGCCGCTTGATCCCGGCGGCCACCCTGGCCTCCGTGTGCGAGTCGACGGCCGACGTCGGTTCGTCGAGCACGAGCGCCTCCGGGTCGGTGATCAGGGAACGGGCCAGCGCGAGCCGCTGCCGCTGTCCACCGGAGAGCGAACGGCCCCGCTCCGTGATCCGGGTCCCCATCGGGTCACCGTCCGTGTCGGGCGAAGCCTGCGCCAGCGCGTCCAGCACATCACCGCACTGGGCCGCCGCCAGGGCGTCCTCGGCACTCACGAGCCCGGAGGACGGCACGTCGAGCAGCTCGCGCAGGGTGCCCGAGAGCAGAACCGGGTCCTTGTCCTGCACGAGCACCGCCGCCCGCGCGAAGTCCAGCGGCAGTTCGTCCAGCGCCACGCCGCCCAGCAGTACGGACGGTGCCTGCGGCTTCGGCGCCGGGCGAGCCGAGCCGTCGTCCCCCGTCGCGTCGCCCGTACCGTCTGTTCCGTCCGTTCGGTCCGTGCCCTCCGTGTCGTCCTCGGCCTGGACGTGGCCGCCGAGGCGGTCGGCCAGCCGGCCCGCCTCGTCCGGATCGCCGCAGACCACGGCGGTGAACAGCCCCTGCGGAGCCATCAGACCGGTGACCGGGTCGTACAGGTCGCCGGCCGGGGCCACGCCCTCGATCGTCGACGGCTGGACACTGCGGTGCAGGGAGAGCACCCGGACCGCGCGCTTCGCGGACGGCCGGGAGAAGGAGTACGCCATGGCGATCTCCTCCACGTGCCGCAGAGGGAACAGCATCAGCGTCGCGGCGCTGTACACGGTGACCAGCTGGCCGACCTCGATGCGGCCGTCCCGTGCCAGCCCCGCCCCGTACACGACGAGGGCGATCAGCAGGATGCCCGGCAGCAGTACCTGGATCGCCGAGATCAGCGCCCACATCCGGGCACTGCGGACGGCGGCCTTGCGTACCTCCTGGGAGGCGCGCCGGTAGCGGCCGAGGAAGAGCTCCTCACCGCCGATGCCGCGCAGCACCCGCAGGCCTGCGACCGTGTCGGAGGCCAGCTCCGTCGCCTTTCCCGCCTTCTCGCGCTGGATGTCGGCGCGCCGGGTGGCCCGGGGGAGCAGGGGCAGGACGGCCAGGGCCAGGACCGGCATGGCGATCGCCACGAGCACACCCAGCGTGGGGAGATAGACGACGAGGCCGACGCAGATCAGCACGAGGGCGGTGGCGGCGGCGAGGAAGCGTGAGAGCGCCTCGACGAACCAGCCGATCTTCTCGACGTCGCCGGTGGAGACGGCGACGACCTCACCGGCGGCGACCCGCCGTGTCAGCGCGGAGCCGAGCTCGGCGGTCTTGCGGGCCAGCAGCTGCTGCACGCGCGCCGCGGCGGTGATCCAGTTGGTGACGGCGGTGCGGTGGAGCATCGTGTCACCCACCGCGATGAGGACGCCGAGCGCCAGGATCAGTCCCCCGGCCATCAGGAGGCCGCTGCCCGAACGGTCGATGACGGCCTGCACGGCGAGACCGACGGCCAGGGGGAGACCGGCGATGGCGCACTGGTGGAGGAGGCCCCAGGAAAGGGACTTCAGCTGTCCGGCGAGCTGACTGCGCCCGAGCCAGAACAGGAACCGTGGACCTGACCGGACATCCGGATCGCCAGGATCTGAGTACGGAAGATCGCGAATCTGCATGACGTCCCAGGGCTCGGAAGGGCGGAGGTCCGTGGACCTCGTGGAATCGTTGGACGGGTGGGGGACCAAACCGTGCAAGGTTCGCGTCCTGCCCCGGTCCGAGGCAAACGGTTTTTCCGTTCCCCGGCTGCCAGGGGCACATATCCGGCCGCCGCCTCCGAGGCTCCGGGAACCTCCGGGATCTGCGGGCTCCGCGGGCTCTTCGGGCCCTCCGGGACTTCTCGGATCTCTGCGGGGCCGCGGGGTTACGGGGCTGCCGCTCCCCGGGTCACGGGCCGCTGGGCCACGGGGCACGCCCCGCTGGTCCACGGGGCACGCCTGTCCACGGGGCTGCTGGACTACGGCCGGGTCGCCCGCTCCAGCTCCATCAGGACCGACCGGTACCGGTGGCCGGTCGCCCGGTCCATGCCGATCTCGCACATGCGGTTCGCCGACAGGTAGACGTCGTACGCCCGGGTGTTGACCTCCGCCGCCTCCTTCGCGGTGGCCGACGCCGTCAGTTCCTTGTGCAACATGCCACGGTCGCCCGCGAAGGCACAGCATCCTGCGTCGTCGGGCACGGACACCTCGTCGGCGCACGCCTCGGCAACCCTCCGAAGATGCTCCACGTCGCCCAGGTGTTCCATCGAACAGGTCGGGTGCAGGACCGCCGAACCGGCTGTGCGGAGCACCGTCAGTCCCGGCAGCAGCTCGTCGGCCGCCCACACCAGCGAGTCGACGACGGTCAGTTCGCCGTGCAGCTCCCGGTTGTCCTCGGTGAGGTACGGCACCACCTCGTGCGCGATGCCCAGCGTGCACGACGAGGCGTCGACGACCAGGGGGAGCCGCCCGCCCGCGGTCCACCCCCAGGCGGCCTCCACGATCCGGTTGGCCATGACGGTGTTGCCCTCGTCGTAGCCCTTGGAGTGCCAGATGGTCGCGCAGCACGTGCCCGCGACGTCGTCCGGAATCCACACGGGCTTCGCGGCCCGTGCGGAGACGGCGACGACGGCCTCGGCCAGGGACGGTTCACGCCGCGGGTCGGGACCGGCGAAGACGCGGTTCACACACGCCGGGTAGTAGACGGCGTGGGCGCCGCTCCGGGACGTCCGTGGCAGCTTCCGGGCGGCCGCGCCGGGGATCTCAGGCAGCCACTCGGGGACCAGCCCCGGTCGTACGGCCCTGCGGGCCAGCCGGGTGACGGACTCCAGGACGCGGTCGCCCGCCCGGTTCCGGACCCTGTCGGCAGCGGCCACCGCGACCCGCGCCGCCGCCTCCACCGAGGCGAAGTTACGGGCGGCCAGCGCCGCGATCCGCTCCTCGCGCGGTGAGTGCCGGCGGTGGCGGAAAGACTTCATCATCGCCCCGGTGTCGATGCCGACCGGGCAGGCGAGTCTGCAGGTGGAGTCGCCCGCGCAGGTGTCCACCGCGTCATAGCCGTACGCGTCGAGGAGACCGGCCTCCACCGGGGCACCGTCCTGCTGCCGCATCATCTCCCGGCGCAGCACGATCCGTTGGCGGGGTGTGGTGGTCAGGTCCTCGCTGGGGCACGTCGGTTCGCAGAAGCCGCACTCGATGCACGGGTCGGCGACCGCTTCCACCTTCGGGATCGTCTTGAGCCCGCGCAGATGGGCCTTCGGATCGCGGTCGAGGACGATCCGTGGCGCCAGTACCCCGTCGGGGTCGATGACCTGCTTCGTACGCCACATCAGTTCCGTCGCCTTCGGTCCCCACTCCAGCTCCAGGAACGGCGCGATATTGCGTCCCGTGGCGTGCTCGGCCTTGAGCGAGCCGTCGAACCGGTCGACGACGAGCCGGCAGAAGTCGTCCATGAACGCGGCGTACCGGTCGACGTCGCTCGCCTTGGAGGCGTCGAAGGCGAGCAGGAAGTGCAGGTTGCCGTGGGCCGCGTGGCCTGCCACGGCCGCGTCGAACCCGTGCTCCGCCTGGAGCTCCAGGAGCGCCCGGCAGGCTTCGGCGAGGCGTGCGGGCGGTACGGCGAAGTCCTCCGTGATGAGGGTCGTACCGGCCGGGCGTGAGCCGCCCACCGCCGTGACGAAGGCCTTGCGCGCCTTCCAGTAGCCGGAGACGGTCGCGGCGTCCCGGGTGAAGGCGTTCGTGACCGACAGGGCGGGTACGACCAGCTCCAGGCCGGTGAGCACCTCGTCGGCCGCTCGCTCGTACGCCCGGAGACCGGCGTCGTCCGGTGCGCGGAACTCCACCAGCAGTGCGGTCGTCTCCTTGGGCAGCGTCGCCCAGTCCGCCGGGACGCCCCGGACGCTGACGGAGGCGCGCAGGGTGTTGCCGTCCATGAGTTCCACCGCGATCGCGCCCGCCTCGTTGAAGCGGGGCACGGCCGCCGCGGCGGCGGACAGCGAGGGGAAGAACAGCAGGGCCGACGAGATCCGCCGGTCCAGGGGCAGTGTGTCGAAGACGACCTCGGAGATGAATCCGAAGGTGCCCTCGGAGCCGACCATCAGCCCGCGAAGGATCTGTACGGGCGTCGAACCGTCGAGGAACGCGTCGAGGCGGTATCCGTTGGTGTTCTTGATCTCGTACTTCGTACGGATCCTGGCGGTCAGCCGGGCGTCCGCCTCGATCTCCGCCTTGAGTGCGAGCAGCCCCTCGCACAGGCGCGGCTCGGCCCGGGCCAGCAGCTCGTCAGCCGCCGGGTCGGCCGTGTCGACGACGGTGCCGCTCGGCAGGACGACGGTGAGGGAGGCGAGGGTGCGGTACGAGTTGCGGGTCGTCCCCGCGGTCATACCGGACGCGTTGTTGGCGACGACTCCGCCCACCGTGCACGCGATCGCGCTGGCCGGGTCGGGCCCCAGCAGCCGGCCGTGCCTGGCCAGGGTGGCGTTCGCCCTCATGACGGTGGTCCCGGGACCGATCCGGGCCCGCGCCCCGTCGTCCAGGACGGTGATCCCCGTCCAGTGCCGCCTTACGTCCACGAGGATGTCCTCGCCCTGGGCCTGGCCGTTGAGGCTGGTGCCCGCCGCGCGGAAGACCACCTCACGGCCCTTGCCGTGGGCGTAGGACAGGATCGCGGAGACGTCGTCGACGTCCTCCGGCACGACCACCACCTGGGGCAGGAACCGGTAGGGGCTGGCGTCGGAGGCGTACCGCACGAGGTCGGAGATCTTCCACAGCACCTTGTCGGCCCCGAGCAGGGCCACCAGCTCCGAGCGCAGCGGCTCCGGGGTGCCCTGTGCCATGCGGTCGGGGACACGGTCGTGGGACGGCGGGCGCGCCGTACCAGGACGGAGGGATTCCGGCTTCGGCTCCAGCAGCGGCATGGCGGGTCCCCTCGGAGGTACGGCGCTCCGGCGCCGTGTCAGCAGTGGCGCTCCGGCATCCCGTCGACCAGAGCGGACAGCAGGCCGCCGAGCACCTCGCGCTGTTCGGCGGTCAGTGGAGCAAGGATCTCCTCCGCGGCGGCGCGGCGCGCGCTGCGCAGGGACCTGAGCGTGGCGAGGCCCTCGTCGGTGATCTCGACGCGCACCACCCGGCGGCTGGCCGGGTCGGGTGCGCGGCGCACACGGCCGCTCGCCTCCAGACCGTCGACCAGGCTGGTCACGGCACGCGGGACGACGTCCAGGCGCTGGGCGAGATCGGCCATCCGGGGCGGGCCCTCGTACTGGGCGACCGTACGCAGCAGCCGGAACTGGGCGGGAGTGATGCCGATCGGCTCCAGCTGGCGGCTCTGGATGCGGTGGAGCCTGCGGGTGAGCCGCAGAAGTTGCTCGGCCAGCAGGCCGTCGGAATCGTGGGAGTCCATGAGGGAACAATATCAGGACCATGTTCATTGTGAGTATAGGTAACAATCAACTATGCTCTCCCAAGCAGCATGACCGCACGCCTGTCGAAGGAGCCCATGAAACCCGACGAACCCACGTGGAGCGCCCCGCCCAGGGATGACGGCCAGCCGCCCGCAGAGCTGCGCCGCATCTTCCGTCTCTTCCGCCCCTACCGCGGCCGGCTCGCGCTGGTCGGCCTGCTGGTCGGAGCCTCGTCCCTGGTGTCGGTGGCATCCCCGTTCCTGCTGCGCGAGATTCTGGACACGGCGATCCCGCAGGGGCGCACCGGTCTGCTCTCGCTGCTCGCTCTCGGCATGATCCTCACCGCCGTGATGACCAGTGTCTTCGGTGTGGTGCAGACCCTGATCTCCACGACGGTCGGCCAGCGCGTCATGCACGATCTGCGCACCGCCGTCTACACCCAGCTCCAGCGGATGCCGCTGGCCTTCTTCACGAAGACCCGGACGGGTGAGGTGCAGTCCCGTATCGCCAGCGACATCGGCGGTATGCAGGCGACGGTCACCTCGACGGCCACCTCGCTGGTCTCCAATCTCACCGCGGTCATCGCCACCGTCGTCGCCATGCTCGCACTCGACTGGCGGCTGACCGTCGTCTCCCTGCTTCTGCTGCCCGTCTTCGTGTGGATCAGCCGCAGGGTGGGACGGGAGCGCAAGAAGATCACCACGCAGCGCCAGAAGCAGATGGCCGCCATGGCCGCCACCGTCACCGAGTCCCTCTCGGTCAGCGGCATCCTCCTCGGCCGCACCATGGGCCGCTCGGAATCGCTCACGAAGGGCTTCGCCGAGGAGTCCGAGCGCCTGGTCGGTCTCGAAGTGCGTTCCAGCATGGCCGGTCGCTGGCGGATGTCGACGATCGGCATCGTCATGGCCGCCATGCCCGCCGTCATCTACTGGGCGGCCGGCATGACGCTCCAGTCGGGCGCCACCGCCGTCTCCCTCGGCACCCTCGTCGCGTTCGTCTCGCTCCAGCAGGGCCTGTTCAGGCCGGCCGTGAGCCTGCTCTCCACCGGAGTGCAGATGCAGACGTCCCTCGCCCTCTTCCAGCGGATCTTCGAGTACCTCGACCTGACCGTGGACATCACCGAGCCCGAGAAGCCCGTGCGGCTGGAGAAGATCCGTGGGGAGGTCGCCTTCGAGGGCGTCGACTTCAGTTACGACGAGAGGAGCGGACCCACGCTCACCGGCATCGACGTCACCGTGCCCGCGGGCAGCAGTCTGGCCGTCGTCGGGCCCACGGGCTCCGGCAAGTCGACCCTCAGCTACCTCGTCCCCCGGCTGTACGACGTCACCGGCGGCCGCGTGACGATCGACGGCGTCGACGTGCGGGACCTGGACTTCGACACCCTGGCCAGGGCCGTCGGCGTGGTCTCCCAGGAGACCTACCTCTTTCACGCCTCCGTCGCCGACAACCTTCGCTTCGCCAAGCCGGAGGCCACCGACGAGGAGATCGAGGCGGCGGCCCGCGCGGCACAGATCCACGACCACATCGCCTCCCTGCCCGACGGCTACGACACGCTCGTCGGCGAGCGGGGCTACCGCTTCTCCGGCGGCGAGAAGCAGCGGCTGGCGATCGCCCGAACGATTCTGCGCGACCCTCCCGTGCTGATCCTCGACGAGGCGACGAGCGCCCTCGACACCCGTACGGAGCACGCCGTGCAGTCGGCGATCGACTCGCTCTCCGCGGGCCGCACCACCCTCACGATCGCGCACCGGCTCTCCACGGTCCGTGACGCGGACCAGATCATCGTCCTGGACGGTGGTCGTACGGCGGAGCGCGGAACCCATGAGGAGCTGCTCGATCAGGACGGCCGGTACGCGGCCCTGCTCCGCCGGGACACCCAACTGGCACCCGTCGCTCCCTGAACGGGGGAGCCTGTTGCCGGGCGTGGCGCGCGGCCGGGGGTGGGGCCGCGATGCCCGGCGCCGCACGTACGGTGGGATCGCCGCTCATGACAGCCCTGCGCGGGGTCCAGCTCCGGATTCCGGCCCGGCGGCAACGACGCGTGGAGAACACCCGGATCCGGCGGCAGACCGATGAGGTGCAGGACGATGGCCCCGCACTCCGCAACACCCTCCCGCACCGCACCGCCCGGGCCCACGGCAGCGCCGCCGCTCCCGTGGGACGGGGAGCGGCGGCGCCGGTGGAGCGATGGTCAGACGAGCCAACCCACGAAGTGGACGACGCCGGCGAGCAGGTTGGTGAGGAAGTTCATCTGGTGCTTCTCCTTGTGCGTGGTGCATCTTCGGGACTGCGCAGTCGCGGTCTGCAGCCCGCTGCTTGCGCTCTGTAATCATCAGGCTCCGTAGGGGCGCTGAGCAACCAAAGCTCGTACGATCACGCGTTCGAGCGAACACCCGATTGCCTGTTCGTGTGTTCTGGTGCGAGGGGGCGCGGCTCGTGTCGTCTGCCGCCAGGTACCGAAACAGGGCATATGTCCGGGTTAACGTGCCCGCATGGCAAACGAGTCCCCGGACGCTCCGCCCCGCCGCAGACTCCGACCGACCAGGCGTGGGCGGCTGGTGCTGCTCATCGGCGCCGTCCTCGTCGTGGCGGCGGCCGTGCTCGTGCCGTTTCTTCTCCTCGGGCCGCAGGAGAAGAAGCAGGAACAACCCCGCCTCCTGGTGATCCCCGAGGGGTGGCGGGCCTCCCAGGTGTACGTCGCGGCCGACAAGGCACTCCGTCTCGCGCCGGGCAGCACCGAGAAGGCCGTGCCCGGCGCCGAACTGCCCCTGCCGGCCGCCGCGAAGGGCAACCCGGAGGGCTACCTCTTCCCCGCCACGTATCCCGTCGACGACGAAACGACCCCGGAGAGCCTGCTCCGCTACATGGTGCGGACGGCGTCCAAACGCTTCGGCGCCGACCGTGTCACCGCCGGTGCGCAACGGAACGGCGACTCCGTCTACCGGACGGTGACGATCGCGTCGATCGTGCAGGCGGAGGCCGACACCGCCTCCGACATGGGCAAGGTGGCCAGGGTGATCCACAACCGGCTGGCCCAGGACATGGCCCTGCAGATGGACTCCACGATCAACTACGCGCTGAAGCGGTCCACGCTGGACACGAGTACGGGCGACACGAAGATCGACAGCCCGTACAACAGCTACGAGCGCAAGGGGCTGCCGCCCACACCCATCGGCAACCCGGGGGAGCAGGCCATGCGGGCGGCCGTCGGTCCGCCACCCGGGCCGTGGCTCTACTTCGTCACCGTCGGCCCGGGGGACACCCGCTTCACCGACAGCTACGACGAACAGCTCACCAACGTCGAGGAGTTCAACCGCAACCGCCGCTCCGCCGCCACGGACTGACCGGCCGTCAAGCGTCGGGCGGCCTCCCGTCAGACCGCGACGGGCGCGGGCTCAGGATCTCCGGTGCGGTCCAGCAGCCGCTTGAGCGACCGGACCGCGGCCCGCCCCGCGCGGTTGGCGCCGATCGTGCTGGCCGACGGCCCGTAGCCGACGAGATGGATGCGCTCGTCCCGTACGACCTGAGTGCCGTCGAGCTTGATGCCGCCCCCGGGCTCGCGGAGCCGCAACGGCGTCAGGTGCTCGACCGCCGCGCGGAAACCCGTCGCCCACAGGATGACGTCGGCGTCGACGGTCCGGCCGTCGTCCCAGGCCACACCGGTCGGAGTGATCCGGTCGAACATCTCGATCCGGTCGAGCACGCCCCGCTCACGGGCGTCCCGGACCGCCTCGGTGAGCGGCAGCCCGGTCACGCTCACCACGCTCCGCGGCGGCAGCCCCTGACGCACACGCTCCTCCACCAGCGCCACCGCCGCGCGCCCCTCGTCCTCACCGAACGGCCCCTCGCGGAAGACCGGCGGCCGGCGCGTCACCCAGAACGTCGCCGCCGCCACGTCCGCGATCTCCATCAGGTGCTGAGTGCCGGAGGCGCCACCTCCGACGACGATCACCCGTTGTCCGCTGAACTCTCCGGGGCCCGGGTAGTCCGCCGTGTGCAGCTGTCGCCCACGGAAGATCTCCTGGCCCGGATAGCGCGGCCAGAAGGGCCGGTCCCAGGTGCCGGTGGCGCTGATCAGGGTGCGTGTGGCGTACGTGCCCTCGGAGGTCTCCACGAGCAGCCTGCCCTCGTGCCCCTCGCGTACGGCGCTCACCTCCACCGGCCGGTGGACGCGCAGGTCGAAGCGCCGCTCGTACGCGTCGAAGTACTCGCCGATCACCGCGGACGAGGGCCGGCCGGGATCGGCTCCGGCCAGTTCCATGCCGGGCAGGGCATGCATCCCGTGGACCTTGCCGTACGTCAGCGAGGGCCAGCGGTACTGCCAGGCACCGCCCGCGCGGGGAGCGTGATCCAGGACGACGAAGTCGCGGTCCGGCTCCAGGCCGGACCGCCTCAGGTGATAGGCGCTGGAGAGGCCCGCCTGCCCGGCGCCCACCACGACGACATCCAGCTCACGCGTCCCGAAGTTGTTCACCCTTCTACCAACCGCGCGCCGGTCCGGGATCTTCCCGGCGCCGGACCGGCGTACACGCACTGGCTCACCGGCCCCCGGCGACGAGTAGCGGGGCGCCACCCGGGGCGGACGCCGGGCGTCCGTTGGCCGCGGGCACCGAGAGCAGTGGTGAAGCCGGCACGGTCGACAGCAACCCGCGCGCCGCGAGCTGCGGGGTGACGCCCTCACCGAACCAGTACGCCTCCTCCAGATGCGGATACCCGGACAGCACGAAGTGCTCCACACCCAGCTCGTGGTACTCCTCGATCCGGTCGGCCACCTCCGCATGACTGCCCACCAGGGCCGTTCCGGCACCGCCTCGCACCAGTCCGACACCCGCCCACAGGTTCGGCGAGATCTCCAGCTTGTCGCGCGAGCCGCCGTGGAGCGCCAGCATCCGCTGCTGGCCCACCGACTCGCTGCGCCCCAGCGCCTGCTGCGCGGCGGCGATCGTCTCGGGGTCGAGATCGCCGAGCAGCCGGTCGGCCGTCGCCCACGCCTCGCGTGAGGAGTCGCGCGAGATGGTGTGGAGGCGTATCCCGAAACGGACCGTGCGGCCCTCCTCCTCCGCCAGCCGCCTGATCCAGTCGATCTTCTCCTTGACCGCGGCCGGGGGCTCACCCCAGGTCAGATAGACATCGGCGTGCGCGGCGGCCACCGGCCCCGCCGCGGCCGACGACCCGCCGAAGAAGATCTCCGGCAGGGGATCGGGCGGCAGCGCGGTGAGTGCCCCGTCGACCTGATAGTGCTCACCCGCGAAGTCGAACGGCCGCCCGCTCCACGCGCCCTTCACCACCGAAAGGAACTCGGCGGTCCGGGCATAGCGCCGGTCGTGGTCCAGATGGTCACCGAAGCGTCGCTGCTCCGTGGAATCGCCACCCGTCACCACGTTGAGCAGCAGCCGGCCCCGCGTGATCCGCTGGTACGTGGCTGCCATCTGCGCGGCGAGCACCGGGGAGATGACCCCGGGCCGGAAGGCGACGAGGAACTTCAGCCGCTCGGTGTGCTGGGCCAGCGCCACCGTCGTCAGCCAGGCGTCCTCGCACCAGGTGCCGGTCGGCGTCAGCACCGCCTCGAAGCCCAACTGCTCGGCCGCTTTGGCGATCTGGGTCAGGTACTCGATGTCGGGTGCGCGTACCCCGCTCACCGGGGTGATGCGGTCGCGCTTGATCCCACCGTCGGTGTAGGCATGCCGGTCGACCAGCGTCCGGCCGTCACCGCCGGTCGGCAGGAACCAGTGCAGGGAGACGGTCATGTGAATGCCTTTCCGTAGGAGCGGGGCACAGGAAGTGGGCAGCGGTGGAGGCCGGGGGAGAGCAGTGTGAACAGGTCGGCGAAGGTATCGGCGACCGGGACACATGAGCGGCATCCGCGCTGCGACGCCGATGCGCGGACCGCTAGGAGAGGCGGACGCGCGGACGCGACGGCAGGCGCAAACGGGGGAGTGCGGTGAGGAGGTGCGCGGGCACATACGGCAGGAGCGGGCGCTTCGCGCGCCGGGTCACCGCGGAAAGAGGTGCTGAGAGAACGTCAGCAGCCGCGACAACACGCGGCGGAAGCCACTCGCAGCAGGTCGATGTGACCGCGCGAAGTGAGCAGCGCTGAACGGAACATGGCGCCGAACGTAGCGACGAGGAACAGAGCCGGTCAATGCCGTCTCGTTCCGTGGACGGGCGATCCCACCGCTCAACCGGGAGAATGGGAGCCATGCCGGAAACCTTCACCACACGCGTCCTGAACATCGCCACCGGAGCGACCGAGACCGTCACGGACCTGACGGCTCGGTGCGAACACTTCCTCAGCGCCGCAGCCCAGGGCCGGGACGGCCTGCTCAACATCTTCGTGCCGCACGCGACGGCCGGGATCGCCGTCCTGGAAACGGGGGCGGGCAGCGACGCCGACCTGCTGGCCACGCTCCACACACTGCTCCCCGCCGACGACCGCTGGCAGCACCGCCACGGCAGCCCGGGCCACGGCCGCGACCACGTACTCCCGGCCCTGGTACCCCCGCACGCCACGCTGCCGGTGATCGGCGGACGCCTGGAACTGGGTACCTGGCAGTCGGTGTGTCTGGTGGACACGAACGTCGACAATGTGGACCGGCGGGTGCGGTTGAGCTTCCTGGGCTGACCAAGATCGCTTCCAAGGCGTGCAAACTGGACGACCCGGCCGACGAGAATCGGTTCACCATGGAAGCCTGGGGCGCGCAGATGGAACTCCGCGCGATCCAGCGCCGGAACCGCGACGCCACGATCAGGATCAGGGCGGCCGGCCGGCCGACGGGCAAGCCGTCGTATGGCTTCCAGTACGTGCGAAACGTCATGGGGGCGCAAGGTCGACCATGTGGAACTGCATCCGTATGCCTCCGAGGTGCTACGAGATGTCGCCCGTCGCTTCCTGGCCGATCCCGAGAACGTCACCACCAGCAGTGAGGCGGCCCGCCTCAACCGCGCAGGCGAGGCGTCGCCTGCGGACCACTGGGCCGCGATGTACGGAAAGCCGCCCGGAGGTCGGCCGTTGGCCCCGCAGAGTCTGAGGAGCATCCTCATATCCGAAGCGACGCTCGGCTACCTGATGCACCAGCACAAGCCGGTTCTCGGCAAGGACGGGAATCCCGTAAGGCTCTGTGAGGGGCTATGGGACCGGGCGACCCTTCAGCAGCCGGCGGAGCCGGATCTCGGGTGTCACGTGATTGTTCCGCTCGCCAGCGGCTACCGGTTGGCGCTCTGGGCCTGGCGATTCCATCCCACCCTGTACCCCGACGTGCCCGACGAGGTCTTGGACCAAGCCGGCGCGCGGTTCCTCTCCGGCCGCGAGGGCTACGCCCACCTCCGTGTGCCGGTCGGTGGCGCATCCGCCCCGCAGGCCGGCCGCGCGCCGGGGCAGGCAGGTCACTTGTCGAACGCCTCGTTATGCAGAATCGATTCATCGCGTCAGGATTTGCCACCCGCTCAACCAGTGACATCCGGGGCGGTCGGGGGTTACGGTGCCAACGAACAGAGTGACAACGTTGTCAGTCGTGTCAGGACTCGAAGGGAAATACCCCATGCGGTTTGCTTTCAGACCGTTCCGTCCCCGTGCTTCCGGTATAACAGCCGGTCTGATGGCCGCCGTACTCGTGAGTGGTGGCGTGGTCGGCATCGCCCAGCCCGCCGCCGCCTCCGACGCGGAACCGATCGATCTGGTCAATCCGTTCGTCGGAACCCAGAACTTCGGCAACACCTTCCCCGGGGCGAGCGCGCCGTTCGGCATGGTCCAGGTCAGTCCGGACACCGGCGGCCAGGGCGGCTACGACTACAAGCAGGACTCGATCTACGGATTCAGCCAGACGCACCTGTCCGGTGTCGGCTGCGGCGTCATGGGCGAGCTGCCCATCATGCCGACCACGGGCGCGGTCGACTCCGTGGACCCGAACGCCTACCGCTCCCCGTACAGCCACGACGACGAGCAGGCCAGTCCCGGTTATTACCGGGTGGGGCTGAAGAAGTACGACGTCGACGCGGAACTCACCGCCACCGAGCGCACCGGGTGGCAGCGCTACACCTTCCCCTCCACCGGTTCGGCCAACGTCCTGTTCAACACGGGCAAGGCCAACCAGTCCGTGCTGGACTCCGAGGTGCACGTCGTCGGTGACCGCACCATCGAGGGCCGGGTGCACGCCGGGGGCTTCTGCGCCGGCCACGACGAGCACACGGTGTATTTCAGCGCCACCTTCGACCGGCCCTTCAAGGCCTACGGCACGTGGGACGGCGCAGACCCCGAGCCCGGCACCCGCGACGCGGAGGGAAGCGGCCAGAACGGCGCATGGGTGACCTTCGACGCGACCACCGACCGGGACGCCGTCCTCAAGGTGGGGCTGTCCTACACCGGTGTGGAGGGCGCCCGTAAGAACCTGGCCGCGGAGACCAAGGAGTCCTTCGACTTCGACGGCACGCGCAAGGCGTTGCAGGACACATGGAAGAAGCAACTGGATTCCATCCGGGTCGGCGGAGGCGCGGCGGACCGGCAGAAGGCCTTCTACACCGCGCTCTACCACAGCCAGTTGCACCCGAACCTCGCCGGTGACGTCGACGGCATGTACCAGGGGTTCGACAACAAGACGCACACGGCAAAGGACTACACGCCGTACCAGAACTTCTCGCTCTGGGATACCTACCGGCCGCAGAACCAGCTTCTGCAGATGCTGGAGCCGAAGGTCGCCCGGGACGTCGCGCTGTCGGTCGTCGCGGCCGGCCGGGACGGCGGCTGGCTGCCCCGCTGGGCGCTCGCCAACAGCGAGACCAACATCATGACCGGTGACCCGGTCACGCCCTTCCTCGTAGAGGCCTGGTCGAAGGGTCTGCTCGCCGGACACGAGGCAGAGACCTACGCGTTGCTGAAGAAGAACGCGACCAGCACCCCGCCCGCCGACTCTCCGTACAACGGACGCTCGGGATCGGACCACTACACCGAGCGCGGCTACATCCCGTCAGGACTCGAGCTCGGCAAGGACTGCGCGGACAAGGGCGGCGACAACGACTGCAAGCACCCGGCGTCGGCGACGATGGAGTACTCCGCCGCCGATGCGTCGCTCGCGCTGATGGCCGACCGGCTCGGACACAAGTCGGACGCCCAGATGTTCGCCGCGCGCGGGCAGTGGTACCGGAACCTGTGGGACTCCTCGATCCAGCAGTTCCGGCCGCGGACGGCCGACGGCACCTGGCTCACGCCGTACGACCCGGTCGAGGCGGCGCACCAGTTCCACGAGGGCGGCGCGTACCAGTACCAGTGGCTGGTACCGCAGGACCCGGCTGGTCTCGTCAGCCTGATGGGCGGCCGGAGCGCCACCGAGAAGCGGCTCGACTCCTTCTTCGTCCACGACAAGCTGCTCACCGACCCGGCGGGCACCGCTCGGAACGACTGGATCTCGCAGCCGTACGACTACTACGGCAAGCCGACGTACAACCCGAACAACGAGCCGGACCTGCACGCCCCGTACATGTACAACTGGGTCGGCGCCCCGGCGAAGACCGCGACCGTGGTGCGTGCGGCGATGACGCTGTTCACCAACGGGCCGGACGGGATGACGGGCAACGACGACCTGGGCACCATGTCTGCCTGGTACGTCTTCTCCTCGCTCGGCATCTACCCGACGATGAGCGGCGGCGACTTCCTGGCCGTGTCCAGCCCGCAGTTCGAGTCGGCGACCGTCCGGATCGGCAGCTACCCCAAGGCGTCCGGCACCAAGGGGCAGGGCGGCACGCTGACGATCGAGGCACCCGGAGCGAGCGACACGAAGCGGTACGTGCAGAGCGTGGCCCTGAACGGCCGGGACGTACCCCAGACCTGGCTGAGCTGGAACAAGCTCGCGCACGGCGGAACCCTTGCCCACCGGCTCGGGACCTCCCCCTCCTCATGGGGTACGGGCAAGGGCGCCCAGCCGCCCTCCGTCAACCAGGCATCCCCCGACAGCCGCAAGCACGTCGACGCGTCGCTGCGTCCCGCCTCGGCGGTCGTCCCCACGGGTGACGCCGCACAGATCGCGAAGTTCACGCTGGACGTCCTCGGGCAGGCACCCGGCAAGCTGAACGTGTCGGTCACGGCGAAGGTGCCCAGCGGCTGGAAGGCCACGACGGCACAGCGTTCACCGTTGGTGATCGATTCCGGTCATCTCCCGGTGCAGAAGAAGGTGTCGCTCGACATCACCGTGCCGCCGGGCGTCGCGGCCGGGTCCTACCCGGTGGAGGTGAAGGTCGCGGGCCGGGGGACGAACTCGGTCACCCGCAAGGCCACCGTCGCGGTGGGAGCCGCCACGACCTGCGCGAGTGAGGCGAACGGGCAGTGTGCGGTGGACCTCCGCGCGGACCTCGGCCACGACGGCACGGCCACGGTGGCGAACCCCGACGAGGGCGACTTCGACGGGCACGGCTGGAGCTATGACGGCGACCTGCTGCCCAAGGCGGGGCCGGTCACGTGGGACGGGGTGACGTACCACGCGCCGGACCCCACCGGCACGGCGAACAACTTCCTCGAAGCAAGCGGGCAGGCCCTCCTGCTGCCCGCCGGACAGCACAGTGCGCTGCGGCTGGTCGGCTCGGCGCACAACGGTCCTGTGACCACCACACTGACCGTGCACTACACGGACGGCAGCAGCACGGAGGCACCGGTGACGTTCGGCGACTGGGCGGGCTCCGCGCCGGACGGCGGCACGGTCGTCCTCGACATGCCGCACCGCATCAAGCGGGGCAGCGGTGTCGACGGGCCGTCCATTCGGCTCTTCGGTACGGCCGCCGAGCTCGACGGGGGCAAGACGGTCCGTTCGGTCTCGCTGCCGGACGACTCCCGCGTCGAGATCTACGCGATGACGCTCGTTTAGAGAGGGGCGGCGGACCGCCGAAACCCAGCCTGGGTGCGCCGTTCCGGATCGGCGCACCCATCTCATCAGGGCCTCGGCGCGAAAGCGCCGGGGCCCTTCGCGTGCTCGCCCACCCCGACATCCGGCCCACCGTCCAACTGGCGCCGACGCCTGCCCGAACGGGACGGCCACGGCTGCCGTGCCGTCGGCACCTCCGGGTACGACGCCGGCCACGGACACCGTGACGACCTTCCGGTCCTCCTCCCCGTGACAGGAGCCGCCCGCGGGATGACAGGAACCGCCCGGGTGTACGCGGTGAGCGGCCCACGGCAGTACGGGCACGGCCGGTCGAGCGAGGTGGGCTGCCCGTCACGGCCGAGGGCCCGCTCGACGCGGCCGCGGCGGCGGGTGATCGCGGCGATCTTGTCGGCGAGCAGTGGCCGGACCGCGGTGAACAGGTCGCCGTCGGCCTCCTCGCCAAGAGCGCGCCCCTCCAGCCATACGGCGGCCCGTTCAGCCCGTACGCACGGCTGCCCGGGTCGGCGGGGGACGCGTAGCTCCAGAGCGCGGGGTCGGCAAGGTCGGCCGCAGCAAAAGAGACGCCGTACGGATCGGTGATTGCCTCGGGGGAGGTTCGCGCGTTCACGGACGGCGTTCCTGGAGGGCGCGGTCAACTCTGCTTAGCGGCGGGCGTCGATGCTCGCGATGAGCCGGCCCAGCGGGTGCTCGAGTCAATCCCGTTCGGCCGGGCTCGGGTCCTTGACGGTGGCCTCTTCCTGGGGCGTCCGGATCCGGTTCACGCAGGGCGCGTCCTTCGTCGGTGAGGCCACAAGCAGGAACCGGCAGTCCTGGGGGCGTTTCCGTTCGACTGGCCCGGCGGCCACGGTGGGCGCTTCAAACCACGGTGCCTCCGTCAGTTCTTGAACGAACCGTCAGGGTCGCGCAATGGCAGCAGTCGCCCAGGTCAGTTGGACACCAAGGCTTGCCGGTAGCGTGAGAAGGCCATCTGACGACTCCGGAGACGAACGCACGCTGCTCGGCGCCATGTCCTATGGATGATCTTAAGGAGACATGGTGTAGCGGTCCCGAACGCCAGGACGAATGACTACGCTGCAGGTCGGGGCCGTTCCGCGGCCTGCCGGCGACGGCCGTCGGGGGTAAAGGAGCAGGTCAGTGGCGTGGGACGAGTGGGACCAAATGAAGACTGAAGCATTGGAGAGCCAGCAGGCGGGCTCGACGCACATGCAGCTCAACCAGTACCCCGGTGACTCCGGCCCGGGCCCGGTCCCGACGACGCCCGGCAGCACGGGTGACCTCAACGTCAACCAGCAGGAACTCTCCAAGATCGGCAACCACGCGCATACGCTCTACGACCAGCTCTGGGACCAGGCCCGTCTGGACAGGACGAGCGTCGACAAGGCGGCGAGTGACCTGGCCTCCCAGGGATTCGCGCTCGGCTCCGGGCTCCAGCATGTATCGAACCGCTGGTCCGCGCAGCTGAACACCGTCCTCGACGCCTGCGCGCACATCTCCAACCACATGCAGGTCACCAAGAAGATCCATAACGGTGACGAGGCCTACATCCAGCGGCAGATGAGCAGCATCGCCACTCTCGACGCCGGTTTCGACGAGCGGGTCGGAACGGCCGGGGACAAGAACCCGATCTACGGCGAGAAAAAGTAACCGCACAACGGGGGCCACTCATGGATTTCGACACTCTGCGCCACGCCAACCTCAAACTGCTCGACGACGCAGTCGAGGACTGGTCGGTCATCGTCCGCAGCCTCCAAACCCTCGCAAGGGACGCCGAAAATGGCCTGCACCAGGCGGCCAACAAGGCGAACTGGGCCGGTGAGAACTCACAGGTCACCAAGGAGTTCATCGGCAAGACGGCCGGCGAGATCAAGGACGCCCACACCCAGGGCAAGTCCATCCATGGCATCCTCAAGGACACCGCCGGGGAGCTGAGGGGCTACCACACTCAGCTGAAGGAAGCCATCGACCGTGGCCTGAAGAAGAACCTCACCGTGATGAACACCGGTGACGGCGGTTTCACCGTTACCGTGAACGTCCACCCGGACCGCGCGGCGGAGGGCCATACCCCGCCCTCACATACCCAGAGCGACGTCAACGCCCTGCGCGACGAGATCCAAGGCATTCTCGGCAGGGCCACCGAGAGCGACAACTCCGCCAGCAAGGTCCTCAAGGCGCTTGCAGACCAGGCCAACTACGGTTTTGGTGAAGCCAGTTACAAGGACCGGGACGCAGCCGCTGAAGCACTCAAGACAGCCGACGACCTGGCGGCACTCGCCAAGAGGGATCCGGAGAAGCTCTCCACCGCCGAATTCGACCGGCTCAACGCGGGGCTGAAGCAGTATTCAGCCGACCCGCTGTTCGCCGAACGCTTCGCCACCACGCTCGGACCGCAGAAGACACTGGACTTCTGGGCCGGCGTCACCGACCCGCATGCGGGGTGGGACCTGCGCCGTGACCGCAGGGAGCAGTTCGGCGACCTCCAGAAGAACCTGAGTCTCGCACTCGCCAACGCCACCCAGAGCGACAGCGCCGCAATGACCTCCTGGAAGGGCAACATGGTGGCCCTGGTCGACCAGCCCGTGGGCCGCGGCGGAGGCTTCCCTCTGGGGGGACAGGTGATGAGCAACCTGATGCGCTGGGGCGACTACGACGACCAGTTCTTGAACAGCTATGGCGACAAACTCATGGCCACGGAGAAGAAGTTCACGGGCAACGGGCAGCACGGAGCCTGGCAGCGTCTGGGACCCGACGCGACGGTCAACCACACGGGCACGGATACCGGCTGGGACCCGATGACGGGTTACCTCAAGGCCCTCGCCAACAGCCCGGACGCCGCGACATCCTTCTTCAACGACACCTTCCTCACCAAAGATGAGGACCATGACTTCACCGAGAAGAAGGACGACAAGGAGGTCAAGAAGTCACTGACCAACTTCGACTACCTCTTCGAGGAGCGCGACTGGCCCACCGACTTCGACTTCGAACACGAGGAAAGCATCGCGGGACGGAACAACCTGGCGATGGCCCTTGAGGCCGCCACCACAGGTCACCCGGCAGGTGAGCGGCCGACGCTGGACACGCTGCACCACAATGCTGAGCAGACCAAGCTCATGGAACGACTCGTGTCGTCCATCGGTGAGGACCCGGACAAGCGTCTGCTGGAGCACGGACACATGCTCGACAGCGTGGGGCAGATCACCTCCGAGTACCTGCCGGACATCAATCGGTCCATCAGCGGCGCTGATCGGACCGACCCCGACTCGACGTCGTGGGAACAGACGCAGAAGATGTACCCGATGTATGGGGAAGAAGCCGTGCTCGAGCCGCGAGACGTAACCAAGCTCCTCTTCGCCGTGGGACAGAGCCCGGACGGCTTCGCGGCGGTAGAGGTGGGCCAGAAAGCCTATATGAGCCAGTTGATGGAGCACCACCTCAACCCCGATCTGCCTGCCGGACAGGTCGTGGACGACGACACGGAAGGCGTTGTGCGGCGAATCGCAGAGAAGTCGGGGGAGATCTCCGGAACTCTCGCCCTGGGACGCCAGGAGGAATTGGCGGCTGCAGGGAAGGAGGGGGATGAGGCGTACAAGGACTCGATGGATCTGGTCAAGAGCGGCATCTCGGGTGGTCTCGGTACAGCGGTCGGCGTAGGAACCTCTTTCGTCGCCACCCCCTGGATCGGAGCCGTCGCGGGTGGAGCCACCACTACCATCACCGGCACCGTCCTCGAATCCATGTTCCAGGACTTCAAGAGGACAGAACTTGAGGATTCCGAGGACGCGAGGGGCGAGCTCTGGCAAGAGGGCCTGAAGAGCGACGGCAACCGCTCGGGCCAGGCGGCCCGGCTGGCCGCGGAAGAGCATGGCATGGTCGACCCCGCCGACGCCGAGACCTGGGCCCGGGAAAGCGGCGCACAGGGCTTCTACAACGCCCAGGCGATCGTCGACGGCCGTACCCCGGGCAGCCGGACAACGTCCTGACAAAGTCGCCAAGCTCCACCCAGATACCAAGCAGCCCTCGAGAGGTACCACCATGACCCGCCGTCGACCGCTCCCCGGAACACACTCCGGTCCTGCCTTCGCCGCCATCGTTCTCGCCGTCCTGGCCACGACGGTCACAGGATGTGGCGCCGACAAGGAGACCAGGGACTATTCCGTGCCCGGCACCCTCTGCGGCATACGGTTCGACACCAAAGAGCTCACTCCGTTCCTCCCGCCGGGAAAGAAGCTTTCCGTCAAGCCCGACGTCAGCCCTTCGGCGACATGGTGCGATGTGTCCGTGGACGGAAAGCTCATCGTCAGAACGGTCCAGACTTGGTGGCAGGGTGGCCGTGACACGGCGTACTTCCTCCGTAGCCAGACCCTCGAGCGGGTGGAGGAGACGGCGGACGCGGGGCGGTATGTGTATTCCGACACCCAGGCCTTCGGTAAGACAGAGGACTGCGTTGACGAGAAATACAAGCAAGAGCTCTACACCGGAGTTCAGGCCTACGGTTCTGATCACGAGGACGCCGACGCGATGAAGCGTCTGATCGTCTCCTTCACCAAGACGGTCGAGAAGTCGGATGCGTGTGACAGGCAGGTGTCATGAGGGAGACGTTGCCTGACGTTGGTGACACTTCCTGTGCCGTCGGCCCATCTCCGAGGCGCACGGGCAGGAGCGCTGCCCGGCAGGAGGCCTAACGGATCAGCTCGCGGGCGCATCTCCTTGTGAAGATGTGTATTCGCCGTCGTGCGGTCGGCGTCCTAGCGGGCGAAAGTCCGTCTGGAGTAACTGCGTTGGCCTGGTCGAGACAGCTCGGGCATACGCTTGGCCTGGGTGGAGGATCCCGAGACAATGCTGCCAGCAGATGTGTCCGCTGCCGGCGATCAGCAGGCCGACATAAGGTCGCCAGGCCGGCTCAGGGGCAGTGGCCCGGCAGGCGTAGCCGGCGGCGGCACCCGGCGTCTTACGAGTGGGGCGGCGCTGGTGAACAGGCGGAGCACGATCCGTTTGGGCACCCACCGGCGGGAAGCACGGTGAGGGCGAGCATCGGCGGACTACTTGGAGTCGCGCTGCCGGCGCGCGCGCTCGAAGTCAGGGGCATCCGATATCCAAGGGCCGTGCTGTTCGAGTGCGGCGCAGCCGCCGCGGACGAAGGCGCTGACCAGGGTCCGGTACCCGCTGAATCCGTCGACCAGGCCGTACTCGACCTGGTACTCCGGATCCGACTGGCCTTCACCCTCGCGCACCGTCGTGATCCGGGCGATGGAGTCCGCGTAGAAGTGGAGCTGGATCCCCTCGCCCATCTCCTCGTCCTCGATGGTGAACACTTCGTTGTCCGCGGCCGAGCGATCGCCGACGAACTCCCAGAACTCCGCGGTGGCAGTGCGGGGATTGTCCTGGATCCACTTCTTCTCGACGCCCTTGTCGTCGGTGAACGACAGGATCGTCTTCCTCGCACTCTCGCCGAAGTCGGCGCGGTCGCCGGCAGCATCCTCGTCCTCCTCCATGGGCATGCTCCTGGAGCGGTCCGTGGCCTCCGAGCACATCAGGAAACTCACGGTACGCACCGCGTCATCGACGAGTTCAGGGTGTGCGCGGCGCACGGCCGCGTCGACTGCCGTCGCCATCCGGTCCCATTCGCGCTTGTCCGTGGCGCGCTTTCCCCTGCGCGGATCGCGGCCGATCCGCATCCCGGCACATGCCTGCTCCGCGGTGGCGATCACACGCATGACCTCCGGCAGCAGCGCGGGGTCGACGGCATCGGGCGTCCGCTTCGGAACCGTAGCGCCGTGCAGGTACTGGCCCGTGTACCTCAATATCGCGGCGTCGAGTGGACCGAGCGTTGCTCCGCGCTCGGCGCGACGGCGGTTCGCGTGGTACTCCTGAGCTCGTTTCACGTTGGACGTTTCTGTCGCCGCGCCCATCGCCGCGCAGACCTGACCGCGCTCGAGCAGATCGATGTCAGCTCCGTGGGCGATGAGTCGACCTCTGTCCCACCGGATGCGCTGGAAGAGAGCGTCGACGTCCGCGGGCGAGGAGAGGAGGATCGGGTCCAGGAGCGCGACGGCAGCGTTCTCGTCGAGCCTGTCCCGGGTTCCGGCGGCGTCGCACAGCGGAAGGACCGCACTCCACAGCAGTAGGTGTCTGGCCAGATCCTGCCGGATCACCGCGAGATGGGCTTCCCCGATCGAGAACGTGAACGTGCGAGGCTCATGGTTGGCGTCGGCCCCGGCACCGAGCATCAGCTTCAGCTCACCGGCCTCGCGGATCACGTTCGGGATCCAGCCGCTCCTGCGCGTGAAGACTATGTCTTTCATGGAGTCAGTCTTCCTCATCAGAAGAGACCAGAGACTCCTGCCTGCACCGATCTGACCGGCCGCTTTCGTGTACACCCTCGCAGCCCGGAGCGAGCGGGCCCGTCGGCCTTGGGCCCACGGAGAGCATCACGTCGATGTTGCAGCCCCATCCTGAACCAACTGTTCATGACCACCGTTCAAATTCGACGTCGAGGCGCGTGTCGGTGCGCACCCAGACTTCGCCATCGGCGGCCTCGGCCGGGGCGTTGACCCGTTCGATACCGAGGAATTCGATCAACTTGAGAAGTTCGGCTCGTTCAGCTCGGTCATCGCTGACACCGTGCGAGTCGAAGAAGACGTAGTGCTGGTCGCTCGGGTCCACGGTGCCCGAATCTGCCCAGATCCGAGCGATTTCTTCAATTGCCGCGGATTCTGTCGTGATGGTGGCGGCGCGAGTAGCGCCGCGAGTCTCCGGTGACGCGTCGAGGTCCGCGAGGTCCGAGAACCACTGGCCGAAGTAGTCGAGGCCGGAATATCCGTTCTCGAAAAACAGCATCGCGCTCGGCAGGTAGCGATTGGCCCCATCTACCTGGAGGTATTCCGACCGAGGCCGATCCGCCACCTCGATCCGGGCGATCACACCTTGACCTGGCATGAGCACCAAGCTTTGGCTCGCCGGTTCATCTTCGATGGTGTAGGTATCAGAATCTCGATTCCGGAAGAACGCGGAGAATTCTACGTACGCTTCCTGAGGATCGCCTACCGAGACCTGCTGGTCGTTGCCGTCACCGACAGCGAAGACGAACTGTTTCGGTCCGGGCTTGTAAGGGCGAGCCATAGGTGTCCTTCTTTCAAGTGTGATACCTCCATCAGCGTAGTCGCATCAGGACAGACGGGCCTGCCGTCCATCCCTGACGAAATAATCAGAGAGCTGGCGTCCACCGGAGCTACAGCCCCGTGCGCCGGTAGCCTGTTCGGCACGCTCACGCCCGACTCCGACCAGGTCCCGGGCACGGCGAAGCCGCCGACATTCCCCCTCCTCCCGTAACACCCGAGCACTACCGGCGGCCGGCCGACACACGGCGGGCGTCGTTCGCCGCCGGGGGCGGAGCCTCCGTGCAGGTCCCCGAGCCCGAGTTGCTGGCCGTGCAACCGGGAAACCCGCGATCGGTTACCTTGCGGGTTGCCTTGACCGAGGTTGGTGGACGCGAACGTCGACAACACGGACCGTCGGGTGCGGTTGAGCTTCCTGGGCTGACCAAGATCGCTCCCAGGGGTTGTGCCGCCGATTCTCCGTACCATGCGGGCGTGAACGGGGAATCTCGCACCGCCCCAGATTCGACACGCGCACGCCGCGCGGATCGTGCGGATCCGGCACCGGAGTCAGCCACTCCAGCAGGCCGGGCACCTCCCGGGCCCGACGTCGGACTGCCGTCGGAGCCCGTCAAGGGCAGTCGTCCCCCGGCTCACAGCAGCGCCGAAGCCTCGCCTGCCACCCAGGTCTGCCAGACACGACGGGTGTTCGGCAGGTCAGGGCGGTCAAGGAGCCAGAGCACGTAACCGGCATGACGCCGGGCCCACGGACTGTCCGAATCGGCTGCCTGGTCGAGCCTGCCCCGTAGAGCAGCGCTGTCGACAGCCCGGGCAACCCGCACGTATTCGCGATCCTTGCAGCGATACGCCCGGTGGACAACGATCTCGACCAGGTCGGTCAGTTTCGTCCCGAGCGCCTCTTCCTGATCGGCACGGGCCACGGCCCGGATCAGGCTCTGCTTCGTACCCCACTCCTTCGCATGGTGCGTCCACTCCAGCGGGTACCTCGCCTCCCACTCCAGGAAGAGCAACAAATAGGGCAGCCCTGGCCACGCCGCCAGATCCCCGTCCTCAGGACCACCCCACACCCCGTCAGGCAGCGAGCACTTCTGAGCTTGCCGATGCCTCTGGCGCGCCTGCAGAAAGGCTCGCTCCCGGTATTGCTCGTCCGCTCCCAGAGGCCGCGTCAGCTGCCACATCTCGTTGGAATATGCGAGTGCGTCCGCGACCTTCCTCCGGGCCTCCGCCAGATGGGCGAGCGCTGCACCTCTCGCGGCCGGATCCTCCGCTATCAGTCCGAACGTCCAGCCCAGTCGCTCAGCCCATGCGCAAGCGCCGTCCGCACCTGTACCTGCCTCTTCAGCCACGGACGGGATCATCTCCTGGGCAGTCGGCTCGCCAACCCGGCGGGGTGGGAATACGCAAGGGCTCCGTGGCGCACCAGACGTGAGCAGCCGCCCGACCGCTCTTCAGCTCAAGGGATCACGAAACGGACGCCCGCCGACTACGCCGAAGCCCTGAACCGATGCCGGACACCGGCTCCTGCCCCGCCCTTCCTGGGCCGCCGCGAGCTTCGTGACGACGTCCCTCGACCACCGCCCGCCACGGGCGAGCCAACTCCTCAGCCATGAAGGCGAGATGCCCGAGAGGCACTCGTGAACACCTGAATGCACGAGAACTGTCCCACTGACCATGATCGCCACATCGGGATCATGCCACCCACCAGCAAGAACACCTCACCGGCAATCACGGCCCAGCTCGTTGGCCGAGACCATGGATTTCACGGTTCTCTCACATAATCGCTTGGGCTGGTGCGAGAATCGCCCGGGGTACCACGGTGGTCTGATGGCACTTCTCTTGTTGTCGTGCAGAACATGCGAGATTCAATCTGTCGGGGGGCAGGATGAGCGACCGGCTGAAGAACAGCCCGGATGCCGAGAACGAAGTCCATGGTTTGAACTCATTCGAGGACGACGGCCAGTGTGTTATCACTCCTGTGGTCAGTCTTGATGAGGAGACGGCGCAAGGAGTGGTCGAGGCCCTGTCGAAAATCGTTCAGGACGGGCACGAAGCGGCATCCAACAGTGCTCCGGATGCGGACGGAATAGTTCGAGCTCAGCAATTTGAGGAGGGTGACGTTCTCATGCTGACTCCGCCAAATGACAATTTTGCAGCCGACCGGTATTTGATGGATTTCTACGACGTCAGAACGAAGGATCTCTGCTCAAGAATGCATATGCACACCGGAATGCGCTACGTAAGGATCATGACCGGGAAGTGTACGCGTGTCCGAATATCCACACTGGCCGAACCGAAGATACTGACGAAGGTCGTCGGGGAGAAGGTCGTGATCGCCACATTTGTTGATGAGATTGCGGATGAGAACGGAAGGAAGAGAGCGAGGTTCAACGCGGTGGTGCCGCCTTGTGCTTGGGTCGACATGCAAATCCCGCGAGGGACGTCGCATCAATTCAATGCAATCGGCAAGAATGCGGTCATAGATACCGTTCACCCGGAGGAGTCGATCGAGATATTTCGGGAGAAGGTAAAAAGGATCAATATGATGGCGCAGACCATATTCCTTGAAGCTGAGCAGGAGCCCGGAGATGCCTGTGATTTTCCATCGGGTGAACCTCCGGCCTCCGAGCGGCTCAGTTGTCAATGAAGGTGGTGAAGTTTTCATCTCCCTGACCGCGGGCCAATGCTGACTGCAGATCCTCATGCAAGAGCTCCAGGTAAGAGATCTCTGCGCCGTCAAATGATTTCAAGATATTGAAGGCATATTCGATGTCCTTTGCGGCGAGTTCAAGGCGAAAATGTGCCGTATGGTCGCGCGAGGCGATTTCGGTGCCAAAGCGATCCAACATCGCGGAAGCCGCACTCGCGTGGCGCAGGCTCTCGATTATGCGGTCACGCGGAAGGTCGAGGGCCTGAGCCAGCTTGAGACCCTCTCCTATGGCTGCGACATTCAGGACGTGAATTATCTGATTCACTAATTTGGCGGAGAAGCCGGCTCCGACCCGACCCATCCAGAACTGCTTACAGGAAAGGGAGTCAATTATCTGCTTGCACGGCTCGCTGGCCGATGACCTTTCACCGCCGATCCACATCGTGAGACTTCCGTTCCTGCCGTGATCGGTCGAACCGGAAACAGGGCAGTCGATGTAGCCGGCGCCACGCGCCTGTGCAGCGGACAGAAGGCGCGATGCCTGTTGGGGATCGCCCGTAGAAAAATCCAGCACCTCGACCCCAGCTCTTGGTGGGAAATCTTCCATCGTTTGAGCAACGTCCGTGGACCGAGGCAAGCAAAAACCATAGACATCAACGTCGCCGCCGCTCCACCAATGCGCCCCGGATTCTACGAGCGCGGCTGCGCTGTCCGTGCTGTGTCCGGACCGTGGAAGATGAACGGCGAATCCCTTCTCCAGCAACCTGGACACCATCGGCGAGCCAAACCTGCCGGCCCCGAACCACAGAATGCTATACATGCTGATTTCCTTGGTCTGTCGAATCGGCAACTGGGGTCATATCGTATCGCCGGCACGAAGCTACCGGCGCGAGAAGGGAAGAATATGAACGATTCAAGCCCTACCAGGTCCCATGTCGGGCAGGAGGCCCTGCCCACGCACTTGATGGGGCGGGTCGTCGCGGTTCGCCGAATGAAGCGGAGCACGTTCTTCGACGTGCGCGACGCGCTGCAGGACCATCAATGTCTCGCAGACACTGCGGAATATGACCGACTTGGCATAGGCGTTGGAGACGTCGTCGAAATGGAAGGAATGCTTGGCAGGTCCAGGACCGGTGACGCAATCATTGAGGTTGACACGTTGGTGTGTGTCGCCCAGCCTCACGAGCAAGGGTCACTGACCGAGGACTTCCGCGCAGGGACACTGCGCAGGACTGGACGCTCCGTAAGGCGGGACCGTGCCAGGGAGTTACTCGTCGATTCACAGTTGCGCGCGCGTCTGAAAGTGCGGATCCGGGTCATGAGATCCATCCGCGAGTCGCTGCTGGAGTTCGGGTTCGATGAGGTCGATGTCCCGGCGATCGTTTCTTCACCGTTCGCCGGCACCGCCAACCTCTTCAGGTTGGATTCTGCTGACCTCGGTTCAGTTGATCTCTACCTGCGTGGTTCGCTCGAGAGTCACCTGAAACAGCTCATGGTGGCAGGGCTTGAAAGTGCATACTGCATGGGGCCGTCGTTCCGTAACGAGTCGGCAGAGCTTCACGAATTCCTGATGGTGGAGGGAATTACGTCCAGATTCTCTCAGCGTGAGCTGATAGGCATCGTGGAAAAGATTGTGCAGGATGCGGCACTGAGTGTTCGGGGCTTTCCGGCGGCACCGGAGGGTAATGTCGAGGCTCTGGCCATGCCATGGCGCCGTGAGACATTCTCTTCTGCCACGGGCGTGTCCGCGCGTGAGGAAGCCGCAGTCAAGGGCGCCTATGGCGAGCTGCGCGGTCCTATCTCCGACAGGTTTAGATCGCCGGTCTTTGTCGACAAATTTCCTGAAATTCTGTCTCCGTTGGCAAAGCGGGATGAATCGATGCCGGGCGATGCCATGCGGGGATTCATGTTCTTCTCCGGGTTCAGGATCTGCGAGGTTGTTCAAGAGCAGGTGGATGCGGAGGAGCAGCGCGCCGTATTCGAATCCCAGAGGATCGCGATGGGAGAGCACCACGATCGGCAGGGTGACTCATGGGGCTACGACAGCGCGTTGCTCGAAGCGCTGAAGCTCGGCTGCCCGCCGCTGTCGGGATTCGGCCTGCACGTCAACCGCCTGGTGGCCGCGATCACTGGCGCAAGGCGCGTGAGCGACGTGGTTCCGTTCCCCCTGGCCTCAGGTCCCATAGCCCGCTAACGGCTGTCCCGTAACCCCTGGCGGGCGTACGACGACAGCTACGCACCTCGCGTCGTGGACGCCGACGATGCGCAAACCCGGAAAGCTCGATGCCGACAAGGGCTACGATTACGCCCACCTGCGGCGATGGTCGCGTCGGCGTGGCATCACCCACCGCATCGCCCGCAGGGGCACCGAGAGCGTGCGGCGACTTGGCCGCCATCGCCGGACCGTCGAACGCACCGAGCCTGGCTCGCGGCTGCCGACGCCTCCACCGACGCTACGAACGCAGAGCCGAACACTTCCTCGCCTTCACCGGCATCGCCTGCTCCCTCATCTGCTACCGCAGACTCGCGTCCTGACCCGTTGGCGTGGCACAGGACAGGTTGATTCCCGTCACGAGCCCTCGACAGGCAGCCCCGACACAAATGTTGAGAGATCGGATGCTTCAGGGGGCGCCTGTCGACGGAGAAATCGCCGGTAGTGGTCGGCGACCAGACGACGCAAGTCCGCCTCAGCCGACTCATCACCCTTGAGTTCGAGAGTGACCTGGTGTGGCTCACCCGTCATGCGCAATGGCCTGGCCAAGGCATCGAACCCGCAGGCGTACTCGTCGGGCATCTCCCACCACGCCTCCGCGGAGGCCCGGTTCTGGAGGACATACATGTGGTAATCGTCATCGAAGAGGATCACGGGGCCGACCGGCATAGTCACTCGTGGAGTATCGCGCACACGCCGGCTCCCCACCGGCCGCCGACGGCGCGCGTGTGCTCCCCGGAGTCCCGCCGTGTGCCCGCAGGCCAGGCGGGACTTCGCGGGAACGGCCGGGGAGCGCCAGGCGGTGCTTCAGCGGCGCTTGACCAGGGCGCGGGCGGCCTCGGCGATGTGGGAGCGGGAGATGCCGGCCGCGTCGAGGAGTTCTCCGGTGGTGCCCGATCCCGGCAGGCTCGTGACGGCGAGGTGGGCGAATCCGGGGTGACTACCGGACGCCGCGAGGGCCGAGAGGACCGCTTCGCCGATGCCTCCTTCGGGATGGTGGTCCTCCACGACGACCAGAGCGCCCGTGTGCGAGGCGGCGCGGACGAGGGCGTCGGTGTCGATGGGCTTGACCGAGTACAGGTCGATGACGCGGGCAGGGATGCCGTCGGCGGCGAGTTCCTCGGCGGCGGCCAGGCACTCGTGCAGGGTGACACCGGCGCCGATCAGGGTCACCTGGTCGTCGTCTCCGCCCCCGCGCAGGGTCTTCGACCCTCCCGGCGCGAAGGTTTCGTCCCCGGCGTACAGCACCGGGTATGCGCCTCGCGTGGTGCGCAGGTACGAGATGCCTTCGATGTCGGCCATGGCGGCGGTCAGGGCGGCGGCCGAGGTCGCGTCGGACGGATACAGGACGGTGGACCCGAGGACCGCGCGCATCATCGCGAGGTCCTCGACGCCCATCTGGGAGGGGCCGTCGGCGCCGATCTCCACGCCGCTGTGGGTACCGCACAGGGCCATGGTGATCCCGGAGACGGCGGCCATCCGGATGAAGTCGTGCGCCCGGGTGAGGAAGGCGGCGAAGGTGGTGGCGTAGGGGCGGTAGCCGCGGACGGCCATACCGACGGCGGTGGCGATCATCTGCTGTTCGGCGATGTACGTCTGGAAGTACCGCTCCGGATGGGCCTTCCTGAAGTCCTCGGCGTGCGTCGAGTTGCCGACCTCGGCGTCCAGGGCGACCACGTCCGGACGGGCGCCGAGGGCTGCAAGTGCCTTGCCGAACGCGACCCTGGTGGCGACTTCGTCCCCGACGTCGTAGCGAGGCAGCTCCACCGGGCCCGCCGCCGGGGCCGTCACAGGGGCGGCCTCGGGTGGGCGGGGGCCGCGCACCCGCAGGTCGCGGACGCCGCCCAGTTCTGCCACGGCGCGCTCGGCCATATCCTCGGGAAGCGGTTTTCCGTGCCAGTTCTCCTGGTCGGCGACCTCGCTGACGCCCCGGCCCTTGACGGTCCTGGCCACGATGACGGTGGGTGCCTGACCGTCGGCGGCGGTGGTCAGGGCCCGGTCGACCTCTGCGAGGTCATGGCCGTCGACCACGAGGGCCCGGCAGCCGAATGCCTCGGCACGCCGCGCGTAGGCAGCAGTGTCCCACTGGAGCTCGGTGGGTCCGCTCTGGCCGAGCCTGTTGACGTCGACGATCGCGGTGAAGTTGGCCAGCCGGTGCCGACCCGCCTTGTCGAGTGCCTCCCAGACGGAGCCTTCGGTCATCTCGCTGTCCCCGCAGAGCACCCATACCCGGTAGGGCTGCTTCTCCAGGTCGCGGCCCGCCAGCGCGATGCCGACGCCGTAGGCGATGCCCTGGCCCAGCGAGCCGGTGGCCAGGTCCACCCAGGGCAGAACAGGGGTGGGGTGGCCCTGGAGGCGGTGGCCGAACCGGCGGTAGGTGGTCATCAGCTCCTCGTCACCGATGACTCCGGCCGCCTTGAACATGGCGTAGAGGAGGGGTGACGCGTGTCCCTTGGAGAAGATCAGGTGATCGCCGGCGGGATTGTCCGGGGTCGACCAGTCGTAGTGGAGATGCCGGGCGAGCAGTACGGCCATCAGGTCCGCGGCCGAGAGGCTGGAGGTGGGGTGACCGGATCCCGCGGACGTGCTGGAGCGCACCGAGTCCACGCGGAGCTGCTGGGCCAGCTCGAAGATCTGGGACAGGTCGGTGCTGGAATCGAGCGTGGTCGGTCGGGTGGACATGGCCAGGCCTTTCGTAAGGGACGGCGATGCGACGGCAGAAGGGTTCCCCGGATTCGGGCGGTCCATCACGCCCCGGCGCCTCTTGACCTCATTCGGCCGTGGCCGAGGCGAGGCCGCCATGGCGACGATCACACGGCGCAGGTCCGGCCCCGACCGGCGTGACGCTCACCGGGCCCGGCCTCCGGCAGCTCGCGCTGAGGGACGGGGTGCTCCATCGGGCGCGGGCCTCCCGGGCCTGTACCGATACCGGCCGACTCCTCGGTCCGGACCGGTAGCGAGACCAGGACCTCCACGGCCGGTCCGGGCCGGCTGCCGGGCGACCCGCGGGCCACGGCATCCGGCGGTCGGAAACGCCCGCACCGTCCGTTCCTCCGCCCGAATCCGCCTGGTCCTTCGTGCGTTTCTCAACTCACCTGTCTCGTAAGGGTTTTCGGGGGCACCCGGAGTACAGGAAAGGAGGACCACTGGATGACGACTCCCGTTAGGCACCTGCCCGGACGCATGCCCGCCTGGGCGAAGGTGGTGACCGCCTTCGTGCTGGTGCTCGCGGTGCTGTTCGCCGGAATCAGGCTGGCCGTGCTGCCGGGCATCAAGGATCTGTTCGGAACCGAGACCACCGACCGTTCGGGCCCCGCTCTCCTCAAGTCCATCAAGGACATGAGCCGCTTCGAAGCCGCCTCCGGAAACTTCCAGGTGGTCGTCGACCTCGAGAAGGACGCGAAGTACCTGCCGGACGCTGTCAGGGGCTCCCGCACGCTGTACGTGGGTGCGGGCACAGTGGACGCGTACGTCGACCTCGGCAAGGTCGCCAGGGACGACGTGACGGTGAACGAAGACCGCACATCGGCCACACTGCGGCTCCCGCACGCCCAGCTCGGCAAACCCGCCCTGGATGCGGACCACTCCTACGCCGTCTCCAAACAACGCGGCCTGTTCGACCGCCTCGGAGACCTGTTCTCGGACAACCCCAACAGCGAACAGGCCGTGCAGAAGCTCGCCGTCTCGCACATCGGCGATGCCGCCAAGGGCAGTGGACTGACCAAGAGGGCCGAGACCAACACCACCAGCATGCTGGAGGGCCTCCTGCGTTCCCTCGGCTTCAAGGACGTGCGCGTCTTCTACGGGACCTGACGGAAGGCACACCCCGGTACGCCGCACGTCGATCCCACGCTCCGTCCTCTCAGCTCCCTGGGTTACGGCGCGGCAGCGGGCAGCACGCCAGCCTCCGGCGCGTCCGCGATCACCACCTCGGCCGATGGCGCGGACGCGTTCGAGGTGCGCCACGGGCTCGTAGTCAACAGAGTGGAACGCGGAGAACGCATTCCATTCCTGTGACAGTGAGCGACGAAGATCAGGGGGAGATGTCTCATGGCCAAGGACAAGAAGCTTGACAAGGGTGACGAGGTCTCTTGGCGGAGCCACGGACAGAGCGTGCCGGGCAAGGTCAGGAAGAAGATCACGAAGCGTACGGAAGCGGCCGGACGGACCGTGGACGCCTCGCGGGATGAACCGCAGTACGAGGTGGAGAGCGATAAGTCCGGGCGCACAGCGGTGCACAAACCGGAAGCCCTGCGTGAGAAGGGCAAGGATTCGTGACCGGGGATCGGAATGCGGACCGCGAGAAGACCGTCGGCGCATTCGGTGAAGCGGTCGACATGACGGCCGGCGAACTCGAGGAATGGCTCAGGACGGACGCGTCCAAGAGTGTGGGCCAGTCGGACGGCGGAGCCGAAAGCGTCGGCCATGCCTCGGGGCGTCGGATCGTGGGGCTGCTGCGGACCAAGGAAGCTGATCTCACCGACGACGACGTCGCGCACATGCGGAAGGTCGTCGGTTACGTACATCGGCACATCGAGCAGCGGCCCGATGGCGACCCGACGGACACCAGGTGGCGGTACTCGCTGATGGACTGGGGCCACGACCCCAACCGGTGAGGAGCGCCACCGGCTGCCGTGCTGAGCCGTCCTGCGCCGAGCCGGTATGCCCGCGAAGCCCGAGTGAAGACCCTGGACCGTATGTGGGAGCGCGATGACGGACAAGGACCAGCCGGACGAGTGGCATGTGCGGCCGGACGGGGTCAGTGACGCGACGGTCGAGGCCCTGGGCACCCTGTCGGAAGCGCTGGAGGCGGTGGAGCGGGCCCGCGGACATCTGTACGCCTTCCATCAGCTCACCGGCGGTGCCGACCTGAAACTGGGCAGGGCGGTGGAGGAGTTGCGGGCGGCCGGCCACGCGAAGCAGGCGGATCTGGTGGACCGCGAAATCGTCGGGCGCAACGTCATTCCCGGCTGCTGGACCTTCCAGATCGTCGAGGCGTACAACGCCACCTACTACCGGCCGTTCACCGGCGTCGAGGCGCAGGTGCGGCAGGAGCTCGCCGGGGGCCGTGAGCATCTCTACGAGGCGGAGATGAAGGAGAGGCGCCGTACTCGCGGTCACCCTGACCACACGGCCCAGCCCTGAGAGCTGCGGTGTGCGTCGCTCCTTCGGCCCGGGTCGGCGGCGCCTGCGACGGAGGCTCGCCCACTTGCGCTGAGCACAATCCGCCACGGCGAGCCCGCCCGCGAATTATTTTGTCAATATTCTCCGCCGGATGTTCATCCGAACGGGGTGCGTCGCGCGAAGACATTGATGTGACGGGCAGCAGGACATGCCGCCATTCCTCCCACCAGTAAAAGGGTGAAGGTCATGATCATCAACCACTTCAGGGGTGTTGCTCTCACCGGAGCCGGTGCGCTTCTCGCCCCCCTCGCCCTCTTCGCCGTGGCCCCCGCAGCGAACGCGGGCCCCGCGGCGGAGCCGTTCGGGCCGGCGTGTGCGTCCCTGCCGGCCAGTGGCGAAGGCAGCGCCGCCGGTATGGCCGACGACCCGGTCGCCACCGCTGCGTCGAACAACCCCGAACTGTCCACCCTTGTCACCGCCGTCAAGAAGGCGGGCCTGGTGGACACGCTGAACAACGCCGAGAACATCACCGTGTTCGCGCCCACGAACGCTGCCTTCGAGAAGATCCCGAAGGCAGACCTCGACAAGATCCTCAACGACAAGGAGCAGCTGACCGACCTCCTCACTTACCACGTTGTCGATGAGAAGGTGACCGTCGACGAGCTGCCCGACGGGTCGTTCAAGACCCTCCAGGGCGGCATGCTGACGACGTCCGGGTCCGGGGAATCGTTCGAGGTGAACGACTCGGCGAAGATCGTCTGCGGTGACGTCGCCACGGAGAACGCAACGGTTCAGCTCATCGACACCGTGCTGATGCCCAAGTCCTGACAGGACTCCGGCGTGCTGAGTACAGGGCTCCGGGCATTCCGTCGCGGTGAGTGGTGTCAGAACGCGTAGCGGATCGGCAGCCAAGGAGCGTGGGTGTGCACCAGGCGGCGTACGGTCTCCACCGCGGCCGCCTTGGTGGTGTTGCGGTACCGCACGTTCCAGCTGCCGTTCTCCGAGCGCTTGGGCTGCTGCAGGTCGGGGCGCCAGATGGCGTCCTCGGCGCGCGGATGCCAGGCCATGTTGACGTCGTGCAGGTCCCGGTTGTGGGTCAGCATGATCACTTCGGCCGCCGCATGGTCCTTGACCGTGCGGGGCAGGACATCGTCCATGTGCTGGAGCAACTGTGCCCAGGCCTGTTCCCAGCCGGGTCTGATGACGACGGGGGAGAGGTTGAAGTGGACCTCGTAGCCTGCCTCGACGAAGTCCGCCGCCGCCGCGATGCGGTGCTCCACGGGGCTCGTGCGGATGTCCAGCAGTCGTGAGTCGTCCGGCGGCATCAGGGAGAACCGGACGCGGGTCCGTGCGCGGGGTTCGAGCAGCAGGAGGTCGGGGTTGACGAACTTCGTCGCGAACGACGCCTTGGCCGTGGGCCACCGGGCGAAGGCGTGCACCAGGTCGGCGGTGTTCTCGCTGATCAGGGCATCGACCGAGCAGTCGTTGTTCTCCCCGATGTCGTAGACCCACGCGCTCGGGTCGCACTGGTTCGCAACGTTCTTGGGTCCTTGGCCGGCGACATGGCGTCTCAGGCGGGCGATGATGCGGTCGGTGTTGGTGAAGACGGTGACCGGATTGGCGTAGCCCTTGCGTCGCGGGACGTAGCAGTAGGCGCACGCCATGGCGCATCCGTTGGCGGCGCCCGGGGCGATCCAGTCGGCCGACCGGCCGTTGGGCCGCACGGTCAGTGTCTTCTTCTCGCCGAGAACCAGCACCGTGCTCTTGATCCGCACCCAGCGTTCGGCGCTTCCCCTGTTCCCGTGCAGTTCCGGGATGCGCCAGTGCGAGCTGACGGGCAGGACCTCGGCGTCCGGGAAGCGCGCGAGGATCTGCTCGCCCCGCGGGGAGGCCGCCGCGCCGGGCTCGGCATGGATCTCCCGTACCGACAGGATGCGGCGCGCCTGCTCCGAATCGCGGAAGAGCGGGCCCGGAGGCGTCGGCACCTGCGGGCCTGTGCGCAGCTCCTCAAGGCCGAACAGGGCGTCGGGGTCCTGGTCCGGGCTGCCGGACGGCTGGGAGGCGGGCTTGGAGGGGGTGGGCATGGCTGCTCCGAAATGTGTCGCGTCACGACCAACCGTACGAGAACGCCAGGTTCGGTGGAATTGGATGACGAGTCCTTCCTGACACGACCGAACCGCCCATCGTGGTGGAAACCGGATGTCATTGCATCTGTCAGAGGCGCATGAGGGGAATCCAGATCATGAAGCTGCGAGACGAACTGCCGGTGGATCACCACCTGGCCCGCGTGTACCGCTACGGCGCCGCCTTCTGCGGCGTCATCCTGATCGTCTTCGGGTGTCTGGGCTTCGCCGACTCCCTGAGCCCGTTCGACACCGCGGGTGACACGATCGCCGGCATGACGACCAACGGCGCACTCAGCGTCATCTCGACCGTCGTCGGGCTTCTGCTGATCGCCGGGGCGCTCGTGGGCGGCAACTTCGCGTCGACGCTCAACATGGCCGTCGGCGCACTGTTCCTGATGAGCGGTTTCGCTCACATCTTCGTGCTCGACAAGCCCGCGAACATCCTCGACTTCGGCATGACGAACGTGATGTTCAGCTTCGTCATGGGTCTGGTCATCCTCACGTTCGGCATGTACGGCCGGGTCACCAGCAAGCTCTCGCACGACAATCCCTACTGGCGGCGCCGCCACCCGGAGCAGGCCGCCCGCGAGTCCCAGGCCCGCCGACGAGCGGCCAAGGCGCTGACCGCCGCCGACGAGCAGTCCACGGAACGCACGTCCCCGTACCCGCCTCCGCTGAGTTCCGAACAGCCCTGAGGCCGGTGCCGCCCTTCGGCCCCGACCGGCCGGAGGGCGCCGGGAGCGGACGTTCAGACGTTCACCGAACCCCGTGCCGGCCGTCCGGGTGGCTGCTCATGCCCTTGGCCGCCGCCTGGGCGATGTTTCGCGCCATGCCACCGAACACCAGGGCGTGGAAGGGCGAGACGCTCCACCAGTAGGCGTGGCCGAACAGCCCCCTCGGGTGGAACAGTGCCCGCTGCCGGAAGACGGTGCGTCCGCGGCCGTCGCGTTCCGCGTACATCTCCAGCCAGGCCAGGCCAGGCAGTCGCATCTCCGCGCGCAGCCGCAGCAGGTGCCCCGGCTCGATCTCCTCCACCCGCCAGAAGTCGAGCGAGTCCCCGACGCGCAGCCGCTCGGCGTCCCGTCGGCCGCGACGAAGACCGACGCCGCCCATGAAGCGGTCCAGCCAGCCCCGCACGGCCCAGGCGAGGGGGAAGGAGTACCAGCCGTTGTCCCCGCCGATACCCTCGATGACCTTCCAGAGGGACTCGCGAGGTGCGTCGACCGTCATCGTGCGCTCGTCGCGGTACAGGCTGCCGCCGGCCCAGCCGGGGTCGGTGGGCAGCGGGTCGCTCGGGGCGCCGGGCACGGCCGCCGAGGACCAGCGGGTCGCGACCTCGGCGTCCTGCACGCGCCTGAGCGCCAGGGCCAGGGCTTCGCCGTAGGGCAGGGGCCGCCCGGGGGCGGCGGGGACGTACGCGGTGATGTCGTCCTCGTGGCAGACCACCTCGTGGCGCAGGGACTCGGTCAGGGGCCGGGCGATGGAGCGCGGCACGGGTGTCACCAGCCCCACCCAGTGGCTGGAGAGGCGGGGCGTGAGTACGGGCACGGGCACGATCAGGCGCCTGCGCAGACCGGCCACGGTCGCGTAGCTCCGCATCATTTCCAGGTAGGTGACCACGTCGGGTCCGCCGACGTCGAAGGTCCGGTTGACGCTGGCCGGCATGTTCGCGGAGGCGACGAGGTAGCGCAGAACGTCCTGCACTCCGATCGGCTGGCTGCGGGTGCGGACCCACCTCGGGGTGACCATGACCGGCAGCCGTTCGGTCAGGTAGCGGAGCATCTCGAAGGACGCCGACCCCGAACCGATGATCACCGCGGCCTGGAGGACCGCGGCAGGCACGGGCGCGTCGAGGAAGATCTGCCCGACCTCGGCCCGGGAGCGCAGATGCGGCGACAACTCGTGCGCCGGGACGCCCCGCGGTGTCAGGCCCCCGAGGTAGACGATCCGCCGCACCCCGGCCCTGTGCGCCTCCGCGCCGAAGACCTGCGCGGCCCTGCGGTCCGTCTCCTCGAAACCGGACCCGGTCCCGAGCGCGTGCACCAGGTAGTAGGCCACGTCGATCCCGCGCATGGCGCCGGCCACGGCGCCGGCGTCGGTGACATCGCCCCTGACGGTCTCGACGTCCGCGGCCCACGGGTGGTCGCGCAGTTTGCCGGGGGAGCGGGCCAGGCACCGGACCCGGTGGCCGGCCTTCAGCAGTTCCGGGACGAGCCGTCCCCCGATGTAGCCGGTGGCCCCTGCCACCAGACACGTCGATCCTGTCGCGCCCTTGGTCGCGTCGCCGCTCACTGAGCCTCCCTGACCTGGTGTTCCGGCTTCGCCGGTCCGTTCGTCGGTGTGCTGCCCGGCGGTATCAACCGCTTGCCACGGGTTCGGGCTGTGTGGACGGCAGGGAGCGCCTGCCGCCGCCCCCGGCGGTGCCGGAACCTTGTCCGATCCGGTCCCGCAGGCGGTGCAGACCTCTTCGCGCGTGGCTCTTGACGGTGCCGAGCGGGATGCCGGTCCGCTCCGCGATCTGCGCGTGTGTGAGGTCGTCGTAGAACGCCATGCAGAGCACTTCCCGCTGTTGGCTCGGGAGCCGGATCAGCTCGTCGACCAGGAGCACCCGGTCCAGCGACGCCTCCGGTGCGGGGGCGCCCTCGTGGGGTGCGGACACGGCGAGGGTGTGACCGACGGTGTCGACGAGCCTCAGACGCCGGGTCCTGGCGGCGAGCGCGTCGATGATCTTGAGGCGTGTGATGCCCACGATCCAGGCTCCGAGCGGTCCGCGCTCGGGACGGAAGCCGGCCCGCCCCCGCCACGCGGCGAGAAACACCTGCTGAGTGACGTCCTCCGCCTCATGGCTGTCGCCGAGGGACCGGCTCGCCATGCTGTGGACGAGTGGCCTCCATCGCCTGTACACCGCCGCGAACGCGAGCTCGTCGGCCCCGATGAAGCACCGGACGAGTTCTTGGTCGCCCGGAGTCTGCCCGGCGGGAAGCGACGGCTCGGCGGGACGACTGGTCGTACGCATGTCCTGGTCCTCCTGCCGGAGCGAAGTACGCAGGGCGCCGGAGCCATCTGTCTGCCGACGTCTGCACCTGTGCCACCAGTTTTGGAGGCACAAACGACGCAAGCAACACGCCTCGCTTGTGCGTCGTATGGTGAGGAGGTGACTCGCCCTGACGCGACCGGAAGAGACAGTGGCGGCCTCACCACCGGGGAGGTGGCCAGGAGGCTCGGCGTCGCCCCGACGACGGTCCGCTCGTGGGACCGCCGGTACGGACTCGGCCCGCCGCAGCACACCGGCGGCAAACACCGTCGATGGACAGCCGTGGACATCGCACGGCTGGAGCGGATGTGCGCGCTCACCGCTACCGGCCTGCCGCCCGCGGAGGCCGCAAGGCTCGCACTCGCCGACGAGCCCTACGACGCGGCTCCCACGGCCAGGAGCGCCCCCCCGGACGGTGTGCGCGCACAGATCGCGCGCAACCGGGCACGCACCGGCCTCCAGCTGGGCGACGTGCGCCAGGAGTGCCGGGGCATGGCGCGCGCCGCTCTCCGGCTCGACGCCGGCGCCCTGGACGAGCTCCTCACCACGGTGATCGCCGACTACGGACTGGTGTCCGCCTGGAACGAGGTGATCATGCCGACGCTCCAGGCCGTCGGCCGCAAGTGGGAGAGCGCGGGCGAGAGGTACGTGGAGGTCGAACACTTCCTGTCCTGGCACATCGCCGGCGCCCTGCGCCGTAGTGCCCCACCGGCCTCGTCCGAGCGGTCGGGCGCCACGACACTGCTCGCCTGCGTCCCCGGCGAGAACCACACCCTGCCCTTGGAGGTCCTCGCCGCCGCGCTCGCCCAACGGGGCCTGCCCGTCCGGATGTTCGGCGCCGCGCTGCCGGTCGAGGCCCTCGTCGAGGCGGTGCGCAGGACCGGGCCCGCGGCCGTCGGCCTCTGGGCCCAGTCCCGTACGACCGCCAGCCGGCCGCTGGCCCACCACGTCGCCGCCATGGAGTGGGGCGTACGCGGAGCCCGGCGGAATCCGGTCGTACTGGCTCTCGGCCCGGGCTGGGCCGGACACGCCGTACCGGGCCTGCTGCGACCGTCGGGACTCTCCGAGGCGCTGTCGGCCTTCGAGGCCGTCGTGACCAGGTGACGGCCGGATTCTCTGCTACAGATGGGCCGATGCCCGTAGCGGTCCCCAGCAGCGGCGCCCGGTGCGTGGCCGGCTGACAGCTGGTCAGTTCCTGTGTCGCGGCATGGCGAAGGAGACGGATGATGAACGATCGACAGCACTCGACGCCTGACGCCCTCGTCGTCGGAGCCGGTCTGGCAGGCATCGCCTGCGCGCTGGACCTGTGCCGGGCGGGACTGCGCGTCAAGGTGCTGGAAGCCTCGGACGGCGTCGGCGGCCGTATGCGCACGGACCGCAAGGACGGCTTCCTGCTGGACCGGGGCTTCCAGGTCTTCAACACCTCCTACCCGCAGGTGAGAAGGCGCCTCGCCCTGCGGGACCTGCGCCTGCGGCCGTTCACCCCCGGGCTCCTCGCCCTGACGTCCGCGGGACGGGTGCGGATCGCCGACCCCACCAGACGCCCCGGAGCTGCCGGGAGCCTGCTGCCCGGACGGGTCCTCTCGGCACGCGACATCGCCGCTCTCACCGCCCTCACCGCACGCGACGTCCTGCTTCCCGCAGGCTCCGTCAAGCGTCGGCCCGACCGCACCACCTCGGCCGCGCTCTCCCGCGCCGGAGTCTCACCGCGTGCGGTCGAGGACCTGTTGCGGCCGTTCCTGTCGGGGGTGTTCCTGGAACAGGAGCTGGCGACTTCCGCCCGCTTCTTCCACCTCGTCTGGCGCAGCATGGCCCGGGGCACCCTCTGTCTGCCCGCCGGGGGCATCGGCGCGGTGCCGGCCCAGCTCGCCGCCGGCCTGCCGGACGGCACACTCCACCTCGAAACACCCGTCGCCGCTGTGACCGACACGGGTGTGCTCCTCGAAGACGGCAGCGAACGGGCGGGAGCCACCGTCGTCCTGGCCACGGACGGGCCGACGGCGGGCCGTCTGCTGCCGGGCCTGCCGGTTCCGGACGGCCGCACGGTGACGACCTACTACCACGCGACCGACTCCTCGCCGCTGACGGAACCGACCCTGATCGTGGACAGCAGCCTGGCCGTCCTCAACACCTGCGTACTCACCGAGGTCACGCCCACCTACGCCCCGCCGGGCACCTCCCTGGTGTCGACCTCCGTGCTCGAAGGCGGTCCGCCGGCCGGGGACGCCACGGTACGGAGCCGCCTCGCCGAGTTGTACGGCACCGGCACGGACGCCTGGGAACCCATCGCCACGTACACGGTGAGGAACGCCCTGCCCGCGATGGTGCCGCCCTGGCCGCTGAGCCGCACCACGCGCTTCGCGCCGCGGCGCTACGTCTGCGGGGACCACAGGGCGACCGGTTCGGTACAAGGCGCCCTGGCCTCGGGTACCCGTGCCGCGCGGGAGGTACTGGCCGATCTGGCCCACCCGTGACCGCACGCGCCACGCACCGCGCATCCACGTACGGAAGACCGGCCGAAGTAGCCCGGGCGGCCGGACCCGGGGAGCGGAGCGCACTTCGAATCGGCTGCCGGGACGAGCGCCCACCAACGAACGAAAGGCCAGGTGACCGGTGCCCGAGGAGCACGGACAGGTGAAAGCGGTCGTCGTCGGGGGCGGGGCGGCCGGGCTTTCCCTGGCGCACTGGCTGACGAGGACGGGAACCACGGCTGTGACCGTGATCGAGGCTCCCGACGGGCCGTCGCGGCCGGCCGAACGGACCTGGTGCTACTGGGACGACGGGCCCGGTGAGTACGAGGAAGCGGTCGTCGCCTCCTGGTCGCGGCTGCGGATCACCGCGGCGGACGGTGCGAGGACCACCTGCGACCCCGCGCCCCTGCGCTACCGGATGCTGCGCTCCGCGTCGTTCGAGGAGCTGATCCGCTCCCGGCTGGCGCGGTACCCCGCCGCGCGCGTCCTGCGTGCCACGGCCCACGACGTGCGCGACGTGAGGGGAGGAGCCGAGGTGTACTGCACAGCCGCCGAAGGAAACGCGCTGACCGTGCGCGGCAGCCACGTCTTCGACTCACGGCCCCTGCGCCGCCGGCCACCCGCCCGCACCACGCTGCTCCAGCACTTCCGCGGCTGGTTCGTGCACACGGCGACCCCGTGCTTCGACCCGGAAGTGGCGGACCTGATGGACTTCCGGGTGCCGCAGCCACCCCGCGGACTCGCGTTCGGCTACGTCCTGCCGCTGGCGCCGGACCGGGCACTGGTCGAGTACACCGAGTTCTCCCGGGCCCCCCTGTCCACCACCGCCTACGAGACGGCCCTGCGTCGCTACACCGGTGACGTGCTGCGGCTGGGACCGCTCCGCGTCGAATCCACCGAGCAGGGGGTCATCCCCATGACCGACGCACGCTTCCCGCGCGGAGCCGGGCGGTCCGTCTTCCGCATCGGGGCGGCCGGAGGCGCCACCCGTCCGGCGACCGGCTACACGTTCTCCGCCGTGCAGCGCCAGAGCCGCGCCATCGCCGTCGCGCTCCGTGATGGAGGCGAGACCGTGCCGCGTCCCCACGGCCGGCGGGCACTGGCCATGGACGCGGTCGTCCTGCGCGCGCTCGACACGGGCCGGATCGACGGCCCCCGCTTCTTCACCGACCTCTTCCGCCGCACCCCGACGGAGCGGCTGCTGCGCTTCCTCGACGGCGCGAGCACCCCGTGGGAGGAGTTCGGCATCGGTCTGCGTACGCCCGTGGTCCCGATGCTCCGCACCGCTGCGGAGCTGCCCTTCCTGCCCCGCCGCACCCCCACCACGCACGAGGAGACATCCCGATGAGGACGACCCCCCAGCGCACCGCCGCCCGCCGGGGCCGGGACCGGCGGGCGGAGGTGATCCTGCCCGTCCCCGGGCGGGACCGCTTCACAGGCGACGCACCCCGCACCGCGGTGATCGGCGGCGGAATCGCGGGCCTCGCCGCAGCCACGGCACTCGCCGAACGAGGGGCCCGCGTCACCCTCTACGAGCGCGAGACGTCGCTCGGCGGCCGCCTGCGCGGATGGCGCACCGGCCTGACTGACGGCTCGGACGCGACCATGAGCCGGGGCTTCCACGCCTTCTTCCGCCAGTACTACAACCTGCGCGGTCTGTTGAGGCGCACGGATCCCGCGCTGGCGGCCCTCACACCCCTGCCCGACTACCCCCTGCGGCACAGCGGCGGACTGACCGACAGTTTCGCCCACGTACCGCGCACCCCGCCCTGGAGCGCACTCGGTTTCGCGGCCCTCAGCCCCACGTTCGGATGGCGCGACCTGGCCGCGATGGACCCGCGCGCGGCACTGCCGCTGCTCGACGTGCGGGTGCCCGAGGTGTACGAGCGGTACGACGAGGTCAGCGCGGCGGACTTCCTGGCGGACATCCGGTTCCCCGAGGCCGCGCGGCACCTGGCCTTCGAGGTGTTCTCGCGCAGTTTCTTCGCCGATCCGCGCGAACTGTCGGCCGCCGAGATGCTGCTGATGTTTCACATCTACTTCCTCGGCTCGTCCGAGGGCCTGCTCTTCGACGTACCTCGCGAACCGTTCCCGCAGGCCCTGTGGGAACCACTGGGCGCATACCTGGACCGGCTCGGCGCCGATGTGCGCACGGGCGCCTCCGTGCACGGCGTCCGGCCGGTCGAGGGCGGTGACGTGGAGGTGGAGAGCGAGGCAGGGGCCGAGCGTTACCAGGGTGCGGTCCTCGCCCTCGACGTGGCCGGCCTGCGCCACCTCGTCGAGGCGTCGCCCTCGCTGGGAAGCGCCGCCTGGCGCGAGGACGTCGCCGGGCTGCGCAACGCGCCGCCGTTCCTCGTCTCGCGTCTCTGGCTCGACCGGCCCGTGGGCGAGGGACGCGCCGGATTCCTCGGCACCAGCGGATACGGAGGCCTGGACAACGTCAGCGTGCTGGACCGTTACGAGGGCGAGGCGGCACGGTGGGCCCGGCGGACGGGCGGCTCCGTGGTCGAACTCCACGCATACGCCGTCGACGGGGGAGCCGAGCCGAAGGAGGTCCAGGAGCGGCTCGTCGCCCGGCTCCACGAGGTGTACCCGGAGACCGCGAACGCCCGGATCATCGACGCCCGCCACGAATGGCAGGCGGACTGCCCGATGTTCCCGGTCGGCGGCTACGCCCGTCGGCCGTCCGTGCGGACGCCGCTCCCGCGCGTGATGGTGGCGGGAGACACCGTCCGCTGCGACCTGCCGGTCGCCCTCATGGAACGCGCCGCCACGACCGGTTTCCTGGCGGCCAACGCCCTGCTCGCCGGATGGGAGGTGCGCGGACAGGTGCTGTGGACGGTGCCCCGCAGGGGCCGCTCCCCGGTCCTCCGGGCCCTGGCCGGCCTGGCCGGACGGCCCTGACCGGCAGGGTCAGCCGGGGAAGCGCCCCGCACTGCGCAGCGACCAGCGGCGCTCCGCGTAGGCCAGGTCGTCGCGCCACAGCCGCCCGGCGACCCGGCGCATGAGCGGCCTCAGGGCCGGGGCGGCGGCCTGTGCCAGCGCGAAGCCGCGCCGGCCCGACGCGGCGAGCACCGCCTCGACCACGGCGGTCCGCGGGCTGTCGCTTCCCTGCGGGGTCAGGGGCGTCGCATGGGTCTCCACCACGGAGGTGGCCCCTTCCCCCTCAGCGATGTGCATGACGACCGTCCGGGGTTCGGGCGCCGTGAACACCGCCCGCACGGGCACCACGAGACGTCCGGCGACCCGGAAGGAGACGTCGACGGCGAACGCGTCGTCGAGGTCGCCGGTGGGGGTGCCCACCACCCGCAGGTCGACGAACGAGTACGGGTGGAACCAGGATCCGTGCCACGGGTCCAGCCGGTTGGCGATCACGTCCTGCGGCTCGCACCGGCCCACCGTGGTGAAGACCGAATCCACCGCGTCGGCGGACGACGGGCGGGTGGGGAGCACCGGCCGGTCCAGTGGCTCCTCGCCCCCCGCCTCGTCGAGCCGTACCCATACCAGCACCCCGTCGTCGTGCGCGGGGTACGGCTCCCATCCGGCGAACGGGCCGCCGTCGAGGGCCAGTCCGTGCCAGCGGCACAGGAGCGTCCCGCACACCACCCTGCCCTCACCCAGCGGAGCCCCGAGGTGCGGACACGCGCCGGGCCCGGCCCGTACGGCGCCCGTCGGCGTACGCCACAGCACGACCTCCACGCCGCTCACGGTTCTGCCGTACGCACGGTCTCCGGTGATGGCCCGGGAGGAGCCGACGACGAACCAGTTCCCCGAGGGCCTCGCCGACGCCCGTTTCAGGGCCGCCGAGATCACGGACGGCTGCGCCTCCCGCCAGGTCGGGGCCTGTTCGAACCAACCGGGCCCCCGGCGCACCCGTAGCGGTGGCCTCCACCGTCCGCCGCCTGACAGGTCCTTCATCGGCTGTATTCCTCCCCTTGGGTCACCGGCCCGCGCACGGAGACGACCGAGGCAGGTGCCGGGGTACGGATCCGGGCACCCAGGATGCGTACGAGTCCGGCGGCCGCCGTGCCCGCCCTGCGGCGGCGCGGAACCACGCAGCGGCGGTGCAGCACGGGGTACCCGTCGGCGGCGATCGCGTCCAGGATGCCGCCGTACAGCGTGCGGGCCGTGCGGATGCAGGGCCGCACCCGGGGGTCCAGCATGTCGATGCCCGGCTCCGCCTCCTCGTACACCGCCCGGGTCATCGCGTCGACGGCCTCGAAGGCGGCGCGGATGCGCGGATCCGACAGACCCGTGCGGCGGCTCCACTCCAGCATCGGGCGGTCCACGCCGTGCGCGGCGAGCAGATCCGCCGGAAGGTAGACGCGCCCCCGGTCCAGGTCCTCGCCCACGTCACGCAGGAAGTTGGTGAGCTGGAACGCGACGCCGAGGGCAGCCGCGTGCGGTGCCGCCTCCTCACGGGGGGCGACCGTCCCGAGCACCGGCAGCATCTGCAGTCCGATCACGGCGGCCGAACCGTGCATGTACGACCGCAGGTCCCCGTACGTCGGATAGTCGGTGGCGCTCAGATCGCTGCGCATGGAGGCCATGAAGTCGGCGAACAGCCGCGTTTCGATGCCGTACCGACCCGCCGTGTCGGCCACGGCCCGCACCACGGGCTCCGCGCAGTCGCCCGTGTGCAGCCCGTGCGCGAGGTCGCTCTCCAGCCGCCGCAGCAGCCGGTCGCGTTCCTCCGGTGTCTCGCGCCGGTCGAGGTCGTCGACGATGTCGTCCGCCCAGCGGGCGAACCCGTAGAGGGCGTGGACCGCGCAGCGGCGTTCGACGGGCAGCAGCCGGGTGGCGAGGAAGTAGGTCTTGCCGTGGCGGGCGTTGAGCCGTCGGCAGTCCGCGTAAGCCGCGCGCAGACCGGGATCGGTGATGCCGGCGGCATCGAGTTCACGACGGGTCATGGGCGTTGCCCTTCGAAGCCGCTACGACGGTCCGCCCGGCGCCGGCCGGCTTCACCCGCACCTGCCGGGGCGGTCCCGTGACGCGGGCCGCGGCGAGCCTCCCGCTGATGAGGACCGTGGGCACGCCCACCCCGGGCGTCGTCCCGCATCCGGCCAGGACGACGTTGTCCCAGCCCCGCACGAGGTTGCGCGGCCGGAACGGGCCGGTCTGGGCGAAGGTGTGGGACACCGAGAAGGGGGTGCCCGCCGCGTGTCCCTGGGCCGTCCAGTCCACGGGTGTCACGAGCGTTTCACGGTCGATGGAGTCGCCGAATCCGTCCAGCCCGCGGCGCTCCAGCTCGGCGACGAGGCTGTCGCGGTAGCGAGGCCCGAGGTCGTGCCACGCGGCGGCCGACGGTCCGGTCGTGGTGTTCGGGCACGGAGCCAGGACGTAGTGCAGGTGTTTACCCTCCGGCGCGAGGCCCGGGTCGTGTGTGGTCGGCCTGGTGATCAGCAGCGACGGGTCACTCATCAGCTGCCCGGTGCGTGTCAGTTCGTCGAAGGTGCGCTCCCACGCGGCGCCGAAGGAGATCGTGTGGTGGGCGAGCTCGGGCCACGTGCGGTCCGTGCCCGCGTGGAGGATCACCGCGGACGGCGAGTGGCGCAGTGGGACGGGACGGCGCGGAGCACGACCCAGGAGGCGGTGCACCACGGGCAGATCAGGTGTCAGGATCACCGCGTCGCAGGCGATCCGCTCCCCGGACGCCAGGTGCACGGCCCGCGCGCGACCGGCGGAGCGCTCCAGTTCGGTCACCTCGCTCGACCAGCGGAACCGGGCCCCGGCGTCACCGGCAGCGTCCGCCATGGCCCGCGGCAGCGCGTGCATCCCGCCGCGGGGGTAGTAGACGCCCGCCACCGTGTCCATGAAGGCGATGACGGCGTAGGCGGCCAGCGCCCGGGCCGGTGCCACCCCCGCGTACAGCGCCTGGAAGGAGAACACCCTGCGCAGCCGTTCGTCGGAGATGAACCGGCGGATCTGTGGATCCAGCCGGCCGAAGCCGCCCAGGGCGGCCAGCCGGGCGAGGTCCGGGTGCAGGAGCTGGAAGGGGGAGTCGAAGTTCGTGTCGATGAACCGGCGCATCTGGGCCCGGTACAGCTGCTGCAGCCAGACGCGGAGCCTGCGGTACCCCGCGGCCTCGGCAGGGCCGGCGAAGCGGCGTACCTCCTCCTCCATGGCATCCGCGTCCGTGTGGACGTCCGCGTGGGTGCCGTCGGCGAAACGGGCCCGGTAGGCCGGGTGCAGCTCGACGAGCTCCACCCGGCGGTACAGGCTGTCGCCGACCGCGGCGAAGGCCTCGTCGGCCAGATGCGGCATGGTCAGGACGGTCGGGCCGGTGTCCACCTGGTATCCGCCGAGTTCGAGCCGGCCGGCACGGCCGCCCGGTACGGCGCCCCGCTCGACGACGGTCACCTGACGGCCCGAACCGAGCAGGTGCAAGGTGGCGGCCAGACCGGACAGACCGGCGCCGACGACCACCACATGGTCCGTGGACCCGGACACGCTCTTCACGCGGTCTCCTCGGTGTCGGCCGGCGCGGTGGTCCTGTCCGACGTGGTCCCGCTGTTCGGCGGGGTGTTCCGGTCCGGTACGTCGACCGCGGCCTTCTCCACCAGCGAGGCGAATTCGTGGCAGGCGTACGGATCCGCCCCGGAGGCCTCGAAGTGGCGCAGGCTCAGGGCACAGAGATCGGCGATCTCGGCCTCCACCACCGCCCGCGCGCCCGTGCGTTCCACGGCGGCACGCATCCGGGCGACCTCGGAGTCGGAACGTGCGACACCGTCCGGCCGCAGCGCGACGACCGCCTCGGTGTCGTCCGACGCGGAGGCGAGCCCCACGGCGACCGCGAGGAGGTAGGTGAGCTTCCGCCCGCGCAGGTCCTCGTCCGCGGGCTTGCCCGTCACCGCCGGGTCACCGAAGGTGCCCAGCAGATCGTCCCTGAGCTGGAAGGCCAGACCCGCACACCGGCCCGCGGAGCGCAGTGCCTCCACCGTGCGGGCGTCGGCACCGGCCAGTGAAGCGCCCATGGCGAGTGGCCGCTCCACTGTGTACAGGGCGCTCTTCAAGGTGGCGATCCGCACGGCGTCGTCCACTGCGGAGGATCCGGCCGCCTGAGCACGCATGTCCAGGTACTGCCCGGCCACCATCTCGCAGCGCATCGCCTGCCACTCGTCATGGAGCAGTCGCCCGTGCCGGGAGCCGAGCGCGGTGTCGGTGAGCAGGTCGTCGGCCCACGCCAGGGCCAGGTCGCCGGCGAGCACGGCGGCAGCGGTCGAATACGCCTCAGGTGCACCGATCATCTTCCCCGCGCGGTGCATACGGGCGAAGTCCGCGTGCACCGCGGGCGCCCCCCGGCGCGTCGGCGAGCCGTCCATGACGTCGTCGTGCATGAGCGCGCACCCCTGAAGAAGCTCAAGGGCCGCCCCGATCCGCAGCAGGGTCGCGGGATCGCCCTCGCCGCCGACGGCCCGCCATCCGCACCACAGGAACGCGGTCCGGAATCGCTTACCGCCTCGCTGGACGAACGCGGCGACCCGGCGCGCGACTTCTCGCGCGAACACGTCGTCCACGTCGTGTGCCTCACGCAGCCGTACGTCGAGATGCCGCGCGAGAACGTCGTTGACGGCCGCGGTGGCATCGCGAGCGGTACGCGGGGCTTCGCGGCCGCCGGTAGGGCCGGCCGTGCCGGCCCGCTCCGTCCGCGTATCAAGCATGGGGAGCCCCTTCGATCTGCATGCCTCGCATGACACGTGATTCGGCCGGCGGCCGGGATGCGGATGCGCCTGATTCCGTCCGGTGCGGAGCCTTGCCGGGCCGGACACCGGTGCCCGCGCCCCTCCGCCTGCTCGGTGCGTGCCCCGACAACTGGCCGTAGCCGTGGGCGAAGCACGACGGAGCCGGCGCTGTCGTGCTTCGGTCCCCGCATGTCGGGCGGGGCAAGGCTCCGCAGCGCGCGGTCAGGGCTGGGTGCGTGCCTGGTCGGCTGCCTGGGATGCGGCGCCGCTCTCGGTCGACGCTCCGGCGGTGCTGAGCTGTCCCCCGCTGGACTCGAGGTGCGCGCGGACGAACCACTGGAAGAGCTCCAGCCCGCGCAGCTGCTCGATGAGCATGTCCTGCGTCACCGGGTCGGATTCCTCGGTTTCCTGCATCGCGGACCGGTGGTCCTTGATGACCTCCGTGTACACGATGTTGAGGGCGCCGAGGTGTTCGATCGCCTCGGCTCTGCCGATCGAGTAGTCGTTCCACGAACGGTCGGCGACCAGGGCACCCGGTGTCCCCTGCGGCACGCCGCCCAGGGTGGAGATGCGCTCGGCCAGGTCGTCCGTCATGGAGCGCACCTGATCGACCTGCGGGTCGAGCATCTCGTGCACGGCGATGAAGTGCGGCCCGACGACGTTCCAGTGAATGTGTTTGAGGGTCAGGGCGAGATCGTTCAGTGAGTGCAGTCGCATCTGCAGCAGGGAGATGACCTCGCTGCTTACCTCTGTGGTCATGCCCGGCACGGTGTAGGAAAGCTGTGGACGCTGGGGTGACACAGTGGTGCTCCTCGAAGGTTGGCCGTTGAGGTTTTCAGACAACCAGCCGGGTGAGGTTCCCGCCTTCCGGCCGCGCCGGGACGGGCGGCCGTTCACCGGGGCGGGCGCATGGGGCGGGCTCGTGCGGCCGGCCCGGGTGCCCGTGGCCGCGCCGGGGAGGTCGTCATATGCCGCCCTCATATCCGTGCGTGGCGCCCGGGCCGCGCACCGGCCTCGACCGGTTCGGCGGGCTCGGTCGGCGGCTTCAGCACTCCGCGCCGCTGATGGCCGGACCGAGGGGCCTCCTCCACGTCTCCGAGGTGCCCGGCCCCAAGGAACGGAGCATGCTGACGGGAGGACCCCGCTCAGCCGGGCAGTCCGCATCCCGTCGGCGAGGGAGCAGCGACGTGGCATCCGACCGCATTCCGCAGAGCCCCTCCGACCTCGACGCCGTAGTGGCCGCACTGCTCGACGAGTACGGCCGGGTCGTCTGGTGGTCGCGAGGTGCGACGGAACTGCTGGGCTGGTCGGGTGAGGACATGGCAGGCACGCCGGCACGGCGTTTGCTGCGGGCTCCCGCTCCCGGGGCCCGGCCACGCAGCGAAGGGACAGGGCGTTCCCGGACGCTCCGGCTGCTGCACCGCTCCGGCCGGGTGATCGACGCCGACGTCCGGCTCGTGGAGGCGGACACGGAGACCGGAGTTCTGGCCCTGGCGTTGCCGCCCGGCGGGCCGGGCAGCTGGGACCAGGCGCGCGATCTCGCCAGGGCCCTTCTGGCGCAGGGCGCTTTCGGTGTGGCCCGGCTCGACATGGACCTGCGCCTCGTGCACGCCAACGCGGCCTTCGAAGCCCAGCGGCCGACGGGAGCCGACGACGACTGGTTCCTCGATCTGCCGGACGCCCGGGGGGCGGCGACCGTACGGTCGACCGTCCAGCACGTCGCCGAGACCGGCACCTTCGCGACCGGGGTCGCGTACGGCATCGGGCCGGGCCGCGAGGAGGCGGCGCTGCTGCTGAGCTGCTTCCGCATCGAGGACCCGTTGGGGGAGCCCGTCGGCGTGGCGGTGGTGGCGACCCTCGGCGACGAGCCACGAGGTCCGCGGCTCAGGGACGCCTACCGCCAGGCGCTGGAGATCGGCGACTCGCTCGACGTCGTGAAGGTAGCCCAGGACCTCGCGGAGGTCCTGGTGCCGGCGCTCGGCGACCTCGCCCATGTGGACTTCCCCGACGACGTACTGCAGGGGCGGGAACCGCCTCACGGCTACATCGGGCAGCTGGCTTCCGCGCCGCGCCGGGCGGCTGTGAAGTCGGCGGACGGCCCGTGGCCGGCCGCACTGGTGCAGGTCGGCGAGAGGGTCCCCACGGTTCCCGAGCGCCCCGGGACGGACGCCAAGATCATCGGTGACGTGCTGGTCGCGGACGCCGAGCGCGCCCGCGAGATCCTCGGCCACGATTCCGGACTGATCGCCAAGTTCATGCCCGAGGGCATGCACGACTCGCTCGGCTGCCCGCTGTACCGAGCCGGGAGGTTCTACGGCTGGGCCTCCGTGTACCGCGTCCGCAACGCCGCTCCGTTCGACGACGCCGACGTCAAACTGATGCGGGACCTGTGCGCCCGTACAGCCCTGGCCATGGACAACGCCTTCCGCTACACCCGGGAGCACCAGACCGCCGTCGTGCTGCAGCGGAGCCTGCTGCCGCCCGCCGCGACAGAGAGCGCGGCGGCGGAGACCGCGGGGGTCTACCTCCCGGCCGGCGGGAGCGTCAGCGTCGGAGGGGACTGGTACGACGCCTTCCCGATGTCGTCCCTGCGGATCGCGCTCGTGGTCGGCGACGTCGTCGGCCACGGTCTGGAAGCCGCCGCCACCATGGCCCGCCTGCGGACCGCCGTGCAGACGCTCGCCGATCTCGACCTGCCGCCGGACGAACTGCTGACCCACCTCGACGACCTGGTGCAGCGGATGCGGGTCGAGGCCGACGATCCTGAAGCACTCGGCGGCTCCTGCCTGTTCGCGGTGTACGACCCCGTCAGCCGGACGTGCCAGATGGCGTCCGCGGGGCATCCCCCGCCCGCCGTGGTACTGCCCGACGGCGGTGTCGCCTTCGCACCCGTGGTGCCCGGACCCCTCCTTGGCGTCGGCGACAACCCGTTCGAGGTGTGCAGCGTCGAGCTCCCGCCGGGAAGCATCCTCGCCCTCTACTCGGACGGGCTGGTCCAGCACGGTCACGATCCCGAAGCCGGCATGGCCGAGCTGGAGACCAACCTGGCCGAGCTGTGCACCGGCGACCGGTCACTGGATCGCATCGGCACCGGCCTGATCGGGCGGCACCCGAGCACGGAGCATCCGGAGGACGACATCACCCTGCTCCTCGCCCGGACCCGTGCCATCGCCGACGACGCCATGGCGACGTGGGAGTACCCCGCCGATCCTGCCGCCGTGCACGAGGCGCGGGCGCACGTGAACGCGCAACTCGAGGCGTGGGGGCTGGACGACCTGCTGTTCACCACCGAACTGATCGTCAGCGAACTCGTCACCAACGCGATCCGCTACGCGGGCGGGCCCGTCAGTCTGCGGCTGATCCGCGACCGAGTCCTGGTGTGCGAGGTCTCCGACCCCAGCAACACCCAGCCCCGGCTGCGGCGCGCCCTCATCACGGACGAGGGCGGACGCGGCCTCTTCATGATCGCGCAGCTGACCACGCGGTGGGGCTGCCGCTACGGAGCGCGGGGAAAGACGATCTGGACCGAGCAGCCGATCGCCTCGGGGCCGGGTGGATGAGGCGGAGTCTCTTCGCCGGCGCGGTCGCCGGCCCCTCTCGGCGCCGGCCCCTCTCGGCGCCGGCCCCTCTCGGCGGCGGCCCCGTGACAGGGCCGGCGCCGGAAGTCCCGCCGGGGCCGACCTCGGCGCGGCCCCGTCAGAAGGCCACGGCATCCCGGATCAGGGGGCAGGTCATGCAGTGCCCGCCACCGCGGCCCCGGCCGAGTTCCGCGCCGACGATGGTGATGACCTCGACACCCGCCTTGCGCAGCAGGGTGTTGGTCTGGGTGTTGCGGTCGTAGGTGAAGACCACGCCCGGTTCCAGAGCGACGGCGTTGTTGCCGCTGTCCCACTGCTGGCGCTCGGAGGCGTACACGTCACCGCCCGTCTCGATGACCTGGAGCTCCGGGAGACCCAGCCCCCTGGCCACCACGTCGACGAAGGCCGCCGATCCCTCGTCGGTGATGTCGATGCCGGGCGCCTTGTCGCTCGGGCGCAGCGAGAACGTGTGGACGGCGTCCATGATCGCCGGGTAGAGCGTGACGATGTCGCGGTCGGCGAAGGTGAACACGGTGTCGAGGTGCATCGCGGAGCGCAGCTTCGGCATACCCGCGACGATGACGTGCTCGGCGGCCCTGTTCGCGAACAGGGACCGGGCGACCTGGGTGATGGCCTGGCGCGAGGTGCGCTCGCTCATGCCCATGAGGACGACGCCGTTGCCGACCGGCATGATGTCGCCGCCCTCGAAGGTGGCCTGGCCCCACTCCTGCTCAGGATCGCCCCACCACACGGTGGAGTCGGTGAAGTCGGGGTGGAAGAGGTAGACGGCTTTCATCAGCAGCGTCTCGTCGTGCCGGGCAGGCCAGTACAGCGGGTTCAGGGTCACACCGCCGTAGAGCCAGCAGGTGGTGTCCCTGGTGTACAGGGTGTTCGGCAGCGGCGGCATGAGGTACTCGCGGACGCCCGTGGACTCCCGGGCGAGGGCGACGTAACCGGAGCGGAACTCCTGCGGCAGATCGGCCGTGGCGAGGCCGCCGATCAGGTGCTCGGCCAGTTGTCGCGGAGTGAGCGTCTCCAGGAAGGTCCGGGTGTCCTCGATGAGGCCGACACCGACCTCGTTGGCGGTGATCTTCCGGTCCAGGAGCCAGTCCCTGGCCCCGGGCACCGTCATGGTCTGCGCGAGCAGCTCGTGCAGTTCGACGACGTCGACGCCGCGCTGCCGCAGTTTGTTGACGAAGTCGGCATGGTCGCGCTGCGCGTTCTCCACCCACATGACGTCGTCGAAGAGGAGATCGTCGGAGTTGGTGGGGGTGAGACGGCGGTGCGCCATGCCCGGCTCGCAGACCAGGACTTTGCGGAGCCTGCCGACCTCCGAGTGGACGCCGTGAGCGGTTGTGGCGGCTTCAGTGGTGTTGCTGGCCATGCTGACACCTTCCGGGTGGGGTTCGGCGGTACGGGGCGGCGCTCAGAGGTCGATCCAGCCCGTCGCGACAGCGACGATGCCGCCGATGGCGCCGAGGACGGAGACGGCGAGAATGACGAGCTCGCGAGGGGAGAACAGCTGTTTCCCCTGCTCACGGCGGGCCTTGACGAAGAGCAGGGTGGCCGGGGCGTAGATGATGAAGGAGACGAGGACGAACTTGGGCCCGGCGGCGTACAGCAGGAAGGCCGTGTAGAGCGTCGCGATGACGGCGACGACGAGTTCCCTCCGTGTGCTGCGACCGGACACCTCCTCCTGCGGTCCGGAGGCGATCTTCACGGCGAAGGCGGCGGCGAGCAGGAAGGGGATCAGGCTCAGCGCACTCGTCAGGTCGAGAGCGAAGTTGAACGCGTCGTCGGAGAAGGCCGTGACGATCAGGACGACCTGACTGAGCGCCGTGGTCATCAGGAGGGCCGGGACCGGTACGTCCTCGCGACTGGCCTGGCCGAGGAAGCGCGGCATGTCCTTGTCCTTGGCGGCGACGAACAGCACCTCGGCGGCCATCAGGGTCCAGGCGAGGTAGGCGCCCAGGACGGAGATGATCAGGCCGACGCTGACGAAGACGTTGCCCCACGTGCCGACCGCGGCCTCCAGCACGCCCGCCATGGACGGCTGACGGAGTTCGGCGATCTCGCTCATCGGCAGGATGCCGTACGACACGATGGTGACCGAGGCGAAGACGGCGAAGACGCTGAGGAAGCCGAGAAGCGTCGCCTTTCCCACGTCCTCCCGCCGTTTGGCGTGGCGTGAGTAGACACTGGCACCCTCGACTCCCAGGAAGACGAACACCGTGGCCAGCATGGTGCCGCGCACCTGGTTGAACAGGGATCCCGCGTAGTCGGCGCCGGCGAAGTTGTCCGCGAAGACGCCTGGATCGAAGCAGAAGAGGGCGATCAGCACGAAGACCAGGATCGGCACGACCTTTGCCACCGTCACGATCCTGTTGATCGCCGCGGCCTCCTTCACACCCTGCTTGATCAGCAGGAAGAAGGCCCACAGCCCGGCGGACGACACCACCGTGGCGAGGAAGGTGTCCCCCTCTCCGAGCGCGGGGGCGATGGCGCCGACCGTCGACATGATCAGCACCCAGTAGGTGACGTTGCCGACGCAGGCGCTCGCCCAGTAGCCGAAGGCGGAGAAGAAGCCCAGGTATTCGCCGAAGCCCGCCTTGGCGTACGCGTAGACACCGGCGTCGAGGTCCGGCCTGCGTACGGCGAGCGCCTGGAAGACGAGGGCGAGCATCAGCATGCCGACGCCGGCGACCGTCCAGGCGATCAGCGCCCCGGCGACCCCGGTCTCCTGGGCGAAGCGGCGGGGCAGCGAGAACACCCCTGCGCCCACCATGGATCCGACGACCAGCGCGGTCAGCGTCGGGAGGGTCAGCTTGCTGGGGGACGGGGGTCCTACGTGGGCGTCGTGCGCCCCGGTACCGACGTTGGTCATGACCTGCCTCAGGGACGTGCTCGGGTCGTGGTGGGTGGTCTATTCGCCGGGCACGGAGCCGGCCCGGCCGTCGTTGTTCGTCTCGTCCAGTTTTTCGATCTTGAAGCCGGTGATTCCGTAGAGCACGCTCAGGAAGGGGCTGGCGTAGTTGAAGACCGCGTACGGCGCGTACGACAGGGTCGGCACCCCCAGGACGGCGCCCATGAAGGCCCCGCAGGAGTTCCAGGGCACGAGGGGCGAGGTGACGGTGCCGCTGTCGGCGGTCAGCCGGGAGAGGTTCGTCGGCGCGAGGCGCCGCTTCTCGAACTCCAGCCGGAAGACGCGGGCGGGGAGGACCAGGGCGATGTACTGGTCGCCGGCGACGACGTTGAGCCCGAAGGAGCACGTGAACACGGTGAGGAAGAGCCGCCCCGTGCCCGTGGCCGAGCGGATCAGCGGATCCACCAGCCGGGAGATGAGTCCGAACTCCTCCAGCAGGGCGCCGAACGTGACCGCCCCGATGATGAGCCACAGCGTCAGGAGCATGCTGTCCATGCCGCCCCTGGACAGCAGTTGGTCGATCAGCGGAATGCCGGAGTCGATATCGAAGCCGTTGGCCATCGCCCGCCAGACGCCCTTCAGCGACTCCACCACGATGTTCCCCGTCCCGGAGACGAACGCCCGCATCACATCCGGCTGGAGGAACGCCCCTAGGACGCCGGCGAAGAGCGCCGAGCAGATCAGGGCGAGGGACGGGGGCACCTTCCTGACCGACATCAACGCCAGCAGGACGAGCGGCAGGAGGTTCAGCGGCGTGATGGTGTAGATGTCGCCGAGCGCCGAGAGTTCGATCTCCTCACCCACCGGGTTGACCACGTCCGAACTCTTGACCAGGCCGATCACGAGGAAGACGACGAACGCGATCAGGAAGGCCGGAACCGAGGTCCACGCCTGGCGTTTGATGTGCTCGTACACATCGACCTTCACCATCTGTGCGGTGAGGACCGTCGTCTCGGACAACGGGGAGAGTTTGTCCCCCAGGTACGCACCCGAGATGACGGCCCCGGCGGTGATGGCCGCCGAGACCCCCAGCATGTCCGCGACACCGACGAGGCCGACGCCGATCGTCCCGGCCGTCGTCCAGGAGCTGCCGATACTCATCGCGATCGCGCCGCAGATCATCGCGGTCGCGGCGTAGTACCAGCTCGGGGACAGGACCTGGATCCCGTAGTACACCAGCGTGGGAATCGTTCCCGACAGGTTCCAGACACCGATGAGGGCCCCCACCGCCAACAGGATGAACACCGCGCTGGTGATCGAGGACAACGCGCCCTGCCCTGCGCGCTGCACCGACTCCCAGCTGTGGCCGTTCTTCATCGCCACCAGCGCGGCCACCATGGCGCACAGGATCAGCGCGACCTGGATGGGCCCGTCCAGGGCGTCGAGGCCGAACAGCGCGAGGGATCCCGCGACCAGCACCGCCAGCACCACCATCGGCACGATGGCGTCCGAGAGCGAAGGCTCGCGCACAGGACGCTCGGCGCTGTCCTGCTCGTCCTTCGTCACGAGGACCCCGTTCACGGAAGGGCGGTCGGGGTGCCGGTCACCTCGATCCTCCGTGAACGAGAACCTAATCCATTTCGTGCGGCTATGCCCCTATTCGTGAAGGTGTGTGTGGGCCGATGGGAGTCGCTGTCCATGTCCTGAGATCTGGATCGTTTCAGATTAAGGTTGGAAGCGTTCGACCCGACAGTCTCTTGACGTCTTCATTCTCCAGGGCTAGATTCCCGGGAATTCGTTGAAACATTTCATTTGTGGGTCGCTCCGCGCCCGCACAGGAGACCGTCCATGGCGCACCCCGAATCGGAGAGGAAGGGGATCGAACCTCGAACTCCTCCCGACGGTCGGGGTGGCGGGACGGAGGCTCCGTTCGGTATGCCGACGACTTCGACCCGAACCGACGTCAACCGTCCGGCCTCTGATCCGACGTCCGATCCGACGTCCGCTCCGGCTCCTGCTCCACCCATCGAGCCGCACGGGACCGGAGGGCCACCTCGCGAGGGGTGTCACCTCCGGCCGTGCCGGAGGTGACACCCGTGCAACGCGTCTGCTTTCTTCTCAAGGTCCGGGCCGAGATGGCCGAGGAGTACCGGGAGCGCCACCAGCACGTCTGGGCCGACATGAGGGCCGCGCTCTCCAGGACGGGCTGGCACAACTACTCCCTCTTCCTGCGTGAGGACGGCCTGCTCGTCGGATATCTGGAGACCCCGGACTTCGAGCGGGCGCGTGCCGCGATGGAAGCCACGGAGGTCAACGCCCGCTGGCAGAGGGAGATGGGGCATTACTTCGAGGAGCTGGACGGTCAGGCACCGGACGCCGCCATGCGCCCGCTCACCGAGGTCTTCCACCTCGCCTGACGCGGGGCCGACGCCCGGCAGCCGCGTGTGCACCTCCGCGGCCTCGCCCCGGGGCGATCCCTTCCGGGCGCCTGGCCCACCCGTGCGGTCTGAGGGGCTGCCCCGGCAAGCTGTCTGCCGTCCCTCCGACCGCCCCGCACCGGAAGCCCCACCACTCCACGAGCAGAAGGAGCGACACCCCGTGACCCCGACAGCGGACTCCCGGCCGACGCCCCAGCCCGCATCCCCGTCCGTCGACACTCCGGCACGGGACACCGGTCCGGACACGACGTGGTTCACCACCGACCGGTTCGGCATGTTCGTCCACTGGGGTCTGTACTCCCTCGCCGCCCGGCACGAGTGGGTCAAGCACCGCGAGCAACTGACCGAGGAGCAGTACCAGGTCTACTTCGATCACTTCGACCCCGACCGTTACGACCCGGTCCAGTGGGCGAGGACGGCGAAGGCGGCCGGAATGCGGTACGTCGTGCTGACCACCAAGCACCACGACGGCTTCTGCCTGTGGGACAGCGCGCTCACCGACTACAAGGTCACCAACACCCCGTACGGCCGCGATCTCGTCGAACCGTTCGTCCGGGCGTGCCGGGCGGAGGGGCTCAAGGTCGGGTTCTACTACTCGCTGATCGACTGGCACCACCCCGCCTTCCCCGTGGACGGCACGCATCCGCAACGCGACGACGAGGAGTTCAAGGCGGCCGGAGCCGACCGCGACATCCGCGACTACCAGCGGTATCTGCACGGGCAGGTACGCGAGTTGCTCACCGGCTTCGGGCCCGTCGACTACCTGTTCTTCGACTTCTCCTACGAGGGACGCCACTGGTGGGGCGGCAAGGGCCCCGACGACTGGGACTCGCCCCGGCTCCTGGAGATGATCCGCGACCTCCAGCCGCACGTCCTCGTCAACGACAGGACCGGTCTTCCCGGCGACTTCGTCACCCCCGAGCAGTACCAGCCCCCCGGACCGATGGTGAAGGACGGGCAGCCCGTGATCTGGGAGGCGTGTCAGACGCTGAACGGTAGCTGGGGCTACGACCGCGACAACCTCGACCACAAGAGCGCCGACCTTCTCATCCGGATGCTCGTCGACGGAGTGTCCAAGGGCGGCAACCTCCTGCTCAACGTGGGCCCCACCGGCCGCGGCGACCTCGATCCGCGCGCCGTCGCGGTCCTCGGTGAGCTCGGCCGGTGGACGGACCTCCACGAGCGGTCGGTCCGCGGCTGCGGCCCGTCCGCGTACACCGCCCCCGCCGACTGCCGCTACACGCAGCGCGGCGACCGGCTCTACGTCCACCTGTTCTCCTGGCCGCTGCGCCATCTGCACCTGCCGGGACTCGCGGGCCGGGTTCGCTACGCCCAACTCCTCGACGACGGCTCGGAGATCGGCCGTACCGAGATTGCCCCCGGGCAGCCCGCGCTCAACACCGAGATGGGCGGGCAGCCCGCGGGCACGCTCACACTCCAGCTCCCCGTGCAACGCCCAGGCACACCCGTGCCGGTCATCGAGCTGTTCCTGGACACCCCGTCCGGTGGCTGAGGTCGCGCCGGGCGACGACCCCGGCGCACTGGCGGTCGGGGCGACGCGCGGGCGGGCGGCCCACCGGCGGGGGAGGCCGGAACTGCCGTCCGGACCCGCACGTTGATCCACTGGAACGCCCGCAATCACCACCCCGACGCCAGGACGGCAGACATGCTCCTCACCGCAGACGACAGGCTCCTGTTCATCGGTGACTCCATCACCGACGCCGGCCGCGACTACACGGATTCCACCTCGCTCGGCAACGGGTACGTCCGCGAGATCGCCCGGGCGCTCCGCTCCGGGGACGGCCCGGGCCAGAGCCCCACCGTCATCAACAAGGGCATCAATGGCGAACGTGTGTACGACCTTGAAACCCGCTGGACCACGGACGTCATCGACCAGCGGCCCACCGTGGTCACGGTCAAGATCGGAATCAACGACACCTGGCGGCGGTACGACGGCGGCATCCTCAGCCCGGTCGACGAGTTCGAGAGCTGTTTGGACCGCATCCTCTCCCGCACCACCCGGGACCTGGCCGCGCGGCTGCTCGTCATCACGCCCTTCCTCCTCCCGGTCACACCGGACCAGGAGACCTGGCACGAGGACCTCTCACCCCGCACCGAGGCCGTGCTGCGCACAGCGCGGTCCCACGGCGCGGAGGTGGTCCGGGCCGACGTGCTCCTGCCCCGCGCCGCGGAGGAATTCGGCCGGGCGGCACTCGCCCCGGACGGAGTCCACCCGAGCCCGCAGGGCCACGAACTGCTCGCCGAGGCCTGGCTCGCCAAGGCCGAATCGGCTGTTCCCAGGCGCTGAGGGCCGCTCCCGGGCCCGTTCCCGACGCGGTACCTGATCTCGTTCGACGACGGCGCGATGACCTTCCCCGAGGAGGACCGAGGAGGACCTGTCCGAGAAGAACGAGGCCGCCCACCGCGTGGTGCGGGAGGCTCAGGACGCCGCTGTGTGGGCGCCGACCCTAGGATGCCCCGTATGGCTCACTTCGACGAGGTCAGGAAGACGTTCTGGGACAGGGACCCTCACGGGGCCCAGCCGCCGCTGACCGACGCGATCGTCCGTGAGGCCGAGGACCTGCTCGGTGTTCGGCTGCCGTCCTCGTTGCTGGAGATCCTGCGCGTCCGGAACGGGGGCGGGGTGGCGTCTCGGTGGAACGCGTTTCCGACCGGGGTGCCGACCTCGTGGAGCGCGGACCACGTTCCGCTCGACGAGATGATGGGCATCGGCAGGCTGGAGAGCCGGACGTCGCTGCTGGACACGCCCTACCTGGTCGAGGAGTGGGGACTGCCGTCCCCGCTCGTGCTGCTCTCCGGTGACGGGCACTGCTGGATCGCGCTCGACTACCGGCTCCGCGGCCGGCACGCCGAGCCGTCGGTGACGTGGTTCGAGACGGACCTCGAAACGGAACTTGCCCTGGCCCCGGACTTCACTGCCTTCGTGGAGCGGCTCACCTGCGCCGAAGAGGCGGACTCCGGGACACCGGGCGCCACCTGAGGGCTGTACCGCGATTCCGGCGGGCGCGCGACGACCGCTGCGGCACCTCGCCGCGTCGCCGGAACGCCGACCACATCCGGTGTGCGGACACCCTCCGCCTCGCGATCCACCGCATCCGACGCCGCGCGCCGCTCCACCAGGGACTACGGGACAGCCCTCGGGCCACCATCCGACGCATCGCATCACCGAGCCGGGGTACTGGCTTGCTGGACGGGACAGGAGTGGCAGGTGAGTTTCTTATGTCAGAGCCTGGAAGTGCAGTCGTCCAGCGCGGGAGGTGCGGTGACCGTTCCAGATGCCGATGCGGGGATCGTCGATGATCTTCCGTGGCCGGGAAGGATCGTGCGCCTGCCCGGGGTGTACGGCCCGCAGGCGGACAGCCTGCTGCTGGCTGCCGCGATGCGCCGTGAGGGCATCCGGTCCGGGATGGAGGTCCTGGACCTCTGCACCGGCAGCGGGCTCCTGGCGCTCCATGCCGCCAGGCTGGGCGCCCGCGTCACCGCGGTCGACATCAGCCGCCGCGCCGTCGCGTCGGCCCGGCTGAACGCCGTGCTCACCCGGATGCCGGTCTCCGTGCACCGAGGCGATCTGCTGACCGGATTGCGGGGCCGTACGTTCGACGCGGTCGTCAGCAACCCCCCGTACGTACCCGCGCCGAGCGTGTCGCCGCCGCGGTGGGGCGCCAGGCGCGCCTGGGACGCCGGACTCGACGGGCGGATCGTCGTGAACCGGATCTGCGACGAAGCCCCGGCCGCGCTGCGACCCGACGGGCTGATACTGATCGTGCACTCGGCCCTCAGCGCACCCGAGGAGACCGTGCGGCGGCTTTCACGGGCCGGGATGGAGGCGTCAGTCAGCGACCGGCTGTCCATCCCCTTCGGGCCGGTGACCCGCGGGCGGCTCGCGTGGCTGCGCGCCCGGGGTCTGCTGCCGAGCCACATGGACCAGGAGGAGCTGGTGGTGATCCGTGCACGGAAGCACTGAACCTCCGCGTCGTGTCGTGGTCGAACAGGACGGACCGGTCCTCGTCGAGGGCCCGGTCGAAGTGACGAAGGCCGACGGCGAGGTCGTCAGGTCCGAGCGCTTCGTCGTGGCGATCTGCACCTGCCGCCGCAGCCGGATCTACCCCTGGTGCGACACGAGCCACCGTCGCCGGGAACCCGCAGAGGAAGGTGAGGACACCGCATCGTGACACCGTTTCCCGTAGCCCGCTTCGACCGGACCGAACCGGAGCCGAAGCTCCCCGAACCGCGAGGAGATCTCTCCGAGCGGGTCCTCGCCACGCTGGCCGGGCGGCCGGGTGCGTCGCTGCCGTCCGACCGCGAAGTGGAGCGCGCCGGCCCGTACGGTGACGATCTGCACCTCCTGCTGTACGTCCTCTACGAGCTCCACTACCGAGGCTTCGCGGGAGTGGACGAGGCCCTGGAATGGGACCCCGCGCTGCTGACGGTGCGCGCCGCCGCCGAACGTGTCTTCCTGCACGTGCTCCGCGAGGACGCCCCGGGCGGAGAGGACGTCACACGGACCGTGGACGCCCTGCTCCTGGAGCCCGCCAGGGACGACGGGCACAGCGTCAGCCACCACCTCCAGCGAGAGGGCACGCTCGAACAGCTCCGTGAGTACGCGGCGCTGCGCTCGCTCTACCACCTGAAGGAGGCGGACCCGCACCTGTGGGTGGTCCCGAGGCTCCGGGGCCGGGCCAAAGCGGCCATGATCGCCGTGGAGTTCGACGAGTTCGGAGCCGGCCGCGCCGAGAACATCCACGCTCAGCTGTTCGCCGATCTGATGGCGGACCTCGCACTGGACACGACGTACGGCGGCTACCTCGACGCCGCCCCGGCCGAGGCCCTGGCGACCGTGAACCTGATGTCCCTGTTCGGACTGCACAGGCGTCTGCGAGGGGCGCTCGTCGGGCATTTCGCCGCCGTGGAGATCACCTCGTCCCCGGGTTCCAGGCGGCTGGCGAAGGCCCTGCGCCGCACCGGAGCAGGGCCCGCCGCCCAGCGTTTCTACGACGAGCACGTGGAAGCCGACGCGGTCCACGAACAGGTCGTCCGCCGGGATGTGATCGGGGGACTGCTGGAGGACGAACCGGGGCTCGCACCGGACATCGTTCTCGGCATCGAGGCCACCGGACTGCTGGAGGAGCGGCTGGCCGCGCATCTTCTGGCGAGCTGGCGCGGTGGTCGTACGGCCCTGCGTAGGGCCCTCCCCGCCCGCTGACCCCAGCCGCCCCCGCCGCGCCGGTGCGTACGGCGTCAGGTCTGCCGCTCGGCCGCGCGGCCGCCCGGCCCCAGCAGGCCGGTGGGGGAGAACTCCGAACGCGTCAGTTCCTGCCGCGCGTACCGGACGATCAGCCCGGGCAGGACCGCGCGCACCGCCTGGACGCCACGCATCCACCGGGGTGCGTAGACGGTGGGCGAGCGCCGTTCGACGGCGGTCACCAGGGCCTCGGCCACATACCGGGCAGAATGGACCTTCCGGGCGGGCGGGGGCAGGTGGGCGCGCAGCTCACGCAGCACCGGGTGCTGGTCGGCGTCCCGGATCATCTCCGTGTCGGTCCAGTTGAGGTAGGCCGTGCCCACACCGACGCCGCGGGGGTCGAGTTCCGCGCGCAGTGAATGGGCGAACGACTCCACGCCGGCCTTCGAGGCGCAGTAGGCGCTCATCAACGGCGCCGCCCCGATCGAGGCGAGGGACGCGACCTGGAGGTAGTAGCCGCGGGTGTCGAGGAGTTGGGGGAGGAACGAACGCGCCGTCACCGCGCTCCCCACGAGGTTGACCTCGATCACACGGCGCCAGGTCACAGGGTCGGAGTCGACGAAGGGACCGCCCTCGGCGACCCCGGCGTTGGCCACGACCACCGACGCGTCGCCCAGGAGGCGGCGTACCTCTTCGGCGGCCTCGGCCATCGCCGCGTCGTCCGTCACGTCGACATGCCGGTACAGCGTCTCGGTGGGAAGCGTGGCGGCCACGGCGGCGAGCGCCTCCTCCTCCAGACCGAGCAGGGCGACCCGGGCCCCGCGTGCCGCCAGCTCGCCGGCCACGGCCGCTCCCACACCGCGTGCGGCGCCGGTCACCACGGCGGTCCGGCCCTTCAGGACGTGCCGTCCGGCGGTCATCGGAACTCCTCGCTGTCGAGCGGGCGGCCGGTCGAGCGACCGGCCGGCCGGGGCGGACCGCCTGTGCGTTCCGACCTCTCGGCCCGGCCCCCGACCCATGGTTTCAGCGGTCCCGGCCGCGCGCACTCCAGGCGTCAGGGCGCCGCATACGGCGCGCCCGTGAGCAGACGTGCGAGATGCGTCGCGTTCACGGCGACGGTACGGGTCGTCCTGGCGACCGCGTCCGGCCTCTCGTCCAGATCCTTGAGTCGGTGCCGTGCATGGGGGAGTCTCCGTCGGCCGGACGGGTGATGCCGGCCCTTGGGTCCCGCAACAGCGGGATCCCTCCCCGGGGCATCCTAGAATTCGACCTTCTCCGCCGTCCGGATGACGGCGCCCATGTTGCGCTCCATCATGCGCAGAGCGGCCTCGGCGAGATCCTTGTGGATATGGGCCACCGCGTCGTCCGGAACACTCACCCGGATATGGCGGATATGTGCGTCGAGAGCGGAATACAGGACGCACTGCTCGGTGACCTGACCGCAGAGAACGACGTGATCCACGCGCAACTGCGAAAGGAGATAGCCGAGCGGCGTTTCGTAGAAGATCGAATGCCGGGCCTTCACGACGAACAGGGAGTTCTCGTCCGGCAGGACGGGTTCGACCAGCTCCGCGTTCGCCCCCGCCAGCGTCGTTTCGATGATTTCGCCGTGGTGGGACCGCCACTCGCCGAAGTTGTCATTGACGTAGATGACGGGAACACCTTCCGCGCGAGCGCGTTCGATAACGCGGACGAGGTGCGGCAGTGCGGCGCGAACGGACGGGATCAGGCGTTCCGCGTCCGGGTGATCGTAAGTGTTGATCATGTCGATGACGATGAGAGCACTCATTCCCATCCTTCCATGCTCCCACCGCGTCCTGCGGCTTTCCCTTCGTCTCCTGCCCCGCTCCGCATGTTTCACGGAAGGCCTCAGGGGAACCCGGCACGCGTCCGTAGCGGAGGAGAAACGGCGAATCAGCGTGGAAAGTGAGCTGCACCATGCGCGCACTGACCTATCAGGGAAAGCGGGATGTCCGGGTCGAGACCGTGCCCGACCCCCGGATCCAGGACCCGACCGACGTCATCGTCAAAATCACCTCCACCGGAATCTGCGGCTCGGACCTCCATCTCTACGAGGTGCTCGGGCCCTATCTCGATCCCGGTGACATCCTCGGCCACGAGCCGATGGGGGTGGTGGAGGAGGTGGGGCCGGACGTCACCGCCGTCGCCCCGGGGGACAGGGTCGTCATCCCGTTCAACATCTCGTGCGGCCACTGCTTCATGTGCTCCCAGGGACTGCACTCCCAGTGCGAGACCAGCCAGGTGCGCAAGTACGGCATGGGTGCGTCGCTCTTCGGCTACACCAAGCTGTACGGCCAGGTGCCGGGCGGACAGGCCGAGTTCCTCCGCGTCCCCTTCGGCAACAGCCTGCCGGTCAAGGTTCCGCACGGCCCGCCGGACGACCGCTTCGTCTACCTCTCGGACGTACTGCCCACCGCGTGGCAGGCCGTCGAGTACGCCGACGTCCCGCCCGGAGGTTCGCTCACCGTGCTCGGGCTCGGCCCGATCGGCGCCATGGCCGCGCGGATCGCCCTGCACCGCGGCGCGGAACTGGTCGTGGGCGTGGACCTCGTGCCCGACCGGCTGAACCGGGCGAGCGAGTACGGCGTCAAGTGCCTCGACCTGCGCAGGCACGGCAAGCACCTCGGCGACGCCGTCCGGGACCTCACCGACGGGCGGGGCACCGACGCGGTGATCGACGCCGTCGGCATGGAGGCGCACGGCGCGCCCGTCGCCAAGGCGGCGCACGCGGCCGTCGGAATGCTGCCCGACGCCGTCGCGACACGACTGATGGAGACGGTCGGCGTGGACCGGCTCGCCGCGCTGCACACGGCGATCGACGTGGTGCGCAGGGGCGGCACGGTATCCGTCTCCGGTGTGTACGGCGGCGCCGCCGACCCGATGCCCCTGCTGACCATGTTCGACAAGCAGATCCAGTTCCGCATGGGGCAGGCCAACGTCTGGCGCTGGGTGGACGACCTCCTGCCGATGCTGGTCGACGGCGACCCGCTGGGTGTGGACACCTTCGCCACGCACCACCTGCCGCTGGAGCAGGGCCCGCAGGCGTACGAGACCTTCCAGAAGAAGGCCGACGGCATGATCAAGACGCTTCTCCTGCCCTGACCGCGGCGCGACGCCCGCAGGTGCTGACCGGCGCGACGCCCCGCAGGTGCTGACCGCCGGGCGTCCGCCGTGACCGGGCGCGCACCCCTCGCCTCAGTCGTCGAACACGTCGAACACGTCCATGTCCATCGGTTCCAGGGGCCGGACCGCCGGACCCTGCAGTACCGCTCCGTCGACCCCGAAGCGCGAGCCGTGACAGGGGCACTCCCACGACGTCTCGGCCTCGTTGAAGGCCACCAGGCATCCGAGATGCGTACAACGGGCGGACACGGCATGGGTCGTGCCGTCCTGGTCGCGGTAGACGGCACGGCGGCGGCCGTTGACGCGTACCACCGCGCCCGTTCCCGGGCGGATGGCGTCGACCGTGTCGACGTGGGTGACCTTCAGGCGGTCACCGGCGAAGTGCTTCGCCACCTCCGCCTGCATACCGAGCAGCGAGGGGGCCTCACGCAGCGCGCTCCCCAGCCGCCGGGGGTCGTAGAGGCCGGCCCACGGCAGCTCGTCGCCCGTTCCGGCGACGAGCGCGCTCAGGAGGCGGCCGGAGAGGACGCCGCCGGTCATCCCCCAGCCGCCGAAGCCGGTGGCGACGTAGGTGTGGCGGGCGCCGATGTGGAATGGGCCGACGAGCGGCACCGTGTCGCTCGGATCGTTGTCCTGCGCGGCCCACCGGTAGGCGGTGGGACCCACAGGGAAGCGTGAGTGCATCCAGCCGTCCAGGCGGAGGAACGCCTCGCGCGCGTCACCGGTGCCCGGTGTGAAGCTCTCCCCGGTGACGATCAGGAGCCGCTGCCCGTTACCCAGGGGGGCGGTGCGGACGGAACGCTTCCCCTCGTCCTCCGTCATGTAGATGCCCTTGGGTGCCCGGTCCGCGTCGATGGGCGCGGCCACCACCAGTTCCCGGCGCGGCGAGAGACGGGCGAACAGCATCGCCCGGTCGAAGACCGGATAGTGCGTGGCGACGACCACGTCCCGCGCGGTCACCGACGATCCGGACTCCGTGGTCACCCGGCACGGCGTGCCCTCACTCAGCCCGGTGACCCGGCTCCGTTCGAAGACGAGACCGCCACGCCCCAGCAGGTCGTCCGCGAGCGCCAGCAGGTACTTGCGCGGGTGGAACTGGATCTGGTCGTCCAGCCTGACCGCCCCGGCGACCTCGAAGGGGAGCTCGGTGCCGGTGACGTACGACGCAGGCAGCCCCGCCTCGACCGCGGCCTCGGCCTCCGCCTCGATCGCGGACCGGGAGGCGTCCTCGGCCGCGTACGAGTAGGCGCTCACCCGTTCCAGGTCGCAGTCGATCCCCAGCTCCCGGACGATCTCCGCCACCCGCTCCACCGCGTCCTGCTGCGACAGCGCGTACAGACGGGCGGCGTCGGCGCCGTGCGTACGGCGCAGCCCGTCGTACACGAGGGAGTGCAGGGCGGAGACCTTGGCGGTGGTGTAGCCGGTGACTCCCGAGGCGATGCGGTCGGCCTCCACCACAGCGACCTGCCGGCCCGTCCGGGCCAGTTCCCACGCCGTGCTCAGGCCCGCGATCCCGCCGCCCACCACGACCACGTCCACCTCGATGTCCTCGGTGAGTGGTGGGTGCACGGGATGACCGGTGGTGGCCATCCAGAAGGATTCGTCCTGTCCGGGAAGTCTGCTCGGATGCGTCATGGCGTGCTCTCCCAGATCGTTGACGGGTCGGGCCGGCGAACCATGCGTGTGCCCGGCGCCGTCGCAGGCACACTCCGTGGTTTCCGCCCGATTTCAGGTTATTTCCCCCGGTGTCTGGTTACCCGACGGGAAACGCCCGAGCCGGCGGGGGAGCCGCAGCGAAAGGGGCTGCGGGGACGTCGGCCCGGCAACAACAGTGAGTGAGCGATCCATGGCCACCGACCCGTCCCCCGGCAAGCGCATCGTGGTCACGGGAGCCACCGGCAACGTCGGAACCAGCGTGGTCACCGCGCTGTCCGAGGACCCGGAGGTCGGCTCCGTCCTCGGCCTGGCGCGCAGACGGCCGAAGTTCTGGACCGAGGGTGTGCAGTGGGAGACCGTCGACGTCTCCAAGCCCGAGAGCGCCGGTCCGCTGGAGACGCTGATGCGCGGCGCGGACGCGGTCGTCCACCTCGCCTGGCGGTTCCAGCCGACGCACGACCCCGTCGTCACCTGGCAGAGCAACGTGCTCGGTTCCATCCGCGTCTTCGACGCGGCGGCCGAGGCGGGAGTCCCCGCCCTGGTGCACGCCTCCTCGGTGGGCGCCTACTCGCCGGGCCCGAAGGAGGAACCCGGGGTCGACGAGCACTGGCCCACCCACGGCTGGCCGGACGCGGCCTACTGCCGGGAGAAGGCCTACGTGGAGCGCGTACTGGACATCTTCGAGCTGCGCCACCCGCACATGAGAGTGGTCAGGATGCGGCCCGGTTTCCTCTTCAAGGAGACCTCGGCCAGCGAACAGCGCCGCATCTTCGCCGGCCGGTACGTCCCCGGCGGCCTTCTCAGGCCCGACCTCCTGCCCTTCGTGCCCGATCTGGACGGCCTGCGCTTCCAGGTCCTGCACACCGACGACGCCGCTGAGGCGTACCGGCTCGCCGTCCTCCAGGACGTGCGCGGAGCCTTCAACCTGGCGGCCGACTCGGTGACCGATACCCAGCAGCTGGCCGACCTCTTCGACGCCCGTGTCGTCCGCGTCCCCCGGGCGGTGGTGCGGACCGCGCTCGCGGCCGCGTGGCAGGCGCACGCCGTACCGGCGTCCCCGCATCTCTTCGACGCCGTGCTGCGGCTTCCGGTCATGGACTGCACCAGGGCGCACGAGGTGCTGGGCTGGCGGCCCGCCCACACCGCGGCCGAGGCGTTGAGCGCTTTCCTGCGCGGCGTGCGTCAGGGAGCGGGTGAGGACACGGCGCCGCTGGCCGGCGCGCGGGTGGGATGAGGGACGGGCCGGGGCGAACGCGGTGACGCGACCGAAGAGGAGCAGCGATGGACACGGCGAAAGTGGCGTACAAGCCGGTGGGTCTGATCTTCGGTTCCATGAGCGGGCTGGTGGCCGGCGCCCTGTTCAAGACCGTGTGGAAGCACGTGAAGAGCGAGGAGGACGCGCCGGACGCGACCGACGAGAGCCGGAAGTGGCGAGAGATCCTGCTGGCGGCGGCGATCCAGGGCGCCATCTTCGCCGCGGTCAAGGCAGCCGCCGACCGGGGTGGCGCGACGGTCGTCCGCCGTCTCACGGGGAGCTGGCCGGGCTGAGCCGAGGATGCGGCGGGAGGCCCGTGGCGGAGCCGCCACGGGCCTCCCGGCACACGTACGCGCCTCCGGGGGCGGTCTACGGGAGGCAGAGGCAGAAGGGATGTCCCGCCGGGTCCGCGTACACCCGGAACCGGCGCTCGCCTCCCTGGTCGTCCAGATCCAGCGGTGTCGCCCCGAGGGCGAGCACCTCCTCCTGGGCCCGGTCGATGTCCGTCACGTCGAGGTCCAGGTGTGCCTGCTGGGAGTTGCGGTCGCCGCGCGGCCACTCCGGCGGCCTGTGGTCGGGCACCCGCTGGAACGCGATCCGGGTACCGCCGGGAACATACAGGTCGTACCAGTCGTCGTACTTCTTGACCTCGCCGCCCAGCACCGCCCGGTAGAAACCGGCGAGCGCCGGAGGATCGGGGCAGTCGAGAGCGACAAGGGCGTAGGTGGCGATGGGCATGTCCGTCCTTCCGGAACGAGGGGATCAGTTGGTCAGGGGCTCTCGCCGTCCGCGCATGGGCGGACGGCGGATACGGCGTCGGCATCTCCGCCGCATGGCTGATGGTCCGCCGGCATGACGGACGCCTTCCCGGCCGGCTCAAGGTCAACCACGGTCAGGGCGGACCGGTCACGGCAGAGGCGTTCCGCCGGTCGCGTTCATGATCTCGCCGGTGATGAACGACGCGTTCGCCGAGGCGAGGAAGACGTAGGCGGGCGCCATCTCCGCCGGTTGCGCCGGGCGGCCCAGCGGGCTCTGCTTCCCGAACTTCGTCGTGTCGGGCATCGTCGCCGGGATGAGGGGTGTCCAGACGGGCCCCGGCGCCACCGCGTTGACGCGGATGCCGGAGGAGGCCAGCATCTGCGCGAGCCCCTGCGTGAAGGTGACGATCGCGCCCTTGGTCATGGCGTAGTCGAGCAGGTGCGGACTGGGTTTGTACGCCTGGACGGAAGTGGTGTTGATGATCGAACCACCGGCCCGGATGTGGGGCAGGGCCATCTTGCAGAGCCAGAACATCCCGTACAGGTTGGTGCGCACCACACGGTCGAACTGATCGGTCGAGATGGCCGCGATGCCCTCCGGCTGCGACATCTGGTACGCCGCGTTGTTCACCAGGACGTCGATGCGTCCGAGCTCCGACAGGGCCCGCTCGATCAACGAGCGGCACTGTTTCTCGTCCCTGATGTCGCAGGCGACGGGCACGGCCTTGCGGCCCGCCTGTTCCACCAGCCGCGCGGTCTCCCGGGCGTCGTTCTCCTCGGCCGGGAGATACGTGAACAGCACGTCGGCCCCTTCCCGCGCGAAGGCGAGGGCGACGGCGCGGCCGATTCCCGAGTCACCCCCGGTGACCACCGTCCTGCGGTCGAGCAGGAGCTCATGGCCCTCGTACGAGTCCTCGCCGTGGTCCGGTGGCGGGTCCATGGGCCCGGTCCAGCCCGGGTGCTCCTGGTCCTGCTGCGGGAACTCGGGCCGAGGGTGCTTCTGCGTCGGGTCCTGTGGCTGTTCGCTGTCGGTCATGACGATGTCCTTCTCCCTCGTGGCCGGTGGTGCGCGCGTGGCACGCCGCCCGGGTTCCCAGGAGACGGCGGAGCAACCCCCCGCTCGAAGGGCGGGCGCCCGGCACCGGGCGCCACGCGTAGCGTCATGAGCGCCATGGATGTCTCCGCGGTGGGGGAGGGGATCAGGCGGAGGTGATCTCGCCCGACCGGCCGCGCCGGGCGAGCAGTCGTTGGGCGTTTGTCAGCGCGGCGGCGGTGCCCCGGGTGCCACGGATCGCGGCCCGTGCCGCATTGGCGCCGGGGGCGCCGTGGACCCCGCCGCCCGGATGCGCGGAGGCCGAGGCCAGGTAGAGACCCTTCACCGGTGTCTCGGGCCTGCCCGTCCCGGGCAGCGGACGGAACACCAGCTGCTGGTGCAGCGCGGCCGTGCCGCCGTTGATGGCCCCGTCACGCAGGTTGCCGTCCGCGTTCTGGAGGTCCGGCGGCGTGAGCACGCGCCGTGCGCGGACCCGGTCGCGGAACCCGGGGGCGTACCGCTCGACCTGCTGTTCCACCCGGTCCGCCATGATCTCCCGCTCCCGGGCGTCCCACCTTCCCGTCAGGCCGTCCGGCCCGGCGTCGGCCTTCACCCGCCGGGGCACGTGCGTGTACGCCCACGCCGACTCCGTGCCCAGCGGTGAGCGGGTGGCGTCCGCCGTGGTCATCTGACCCACCAGGAGGAACGGGCGGTCGGGAACGAGGCACCGGGCGATCTGCGCGGCGAACCGGGTCAGCTCGTCCACGCCGTCGGCCAGATGCACGGTGCCCGCCGTCGCCGCGTCCGGGCAGCTCCACGGAACCGGCCCGTCGAGCGCCCAGTCGACCTTGAAGGTGGCGAAGTCCCACTGGAACCGACGCAGATCGTCGAGGACCCGTGACGGCAGATGCTCCGGGGCGACCAGCTCTCCGTACAGGGCGGGGGCCGACACATCGGCCAGTACGGCCTTGCGTACGGGAATGGCCTCCCGGGCAGCCGTGCGGACGCCCACGGCACGCCCCCGCTCCACGACGATCTCGGTCACCCGCTGCCCGCACCGGACGGTTCCGCCGCGTCCCTTCAGGCGCCGTACGAGGGCGGCGGTCAGCGCGCCCGCCCCGCCGACCGGAACGGGGAAGCCGAAGAACTGCCCCAGCATGGACATCAGCCAGCCGTAGCCCCCACTGCCGGCGGCTTCGGGAGCCAGGTCGGCATGCAGCGCGTTGCCCGCGAGCAGGAGCCGGCCGCCGTCACCGGCGAACTCCTCCTCGCCGAGCCGGCGTACCGGCAGGATCAGACTGCGGGCCAGTCTCAGCCCGCCCACCCCCCGGAGACGTGCTGCCAGCACGGCGGTGGAACGGACCGGCGGAAACGGCGAGAAGAGGGCGTTGAGCACGTCGGCGCCCAGCCGGTCCCAGATGTGGCAGAGGTCCAGCCAGCTCTGCCCGTCGCCGGGTGCGAAGCCTTCGAGGCCGGCCGCGGTCACCGCCCGGTCGCGGTCCAGTACGGCGCACCTGCCGTCCAGCAGCGGGTGGGCGAGCACCCTCGGGGCATGGGTCCAGCGCAGTCCCTCCCGGCCCAGGTCCAGCCGTGCCAGGACGGGGGACGCGGCGGCCAGGGGGTAGAAGGAGCTGAACACGTCGTTGACGTAGCCGGGGTGGACGCCCTGGTCGCTGCGTACGGCCCCGCCCGGCTCGCTCTCGGCCTCCAGCACCTCGACCCCCCAGCCCGCGTCGGCCAGCAGGTTGGCCGCGACCAGACCGTTGGGCCCGCTTCCGATCACCACCGCGTCGACCATCGCGCCTCCTTCCGGCGGAGGGACGGGGCGGGGGACGGGCGCGGGGACCTCACCGGCCCGGTCCGGTACCGGCCTCGGCGCCGGTGCCTGAGGTCCAGGCCTCGACCACCCGGGACAGACGCTCAAGCATCCGGCGGTGCCGGATCTGCATCGCCGCGTCCAGCAGGCTGTTGTGAAGTACGCCGCCGGGTCCCCGGAGCGGATGCTCGTCGAGGATCACCAGGGTGTCGTCGCCCCAGGGACGGATGTCGAACGCGATGCGCGCGCTCCCCAACGGCCCGCTCTCCGCCTCCAGTTCGAGGGCGTGCGGCCGCTCGATGCGCCGGACGACGGTGCGGCCGGTGAACTCCTTCGGGCCCAGCCGCACGGTGTACGTGATCGACGACCCGGTCTCCGGCCAGGTGCCGGACTCCCTTCGGGAAGAGGATGTGCCCACCACCCACTTCCCGTAGAGGGTCTCCTCCTCCAGCACGGCCCACAGGGCGGACGGCGGTCGGTCGATGAGGTGATGCCTGACGGCCATCGGTTCTCCTGGCTGGTCGGATCGGTTCGGCGGGCGGAACCCCGCTCACCCGGCTCCCTGCAGAGCCTGGAGGCGTACCTGTTCGCAGGACTGGCTGAGCAGGCGGGAGACGTGCATCTGGGAGATGCCGAGCGTCTCCGCGATGCTGACCTGCGTCATGTCGCGGAAGTACCGCAGATAGAGGATGGTGCGCTCGCGCTCGGGCAGACGGCGCAGTCCGGGCTTCACCGCCTCGCGGTCCACGGCGACGTCCATCGCCCTGTCCCAGCAGCCGAGCGTGTCCCCCAGGGAGTAGCCGTCGTCCGCACCCGGCAGATCGGCGTCCAGGGAGAGGGTGCTGTAACTGTCCAGGGCCTCCATCCCGAGCAGGACGTCCTCCTCGCTCAGGCCGGTCTCCGCCGCTATCTCCGCACAGGTCGGAACGCGTCCTTCGCAGGTCTGGGTGAGGTCCCGGCGCGCGATCCGGACCCGGTTGCGCAGGTCCTGGATCCGGCGGGGTACGTGCACGTCCCAGGTGTGATCCCGGAAGTGGCGCTTGAGTTCGCCCACCACGGTGGGCACGGCGTAGGTCTCGAACGCCTTGCCCCTGAAGGGGTCGTAGCGGTCGACCGCTTTCACGAGTCCCATCGCCGCCACTTGGCGCAGGTCGTCCATCGACTCGCCCCGGTTGCGGAAGCGGGTCGCCAGTCGATGGGCCATGGGGAGCCAGGCGCAGATGGTCTCCTGGCGCAGCTGGTCCCGTTCGTTTCCGGGCGGCAGGGTACGCAGCCGGCGGAAAGCGGAGTCGGTCGACGGGGTCTCGGCGTACGGACGCCCCATGACGGAGGATGCGTCAGCCATGGTGATCACTCCTCGACGGTGATAACTCCGGTCACCGCGGGAGCGCACGAGCCCGGACAGGCGGCGCCCGGAGTGGAAACTCCCGCGGGCGTACCTCTTGTCCGAAGCACGAAAACACCTATACCCATCGAATTATAGACCAAACGCAGTGGTCATGATCAAGGAAATCCGACGGGTGCGACCGGGTGACGGCGGCCGGGACCGGGGTTCTCAGCGCGTACGGCCGCTTCGTATCGCGGTGTGCAGCACATGGCGCGTGGCCGGTGGCAGAGGCACCCCGTGATAGCTCGCGACGAGCTGATGGGCGAGATCGCGGAGCTTGACGTTGCTGTTCTGGGAGGCGTGGACGAGCATCTGCCACGCCTGCTCGCCGGTGCAGCTGCCCAGGGCCATGAGGATGCCCCGGGCCGTGTCGATGACGGGCCTGGACGCGAGAGCGAGGCGCAGTCCTTCGACCTCGCTCCGCAAGGACTCGTTGCTCTGCTCGTCCGGTGGTGTGGGCCGGACGCGCTCGGGAACGCCGGACGAGGTGTGCGCCCGTACGTCCTGCGTGAAGGAGTGGTGCTCCTGCATGGGTCCGCTCCTCTCCCCTTCGTGGGGTGTGGCGACAAGCGGGGGAAAGAGCCTCCGGCCGGGGCGGCGGTGAGACCCGGTGACGATGCGGCTCGTGGGGCGGGCCGTATCCGCCGTAGATCTCCCGCATGCGGCGATGCACGCGGGGCCGGCCCGTGAACGGCCGACGTTCAGGGCAGCCGGGGTGTGATGCCGGGCCTGCCCTTTCACGGCAAGGAGCATAGGGCGCGGCGCACGACGGCGACGGGCATCGACACGCTCGCCCCCGCGGTTACGTCCGGGCGGCGGCAGCGTGCGCCCGGCGCGGGAGTACGGACGGGGGCACGCCTCGGGCCTCCCGTTCGAACCGGGCATGAGCCCGGCTGGATCGAACGAGAGGCCCGGAGGTCACGGACGTGGAAGAGCCGGTCAGGCGGGCTGCTCGCCGGCCTGCGCCTCGCGCTCGGCGTTCTTCTCCTTGATGCGGACGGTTTCCTTGCGGACCTCCGCCTGGGTCGCGCGCTCCTTCTGCAGCCACTCGGGGCTGTCCTGCTTGAGCGCGTCGATCTGCTCCGTGGTGAGCGCCTCGGTGACACCGCCACGCGCGAGGCCGGAGATGGAGATGCCCAGCTTGGCCGCGACGACCGGCCGGGGGTGCGGGCCGTTGCGTCGCAGTTCGAGCAGCCACTCGGGCGGATCGGTCTGGAGCTGACTCAGCTCGGTGCGTGAGACGACACCCTCCTGGAACTCGGCGGGGGTGGCTTCGAGATACACACCCAGCTTCTTTGCCGCGGTTGCGGGCTTCATCGTCTGGGTGCTCTGGTGCGACGTCATGGTGTCAAGAGTATCGAGCATGTGCGCTACCGCCGACCACGACCGGTAACCTGGCGGTGTGACAAGCCCGGAAGTACGCCCCTCGTTCCGGCTCGCGTACGTTCCGGGAGTGACACCCACCAAGTGGGTGCGTATCTGGAACGAGCGACTGCCCGACGTCCCGCTGACCCTCGTGGCGGTGGCCCCCGCCGACGCCCCCGACGCCCTGCGCGGCGGTGAGGCCGACGCCGGTTTCGTGCGGCTGCCGATCGACCGGACAGCGCTGAGCGCGATCCCGCTCTACACCGAGACGACCGTGGTCGTGATCCCGAAGGACCACCTCGTGGCGGCGGTGGAAGAGGTGACGGCCGCCGATCTGGCCGACGAGATCGTGCTGCACCCCCTCGACGACACCCTCGGCTGGGAGGACGGTCTGCCGGGCAGGCCCGCGATCGAGCGTCCCGCCACCACGGAGGACGCGATCGAGCTGGTGGCCGCCGGAGTGGGCGTGCTCGTCGTGCCCCAGTCGCTCGCCCGTCTGCACCACCGCAAGGACCTCACCTACCGCCCGCTCCTGGACGCCCCGGAATCCCGTGTCGCGCTGTCGTGGCCCGAGGAGGAGACCACCGAGCTGGTGGAGGAGTTCATCGGGATCGTCCGCGGACGGACCGTGAACAGCACCCGCGGCCGCCCCCCGACACCGCCGCAGCCCAAGGGCAGGCGTACGGAGACCACGGCCGCGAAGCGGAAGCCCGCCGGCGGCAGGGCCTCGGCCGGAAAGAACCCCCGGGGCGGCTCGGGTAGTCCCAAGGGTGCCAAGAGCACCAAGGGCACCAAGCGAGGCAAGCCCCACCGCTAGGGCTTTTCGTCTGGATCAGGCCGGATCAGGCACCGGACCCCCGCGAGCCCGCCATGATCGAACGGCGGGCCCCGGCCACCGGCCCGAACCGGGTGGTGACGGGTCTAGGAACCTGTCACTCCCGGCGCTACCCTCCGCCGCATGATTTCCACGGTTGTCTGGGGTACCGGCAATGTCGGCCGCGCTGCCATCCGCGCCGTCGACGCCCATCCGGCGCTGTCGCTGGCCGACGTGCTCGTCCACGACCCCGGCAAGACCGGCCGCGACGCGGGCGCTCTCGCCGGGTTAGGCAGGGACCTCGGCGTCGCCGCCACCGACGACATCGGCGCGGTCCTGGCCGCCGGCCCCCGCGCCGTGGTCTACGCCGCCTCCGGCGACATCCGGCCCGACGAGGCGCTCGCCGACATCTGCCGGGCGATCAGGGCCGGAGCCGTCGTCGTCACCCCCGCGATGTACGGGCTCTACGACCAGCTGAACGCCCCTCCCGAGCTGCGGGAGCCGGTACTGGACGCCATAGCCGACGGCGGCGGCTCGCTCTTCGTCTCCGGCGTGGACCCCGGCTGGGGCAACGACGTGCTGCCGCTGCTGATCAGCGGCCTCGGCTCCGTCGTGGACGTCGTCCGCTGCCAGGAGATCTTCGACTACTCCACGTACGACCAGGAGGAGTCGGTCAGGGACCTGATCGGCATGGGCCGTCCGATGGACTACGAGCCCCTCATGCTCGCGCCGTCCGTCCCCTCCATGGTGTGGGGCGGGCAGATACGTCTGATGGCCAGGGCGCTGGGCGTCGAGCTCGACGAGATCCGCGAGACCATGCACCGGCGTCCGCTCGACGCCACGGTGAGCACCAGGACCATGGGTGATTTCGAAGCCGGCACGCAGGGCGCCGTGCGCTTCGAGGTCCAGGGAATCGTCGGGGGCGAACCGCGCATCGTCGTCGAGCACATCACCCGCATCCATCCGTCCTGCGCCCCGGACTGGCCCACGCCGCCCGACGGCGCCGGCGCGCACCGCGTGATCATCGAAGGCCGCCCCCGCATCGAGGTCACGGTCGCCGCCGACGACGAGGGGGAGAACCGTTCCGCGGGCGGGAACGCCACCGCGGTCGGCCGCCTCGTCGGCGCCATCGACTGGCTCGTGGCCGCCGGACCCGGACTCTACGACGCGCTCGACGTCCCGCTGCGCCCGGCGGTGGGCAGGCTCGGAAGGAGACAACGATGAACATCGACATCCCCGAGGGCAAGAACCCCATCGAGTACGTCTGGGGTGACATGGTGCCCGGCATCGGGATCGCCGCCTCGAACTTCTCGCTGGCGGTGTACGCCCACACGACCCTCGGCCTGCGCGAGTTCGAGGCGGCGCGGCTGCGCGTCGCGCAGATCAACGGGTGCGCGTTCTGCCTGGACTGGCGTACCGAACGCGACGGGCAGAAGGTCGAGGAGGGGTTCGCCGACGCGGTCACCCAGTGGCGTACCACCACGGCGTTCGACGACCGGACCCGGCTGGCCGCCGAGTACGCCGAGCGGTACGCGCTGGACCACCACGGCATCGACGAGGCGTTCTGGGACCGGATGACCGGGCACTACGGCCAGGTGGAGATCGTGGAGCTCAGCATGAGTATCGGCTCCTGGCTGGCGTTCGGCCGGCTCAACCGGGTCCTGGGCCTCGACACCGTGTGCGTGCTGCCGGGGCACTGAGGCGGTACGGGAGGCCGGCCGAACACCACGGGTCGTCGTACGCGGCGTCACAGGTCGGTGGCGATGATCCTCTCGATGTTCCGCTCGGCGAGCGCCGTGATCGTGACGAACGGGTTGACGCTCGTGTTGCCCGGGATCAAGGCGCCGTCGATGACGTACAGACCGGAGTAGCCGCGGAGGCGGCCGTAGTTGTCGGTGGCCTTGTCCAGCACCGCGCCGCCGAGCGGGTGGTACGTGAGGTGGTCGCCCCAGATCTTGTAGAGGCCGAAGAGGTCGGTCCGGTAGATCGTCCCCTCCTTCGAGTTGATCCGGTCGAAGATCGACTTGGCCATGTCGATGGACGGTTGCTTCCAGGCGGTCTGCCAGTCCAGGTCCACGCGCCCGGCGGCGGCGTTCCACGTGAAGCGCGCCCGGTTCGGGTTCTTGGTGATCGACAGGTAGAACGACGCGTAGGTCTCGATCCCCGTCGGCAGCGGAGCGACCTCGGCGAAGGCGCCGCCCGCCGCCCAGTTGTCGATGCCGGAGCACGGAATGCTCGACTGGAGCGCACCGGTCGGGTCCCACATGTGGTTGGCGCGCCCGCACATGACGTTGCCGTTGTCGCCCCAGCCCCTGCCGATCTCGTCGTTCAGTCCGGGCAGCGCCCCGGTGGCCTTGAGCCGGGTCAGCAGCTTGCTGGTCCCGACGCTTCCGGCGGCGAAGAACACCTTGTCCGCCGTCACCGTCTTCGTGGCCGCCGTGCCGCCGGTGGTGGTGATCTGGTCGATGACGACGGTGTACCCGCCGCCGGGTGACGGGGCGACGGACGTGACCTTGTGCAGCGGTGAGATGGTCACCCTGCCGGTCGCCCTGAGCTGGGAGAGGTAGGTCTGCTGCAGCGACTTCTTGCCGTAGTTGTTGCCGTAGAGGATCTCGCCCGCGAGTGCCGATCTGGGGACCGTTCCCGCAGCCTCCTGCTTCATGTAGTCCCAGTCGTACACATCGGGCACGAAGACGAACGGGAAGCCCGACCGCTGGGCGTGCTTGCGCCCGACGCGGGCGTACCGGTAGCAGTCGGCGGACTCGAACCAGGCCGGGTCGACGCTGCTGACCCCGAGTCCGGCGTTGGCGCGCGGGTAGTAGGTGCTGTACATCTCCTCGGGGTTCACCGTGGGGAGGATGGCGCCGAAGTTCTCGCGCTTGGGGGTGACGGCCATGCCGCCGTTGACCAGTGAGCCGCCACCGACGCCCCGGCCCTGGTAGACGGTGATGCCGCTGAAGTCCTCGGCGTCCAGGATGCCCGTGTAGCGGGGGACGTCCTTGTCGATCGGGAAGCCGAGGAAGTTGCTGAGGGGCTGCTTGGTCCTGGTGCGGAGCCAGAACGACCGGTGGTCGGGGGTGGTGGTGTTGGCGAAGATCTTGCCGTCCGGGCCCGGGGTGTCCCAGGACATGCCCATCTCGACCATGTGGACGTGTACGCCCGCCCGCGCGAGCCGGAGTGCGGCGACCGAACCGCCGTACCCGGTACCGATCACGAGGGCCGGTACGTGTGCTCCGCCGCCGATGACCGGATCGGCGGCGGCCGCCCTGGCCCGAGCCGCGGGGAAGGTGCCGGAGAGGGCGACAGCCCCCAGAACGGAACCTGTTCCGGCTAACAGACTGCGGCGCGAGACACCCGGGGCGGCTCTGCCGCCGGGGCTGGAATCGCTCATTTCGCGTTCCTCACTCTCGATGGAATGGGAACACGTTCTACTGTCAGACGCGCAATAAGTCACGACATACCGGTCGGTAATGTGGTGTGGGCAGCGGGTGGGTGAGTCCGCGTCGCGGCAGGGCGCCGACGCCCCACCCGCTGCGCGGCTCAACCGTGCTTGCGTGCGGTGACCAGCAGGTACTCCCAGTCCATTCCGGTCGTGCCCGCCCCGTCCGAGTGGCGCGACGCGAGGTCGTCGAGGGCGCTGTCCAGCGCGGCGACCTTGTCCGGGTCCTCGGCGATGTTCCGGTACACGGCGATGGTCGGCCCGTAGTTGGTCTTGAAGAACTCCCTGAAATCAGCCGGCTTCCCGAAGAGTTCGACCCGCACGGTCCGACGGTGCGCCTCGACGTCCGTCACCCGGTCGGCGAGCAGGGCGCGGACGTGGTCCTCCTTGCCCCACAGCGGCGGGGGCTGCGCGCCGGGCGGAGGCGCGGGGGCGTACGGCTTCATCGCGGCGAACATCTGGCCGATGAACCCCTCCGGGGTCCAGTTCAGCAGGCCGATGGTGCCGCCCGGCCGGCAGACGCGGACCAGTTCGTCCGCCGCCGCCTGGTGGTGCGGTGCGAACATGACGCCGACGCACGACATCACGGTGTCGAACGCGTCGTCGCCGAAGGGCAGCGCCTCCGCGTCGCCCTCACGCCACTCCAGCCCAACGCCCTGCCCGTCCGCCAGGTCCCGCCCGGCCGCGAGCAGTTCGGGGGTCAGGTCGCAGGCGACGACGTCCGCCCCGGCCAGCGCGGCGGGGATGGCCGCGTTGCCGGATCCGGCCGCGACGTCCAGTACGCGTTGACCGCCCCGCACACCGCAGGCCCCGACCAGCTCCGGGCCGAGGTCCGGGATCAGGCGGGTGGCCACTGCGGGATAGTCGCCCAGGGCCCACATCTTGCGGTGCTTGGTCTTCAGCGCTCGGTCGGCTTCGACGGGATCGGTCGCTTCGGTCATGACGGCTCTCCTTGAGGGTGCTACCTGTGGCAGGGGGTACGCCGGCAACTCTCCGTACGTGCCCTGCCACCGAGAGTAGGAGCCATCGGGGGGAGCGGGCCCCGGCCGACTTCATGTGGCCGGAAGATTGGGCCCGGACGGGCCGAGGCGCTCTACTGCATCTGGCGCCGTACCAACTCGTGCAGCCGTCCAGCCGGGTCCGCGAGCAGCTCGGCGGGAGGGCCCTCCTGGACGACGCGGCCCTCCGACATGACGATCACCCTGTCGGCGTCCAGCACCGTGGAGAGCCGGTGCGCGATCACCACCCGGGTCGCCCGCAGGGCACGGGTGCTCTCGATGACGGTGCGCTGGGTCTCGTTGTCCAGTGCGCTGGTCGCCTCGTCGAAGAACAGGATGCGAGGCCGGCGCACCAGCGCCTGGGCGATCATCAGCCGCTGGCGCTGACCACCGGACACGGCGCCACCGCCGGCGATCATGGTGTGCAGTCCCATCGGCATCAGCTTGATGTCGTCGGCCAGCCCCGCCAGCGCGGCGGCCTCCCAGACCTCCTCCTCGGTGAAGACCTCGGAACCGCTCACGCACTCCAGGATCGACCCGGTGAACGGCTGGGCGTTCTGCAGCACGACCCCGCACTGGCGGCGCACGGCCGCCTGATCCAGGGCCGCCAGGTCCTGGCCGTCGTACAGGACGCTCCCGGTGGTCGGGCGGTCGAAGCCGATGAGTAGCCGCAGCAGCGTCGACTTCCCGCAGCCGCTGGGTCCCACGACGGCGACGAACTCGCCCGCCCCCACCTTCAGCGACACCTCGTCCAGCACCGTCGGACCGTCGTCGGTGTAGCGGAAGGAGGCGCCCTTCACCTCGATCTCCCCGGACAGCGGACCCGGCTGGGTGCTCGCGCCGCGCACCTCGGGTGCCTCGTCGAGCACCGGCCTGATCTGCTCGAACATCGGCAGAGCCGCCGCAGCCGACAGCGCCGCCCCGGTGAGCTGGGTGACCGCCGTCAGCAGCATCGTCACGGAGGTGTTGAAGGTCAGGAAGGCGGCGGCCGACAAGGAGCCGCTGGCCGGCCCCGCCAGCAGGACGAACATGGCCAGGGAACAGAGCGGCAGGTACGTCGCGTTGAGGACCGTCGTCACGTTCTTGATCCGGCCGGCCCGTTGCTGGAGCTCACGGCTGCGGGCGAACTCCCGCGCCCACGCGGCGTACGCGAAGCTCTCCGCCCCCGCGACGCGCAGCTTGGGCAGCCCGCGCAGCGTCTGGAACGCCTGGTTGTTGAGCCTGTTGCCCAGCTCCACCAGGTCGCGCTGCCACCGCAGTTCCCACATGCCCATGGTGAGGAACACCGCGACGATGACGATCAGCATGGCGATCGCCGCCAGCGCCAGCGGAACGCTGAACCAGAGCAGCAGGACCAGGTTCATCACGCCGACGGTGCCTGCCTGCAACGCCACCGGGCCGACGCCCGACAGCACCCGCCTGATCGCGCTGACACCCATCGCCGCGCTCGCCAGCTCCCCGGTGGAGCGCTCGGCGAAGAAGGACGTCGGGAGCCTCAGCAGCCGGTCCCACACGGCCGGCTGGAGGGTGCTCTCGATTCGCCCCTCCATGCGCAGGACGGTGAGGTTCTGCAACAGCGCGAACGCCGCCGAGACCACCCCGCTGATGATCACCGCGAGGGACACCTGCACGATGAGGCCGGTCTCGGCGTTGGGTACGTAGACACCCAGGATCCGTCCCGTCGCGAGCGGGACCAGCGCGCCGAGCACGACCGTCACCAGCCCGGCCAGTGCCAGGCTGCGCAGATCGGGTCCCGTTCCGCGCAGGCCGAAGCGCACCAGCTGCCATCTGCTCATCGGCCGCTCCGGCAGGGGGCGGTAGAACATCACGGCCCGCTGCTCGTAGTCGCCCGCGGTGCTCCGGTCCACGCGCGCCCTGCGGCCGGTCACCGGATTCACCGCCTCGTACCGGCCCCGCCGCCAGAGCAGGGCGACCGGGGCGCCCGTCGCGGCACGGTGGCCCACCAGCGGGCCGGTGTTCTCGCGCCACCAGCGGCCGGCCAGCCGGACCGGGCGGGTCCGCACCCGCGAGTGGACGGCGACCCGCTCGACCGGGTCGGTCCGCTCGTCGCCGACATCCCCCGCCGGGGGCCGCGCGAGCGTGACGCCGGCCGCCCCCGCGACCAGCCGGCAGGCCGCGTACGTGGCATCGTCACCGGCCGAGGCGGACGGGCGGGTGCTCCTCCCGGTACGGCCGATGGAGGTCAGCAGCGCCCGGTCCGCCTCGTCCCGCACGTCTTCGCCCGCCTTGAGGCCGGCCGCCGCCCGGTCCTCGTGCGCCCGCTCAAGACGCTCGATCCAGCGGTCCAGCGCGGACAGCAAGCGGTACTGACGGTTGACCATGCCCTGCCACAGCTCGCCGTCGACGAGCAGGTCACCGGCCGCCTCCGCGCTGAAGGCGGCGCCGTACTGCACGCTGCCCGGAGCGACCGGGAGCCACATGACGTCGTCGTCGGTCACCGTCTCGTCGAGAGCCGTCCGGCCGTCAAGCGGAGCTTCGAACAGGACACGCTGCCCCCGCCCCACCCCCAGCGAGAAGGCGTGCTCCAGCAGACTCAGGGTGCCGTCCCCGGCGTCGTACCGGCTGAGGTAGTGGCCTTCGTACGCCCCGGGATGGGGATGCTCGGGCCGGTACAGCTCCCGCAGTGCGATCCGGCGAAGCACGCAGTCTTGCGACGGCCTGCCGATCAGCGTGTGCTGCGGCCCCTCGACCGGTCCGAGCAGCAGCGTCCCCGGTTCGAGCCGGCCGAGGAAGTGCCAGTGCCCCTGCTCCGCGGTGTCGACGGCGAAGAGATCCAGCGCCCCGTCGACGACGAGCCACAGCACCTGCGGCCCTTCGAGGGACAGGCTGCGCAGCCCCGTGCAGTCGGCCGGTGCGCCGAGTGCTCCCAGGGCGCCGATGACCGCGTCGTGCCCAGGGGCAGCGGTGTCCGCGACGGGTACCGACGGAGGATGTACGGATGACACTCAGTGCTCCTTGACCAGCTGGGCGTACGGCCCCCCGGCGGCGACCAGATCCTCGTGGCGTCCGCGCTCGACCGTGCGGCCGTGGTCGAGGACGACGATCTCGTCGCTGTCGCGGACCGTGCTCAGCCGGTGCGCGATCACCACGCAGGCACAGCCGCGCCGCCGCAGCGCGTCGATGACGAGCCGCTCGGTCTCCGCGTCGAGCGCGCTCGTGACCTCGTCGAGCACCAGGACGCTCGGCCGGCGCACCAGCGCCCGCGCGATCTCCAGACGCTGACGCTGACCGCCCGAGAAGTTGCGCCCGTCCTGCTCCACCCGGCTGTGGATGCCACCGGGGCGGCGGGAGACGACCTCGTACAGGGCCGCGTCCTGGAGGGCGGCGACGACCGCGTCGTCCGGCACCGACGGATCCCACAGCGTCACGTTGTCCCGGACCGTCCCCTCGAAGAGGAAGACGTCCTGGTCGACGAAGGAGACCGACGCGGCCAGAGCACCCCGGGGAATGTCCTCCAGACGCTGTCCGTCGATACGGATCGTGCCCTCCCACGGGCTGTACAGACCCGAGATCAGCCGGGACACCGTGGACTTGCCGCTGCCCGATCCGCCGACCAGCGCCACCTGCTGCCCGGGCCCGACGGACAGCGAGAAGCCGGTCAGCAGTGGCTTGTCGAGCGGGCTGTACCCGAAGGTGATGTCCTCCAGCGTCACATGCCCCTTGAGCCTGCGGGTGCTCGGCGAGACCTCGTCCCGGGAGTACAGCGGGTCGACGGGGAAGTTCTCCACGTCCTTGAGCCTGGCCACGTCAGCCGCGAAGTCCTGGACGCGGCCGGCCACCCCGTTGAGCCGGGTGACCGGGGCGGTGAACCGGGTCACCAGAGCCTGGAAGGCGACCAGCAGACCGATCGAGATGTGGCCCTCGACCGCGCGCAGCCCGCCGATCCACAGGATCAGCGCGCTGTTGAGCGTGGCCAGCGCGGGGGCCACGATGCCCAGCCACGCGCTCGGCACACCGAGCCGCTGCTGCTCGTCCAGGGTCGTCGCGTGCTGCCCGGCCCAGCGACGGAAGTAGCCGTCCTCGCCGCCGGTCGCCTTCATCGTCTCGATCAGCTGCAGCCCGGTGTACGAGGTGTTGGTCAGCCGGGCGCTGTCGGCCCGCAACTTCTGTGTGCCGGTGGCCCGCAGGCGCACGACGACGCGCATCGCGACGACGTTGAGGAGGGCGATACCCACCCCGATGACGGTGAGCTGCGGATCGTACGTCCAGAGCAGGAGGGCGTAGAGGAGTACGACGATCCCGTCGACGCCCGCCGCTGTGAGGTCCCGGGCCAGGGTCTCGGCCACCGCGTCGTTGGACTGGAGGCGCTGCACGAGATCGGCGGGGCTGCGCTGGGAGAAGAAGGTGACCGGCAGCCTCAGCAGGTGCCGGAAGAACCGGGCGCTGCCGAGCGTGGACGAGATGACCCGCCCGCGCAGCAGATTCGCCTGCTGCAGCCAGGTCAGCACGACGGTGAGGGCCACCATGCTGCCCATCGCGGCGAACAGCACACCCAGCAGCGAGCGCTGGTTGCCGATCAGGAACATGTCGATGTACGTCCGGCTGAGCGCCGGGAGCGTGGCGCCGACGGCCACGAGCAGGAGGCTGGCGAGCAGCGCGGCCAGCATGGTGCCGGACGTGCCGCGCAACCGTGCCGGCAGGGCCCTCATGACGCCGGGCTTCCTGCCGCCGCGCCGGAAACCCTCGTCCGGTTCGAGGACCAGGACGATTCCCGTGAAGCTGGTGTCGAAGTCCTCCTCGGGCACGAAACGGCGGCCCTTGTCGGGGTCGTTGATGTACACCCCGCGCCGTCCCAGGCGCCGGCCCATGCCGTCGTACACGACGTAGTGGTTGAACTCCCAGAACAGGATGGCGGGGGCCGGGACCTCCGCGAGGGCGGCCGGCTCCATCTGCATGCCCTTGGCCCGCAGTCCGTAACTACGGGCGGCCTTCAGTACGTTGCTGGCCCGCGAGCCGTCGCGCGAGACACCGCAGGCGATCCGCAGCTCCTCCAGGGGCACGTGTCTGCCGTAGTGGGCCAGCACCATGGCCAGCGAGGCGGCGCCGCATTCCAGCGCTTCCATCTGGAGCACGGTCGGACTGCGGACGGTCCTGGGCTTCGGCGCCCTCCGCGTCTTCGGTGCGGAACGGGCGCGGCCACGGGAACGGCCCCGGCGAACGGGCTCCTTGCCCGGACGGTGCCGGCCCCGGCCGGGCGGCGGGAGCTGCTGCGCGGAGGGGGCGGAGGTGTGCGGGGCGGTCACGGGAGCAGCCAATCGATCGGACGCTGTTCGGCCAGGTGCACGACGCCGGTGGCCGGAGTCATGGTGCCGATCGCGTACGGGGGTCCCTGGCGCGACGACCAGCGGAAACCGGATTTCGTGGCGGACGACCGGTCCAGCCGCACGAGCACCGCGACCGGCCTGCCGTGGGCGGAGAACTGCTCGCCCAGCTGGGCGTCCCCGAGAGAGCGGGCGATCTGCTGCCGCGTCAGGGCGGCCCTGCCGACGGCGGTCACGCTGCCGCGCAGGACACCGAACTGCTGGGCCGACACCGACTGGACCGTGAGGTCGACAAAGGCGCCCACCGGGACGCCCTGCCCGCTGTCGCCCGGCACGTACAGCACCGCCATCAGCGGATCGTCGGCGCTCTTCATCCGTTCCACGCTCGCCACGTCGGCGCCCGTGGCGACGACGGCGCCGATCGTCGCCGAGAGAGTGGTCAGCCTGCCCGCGTCGATCGTGCGGACGAGGCGGTCCCCCTGTTCGGTGCGGACCTTGAGCAGGGGAGAGCCGGCGGGCAGCGTCTCGCCCTCGTCGGCGAGCACGCCGGTGATCTGACCGGCGACGGGGCTCTGGAGAACGTAACTTCCCTGCGCGTGCGTGAGAATTCCGGGGGCGCTCAGTGTGGAGGAGACCGTGCCCGTCGTGGCCCAGAAGCAGGCCGCTGCCATGACCACCAGGGTGACGCAGAGGACGAGCCGTCCCTGGGGCCGGGCGAAGCGCACCGGGAGGTCGAGCTCCTCCGGCGACTGGAGTTTGGAAAGGGCCTGTTGGCGGAAGCGCACGGAACTCTTCCCTCACCTGTCGCTTTCGGCGGTGAGCCCCGGAACCGATGGGTTCCGGGGCACACGTACGGTCTCAGAGGCCGGCGACGAGGCCGGTGGCGAGGCCGGTGACGGCGCCGGTGTTGACACCGGTGGTGGAGCCGACGAGGCCCGTGACCGAACCGACGACGCCGGAGACCGGGGCGATCGAGTCGGCGGTGGCCGTCACGTTGCCGAGGACGCCGCCGACGAGGCCGCCGGAGACGTTGTCGAGGTCGGCGTCGGAGATCTCGAGGGTCTCGACCTGGGGGGTGAGGTTCATGATGGCGCTGCCCTTCGTACGGAAATTCCGGTAACGCCTTTGTGCGTTCCCGGCATTGGCCAGGATCAAAGCACGGCGACGCCCGGCGCAGCGAATCGAACACTGCCTGATCAGGGGGTCTTCCCTTCACTCAAATGGCTTTACGTGCAGACGCGTTCATGTTGTGCGAGCAGATTCCACATGAGCTTCACGGGATGAATTCCATTTGGTCGGAAGTCGCTTTACCGCTACTCGGACACTTCCGCACCAATGGCGCCTTGTCCGGGCCGTATCCCGGCCCGCCGATGGGTGGGCGTGACCGGTCTGCGCATGAGGTGTGCAGGTTCCGCATCGTGTTCCGGTCGCGTCGGGGGAGGCGGGAAACGCGAAGGCCCGGGCGGTCGGCCCGGGCCTTCGAACGTGCGGTGTGCTGTTTGTCAGCCCTTGCGGGTCTGTACTTCTTCGGTGAGTTGGGGGACGACGGTGAAGAGGTCTCCGACGACGCCGTAGTCGACGAGGTCGAAGATGGGGG
>NZ_JBEZIJ010000011.1:0-225273 GCF_040650955.1 Streptomyces sp. NPDC048560
TACTGCAGGGGGGACCCTGTGGGAGAGTAGGACGCCGCCGAACAATTATTCCGGGAAAGCCCCGTACCGCAAGGTACGGGGCTTTTCTGCGTTCACCTGCTGTTTTCAGCAGTTCCTTTCTGCTGGGTGCCAGGGAGGGGATAGTGCGGCGGGCTCTAGAGCTGGCCTGCGGCCTTGAGCGCGAGGTAGGCGTCGGCCAGTGCGGGTGCAAGCTTCTCGGGGGTGGCATCGACGACCACCACGCCGTGACGCTTCAGCTGATCCGCCGTGCGGCGCCGCTGAGCCTGCGCCTGGGTGCCGGCTGCCGCCTCGTACACCGCGTCCACTGTGCCCCTTGAACGTGTCATCGAAGCGATCCTGGGATCGGCGACCGAGGCCAACAGAACCGTGTGGCGCTTGGTGAGCTGAGGAAGAACCGGGAGCAGGCCGTCCTCGATGGGGGCGGCGTCCAGACCGGTGAGAAGGACGATCAGGGAACGGCGGGGGGCACTCGCCAGTGCGGCTGTGCTGAGCCCGTGGGCGTCCGTCTCCACGAGCTCCGCCTCCAGCGGAGCCATGGCTCTGACGATCGACGACAGGACGTCGCCCGAGGCTGTGCCGCCCTGAACCTGTGCGCGGACACGCCGGTCGTAGGCGAGGAAGTTGACCCGGTCACCGGCACGTGTCGCAAGGGCGGTGAGGAGCAGGGTGGCGTCCATCGCCGCGTCGAGGCGGGGCACGTCACCGACCCGGCCCGCCGATGTGCGGCCGGTGTCCAGCACGATGAGGATGTGGCGGTCCCGCTCGGGACGCCAGGTGCGAACGGCGACGGCCGACTGGCGAGCGGTGGCCCGCCAGTCGATGGAGCGCGTGTCGTCACCTGGGACGTAGGCACGAAGACTGTCGAACTCGGTGCCTTCGCCGCGGGTCAGCACGCTGGTGCGGCCGTCGAGTTCGCGGAGCCGGGCCAGTCGGGAAGGCAGGTGCTTGCGGCTCGTGAACGGCGGAAGCACCCGGACCGTCCAGGGGACTTGATGGTTCCCCTGACGGGCAGCCAGACCGAGAGGCCCGAATGACCGCACAGTCACCTGCTCGGCCAGGCGGTCCCCGCGTCGGGTGGGCCGCAGGAACGTGGTGAGACGTCGGCGTTCACCCGCCGGTACCGTCACCTCGTGCCTCGACGCCGCTTGGTCGGTGCCGGCCGGCCAGCTGCTGGGGGGCCAGGCGTCGCGCAAGTGGGCCCGAAGGCGCCGACGCGAAGGGTTTGTTACGGTCAGTTGCACTTCTGCCGCGTCACCGAGTCGAACAGACGTGTCACCGGATCGGGTGAACTGGAGCGTCCGCACTGGCGCGGCCAGGGCGTAGTCGCACAGAATCGCTAGTGAGAGCGGGGCGTTCACCGCGAGCATTCCTGTCCAGCTCGGGGCCAGGATGCCTACGGGGAGTGACCCCAGGGCAGCCAGAAGTGCGGTTCGTCCGGTGAGGGCCATGGTCACCGCCTCATCGGGGAACAGGGACGTGGGCGAGCACGGCGGTGATGACGGAGTCAGGGGTGACTCCTTCCATCTCCGCCTCGGGCCGCAGTTGGACGCGATGACGGAGTGTGGGAAGCGCCAGGGCTTTTACGTCGTCCGGTATGACGTAATCCCGGCCGGTCAGCCAGGCCCAGGCGCGTGCGGTCGAAAGCAGAGCTGTGGCGCCTCGGGGGGAGGCACCGAGGGCGAGAGAGGGGGACTCGCGTGTGGCACGACAGATGTCGACGACGTAACCGGCGATCTCCGGAGAGACCTTGGTCTTCGCCACGGCCTGTCGGGCGGCTTCCAGATCGGCGGGTGTGGCGACGGGGCGGATGCCCGCTGCTCGCAGGTCCCGGGGATTGAAGCCGTCCGCGTGGCGGGTCAGGACGCTGATCTCGTCCTCACGTGACGGAAGCGGGACCGTCAGTTTCAGCAGGAAACGGTCCAGTTGGGCTTCTGGGAGGGGGTAGGTGCCCTCGTACTCGACCGGGTTCTGGGTCGCTGCGACCAGGAACGGGTCGGGCAGGGGACGCGGGGTTCCGTCGACGGTGACCTGACGTTCTTCCATCGCTTCAAGGAGGGAGGACTGCGTCTTGGGAGGCGTGCGGTTGATCTCGTCGGCGAGCAGCAGGTTCGTGAAGACCGGGCCGGGCTGAAAGGAGAACTCCGCTGTTCGGGCGTCGTAGACGAGGGAGCCCGTGACATCGCTCGGCATGAGGTCCGGGGTGAACTGGACTCGCTTCGTGTCTAGTTCGAGTGACGCGGCCAGTGCGCGGACCAGAAGGGTCTTGGCCACGCCTGGGACGCCTTCCAGGAGGACGTGGCCCCGGCAGAGCAGTGCGACGACGAGCCCGGTGACTGCCGGGTCCTGGCCGACGACGGCCTTGGCGATCTCCGAGCGCAGGGCTTCCAAGGAGGCGCGAGCGCTGTCGGAGTCCATGGGGGCCGCAGGGGTCCAGGCGGCCGCCTCGGGCTCCGTGGACTCGGGGGTCGGGGCGCTCATGAAGTGCGTACCTCTCTTTCGAGGGCGTCGAGTTGGTCGGTCAGCAGGACAAGGGCCGCGTTGTCGGTCGGGGCGGGTCCGAAGAGGAGCGGGTTGAGGTCGCCGCCCCTGCCGGGGACGCGTGCCGAGATCGCGGGGAGAAGGACTTCCGGGGAGTGCGCGTCGCGGGGGGAGACGCCGGCCAAGGGCGCGAGGCGGATACGGGTGGAGGCACGCAGGGAGTCCGCGGCGCGGTCGCGGGCATTGGTCTTGCGGTACAGGCGGGCGCGGCCCTCAGTGGTCTCGGAGGCCTGGATGGCTACGGGCAGCCGTTCGGTGACGAGGGGGCCCAGGCGCCGTGATCGCCAGATGGCGACCAGAACGGCTGCGAAGGCGAGTTGGAGTGTGCCCCACAGCCAGCCGGAGGGGATCAGGTCCATGAAGCTCGCCGAGTCATCAGCGGCGCTGTCCTCCTCGGTGGCCTCGTCTCCACTTCCCCTCTCGCCCTCGTGGGCGGAGGGATCGGACAGCGAAGGGAGGTACCAGACGAGATGCGGTCGGGAACCGAGGAGTTGCAGGGCCAGCGAGGCGTTGCCCTGCTGGGCGAGGCGGTTGTTGTGGAGAAGGGTGGAAGAGCCGAGCAGCACGGTGTCGCCGGCCCGCTGTTCCTGGATGACGAGGAGGGTGGCGAGGCCGTCGCTCGGGTAGCAGGAGGCGGTGGCGAGTGCCCCGGCCGTGTAGCGGATGCCGCCGATCTCCACCGCGCCTGCGTTCCGGGCGGCGGGGAGGTCGCAGCGTGGGGGCCTCGGCCGGACAGGACTGATGGGCTGGGCCCGTACACCGGGAGCCAGTTGATGGAGGGCCAGGTGGCCGGGGGCGAGGAGGACCGTCCGTCCCGCGGCGTCGGCCGCGGCGGTACTGAGCCGGCGCTGTTGATAGGAGGTGAGCAGATTGGGTGCGGTGACCAGGAGCGTCGTGTCCGGGCCGGCTGCGGTGGTGGCCTCGTCGAGTGTGGTGACGACATCGACGGAGACACCGCTCCGCTTGAGGAGTTCCGCGACGGCGCGGCTGCCCTGCGGGTCTGCGGAACGGGGATCGAGGCGGCCGTGGTGGTCGCCGGAGCGCACGGCGGCGAGGGTGATACCCGCGACGATCAGGATCAGCAGGGCGAGCATGAGCCCGCGGGTGCGGTTCCAGACCTGGAGCGGGGTGGGGGAAGCCGAGGTCGGGGAGGTGGCGAGGGCCTTGGTCATGCGTGGGCTCCCGGGACCGGGCTGGTCAGCAAGGGCTTGGCGTCGGCGAGTTCCAGGTCCAGGGCGAGCAGGGTGGCGTATGCCTGCTCGCTGCCTGTTCGGCCGCCGTATGTGACGTCGTCGAAGGTTCGGGCGGCGGCGCGGAGGCGGCCGGCGTACGGAGGAAGGTGGCGGCCTGCTTCGGCGGCGGCCTCGTCCGCGGTGCGGCCGGGGCGCGGGTCGAGCAGGGCGCGTTCCTCCAGGGCCCGGACCACGGCGCGCATCCGCTCCTGGATCGCCTCGGTCCAGCGGCCTGCGGCCGCGTGCGTCTCGGCGGCCGTGCGGTATGCGTCCGCGGTGTGGGCGCCGCTGCCGAAGAGGGGATCGGCCGAGCGGACGGTGCGCTGGGGAGTGCCCAGCCGCCACCAGAGGGCGACGGCCAGGCCGATGACGATCAGTACGACCAGGACGATTCCGAGCGGTCCGCCGGGTGCGCCGCCCGCGACGGTGTCGAAGAGGTTGCCGAGCCATTCCCAGAAGCTGTCGAGGCCGCGCTGGAGAAGGTTCGGATCGTTCTCGTGGTACATCGGCTTGGACAGTTCGTCCTCCGCCGCCTCACGGGCAGGTACCCGTGAGGTGTCCACAGGTATGCCGTCCGCCCCGATGACTCGCCGTACCGATGTGGTGCCCCCCGCCCCCGACACTGCATCAGCTCCTGGGGTTCTCGTAGCCCGGCACGTTCGCGGCACGCGCCAGGTCGAGGTCGAGGGCTTCGCGGCGGATGCGCTGGTCGATGTAGAGCAGTGCCATCACTCCCGCGGTGAAGGGGTAGGTCAGCATCGAGACGATCACCTCGCCGATGCCGGAGACGATGAGGAAGGGCCAGCCGAACTCGGAGGCGCTGCCGTTCATCAGGTCGCCGATCCCGCCACTGTCCATCGCGAGGGCGATGATGGCGAAGGGGACGCCGATGACCAGTGCCACGACGATGACCAGCAGGTAGGTGAGCGCCAGGATGCCGAAGGTGCGCCACCAAGCACCCCTGACCAGCTTCGCGGAGCGGCGCATCGAGGTCAGGATCGACTGCCGTTCCAGCATCAGCGCCGGGGCGGCGAGGGTGAAGCGGACCATCAGCCAGAGGACGACGACCACAGCGGCGGCGAAGCCGAGCAGGGCCAGCATGACTCCGGCGGTGGAGCCGATCAGCAGGCCGGGGAGAAGTCCGACGGCCATGATCGCGGCGCTCATGAGACTGAGAAGGAGTGTCAGTCCGAGCAGCTGAGGGAGCCTGGGACGGGCCTCGGTCCAGGCGTCGGAGAGCGTCGCGCCGCGACCGAGCACCGAGCGGCTGATCACCACGGTGAGCACCGCTGTGGTGATCAGCGTGGCGATCATCGAGATGAGCGTGGACGGGGCGGTGCTGATCAGGGTGGACTGCATGGAGTCCGCGGCCTGGCGCAGAGCCTCGGCGCCGACGGCGTTCGGGTCGACCGATACGGGATCGGGCAGCAGATAGCGCTGGATGAGAATGATCGCCGTCTGCGCGATCACGGCGACGGTGAGACTGACGCCCAGCACGGTGCGCCAGTGGGCGCGCATCGTGGACACCGCGCCGTCGAGGATCTCGCCGATGCTCAGCGGGCGGAGCGGGATGACACCGGGCTTCGCCGCCATGGGCCGGCTGCCCCATCCGGAACCCTGGGGAGCGCCGCCCCAGCCGGGTGCCGGCGGGGGCGCTCCGGGGCCGGCGCCGGTGTTGCCCGGTGGGGACCACTGCCCGGGGGGCGGCTGCGCGGGAGACCACTGGGGTGCAGGGCTGCCGGCGTCCACGGGCTCGGAGGGGCGGGGGATGCCCGTCTCCTGGCCGTCGGAGGGGGCAGATCCGGGCGAGGCCCAGCCCGGAGAGTCGTTCATTCTCGCTCCTTCATGGTCCTGTCCGCTCATCGGGGCGGCAGGTTGGCAGCCATCGTGCCACGCGCCGCTGCGGTGCGGGCCGGGCGCTCTATCTCCTTTGCGCCTTCATTTGTGGACGCCTCACCGGGCAGACTGGGCGGATGGCTGATCAGGACGCGCAATCACCGATGGGCATCGAGCCTCCCGCGCTCTCCGTACTCCGCTGGGACGAGCCTCCGGAAGGTCCCGTGCTGGTCCTTCTCGACCAGACCCGGCTGCCGGTCGAGGAAGTCGAGCTGGTGTGTACGGACGTACCCGCGCTGGTGCGGGCCATCCGGACCCTGGCGGTCCGGGGGGCTCCACTACTGGGTATCGCCGGGGGGTACGGGGTCGCGCTGGCCGCGGCTCGCGGATACGACGTGGCCGAGGCGGCGGAGCTGCTGGAGGGGGCGCGGCCCACCGCCGTGAACCTCGGGTACGGGGTCCGGCGCGTGGCCCAGGAGTACTGGGCTGCCGTCGAGAAGGGCCTGACCGCGGAGCAGGCGGCCGGGGCGGCGCTCGCCGAGGCGCGGGCACTGCACCGGGAGGACGCGGCGGCCAGCGGGCGTATGGCGCGGTTCGGCATGACGCTCCTGGACGAGCTGCTTCCCGGCGGAGGTCACCGCCTCCTCACCCACTGCAACACGGGCGCCCTCGTGTCGGGTGGTGAGGGCACGGCGTTCGCGGTCGCCCTCCACGCGCATCGGGCGGGCCGGCTGAGGCGGCTGTGGGTGGACGAGACACGTCCACTGCTTCAGGGGGCGCGGCTCACGGCTTATGAGGCGGCGCGGAACGGAATGGCGTACAGCTTGCTGACGGACAACGCGGCGGGTTCGCTGTTTGCCGCCGGTGAGGTGGATGCCGTACTCATCGGTGCGGACCGAATCGCCGCGGACGGCTCGGTGGCGAACAAGGTGGGGAGTTACCCGTTGGCGGTGCTCGCCAAGTACCACCACGTTCCGTTCATCGTCGTCGCGCCGATCACGACCGTCGATCTGGACACCGCGGACGGGGAAGCGATCATGGTGGAACAGCGCCCCGGCCGCGAAGTGACGGAGCTCACATCTCCGCACCTGGTGTCACCGGACGGTGAGGCGGGCGGTCTGTCCGTCGCACCGGTGGGGGCCATGGCGTACAACCCCGCTTTCGACATCACGCCGCCGGAACTGGTCACGGCGATCGTCACTGAGGAGGGCGTAATCTCCCCGGTCACAGGGGTCGGACTGGCAGAGCTGTGTGCCAGGTCATCGCAGATAACGATTAGCTAATGGGATGATGTCGTTTATGAAGGGACGCGTCCTTGTCGTCGACGACGACACCGCACTGGCCGAGATGCTCGGGATTGTGCTGCGTGGAGAAGGTTTCGAGCCGTCGTTCGTAGCGGACGGTGACAAGGCACTTGCTGCATTTCGTGAGGCGAAGCCGGACCTGGTTCTGCTGGATCTCATGCTGCCCGGTAGGGACGGCATCGAGGTCTGCAGGCTGATCAGGGCCGAGTCAGGTGTGCCGATCGTCATGCTCACTGCCAAGAGCGACACGGTCGATGTAGTGGTGGGCCTGGAGTCCGGGGCCGACGACTACATCGTCAAGCCGTTCAAACCGAAGGAGTTGGTTGCCCGGATCAGGGCGCGTTTGCGGAGGTCCGAAGAGCCTGCGCCGGAACAGCTTGCCATCGGTGACCTGGTCATCGACGTGGCCGGCCACTCGGTGAAGCGGGAGGGGCAGTCCATCGCGCTGACCCCGCTGGAGTTCGACCTGCTGGTCGCGCTCGCCCGTAAGCCGTGGCAGGTCTTCACCCGCGAGGTGCTGCTCGAGCAGGTGTGGGGATACCGCCACGCCGCCGACACCCGTCTCGTGAACGTTCATGTCCAGCGGCTCCGCTCCAAGGTCGAGAAGGACCCGGAGCGGCCGGAAATCGTGGTGACCGTCCGAGGTGTCGGTTACAAGGCCGGACCGAGCTGACATGACCCTGGGCAGCACTGCTCCGAAGCCCGGGGAGCCGGGAGTCCGTACGGAGCGGGCTGCCGGCCAGGGACGGAAGTTCTCTCGTATGGGCCGTGTACTGCAGGGCGGCCCTGTACCCCGTCTGCTGATGCGGTGGGTGCGGCGTCCGCTGCTCCCCGCCGTGCGGCTGTGGCGACGCAATCTGCAGCTGCGGGTCGTCGCCGGCACGCTGCTGATGTCCATCGGCGTGGTGCTGCTGCTGGGCTTCGTCGTGATGGGCCAGGTCCGCAACGGCCTGCTCGACGCGAAGAGCGGGGCTGCCCAGACGCAGGCCGCCGGTGGCTTCGCCGCCGCCCAGGAGAAGGCGAACGAGCCGCTCGCCCCGGGCGACCGGGGCCAGGACGGTGCCGACGGCGTCACTGCCAACACGTCCTGGCGCACCGAGCTCGTCGACCAGCTCGCCAGCGGCGGCACCAACGCCTTCAACGTGGTCGCCCTCAGCGCCGAATCCGGCGCGGGAGGCGTGACCAGCCGTGCCCCGCGCGGCTCGGGCAGCGTCGACGCGGCGAGCGTTCCGCAACGGCTGCGGGACGACGTGAACAAGGGGCCCGGCGCCTTCCAGACCTACTCCCTGATCCGCTACTCGTACGGCAAGGAGTCGCAGTCCGGGCTGGTCGTGGGCAAGCGGCTCTACGACATCGACCACAATCCGTACGAGCTGTACTACCTCTTCCCGCTGACGCAGGAGGAGAAGTCCCTGAGCCTGGTCATGACGACCCTGGCGACTGCCGGGCTGTTCGTCGTGGTGCTCCTCGGGGCGATCGCCTGGTTCGTGGTGCGGCAGGTCGTCACGCCCGTACGCATGGCGGCCGGCATCGCCGAGCGGCTCTCCGCCGGCAGACTCCAGGAACGCATGAAGGTCACCGGCGAGGACGACATCGCCAGGCTCGGTGAAGCCTTCAACAAGATGGCTCAGAGCCTCCAGCTGAAGATCCAGCAGCTGGAAGAGCTCTCCCGTATGCAGCGGCGCTTCGTCTCGGACGTCTCGCACGAACTGCGTACCCCGCTCACCACTGTGCGGATGGCAGCCGATGTCATCCATGAGGCGCGCGCCGACTTCGACCCCATCACCGCGCGCTCCGCCGAACTGCTCGGGGACCAGCTCGACCGGTTCGAGTCGCTGCTCTCCGATCTGCTGGAGATCAGCCGGTTCGACGCGGGCGCAGCGGCGCTGGAAGCCGAACCGATAGATCTCCGTGCGGTCGTACGGCGGGTGATCGGCGGTGCCGAGCCGCTGGCCGAGCGCAAGGGCACCCGGATCCGGGTGGTCGGCGACGAGCAGCCGGTGATCGCGGAGGCCGACGCCCGCCGTGTCGAGCGGGTGCTGCGCAACCTCGTGGTCAACGCCGTCGAGCACGGCGAGGGCCGGGATGTCGTCGTACGGCTCGGAGTGGCCCAGGGCGCGGTCGCCGTGGCGGTCCGCGACTACGGCGTGGGGCTCAAGCCCGGCGAGGCGACCCGGGTCTTCAACCGTTTCTGGCGGGCCGACCCGGCTCGCGCCCGTACGACCGGCGGTACCGGTCTCGGTCTCTCGATCGCCGTCGAGGACGCCCGGCTGCACGGCGGCTGGCTCCAGGCATGGGGAGAGCCCGGCGGCGGTTCGCAGTTCCGGCTCACCCTGCCGCGTACGGCGGACGAGCCCCTGCGGGGTTCACCGATACCGCTGGAGCCGGAGGACTCGCGGCGCAACCGGGAGAACCGGGAGCGCGCCGAGGCCAGCCCGGTGACCGTGAGCGATCACCGGTTGATGGCCGTACCGAACCAGCCGGGTTCCACGGACCGTTCGCAGCTGGCCGTACCCGCGCGTGTCCCCATGGCACCGCGCACGGCGCCGGCATCCGTACATCCCGCCGCGCTGCCGGGCAACGGCGCTCGTGTGGTGGCGCGTCAGGCCGGGGAACGGCCTGGCGGCGGTGCCGACTATGAAGCGCAGAACCCGGACCGGGAGGACACGACTCGTGGACATTGACCGTCTGCAGGGCGGCCATGGACGCGCGGTGCGGCTGTCCGCGCTGCTCTCCTGCGGCGTGGTGGTGCTGGCCGGATGCGCCTCCATGCCGGTCACCGGGGATGTGAAGCCGGTCGATGCATCGCAGCCGGGCGACTCCCAGGTGCAGGTGTACGCGGTGCCGCCCCGGGAAGGCGCCACCCCGATCGAGGTGCTCGACGGCTTCCTGGAGTCGATGACCAGCGACGATCCCAACTTCATGACGACCCGTAAGTACCTGACCGAGGAAGCGGCCCGCACCTGGAAGCCGAGCGCGGGCACCACGGTGCTCGCCAAGGCGCCCAACCGGAACGGCCCCATGCTGAGCGGCAAGGACCGCAAGGGCACGGAGGGTGCCTACACGCTGACCGGCAAGCAGGTCGCCGCGGTGGACGCACAGAGTTCCTACCAGCCGCTGGCGCCCACCGACTACTCCCAGACCCTTCACCTGGTGCAGGAGAAGGGTGCCGACGGCAGGCGGGAGTGGCGCATCGACATCGTGCCGGACGGCCTGGTGCTCGGGCAGTCCGACTTCAGGCGGCTCTACCGGTCCGTCAACAAGTACTACTTCGCGACGGGGCGGACCAACGGCCGGTCCGCACTGGTCGCGGACCCCGTGTACGTACGGAACCGGACGGACCCCGTCACCCGGATGGACACCGCCACACAGACGGTCCGGGCCCTGCTCGGGGGACCGACGAACTGGCTGCGGCCCGTGGCCGATTCCCGCTTCCCCAGCGGTACGGCGCTGAAGAAGGGCGTCACCTCCCTGGCGCCCGACGATCAGAACGTCCTGAAGGTGCCGCTCAACGCGAAGGCGGACAAGGTCGGCCGGACGGCCTGCCGGATGATGGCCGCTCAGGTCTTCTTCACCCTGCGGGACCTGACGTCCGCGCGGGTGGAACAGGTGGAGCTGCGGAGCGACCGGGGTCAGCTGTGTTCGCTGGGTTCGGACGAGGCGGTGGAGTTCGCGGCCGACAGCGGTTCCGGCGCACCGGACAGCCAGTACTTCGTCGATGCCAAGGGGCATGTCGAGCGGATACCCGGGAACAGCAAGGGCACCGGCATTCCGGGGCCCGTGACGGGCCCGCTCGGCGGCGGGACGGTGCCGATGAGCGCGGTCGGAGTGAGCCGTGACGAGCAGGTGGCGGCAGGTGTCTCCGCGAACCGTCAGCACCTCTACGTCTCCTCCCTCGTCGCGGACGGCGAGCTCGGCGAGCCCGTGGTGACCAGTGGGGCGGGCAAGCCCCAGGACCGGCTCTCGGCTCCCAGCTGGGACGGGCGGGGTGACCTCTGGGTGGCCGACAGGGACCCGGCCGGCCCAAGGCTGCTGCGTCTGGTCGGCGGCAAGGGCACGCCTCAGGAGGTCAGCGTGCCGGGCCTGGACGGCGGACGGATCGAGGCCCTGCGGATGTCGGCCGACGGGGTGCGGATCGCGCTGCTCCTGTCGAAGGACGGGCACACCACGCTCAAGATCGGGCGGGTGGAGCGTCAGGGTTCGGAGGAGCGGCCGACAGTATCCGTCGAGGACTTGCGTCAGGCCGCGCCCCAGCTCACGGACGTGTCGGCGCTCTCCTGGTCCGGCCGCAGCCGCCTCGTCGTGGTCGGCAAGGAGGAGGGCGGTGTGCAGCAGGTGCGCTACGTGCAGGCGGACGGTTCGACCTCGTCCTCCGGCTCGGGTGTGCTGCCCGGTGTCAACCAGGTGACGGCGGTCGCGGCCGCGGATGACGAGCAGCTTCCCCTCATGGCGGAGACCGAGGACGACGGAATCGTGAAGCTGTCGCCGGGCGACAACTGGCAGACGGTGCTCAAGGCGGGTTCCTCCCTGGTCTACCCGGGCTGAGGCGCCGGAGTTTTCCACAGGGGTGGCCGGGATCCGGCCACCCCTGCAGAGTGTCGGGATGCGGGGATGGTGGCGGGAATTCACCGGACTGGTCCTGCCGGTCGCCTGCGGTGGCTGCGGCAGACCGCGTACCGAAGTCTGCGCCGGGTGCCGGGCCGCGCTGCTCGGTGCGGCGCCGCGCCGGGTGAGACCCGCCCCTGAGCCCGCCGGCCTGCCGGAGGTGCGTGCCGCGGCTCCCTACGAGAACGCGGTGCGAGCGCTTCTGCTGGCCCATAAGGAGCGAGGTGCACTAGGGCTCGTCGGGGTGCTCGGGAGCGCTCTGGCGGGTGCTGTACAGGCCGGGGCGGGGCCCGGGCGCGAGGCGGGCCCTCTTCTGCTCGTCCCGGTGCCCTCCGCACGGCGTTCCACGGCCGCGCGGGGCCACGATCCGGCGCGGCGCGTCGCCCTTGCCGCGGCGGCGGAGCTGCGGCGTACGGGGATGCCCGCAGGCGTGCTCGCGGTGCTGCGGCAGCGGCGCGTGGTGGCGGACCAGTCGGGGCTCGCGGCCGGGCAGCGGCGGGCGAATCTGGCAGGGGCGCTCGAAGTGGTGTGCGGCGCCGGTCGGCTTCTCGCCGGGGCCCGGGTGGTGCTGGTCGACGACCTCATGACGACCGGAGCTTCGTTGGCCGAGGCTGCGCGCGCCGTCAGGGCAGGCGCCCTGGCGGATGCCGGTGCAGGCTGGAAGAACACAGGGGAGCAGACCCTGCGAGCAGCGGTTGTCTCAGCCTCTCCGTCCGCTTTCGAAATAAACCGGAACTGACGCATAACTTGCATCGTTGCAGGTAGTGGGTAAGCAGTTGAACCTGAACGGAGGTACGTGCCGGTAGCGGGTGCCGATACCCGGCCGAGCAGGCTATGTTCGGTTGTGAGGAGTGGTGAATGCCAGACCTCGACGAATGCACCACCAGGTTTCGGGCAGGTAAGTCATCGGTAGTGCAGAAGCGCTGAAGCCGGTGGGGTGAAGACCGTGCCGGCGGGGGAGGAGGGGGTGAAAGCCACCGAGTCCGAGGCTCCGGCCAAGACCGGAGCTTGGTGCAAAAGGGAAATGCTCCGCCGTCGAAGCGGAGCGATCCGGGAACGGAGTTCTGCGTGGACATCGTCGTCAAGGGCCGCAAGACCGAGGTGCCCGAGCGGTTCCGCAAGCACGTGGCCGAGAAGTTGAAGCTGGACAAGATCCAGAATTTCGACGGCAAGGTGATCAGCCTGGACGTCGAGGTGTCCAAGGAGCCGAATCCCCGTCAGGCCGACCGTTCCGACCGGGTGGAGATCACGCTCCGCTCCCGCGGGCCTGTCATCAGGGCGGAAGCGGCCGCGGGTGACCCGTATGCGGCGCTGGACCTGGCCACCGGCAAGCTGGAGGCGCGGCTGCGCAAGCAGCACGACAAGCGCTACAGCCGCCGCGGTGCCGGCCGGACGTCGGCTGCCGAGGTCGGAGAGACGGTGCCGGGCGCCGCGTCGTTCAACGGGAACGGCGAACTGATCGCCGACGAGACGTCGACGAGCGGTGTGCCCACCACCAGGATCGGCTCGCTCGAGGTACAGGGCGAAGGACCGCTGGTGATGCGCGAGAAGACGCACGTCGCGGCACCCATGGCGCTCGACCAGGCGCTGTACGAGATGGAGCTGGTCGGGCACGACTTCTACTTGTTCGTCGACTCGGAGAGCAAGGAACCCAGTGTCGTCTACCGGCGGCATGCCTACGACTACGGTGTCATCCGCCTGGTGACGGACCCGCTCGCCGCTGATGAAGCAGGCGGCGCGGGCGGTGCGCTCGGCGGCTGACGTCACCGACTCGTGGTGCCCCTGGAGCGCCTGTGCGCCCCCAGGGGCACCCGCGTGCGACAACTGGATCACCGCTCCGGCGCCCAGGCATGAAAGCATGGCGTCCCAGGCCAATGGGGGCTCCGTAAGCTGCTGTTGGCGGACAGCTTGTGGACGACAGGCCGTGGCCTTCAGGGGGAGGAACGATGGCGAACACCTTCGGGCCCGTGCGCGACGCGAATGACGCCCACGACGCCACCGGCAGGTATTCCGGTGCGGACGCGGACGACGGCAGCGGTTCCCGCAAGGAGCCCATCCGGGTTCTCGTGGTCGATGATCACGCGCTCTTCCGCAGAGGTCTGGAGATCGTCCTCGCCCAGGAGGAGGACATCCAGGTGGTCGGCGAGGCCGGTGACGGGGCGGAAGCCGTGGACAAGGCCGCCGACCTGCTGCCCGACATCGTGCTGATGGATGTTCGGATGCCCAAGCGCGGTGGAATCGAGGCGTGCACCTCCATCAAGGAGGTGGCCCCCAGCGCGAAGATCATCATGTTGACGATCAGCGACGAGGAGGCCGACCTCTACGACGCGATCAAGGCGGGTGCGACCGGATATCTCCTCAAGGAGATCTCCACCGACGAGGTGGCGACGGCGATTCGCGCGGTGGCCGACGGCCAGTCCCAGATCAGCCCGTCGATGGCGTCGAAACTCCTGACCGAGTTCAAGTCGATGATCCAGCGCACCGATGAGCGCAGGCTCGTCCCCGCGCCACGGCTCACGGAACGCGAGCTGGAGGTCCTCAAACTCGTTGCAACGGGCATGAACAATCGCGATATCGCGAAGGAGCTGTTCATTTCCGAGAACACGGTGAAGAACCACGTCCGCAATATTCTGGAGAAGCTGCAGCTCCACTCCCGGATGGAAGCCGTGGTCTATGCCATGCGGGAGAAGATCCTCGAGATCCGGTAGACCCGGTACGGGGCCAAGGGCTGCCCCGTAGGGAATCGGCTCAGGCGAGAGCGCGGGCGATTTCCGCCATGAGTGGCTCGCGAAGATCCGGGGCCTCGACCCGCTCCAGCCGGACGTTCGTGCAGCCGACCCAGGACGCCGCTTCCACCAGGGCCTCCGCCATGGGTGTCACGGCCTTCCGGCCCAGGAGCGACACCTGCCGGGCGACCAGCGTGGCCCCTTCACGGGCGGGGTCCACGCGGCCCTGGAGCCTGCCCCCGGCCAGCAACGGCATCGCGAAGTACCCATGGACCCGCTTCGGCTTCGGGACGTATGCCTCCAGGCGGTGGGTGAAGCCGAAGATCCGCTCGGTGCGTGCCCGTTCCCAGATCAGTGAGTCGAAGGGCGAGAGCAGCGTCGTACGGTGCCGTCCGCGCGGCTCCGACGCCAGGGCCTCCGGGTCGGCCCATGCCTGTTTGGCCCAGCCCTCCACCGACACCGGCACCAGACCCGAGTCCGCCACCACGGCGTCGAACTGTTCGCCCTTGAGCCGGTGGTAGTCGGCGATGTCGGTCCGGGTGCCGATCCCCAGCGACCGGCCCGCCAGGGCGACCAGCCGGCGGTGGCACTCGGCGTCGTCCAGGTCGTCGTGGAGGACGGCGTCCGGGATGGCACGCTCGGCCAGGTCGTAGACGCGCTTCCAGCCGCGCCGCTCCGTGCAGACCACTTCGCCGTACATCAGCGCACGCTCGACGGCCACCTTCGATGCCGACCAGTCCCACCACTCGCCGCCGTTCTTCGCGCCGCCGAGCTCCGTGGCGGTCAGCGGGCCCTCGGTGCGCAGCTGCTTGATCACCGTCTCGTACGCCCCGTCGGGCAGTGCTTGGGGCCAGTCCGGGCGGGAGCGGTAGGCGCGGCGCCGGAAGGCGAAGTGGGGCCACTCCTCGACCGGCAGGATGCAGGCGGCGTGCGACCAGTACTCGAAGGAGCGCCCGCCCGACCAGTACGCCTCCTCGACGGTGCGACGGTCGACGGGGCCGAGGCGGGCGTACGGAACGAGCTCGTGGGATCTGGCGAGCACCGAGATGGTGTCGAGCTGGACGGCTCCCAGGTGGCGCAGCACGCCCGGCACGCCGGCCCGGCGGTCCGGGGCGCCGAGGAAACCCTGTGCCCGCAGGGCGATGCGGCGGGCCTGGTCGGCGGAGAGTTCCACGGTGGGAAGCGGCACGGGCGTCATGCACTGAACCCTAGAGCGGGGCACTGACAACCGGGCCCGGAGCGTGGAGCCTCCCGTGACCGTCGGTCAGCGGCCCGCGGGCACGTACGGGGCGCTGCCGGGCAGTCCCAGGTCGGAGGGCAGCAGGGCGCCCACCCAGACATCGCGGCGCACTCCCTTGTTGAGCAGCGCCGACCGCTGTTCGCCCTCCATCCGGAAGCCGGCCCGCTGGGCGACCGACCGCGACGGGGTGTTGCCGACCTCCGCGCGCCACTCCAGCCGGTCCGCGCCGAGCGAGGTGAACGACCAGTGGGCGGACGCGAGCACCGCCTCCGTCATGAAGCCGCGGCCCCGGTGCTCCTTGCCGGTCCAGAACCCCACTTCGTACGTGCCGGGCAGGGCGCGGTGGTTGACGCCGAGGGCGCCGACGAGTGCGCCGCCGTCCCGGCGCACCACCGCGAAGTTGTACATCGAGTCGTCCAGCCAGCCCCTGGGGGACAGCGCGGCCGTGAAGATCTCCGCATCGGCCCGCGAGTACGGGGAGGGGACCACGGTCCACCGCTGGATGTCATGGTCCTGGCATGCCGCGTGCACACCGTCCGCGTCGTCCGGTGTGAAGGGGCGCAGGATGAGGCGCTCGGTGGTGAGAGTGATCGGCTCCATGGGGAGATTGTGGTGAGGGAAGGCTTCTCGTGCGAGCACTTTTGCCGCTTCCCGGCACCTTCGAGCCCTTCCGTCCGTTGTCCTGGAAGGGTGCGGCGAGGTCCACGCGGCAGCAGCCCTCCCGACGCGGTGGGGTCCTCGCTTACGATGGCCGTTGCGGTGGGGCCCACCTGCCGTGCCCGCGCCAGAGTCCATTACACGACCCAGTGCCAGGCCCGACCGGCAAGGAGACCAGCCTCAGTGTCCGTCTTCAACAAGCTCATGCGTGCAGGCGAAGGCAAGATCCTGCGCAAACTGCACCGCATCGCGGACCAGGTCAGCTCCATCGAAGAGGACTTCGTCAACCTCTCCGACGCCGAGCTGCGGGCGCTCACCGACGAGTACAAGGAACGGTACGCGGACGGCGAGAGCCTGGACGACCTGCTTCCCGAAGCGTTCGCGACCGTCCGCGAGGCGGCCAAGCGCGTCCTCGGACAGCGCCACTACGACGTTCAGATGATGGGCGGCGCCGCCCTGCACCTCGGGTACGTCGCCGAGATGAAGACCGGTGAGGGCAAGACCCTCGTCGGCACCCTGCCCGCGTATCTCAACGCGCTCTCCGGCAAGGGCGTGCACCTGATCACGGTCAATGACTACCTGGCCGAGCGTGACTCTGAGATGATGGGCCGGGTCCACAAGTTCCTGGGCCTGTCCGTCGGCTGCATCGTCGCCAACATGACTCCGGCCCAGCGCCGTGAGCAGTACGGCTGCGACATCACGTACGGCACCAACAACGAGTTCGGCTTCGACTACCTCCGCGACAACATGGCGTGGAGCCAGGACGAGCTCGTCCAGCGCGGCCACAACTTCGCCATCGTCGACGAGGTCGACTCGATCCTGGTCGACGAGGCCCGTACGCCGCTGATCATCTCCGGCCCGGCCGACCAGGCCACCAAGTGGTACGGCGACTTCGCCAAGCTGGTGACGCGCCTCACCAAGGGTGAGGCGGGCAACCCGCTGAAGGGCATCGAGGAGACCGGCGACTACGAGGTCGACGAGAAGAAGCGCACCGTGGCGATCCATGAGCCCGGTGTCGCGAAGGTCGAGGACTGGCTCGGTATCGACAACCTCTACGAGTCGGTGAACACGCCGCTCGTCGGGTACCTCAACAACGCGATCAAGGCCAAGGAACTCTTCAAGAAGGACAAGGACTACGTCGTCGTCGACGGCGAGGTCATGATCGTCGACGAGCACACCGGCCGTATGCTCGCCGGCCGCCGTTACAACGAGGGCATGCACCAGGCCATCGAGGCGAAGGAAGGGGTGGACATCAAGGACGAGAACCAGACGCTCGCCACGATCACCCTCCAGAACTTCTTCCGCCTCTACGGCAAGCTCTCCGGCATGACCGGTACGGCGATGACCGAGGCCGCCGAGTTCCACCAGATCTACAAGCTCGGCGTCGTGCCGATCCCGACGAACCGGCCGATGGTCCGGGCCGACCAGTCGGACCTGATCTACCGCACCGAGGTCGCCAAGTTCGCCGCCGTCGTCGACGACATCGCCGAGAAGCACGAGAAGGGCCAGCCGATCCTGGTCGGCACCACCTCGGTCGAGAAGTCCGAGTACCTCTCGCAGCAGCTCTCCAAGCGCGGGGTCCAGCACGAGGTGCTCAACGCCAAGCAGCACGACCGTGAGGCGTCGATCGTCGCCCAGGCCGGCCGCAAGGGCGCGGTCACGGTCGCGACGAACATGGCCGGCCGAGGCACCGACATCAAGCTCGGCGGCAACCCGGACGACCTCGCCGAGGCGGAGCTGCGTCAGCGCGGGCTCGACCCGGTCGAGCACGTCGAGGAGTGGGCGGCGGCGCTGCCCGCCGCGCTGGAGAAGGCCGAGCTCGCGGTGAAGGCCGAGTTCGAAGAGGTCAAGGACCTCGGCGGGCTGTACGTGCTCGGTACGGAGCGGCACGAGTCGCGGCGTATCGACAACCAGCTGCGCGGTCGTTCCGGCCGTCAGGGCGACCCGGGCGAGTCCCGTTTCTACCTGTCGCTCGGCGACGACCTGATGCGGCTGTTCAAGGCGCAGATGGTCGAGCGTGTGATGTCGATGGCCAACGTGCCGGACGACGTGCCGATCGAGAACAAGATGGTGACGCGCGCGATCGCGTCGGCCCAGTCGCAGGTCGAGCAGCAGAACTTCGAGACGCGTAAGAACGTCCTGAAGTACGACGAGGTGCTCAACCGGCAGCGTGAGGTCATCTACGGCGAGCGCCGCCGCGTCCTGGAGGGTGAGGACCTGCAGGAGCAGATCCGTCACTTCACCGACGACACGATCGACGACTACATCCGCCAGGAGACCGCGGAGGGCTTCGCCGAGGAGTGGGACCTGGACCGGCTGTGGGGCGCTTTCAAGCAGCTCTACCCCGTGAAGGTCACGGTCGAGGAGCTCGAGGAGGCCGCCGGCGATCTGGCCGGGGTCACCGCGGAGTTCATCGCCCAGTCCGTCAAGGACGACATCCACGAGCAGTACGAGGAGCGGGAGAAGTCCCTCGGCTCCGACATCATGCGCGAGCTCGAGCGTCGCGTGGTGCTGTCCGTCCTGGACCGCAAGTGGCGTGAGCACCTCTACGAGATGGACTATCTCCAGGAGGGCATCGGCCTGCGGGCCATGGCGCAGAAGGACCCGCTGGTCGAGTACCAGCGCGAGGGTTTCGACATGTTCAACGCCATGATGGAGGGCATCAAGGAGGAGTCCGTCGGCTACCTGTTCAACCTGGAGGTCCAGGTCGAGCAGCAGGTCGAGGAGGTCCCGGTGCGGGACGCTGCCGAGCGGCCCTCGCTCGCCAAGGAGGGCGCGCCCGCCGCGGCGGTCTCCCGTCCGGAGATCCGTGCCAAGGGCCTGGACGCGCCGCAGCGGCCCGACCGTCTGCACTTCTCCGCCCCCACGGTGGACGGGGAGGGCGGTGTCGTCGAGGGCGACTTCACCAATGGCGACAGTGCTCGCTCGGAGTCGGACGGTATGACGCGTGCCGAGCGCCGCAAGGCGCAGAAGGGCGGCAGCACCAGTGGTGGTGGTGGCGGCCGTCGTCGCAAGAAGTAGTACGTGGCGTTGAGGGCGCGGCGGTACTGACGTATCGCCGCCGCCCGCCGGACGGCCGGGGACGGGCACCTTCTGGGTGTCCGGCCCCGGCCGTTCGCGTGTGGCCGTGTTCCCGCTCATGGGCGTCCAGTTCCGGTTCAGCGGCCGTGGGGAGCGGGCCTCGCGTGCGGGACGTGCTCGCCGCCCAGTTCCACCGCCGCGCACCGCCAGCGGAGGTCGGTGCCGCGTTCCAGGCGGAAGGCCATGGCGCGGACCCGGTCGCCCGCGGTGATGCTCGCGAAGGCCTCGACGACCCCGGTGGCCGGCTGGGCTCCGTGGCAGTGCCGCAGTACGGGCCGGACGCCCTCCGCGCCGAACGGGCTGCTGGGCGCGAGTTCGGCGAGCTGGTCGTAGGCCTCGCCGATGGTGTGCCCGAGCATCCAGTGCACCGGGCGCCGGCCGCTGAGGACGGCGAGCAGACGCTCGGCGAACCACTGGTGCGGGCGGGGATGCCGTGCGGTCCGTTGCCGGATCTGTTGCGGGGGTACGGTGCCGGGCCTCCGCTGGTCGCGTCGTGCGGCGGGCCTGGTCTTGTCCATGCTCATGCTCATCGCCCCCGTGCTGTTCCGTGCCCGGAGGAATACCGGGCAGTAACTTCTGCTGCGGATCTTCTACGGGGGAGTCGGGGGGTGCCGCAAGCCGGGAAAAGGGCCTCTCCGGGGTGCCCGGAGATCACCTATCCGGGTGTCGGAGCCTGTGCCGTAAGGGCGCGGCGGGGGTGAGGGGCCGCTGCGGGGTGGACGAACGGGGACTGTTCAAGGACCCCAACGAGGGACCTCGCACGTATCCTGAGGACGTTTCCGACTACGAAAGCGGCCAGCCATGCGCGTGTACGTCCCCCTGACCCTCTCCGGTCTCGCCGCGGCGCACGGGGCGGGCGAAGTGGGCCCCGGACCGCTGACCGCCTATGCGGTGACGCCCGCGCTGCGCGAGTGGTACGTCTCGGACGACATCGAGGAGCTGGAGTACGCGGCGCTCAACCGGGCCGCGTCCGCCTCGCTGCGCATGATCGCCGGGAACCCCGTCGAGCCCCGGCGCAGGGTCGTCGTCGCGGTCGACGTACCGGACGGGGCGGCGGTCGCCGACCCCGATCACAGTCTGGACGGGGCGTCGCTCGGCGAGGTCCGGATCGAGGCCGCCGTGGCGCTGTCGAAGGCCGCGGCCGTGCATGTGGACGCCGACGACGCGGAGAAGGACGTGGCGGCCGCCGCGGCGGCGCTGGGAGCGGCTGACCTCGGCGACGACGACGCGCAGTTCACGGTGGACGGGGCCGAGGACCACGAGCTCCTGTGGTTCGGCGTCCAGGAGATCCCGAACCTGATCGGCTGACTGTCGGACCCGACGGGTACGTTCTCCGCATGGGGACGCGAGGGAATCACCGAACGCATCTGGTCTGGGACTGGAACGGCACACTGCTCGACGACATCGAGGCCATCATCGGTGCGACGAACGCGGCGTTCGCCGAGGTCGACCTCGCGCCGCTCACGCTGGAGCAGTACCGCGAGATGTACTGCGTGCCGATTCCCCTCTTCTACGAGAGGCTGCTCGGGCGGCTGCCCACCGACGCGGAGTGGGAGCGGATGGACGGCATCTTCCACCGCCACTACACCGAGCGGCGGGTCGGCTGCGGACTCACCCAGGGCGTCGAGGAACTGCTCTCGCAGTGGAGCCTGGCGGGGCGTAGTCAGTCCCTGCTGAGCATGTACGGGCACGAGGATCTGGTTCCCGTGGTCCGGGGGTACGGCATCGAGCGGCACTTCGTGCGGGTCGACGGGCGTACGGGACCGTCGGGCGGCAGCAAGGCGCTGCACATGGAGCGGCACTTCGCGGCGCTGGACGGGATCTCCCCGCTGCGGTCGGTGATCATCGGGGACGCGGTGGACGACGCGGTGGCGGCGGCGCACGTGGGAGCGCGGGCGGTGCTCTACACCGGCGGGTCGCACAGCAGGGCCAGCCTGGAGGCGGCCGGCGTGCCGGTGGTGGACAGCCTGGCCGAGGCGGTGTCGCTCGCCGAGCGCATGGCGGGCTGAACGGGGACGGTGCGGGGGTTGGGCGGCTGCGCGGCCTGCGGCCTCGCTTTGTCCTCAAACGCCGGACGGGCTTGATGCGGCCCGGTGTGCTGTCGGCCGACGGTTTGGTTCTGGGCAGGCGGATCTGGCGCCTTGCAGGTGGGTGCTGAGCGCGGGTGACGTGGCCTTTGGCCTTGCCCGCTTGTGCTTGCCCTCAAGCGCCGGACGGCTTGGTTTTGGTCCGGGGTGTTGTCGGCCGACGGTTTGGCTGTGGGTGGGGCGGACTTGCGGGCCGGGCGGGATAGCGGCTGAGTGCGGCCGCAGGCGGCTGGGCGGCCTGCGGCCTTGCTTTGTCCTCAAGCGCCGGACGGGCTCGGGTTGGGTTTTGGTCCTGTCTTCGGCCGCCGTTTGACGGTGCGCGGGCGGATCTGCCGACTTGTGGGTGGGTGCTGAGAGTGCGGCCTTGCACGCCCTGTGCTCGTCCTCAAGCGCAGGGTGGGCCTGGTTTGGCCCGGGGTGGTGTCTGCGTGTGGTGTGGCTGTGGGCGGGGCGGATCTGTGCCGGGTGGGACGGCGGCTGAGTGGGGCGGGGCGGCCGCAGGCGGCTGCGCGGCCTGCGGCCTTGCCTTGTTCTCGGGCGCCCGGACGTGCTCGCTGTGTCAGGGGAGCGGCGCCGCCGTGCGGAGTACCTTCAGGAACTCGCGCATCCAGGCCGGGTGGTCCGGCCAGGCACGGGAGGAGATCAGGGTGCCGTCCACGACCGCTTCGACGTCGTGGAAGACCGCGCCGACCGTCCGCATGTCCGGTTCGAGCGCCGGGTAGGCGGTGACCCTGCGGCCGGACAGGGCGCCGGTGGCCGCGGTGATCAGCGGGCCGTGGCAGATCTGGGCGACGGGCCGGTCGGAGTCGAAGAACGCCTGGACGATCTTGCGGAGCTCGGCGTTGTTGCGCAGGTACTCCGGGGCCCGGCCGCCGGGGATCACCAGCGCCACGTAGGAGCCCGGGTCGACGTCCGCGAAGGCGAGGTCGGCGGGCCAGGTGTAGCCGGGCTTCTCGGTGTACGTATCGAAGCCGGGTTCGAAATCGTGGACCACGAAGCGGAGCGTCTTGCGCTCGGGGGCGGCGATGTCGACCTCGTAGCCCTCCTCCAGCAGCCGTTGGTACGGGTAGAGGACTTCGAGGGACTCGGCCGCATCACCGGTGATGATCAGGATCTTCGCTGCCATGACTGGGCTCCCCACACGTCGAAGGGTGTCGAAGACCGGCCCGGACACGGGGTTCGGACGCCGGCTGACGCAGGGCGGGTGCCGTAAGGCGGATGCCGTGCGACCCGGACAGCCTGCCGGTCCTGGCGCGGTTCGCCAAGACGACGCGGCGCACTGTCCAAAGTGTCAAAGTTAGGACCCATCTTTTGTACACATACAGCTCATGACGGTGACGGGGGCAAGGGCGATAGCCTGGTGCCGTGATCAGCGCGATACGCCTCGGGGGCAGCGAAGCCCCCGTCCTGCGCCCGGAGTGCCTCAGTGCCCGGGCGATCCGCGCTCTCCGTATCCCGGACCGCCTGCCAAAAATGGCCAATATGGTCCTGGGTATCTCTCATTGCGGCATAGCGTCGACTCAGACCGGATACCCCGTGTCGTGGCGGTACGTCGTCTTTTTCACCTACGTCACGCAACGGCGCGCGACAGGAGCCAGAGGACATGCAGACCAAGCTGGACGAAGCCAAGGCCGAGCTGCTCGCACGGGCCGCCGAGGTAGCTGACAACAGCCCGGGCGGTGGTATCGGCGGGCCGGGGCACACGCCCCGGGTGCACGTTGCCGGGACGGGTGCCGGGACCGGACAGGGGGAGCGCCCGGGCCAGGGCGCTCTGCTCGCCTACCTCCAGCGCTACTACCTGCACACCGCTCCGGAGGACGTCAGCGGCCGGGACCCGGTCGACGTCTTCGGTGCTGCTTCCTCCCACTACCGGCTCGCCGAGAACCGGCCCCAGGGCACGGCGAACGTCCGGGTGCACACCCCGACCGTCGAGGAGAACGGCTGGACTTCCAGCCACTCCGTGGTCGAGGTCGTCACGGACGACATGCCGTTCCTCGTCGACTCCGTCACCAATGAGCTGTCACGGCAGGGTCGTGGCATCCACGTCGTGATCCACCCCCAGATCATCGTCCGCCGCGATGTCACCGGAAAGCTCATCGAGGTCCTCACCGACGTCAACGGCACCGGCCCGGCCCCCAAGGGCCGCAAGAACGCCAAGGGCGCCAAGGACGACAAGGCCGAGCTGCCGCACGACGCGCTCGTCGAGTCCTGGATCCACGTCGAGATCGACCGCGAGACCGACCGCGCCGACCTGAAGCAGATCACCGCCGACCTGCTGCGGGTCCTGTCCGACGTACGGGAGACCGTCGAGGACTGGGAGAAGATGCGCGACGCCGCTCTGCGCATCGCCGACGACCTGCCTGGCGAGCCGCTGGACGACCTGGCCGACGAGGAGGTCGACGAGGCCCGCGAGCTGCTGCGCTGGCTCGCCGCCGACCACTTCACCTTCCTCGGCTACCGGGAGTACGAGCTCCAGGACAGCGACGCACTCACCGCTGTCCCCGGTACCGGTCTCGGCATTCTGCGCGCCGACCCGCACCACACCGGCGAGGAGGCCCACCCGGTCTCCCCGTCCTTCGACCGGCTGCCCGCCGACGTCCGCGCCAAGGCCCGCGAGCACAAGCTGCTCATCCTGACGAAGGCCAACAGCCGGGCGACCGTGCACCGGCCCAGCTACCTCGACTACGTCGGAGTGAAGAAGTTCGACGCCGACGGCAACGTCATCGGCGAGCGCCGATTCCTCGGGCTGTTCTCCTCCGCCGCCTACACCGAGTCCGTGCGCCGGGTGCCCGTCGTCCGCCGCAAGGTCGCCGAGGTGCTCGAGGGCGCGGGCTTCTCGTACAACAGCCACGACGGCCGCGACCTGCTCCAGATCCTGGAGACGTACCCGCGCGACGAGCTGTTCCAGACGCCGCCCGACCAGCTCCGCTCCATCGTCACCTCCGTGCTCTACCTCCAGGAGCGCCGCCGGCTGCGGCTGTACCTGCGCCAGGACGAGTACGGGCGCTACTACTCCGCGATCGTCTACCTGCCGCGCGACCGCTACACCACCGGTGTGCGCCTGCGGCTCATCGACATCCTCAAGGAGGAACTGGGCGGCACCAGCGTCGACTTCACCGCCTGGAACACCGAGTCGATCCTCTCCCGGCTGCACTTCGTCATCCGGGTCCCGCCGGGCACGGAGCTGCCGCACCTCACGGACGCCGACACCGACCGCATCGAGGGACGGCTCGTCGAGGCCGCCCGCTCCTGGGCCGACGGCTTCCAGGAGGCGCTGAACGCCGAGTGCGGCGAGGAGCGCGCCGCCGAGCTGATGCGCCGCTACGGCCACTCCTTCCCCGAGGGTTACAAGGCCGACCACTCGCCGCGCGCGGCCGTCGCCGACCTGGGACACCTCGAGGCGCTCCAGCGGGGCGAGAAGGACTTCGCGCTCAGCCTGTACGAGCCCATCGGCGCCGTGTCCCGCGAGCGCCGCTTCAAGATCTACCGGACCGGCGAGCAGGTCTCCCTGTCGGCGGTCCTCCCGGTCCTCCAGCGACTCGGCGTCGAGGTCGTCGACGAGCGCCCGTACGAGCTGCGCTGCGCTGACCGTACGAGCGCGTGGGTCTACGACTTCGGACTGCGTCTGCCGCAGACCGACGGCGGCGACTACCTCGCCGACGACGCCCGGGACCGCTTCCAGGAAGCCTTCTCGGCCTCATGGACGGGCCTGGCCGAGAACGACGGCTTCAACTCCCTCGTGCTGGGCGCCGGACTCAACTGGCGCCAGGCCATGGTGCTGCGCGCGTACGCGAAGTACCTGCGCCAGGCTGGCTCGACCTTCAGCCAGGACTACATGGAGGACACCCTCCGCAACAACGTCCACACCACCCGGCTGCTGGTCTCCCTCTTCGAGGCGCGGATGTCGCCCGAGCGGCAGCGGGCCGGCACGGAGCTGACCGACGGGCTCCTGGAGGAGCTCGACGGTGCGCTCGACCAGGTCGCCTCGCTCGACGAGGACCGCATCCTGCGGTCCTTCCTCACCGTCATCAAGGCCACGCTGCGCACCAACTTCTTCCAGAAGGCGGAGGACGGCAAGCCGCACGGCTACGTGTCGATGAAGTTCGACCCGCAGGCCATCCCGGACCTTCCCGCGCCGCGGCCGGCGTTCGAGATCTGGGTGTACTCGCCGCGCGTCGAGGGTGTCCACCTGCGCTTCGGCAAGGTCGCCCGCGGCGGTCTGCGCTGGTCGGACCGGCGGGAGGACTTCCGTACGGAGATCCTCGGACTGGTCAAGGCGCAGATGGTGAAGAACACCGTCATCGTGCCGGTCGGCGCCAAGGGCGGCTTCGTCGCCAAGCAGCTCCCGGACCCGGCCGTCGACCGTGACGCCTGGCTGGCCGAGGGCATCGCCGCGTACAAGATGTTCATCTCGGCGCTGCTCGACATCACCGACAACATGGTGACCGGCGAAGTCGTGCCGCCCGCCGACGTCGTCCGCCACGACGAGGACGACACGTACCTGGTCGTCGCCGCCGACAAGGGAACCGCGAGCTTCTCCGACATCGCCAACGAGGTCGCCGTCGCCTACGGCTTCTGGCTCGGCGACGCGTTCGCCTCCGGCGGCTCCGCCGGTTACGACCACAAGGGCATGGGCATCACGGCCCGCGGCGCGTGGGAGTCCGTCAAGCGTCACTTCCGCGAGCTCGGCCACGACACCCAGACGCAGGACTTCACCGTCGTCGGTGTCGGCGACATGTCCGGTGACGTGTTCGGCAACGGCATGCTGCTCTCCGAGCACATCCGTCTCGTCGCGGCCTTCGACCACCGGCACATCTTCATCGACCCGAAGCCGGACGCCGCCACCTCGTACGCCGAGCGGCGCCGCCTCTTCGACCTGCCGCGCAGCTCCTGGGCCGACTACAACAAGGAACTGCTCTCCACGGGCGGCGGCATCCACCCGCGCAGCGCCAAGTCGATCCCGATCAACGCGCATGTCCGTGAGGCGCTCGGCATCGAGTCGGGGGTCACGAAGATGACTCCCGCCGACCTGATGCAGAACATCCTCAAGGCCGACGTCGACCTCCTGTGGAACGGCGGCATCGGTACGTACATCAAGTCGTCGCACGAGTCGAACGCGGACGTCGGCGACAAGGCCAACGACGCGATCCGCGTCGACGGCGAGGTCCTGCGGGCCAAGGTCGTGGGCGAGGGCGGCAACCTCGGCGCGACCCAGCTCGGCCGCATCGAATTCGCCCGCAGCGGTGGCCGTATCAACACCGACGCGATCGACAACAGCGCCGGTGTGGACACCTCCGACCACGAGGTGAACATCAAGATCCTGCTCAACGGGCTCGTCCGCGACGGTGACATGACCGTCAAGCAGCGCAACAAGCTGCTCGCCGAGATGACCGACGAGGTCGGCCGGCTGGTGCTGCGCAACAACTACGCGCAGAACACCGCGCTCGCCAACGCCTGCGCCCAGGCACCGTCGCTGCTCCACGCCCACCAGCGCTTCATGCGCCGGCTGGGTCGTGACGGGCACCTGGACCGGGCGCTGGAGTTCCTGCCCAACGACCGGCAGATCCGCGAACTGCTGAACGCCGGGAAGGGGCTCAGCCAGCCCGAACTGGCCGTGCTGCTCGCGTACACGAAGATCACGGTGGCCGACGAGCTGATCTCCACGAGCCTGCCGGACGACCCGCATCTGCAGAAGCTGGTGCACGCGTACTTCCCCAAGCAGCTGTGGGAACGCTTCCCCGAGGCCGTCGACGGGCACGCGCTGCGGCGCGAGATCATCACGACCGTGCTGGTCAACGACACGGTGAACACCGGTGGTTCGACCTTCCTGCACCGTCTGCGGGAAGAGACCGGGGCGTCGATCGAGGAGATCGTGCGGGCGCAGGCAGCGGCCCGCGAGATCTTCGGCCTGGCCCAGGTGTGGGACGCCGTCGAGGCGCTCGACAACCAGGTCGACGCGGACGTCCTCACCCGGGTGCGGCTGCACTCGCGCCGCCTCGTCGAGCGCGGCTCGCGCTGGCTGCTGGGCAACCGGCCGCAGCCCGTCCAGATCGCCGAGACGATCGAGTTCTTCCGGGACGGGGTGGAGCAGGTCTGGGGCCAGCTGCCCAAGATGCTCATGGGTGCGGACCAGGAGTGGTACCAGTCGATCCGGGACGAGCTCACCTCGGTGGGTGTCCCGGACGAGCTGGCGACGCGGGTCGCCGGATTCTCCTCCGCGTTCCCGGCGCTGGACATCGTGGCGATCGCGGAGCGCACGAGCAAGGACCCGCTGGCGGTCGCGGAGGTCTACTACGACCTGGCCGACCGGCTGCGGATCACTCAGCTGATGGACCGGATCATCGAGCTGCCGCGGGCCGACCGCTGGCAGTCCATGGCCCGTGCGTCCATCCGCGAGGACCTGTACGCGGCGCACGCCGCGCTCACGGCGGATGTGCTGGCCGTGGGGAACGGGTCGTCGACGCCGCAGGAGCGCTTCGCGGCGTGGGAGGAGAAGAACGCGGCGATCCTGGCGCGGTCGAGGTCCACGTTGGATGAGATCCAGAGCTCGGACGCGTTCGATCTGGCGAATCTGTCGGTGGCCATGCGGACAATGCGGACGTTGCTGCGGACGCGCACGTAGTCGGTGGGCGGTGGTGGACGCCCTGGTCCACCTTGTCCTCAAGCGCCGGACGGGCTTGGTTTTGCCGTCCGGCGGTTGGGGGCGCGGGTTGGTGATGTCCTCAAGCGCCGGACGGGCTGGGGGGTGCTGGGCGGTGTGGTTTGCCGTCCGGCGGTGAAGGGGCTCGGGTTGCTTGTCCTCGAGCGCCGGACGGACGGGCTGTGGCTGGGGCGCTGGTGCGGGGGTCAGCGTTTCTTGGGGGGCTTCGTGAAGCGTTCGTAGGCCGCTACCACTTCCTGGGCCGGGCCGTCCATGCGTAGCGTGCCTGATTCCAGCCACAGTGCCCGGTCGCACGTCTCGGTGATCGACTTGTTGCTGTGGCTGACCAGGAACACCGTGCCCGCCTCCTGGCGCAGTTCCTTGATCCGGTCCTTGCTGCGGCGCTGGAATCTGGCGTCGCCCGTGGACAGGGCCTCGTCGATCAGCAGGACGTCATGGCTCTTCGCGGCGGCGATGGAGAAGCGCAGTCTGGCTCCCATGCCGGACGAGTACGTCCGCATCGGCAGCGTGATGAAGTCGCCCTTCTCGTTGATGCCGGAGAAGTCGACGATGTCCTGGTAGCGCTCGCGGATCTGCCGGCGCGTCATGCCCATCGCGAGTCCGCCCAGGACGACGTTGCGCTCGCCGGTCAGATCGCTCATCAGCGCGGCGTTCACACCGAGCAGCGAGGGCTGGCCCTGGGTGTGGACCCGGCCGCGGGTCGGTGGGAGCAGGCCCGCGACGGCCTTCAGGAGCGTCGACTTCCCGGAGCCGTTGGAGCCGATCAGGCCGATGGCCTCGCCCCGGTACGCGGCGAAGCTGACGCCCTTCACGGCGTGCACCTCCCGCGCTCCCGGGCTCTTCCCGCGCGACACGAGCCGGCTCAGCGCCGAGGTGGCGCTGCCCCTGCCGGTACGGGCGCCGTGCACGGTGTACGTGATGTGGACGTCGTCCACGACCACGGTCGGAACTCGCATGTCGGGTGTCTCAGCCACGTCCGTACCGCTCCTCGGCCTTCCAGAAGTACACGAAACCGCCGACCGCGCAGACGAGCGCCCAGCCCGTCGCGATCGCCCACACGTGGTCGGGCAGCTGACCGGCGGTGAAACTGTCGATGAGGGCGAACCGCATCAGGTCGATGTAGACGGCCGCCGGATTGCACTCCAGCGCCACCACCACCGCGTGCGGGACCCGGTCGCTCGACAGGTGCGTGTCCAGGCTCCACATCACGCCCGACGCGTACATCCACGTGCGCAGGACGAACGGCATGAGCTGGGCGATGTCCGGGGTCTGGGCGGCGAGCCGCGCCACGACCATGGAGACCCCCGTGTTGAACAGGGCCTGGAGGGTCAGTGCCGGGACGGCCAGCAGCCAGGACGGCTGGGGGAACTGGCCGAACGCGAGCAGGATGAGGAACAGGACCCCGAGGGAGTACAGGAGCTGCTGGAGCTGCTGCAGGGCGAGCGCGATCGGCAGCGAGGCCCTCGGGAAGTGCAGGGCCCGTACGAGACCGGTGTTGCCGCTGATCGCCCGGGTGCCCGCGGTGATCGTGCTGCTGGTGAAGGTCCAGATGAAGACGCCGGTGACCAGGAACGGTACGAAGTCGGCGACCCCGTTCCTGGTGTCCATCAGGACGCCGAAGATGAAGTAGTAGACCGTCGCGTTGAGCAGCGGCGTCATGATCTGCCAGATCTGGCCGAGCTTCGCCTGGCTGTACTGGGCGCTGAGCTTGGCCCCGGCGAACGCGGTGATGAAGTGCCGGCGCCCCCACAGTTGCCCGATGTACGACCTCAGCGAGGGCCTGGCCCCGCTGACGGTCAGCCCGTGCCGGGCCGCGAGTGCGGCCAGCTCGCCCGGTGCGTGGGCCGGGGGTGGGGTGGGGGCGGCTGATTCCACGGGCGCCGGAGGCGCTGCTGTCTGGCTCACCACGATCGCTTTCGATGGGGGGCTGTGACGGGCTGGCGACGGGACGGAACCGTATCGTCGCAACGCTGACAGTAGGACGCTTCTACGTCGCAACGCAACCGTTTCGTCGTTACGGACTATCATTTCGCCCATGGCCACCGATCCAGGAACCCGACGCCGCACCCCGGCGGGCGCAGCCGTGCTGCGCGAGGACGTGACCGACGCGATCCGCGCCGCGGTCTTCGAGGAGCTGGCCTCGGTCGGATTCGCCCGGATGTCGATCGAGGGCATCGCCCGGCGCGCGGGCGTCGGCAAGGCGGCCGTCTACCGACGCTGGAAGTCCAAGCTCTCGCTCGTCCTGGACCTGGTCTCGGCGGTCGCCTCGCAGGGGATGCCCGCACCGGCCACCGGCTCGCTGTACGGGGATGTCCGCGCCGTACTGGAACTGGCCGCGTACGCGCTGCGCCACCCGGTCGCCTCGCAGGTCATCCCCGATCTGCTGGTCGAGGCGGCACGCAATCCGGAGATCTCCGACGCGATCAAGGCCGCCCTGCTCGACCAGCAGCAGGGCGTGGCCGCCGTCGTCGTACGCGAGGCCGTGGCCCGGGGAGAGCTCCCCGAGGGCAGCGATCCGGACCGCGCCCTCGACCTCATCGTCGGCCCGCTGTACTGGCGCCTGGCCGTGGTCCGCGGCGACCTGCCCAAGGGTTACCTGGACGACCTCGCGGCCTCCGCGGTCGCCGCGCTGCGCGCGAGCTGACCGCGGAGCGCCCGGTTCCGGCGCCCGGGTGTCACGACTCCCGCGCCAGCAGCCGGTCGGCGACCCGGGCAGCCGCGCCGCCGTCGTCCAGGTCGCAGTAGTCCGTGCGGAAGCTCTCGTACGCGTCCGCGTGCCGTGCCGCCACCTCGTCCGTGGTGTGCAGCGCCTGCGCCACCTCGCCGGTCGTGACGAGCAGCGGGCCCGGCGCCCGAGTCTCGAAGTCCAGGCAGAAACCGCGCACGGTGTCCCGGTAGTGCTCCAGGTCGTAGGTGTGGAAGAGCATCGGGCGGCCGGTGTGCGCGTAGTCGAACACCAGGCCCGCATAGTCCGTGACCAGGACATCGGCGATCAGGAGCAGCTCGGCGGTGTCCGGGTGCCCCGACACGTCGAGCACGCCGGGACCGGTCGGCACGCTGCCCGTGACCAGGGGGTGGCGTCGCACCAGGACCGTGTGGCCCGCGCCGAGCGACCGCGCCAGGGAGGCCGTGTCGAGCGCCGGGTCCCAGCGGTACGGCCCGGGGCGGTGTCCTGAGGAAGCCGTGCGGTCATGGGCCAGGTGGTCGCGGTACGTCGGTGCGTGGAGCACGACCCGGACGCCGTCCGGGACGCCCAGGCGGCGCCTGACCAGCTCGGCCGTCTTCTCCCGGTCGGGCGCGAACAGCAGGTCGGCGGCGGGTGAGCCCGCTTCCAGGACCTCGCCCCCGTACGCGAGCGCGCGGCGCAGGTGCGCGGTGGCGAACCGGCTCGGGGAGACGAGCACCGACCACTGGGCCGAGCGGTGGGGCAGGGAGGCGAGGACGTGGTGGTCGGCGTACAGGCTGCCGTCGAGGTCCGTGCCGAAGCGGCCGAGCGGGGTGCCGTGCCAGGTCTGCACGACCGTCTGGCCGGGGCGGCGCTCGAACCACTCGGGCAACTGGTCGTCGGTCACGATGCGCCGGGCCCGCGCCAGCGCCTCGTACCAGGCGGCGCTGTACTCGACGACGGGGACCGCCGTGGCCGGTACGTGCGCGGCCCTCCCCGCCCGCCCCGCCGTGACCCAGAGGTGCTCGACGTCGGTGCCGCGCCGCACCAGTTCCGCGTGGACGGCGCGGGGGGAGTCGCCGCCCGTGTACAGGACGGCGTCGCGCAGGGGGAGGGCGCGTCTCTCCTGGTAGGCGGTGCGCAGCAGACGCCGGCGGTACGCGCCCCGCTCGGCTACCGGCAGGGCAGGGCCTGCGTGCAGGGTCAGCCGGTCGCCGTGGCGTCGTTCCAGGGTCGGCCCGCCCTCGTCACCGGGGCGGTGAAGAGGGAGGCGGGCGGTGAGTGATGCCGTGGCCCGTGCGGGGAAGCCGTCCAGGCGCAGGTCCCAGTGGCCCTCCTGGAGTGCGGCGGCGACGAGTTCGCGGGGCACGGTCGCGGTGAAGCGGCCGTCCTGCCGCGTCACCGGGACGGTCGCCGTCTCACGAAGGGCCTCGTGGCGCAGGACCAGCTCGGCGCCCGTCCCCCGGCCCTCGATGTGCAGGGCGCCGTCGGACGTCCACCGTGCGCCGTCGATGACCGGCAGCCCGCTCACGTCCACCACCAGCTCACCCGCCGGGCAGGCCGTGGCGGGCGGTGGCAGATCGGGCGCGGCGGCGAGCGGGACCCGGCTGCCGTCGGAGAGCAGCAGCAGGGCCCGCCACCGGGCGCCGGCCTCCGGTTCCACTTCCGGGGGAGCCAGGTGGCGCGGCGGAGGTACGGCGGCGAGTTCCGTGAGCGGAATCCGCACGGTGAATCGCCCGTCGTCCCCGTACTCCACCGGGCAGGTCCGCTCCTCCGCGGTGCCTTCCAGGGCGAGCAGTAGCGTCTCCGGACGCGCACCGCCGTACCGCTGTCCCGTCAGCCTCAGAGTTCCGCTTCCACTGTCGTGCGTCTGTGCGAGTGCGGGCAGCTGGGACACGGCGATTTCCAGCCGGCCGTCCCGGTAGCCGAGGACCGCCCGCCGCCCGTCACCCAGATCCCGGACGAGCGGCTGGGCCGAGGCGGCATCCACGGCCCGTACGGCGGCGCGCCGCACGACGCCGTGGCTGGTCACCACCATGCCCACCAGCCAGCGGCCCGGCCGGAGTGTGCGCGGGTCGATGACCATCTCGAAGCCCGACCGGTCGTAACTGTGCAGCTCCTGGGCGGAGTGCACGGTCGCGCGGGGCTCGGTGACCGACCGCACGGGGACGGTCCGCAGCTGCCTGCCCTCCGCCGACCGCAGCATCCCCCACTTCAGCGAACGAACGGCCGTGTCGGACGGGAGGTTGCGGATGTACGCGTACCCGCGCAGCCCGAGCCGCCCGTCCGTGCGCCACGCGGCACCCAGCAGCCGTGCCACCGCCGGAAGATCGGACCGGCCGAGCCGCGACTCGCCGTGTGTGACGCCCGGATGGACGGCCCGGCGCCTGCCGGGCAGACCCTCGACGGTGAACGTGCCCGCCCCGTTGGTCCGTTCGAACGCGAGGAGTGCCAGCAGGTCCTCCAGCCTGCGCTCGCGTACCAGCCGCCACTTGACCCGCAGTTCCACCGGAAGCCCGTCGAGGGCGGAGCTGCCCGCCCGGTCGAGGAAGGCGCCCGCGTCGGCCATGAACGCGGCGCGGTAGGCGGCGCTGCCGAGCGTCATCCCCTCCAGGAAGTAGAGGAAGTCGTCGCGCAGGCACGACACGTCGTAGTGTCGCCGCTGCGTCGCGTCCCGGCCCGCGAGGAACGCGCTGACCTGCTCACACGCGGCGATCCTGTCCCGTACGCCCGTCACGTCCGTGCGCCGCCGGGTGATCGAGCCTTCCCGTACCCGCCAGTGGTAGACGTGCTCGCGCAGCACGTCCACCGAGCCGGCGAGGTAGTGCGCCGGGATCATCACCGGCGTGTCCTCGTACAGCTTCCCCTCGGGGAAGGCGAAGGAGTGGCGGTCCCAGAAGGAGCGCCGGAACACCTTGTTCCAGGCGACCCGGTCCGCGAGGAGGCGGGTGTCGCGCGTGATGTGGGTCCGGGTGCGGGTGGCGGTCAGCCACCGGTACTGCCATGCCTGCTGCCTGCCCCGCTCGGTCAGCCGCCAGACGTTGCCGGTCACCAGGTCCGACCCTGTGGACTCCAGGGACGCGACCATCCGTTCGTAGGCGTCGTGGACGAGGACGTCGTCGCTGTCGGCGAACGCGAGGTACGGAACGCCGGGAGTGGTGTGGCGCACCCCCGTGTTACGGGCCGCGCTGAGCCCCGCGTTGGACTGGTGGACGCACCGGAAGCGGCTGTCGTGCGCCGCGAACTCCTCCGCGATCCGACGGCTGCCGTCCGTGGAACCGTCGTCGACGAGCACCACCTCGATCGCTTCGAGGGACTGCCCGGCGAGTGACCGCAGGCACTGCTCCAGCCACTCCTCGACGTTGTGGACGGGGACGACGACGCTGAGCAGAGGCTTCATGGTCATGCTCAACCGGGGTGGGCGCCCCGAGTCACCGGCACTGACCCGAACGGGTGAAGGGAAGGGCCGGATCGCGCACCGGCGCGATTACGCTCGGCTGCCATGCTCCTCAGTGTTGTCATGGCCGTCCCCCGCGGGCCGGGATACCTGCGCGCCGCCGTGGACTCCGTACTGGACCAGCCCGTACGGGAGTTGGAACTGATCCTGCTCGGCACCGAGGCCCCGGGGCTCTCCGACGCCTTCGCCGCCGTCGCGGCCGAGTACCTGGAGCGCGACACCCGGGTGAGGGTCCTGCCCCCCGCGGGACAGCTCACGGTGGGCGGAGCCCGAAACGCCGGGGCCGGGGAGGCGCGCGGCGACCACCTGCTCTTCCTCGACGGTGACGACCTGCTCCTGCCGGGCGCACTGGCGCCGGTCGCCGCGCTGTTGGAGAAGGACCGCCCGGACGTGCTGCGGCTGGGTCACGACCGCCTCGACCGCTGGGGCGAGGTCCGGCCAGGCGCGCCGGACGCCGTCCCCGCCGCCCGCAACCAGCTCTTCCGGCGCTCCTTCTGGACCGTCCACGGGCTCCGCTTCACCGACGGCCCGCACGAGGACGTCCTCCCGGTCCGGCGCGCGCACCTGCTGGCGTCCGAGGCGGGAACACTCGCCACCCTGGACCGGATCTGCGTCCGCCACCGCCTCATCGGCGCGTGGCAGGGGAGCGGCGCGCTCATCGACGCGTACGGCCGGCTGCTCACCGAGTCCGGCGACGACCCCCGGACCGGAGCCGCCCGCACGGCCCACCTCCGCGCCCTGCTCGAAGAACCCCCGGACGTCCCCGGCGCCGTCCCCGCACACGACCGGGCCGTCCTGTTCCGCGCCGCCGGCCTCCCAGGCAGCTACGCGGCCCACCGCGCGCGGACCGCCGCCCGCACCGCCCGCGCCCGCCTCCCCGCCGCCCTGCTCCGGCGCCGGAAGGCGCTTCGCGCCCGCGTCCTGCGCACCGCCTACCGGGCCGACCTGCGGCGGCCGCTCGACCCCTGCCTCGCGGTGTACGGGGCGTACTGGAACCGTGGGGTCGCCTGCAATCCCGCCGCCATCCACGCCAAGGCCCTCGAACTCGCCCCGCACATCCAAGGCGTCTGGGTCGTCTCCTCGCGCCACCGCGACCGGGTGCCCCCGGGGGTGCCGTACGTGATCGAGGGCTCCCGCGCCTACTGGCGGACCATGGCCACCGCCACGTACCTGATCAACAACTCCAGCTTCCCCGGCGGCTTCACCAAACGCTCCGGGCAGCTCTACCTCCAGACCCACCACGGGACCCCTCTGAAGACCATGGGCCTCGACCAGCGCGACTACCCCGCCCTCACCAACGGGATCAGCTTCGAACGGATCGTCGCCCACACCGACCAGTGGGACTACAGCCTGTCCGCCAACCCCCACAGCACCGAGATCTGGGACCGCGTCTACCCGTCCTCGTACGAGCACCTGAACCTCGGATATCCGCGCAACGACGTCTTCTTCACCGCCACCGCCGAGCGGACGGCGGAGATCCGCGCCGGACTGGGCATCGCCCCCGGGCAGAAGGCGCTGCTGTACGCGCCGACCCACCGCGACTACCGCAAGGGCTTCCTGCCCCGGCTCGACGTGGACCTCCTCGCCCGCGAACTGGGGCCCGACTACGTCCTGCTGGTGCGCGCGCACTACTTCTACGGGCGCACGGCGGGACTTCCCGGCGCCGGGCACGGCCGCGTCGTCGACGTCACAGGCCACACAGGCATCGAGGAACTCTGCCTGGCGTCAGACGCGTTGATCACGGACTACTCCTCGCTGATGTTCGACTACGCCTGTCTGGACCGCCCGATCATCGGCTACGCACCCGACTGGGACGCCTACCGTGCCTCGCGCGGCACCTACTTCGACCTGCTCTCCGGGCGGCCGGGGGAGACACCCGGGGTGATCGCCACCAGCCAGGAGGAACTGCTGGAGGCACTGTGCGGCGGCGCGTGGGACTCCGGGCCGGCGAAGGTGCTGCGCAAGGCGTTCCGTGACCGGTTCTGTCCGTACGACGACGGGCGCGCGGCGGAGCGCGTGGTGCGGCGGTTCCTCCTGGGGGAAGGGTCACCCTGAGGCCCGCATCACTCGAACGGCGGATCGGCCGGGTCCGGGGCGACCCCTCCGCTTCCCGCCGTCGTTGTGCTCAACAGCTCATGCACACGGCAATGTTGGGAGAACCTCATGCACCAGTCCGCCTATGAGCAGATGGAACTCTGCATCGAGGAATATCTGCCCAGGACGCGCAGGCATCGCGTCGTCGACCTCGGGTCGCGGATCTCGGGCAAACAGTCCCGCACGCACAGGGGGCTGCTGGCGGGCCACGACATCGACTACTTCGGTGTCGACGTCCTCGACGGGCCCAACGTCGACGCCGTGATGAAGCGGCCGTACCGCATCCCGGCGAAGTCCCGCAGCGCCGACGTCGTGCTCTCCGGGCAGGCGTTCGAGCACATCCCCTTCTTCTGGGCCTCGATGCTCGAGATCGCCCGCGTCCTCAAGCCCGGCGGCTACGCCTTCATCACCGCACCCTCGCGCGGCCACGCGCACGACGCGCAGGACTGCTGGCGCTACTACCCCGACGGATTTCGCGCGATGGCGGCCCACTCGCGGCTCGAACTCTGCGAGGCGTACACCGACTTCCCGCCCCGCAAGGGCATCTGGCACGACTACCGGGGCATCGACAAGGGTGCCTACTGGGGCGACTCCGTCGGGGTGTTCCGCAGGCCGCAGCGTTATCCCCGGCTGACGATGTTCGCCGTACGGGAACTGACCGTGTGGTGGGCCAACCGCGTCGGCGGAGTGGACGCGGTCCCGGTGCCCCGCCCGCTGGACGGCCGCGAGCGGTGCGGCCGGCCGGCGGCGCCCCCGGCCGAGGTCCCCGCCCCGGCCGGAGCGCCTGCCCCCGTGGAGATCTCCGCGTCCACCGACACCGCGGGCTCCTGATCCTGTAGCCCAACGGGGGCAAATCAATGACAGGTTGACGAAAGATGACATGAGCCGCAATGCGCGCGTACTGTCCCTGGGCATGGCTTGGCGCAACGCCGTCAACGGCGTCCTTCAGCAACTCACCGGGTACCAGCTCAGGCGCGTGTCCGTGCCCGCTCCCCGTACCGCCGCGGCCCCGGCAGCCGCCGATGCCCCCGCCGCCCCGGCGCCCGCACCGAAGCCCAAGCCGAAGGCCAAGGCCGGTCCGCAGTTCCCGGCGGACTACGACGACGAGGCGAAGGACATCATCCGGGCGGTCAAGCCGTACTCGATGACCTCGCCCGAGCGGCTCAACGCGTTCATCCTCGCCACCCGCCACATCGCCCGCCACAACATCCCCGGCGACATCGTCGAGTGCGGTGTGTGGCGCGGCGGTTCCATGCAGGCGTGCGCGAAGACGCTGCTCTCGCTCGGCGAGACCGAGCGCGACCTGTACCTCTTCGACACGTACGAGGGCATGACCCCGCCCACCGAGGAGGACCTGCGGCGCGACGGCAGGTCGGCGCAGGAACTGCTCGACGCGCAGGGCAAGGACCGGCCGATCTGGGCGGTGGCCTCCCTGGAGGACGTCAAGGCCGGCTTCGAGAACGTGCCCTACCCCAAGGAGCGCGTCCACTACGTGCAGGGCAGGGTCGAGGACACCGTTCCGGACCGCGCCCCGGAGCAGATCTCCATCCTCCGCCTGGACACCGACTGGTACGCCTCCACCAAGCACGAGCTGGAGTACCTCTACTCGCGCCTGGTGAGCGGCGGAGTGCTCCTGATCGACGACTACGGCTACTGGCAGGGCTCCCGGCAGGCCGTCGACGAGTTCTTGGAGAAGACCGGCGAGCAGCTGCTGCTGCTGCGCATGGACGAAGGCCGCATCGCCGTCAAGCCCTGACGCCCGCGTGTGTCCCGTGAACTCCGTCAGCCCCGTGCCACACAGGTGCGGGGCTCGGTCGTTCTATCGACTCCCGGCCGCCGGCCGTCACCCGAACGGCTGCCATCGGGTGACCGGGACACGTGCGGGGTTGTTAGCCCCGGGGTGCGTCCGGCCCCGATGTGCCGGACCCGCCCCAGACCCCCAGGCCGTCCGACCGGAAGGATCGTGCACAGCGCATGGCACCCCGTCTCACCGTCGTCGTCCCCCTGTACAACGTCGAGGAGTACCTCGGTGCCTGCCTGGAATCGCTGGCCGGACAGACGATGCCCGACCTCGAAGTCGTCATGGTCGACGACGGCTCCACGGACGGAAGCGGACGCGTCGCCCGGGACTTCACCGCGCGAGACCCCCGCTTCCGGCTGATCACCCAGGAGAACGCCGGACTCGGCGCGGCCCGCAACGCCGGTGTCCTGGAGGCCCACCCGGACGGGGAGTTCCTGGCGTTCGTCGACAGCGACGACATCGTGCCGCCCGGCGCGTTCGAGCGGATGCTCGCCGAACTCGGCGGTTCCGGCTCCGACTTCGTCACCGGCAACGTGCTCCGGCTCCGCGCCAACGGCGCGCTCGAACAGTCGCCCATGTTCCGCAAGCCGATGGAGAAGCGCCGGTCCGCCACGCACGTCACCCGGGACTGGGTGCTCCTCGGCGACCGTATCGCCTGCAACAAGGTCTTCCGCAGGTCGTTCTGGGACCGCCATGCCTTCGCGTTCCCGACCGGTGTGCTGTACGAGGACATCGCCGTCGTGCTGCCGGCCCACTTCCTCGCGGCCTCCGTCGACGTGGTCGAAGAGCCCGTGTACCACTGGCGGGACCGCGCCGGTTCGATCACGACACGGCGCGCGGTGCCCCGCGGCATCCGCGACCGGGTCACCGCCGTCTCCACCGTCAGCGCGTTCCTGGCCGAGCGGGGCATGACCGAGGCGAAGCGCCGTTACGACGCCCACGCGCTCTCCGGGGACCTCTGGCTGTTCATCGACGCGCTCCCGGAGGGCGACGCCGCCTTCCACGATGCGTTCCTCGAACACGCCAACGCCTTCGCGGCGACCGTCGAACCGGCCGTCGTGGACGCGCTCCCCCTGCACCTGCGGGTCAAGTGGCAGCTCATCCGGGAACGGCGGATGCCGGAGCTCCTCGCCCTCCTCGCGTACGAGAAGCCCGACCGCGACACCTTCCACGTCCGCGGCCTGCTGCGGCCACGCGCCCAGTACCCGGTCCTCGAAGGCCCGCTCCCACCGCGCGTCACCGCCCTCGGGGCGTCCGACCTCCCCGTGCACGCCCACCTCACCGGTGCCGTCTGGCGTGACGGAATGCTGCACCTCAAGGGGTACGCCTACGTCCGCAACGCACCGGGACGATCGGCCGGCACCGGCTGGCTCCGGTCGGGGCGCCGCGTGCTCCCGCTGCGCCTGCGCACCTTCCCCACGGACGAGGCCGCCGCCCGGTCCGGCCGCACGCTGCACCGCTACGAACGGTCCGGCTTCGAGGCCGTCGTCAACCCCCGCGCGCTCGCCGCCAAGGGCGCGGGAAAGAGCGGCCGGAAGACCTGGAAGCTGGAATCGGTCGTCCTCGGCGGCGGCCGGCCGCGCCGCGGTCCGATGCGGCTGCTCGGCAACCCGGCGGCCCCCGCCGTCGTGTACACCGGTGAGCGCACCCGGATCGTCCCCGTCCTCTCGGGCAACAAGCTGGAGCTGCGCACCGACCGGATCGATGCGGTCCTCGCCCGGCAGACGCCGACGGCGGACGGTGTACGGATCGAGGTGCGGGTCCTCGACGGCGGCGAGCCGACCGCCCTGCGCCTGCAGGAGTGGCGCACCAAGGAGACCCGGGAATTCCCCCTGGTGCTCAGCGGGCCGGACGGTGCCGCGCCCGGCACGGTCGTCGCCGAGGTACCGCTCACCGCGTTCCGCGGGGCCGACGGGGTGTGGGGCGTCCAACTCGTGGGCGGCAAGCGGCGGGTGACGGTGGCGGCCCGGCCGGAGACCGGCTCCGCGCGCTATCCGCTCGCCGGCGGCCGCGAGCTGTACGCGGCCGCCAACCCCTCCGGCGACCTCGTCCTCACCGACCGGAGCGTGCAGCCCGTCGTGGAACGGCTCTCCTGGGCGGACACCGGGGAGCTGGTGCTCGAAGGCAGCCTGCCCGGGACGTACGACGGCGGCATCGAGCTCGTCCTGCGCCACAGCGGGCACCAGGAGGAGACAGTTCTCGCGGCCGGGAGGGCGCCGGGCGACGTCGTGGCCGGCTTCCGGACCGTGCTGGACCCGGCCGCCGTCGATGGCTTCGGCGGCCCCCTCCCGCTCTCCGAGGGCCGCTGGTACCTCTTCCTGCGCGAACGCGGCGAGACCGATCCGGACGCCTACCTTCCGCTGCGGGTCGCCGCCCCGCTCCACGACGGCCTGCCGCTGCGCCACGCACGGGACGGCGGGCGGCCCTTCACCCTGGAGCGGCGCTTCCACGACCGGCTCGTCCTGGAGTCGGGCAGCGCGCTGCCGGACGCGGACCGGGGCGCGTACGGGCAGCGCCGGCTGCGTGAGCGGTACGCGGTCCTGCGCGGCGCCGGGGAGCTGCGCCCGGCCGTCCTGTACAGCAGCTTCGACGGACGCCAGTTCTCCGACTCGCCGCGCGCGATCCACGAGGAGCTGGCCCGCCGCGACAGCACGCTCGAACACCTCTGGGTGGTCCGCGACGAGCAGGCACGCGTCCCCGCCGGAGTGCGGGCGGTCGCCCTGCACGGCGCCGAGTGGCACGAGGCACTGGCCCGCAGCCGCTGGATCGTCTCCAACACCCAGCTGCCCGAGTGGTTCGAGCGCGCCCCCGGCCAGTTCGTCGTCCAGACCTGGCACGGCACCCCGCTCAAGCGCGTCGGCCGGGACCTGGCGGGCACCCCCACGGCCGACGCCGCCTACATGGCGTCGATGCCCCGGCGCGCCGCCCAGTGGAGCGTGCTCGTCTCACCGAACACCTTCTCCACCCCGGTCCTGCGGCGGGCCTTCGGCCACACCGGTGCGGTGATCGAATGCGGCTACCCGCGCAACGACGTGCTGTACGCCCCCGACCGGGAGAAGATCGCCGACTCCGTACGGGAGAGGCTCGGCATCCCGGACGGCAAGCGCGTGATCCTCTACGCGCCCACCTGGCGCGAGGATCTGCCCAAACAGGGCGGCCGCTACGGGCTCGACCTGCAACTCGACCTGGCGCAGGCCGAGAAGGAACTCGGCGAGGACAGCGTCCTGCTCGTGCGCCGCCACTACCTGGTGGGCGGCAGCATCCCGCGGAGCGCGTGCGTCCGGGACGTCTCGCGCTACCCGGACGTCGCCGAACTGATCCTGATCAGCGACGCCCTGGTCACCGACTACTCGTCGCTGATGTTCGACTTCGCCGGGACCGGGCGCCCGATGCTGTTCCACACGTACGACCTGGAGCACTACCGCGACACCCTGCGCGGCTTCTGCTTCGACTTCGCCGCACAGGCACCCGGCCCCCTGATTCCCACGTCGGCGGGCGTGGTGGAGGCCCTGCGGGACCTGGAGGCCGTCACCGAATCCCATCGCGACGCCTACGCCCGCTTCCGTGAGTCGTTCTGCGATCTCGACGACGGCACCGCGGCGGTCCGTGTCGTCGATCTGATGCTCAAGGGGGAGCAGGTATGAGCACACCGGACTTCAGCTGCGTCATCACCGGCGGGGGAGGGGCCGCCGCGCTGCGCGCGTCCGTCGACTCCGTGACCGGCCAGAGCCTGCGGGCCACCGAAGCCCTCGTCGTCCTCGCCGCCGGCACCGGCGCGGACACCAGGGCGGCGGCCGACAAGCTCGCCGGGGACCACCCCGGCCGGGTCCGCGTCCTCGTCGCGGACAGCGCGGCGGACGCCACCGCGGCCCTGCGCAACACCGGACTCGACGCGGCACGCGGCCGGCACGTCCTCGTACTGGGCGAGGGCGAACGCCTCCAGCTCCACGCCTGCCGCAACCTCTGGGAAGCCGCCGAACACACCGGCGGCGACCTCGTGGCAGGCCGCTGGAGCCGGCTCACCGGGGAGGGCGCGAAGGAGCGCGAACCCTCCTGGCAGCACCAGCTGTTCACCCGCTCCCGGACCGTCGACCGATTCGGTGACGCACCGGAACTGGCCGTCAGGGACGCCCTGGTGACGGGATTCTGTCTGCGCCGCGAAGCCGTCGAGCGCCACGGGCTGCGGTACGCGGAGGACCTCACCCGCAGCGAGATCCTGTTCGGCCCTCTCGCGGCGGCGGCGGTCGGCCGGATCGCGCTGGTCCGCAGACTCGTCGTGACCGGGCGGACGGAGAGCGCGCAGGACATCACCGGACTGATCCAGGCGCACCGGAGCGTGTGCGACACGCTGGTCGCGCAGGGGCTGCACGAACTGTGCGAACAGCGGGAACGTGCCTTCGCCCTCGACCGGCTGGTACCGCTCGTCCGGACCTTCCCCGGACTGCCGGCCGCCGACCGCGACCGGATCGCGGCCTCGGCCGCACAGGGCCTGGCCGACAGCGTCCCGGGCCCGGTCAGGGAGACCCTGCCGCCCCTCGAACGCGTCGCCGTCCACCTCCTCGCCCGGGGAGACGCGGACGGCGTACTCGCGGCGGCGTACGCCTTGAACCGGCCGGGCGCGGTGGCCGCCCCCCTCGTCACGGGCGCCGACGGCCGGGTCCACTGGCCCGCCGCGGACCCGCTCGACGCATCCCCCGCAGAGCTCGACGTCACCGAACTCGGCCACCAGTACCGCACGTTCGGCGAGCTGCGCCTCATGAACCGGCTCACCCGGTGCACCACCGAGAACGGCCGCCTGTTCCTCGAAGGCCACCTCGTCCTGCCCGCCCACGCCGCCCCGGAGCCCGGACTTCCGCTCACCGCCGAGCTCGAGTTCCGCGTACGGGACGGCTCGCGAGCCTTCCGCTTCCCGGTCGGTGAGCTGCACCGTGAGGCCACCGCCATCCGCTGGCGCACCCACGCCGACCTGACCCGTGTCCTGCGCCCCATCGGCGCGCGCGACACGCTGTGGGACGCGCGCCTGTTCGTCGACGCCGACGGCACCCGGTCCGTCAGCGACCTCTTCGCCGCCCACGACCTGCTCGACCGGCCGGACAGCCTCCCCGCCCGTCCCCGGCTCGGACGGCTCTCCGGGGACACCTGGGAGCCCTACGTCACGCTCAAGGACCACCTGGCGCTGCGGCTCGTCGCCCGCGGCCGTCCCGCCCGCGTCCTGCGCCGCCTGGTCCACTACGCCACGCACTTCCGCCCCGCCCGCAAGGCCCAGCTCCTGCTGAAGGCCCTGCGCAGGAGGCGCGACCGATGGCACTCGCGCGCGTTCAAGGCCCCCGTCTACAACCGCTGGCTCTGCCGGCTGCCCGTACGCAAGGGGTCCGTCGTCTTCGAGAGCCACATGGGCAAGTGCTACGGCGACAGCCCCCGGGCGATCCACGAGGAGGTGCGCAGACAGGGCCTCCGGCTCCACTGCGTGTGGTCGTACGAGAGCTCAGCGAACGGCTTTCCCACCGACGCGCGGCTGGTCCGGCGCTGGTCGTGGCGGTATCTGTGGGCCCTGGCCCGGGCCGAGTACTGGGTCGACAACCAGGGCTTCCCGCAGAATCTCCGCAAGCGCCCGGGCACCACGTACCTCCAGACCTGGCACGGCTCGGCGTACAAGCGGATGGGCTTCGACGAGACCCGCGTACGGATGCAGAACGCGCCGCGGCGCCACCGCCTCCAGGAGGCCGTGCGGCGCTTCGACCACTTCCTCGTCCGCTCCGAGCACGACGTGAACACCCTCGCCCGCGCCTACCGGCTCCCCGCGGAACGGCTGCTGGCGACCGGCTACCCGCGCAACGACGCCCTCCTGGCCGCGCGGGCCAGGGACGAGACCGAGGGGCGGCTGCCGCGCCCGGCGCTCGCCGACAGCCTCGGCATCCCCGACCACAAGAAGGTCGTGCTGTACGCGCCTACGTTCCGGGGCGGCCCCGGTACACGCAAGCGGCGGAGGCTCCCGCTGGACGTGGCGCGCTTCGCGGAACGGTTCGGCGACGAGTACACCCTGCTGGTGCGGGCCCACTACCTGGAGGCCGCACGGCTGCCCGTGTGCCCGCCCGGGACGGTGGTGGACGTCTCGGCGCACCACGACGTCACCGAACTGCTCACGCTCGCCGACGCGTTGATCACGGACTACTCGTCGATCATGTTCGACTACGCACTCCTGGACCGGCCCGTCGTCCTGTTCGCGCCCGACCTCGACGCGTACGCCGTCTCCCGGGGCAGCTACTTCGACCTGCGGGAGAAGGCGCCGGGCCCGGTCGTGGAGACGGAGGACGAACTGTTCGCGGTGATGGGCCGGCTGAAGGCCACCGACACCGAGTTCGAGGAGGCGCGGGCCTCGTTCGCCGAGGAGTTCGGCGGCTACGACACGGGTGAGGCGGCCCGCACCGTCGTGCGTACCGTCTTCGCCCGCTCCCTCTCACGTACCCCCCGGGAGGCCGGCGAATGAGCCGCAGCCGTGACGTGTTCATCGTTTCCAACAGCACCGACGAACTCGGCGGAGTCACCGCCTGGACGCACCGGACCGCCCGGCTGTTCCAGGAGCGCGGGCACCGGGTGAGGGTGGTCGGCATTCACGCCTCCGAGCTGAAGATGGCGCTCCCCGACCCCCACGGCTACCCGGTCACCGCCCTCTACCCGGAGCACCCGCCGACCCCCTGGGCACCGAAGAAGCCGCGGGACCGGCTCCGGATCCCTTCGCGCCGACGGGAGGCGGCCAGGGTGCGGGAGAAGCGGCTCGCGGTCCGGCGGCTCTCCGAGCTCTTCCGCACGGTGAGTCCCGGGGCCGTCGTCCTCGTCACCCAGGTCTGGGCCATGGAATGGGTCGGGGAGGCCGACACCTCCGGCCACCGCGTCATCGGGATGAGCCACGAGTCGTACGACTACTCCCGGGCGAGCCACCGCTACCGCTGGATCAGGAACCACTACAGCGCCCTGGACCGCTGGCTCGTCCTCACCGAGGAGGACGCCGACATCTGGGCGGGCGACGGCATGAACAACGTCGGCTTCATGCCGAACGCCCTGGCCGGGCTGCCCGATGTGCCCTCCCCGCGTACCGCGAAGAACGTGGCGAGCATCGGCAGGCTGAGCGACCAGAAGGGCATCGACATGCTCCTGGACACCTGGGCCCTGGTCGCCCCGCAGCGGCCGGACTGGCGGCTCGGCGTGTACGGGGCGGGCGAGGACGAGGCGGAACTGAGGGCCCGGTGCACCGAACTGGGCCTGGACGGTTCGGTCGAGTGGAAGGGGCGGACCGACGATGTGCCCGGCGCCCTCGCGGACGCCTCGGTCTTCGTCCAGTCCTCACGCGGCGAAGGCTTCCCGCTGGCGCTGATGGAGGCGATGGCGAGCGGGGTGCCGTGTGCCGCGTTCGACTGCGCGCCGGGCGTACGGGAGATCGTGCGCGACGGCGAGGACGGGCTGCTCGCCCCGGCCGGTGACATCGCCGCCCTGGCCGACCGGCTGCTGCGGCTCACCGGCAATCCCCGGATGCGGGACGGGATGGGGGAGCGGGCGCGTACGAATGTGCAGCGGTTCTCCGAGGAGGAGATCGTCCGTCGCTGGGAGGAGCTCTTCGCGTTCCTGGAGCGGTGAGGCGGGCGGTGCGGCGGCCGTGAGTCTGTCGTGAGCCGGCGGCGCGTGCGCCCCTGGGCGAAGGGCCGGGCCGGGAGACGTTCACCGGCCCGGCCCCTCAGGGCCCGCTCCCGCCGGCTCAGTCCCCGGACGGGCTCGCCGTCGCCGCCCGTACGGCCGACTGCCTGGGCAGCGTGCCCACGGGCCGGCGCTCCTTGAGCGGTACGGGCACCGGCAGCCCGGCCGTCTCGCCCAGGAAGACCCGGCGCACCACCCGCTCCGCGGCGTACCCGTCGTCGTGCGGACAGAACCGGGCGCGGAACGCCGCCCGCAGCTGCGCCGACCGGGAGCCCCGCCAGTGGTCCGTGGTGAAGATGTCCAGCAGCTCGTCCTGGCTGCGCGCGACGACCCCCGGCGGGAACGCCTGGAGGTCGAAGTAGGTCCCCCGGGCCGCTTCGTACGCCTGGCTGTCCTCCAGGTGGATGACCAGCGGGCGGTCCAGGTTGGCGTAGTCGAACATCAGCGACGAGTAGTCCGTGATCAGCGCGTCCGAGGCGAGACAGAGCGCCTCCAGCGACGGATGGTCGCTCACGTCGATGATCCGGGGGTGAGGGGTCCGGCCGGCCGGGGCCTTCGGGGCGCTGTACAGGTAGTGGGAGCGGGCCAGGACGACGAAGCGCGGGCCGAGGACCTGAAGGAGCCTCTCCAGGTCCAGGCTGTGCCGCTGGGAGCGCCGGTAGTCGCGGTGCGTCGGCGCGTACAGGATGGCGGTGCAGTCCTCGGGGACGGAGAGCGCCTCGCGCAGTCTCGCCACCTCCTGCGGGTCCGTGCGGTGGAAGACGTCGTTGCGCGGATAGCCGTACTCCAGGGTCGTGTAGGCGGACGGGTAGGTCCGCTCCCAGACGAGCGTGGAGTGCAGGTTGGCGGAGAGGGAGTAGTCCCACTTGTCGACGTTGCGCAGCAGCTGGTCGAAGTCCGTGGACCCGGCAGCCGCCGGACGGTCCACCAGGTCGGTCCCCATGGTCTTCAGCGGCGTGCCGTGGTGGGTCTGCAGCAGCACCTGCCCGCGCCGCTTCACCAGCCGCCGGTCGAAGTTGACGTTGTTCACCAGGTACTTGGAGCGGGCCAGCGCGGTCCAGTAGGCGAACGTCCCCGGGTGCAGCCGGCGGGTGGCGGCGGGCACCGTGTGCGCGTGCTCGGGGCGGCAGATCCAGGACGTCCGCAGTCCCGGCACCAGCTCACGGGCCTTCGCCTCGATCGCCGCGGGATTGCAGGCGTACCCCCGGTTCCAGTACGCGGCGAACACCGCGTCGCGGGGACGGACCGGCAGCCGCAGCTGGACCCGGTAGTGCAGCTGGAGGAGGGCCCCGCGCACCGCGTGGCGCAGTGAGGCGGCGCGGAGCCGCAGCCCGCCCCGCAGCTGCTGTGCGGCCCACAGCAGACGGTACGTACGGTGGGCGCCCAGCCGGAACAGGCCGTGGCGCATCCGCGCCCGGCGCGGGACCGGGACGCCGGGAGTGCGGTAGCGGACGCAGTAGGCGCGGGCGCGGCGGAAGAACTCGGCGCGGGTGCCCTGCGGCAGCCGGCCGTGCGAGGTGAACAGCGTCGAGAAGTGGTCGAGCATCCGCCGGAACATCACCGGTCGCCAGACGGCGAGTTCGGGCCGCGCGTCGATGAACGCGAAGACCAGGTCGTACTGGTCGAAGACGTCGAAGTGCCGGCGGCTGGTGGTGGAGAGGATGTTGCCCCGGCGCCGCTGGCGGTAGCCGACGCAGACGGTGTCGAGGACCGCGATCGATCCGGCGGCCATCAGTACCGGATAGGTCCAGGGCGTGTCCTCGTAGTAGCCGGGCGGGAAGGTGAAGCCCTCGGCCTCCACGAACTCGCGGCGGTAGGCCTTGTTCCAGACGACCATCAGCACCTTGAGCAGCTCGGGGCGGTCGGCGAGCCGGAAGGAGGGTGGGCCGGTTTCGGCGAGGTGCTGGGCGAGCTGGTTGCGTACCGTCTCGCCGGACCAGTACACCCGCGTGTAGTCGTAGACGAGGACGTCGGGGCCGCCGGTCGCCGTGATCCGGTCGGCGATGGTCCGGAGCGCGTCGGGCAGGAGGGTGTCGTCCCCGTCGAGGAAGATCAGGTAGTCCCCGCTCGCCTTGGCGATGCCGGCGTTGCGTGCCGGGCCGAGGCCGGCGTTCCGCGGCAGGTGCACCACGCTGAACCGGTGGTCGCGGCCGGCGTACTCGTCGGCGATGGCGCCGCAGGCGTCCGGTGAGCCGTCGTCGACCACGATGATTTCGAAGTCCTTGAAGGACTGGCCCGACACCGAGTCCAGGCACTCGTGCAGATACGCCTGGACCCGGTACGCGGGCACGATGACACTGAACCGGGGCACAACACATCCATGGGTCGGTCGCGGGCGGCAGGTGGCCCGCAAACGGCCGAAGGAGTGACTTGGTTACGCCAGACGTGGCATTCGGGGGACGCGGAGGGTGGAGCGGCCCGGTTATGGGTAACGGGGCCGCTCCGTGTTGACGCTCCGGGCGGGGCGCGGTGAACGGGACCTATTTGACGGCGCCCGCCATCACACCGGTGACGAACTGCCGCTGGAACGCGAAGAAGACGGCCAGCGGAATCACCATCGAGACGAACGCGCCGGGCGCCAGCACATCGATGTTGTTGCCGAACTGGCGCACCTGCTGCTGTAGCGCCACGGTGATCGGCGGGGACTCGGAGTCGGCGAAGATCAGTGCCACGAGCATGTCGTTCCACACCCAGAGGAACTGGAAGATGCCGAGCGAGGCGATCGCGGGTCCGCCCAGCGGCATCACCACACGGGTGAAGAGCCGGATCTCGCCCGCACCGTCGAGCCGTGCGGCCTCCAGCAGTTCGCGCGGGATCTCCGCGAAGAAGTTCCGCAGTAGGAAGATCGCGAACGGCAGACCGAAGGCCGTGTGGAACATGATCACGCCGAACGTCGTCTCGAAGATCCCGATGACTCCGAAGAGTTCGGAGACCGGGATCAGGGCGACCTGGACGGGCACGACCAGCAGCCCGACGACGATCAGGAACCACCAGTCGCGGCCGGGGAACTCCATCCAGGCGAAGGCGTATCCGGCGAGCGAGCCGATCACCACGACCAGGAACGTGGTCGGGACGGTGATCATCACCGTGCTGAGCAGGGAATCGGTGATGACCGAGTTGTCGAGCAGGCGCTGGTAGTTGTCGAACGTCAGCTCGGAGGGGGCGGTGAAGATCTTCCACCAGCCGGTCGCCGCGATGTCGTCGGCGTCCCGCAGCGAGGAGAGCAGCAGCCCGATCGTCGGCATCAGCCAGAACAGGCCCACCAGGATCAGGAAGACCCGCATCACCCCGCCACCGGCCCGTGCGGCGAGCCGCGCACCGAGGGACTGCTTGGCCTTCACCGTCGGCGCTGTGGTCACCGGCGCCCCTCCTTCCGTATCCGGCGGATGTTGAACAGCATCACCGGGATCACCAGCAGCAGCAGGAGGACGGCGATGGCGCTGCCGATCCCCAGGTCGGCGTCCGTACCGAACGAGGACCGGTACAGCTGGAGCGCCAGGACGTTCGCGTCGTCCTGGGAGGACCCCGGCGCGATGATGAACACCAGGTCGAAGATCTTCAGGACGTTGATCATCAGGGTGACCAGCACCACCGCGAGGACCGGTGCCAGCAGCGGCACCGTGATCCGGCGGAACACCTGCCACTCGCTGGCTCCGTCCACCCGGGCCGCCTCCAGGAGTTCACGTGGCAGACCGGCCAGGCCCGCCGCGATCAGCACCATCGCGAAGCCCGCCCACATCCAGACGTAGCTGCCGATGATCCCGGGGGTCACGAGGGACGGCCCGAGCCAGTCGACGCCGTTGTACGGCTCCGAGAAGTTGGACGCGGGCAACCGGACCAGGGCGCCGTCGGCCGAGGCGGGCAGGGTGAACGTACCGTCCGCGCCCGCCGTGGCCGACGCGATCACCTTGCCGTCCCTGACCGCCTCGACCTTGATGCCCTTGAGTCCGAGCTCCTTGGGGTCGACGACGTTGGGCGTGCCGCCGCCGCCCTTGGTGAAGTCCAGCCAGGCGGTTCCGGTGATCTTCCCGTCCCCGTCGGCGCCACCGGCCTTCGTCGCCGGTGCGGCGTCTCCCGGCATCTTCGCCGGGGCCACGCCGACCAGCGGGATCAGGACCGGCTCACCGGCCCTCACCGGCTGCTTCGTGACGAACGAGCCGCCTCCGCCCGCCTTCAGCGGATGCACGGGCAGCGGATGCGCCTTGGGGAAGCCCGACGACTCGGCGAACGTGTCGTGCACCCCCACCCATACGGCGTTGGCGACACCGCGTTCGGGTGCCTGGTCGTACACCAGCCGGAAGATGATGCCCGCGGCGAGCATCGAGATCGCCATGGGCATGAAGACGATCAGCTTGAACGCGGTGCCCCAGCGGATGCGTTCGGTCAGCACCGCGAAGATCAGCCCGAGGGCGGTGGAGACCGTCGGCGCGAGCACGACCCAGACCGCGTTGTTCTTGACCGCGGTCCGGATGGTGGCGTCGCTGAACAGGGCCTTGTAGTTGTCGATCCCGGCGAAGCCCGTACCCGCCTGATCGAAGAACGACCGGTAGACGGAGTAGATGATCGGGTAGACCACGAGGGCGCCGAGAAGCACCAGTGCGGGCAGCAGGAACACCGCCGCGACGAGCTTCCTGGTACCGGTCACGCTCCTGGCCGGACGGCGGGGTGGACGCTGGTCGGCGGGGGACACCGCGGTGGTGCCCCCCTCTGCCGCTTCACTCATCCCGTCAGCTCTTGAACGCCTTGGCCGCGTCGGACTCCAGCGTGGCTTGAGTCCCCGCGATGTCCTTCGGGTTCTTCAGGAAGTCCTGGAGCGTCTTCCACTCGCCCTTCCCGGGGGTCCCGCCGAACGACTGCGGCGCCTGGTCCGACATGTCGAACCTGACGTCGTCACCGGCCGCGACCAGTGCCTCGGCCATCGTGCGCTGGACGTCGTTCGGATACGCGGCGGCGTCCAGGCTCTTGTTCGGGGAGATGAACCCGCCCGCCTCCGCCCAGATCTTCGCCGCGTCGGTGGAGGCCAGCCAGGTCAGCAGCGCCTGCGCGCCCTTGCCGTCCTTCAGGGCCACCGCCGCGTCGCCGCCCGTCACCACGGGGGATTCGGCGCCGACCGCGGGGAACGGGAACACCTTGGCGTCCGTACCGATCTTCGCCTTGGTCTGCGCGATGTTGATGGAGACGAAGTCGCCCTCGAAGACCATGGCGCCCTTGGGCTGGTCACCGCCGGTGAACGTCTGGGTGACCGATGCGGGGAACTCCGTCTGGAGCGCGCCGTCCGCGCCGCCGGCGATCAGAGCGGGCTTGCCGAAGAGCTGCGCGAGCGTGGTCAGGGCGTCCTCAACGGACGGGTCCGTCCACTTGATCTCGTGCTGTGCGAGCTGGTCGTACTTCTCCGGACCGGCCTGGGAGAGATAGATGTTCTCGAACCAGTCGGTGAGGGTCCAGCCGTCCGCTCCGGCGACCGAGACCGGGGTGACACCGGAGGCGGAGATCGTCTCGGCCGTGGCCAGGAAGTCCTTCCAGGTCTTCGGCTCGCTCGCCCCCGCGTTCTCGAACGCCTGGGCGTTGTACCAGATCAGGGACTTGTTCGCGGCCTTGAAGTACACCCCGTACTGGGTGCCGTCCACCGCTCCGAGGTCCTGCCAGACCTGTGCGTAGTTCTTGCTCAGCTGGGCCTTCGCCTCGGGCCCCACCGGCTTGGCCCACTTCTTCGCCACGGCCTGCTGAATCGCGCCGACCTGCGGGATCATCGCGACGTCCGGCGGCTGGCCCCCCGCCACCTTCGTACCGAGGAAGTTGACGATCGGGTCCTGGGCCGGGACGAAGGTGACCGTCGCCCCGGTGCGCTTCTCGAACTCCTCCAGCACCTTGGTGAAGTTGGCCTGTTCGGGCCCGGTCCACACCGCGGCGACCGAGATCTTCTCGCCGTTCAGTTTCGGTAACGCGACACTCGACGGGCTCTGGCTCTCCTTGGCGGATCCCTTGCCCGGCTTGTCCTTGCCTTCACCGTCGCCGCCGCAGCCGCTGAGGGCGAGTGCCCCGACCGCGGTGCATACCAGTGCGGCCCTACGCATACGAAGGGTTGTGCGCATTCTTGCCCCGTCTCTCCTGCGCGCCTTTGCGCGGTTCTCCTGCGCGGCTTCCCTGCTTGGAGTCCCTGTACGCATGTCGTGCGCTGATGCGTACACGTCGTCCGTGCGCACAGTCCTACGCCCGGGGCACGGGAGCCGCAATACCGCGATCCGCCCCAACGAGTCGATCGTGATCGGCTCGTGACGTGTGGTCAGTGAGATGAGGGGCCGGCCCGGACGGTGGAGTCAGGAGGGGAAGGGGAGGAGCGGGGGCAGCCGTTCCGCGTTCACCGAACGGGCCGCTCGTTCCAGGGCGCTGGCCAGCAGGGCCAGGTCCGTCGGCCCGTTGCCCAGTTCGCGCACGGGCCGCCGGGTGGGCGGATCACCCATCCGTTCCCACTCCAGCGGGACGACGGTGGGGCGCAACGTCGCCGTACGGGGAATGCGGCCGGTGACCCGGCCGCCCTGGAACGGTGTGACCCGGCCGTCCGGATGCCCCAACCGCCCGCGCCCCGGAGCCGGTTCGTCCGGGGAGGGCGGTACGGCGGGTGCGTCGAGGATGATCCGCAGCCGGGCGCCGCGGGCCAGCTCGGTGTCCTCCGTGCGGTCAGGGCGTGCGGAGGTGGCGACCAGATGGACGCCCAGCCGTCCGCCGTCCCTGGCGACGGCTTCCAGCGCGCGGACGACGGAGCCGGCCGCCGGGCGGCCGGGGCTGCCGAGTGCGGGGGCGACCAGGGCGTCGAAGTCGTCGGCCAGGACGACGAGCCGGGGCAGCGGCGAGGGGCCGGGGTCCGCGGTCCGGGCGGAAGGCCGCAGCCGCAGGGTGCCGGTGGCGGGCGAGTCCAGGTCGCCGCGCTGTTCGCCGGCGCTCGGCGGACGCTGGCCGACGATCCGCTGTCCGACCTCGTGCCGCGCGTGCCACTCGGCGAAGTCCAGCGGGCCGAGCAGCTCGGCCCGGCGCTTGAGCTCACCGCCGAGGGCCTGGGCGAACTCCCGCATCCGCACGGGATCGGAGGCCACCAGGTGTGTGAAGACGTGCGGGAGCTCGGTGCAGGGGCCGAGACCCTCACCGCGCTCGTTGCCCGCCCCGTCGATGAGCAGGACGCCGAGCCGGTCGGGCCGGGCGGCGGCGGCCAGCGAGGCGGCGACGGCCCGCAGCAGCTCGGTGCGCCCGCTGCCCGCGGGCCCTTCGATCAGCAGGTGAGGCCCTTCGTCGGCCAGATCGACACTGAGGGCCCCCCGGGGACCCGCCCCGAGCACGACGACGGGCCGCCCGGCGTACACGGCCGCCCCGCCCGGGCCCCGGCTGTCGGCGCCGGGATACGGCGTACGGCCGGAGCCGCCGGTGTCCTGGCGGGGGTACGGGGTACGGCCGGAGTCACTGGTGCCCGTGCCCGGGTACGGGGTGCGCTCGGACTCGCGGGAGTTCGGGTACGGGGTACGGCCGGAGCCGCCGGTGTCCTGGCGGGGGTACGGCGTACGGCCCGAGTCACTGGTGCCTGTGCCCGGGTACGGGGTGCGCTCGGACTCGCGGGAGTTCGGGTACGGGGTACGGCCGGAGCCGCCGGTGTCCTGGCGGGGGTACGGCGTACGGCCCGAGCCGTGGGCCGTGTTTCCCGGGTACGGGGTCCGGCCCGAACCGGGGCTCTCCCGCTCCGGGGCCGGGCGCTGGGGGCCCACCCGGGCGCCCGTGCTGACCGTGCGGCCCGAGCCCGGGGTGTCCAGTTCCGGCGCCGAGGGGCCGGCCGGGGCGGCGGGGCGCGCTGTCGCACCCGGCTGCTCCTCCGCCGTGGACGCCCAGCGCGCCATGAGCGACGCCGGGGTGGCCCTCGCCAGCCCCAGCTCGTCCAGCAGCCGGGCCGACGGCGGCAGAGCCGCCGCCATCGGGCGGCCCGGCAGGGCCACCGAGCCCTCCTCGCGCAGCGGCGCCAGCGCCCGCCCGAACCGTTCGGCCCAGGCCACCGACACCGCGTCCACCGCCGCCACCGTGCCGTGGCCGGCCGTCTGCCCGCCCGCCGTGCGCAGCAGGCGCAGCGCGGTCGCCACGTCGCCGCTCAGCATCGCGACGGCCCCGCACTCCCGGAACGCGATCGAGGCCCGGCACGCGGCGTCATACGTCGCCGCGACCGGGGACGTGGGCGACGAGGCCGGGGTCTCGGCGAGGCAGATCAGATGGATGCCTGCCGCCGCCCCGGCAGCCGCCAGCCTGGCCGTGGTCTCGCGCAGCGCCGCCGAACCGGGGTCGCCGTCGACGATCACCACGGTGTACGGCCCCGTGTGCAGCCGGGCGGCCTCGGTGACCGTGGAGCGGTCCACGCTCGCCCAGCCCGCACCGAGCGGCCCCTCGTCCAGCCTGCGCACCAGCTCGGCCGTACGGGCCGTGGCCTGCTCCCGGTCGTAGGCCAGGAGCAGCCTGCAGTCCTGCCCGTGCATCGGCCGCAGATGCGGCAGCCACCCGAGCCACGCCCACTCCCGGCGCCGCTCGTCCGTACTGCGCGCCCGGTCCGTGCTGATCAGCACGATCTCCAGGTCGAACGGGGAGTGCAGGGCGGCGAGCTGCGCCACCGTCGACCGGGCAAGCCCGGCCAGCCGGGCCCGCGGCCCCGCGAGGCCGAGCGAACCGGCCTCCCGCAGGCCCACGGTCACCGGAACGGCGGGCAGGTCGGCCCGGTCGGTCGTCCCCAGCCGTACGACCAGCGCCTCCGGGTGCGCGGTGTCGCGCTCCCACAGACGTGGTCCGGGGCCGAGTGCGGTCAGCAGCACCGCCGCGGGGTCGGGCCAGGTGCCCGCCGGGGCGGTGGAACGCGGATGCGGCGAAGCAGAGGGGGAGGACGAGGAGAAGGGGGACGGTGTGGCGCCGGCGTGGTCCGCCTGCCCCGCCGTGTCGTGGGCCGCCTCGCCCCTGCCGCCCGCGAGCCGTCTCGCCCACGCGCCTATGCCGCCGCGCCGGGGCGCCTCGTCCGCGAGCCGGTGGGCACCGTGGCCGTGGGTGACGGCAGGACCGTAGCGCTCGTCGTCCCGGTGGCCTTCGTGGCCCGCGGCTCCGGGGCGGGAAGGCGTCGCACCGTACGCGTGCGACGGGGCGTCCCCGTGTCCGTGCCCCTCCCGCTCCGCCTCGCCGTGCTCCGCCTGCTCATGGGTGTGGGTCACGGACGCGCGGTTCACCCGGAGGTGGCCCTCGCCGTCCGGGGCCGTGGGCAGGGTGGGCGTACGGGTGCCCGAGGTGAGCCGGAGCGTCGACTCGCCCAGTCGCAGCAGCGCGCCCGGAGTCAGCCGGACCGGCCGGTCGTGGACCTCCGTACCGTCCAGGGACGTGCCGTTGGTGGAGCCCAGGTCGGTCACCGATACGCGGCCGTCCTCCGAGACCGTCACCGCGCAGTGCAGGCGGGACACGTCCGGGTCGTCGAGCGGGACGTCCGCGTCGGCGGAGCGGCCGATCCGGATCTGTCCGCCGTGCAGCAGGTGCACCCCGCCCGCGTCGGGCCCGGCGATCACATGCAGATGTGCGGGGACCGCGTCGTCCGCCGTCTCGTCCTCCCCCGGCACCTGGAGCGACAGCACCGCGCCGTCCACCAGCGGGGGCTCACCCAGCGCGACGCGCTGCGCGTCGAGCCGCTCGCGCCCGGCGAACAGCACCACCGCGCCACCGCCCATGGAGCTGTCGGGTCCGGAGACGGCCGAGGCCAGGCCGGAGGCGACGGCGGCGAGCGCGGTGCCCGCGGGTGCGGTGACGAGCACATCGCAGGCGCGCGCCGGGGTCGGGGTCTGGCCGCTGCGCGGCGCGAGGACGGTCAGCCGGATCTGCATCGCCGTCAGCGGTCCCTTCTGCGCGGGCGCCCGGCAGGGGGAGACGACCTGTGATTCCCCCCACCCGGCACGGACGCGTCGTCCGGTACAGGTCGTCACGTACCGCGAGGCTCCCGACCCCACAGTTCCGTGCTGGAGGCATCCTCGCACCTGCCACTGACAACACGCCCGGGGGCCGGTATTAAGTGATCTTGAATGGTCGGCTGTGGACCCAAAAGTGCCTGCTTGGGTCGGGCTCGAAGCTTCCGGGGGTGGTTGCCGCACTATGGGAAGTCGTTCTGTACGTCCGTTCGACAACCATTCGCGTGTGTGTCGCGTCTTCACCCCTACACACTCCGGGACACACAGGACACGGCAGGAACACGACCGGAAGACGACCGGCCGGCGGCCCGTTCGGCGGCATTAGAGTGGGCCGCACATCCGGGCAGGCCCGGCGGACGGCAAGCACCACGATCAGCAGGGAGCGCATGACGTGCGGCCTGTAGGCAGCAAGTACCTCCTGGAGGAGCCGCTCGGACGCGGCGCCACCGGCACCGTATGGCGAGCCCGTCAGCGGGAGGCCGCGGGCGCCGAGGCGGCCGTCACGGGCCAGCCCGGCGAGACCGTTGCGATCAAGGTCCTCAAGGAGGAGCTGGCCAACGACGCGGACGTCGTGATGCGGTTCCTGCGCGAGCGCTCCGTGCTGCTCCGGCTCACCCACGAGAACATCGTGCGCACCCGGGACCTGGTCGTGGAGGGGGACCTCCTCGCCCTCGTCATGGACCTGATCGACGGCCCCGACCTGCACCGTTATCTCCGCGAGAACGGCCCGCTCACCCCGGTCGCCGCCGCGCTCCTCACCGCCCAGATCGCGGACGCGCTCGCCGCCAGCCACGCCGACGGCGTCGTGCACCGCGACCTCAAGCCCGCCAACGTGCTGCTGGACGAGCGCGACGGCCGGATGCACCCGATGCTCACCGACTTCGGCATCGCGCGGCTCGCCGACTCCCCGGGGCTGACCCGGACCCACGAGTTCGTCGGGACGCCCGCCTACGTGGCACCGGAGTCCGCGGAGGGACGCCCGCAGACCTCCGCCGTCGACATCTACGGCGCGGGCATCCTGCTGTACGAGCTGGTCACCGGCCGCCCGCCGTTCGCCGGCGGCACCGCGCTCGAAGTCCTGCACCGGCACCTCAGCGAGGAGCCGCGCCGCCCCACCACGGTCCCCGAACCGCTGTGGACGGTCATAGAGCGCTGCCTGCGCAAGGATCCCGACCAGCGGCCGAGCGCCGAGAACCTGGCCCGGGCGCTGCGTACCGTCGCCGCGGGCATCGGCGTACACGCCAACTCCGCCCAGATCGCTGCTGCCGACGGCGTGGGCGCGCTGCTCGCGCCCGACCCGGCTCCCACCGCGGTGCCGGAGACCCCGGGCGCGGCCGACCCCACGCAGGTGCTGCCGAGCAACGCCGGATCGTACGACCCCGCGGCCGCCACCAGCGTCATGCGCCAGAGCCCCGGACCGAACCAGGGGTACGGCCAGGGCACGGGCGGCGCCGACCCGACGTCCGTCATGCCGCCCGTTCCTCCCCGGCCCGACGGCCCCCCGGAGCCCGACGGTCCGCACCCGTGGCAGTCGCAGCTCCAGGCGGCGCGCGACCGCAACGAGCAGACGCAGGTCCAGTACCTCGACCCGAACGACGACCCGCTGCGCCGCCGGCCCCAGCGCCAGCAGCCGCCCCAGCAGCAGCCGCAGCAGCGTCCGCAGCGCCAGCAGCGGCAGCAGCCTCCGCAGCGCCAGCAGTACCCGCCGCAGCAGCAGCCCCAGCGCTACCAGCAGCCGCAGCAGCCGCAGCGCCAGCAGTACGCGCCGCCGCCGCAACAGCAGCAGCCGCCCCAGCCGCCGGCTCCCCGCCAGCCGAGGCAGCGCAGCTCCAACCCGATGCGCATCCCGGGACTCGGCTGCCTGAAGGGCTGCCTGTTCACCGTGGTGCTGCTGATCGTCGCGAGCTGGCTGATCTGGGAACTGACGCCGCTCCAGGACTGGGTCGCCCAGGGCAAGGGCTACTGGGAGGCGATCGGCGACGCGATCACCACCGTCACGGACTGGGTCTCGGAGCTGGGCAAGGCCGCGGACAGCGCCGAGAACGTCGGAAACTGACGCCGCAGACTCGCGATTCTGTAGCTATGTCGACTTCTGCGGGTCAATTTCGCCCGTAGAAGTCGAGGTTGGCGCCATCCAGGGCACGCAGTACCCCGATCGCCGCGTAGCTTTGTCGACCGGGGGTCCACCGCCAGCCGCTGAGGGAGCAGTCTTGGCACGGAATATCGGCAGCCGGTACACCGCCCACCAGATCCTGGGGCGCGGCAGCGCCGGCACGGTGTGGCTCGGCGAGGGGCCGGAAGGCCCCGTCGCCATCAAGCTGCTGCGCGAGGACCTCGCGTCCGACCAGGAGCTCGTGGGCCGCTTCGTCCAGGAGCGCACCGCCCTGCTCGGACTCGATCATCCGCACGTCGTGGCCGTCCGCGACCTCGTGGTGGACGGCACCGACCTGGCGCTCGTCATGGATCTCGTACGCGGCACCGATCTGCGCACCCGGCTCGACCGTGAGCGCAGGCTCGCCCCCGAGGCCGCCGCCGCGATCATCGCCGACGTCGCCGACGGCCTGGCCGCCGCGCACGCCGCCGGAGTCGTCCACCGCGACGTCAAGCCGGAGAACATCCTGCTCGACATGGAGGGCCCGCTCGGCCCCGGCGGCTCGCACCCGGCCCTGCTCACCGACTTCGGCGTCGCCAAGCTGATCGACACCCCGCGCCGCACCAAGGCGACCAAGATCATCGGAACCCCGGACTATCTGGCCCCGGAGATCGTCGAAGGCCTCCCGCCACGCGCCGCCGTCGACATCTACGCCCTGGCGACGGTGCTGTACGAGCTCCTCGCCGGATTCACGCCCTTCGGGGGCGGTCACCCCGGAGCCGTCCTGCGCCGCCACGTCACGGAGACGGTCGTCCCGCTCCCGGGCATCCCCGAGGAGCTCTGGCAGCTCCTGGTCCAGTGCCTGGCCAAGGCGCCGGCCTCCCGGCTGCGCGCCTCCGAGCTCGCGGTCAGGCTCCGCGAGCTGCTCCCGCTGCTGGGCGGCATCCCGCCGCTGGACGTGGACGAGCCGGACTCCGAACCCGAACCGCAGACCTACGACGAGCAGCAGTACACCCCCGCCGCGGAGGAGCCCCGGCGCCGCGGCGCCGTTCCCCTCGTACCCGGCTCCTCCCCGGACTCCAACCGGGACACCCACACGAGCATGCGCGTCCCGGCCCCCGACGAGCTGGCCGGAGGCCCGCTCGGCACGGCGCGCGCCCCCCGCGCGCCCGGCCGCCCGCGCCCCGGCTCGGCCCGCAACAAGTCCGCCGCCGTGCGTAAGCGACGCATCACCCTGGGTGTCGCGGCGGTCTTCCTCGGTGCGGCGGTGGGCGTCGGCGGCTGGCTTGCCACCGGCGGCGACGACGCGGGCGCGACCCCTCAGGACAGCAGGAACTCGGCGCCCACATCGCCCTAGGGCGGGCACGAAGGGGGGCCGGGTCCCGGGTGAGGGACAGCTTCACCCGTCCAGCCGTTACGCTGGACCCGTGGCAGTCGTCGATATTTCCGAAGAGCTGAAGTCCCTCTCCTCCACCATGGGGTCGATCGAGGCCGTCCTGGACCTGGATACGTTGAGGGCGGACATCGCCGCGCTCGAGGAGCAGGCTGCGGCGCCGTCCCTGTGGGACGACCCGGAGGCCGCACAGAAGATCACGAGCAAGCTTTCGCACCTCCAGGCCGAGGTCCGCAAGACCGAGGCCCTGCGCGGCCGTATCGATGATCTCGGCATCATGTTCGAGCTCGCCGAGGACGAGGGCGACGCGGACGCGCTGGCCGAGGCCGAGTCCGAGCTGGAGTCCGTGCGCAAGGCGCTGGACGAGATGGAGGTCCGCACCCTCCTGTCCGGCGAGTACGACTCGCGCGAGGCGCTGGTCACCATCCGCGCCGAGGCGGGCGGCGTCGACGCCGCCGACTTCGCCGAGAAGCTCCAGCGCATGTACCTCCGCTGGGCCGAGCGGCACAACTACAAGACCGAGGTCTACGAGACGGCGTACGCCGAGGAGGCCGGCATCAAGTCGACCACCTTCGCCATCGAGGTCCCGTACGCGTACGGCACGCTCTCCGTCGAGCAGGGCACCCACCGGCTCGTCCGGATCTCTCCCTTCGACAACCAGGGCCGCCGCCAGACGTCCTTCGCGGGCGTCGAGGTGCTGCCGGTGGTCGAGCAGACCGATCACATCGAGATCGACGAGTCCGAGCTGCGCGTCGACGTGTACCGCTCGTCAGGCCCCGGCGGCCAGGGCGTCAACACCACCGACTCCGCGGTGCGCCTGACCCACCTGGCGACCGGCATCGTCGTCTCCTGCCAGAACGAGCGCTCGCAGATCCAGAACAAGGCGTCCGCGATGAACGTCCTCCAGGCCAAGCTCCTTGAGCGCCGCCGCCAGGAGGAGCAGGCGAAGATGAACGCGCTCAAGGGCGACGGCGGGAACTCCTGGGGCAACCAGATGCGTTCGTACGTCCTGCACCCGTACCAGATGGTCAAGGACCTGCGTACGGAGTTCGAGATGGGCAACCCCGAAGCGGTCTTCAACGGCGAGATCGACGGCTTCATCGAGGCCGGCATCCGCTGGCGCAAGCAGAGCGAGAAGTAGCCCCACGCATCGAGCAGTTGAGCCCGGCCGGCCGTCCGCCGCCCGGGCTCTTCCGCGTTCCGGCGCATGTGGAGTTGGGGGAACCGCGTGGTGAATGCGTCACAGTCGTGATTCCGAATGCCCGTCAAGTTGCCCTATACCGGTGCGCATTACACGAAACGGCCTTGACGTAATCCTTAAGTCTGGACAGGGTGCTTAGGCAGCCATGCGTATGTCCGGGACGGGTGCGAACGGGGGCGGGCGGGATGACCACGGCACGAAGTGGCCCCGCCGAAATCGCAACCCCGCAGGGCCGCGGCCCCGCATATGGCTGCTCCATATTCAGAACGGCTACTGGGGGTAGCAGCAGATGACCAAGAAGACGCGAGTCCGCGTCGCGCGGATAGCCGCAGGTGCGGTAATCGCCGCGGGCGCCTCGCTCACCGCTGCCGGTGCGGCACAGGCCGTCGGCATCGGTGTCGATGTCGCCGGTCTCAGCGTGCAGGCGGAGGCCAACGAGCAGGGCCTGGAAGTGGGTGTCGACGCCTTCGACGGCGAAGACGCCGGTGGCGGCGACGCCGCGGCTGCCGGTGGTGGCGACGCCGCGGGTGGCGCTGACGCGGCAGGCGGCGCCGATGTCGCCGGTGGCGCCGACGTAGCCGGTGGCGCCGACGCTGCGGCCGGTGGCGGTGACGCCGCTGCTGCTGGTGGTGGCGACGCGGCTGCCGCCGGTGGTGGCGACGCTGCTGCTGCGGCCGGTGGCGGTGACGCTGCCGCTGCTGGTGGTGGCGACGCGGCTGCCGCCGGTGGTGGCGACGCTGCTGCTGCGGCCGGTGGCGGTGACGCCGCTGCTGCTGGTGGTGGCGACGCGGCTGCCGCTGGTGGCGGTGACGCTGCCGCTGCTGGTGGTGGCGACGCGGCCACGGGCGGCAACGGCACCTCCGGTAACGCAACCGCTGGTGCCGGTACCTCCGGCACGGACGGCGGCGCGGGCTGCACCGTCAACCTCGACGGCGTCGGCTGTGCCGACAACACCGACACCGACAGTGTCGGCAACCAGCCCGTCGAGCAGGGCAAGGGCAAGGACGAGCTCGCCGAGACCGGTGCGGCCGAGATCACGTTCCTGCTGGTCGGCGCCGCGACGATGATCGCCGGCGGCATCGGCTTCCGGATCCTTCCGCGCCTGGTGAACGGTCGCACGGTCGCCTAAGGGCGATCAGCGGCAGAGTGCGTACAGAGGGACCCGGCCCGCGCAAGCGGACCGGGTCCCTCTGTATGTCGTAGGCCCCTTGGAGGCGTGCCCGGCGGGGTCTGTGAGGCCTGCTCTACGCGAGCAGTGCCAGCGCGGCGACCAGCAGCACCATCAGTGCGATCAGCATCGCGGGATTCAGCCCGGCGAAGGGCCCCTGTTCCCGCTCCTGCTCCTGCTGCATCTGCAGCCGCACCGCCCGGCAGACGCGGCAGCGCCCCTCGTTCACGGGCGCCGCGCAGTTCGCGCACACCAATCGGTCATAGGTCATGCGCTTTCCTCCTCCCGCGCGGCGGAGCCGCATACACGTTCTCTCCGCACAACGCTCCGGGAAACGCGACTGTTCCCCCTATCACTGTGCCAGCTCCGGCGGATTTCGGCGCGCGCCGCCCGTCGGCGCCCCGCCGGATCCCGTCGGAGAGGAGCCGGAGGGCGCCGGTTTTGCCCGTTCCGGGCGTCACAAAACGCCCATTGCCGGAGCCCGCCTGCACGCCTGAGCCCGGTTCGCGTATGGTCACGCTCACCTATTCCCGGCCGACCGTGGTGCACTCGTGATCCGATTCGACAACGTCTCCAAGACCTACCCGAAGCAGAGCCGTCCTGCTCTCCGGGATGTCTCACTCGACATCGAGAAGGGCGAGTTCGTCTTCCTGGTGGGCTCTTCCGGCTCCGGCAAGTCCACTTTCATGCGGCTGATCCTGCGTGAGGAGCGCGCGAGCCAGGGCATGGTCCATGTGCTCGGCAAGGACCTCGCGCGCCTGTCCAACTGGAAGGTGCCGCAGATGCGCCGTCAGCTGGGCACGGTCTTCCAGGACTTCCGGCTGCTGCCCAACAAGACCGTCGCCGAGAACGTGGCCTTCGCGCAGGAGGTCATCGGCAAGCCGCGCGGCGAGATCCGCAAGGCGGTGCCCCAGGTTCTCGACCTCGTCGGCCTCGGCGGCAAGGAGGACCGGATGCCCGGTGAGCTCTCCGGTGGTGAGCAGCAGCGCGTGGCGATCGCGCGGGCGTTCGTGAACCGCCCCATGCTGCTGATCGCGGACGAGCCGACCGGAAACCTCGACCCGCAGACCTCCGTGGGCATCATGAAGCTGCTGGACCGGATCAACCGGACCGGCACCACCGTGATCATGGCGACCCACGACCAGAACATCGTCGACCAGATGCGCAAACGCGTCATCGAGCTCGAGCAGGGCCGTCTCGTACGTGACCAGGCGCGCGGCGTCTACGGCTACCAGCACTGAGAGGGCCCCGCCCTCGGAGCATCGAGTACTGAAAGGACGCCATGCGCGCCCAGTTCGTCCTGTCGGAGATCGGTGTCGGTCTTCGTCGCAACCTCACGATGACCTTCGCCGTCGTGGTCTCCGTCGCCCTCTCGCTCGCCCTGTTCGGCGGCGCGCTGCTGATTCGCGACCAGGTCAGCTCGATGAAGACCTACTGGTACGACAAGGTCAACGTCTCGATCTTCCTCTGCAACAAGAGTGACGCCAAGGACGTGCCCAAGTGCGCCAAGGGTGCGGTCACCACGGAGCAGAAGAAGGAGATCAAGGCTGATCTCGAGAAGATGGAGGCGGTCGAGAAGCCGGTCCTCTTCGAGACGGTCGACCAGGCGTACAAGCACTACCAGGAGCAGTTCGGCGACTCCCCGATGGCCGGCAACATCACGCCGGACCAGATGCAGGAGTCGTTCCGCGTCAAGCTGAAGGACCCGCAGCAGTACAAGGTCGTCGCGACGGCCTTCGCGGGGCGTGACGGGGTGCAGTCCGTCCAGGACCAGAGATCCATCCTGGACAACCTCTTCGAGCTGATGAACGGCATGAACACGGTGGCGCTCTTCGTCATGGCGCTGATGCTGGTCATCGCGCTGATGCTGATCGTCAACACCGTGCGCGTCTCGGCGTTCAGCCGCAGACGGGAGACGGGCATCATGCGGCTCGTCGGGGCCTCCGGGTTCTACATCCAGATGCCGTTCATCATGGAGGCGGCCTTCGCCGGCCTGATCGGTGGCCTGCTCGCCTGCGCCATGCTGATAGGGGGCAGGTACTTCCTCATCGACGGCGGACTCGCCCTCCAGGACAAGCTGAACCTGATCGAGTTCATCGGCTGGGACGCGGTTCTCACCAAGCTGCCCCTGGTCCTCGCGATCGGCCTGCTCATGCCGGCCTTCGCCGCGCTCTTCGCGCTCCGCAAGTACCTCAAGGTGTGAGATGCGCCCCTGCGCCGCGCGGCCGACCAGCCGTGCGGCGCAGGGGCGTTGTCCTAGACTCGACGCCATGCCGGGCCCTTCGTACCGCTTCGGGCCCCGCGGTCTCCGCCGCGGGGCGGCCCTGACATTGATCTTCGGGTGTGTGCTCGCCACCGCCGCCGCCACCGGGTCGCTGCCGCGTGAGGCAGGCTCCGGAAAGAACCCCGGCATACAGACCCGCTCCGTGGCCTCGGCCGCCGACCCCCGGGACCGTGAAGCGGTCCAGCACGCCGCCGCCGAGGCCGAGGCCGACGGGAAGTCCGTGACGGACGCGGCCCAGGAGGCCGTCAGCCGCAGCGGGGACCGCTGGGGCGCGGTTTACGACGAGCAGGAGTACGAGGACTTCGAGCAGGCCCTCGACGGCTCGTACACCGGTGTCGGCCTCTCCGCCCGGCGCTCGGCGGGCGGAAGCGTCTCCGTGTCCCGTGTCGAGCCCGGCGGCCCGGCCGACCGGGCGGGCATCCGTAAGGGCGATCAGCTGCGTACGGTCGACGGCCACCGTGTCGACGGGCGCCCCGTCGCCGAGGTCGTCGCCCTGCTGCGCGGAGACCGTACGGACGCCGACGCGGGCACCGTCGTGGTGCTGGGTCTCCGGCGCGACGGGCGCGGCTGGTCCGAGACCCTGCGCCGGGAGAGGCTCTCCACCGAGGCCGTCACGGTCCGGCGCCTGGGACACGGCTCCTCGTCCGCCGTCCTGATCAAGGTCACCGCCTTCACCAAGGGGGCGGGCCGTGAGATCCGGGACGCCGTGCGCGCGGCTCCCGGGGGCGCCGGAATCCTGCTGGACCTCCGTGCCAACGCGGGCGGCCTGGTCACCGAGGCAGTCACCGCCGCCTCCGCGTTCCTGGACGGTGGCCTGGTCGCCACCTACGACGTGCACGGCGAGCAGCGCGCCCTGAACGCCGAACCGGGCGGCGACACGGACCGGCCCCTCGTCGTCCTCGTCGACGGCGGCACGATGAGCGCGGCCGAACTCCTGACGGGCGCGCTCCAGGACCGGGGCCGCGCCGTCACCGTGGGTACGCGCACCTTCGGCAAGGGGTCCGTGCAGATGCCCAGCAGGCTCGCGGGCGGTTCGGTGGCCGAACTGACCGTCGGGCACTACCGCACACCGGCCGGCCGCGGCGTCGACGGCCAGGGCATCACACCGGACCTGGTGGCCGGTGCGAGGGCCCAGCAGCGGGCCGAAACAGTATTGAGTGGCCTCGGGGGTGGGTCGTAGTGCGAAAATGACCGCACTATGGCCAAGGAAAAAGACACAGGGCGCAAGATGATCGCGCAGAACAAGAAGGCGCGGCACGACTACACCATCCTCGACACCTACGAGTGCGGCCTCGTGCTGATGGGCACGGAGGTCAAGTCGCTCCGGATGGGCCGGGCCTCGCTGGTCGACGGCTTCATCCAGATCGAGGGCGACGAGGCGTGGCTGTACAACATCCACGTCCCCGAGTACGTGCAGGGGACCTGGACCAACCACGCGGCCAAGCGCAAGCGCAAGCTGCTGATGCACCGGGCCGAGATCGACAAGCTGGCGTCGAAGTCGCAGGAGACGGGCCACACCATCGTGCCGCTCGCGCTGTACTTCACGGGCGGCCGGGTCAAGGTCGAGATCGCGCTCGCCAAGGGCAAGAAGGAGTACGACAAGCGCCAGACGCTGCGGGAGAAGCAGGACACGCGGGAGACGAACCGTGCGATCTCGGCGGTCCGGCGACGTCAGCGGAGCGCCTGAGCCGGAATAGGCTGGCACCGGCGTGCGTCGGTCACGTACGATGGCAACTGCACCCCCCGGGGTGTGGCACCACCTTTGAAAAAAACACATGGGGATGATCGGTTTCGACAGCGGATGTCGAAGCAGGGGAAGCGAGTCGAGGAAGCGGCAATGATCTCGTAAACCACATGTCGCAACCAATAATCGCCAATTCCAAGAGCGATTCCCAGTCCTTCGCCCTCGCTGCCTAATAAGCAGTGACTGAAGGACCCTTAATGGGTGTCAGCCCGGGGGTGTTCCCGACCCGGACCCTGGCATAATCTAGGGGACTAAACCTCCGAGCCCGGTCACGGGGTTCGGTGGGAAATCAAACAGTGGCTGGGCCCGTCGGAGACTTGTTCGCGAGATCTCCGGGGCCGAGAAAAGCGCAGCGAACTGCACTCGGAGAAGCCCTGTTTCTGCACCGTTGGACGCGGGTTCGATTCCCGCCATCTCCACAATTCCCATGTACACGAGGACCCCGTTGCCTGCCGGCAACGGGGTCCTCGTGTTTTCCCACCGGTGCGACAGCCGTCAGGCGCGCCGGATTCCGATGGCCGCGACGACGAGGGCCAGACCCGCCGCGCCCATGGGCACCGCGTAGCCGGTCACCGTTCCCGCGTGTTCCACCGTCCAGCCGCCGGTCGCCGAACCGGCGGCTATGCCACCGAGTAGTGCGGTCACCGCGACCGTCATGCCCTCGTTCAGCCGGCCTTCGGGGGTGAGGCGCTGCACCAGGGTCATCCCGGTGACCATGGTCGGCGCGGTCGCGGCGCCCGCCACCAGGAGGCAGCCCGCGAGCACCAGCCGTGAGTCGGTCGAGGCGGCGGCGAGCAGGGGCAGGGACATCAGGGCGGTCATCGCGGCCAGGCAGAGGAGCAGCCGGCGCCGGGTGTCCCCGACGGGGCGCAGGGAACCGTAGAGCAGACCCGCGGCGCAGGAGCCGGCCGCCTGGAGGGCGAGGATCGCGCCTCCGGCGTGGGCGATGGACACCACCTCCATGGCGCCGAACACGGCCCCCGTCGCCAGGAAGGTGGCGAGGAGGACGGGCATTCCCGCCGTGCGGAACGGAGAAGCGGTGTGCGTACGGGGCGCCACCGGCGGTTCGGTGGCCCGCTGGGCCATGAAGATCAGGATGCCGGTCATCATCAGGACCGCGCCGGCCAGCGTGCCGGCCTCCGGGAACAGCGCCCCGCACAGGATCGCGGCCAGGACCGGGCCGAGCATGAAGCAGAGCTCGTCGGCGGCCTGCTCGAAGCTGTTCGCCGTGTGGAGGGCCGCCGGGTCGCCCCGGTGGATGTGGGCCCAGCGGGCCCGGGACATGCCGCCGGTGTTGGGTGAGGTGGCCGTCGCGGCGTAGGCGGCGAAGAGGGTCCAGACCGGGGCGTCGAGGTGGACGCACAGGGCCAGCGCGAGCGAGCCCGTCGCGGCGATCGCGGTGGCCGGCACGGCGACCCTGGCCTGGCCGTAACGGTCGACGAGCCGTGCGGTCCAGGGGGCGACGACGGCCATGGCTGCGAGGCCGGTCGCGGTGACCGCGCCCGCCAGGGCGTACGAGCCGTGCGCCCCGGCGATCATGATCACCGCGCTGACGCTGAACATGCCCGACGGCAGCCTTGCCAGCAGGCTGCCCGCGGTGAACGCGCGGACACCGGGCCCGGAGAGCAACTGACGGTAGGGGTTGACGTGCCTCTTCGGCGCTGCGGGCAGGGCGGGGCCAGGACGGCGCGTGGCGCCGGTGGCGGTGTCGGGCGGCATGGGTCCAGCGTCGCGGCGCCCCGCCCGCGCGGTCCAACACCTACTGCGTCACCATTAACGCGCATGTGTTGTAAATTCTGCGGGTGGCACACTCCGACATCGATCCCCGGCTCCTGCGCGCCTTCCTCGCGGTGGCCGGCGAGCTGCACTTCACCCGGGCCGCCGCCCGGCTCTACGTGGCCCAGCAGGCGCTCAGCAGGGACATCCGCCGACTGGAGCGCGAGCTCGGTGCGGAGCTGTTCGTGCGCACCACCCGCCAGGTCTCCCTCACCGCCGACGGCGAGAGGCTCCTCCCTCACGCCCGGCGGGTGCTGGACGCGCATGACGCGCTGGCCGCCGCCTTCGGTGATCCGGCCGCCCGCCCGCTGCTCGTCGACCTCAACACCGACGGCATGACCGCCGCCCGGGTGCTGGCCCGTGCGCGGGAGCTCGCACCGGAGTGCGAGCTGATGGCGCGCTTCGAGAGCGGACTCACCTGGGCGGCCGGTGAGGTGCTCGCCGGGCGGATCGACGTCTCGTTCGGCCGGGCCGCGGGGCTCGAACCCGCGGTGCGGTCCCGGCTCTCCGTCCAGCCCGTGCGGTACGAGCCGATGGCAGTTCTGCTGCCCCGTGATCATCCACGCGCCGGACAGGAGGCCGTCGCGCTGGACGAACTGGCCGGCGAGACCGTCTACGCCGGGGCGGGCAACGAGCGCACCCAGGAGTGGACCGACCTCGCCCGGCTGCTCTTCGACGAGTGGTCCATCGTGCTCGCTCCTCCCGTTCCGCTCGCCGTCGGAGTGGCCGAATTCCAACGGGTCATGGCGAAGTCCGGGAACCCGGTGCTCGCGGTCGTCGACTTTCCGCCCGTGCCCGGAACCGTCGTCCGGCCGCTGGTTCGGCCCGTGCCGGTGTCACCCCTCGTGATGGTCTGGCGCAACGGGCTGATTCATCCCGGTCTGTCCGCTCTGCGGGCCGCTGCCGCCCAACTTGCGGCGGAAGAAGGGTGGATGGTCCGCCCGTCTGGATCTTGGTTGCCTGAAATAGATGCGTCACTGATGTGTCACCGTTCCTGAACGAGACCTGGTACCGGAGCTTGAGCGTCCGGGTCGTGCGCTACATTCGTGGTCCGGGTGCACTGGGACAGGCGCGCGTGGACAGGGCTGGGGGCCCTTTCGACCGCGCGAAACCGGTCATTCCGCTTGCTCCCGGTTCTTTGAGTGGGGGATGTGCGTATACCTGTGGAAAATTGGCGTGAAGGTACCCGAACCGGGCATACGCACGAGCCGAACGAGGTCACACTCCAACTCGACGGCATAGGACGGCAACTCTCCGAACTGGCCGTCGAACCGGGCACTCCCGAGGGCTCCGACGGTCCCGTCTTCGTCGACGAGAGCGGCCGTCGCAGCAAGTCCCTCCGGCGCGTGGGCTGGCTGCTCGCGGCGATCTGCGCCGGCTACGCGGTGACGCTGGTCGTCGCCCTGCTCGGCGGCAGTTCCAACGCGCCCTGGCTGCCGCTCTCCGGCCAGGACGAGAAGTCCGCGGAGGTGGAGGTACAACCCGCGCCGTCCGAACCTGCCGGCTCGGGGACGCCCTCCGGCACCGCCACTCCCACCGCCCCACCCACGGAGACCGAAGTCCCCGGCAGCGCCGCGCAGTCGGCCAACGGCGCCGACCAGGTGCCGGCCGGAAGCGCGTCCTCCAGAGGCGTGTCGGTCCCCGTCGTGCCCTCCCGGGCGGAGGAGGCGGCAGCGTCGTCCTCGGCCCCGGCCGCGTCGGCCTCCGAATCACCCGCACCCAGCTCCTCCTCGCCCGTCGAGCCCTCGGAAAGCCCGGACCCGCCCGTCGAGACGACCGCTCCGCCGGTGGATGAACTAGAAGGCGCCCAGTAGATGACACCCCCCGCCCCGCGGGACAGGAACCACCGGAAGAAGCGGGCGAAGCGCAGACTTCCCATGCGCTATCTGCTCCCGTCCCTGCTCCTCGTCGCCCTGCTCGCCATGCTCATGCTGCGCGGCTACGTGCACAGCGAGATCCTCGCCGACCACCGTGTCCAGGCGCCTGCGCCCACCACGCAGGTGCCCGCGAACGTGCTGAAGGGCGGTCCGGTCATCGACGCCCGGTCGGACACGGGGCCCGCGAAGACGCTCCGCATACCTGACCGCAAGATCGTGCTCACCTTCGACGACGGCCCGGACCCGGTCTGGACGCCGCGGGTCCTGGACACGCTGAAGAGGTACGACGCGCACGGTGTCTTCTTCGTCACCGGCACCATGGCCTCGCGCTACCCGGGCCTCGTCCAGCGCATGGTCGACGAGGGCCACGAGGTCGGGCTGCACACCTTCAACCACCCCGACCTCTCCTTCCAGACGCCCGGGCGCATCGACTGGGAGCTCTCCCAGAACCAGCTGGTGCTGGCGGGCGCGGCAGGCATCCGCACGTCCCTGTTCCGGCCGCCGTACTCCTCGTTCTCCGACGCCATGGACAACAAGTCCTGGCCCGTCACCCGGTACATCGGCAGCCGCGGCTACCTCACCGTCGTGAACAACACCGACAGCGAGGACTGGAAGCGCCCCGGTGTCCGGGCGATCATCGAGCGCGCCACGCCCAAGGGCGAACAGGGCGCCATCATCCTGATGCACGACTCCGGCGGCGACCGCTCCCAGACCGTGGCCGCACTGAACTCGTTCCTGCCGAAGATGGCGCAGCGCGGGTACGAGTTCACCAACCTGACCGCGGCCCTCGGCGCCCCCAGCGCGCACACCCCGGCGACCGGGTTCGCCCTGCTCAAGGGCAAGGCGTTCGTCAACGCCGTCAGCGTCTCGGAGCGGATCACCGACGTGCTCGTGGTGGGCCTCGCGGCCATCGGCGTGCTGGTCATCGCCCGCTTCGGCCTGATGCTGCTGCTCTCGTTCATGCACGCGCGGCGGGTCCGCAGGAAGGACTTCAGCTGGGGCCCGCCGGTCGCACGGCCCGTCTCGGTCCTCGTTCCCGCCTACAACGAACGGGAATGCATCGCCGCGACCGTGCGGTCGCTGATGGCCAGCGACTATCCGATCGAGATCATCGTCATCGACGACGGGTCCACCGACGGAACGGCCGACATCGTCCAGGCGCTGCGGCTGCCGAACGTCCGCGTCGTCCGCCAGCGCAACGCGGGCAAGCCCGCCGCGCTCAACAACGGCATCGCGCACGCCCGGTACGACATCGTCGTGATGATGGACGGTGACACGGTCTTCGAACCGGCCACGGTCCGCGAGCTCGTCCAGCCCTTCGCCGACCCCCGGGTGGGGGCGGTCGCGGGCAACGCCAAGGTCGGCAACCGTGATTCGCTCATCGGTGCCTGGCAGCACATCGAGTACGTGATGGGCTTCAACCTGGACCGCAGGATGTACGACCTGCTCGGCTGTATGCCGACCATCCCCGGTGCCGTCGGAGCCTTCCGCCGCGACGCGCTGGACCGGGTCGGCGGCATGAGCGAGGACACGCTCGCCGAGGACACCGACATCACCATGGCCCTGCACCGCGACGGCTGGCGGGTCGTCTACGCCGAGAACGCGCGGGCCTGGACCGAGGCGCCGGAGTCCGTGCAGCAGCTGTGGTCGCAGCGCTACCGCTGGTCGTACGGCACCATGCAGGCGATCTGGAAGCACCGCCGCGCCGTGATCGAGCGGGGACCCTCGGGCCGCTTCGGACGGGTCGGGCTCCCCTTCGTCTCGCTCTTCATGGTCGTCGCCCCGCTGCTGGCACCGCTCATCGACGTGTTCCTGCTGTACGGGCTGGTCTTCGGCCCGACGGGCAAGACGGTCGCCGCCTGGTTCGGCGTCCTGGTGGTGCAGGCGGTCTGCGCCGCGTACGCGTTCCGGCTGGACCGGGAGCGCATGGTCCATCTGATCTCGCTGCCGCTCCAGCAGATCCTGTACCGCCAGCTCATGTACGTCGTGCTGCTCCAGTCGTGGATCACCGCTCTCACCGGTGGCCGGCTGCGCTGGCAGAAGCTGCGCCGTACCGGAGTGGTGGGGACGCCCGGCGCCCAGCAGAGCGGGCGCACGGACGCAGGACGGGACCGGAGGCCCGTGGCATGACCTACCCGAACCAGCCCTTCCCGCCGGCGCGTCAGCCGTTGCCGCACCAGCCGTTGCCACACCAGCCCTCTCATCACCGGCAGACGCCGCCACCGGCCTCGTCGCCGGTCAAGGCCGAACCGGCGACGAATCCTGGGACGAAGCCCGGCCGCGACCGCTATCTCGACCTGCTGCGCGCCGTCGCCCTCGTCCGCGTCGTCGTCTTCCACCTCTTCGGCTGGGCCTGGCTGACGGTGATCTTCCCGTCCATGGGCGTGATGTTCGCACTGGCCGGTTCGCTGATGGCGCGCTCGCTGGCCCGTCCGGCGTGGGGTGTCATCCGCAGCAGGCTGCGGCGGCTGCTGCCGCCGATGTGGGCGTTCGCGGCGCTCGTCGTGCCGCTCATGTTCGCGCTCAGCTGGAAGCCCGTGAGGGAGGAGGGGCTGTGGTGGTTCATCAGGCTCGGCTGCTACATCCTCCCGATCGGCTCCCCGCCGTTCCCGTACGAGAGCGGATCACCCGGCGGGCTGCTTGAGGAGTCCTGGGCCGACCAGGCCGTGGGCCCGCTCTGGTACATCAGGGCCTACCTCTGGTTCGTCCTCGCCTCGCCCCTGCTGCTGAAGGCGTTCCGCAAGCTGCCGTGGGCGACGATGCTCGCCCCGATCGGCCTCACCGCCGTGCTCGGCACGGGTCTGGTGACGGTCCCCGGCGCGGCGGGCGAGGGACTCCTCGACTTCGCGGTGTTCGGCTCCTGCTGGATTCTGGGATTCGCCCACAACGACGGGCTGCTCCAGCGGGTTCCGCGCTATCTGGTGGTGTCCTCCGCCGCGATCGTCATGGGGTTCGGCCTGTGGTGGGCCTCGGGCCACCTCACCGAGGAGGGCTGGAACCTCGACGAGATCCCGCTCGCCCAGTCCACCTGGTCCTTCGGCTTCTGCGTGATCCTGCTCGTGTACGCCCCGTCCTGGCGGCAGCTCCCGGACAGGCTCGCCGGGTGGGACGGCCTGATCACCCTGGCGAACAACCGGGCCGTGACGATCTACCTGTGGCACAACCTGCTGCTGATGGCGACCTCGCCGATCATCGACCAGCTGTGGAACGTCCCCTGGGTCGGTGACCACCTCGGCACGTACATAGACCAGTCGTACACCGTGCTCATGCTGATCCTGATCTGGCCGCTCATAGGGGTGGCGATCCTCGCGGTGGGCTGGGTCGAGGACGTGGCGGCGAAGCGCCGGCCACGCCTGTGGCCGAACGGCACGCGCAAGGAGCCCGGGAAGGCACCGCGGACACTCACGGACGCCCACGCCGGCTGACCGCTCCAGCCCCCTCACCGGGCCGTCCCCGGCCCGGTGAGAGCAAGGTTGCCTACCGGTCACCTCACAGCACCACACCGAAACGCGCGCTCCATACGGTCGGGACACAAGCACCCGACACCCCTGTGGAGGCGCGTGATGGCCGGCCGTTGGATCGAACAGTGGGACCCGGAGGACGAGACCTTCTGGAGTGAGACGGGCGAGCGAGTCGCCCGGCGGAACCTCTGGTTCTCCGTGCTCTCGGAGCACATCGGATTCTCCATCTGGACCCTGTGGTCGGTGATGGTCCTGTTCATGGGGCCGGAGTACGGGGTCGACCCGGCGGGGAAGTTCTTCCTCATCTCCACGGCCACCCTGGTCGGAGCGCTCGTCCGGGTTCCGTACACCTTCGCCGTCGCACGGTTCGGCGGACGCAACTGGACCGTGTTCAGCGCGCTGACGCTGCTCCTCCCGGCCGTCGCCGCGTTCGTGGTGATGGAACCCGGGACCTCGTACGGCACGTTCGTGGCCGTCGCCGCGCTCGCCGGCATCGGCGGCGGCAACTTCGCCTCCTCCATGACGAACATCAACTCCTTCTTCCCGCTGCGCAAGAAGGGCTGGGCCCTCGGGCTCAACGCGGGCGGCGGCAACATCGGCGTCCCCGTCGTCCAGCTCGTCGGCCTGCTGGTGATCGGCACGGCAGGGGCGACGTACCCGCGGATCGTGCTCGGTGTCTACATTCCGCTGATCGTCGTCGCCGCACTGTTCGCCGCGTTCCGCATGGACAACCTGCGGCCCGTGCAGAACGACACCGGGGCGGCCAAGGAAGCGGTGCGCGACCCGCACACCTGGATCATGTCGGTGCTCTACATCGGCACCTTCGGTTCGTTCATCGGCTACAGCTTCGCGTTCGGCCTCGTCCTGCAGACCCAGTTCGGACGGACCCCGCTCCAGGCCGCATCGCTCACCTTCATCGGACCGCTGCTCGGCTCCCTGATCCGGCCCGCCGGCGGCTGGCTCGCCGACCGGTACGGCGGCGCCCGCATCACCCTGTGGAACTTCGCGGCGATGGCCGCGGCGACCGGAGTCGTCGTCTACGCCTCCGGGATCGAGTCCCTCGGCGTCTTCCTGATCGGCTTCATCGCCCTGTTCGTCCTGACCGGCCTCGGCAACGGGTCGGCGTTCAAGATGATTCCGGGCATCTTCCACGCCAAGGCCATCAGCCAGGGCATGCGCGGCGAGGAGGCGGCCGCGTACGGGCGGCGGCTGTCGGGGGCGGCCATGGGACTCATCGGGGCGGTCGGCGCACTCGGCGGCCTCGCGATCAACCTGGCGTTCCGCCAGTCCTTCCAGACGGCGGGCACGGGGACGGCGGCCTTCTGGTCCTTCCTCGCCTTCTACGGGGTGTGCTTCACCGTCACCTGGGCGGTATACCTTCGCCGGACCGCCGCGGTGGCCGCGAAGCCGCAGCTCAGCTACGCCGAGGTGTGACGAACCCGTGTCTCGTACGGGGGGACGTAACGGGTGTGAAATACAAGTGAACCGAGGCTGTCACGCAGTGTTGGCAGTCTCGGCCCTCCGCACCACCGAGCAGTAGCGGGACACGAGAGCCGGGTATCACGCCATGCACGACGACGCACAGCACGGGCCCCTCGCGGGCTTCACGGTCGGGGTGACCGCCGCCCGCCGCGCCGAGGAACTCGGCACACTCCTCCAGCGCAGGGGCGCGGTCGTCCTGCACGCCCCCGCCCTGCGCATCGTGCCCCTGGCGGACGACAGCGAACTCCTCGCCGCCACCAAGGAACTCATCGACGACGTACCCGACGTCGTGATCGCCACCACGGCGATCGGCTTCCGCGGCTGGGTGGAGGCCGCCGACGGCTGGGGCATCGGGGACGCGCTCCTCGGGGTGCTGCGCGGCGTCGAACTCCTCGCGCGCGGCCCCAAGGTGAAGGGCGCCATCCGGGCCGCCGGACTCACCGAGGCCTGGTCACCGGGGTCGGAGTCGATGGCGGAGGTCCTGGACCGGCTCCTCGGCGAGGGCGTCGAGGGCCGCCGGATCGCCCTGCAACTGCACGGCGAACCCCTGCCCGGGTTCGTCGAGTCGCTGCGGGCCGCGGGCGCGGAGGTCGTCGGCGTGCCCGTCTACCGGTGGATGCCCCCCGAGGACATCACCCCGCTCGACCGGATGCTCGACGTCACGGTCTCCCGGGGGCTGGACGCGCTCACCTTCACCAGCGCCCCCGCCGCCGCCTCCTACCTCAACCGTGCCGAGGTGCGCGGGCTGCTTCCGGAAATTCTGTCCGCACTCCGGGACGACGTCTTGACCGTCTGCGTCGGCCCGGTGACCGCCCTCCCGCTCCAGGACAGGGGCATCGCCACGCACCAGCCGGAACGGTTCAGGCTGGGCCCGCTCGTCCAGCTCCTCTGCACCCAACTCCCCGCCACCGCCCGCCCGCTGCCGGTCGCCGGCCACCGGATCGAGATCCGCGGGCACGCCGTGCTCGTCGACGGTGCCCTGCGCCCGGTACCGCCCGCGGGCATGGCCCTGCTCCACGCCCTGGCCCGCAGACCCGGCTGGGTGGTGGCCCGGGCCGATCTGCTGCGCGCCCTGCCCGGCAGCGGCAGCGACGAGCACGCGGTGGAGACGGCGATGGCCCGGCTGCGCAGTGCGCTCGGCGCTCCCCGGCTGATCCAGACGGTCGTCAAGCGCGGCTACCGGCTGGCGCTGGACCCGGTGGCCGACACGAAATACGTCCAGTAGGCGGGCGGGAGGAGCCGCGGCACGTGTCCGGACCCCGGGATAGCGTGCTCGGATGATCAGTGACAGCCATCCCCTCGCCGACGGGACGACCCTGCGCCCCGCCACCCTCGCCGACGCCGGCCCACTGGCCTCCGCCCTGACCCGCAGCCGCCTCTACATGCGGCCCTGGGAGCCCGCGCGGACCGAGGCCTTCTACACGGAGCGGGGCCAGACGGAACGCCTCACGGTGCTCCTCGCCGACCGGGACGCGGGGCGCGCGATGCCCTGGGTGATCGCCGACGAGGAGGACCGCGCGGTCGGCGCGTTCACGCTCTCCTCCATCGAGCTCGGGCCGTTCCGCAGCGGGCGGCTCGGGTACTGGGTCGACGTCGACCGGGCGGGCCGGGGGCTCGCGACCGCCGCCGTCGGCCGGATCTGCGAGCTCGCGCGGGACGGCTTCGGGCTGCACCGCGTCGAGGCCGGGACCGTCGTGGAAAACGCCGCCTCGCAGCGGGTCCTCGCCAAGTGCGGCTTCGAGCAGTTCGGTACGGCCCCGCGCTACCTCCACATCAACGGCGAATGGCGCGACCACCGGCTGTTCCAGCGGATCCTGCACGACGGTCCGCCGCGCTGAGGGGTTACGGCCCGGCCCGGTGACGGGCACTCTGGTGGAGACTCCCCATCGGTGACCCCGAGGCGGTGACAGGCTCATGGCGGCGGGCGCGGGCGCGGGCGCGTACGACGGGCGGTTCGGCTCCGGCCGGATCTGCCTCGACCTGGTGGCGACGGGGACAGGGCCCTCCGGCCCGTGCGAACTGCTCTCCGGTCCCGGGCCGCTGGCCGCGTGGCTGGTGGCCGCCGGCCTGGTGCCGTGCGGGACCGTGCAGGCCGACGACGGCTGGCTGACCCGTTTCCTGCGACTACGGGCCGACATCGGCCGGCTGCTCACCGCCGAACTCGAAGGCGGCAGGGACGATGCCGCCCTGGACCGCGTCAACGCGCTCGCCGCCGGGGCGCCGCCCGGACTGCGCGCGGTACGGGCCGAGGGCGGCGGACTCACGCGGGCCCTGAACGCCCCGCCCGGGTGCGGGGCGTTGCTCGCCGCCGTGGCCAGGGACTGCGTGGACCTGCTCACGGACCCGGCGGCCAGAGCCGCGCTGCGGCGCTGCGAGGGCGACACCTGCCGTCGGCTCTACCTCGACACCTCACGGGGACACCGGCGCCGCTGGTGCTCCAGCGAGATCTGCGGCAACCGCGAACGGGTCGCCCGCCACCGCCGCCGGGCGCAGGCCGTCGAGGCCGGAAGCCGCCGGGAGGAGGCGCCGGGAGAGACCGCCGAAAAAAATATCGAGCGGGACTGAATGGTCCGGCCTTCCGCCCCGTACTTACGGCGAAGAGCTCCACAGGTCTCGACCAGGAGGTTCGGGTGCGCAAGGATGCGGCCGTGGCCGATGACCGTCCGCAGAGGGCCCGACATCGTAGTGAACCGCCCCGCACGGCATCCGACGTCCCTGACGAGGAGCTGATGCGGGCGCTCTACCGCGAACACGCCGGGCCGCTGCTCGCCTATGTGCTCCGCCTGGTGGCGGGGGACAGGCAACGCGCCGAGGACGTGGTGCAGGAGACGCTCATCCGTGCCTGGAAGAACGCCGGTCAGCTCAACCGGGCCACCGGCTCCGTACGCCCCTGGCTGGTGACGGTCGCCCGACGCATCGTCATCGACGCCCACCGCAGCCGGCAGGCCCGGCCGCGGGAGGTCGATCCGTCGCCGCTGGAGGTCATTCCCGCGGAGGACGAGATCGACAAGGCGTTGTGGCTGATGACGCTCTCGGACGCGCTGGACGATTTGACCCCCGCGCACCGGGAAGCATTGGTGGAGACCTATTTCCGGGGTCGCACGGTCAACGAGGCTGCCGAGGTGCTCGGCATACCCAGCGGAACGGTGCGCTCGCGGGTCTTCTACGCACTCCGTTCCATGAAGCTCGTACTGGAAGAAAGGGGGATCACGGCATGAGCGACCACGAGTGGCAGCCATTCGGGCCCCGGCACACCGGCCCCCGTGGCCCCTCAGGCCCCACCGGACCGCCTCACGGCCCCTCAGGCCCCTTCGAGCACCCCGTGGAGGGTCCGGGCCACGACGCCGCCGGGGCCTACGTCCTGGGCATCCTCGACGAGGCCGAGGCGAGCGCCTTCGAGGCGCACCTCGCGCACTGCGCGCTGTGCTCCGCCCATCTCGACGAGTTCGCCGGCCTCGAACCCATGCTCGCGATGCTCGCCGAGGCACCCGCCGCCCATCCGGGCGCCCGGCCCGTCCCGCACGTGCCCGAGCCGCCCGCCCCCGCGCTCCTCGGCCGGCTCGTCGACGAGGTCGCGCGCAAGCGCGAACTGCGCCGACGCCGCGGCAGGTATCTGCTCGCGGCGGCGGCAGCCGTGATCATCGCGGGCCCTGTGATAGCCGTCACGGCCACCGGCGGCGACGACGGGGGACGGTCCGTGGCGACGGGCGACCCGCACCCCACAAGCCCGGCCGAGGACGCCTTCTTCAACCACATGAAGGAGAAGGCCACGGCGACCGATCCCGCCACCGGCGTCGACGCCACCGTCGGCATGGAGCCCAAGGCCTGGGGCACCCACACGGTCCTGCAGCTCAAGAACGTCAAGGGCCCCGAGAAGTGCAGCCTGATCGCCGTCTCCAAGTCCGGTGAGGAGGAGGTCGTCACCTCCTGGTCCGTGCCGAAATGGGGGTACGGGATCGAGGACTCCCCGCACCCGTCGGCGAAGAATCCGCTGTACGTGCACGGCGGCGCGGCGATGGACCGCGACGACATCGACCACTTCGAGGTACGGACCTTCGACGGCGAGCGGCTGGTGGAGATCGGCACGTGAGTGCGTGAGCGCGTCGGCCCCGGTTCCGACGCGCAATCGCAATGCTGGTCACAGGTGCGGAGCGGGCCCCCTTTCGCGTACGGTTGACGGCTGCTCTATGCACATCAGAAGGGGGCCCCGGTGGCCGCGCAGGATGCCGCTGTCGATTCGTTGCGGGACCGGGAAATCGGTGTCGAGCAAGAACATCTGGACCGGGTTTACCACCGCCTCGAAGAGAAGATCGACGAGGCGGAATTTCTCATGCACGACGCCGTGAAAAGGGGCCAGGTCGGAACGCCGGGGGCGCTCGCCGAGCGCGACGCCCAGGTCTTCCGCGCAGGGGTCCATCTCAATCGGCTGAACAACGAGTTCGAGGACTTCCTCTTCGGGCGGATCGATCTGCTGCTCGGCAAGGACGGTGAGCGCGGCCCGGACGGCGCGTTCACCTCCGTCGAGCCCGCGGACGACGCCGTACGCCCGGACAGCACCGCGGACATCGCGGAGACGCTCCACATCGGCCGCATCGGAGTCCTCGACTCCGACTACGCGCCGCTGGTCATCGACTGGCGGGCCCCGGCGGCCGCGCCGTTCTACCGGTCGACGCCCAAGGAACCCGGCAGGGTCGTACGCCGACGGGTCATCCGCTCCAAGGGCCGCAAGGTCCTCGGGGTCGAGGACGACCTGATGCGCCCGGAGCTCACCGCCACCGTCGGCGGCGAGAAGCTCCCCGTCATCGGCGACGGCGCGCTGATGGCGGCGCTCGGCCAGGCCCGCAGCCACACCATGCGGGACATCGTCTCGTCCATCCAGGCCGAGCAGGACATGGTGATCCGGGCTCCCGCCGCCTCCGTCACGGAGGTGTCCGGCGGCCCCGGCACCGGAAAGACCGCGGTCGCCCTGCACCGGGCCGCGTACCTCCTCTACCAGGACCGGCGCCGGTACGCGGGCGGCATCCTGGTCGTCTCGCCGACCCCGCTGCTCGTCGCCTACACGGAGGGCGTGCTGCCCTCGCTCGGCGAGGAGGGCCAGGTCGCGATCCGCGCGGTCGGCTCGCTCTCCGACGAGGCCGCGGGCGTCGAGGGCGCCACCACCTACGACGAACCGGCCGTCGCCCGTATCAAGGGCTCCTCCCGGATGCTCCACGTGCTGCGCAAGGCGGCCCGCGGGGCGCTGGAGCAGCCCAGGGCGCAGTCGGCGTCCCAGGACGGCCAGTTGTCGTTCGGGGACGAGACGCCGGAGCAGACGCAGCCCGCCGGTACGCCCACCCGGCTCCGGGTGGTCGCCTTCGGTGCCCGCGTCGAGCTCAACGCGGACGAGCTCCAGCGCATCCGCAACAACGTGCTCAGCGGCACGGCGCCCGTCAACCTGCTGCGCCCGCGCGCCCGCAAACTGCTGCTGGACGCCCTGTGGAGCAAGTCCTCGGGCCGGGGCCGCTACACCGACCCGGAACTCGTCGCGGAACTGCGTTCCTCCTTCGACGAGGACGTCTCCACGGAGACGCCGTTCCTCACCTTCCTCAACGACTGGTGGCCCGAGCTCACCCCCCGCAGGGTGCTCGCCACGATGGCCGACGAGCGCCGGCTCGGCCGGTGGGCCCGCCGCATCCTCAACCAGGGGGAGGTGCGGAAGCTGGCGCGCTCCCTGAAGCGGCTCGACAGCGAGGGCCGGGGCCCGCTCTCCGTCCACGACGTGGCGATGCTCGACGAGCTCCAGACCCTGATCGGCACCCCGCACCGGCCCAAGCGGAAGCGCGAGTACGACCCGCTGGACCAGCTCACCGGTCTTGAGGAGCTGATGCCGCAGCGCGAGGAGACCCAGTGGGAGCGGGCCGAGCGGCTGGCGGCGGAGCGCACCGAGTACGCCCACGTCATCGTCGACGAGGCACAGGACCTGACGCCCATGCAGTGGCGGATGGTCGGCCGCAGGGGCCGGCACGCCACCTGGACGATCGTCGGCGACCCGGCGCAGTCCTCCTGGTCCGATCCTGACGAGGCCGCGGCGGCCCGGGACGAGGCGCTCGGCAGCCGCCCCCGCCGCCGCTTCACCCTCACCGTCAACTACCGCAACCCGGCCGAGATCGCGGAGCTCGCCGCCAAGGTGCTGGCCCTCGCGATGCCGGGCATGGAGTCCCCGGCGGCGGTCCGCTCGACCGGCGTGGAACCCCGTTTCGAGCCGGTGCGGGACGGGGACCTGGCCGCCACGGTCCGCGAGGAGGCGCGCAGGCTGCTCTCCGAGGTGGACGGCACGATCGGCGTGGTCGTCGCCATGAACCGCCGTGCCCAGGCCCGTGAGTGGCTCGCGGAGCTCGGGGAGCGCGTGGTGGCGCTCGGCAGCCTGGAGGCGAAGGGGCTGGAGTACGACGCCACGGTCGTCGTCTCGCCGGCGGAGATCGCGGACGAGTCACCGGCCGGACTGCGGGTGCTGTACGTGGCGCTGACCCGTGCCACCCAGCAGCTCACGGTGGTGTCGGGGGAGCGTGACATGCCCGACGAGGACGGGGTGCCGGACCTGCTGAGGGACTGAGCGGGGAGCCGGGGCGGGGCGGGGCGGAGAGCGGCCGGGTGGCTGATTTCGAATGATCCTGCGCTGCTGGAATCACTTCCCGGGGGTCTTTGTTAGCCTGGTGTTGGCACCGGCTCGATCCAAGCCCCCGGGCCCAACCTTCGTCGCTTCGAGCGACCACTTGCCGCGAGGCGAGCATGGCGGGCCGGTGCCACCTAAGTGAAGAAGACAGACCCGCGTCACCTCCCGGTGACGTGGGTCTGTTTTCGTTCCGGGGGAAGGTTCGCGAGCGGTCGGGGCTTCCGCCCGGGCGTGTACTTCTCGTATGGTGGAAAACACTTTCCGAACCGTGGCAGTCATTACCGGCTACCCGCCGGTAGGTGCGACGATCGGAACGCGTGGCGGCGGTGAGTGCCCCGTGCACGCGGCAATGAAGCTAAGGAAAGCGAAGGACTCGGCCATGGCAACGGCGCCCAGCGTCTCGTACTCGATGACGGTCAGGCTGGAGGTGCCCGCGAGCGGCACAGCGGTCTCCCAGCTCACCACGGCCGTGGAGTCCTCCGGCGGTTCGGTCACCGGCCTCGACGTGACCGCTTCCGGCCACGAGAAGCTGCGGATCGATGTCACCATCGCGGCCTCATCCACCTCGCACGCGGACGAGATCGTCGAAGGCCTGCGCGACATCGAGGGCGTGGTGCTCGGCAAGGTCTCCGACCGTACGTTCCTGATGCACCTCGGCGGCAAGATCGAGATGGCGTCCAAGCACCCCATCCGCAACCGTGACGACCTCTCCATGATCTACACCCCGGGCGTCGCCCGCGTGTGCATGGCGATCGCCGAGAATCCCGAGGACGCCCGGCGCCTCACCATCAAGCGCAACTCCGTCGCAGTCGTGACGGACGGCTCCGCCGTGCTCGGTCTCGGCAACATCGGCCCGATGGCCGCGCTGCCCGTGATGGAGGGCAAGGCGGCCCTGTTCAAGCGCTTCGCCGGCATCGACGCGTGGCCGATCTGCCTGGACACCCAGAACACCGACGAGATCGTCGCGATCGTCCGCGCGATCGCCCCCGGCTTCGCGGGAATCAACCTGGAGGACATCTCCGCACCCCGCTGCTTCGAGATCGAGGCACGGCTGCGCGAGGCCCTGGACATCCCCGTCTTCCACGACGACCAGCACGGCACCGCCATCGTCGTCCTGGCCGCCCTCACCAACGCCCTGCGCGTGGTGACCAAGGAGATCGGGGACGTACGGGTCGTCATGTCCGGCGCGGGAGCGGCCGGTACGGCCATCCTGAAGCTGCTCATCGCGGCGGGCGTCAAGCACGCCGTCGTCGCCGACATCCACGGTGTGGTGCACGCGGGCCGCGAGGACCTAGTCTCCGCCGACCCCGACTCGCCGCTGCGCTGGATCGCCGACAACACCAACCCGGAGGGCGTCACCGGCACCCTCAAGGAGGCCGTCGTCGGCGCCGACGTATTCATCGGCGTCTCCGCCCCCAACGTCCTGAACGGCGACGACGTGGCCGCCATGGCGGACGGTGCGATCGTGTTCGCGCTCGCGAACCCGGACCCCGAGGTCGAGCCCGCAATCGCCCGTCAGACGGCAGCGGTTGTCGCCACCGGGCGCTCGGACTTCCCCAACCAGATCAACAACGTCCTGGTCTTCCCCGGCGTCTTCCGCGGTCTGCTGGACGCTCAGTCCCGCACCGTCAACACGGAGATGATGCTCGCCGCCGCCGGCGCCCTCGCCGACGTCGTCGCCGAGGACGAGCTGAACGCGAACTACATCATCCCCTCGGTCTTCAACGACAAGGTCGCGGGAGCCGTCGCGGGGGCCGTCCGCGCCGCTGCGAAGGCCGCGGGCGCCACTGTGGAGAGTTCCTCGGACCTCGTCTGAGGCACGTCCTCCGCGCCGTCCTGCCCCGGCGCGCGCGGAGGGTGGGCTGCCTCACCCGCGCCGCCGTACGGCGCGTCGCGGGTCGCGGCGTCCCAAACGCCCCTTTAGGGTGGCGGGCAGCGGGCCCCGCAGGGCCCGGCATCCGCTGCGGACCGCTTCAGGGAGTCGACGGAACGTCACTACGGGCAATCCGTGGCGCTTTTCGTGTGACTCCGGAGGGTTCCGGATTGGCTTTCCCGCCGCTGGTGGGGGCAGGATGCGTATTCGGGCGAGAGGGTCTGACATCAGACCCGGGTCCGGGGACTGTCAGAGGGCCCTGGCAGCATCGGCTTCGATCTCACGCCTCACAGGCAAGAAGAACACGGGAGTACAAACATGAACCGCAGTGAGCTGGTGGCCGCCCTGGCCGACCGCGCCGAGGTGACTCGCAAGGACGCCGACGCCGTGCTGGCCGCGCTCGCCGAGACCGTCGGAGAGATCGTCGCCAAGGGCGACGAGAAGGTCACCATCCCCGGCTTCCTGACCTTCGAGCGCACCCACCGTGCCGCTCGCACCGCTCGGAACCCGCAGACCGGCGACCCGATCAACATCCCCGCCGGTTACAGCGTGAAGGTCTCCGCGGGCTCGAAGCTCAAGGAAGCCGCCAAGGGCAAGTAAGGCCCGGCGCAGCAAAACGAGGAGCGGCCACCCCCTGCGGGGTGGCCGCTCTTCGGCGTATACGGCCCTGGGAGGCCCCGTACGGCCCGTGGACGCCGAACGGCGGTGACTCCCACCCAGGGGGCCACCGCCGTCCGTAGCGGGCCGCTGTGCGCCGTCGCTAGACGAGCGATCCGCCCGGCAGCTCGACCTTCGCGCCGAGCTTCTCCAGTTTGTCCATGAAGTTCTCGTAGCCGCGGTTGATCAGGTCGATGCCGTGCACCCGCGAGGTGCCCTGCGCCGCCAGAGCGGCGATCAGGTACGAGAAGCCGCCGCGCAGGTCGGGGATGACCAGATCGGCGCCCTGCAGCTTCGTCGGTCCCGACACGACCGCGGAGTGCAGGAAGTTGCGCTGGCCGAAGCGGCAGTCGGAGCCGCCCAGGCATTCGCGGTAGAGCTGGATGTGCGCGCCCATCTGGTTGAGGGCGGAGGTGAAGCCGAGCCGGGACTCGTACACCGTCTCGTGGACGATGGACAGGCCGCTGGCCTGCGTCAGCGCCACCACCAGGGGCTGCTGCCAGTCGGTCTGGAAGCCGGGGTGCACGTCCGTCTCCAGCGCGATGGCGTTCAGCGCGCCGCCCGGGTGCCAGAAGCGGATGCCCTCGTCGTCGATCTCGAAGGCCCCGCCGACGCGGCGGAAGGTGTTCAGGAAGGTCATCATCGAGCGCTGCTGGGCGCCGCGCACGTAGATGTTGCCCTCGGTCGCCAGCGCCGCGGACGCCCAGGAGGCGGCCTCCAGGCGGTCCGGGATCGCCCGGTGCGTGTAACCGTCGAGCCGGTCGACACCCGTGATCCGGATCGTCCGGTCGGTGTCCATCGAGATGATCGCGCCCATCTTCTGCAGTACGCAGATGAGGTCCTCGATCTCCGGCTCCACGGCCGCGTTGGACAGTTCGGTGACACCCTCGGCCAGCACGGCCGTCAGCAGCACCTGCTCGGTGGAGCCCACCGACGGGTACGGCAGCCGGATCTTCGTGCCGCGCAGTCGCTGCGGGGCCTCCAGGTACTGGCCGTCGGCCCGCTTCTCGATCGTCGCGCCGAACTGGCGGAGCACCTCGAAGTGGAAGTCGATGGGACGGCCGCCGATGTCGCAGCCACCGAGCCCCGGGATGAAGGCGTGGCCCAGACGGTGCAGCAGCGGGCCGCAGAAGAGGATCGGGATGCGCGACGAGCCCGCGTGGGCATCGATGTCGGCGACGTTCGCGCTCTCGACGTGTGAGGGGTCCAGGATCAGTTCGCCCGGCTCGTCACCGGGGCGGACGGTCACGCCGTGCAGCTGCAGCAAGCCCCGGACCACCCGCACATCGCGGATGTCGGGCACGTTGCGGAGCCGGCTCGGCCCGCTGCCGAGCAGCGCGGCGACCATCGCCTTGGGCACCAGGTTCTTGGCGCCGCGGACGCGGATCTCGCCCTCCAGCGGGGTTCCGCCGTGGACAAGCAGGACATCGTCTGTGCCGGTCATGAATCTCGCGTTCCGGAGTGGTCGGGCGGGGGGCCATCGAAAAGGGTAATGGCCTCCTACCCCCCTTCCGTAAGGGCAACGGGCGTGTACGAACGTCATGAATCGGCCACAACACGCTCTGCGCAGCACAGCTAGCGGAGGGTCACCGTCCGGAACTCGGCCGAATTGTGCGCTCCCCGTGCATCCGTGCGCCCCTGAGCTGCGGTCGCAGCCCCTCCTGGACCGGCCGGGCGGGTTGGGTCCCACGGAGGCCCCGGATGCGGGATCATTTGCGCCATGACCGAGGTGTCCTCGCTCACAGGGCGGCTGCTCGTGGCCGCACCCGCCCTGGCGGACCCGAATTTCGACCGCGCGGTGGTGCTGCTCCTCGACCACGACGAGGAGGGCTCGCTCGGCGTGGTCCTGAACCGCCCGACCCCGGTGGGCGTCGGCGACATCCTCGCGCCCTGGGCCGGACTCACCGGGGAACCGGACGTCGTCTTCCAGGGCGGTCCCGTCTCGCTCGACTCGGCGCTCGGTGTGGCGGTGATCCCCGGTGACGAGGGCCCCCTGGGCTGGCGCCGGGTGCACGGGGCCATCGGCCTGGTGGATCTGGAGACCCCGCCGGAGCTGCTGGCCGCCGCACTCGGATCGCTGCGGATCTTCGCCGGGTACGCGGGCTGGGGCCCGGGGCAGCTGGAGGCGGAGCTGGGCGACGGGGCCTGGTACGTCGTCGAGTCCGAGCCCGGAGACGTGTCCTCTCCCCGCCCGGAGGGCCTCTGGCGGGCGGTTCTGCGGCGCCAGCGCAGCGAGCTCGCGATGATCGCGACGTATCCGGACGACCCGTCCCTGAACTGACGGCGCGGCCGGGCGCCGGACCGGTGGCGGGACCCGGCGCACCTGGCGGCTCCGCTACGCCGTGGCCTTCAGTACCCTTGGCGGTTATGAGCACTCTTGAGCCCGATCGCGGGGCAGGTACGGGGACCCTCGTAGAGCCGACCCCACAGGTGTCGCACGGCGACGGCGACCACGAGCGCTACGCCCATTACGTCCAGAAGGACAAGATCATGGCGAGTGCCCTCGAGGGCACCCCCGTGGTGGCGCTGTGCGGCAAGGTCTGGGTTCCGGGGCGCGACCCCAAGAAGTATCCGGTCTGCCCCATGTGCAAGGAGATCTACGAGTCCATGGGCGCCGGCGGCGACAAGGACAAGGGCAAGGGCGGCAAGGACAAGAAGTAGTCCCCGCCGGTCCGCGGGCACGGAAGTGACCGCGGGAGGACCCGGTAAGGGCCCCCGGAGCGCGCAGCGATGCGCGCCCCGGGGGCCCTTCGCGTTGCACGGGCTGCGTCCGCTGGTCACAGAGTGGTAGAGACCACTTGTCGGCTCCCTGATGCGCACCTACTCTCCTGCCAGTTGTGCAGAACGAAACGTGCGTTGCGCAGGATGCAACGACTGACCGGTAGGGGCCCCCCGATGAACCTTTCTGCCCGAATTGCCGCCCCCGCTGCGGCGCTTGTGCTGGCCGGCCTCACCGCCACTGCCTGCGCCCCGCAGACCTCCGACACCTCCGCCAAGGGGGACGAGAAGTCCGGCACGCTCCGGGTCTGGCTGTTCCAGGAGGTCGGCAACAAGCCCAAGGAACAGGTCGTCGACGCGGCCGTCGCCGATTTCGAGAAGAGCCACAAGGGTGCGGAAGTCGAGATCGAGTACATCCCCGTCGACACCCGCGCCCAGCGGATCAAGGCCGCCTTCAACGACCCGAAGAGCGCCCCGGACCTCATCGAGTACGGCAACACCGACACGGCCGGCTACGTCAAGGACGGCGGACTCGCCGACGTCAGCCAGGAGTTCGCGGCCTGGGACGAGGCCAAGGACAGCGACCCGATCGCCAAGCAGTCCGTGACGGTCGGCGGAAAGGTCTACGGAGCACCGCTCTTCGTCGGCGTCCGGGCGCTGTACTACCGCACCGACGTCTTCGAGGACCTGGGCATCGAGGTCCCCAAGTCCCAGGCGGAGCTGATATCCACCGCGAAGAAGGTCCACAAGGAGAAGCCGGAGCTCTACGGCCTCGCGGTCGGCGGAGCCTACACCTACGGCGCGATGCCGTTCATCTGGGCCAACGGCGGCGAACTGGCCAACGACACCGGTGGCACCTACAAGGCCGCCATCAACAGCGACAAGGCCCGCAAGGGCATCGAGGCCTACACCTCGCTCTTCGGCGACGCCAACTGCCCGGCCGCCAAGTGCGCCTCCATGGGCGGCAACGCGACCATCACCTCCTTCGCGGCGGGCAAGGCCGCCATGGCCATCGGCGGCGACTTCAGCCACACCGCGGTCGAGGCCGGCGCGGTGAAGGGCAAGTACGCGGTCGTGCCGCTGCCCGGTGTCGCACCCGGTTCGATCGCCCCCGCGTTCGCGGGCGGCAACAACATCGGCGTGCTCAAGAGCAGTTCGCACCGCACCCTGGCGGTGGAGCTGATGAAGTCGCTGACCGGCAAGAAGACCCAGGCCGAGCTCTTCGACGCGATGGGCTTCCTGCCGACCTACACCGACGTACGGGACAACGCCGCGAAGAAGGAGCCCTTCGCCGCCCCGTTCGTCCAGACCCTCGGCGCGGGTGCCAAGTTCGTCCCCGCCTCGCCGGGCTGGGGCCAGATCGACGCCTCGCTCGTCCTGCCGACGATGTTCCAGGAGATCGTCAGCGGCCGTAAGGACGTCGCGGAGGCCTCGGACGACGCGGCCGAGAAGATGGACGCGGCCTTCGCCGCCGCAGGCTGACGATGACCGCGAACAGCACCCTGTCCAAGGCTCCCGCGGCGGGCGGCGCACAGCCCCGCCCACCCCGGCGCCGCCGCTCCGTCCCGTCCGCGCGGCAGCCCGGCTGGACCCCCTGGCTCTACCTCCTGCCCGCGCTCGTCCTCCTGGGCGCGCTCCTCGTCTACCCGATCTACCAGCTCGGCCTGATCTCCTTCCTGGAGTACACCCAGGCCCAGGTCAGCGGCGGCGAACCGACCACCTTCAAGGGGTTCGGCAACTACACCGCGCTCTTCGGCGACAGCCAGTTCTGGCAGGTGCTCCTCGCGACCGTGGTCTTCGCCGCGGCCTGCGTCATCGCCACCCTCATGACCGGCTGCGCGCTCGCCGTGCTGCTGACCCGGATCCGTGCCCTGCCCAGGCTCGCGCTGATGATGGCCGCGCTCGGTGCGTGGGCGACCCCGGCCGTCACCGGGTCCACCGTCTGGGTCTTCCTCTTCGACCCCGACTTCGGCCCGGTCAACCGGGTCCTGGGCCTCGGTGACTTCTCCTGGACGTACGGGCGCTACAGCGCCTTCGCCCTCGTGCTCCTCGAAGTGCTCTGGTGCTCGTTCCCGTTCGTGATGGTCACCGTCTACGCGGGCATCCGGGCGATCCCCGCCGAGGTGCTGGAGGCGGCCTCGCTGGACGGGGCCTCGCAGTGGCGGATCTGGCGGTCGGTCATGGCGCCGATGCTCCGGCCGATCCTGGTCGTCGTCACCATCCAGTCGATCATCTGGGACTTCAAGGTGTTCACCCAGATCTACGTCATGACCAACGGCGGCGGCATCGCCGGCCAGAACCTGGTGCTCAACGTGTACGCGTACCAGAAGGCGTTCGCTTCGTCGCAGTACAGCCTCGGCTCGGCGATCGGTGTCGTCATGCTGGTGATCCTGCTGGCCGTGACGCTCGTCTACCTGCGCCTCGTCCGGCGCCAGGGGGAGGAACTGTGAGCACGCCCGTCAACCGATTCCGCGTCCGCAGGCCCGGCCGGCTGGCCGCCGAGGCGGCGGCCCTGCTCATCGCCGTCGCGGTCGCCTTCCCGCTCTACTGGATGGTGCTCTCCGCGTTCAAGCCGGCGGGCGAGATCCAGTCCACCGAAGCGCGGCCCTGGACGCTGTCCCCGTCCCTCGACTCGTTCCGCCGGGTCTTCGAACAGCAGGACTTCGGCCGCTACTTCCTCAACAGCCTGCTCGTCGCGGGCACGGTCGTCATCGCGTCCGCGCTGATCGCGTTCCTGGCGGCCACGGCGGTGACCCGGTTCCGCTTCAGGTTCCGCACGACGCTGCTGATCATGTTCCTCGTCGCGCAGATGGTGCCGGTCGAGGCGCTGACCATCCCGCTGTTCTTCCTGATGCGGGACTTCGGGCAGCTGAACACGCTGGGCTCGCTGATCCTGCCGCACCTCGCCTTCTCGCTGCCGTTCGCGATCTGGATGCTCCGCGGCTTCGTGAAGGCCGTCCCGGAGGCCCTGGAGGAGGCCGCCTACATCGACGGGGCGAGCCGCACCCGCTTCCTGTGGCAGATCCTCTTCCCGCTGGTCTTCCCCGGCCTCGTGGCGACCAGCGTCTTCTCGTTCATCTCGACCTGGAACGACTTCCTGTTCGCGAAGTCCTTCCTCATCAGCGACACCTCCCAGTCGACGCTTCCCATGGCGCTGCTGGTCTTCTTCAAGCCCGACGAGAACGACTGGGGAGGGATCATGGCAGCCTCGACCGTGATGACCATTCCCGTCCTGGTCTTCTTCGTACTCGTACAGCGACGCCTGGTCTCGGGACTCGGCGGAGCGGTTAAGGACTGACGTGGACAACCTCATTCCCGCGCCCGTGCGCGGCGGCGGCCAGGACGGGCCCGGGTTCACCCTGGACCGGTCCACCACGCTCACGGCTCAGGCCGGCACGGAGACCACCGAGCGGTGGCTGCGCTCCACCCTCGGAGCGGCGTTCGGCCTGCCCCTCGCGCCCGGTGGCCCCGAGCCGACCGGCAACACCCTCGCCCTGGGCGTCGATCCCGCCCTGGATCCCGAGGGCTACCGGCTGGTCACCGAGCCCACCGTGGGCGTACGGCTCACCGGAGGAAGCGCCGCGGGCGTCTTCCGCGGCGCACAGACCCTCCGTCAGCTCCTGGGCCCCGAGGCCTTCCGCCGCGCCCCCGTCGGCGCCGACGGCAAGGCCGGCATCCCCTTCACGGACATCGAGGACAGCCCCCGCTTCGCCTGGCGCGGTCTCATGCTCGACGTGGCCCGGCACTTCATGCCGAAGGAGGACGTCCTGCGCTACCTGGACCTCCTCGCCGCGCACAAGCTGAACGTCTTCCACTTCCACCTGAGCGACGACCAGGGCTGGCGTGTCGAGATCAGGCGCTACCCCCGGCTCACCGAGGTCGGCGCCTGGCGCGGCCGTACGAAGTACGGTCACCGCGCCTCCGACCTGTGGGACGAGACCCCGCACGGCGGCTACTACACCCAGGACGACATCCGCGAGATCGTGGCGTACGCCGCCGCGCGGCATATCCGGGTCGTCCCGGAGATCGACATCCCCGGCCACTCGCAGGCCGCCATCAGCGCCTACCCCGAGCTGGGCAACACCGACGTCATCGACACGACGGCGCTCTCCCCCTGGGACGACTGGGGCATCAACCCGAACGTACTCGCCCCCACCGAAGCCACCCTGCGCTTCTTCGAGGGCGTCTTCGAGGAGCTCCTCGGGCTCTTCCCCGCGGACACCTCGCCGTTCATCCACGTCGGTGGCGACGAGTGCCCGAAGGACCAGTGGAAGCAGTCCCCGACCGCCCAGGCGCGGATCGCCGAACTCGGCCTGGCCGACGAGGACGAACTCCAGTCCTGGTTCATCCGCCACTTCGACACCTGGCTCACCGCGCGCGGACGCCGCCTCATCGGCTGGGACGAGATCCTGGAGGGCGGTCTCGCCGAGGGCGCGGCCGTGTCCTCGTGGCGCGGCTACGCGGGAGGCATCGCCGCCGCCGAGGCCGGCCACGACGTCGTCATGTGCCCCGAGCAGCACGTGTACCTGGACTACCGGCAGGACGGCGGCCCCGACGAGCCGATGCCCATCGCGTACGTGCGCACCCTGGAGGACGTCTACCGCTTCGAGCCCGTACCCCCGGGCCTCTCCGAAGAGGCGGCCCGTCACATCCTGGGCACCCAGGCCAATGTGTGGACCGAGGTCATGCAGAACCGGGCCCGCGTCGACTACCAGGTCTTCCCCCGGCTCGCGGCCTTCGCCGAGGTCGCCTGGTCCCGGCTCCCGGCCCCGGCCGAACGGGACTTCGCCGGCTTCGAACGCCGGATGACCACGCACTACGCCCGGCTCGACGCCCTCGGCGTCGGCTACCGGCCGCCGGGCGGCCCGTCGCCCGCGCAGCTGCGCCCCGGTGTCCTCGGTCGCCCGATCGAGGGACCGCCCCCGAACAGGTAGACGCCGTGCGCGCGCGCTCACGGGGCCGCCGCAGGTCCCGTGGGCGCGTCGCTGGCCCGTCCCGCACGAAGGCGACAAGTCGTACGTGACTCGCTGAAGAGTGGCAATTCGCACTCTGCGCCGAAGAGGTGCGAATCCGGACCATCCCCCTGGTCAGGGGCGGAAACGGCCTTCGCGGACCCTCGCGTCGGGCCAGTTGGAAGATGTGCCAGAGTTGCCACGTCCGGGCTGTGAGCACGTACCGTACGGCGGAACAGGCGGGACAGCCGGGAGACCGGAAAGGGGCAGCTGGGTTGACCACTCACGCACCGCAGGCGATGCAGTCGGTGACGCTGCCGGCCTCGCTCGACGAGGCCGTGGCGGCGCTCGGCGCCATGCCCGCCGCCGTTCCTGTGGCGGGTGGCACGGACCTGATGTCGGCCGTCAACAAGGGGCTGCTGCGCCCCTCGGGGCTCGTGGGCCTCGGACGGATCAGCGAACTGCGCGGCTGGCACTACCAGGACGGTCACGCGCTGCTCGGCGCCGGACTGACCCACGCACGCATGGGACGGCCCGACTTCGCCGCCCTCATCCCCGCGCTCGCCGCCTCGGCCCGCGCGGCCGGCCCGCCCCAGATCCGTAACGCCGGGACGCTCGGCGGCAACATCGCGAGCGCGGCCCCGACCGGTGACACCCTGCCGGTACTGGCGGCCCTGGAGGCCGACCTGGTCGTCGCGGGCGCCGGCGGAGCCCGCCGCGAGATCCCGGTCTCGCACCTGCTCGCCGGCCGCGAGATGCTCACACCCGGCGAACTGATCGGTTTCGTCCGCGTGCCGCTGCTGCACGCCCCGCAGGTCTTCCTGAAAGCCACCGGACGCACCGGCCCCGGCCGCGCGACCGCGTCCGTGGCGATCGTCCTGGACCCGGCCCGGCGCGGAGTGCGCTGCGCGGTCGGCGCCGTCGCGCCGATGCCGCTGCGGCCCTTGGAGGCCGAACGCTGGATCGCCTCGCTGATCGACTGGGACGGCGAACGCGGCCTGGCCGCCGACGCGCTGGCAGCCTTCGGCGAGTACGTCGCCGCGGCCTGTATCCCGGATCAGGCACCGGACGACGGGGGAGAGGTACCGCCCCTGCCGCCTGCCGTACAACATCTGCGCCGCACCGTCGCCGCGCTGGCCCGACGCGCGCTCGGGAGGGCACTGTCGTGAGCAACGAGGACCCCAACGAGCAGCAGGACCGTCACGACCCGTACGCACAGCAGTACGGCGGCTGGCAGCCCACCCCGCAGAGCGGCGAGTACGACGCCGAGGCGACGGCGTTCGTCCACCTGCCCCCGGAGGACCTGGCCAACGACCCGCTGGCCGCGCCCGGCCACGGGTACGTACCGCCGATGATCCTGCCGCTGACCCCGGCGGCCGGCCTGGACCCGGCGGCGACGGGCAGCTGGGCCGTGCAGATGCCGGACACCCGGTCCCCGGACACCCGGTCCCCGGACGAGCAGGCGGGCCGCGAGCACCTCGCGCCCTCCTCGGTGCACTGGCCGGACCCGAACCAGTACCCGGTCACGTCCTCCACCACGGCCCAGTGGGACTTCAGCGAGGCGACGAACGCCGCCGCCGAACCCACCGCGGGCTCCGGAGCGGTCGGTCACACCGGCCAGTGGACGATCCCGGTCGCCGAGGGGGACCTCCCCGAGGAGTCCGGCGAGTTCGCCGCCTCCGCGCTGGCCTCGCAGTGGTACACGGACACCGCCCCGCCGGCCACGCTGCCGGGAGGTGCGCCCGCACCGTGGGCGACGCAGCACCAGGAGGAGACCGAGGCCGCGCCCCCGGCCGTCGACGAGACCGTCGACGAGGCCGGCCAGGAGACAGCCGACGAGGCACCCCGCGAGGCGTCCGAGCGCCCGGCGGAGTTCCCTGAGGCCCCGTCGGCCGCCGAGTTCCCTGGGCACCCCGAGGGCGCCGAGGACGCGGAGGCCACCGACGCGGCGGCCCCCGGCCTCGTCTCCGCCCCCGAGACCGCCGCACCGCCGACGGACGCCCCGGCCGGGCACGAGCCCGGCGAGGCCCCCGCGGCCGGTGTCGCGGCCACCCCGGTCACGGGCGCCCCGAGCGAGCACCCCTCCGCCTCGTACGTCCTGCACGTGAACGGCGCCGACCGCCCCGTGAGCGAGGCCTGGATCGGTGAGTCCCTGCTCTACGTGCTGCGCGAGCGCCTCGGCCTCGCCGGTGCCAAGGACGGCTGCTCGCAGGGCGAGTGCGGTGCCTGCAACGTCCAGGTCGACGGCCGTCTCGTCGCCTCCTGCCTGGTCCCCGCCGCCACGGCGGCGGGCAGCGAGGTCCGCACGGTCGAGGGCCTCGCCGTCGACGGTGAGCCCTCCGACGTACAGCGGGCCCTGGCCGCGTGCGGGGCCGTCCAGTGCGGCTTCTGCATCCCCGGTATGGCCATGACCATCCACGACCTGCTCGAAGGCAACCACGCCCCATCCGAGCTGGAGACGCGCCAGGCCCTGTGCGGCAACCTCTGCCGCTGCTCCGGCTACCGGGGAGTGCTCGACGCGGTGGGCGAGGTCATCGCGGGCCGCGAGGCGAACGCCGAAGCGGCCGCGTCCGAGCAGACCGACGACGCGCGCATCCCGCACCAGGCGCGCCCGGGCGCCGGTAGTGTCCAGCCTCAGCCGCACGAGGGAGGCGACCTGTGAGCGACGCACGCAGGACCGCCGCGATCCCGAGCGCCACCCCACCGGCCGACCACAGCTGCTGCCGCAGCGGGGCGAATGACAAGGAGGCGGCGTGAGCAGCGACGCAGCCACCGCGGCCAACGCGACCAGCGCCACCCGCACCACGTTCCCTGACACCACAGGTCTCGGCTCCGGCCCGGACAAGGAGCCACCCGCGCTCGGCCTGGGTGCCTCGCTCCCGCCCGCCGACGCCCGGGCGAAGACCGAGGGCACCTTCCCCTACGCGGCCGACCTCTGGGCCGAGGGCCTGCTGTGGGCGTCCGTGCTCCGCTCCCCGCACCCGCACGCCCGCATCCTGTCCATCGACACCTCGGCAGCGGCCGAGATGCCGGGGGTCCGCGCGGTCGTCACCCACGAGGACATCCCCGGCGACGGCAAGTACGGCCGCCTGGTCGTCGACCGCCCCGTGTTCGCCTCCAAGCTGGTACGCCACCACGGTGAGCCCATCGCCGCCGTCGCCGCGGACCACCCCGACACGGCACGCCTCGCCGCCGCGGCCATCGCCGTCGAGTACGAGGTCCTGGAACCGGTCACCGACCCGGAGAAGGCGTTCGCCGCCGAACCCCTCCACCCCGACGGCAACCTGATCCGCCACATCCCGCTGCGCTACGGCGACCCGGAGGCCGAGGGCGAGGTCATCGTCGAGGGCCTGTACCGCATCGGCCGCCAGGACCCCGCCCCGATCGGCGCCGAGGCCGGTCTCGCCGTGCCCCGCCCCGACGGCGGCGTGGAGATCTACACGGCCTCCACCGACCCGCACACCGACCGCGACCTGGCCGCAGCCTGCTTCGGCCTGGAGACGGACCGGGTCAAGGTCGTCGTCACCGGCGTCCCCGGCGCGACCGGCGACCGCGAGGACCCCGGCTTCCAGATCCCGCTGGGCCTGCTCGCCCTGCGCACGGGCTGCCCGGTCAAGCTGGCCGCCACCCGCGAGGAGTCCTTCCTCGGGCACGCCCACCGCCACCCCACGCTCCTGCGCTACCGCCACCACGCGGACGCCGAGGGCCGGCTGGTCAAGGTCGAGGCCCAGATCCTCCTGGACGCGGGCGCGTACGCCGACTCCTCCTCCGAGTCGCTCGCCGCCGCGGTCGCCTTCGCCTGCGGTCCGTACGTGGTCCCGCACGCCTTCATCGAGGGCTGGGCGGTCCGCACGAACAACCCGCCGTCCGGCCATGTGCGGGGCGAGGGCGCCATGCAGGTCTGCGCGGCCTACGAGGGCCAGATGGACAAGCTGGCGGCCAAGCTGGGCATCGACCCGGCCGAGCTCCGCCTCCGTAACGTGCTGTCGACCGGCGACATCCTCCCCACCAGCCAGACCGTGACGTGCCCGGCACCCGTCGCGGAACTGCTCAGGGCGGTACGGGACTACCCGCTGCCCGCGCTGCCGAAGGACACGTCGGAGGACGACTGGCTGCTGCCCGGCGGCCCGGAGGGCGCGGGCGAGCCCGGCGCCGTCCGGCGCGGCGTCGGGTACGCGCTCGGGATGGTCCACATGCTCGGCGCCGAGGGCGCGGACGAGGTCTCCACGGCCACGGTGCGGGTCCACGACGGCATCGCCACGGTGATCTGCGCGGCGGTCGAGACCGGCCAGGGCTTCACGACCCTCGCCCGGCAGATCGTGCAGGAGACCCTGGGCATCGAAGAGGTCCACGTGGCCGCTGTCGACACCGACCAGCCCCCGGCGGGCCCGGCCACGCACGGCCGCCACACCTGGGTCTCCGGCGGGGCGGTGGAGCGGGCCGCCAAGATGGTGCGCACCCAGCTCCTCCAGCCGCTGGCCCACCAGTTCGGCATGTCCACGGAGCTCCTGCAGATCGCCGACGGCAAGATCACCTCGTACGACGGGGTGCTGTCCACGACGGTCACGGAGGCCATGGACGGCAAGGAGCTCTGGGCCACCGCCCAGTGCCGCCCCCACCCGACGGAACCCCTCGACGGGGCCGGCCAGGGCGACGCGTTCGTCGGTCTCGCCTTCTGCGCGATCCGCGCGGTGGTGGACGTCGACATCGAGCTCGGCTCCATCCGGGTCGTCGAGATGGCGGTCGCCCAGGACGTGGGCCGCGTCCTGAACCCCGCCCAGCTGGCCGTCCGCATAGAGGCGGGCGTCACCCAGGGCATCGGCGCGGCCCTGACGGAGAACCTCCGCACCGCCCGCGGGCTGGTCCGCCACCCCGACCTCACCGGCTACGCGCTCCCGACGGCCCTGGACGCACCGGACATCCGCATCGTCAAACTCGTCGAGGAACGTGACGTGGTGGCCCCCTTCGGCGCCAAGGCCGCCTCGGCGGTACCGGTGGTGACGTCCCCCGCGGCCGTCGCGTCGGCGGTCCGCTCGGCCACCGGCCGCCCGGTCAACCGCCTGCCGATCCGGCCCCAGGCCGCCGTCGCGACCGTGAGGGCCTGAAGCCCCCGCCAGCCGGCCCGGCGGGGGAGCGCGCCGGGCCTGAGCGGTCGCAGTTCCCCACCGTCACCCAGCGGTATCGCGAACATTCCCGGCCTCCTCAGCGGTCGCGCGCACGTCCGCGGATCCTCGCACGGAGGGGTATGCGGACTGCGCGGCCGGCCCCGGACATGACGGAAGGGCCGCCCCCGGATTACGCCGGTGGGGGCGGCCCTTCACATGCGGGAGGTCGTCAGAGACCTGGAGACCGTGACCGGATTCGAACCGGTGTAACTCGAGTTGCAGTCGAGCCCCTGAGCCTCTCGGGCACACGGTCGGGGGTGTTTCTTCCTCGCACCGACGACGTTAGGGCGGCCGTGCCGGACCTACAAGGGGCCCGGTGGGCACGCCATACGACTGCCATACGCCGTTCATGAGCGAGGAGCGCCGTGGGGTGCGCGAGGGCCCGGGGCCTACGACCAAGGGACGAGAGCGGACCAGCATATCGACAGGGTTCAAACGGATCTATGCCCCTTACTCTTGGCTCATGACCGCTCTCGAACCGCGCGACGCCGACATGGCACCGCCCCTTCAGATCCCCGTCGTCGCCGAGAGCGGAAGCGGCACCTCCGTGCCTACCGAGGGCGTACTCGGGCGGACCCACCGCGCGCTCAGCATCGGCATCGTCTCCGTCGTGCTCCTCATCGCCTTCGAGGCCACCGCCGTCGGGACGGCGATGCCGGTCGCGGCACGTGAACTGCACGGCATCCCGTTGTACGCGTTCGCGTTCTCCGCGTACTTCACCACCAGCCTCTTCGCCATGGTGCTCTCGGGCCAGTGGGCCGACCGGCGCGGGCCGCTGGGCCCGCTCGCCGCCGGGATCAGTTCCTTCGCGGCCGGGCTCCTCCTCTCCGGAACCGCTGGAAGCATGTACATGTTCATCGCCGGGCGGGCCGTCCAGGGGCTCGGTGGCGGGCTGGTGATTGTGGCGCTGTACGTGGTGATCGGCCGGGCCTACCCGGAGCGGATCAGGCCGGCGATCATGGCCGCCTTCGCAGCGAGCTGGGTGATCCCCTCCGTCGTGGGCCCGCTCGCCGCCGGCACGGTCACCGAGCACCTCGGCTGGCGGTGGGTCTTCGTCGGCATTCCGGTGCTGATCGTCTTCCCGCTGGCCCTCGCGCTGCCCGCGATCCGTCGGATGGCGGCGGGGCCCGCCGACGGCTCCACGGGCGCGGAGCCGTTCGACCGGCGGCGCATCCGGCTCGCGCTCGGCATCTCCGTGGGTGCGGGACTGCTGCAGTACGCGGGCCAGGAGCTGAACCGGTACGCCCTCCTCCCCGCCGCCGTGGGGGTCGCGCTGCTGGTGCCCGCCGTACGCGGGCTGCTGCCGGCCGGCACCGTACGCGCGGCGCGCGGGCTGCCCGCGGTGGTGCTGCTGCGCGGGGTCGCCGCCGGTTCGTTCATCGCCGCCGAGTCCTTCGTGCCGCTGATGCTCGTGACGCAGCGTGGACTGAGCCCGACGATGGCCGGTCTGTCCCTGGCCGTCGGGGGCGCGACCTGGGCGCTCGGCTCGTACGTCCAGTCCCGCCCCCGCCTGGAGGCGCACCGTGAGCCGCTCATGGTGGGTGGCATGGTGCTCGTCGCGCTGTCGATCGCGGCGGCGCCCACCGTGCTGATCGACGGTGTGCCGGTCTGGATCGTGGCCGTGGCCTGGGCCTTCGGGTGCTTCGGCATGGGCATGGTGATCGCGTCGACCAGCGTGCTGCTGCTGAAGCTGTCGGCCCCGCGGGAGGCGGGGGCGAACTCGGCCGCCCTCCAGATCTCCGACGGCCTCTCCAACGTGCTGCTGCTCGCGGGCGGCGGAGCGGCGTTCGCCGCACTCGGCGGCGGAGCGCTGGGCGCGGCGGCGCACGGGGCGGGCGGGGGCGTGAGCTCGCACCCCGGCGCGTTCGTGGCGGTGTTCCTGCCGATGGCGGGGGTGGCGCTGGCGGGGGCGTGGGTGGCGGCCAGGGTGCGGAGTGTGAAGTAGTACCGAAGTGGCACCATTGGTGGTACCGTTTTGGTATGGCAATGAATCTGCGTATACGCGAGGACCAGCAAGAGGCGCTGAAGCTCCGGGCCGAACAGGAGGGTCGGAGCATGCACGCCATAGTGCTTCAGGCGATCGACCGGTATCTGGAGGTCGAGGCGGATCGGGAGTCGGTCAAGAGGCTCGGAGCCAAGTACGCAGTGGGTCACGCCGATCTGCTGCGGCGGCTGGGGGAGTAAGTGAAGTATCTGACAGTTCAGGAAGTTCTGGACTTGGCGGAGCTGGCCTGCGAGGGGCAGCAGGTCGCGGTGCGCGACCTGGGCCTGCTCAGCTCGGCGGTGCACCGTCCCCAGTCGGCGATGTTCGGCGTCGAGGCGTACACGGACCCGTTCCAGAAGGCTGCGGCGTTGTTGCAGTCGCTCGCGGTGAACCATCCCCTCGTGGACGGCAACAAACGCATGGCCTGGATGTCCACGGTCGTGTTCCTCGACGTCAACGGGACCGAAATGCTTGGCGTCGACCAGGACGAGGCGTACAAACTCGTCATCGAGGTCGCGATGGGCAGTCTCGAAGACGTGGACCAGATCGCTGACCGCCTGCGGGTGCTGCACGACGACATGTGACCCCGGTCTCGCGGAGTGCCGCGCCGGTGTCGTTCATACGTGGACGCGGCCGGGCCACCGGTAAGGTGGCCCGGTTGTCGTATCTCGTACGAGGTCGTGCGAGCCCCGCGGACAGCGCCACACGTACCCGAGAGACCCGAACCGGAGACCGTGACTACTACCGCCTCCCACCACCTCTCACCCGCCTTTCCCGGCCGCGCCCCCTGGGGCACGGCCGGCAAGCTGCGAGCCTGGCAGCAGGGCGCCATGGAGAGGTACATCCAGGAGCAGCCGCGCGACTTCCTCGCCGTCGCGACGCCCGGCGCAGGGAAGACCACCTTCGCGCTGACCCTCGCCTCGTGGCTGCTGCATCACCACGTCGTGCAGCAGATCACCGTCGTCGCGCCGACGGAGCACCTCAAGAAGCAGTGGGCCGAGGCCGCGGCCCGGATAGGGATCAAGCTCGACCCCGAGTACAGCGCGGGCCCCGTGAGCAAGGAGTACCACGGGGTCGCCGTGACGTACGCGGGCGTCGGCGTCCGGCCGATGCTGCACCGCAACCGGTGCGAACAGCGCAAGACCCTCGTGATCCTCGACGAGATCCACCACGCCGGGGACTCCAAGTCCTGGGGCGAGGCGTGCCAGGAGGCGTTCGACCCGGCCACCCGGCGGCTCGCGCTCACCGGGACGCCCTTCCGGTCCGACACCAACCCGATCCCCTTCGTGGCGTACGAGGAGGGGAACGACGGCATCCGGCGTTCCTCGGCCGACTACACGTACGGCTACGGCAACGCCCTCGCCGACGGTGTCGTGCGCCCCGTCATCTTCCTCAGCTACAGCGGCAACATGCGCTGGCGCACGAAGGCCGGAGACGAGATCGCCGCGCGGCTCGGCGAGCCGATGACCAGGGACGCCATCGGGCAGGCGTGGCGCACCGCGCTCTCGCCCACCGGTGACTGGATCCCCAACGTGCTCTCCGCCGCCGACAAGCGGCTGACGGAGGTCCGCAAGGGCATCCCGGACGCCGGCGGGCTCGTCATCGCGACCGACCAGGAGTCGGCCCGCGAGTACGCCAAGATCCTCAAGAAGGTGACCGGCGAGAAGCCCACCGTCGTCCTCTCCGACGAGAAGGCCGCCTCGAAGAAGATCGACCAGTTCACCGACGACGGATCGCGGTGGATGGTCGCGGTCCGGATGGTGTCGGAGGGTGTCGACGTGCCGCGCCTCGCGGTCGGCGTGTACGCCACCACCATCTCGACCCCCCTCTTCTTCGCGCAGGCCGTCGGGCGCTTCGTGCGTTCGCGGCGCCGGGGCGAGACCGCCTCCGTGTTCGTACCCACCATCCCGATGCTCCTCGACTTCGCGAACGAGATGGAGGTCGAGCGGGACCACGTCCTCGACAAGCCGAAGAAGGCCGGTGAGGAGGAGAACCCGTTCGCCGAGGAGGACAAGCTCCTCTCCGACGCGGAGAAGCTGGAGGACGAGGAGACCGAGGAGCAGCTGCCCTTCGAGGCGCTGGAGTCCGACGCGGTCTTCGACCGGGTGCTGTACGACGGTGCCGAATTCGGTATGCAGGCGCACCCGGGCAGCGAGGAGGAGCAGGACTACCTCGGCATCCCGGGGCTGCTCGAACCCGACCAGGTGCAACTGCTGCTCCAGAAGCGGCAGACCCGGCAGATCGCGCACAGCCGGCAGAAGCCGGCCGCGGAGGCCGACCTGCTGGAGAAGCCGGCCGAGGCCCGGCCGGTCGTCACGCACAAGCAGCTGCTCGGGCTGCGGAAGTCGCTCAACACGATGGTGTCGGCGTACACGCACCAGAGCGGCAAGCCGCACGGCGTGATCCACACCGAGCTGCGGCGGGTGTGCGGCGGTCCGCCGAGCGCCGAGGCGACGGCCGGACAGATTCAGGACCGGATCAAGAAGGTCCAGGAGTGGGCGACCCGCATGACGTGAGCGGGGCGCCGAGCACCGCGCACAGAACCGTCCGGCCCGGACGAGGAGCCACACCCGCTCCTCGTCCGGGCCGGACGCGTGTCCGGCGCCTTCCCGGGCCCTCGTGCCGCTCTCGCGGGGATTTCATGGAAATTTTTTGGCCGATTGTTTACGGCTTGTTAACGCTGGTTCACATGTGGTGCACATGCCGTATACGGAGCGTGGCGGAACGAGTCGCCCGACCAGGACGCGCGTAGATGTCCGGGTTCCGGACGGTGGGGCGCTGACCGGCGCTTATGCGTCCCGGCCGAAGCGGGGTTTCCGCGTACGCCCGGATTCTGGACGAGGTCTTCCGCTGAGCGGACTGGCTCGCTACTGTCCCGGCCATATGAACGCCCCGTGGCAACGCCGCCGCGGAGCGCAGCCGGTGCCATGGCCTGCCGGCGGCCTCTTCGTGCGTCGCCGCCGGGACCGGTGTCGCCACTGCCGTGAGAGAGCCGCCGCCACTCACCAAGAGGGAGAGGGCGTCGTGACCGCGGAGACATCCCAGACGCTCGACCGAGGACTGCGCGTCCTCAAACTGCTCGCCGATACCGACCACGGCCTGACCGTCACCGAGTTGTCCAACAAACTCGGCGTCAACCGCACCGTGGTCTACCGTCTGCTCGCCACGCTGGAGCAACACGCCCTGGTGCGCCGTGATCTGGGCGGACGCGCCCGGGTGGGCCTGGGCGTGCTCCGCCTGGGCCGTCAGGTGCACCCGCTCGTCCGGGAGGCCGCGCTGCCCGCGCTGCGTTCACTGGCCGAGGACATAGGGGCCACAGCCCACCTCACCCTGGTCGACGGCACCGACGCCCTCGCAGTCGCGGTCGTCGAGCCGACCTGGACCGACTACCACGTCGCCTACCGCGCCGGCTTCCGGCACGCGCTCGACCGGGGCGCGGCGGGCCGGGCGATTCTCGCCGCACGCCAGCAGCCCACACCGGGCCACCCCGGCTACACCCTCACGCACGGAGAACTCGAAGCCGGGGCGAGCGGGGCCGCCGCGCCGCTCGTCGGGGTCTCCGGGGTGGAGGGCAGCGTCGGTGTGGTGATGCTCGCCGACGCCGTACCGGAACGGGTGGGTCCGCGCGTACTGGACGCCGCCCGGGAGGTGGCGGACGCGCTGCGGTGACGGGCGCCCCGGGCAGGCCCTGTCCCGGGCCCGCCCGGCCGCGTGGGGCGCGGCGGCAGATAGATTGGGCGGGTGCTCTCTCGTCTCTCGCGCCCCCGCGCGCTCGCCCTCTGCGCGCTGCCCGTCCTCGCGGTGTTCGGTACGGCCGCCTTCGCGCCGCTGCCGTTCACACTGGCGGAGCCGGGGCTGACCGCAGACGTCCTGGGTGAGGATCGCGGCAGCCCGGTGATCACCATCAAGGGCGCCCCCACGCGGACCACCGAGGGCCAGCTCCGTATGACGACGATCGTCGCCACCGGGCCGACGGCCGACGTCCGGGTCGGCGAGGTGATCGACAGCTGGTTCAGCACGGACCGGGCGGTCATGCCGCGGGACGCCGTCTATCCGACCGGCGGCTCCGAGAAGGAGATCGAGCGGCACAACCTCCAGGACATGGAGGAGTCGCAGGACGTCGCCGTCGACGCGGCCCTGAAGTACCTCGGCAAGGACCCCGGCTCCCTCGACATCACCCTGAACCTCGCCGACGTGGGCGGACCCAGCGCCGGGCTCTTCTTCTCCCTCGGCATCATCGACAAGCTCGTGGGCGACGGATCCGGCGGAGACCTCACCGGGGGCCGCAGCATCGCCGGTACCGGCACGATCGCCGCCGACGGCAAGGTCGGCGCCGTCGGCGGTGTCTCGCTGAAGACTCAGGCGGCCCGCCGCGACGGGTCGACGGTCTTCCTCGTACCGAAGGCCGAGTGCACGCAAGCGCGGGCGGAGCTGCCCGAGGGTATGCGGCTGATCCCTGTCACGACGCTGAGCGGCGCGGTGTCGTCCTTGCGGGCGCTGGAGCAGGGGGGCAAGGTCCCGAGCTGCTGACGCCCTTCGAGGCGACCGCTCGCGGTTCCTCCATCGTGCGCCACGCGGGGAAGACCAGCGGGCTCAGCGTGGCGAGGAAGTAGACCCCGCCCATCGCGAGCAGCGCTCCGGTCGCGCCCGTGCTCTCCACCAGCAGGCCGGCCGCCAGGCCGCCCACCGGCATGGCGAGTTCGCAGCCCGCGGTGAGTGTCCCGGACACCCTGCTCCGCAGCTCCTCGGGGACGCGTTCGTACGTCATCGTGGTCAGGATCGGGTTCAGCATTCCGCCCGCGACCCCGCCCAGCACCATCGTGACGGCCAGCGGCAGGGTCGTACCGGTGAACGCGGCGACCAGGAACCGGGGCGCGCCGCACAGGATCACGCACACCGCGAAGACCGTGCGCCGTGAGAAGCGGTGCCCCACGGCCCCGTACAGCAGTGCTCCCGTCAGCCCGCCCGCCCCGAACAGGGCGGTGAGCAGGCCGAGAGCGGTGGCCCCGCCCAGCTCGCCCTCGGCGTGCACGGGCAGCAGGACCGCGTTCCAGCCCTGGTCGGTGCCGTTCATGAACATCACCATGACCACGACGGCGAGCAGCAGCCGGTTGCCCAGCAAGTAGGCGTATCCCTCGCGGAGTTCGGCCCGGTAGGCGCGCAGCGACACCGGGGCGCCGGACGTGTGGGGCTCCGCCGCCCGTACCCCTCGTACGCCCGTCGCGACCAGCAGCGCGGACGCGGCGAACGAGGCGGCGTCCAGCAGGAGCACGGTCTCGGCGCCGACGAACGCGATCAGCACACCGGCCAGCGCGGCCCCGATCATCCGGGCACCGCGCGACACGGCGTCGAAGAGGCTGGCCGCGCGGGCGAGCGTGGTGCCCGCGTGTTCGGCGAGGTCGGGGACGAGGACGTACCGTGCCGTGTTGCCCGGCGTGTGGGCGAGGCAGTTGAGCGCCATCAGCGCACACAGCATCCAGAATTCGAGCGCTCCCGCGTGGTGAAGCAGCGGGATGGTGGCGATGGCCGTGCCGCAGACCGCGTCGGAGGCGACGGAGACCCGGCGCCGGCCGATCCGGTCGATGACGGGCCCGCCTACCAGCGCGGCGACGACGATCGGCAGGGTCGCGCAGAAGGCGACGACGCCGGCGCGGCCCGCGCTGCCCGTGGTCTCCAGGACGAACCACGGGACGCCGATGAGCGTGAGCGAAGTGCCTGCGGTGGATATGGAGTTGGCCGCGAGCACGGCCGCCAGCGGTGCACGCCGACCCATGGTGATTCCCCCCGGTCGTGGTCTAGGCGGTGCGGAAGGCGGGCGCGTGTACGAGCCGAAGTCCCAGCTCGACGAGGGTCCAGCCGAGCCGGGTGCGCAGATCCTTGGACGGAGGCCGTAACCGGGCCGCCTCGGCCTGCAGTTCGGCGGCCCGGCCGGCGTGGATCAGTGCGTGGACGTCGGGGTGCATGAGGGTTCCTCTCAGCCGGATGTGCGAGGGAAGGCGTGCAGGTGGAAGCGGACCTTGGCGGACCCCTCGGTGTCAGGAGCCACCTCCCGCTCGCGGTAGCTGTTGATCAGCTCGTGCACCTTGGAGTCCAGTTCCATGGCGAGCTCCGGGGTGAGCCGGAGTGTCCAGTCGCTGAGGTCGTGGGCGTCGGCCCAGTCCGGCCAGTCGCCCATGGTGCCGATGAAGGTGCTGAGTTCCTGGGTGTGGATGGAGGCGACCTCGTGGGTGAAGAGGTTCGCGGCGCCCCGCACCGTGGGGTCGGCGTCGGTGTGGAGCTCGGAGTTGAACCGGATGGACTCGTGGGCCGCCTGCCACCAGCGCTCGCGGCCCTTGCCGTGCTCGGGGGCGTCCTCGATGAAGCCGTAGGCGGCGAGCTGGCGGAGGTGGTAGCTGGTCGCCCCGCTGGACTCGCCCAGGGTCGCGGCGAGTTGCGAGGCGGTGGCGGGGCCGTCGGCCCGCAGTCTGCTCAGCAGGCGCATCCGTAGGGGGTGGGCCAGCCCCCGCAGGGTGCGGGGATCGAGCTCATGGACTCTGTCCTGCGGGATCTCGGGCATGAGCTCACCGTAGAGTTGCAAAGGAGTCGTTGCAAGTGTTTTTTGCAACGACTCCTTTGCAACTTTTCGAGTGTGGTGCGGGCTGCCGGGCAGCGCCGGAACGCTCCGGCTCAGTCGGTGTCCCGGGCCGCCTGCTCGACCAGCGGGATGATGCGGAGCGGGACCGGGTTCTCCATGACGATCGCGGTGGAGGCCCTGACGATGCCCTCGAAGCCGACGACCAGGTCGATCACGCGCTGCAGATCCGCGTTCGACCGGGCGACGAGCCGGCACTGCATGTCTCCGTGCCCGGTCGTGGTGTGCAGCTCCAGCACCTCGGGCACGCCCCCCAGGTGGGCCCGTACGTCAGCCCCCTGGCCCTGCTTGATCTCCAGCGTGGCGAAGGCCGTGACGGGGTAACCGAGCGCCGACGGGTCGACGTCGGGGCCGAAGCCCCGGATCACGCCGTTCGCCTGGAGGCGGTCCAGCCGGGCCTGCACGGTCCCGCGTGCCACCCCGAGGCGCCGGGACGCTTCGAGCACGCCTATGCGGGGCTCGCGGGCCAGCAGCACGATGAGCCGCCCGTCCAGTCGGTCGATCGCCACGGTCCGCCTCCGGAGGGTCCACTATGTGATGGTCATCCTGTACAGATGACCGCACGGGGCAGCGTACCCGCTGAACACATTGTCCAGTCGGGTCGCGAACTGTTGCGCACCTTGCGAAGCGGCGGGAACCTTCCGGTATGACTGAGACTCTGCACACCACCCCCGACACCGCCCGGCAGGCCGACCCCTTCCCGGTCAAGGGAATGGACGCGGTCGTCTTCGCCGTGGGCAACGCCAAGCAGGCCGCGCACTACTACTCGACGGCGTTCGGCATGAAGCTCGTCGCCTACTCCGGACCGGAGAACGGCAGCCGCGAGACCGCGAGTTACGTCCTGACCAACGGCGCCGCCCGCTTCGTCCTGACCTCGGTCATCAAGGCGTCCACCGACCACGGCCGCTTCCTTGAGAAGCACGTCGCCGAGCACGGTGACGGCGTCGTCGACCTGGCCATCGAGGTCCCGGACGCGCGCGCCGCCTACGCCTACGCGGTGGAGCACGGTGCCCAGGGCATCACCGAGCCGTACGAGGTCAAGGACGAGCACGGCACGGTCGTGCTGGCCGCCATCGCGACCTACGGCAAGACGCGCCACACCCTCGTCGAGCGCGGTGGCTACGACGGCCCCTACCTGCCCGGCTTCGCCGCCGCCGACCCGATCGTCGAGCCGCCGGCCAAGCGCACCTTCCAGGCCATCGACCACTGCGTCGGCAACGTCGAGCTCGGCCGGATGAACGAGTGGGTGGCCTTCTACAACAAGGTCATGGGCTTCACGAACATGAAGGAGTTCGTGGGCGACGACATCGCCACCGAGTACTCCGCCCTGATGTCGAAGGTCGTCGCGGACGGCACGCTGAAGGTCAAGTTCCCGATCAACGAGCCCGCGATCGCGAAGAAGAAGTCGCAGATCGACGAGTACCTGGAGTTCTACGGCGGCGCGGGCGTCCAGCACATCGCCCTGGCCACGAACGACATCGTCGCGACGGTTCGCTCGATGCGCGCCGCTGGCGTCGCCTTCCTGGACACCCCCGACTCGTACTACGACACGCTCGGCGAGTGGGCCGGCGAGACCCGCGTCCCGGTCGAGACCCTGCGCGAGCTGAAGATCCTGGTCGACCGCGACGAGGACGGCTACCTGCTCCAGATCTTCACCAAGCCGGTCCAGGACCGTCCGACGGTCTTCTTCGAGATGATCGAGCGCCACGGCTCGATGGGCTTCGGCAAGGGCAACTTCAAGGCGCTGTTCGAGGCGATCGAGCGCGAGCAGGAGAAGCGCGGCAACCTCTGACCGGGCCACAGCCTCCCCGGAACCACCCCCGACCCCGGCCGCTTCCCCGGCCGGGGCAGCGGAACGGGCCCCCGACGGGGGCCCGTTCTCGCGTTTCCCCGCAGTGTCACTGCCCCGCTGACGGGCCGGCGGACGGGGCCGTCCGCGTCGGGGACGGGGTGGGCGTCGCGGTGGGGGACTGCGTCGGGGTGGGGGACGGGGCCGGGGTCGCCGTCTTCGGAGGGGCCGACGCCGATTCCGTCGGTTCCGGAGCCGGCTCCGGGGTCTCGGGCGGGGGTGTGGAGGACCGCATCTCCAGCGGGCCGCCGTCCGCGGGCTCGCCGATGGCGGTCAGGGCCTCCTCCGCCAGCGGCGCGGCCAGCGGCGAGAAGGACGGATTCGTCCTCAGGGCCTCCTTCAGGTGGCGGCGGGCCGGGCCGTACTGGGCCAGTTCCCGCTCGATCACCCCCAGGTGGTAGGCGTACGACGCGTTCCTGACACCCGTCTCCATGGCCCTGCGGGCGTACTCCAGGCCCTGCGCCGAGTCCCCCGACCGGTGCAGCGCCCACCCCAGCGCGTCGGCCACAGCGGCGCTGCGGTGCTGGCGTGACCATTCCGAACGCAGCAGTTCCACGGCGGTCGCCGGGCTGCCGTGGTCCGTCTCCAGGCGGGCCAGTACCAGGGTCTCGTTCACCCCGGCGGTCTTGGCCCGGCGCAGCATCTCGCGCAGCTTCCCGTACTGGCTGAGGGCGTCGCCGTCGAAGCCCAGGGACTCGTACAGTTCGCCCAGTTCGAGGACGTACTCCGGGCGGGGCAGCTCCCTGACCGCCCTCTCGTAGGCGGCCAGGGCCTCATCGGTACGGTCCAGGGCCACCAGCGCGCGCGCCCGGCCCGCGTGCGAGGCGTGGTGGCCGGTGTCGGTGCGCAGCGCGGCGTCGTACTGGGCCACCGCCTCGTCCGGCTCACCCCGCTCCCAGGCCAGCTCACCCAGCCGGTGCAGGGCCTCCGCCTTCTCGGTCGGGGTGGCCGCCCGGTCCGCCGCCTCCTGGGCGGTGGCGAGCGCGTCCTCGCGCCAGCCCCTGTCGCGGTACATCTCGGCCGTACGGGCCAGGGCGGGCACCCCCTTGCGGAGCCGGGCGAACTTCTCCGTCGCCGCTCCGGCCGACTTGTAGTCGCCCAGGCCGTTGTACGCGTCGATCAGGACCGCGTACGTCCGCCAGGACTTCGGCTCCCGCGCCTTGACCGCCTCGCCCCACTTCTTCCCCCCGAGGAAGTCGTGCCGCGCGTTGGCGAGCGCCGCCAGGCCCACCCATGCCTCGCCGTTCCCGCGTTCACCGGGCTCGGCGGCCAGCGAGCGCCGGAGTGCCTGCTCCGCACGGGTGTAGTTGGCCGCGTCCGCAGTACGCCGCCCCCTCTCCACGTACGCCGAACCCAGCACCGCCCACGACGGCGCGTCCTTCGGATGCCGGGCCACCCACTCCTGCCGGTCCGCGATCAGGGCCGTCAGGTCCGGGAGCGCGGCGGGGGAGCCCGCGGTCGTCGCCTCCTCGGCCCGTTGCACGGCTCCCGGCCCGCCGGTGTCCCTCCGGTTCTCCGGCACGGCCACCACCGCCCCCGCCACGAGCACGGCCGCGGCCACCGCGCCGAACGCGGCCCGGCGCAGGGTGGTGCGCATCGTGGGGGGAGGAGGTGCGACGGCCGTGGCACCCTCGGACGGGAGCTCGGCCGTGCCGGGCGGGTCGGCGTACGGGTCGGGCGGCTGACGGGATTCCGGGTCCTGCTGCGGCATGACGTCCATACCGATCACTCTGCGTCAGTACGAAGAGCACACCGCTCCTTGCGAACGCTGCCGCAGACGGGTTCACACCATTGGCCCCGGGTGTCACGCTTGGATCATGGACGATCTTCTCGAACAGCTGCGCGCCGGTCTGCCCGCCGAGGCACTGATCACCGATCCGGACGTCACCGCCTCGTACGCCAACGACATGGCGAGCTTCTGCGACGCGGGCACGCCCGCCGTCGTCGTGCTCCCGCGCACGGTCGAGCAGGTCCAGCACGTCATGCGCACGGCTACGGCCCTGCGCGTCCCGGTCGTCCCGCAGGGTGCGCGTACCGGCCTGTCGGGCGCGGCCAACGCCTCCGACGGCTGCATCGTGCTGTCCCTGGTCAAGATGGACCGGATCCTGGAGATCAGCCCGGTCGACCGGATCGCCGTCGTCGAGCCGGGCGTCATCAACGCGGTCCTGTCGCGCGCCGTGAACGAGCACGGTCTGTACTATCCGCCGGACCCCTCCAGCTGGGAGACGTGCACCATCGGGGGGAACATCGGCACCGCCTCCGGCGGGCTCTGCTGCGTGAAGTACGGGGTCACCGCCGAGTACGTGCTCGGCCTGGACATCGTCCTCGCCGACGGACGCCTGCTCACCACAGGCCGCCGCACCGCCAAGGGCGTCGCCGGGTACGACCTCACCCGGCTCTTCGTCGGCTCCGAGGGCAGCCTCGGGATCGTCGTCAAGGCCGTCCTCGCGCTGAAGCCGCAGCCGCCGCAGCAGCTCGTCCTCGCCGCGGAGTTCCCCTCCGCGGCGGCGGCCTGCGACGCGGTCTGCCGGATCATGGAGCGCGGCCACACCCCGTCACTCCTCGAACTGATGGACCGTACGACGGTGCGCGCCGTGAACGCGATGGCCGGCATGGGCCTCCCCGAAACCACCGAGGCCCTGCTCCTCTGCGCCTTCGACACCCCGGACCCGTCCGCCGACCTGGCCGCCGTGGGGGAACTGTGCACCGCGGCGGGAGCCACCGAGGTCGTCCCCGCCGAGGACGCCGCCGAGTCGGAGATGCTCCTCCAGGCCCGCCGGATGTCGCTGACCGCCCTGGAGACCATCAAGTCCGCCACGATGATCGACGACGTGTGCGTACCGCGCTCGAAGCTCGGCGCGATGCTCGACGGGACCGCCGCGGTCGCCGAGAAGTTCGGCCTCACCATCGGCGTCTGCGCCCACGCCGGCGACGGCAACACGCACCCCGTCGTCTGCTTCGACCACACCGACGCCGACGAGTCCCGCCGGGCCCGCGAGTCCTTCGACGAGATCATGGCCCTCGGTCTCGAACTCGGCGGCACCATCACCGGTGAACACGGCGTCGGCGTACTGAAGAAGGAGTGGCTCGCCCGGGAACTGGGTGACGTCGGCATCGAGATGCAGCGCGGCATCAAGGCCGCGTTCGACCCGCTGGGACTCCTCAACCCGGGCAAGCTCTTCTGACACCCGGACCGTCACGCCTCACCGTCCGGGGACGGGAACTCGTCGGACCACGGGTCGCTCAGCCACAGGTCGTCGGCAGGCAGCGGCGCCAGCAGCTCGGCCAGGGCCTCGTCGAGACCCAGCCGGTCGCTCTCCGTGCCGGGCGGCACCACGCGCAGCGTCCGCTCCACCCAGGCGGACACGGCGGCGGACGGCACCTCCAGCAGGGCGTTGCCGTCGGGCGAGGTCAGGGCGACACAGATGACGTTGCTCCCGTCGATCTTCGTCGGCCAGATCCGTACGTCCCCGTGCCCGCACGGCCGGAACACCCCCTCGACCAGGAGCTCGCGCGCGAACGTCCAGTGGACGGGCGCCTCCGAGCCGATGTGGAACGTGATGTGCACGGCATAGGGGTCGGACGAGCGGTAGCTCAGCCGGGCGGGGACGGGGATGGAGCGCTCGGGCGACAGGACAAGCTTCAGTTCCAGCTCGCGTTCCACGACGTTCAGCATGAGAGTGCACGACCTTCCGGTGCTCGGTGGCCGGTCCCATGACCGGCCCGCACAAGGAGAGAGCGCCCTCCCTGCCACCTATTACGCGACTTCTCAAAAAAACTTCAGAAGTTCCCGGAAGAAGGTCCAAACAGCGGGACCGGCCCGGGGGCGGGCGGCCGTCTGATAGATGTGGACCCTTGTACAGACGGTCTGAGACCTCGAAGAGATACGGGACCACGGTGATGAGCGCGCCAACCCCGGCACCCGGTGACGACAGCCCCCGCGAGGGGTACTACCCCGACCCCTCCATTCCCGGTTACGTCCGGTACTGGAACGGCGCCTCGTGGGTTCCCGGTACGAGCCGGCCGGCGCCCCAGCAGGGCGGGACGGTCCCCGCGCCGCCGCCCTCGGGCGCGGCAGCCGAGCCGGGCCGGCGGACGGCCTCGGTGGAGGAGACCGGGCCGGTCTTCTTCGACGACGTCGAGGACGTCGACGAAGTCCACGGAACCGACGGCGAACAGGCCCCCGGTGGCCGGCCGTCCGCCGGAAGCCGTCCGGAATCGGCGCCCGCCTGGCAGGCCGACACCTCCCGGCAGTCCGGCTTCGGCGGCGACCGCGACCGCCGCGTCTCCTGGGGCGGCGGCCAGGCGGCCTCCGAAGCCCGCACCCCCGAGGCCCGCACCCCCGCCGACGGCGACCCGGCGGACCGGACCCCCGCCGACCCCCGGCGGCCCGCGGCGCAGGACCCGACCGGCGGCGCGCTGCCCGGTATGCGCGACAGCGGCGCCCCCGCGCCCGTCCCCGACGGCACGGTGACGATCCGGGCCACGGGCAGGCAGGGCGGACAGGGCGGCGGAGCCGGGCCGAACCGGCCGCGCGACACCGGGCCCGTGCCCGCCGACGGCACGATGACGATCCGCTCGGTGGGCTCCGGCCCCACCCCGCAGCCGGCCGCACCGCGACCCTCCGCCACCCAGCCCCCCGCCCCTGCCCAGCGGCAGGCGCCGCCCGAGGCGCCCCAGCCCTCCCAGGCGGCCCGTAACCAGGCCCACAACCAGGTCCCGGCGCCCGCCCCCGCTCCGGCCCCAGCCCCCGTGCCCCCGGCGCTCCACACGCCTCTCACGCCCGGCCCCGGCGGCGGCTCGCCCTCCTGGGCCCAACAGGTGCACCAGCTCGCCCAGCCCGAGCAGGCGGCGCGCCCTCCGCAGCAACTCCAGCCCCAGCAGCCCCAGCAGCAGGGGCACCAGCAGCACCAGGGGCAGCAGGCCGGGCGACCCGACCAGCCGGTCGTGCCCTGGAAGCCGCCCGTCGACGACCACTTCCAGCAGCTCGCCCGCGCCCAGACCTCGGCCAGGCCCGCCGGGCTCGGCAAGCGGTTCGTCGCCCGGCTCCTCGACACCGTCGTACTCGGGGCGGTCGTCGGGGCGGTCGGATTCCCGCTCGTCACCCAGGCCCTCGACCACATCGACGGGAAGATCGAAGCCGCCAAGCTGTCCGGCGAGACGGTCACCGTCTGGCTGGTCGACTCCACGACAGCCGGACTGTTCGGCGGAGTGCTCGCCGCCTTCCTCGTCCTCGGCTTCCTCCTGGAGGCGCTGCCCACCGCCAAGTGGGGGCGCACGCTCGGCAAGAAGCTCTGCGGCCTGAAGGTGCGCGACATCGAGTCGCACGGGCCGCCCACCGTGGGGGCCGCGCTGCGCCGCTGGCTCGTCTACGGCGTGCTCGGCCTCCTCGCCGTGGGTGTCCTCAACGTGCTGTGGTGCCTGATCGACCGTCCGTGGCGCCAGTGCTGGCACGACAAGGCGGCCCGCACCTTCGTGGCCGGCTGACGCCCCGTCGGCCGCCCGTGGCCGCGCCCCTTCCCCCGAACGCACCTGAGCCGTTGCGGGCGGGGGTGGGCCGGGGTGCACTGCCCCCATGAGTAACGACCAGCCGACGCCCGGCCAGCCGCCAGAGGACGACGATCCGTTCCTCAAGAAGCCGCAGGAGCCGACGCCGCCGTCCGGGGGTTCTCCCTACGGCGGCATGCCGCCTCCGCCGCCTCCGCCGCCTCCGCCGCCGCCGTACGATCCGGGCGGGTCCGGCGGTCCGTACGGAGGTGTCGACCCGCTGGCGGGTATGCCGCCCCTCGCCGAACCGGGCAAGCGGATCGTGGCGCGTCTGATCGACTTCCTCATCATCTCGATCCCGCTGTACCTGATCTCGCTGCCCTTCGGGGGCGCGGTCGACGTCACGAACGACAACGGTGACGAGGACTTCTCCTCGGCCGTCAGCAACTCGTACACCGGGCACCAGCTGCTGTGGTCGCTGATCGGCCTCGTGGCCTACGTCGCGTACGACACGCTGCTGACCAGGAAGGACGGCCGGACGCTCGGGAAGCGGCTGCTGAAGCTGCGCGTCGCGATGCTCAACGACGGGCGGGTGCCGGACACCAGCGCCTCGCTGATGCGCGCGGTCGTGCTGTGGGTTCCGGCGCTGCTGTGCTGCCCGTGCCTGTGGTGGCTGATCAACATCGTGCTCATGTTCACGGACAAGCCGTACCGCCAGGGCCTCCAGGACAAGGCGGCCAAGACGGTGGTGGTGACGGTTCCGTAGGCCCTGGTGCGCTCGGCATCCGGAAAGCCGGAGGCCCTGGGCTCAGCGGCGCAGGGAGTGTTCCCCGACGCGCTCGGCGGGACGTCCGGCCTGGCGGGCCGCGGGGACCTTCGCCGAGAAGCCGTCGAGTGCCCGGTCCGTACGGTCGGCGGCCGGCCGTGTCGCCGTGCCGGCCGTCCGCGACGCCTTCGGGCGTTTCTGCGGATGTACGGCCACGGCCACCAGCAGACCGAGCGCGAGCGCGGCGGTGCACACGGCCGCCACACCGGCGAGGGAACCCGTGCCGGAGAGCAGCAGCATGGCGAGGGCCGAGAAGACGACGGTGACCGAACCGTAGGAGAGCTGTGCGGCAGTCGGATGCGGCATGGCGATTTCCGTCCTCGGGACGTCGGTTGGGCGGTCTCTCAACACGGTCGCACTGTCAAGCGACTCTACGACGGTGGATGCCCGAGCGGAACGTGCAGTAAGCGTGACCTAACCCACGGTGCCGATGCACGGGGGGCGCACTGGGTCACGGCATCGCCGAACATGCCTGTTCGACGCGCCCGTTGCGGTCCGGTGAACGTCCGGATACCGGAAAGAGGCTCCTGCATAGTGCAGTTGGTGTGTTCAAGTCAAGGTCTGTCTTTTCTTCCGTAACTCCGATCGAATGTCGTCACTTGTGACGCGTTTACGCGCGCGGCCCTTAGATACCCCCTGGCCGCGGACGCGGGCGCTGGGGAGGACTGCATCAAGTGACCACTAAGAGACGTGCGCTTCGCGCCACCGCGGTTGCCGTGGCTCTGGCCGCGAGCGCCGCTACGGCGTCGGCTTTCGCCACTGCCCAGGCAGACGACCAGCCCTCGGGCTCGGGTGCTTCCCTCATCGACCGCCGTGACCCGGCGGCACCGGCGAAGGGGCACGACCACGACCTGGAGGGACCCTTCAGCAAGCAGCAGGACGCGCAGCGTCAGGCCGCTCTGGAGCAGGTCATCTCCGGAGACAAGAAGGTCTCGGACCGCAACGGTTCCAAGGTCGTCAAGCTCGACGACAAGAAGTACGTCGAGCTCGGCCGCGAGAAGACCGACAAGATCTTCACCATCCTGGTCGAGTTCGGTGACCAGGTGGACAACACCACCATGTTCGACCCGGACGGCGACGGTCCCAAGCCGCCCGTCAAGAAGTTCGGCGGCACGCCCGGCCCGGCGCACAACCAGATAGCCGAGCCCGACGAGGCGAAGGACAACAGCACCGCCTGGAAGGCCGACTACAACCAGGCCCACTTCCAGGAGCTGTACTTCGGCGAGGGCGCGGGCGTCAACTCGCTCAAGACCTACTACGAGAAGACCTCGTCCGGCCGCTACTCGGTCGACGGCGAAGTCTCCGACTGGGTCAAGGTCCCGTACAACGAGGCCCGTTACGGCTCCAACTACTGCGGCAGCAGCAACTGCGCCAACGTGTGGGACACGGTCCGCGACGGCGTCAACGCCTGGGTCGCGGACCAGAAGGCCAAGGGCCGCACGCTCGAGCAGATCAAGACGGACCTGGCGCAGTACGACCAGTGGGACCGTTACGACTTCGACGGCGACGGCAACTTCAACGAGTCCGACGGCTACATCGACCACTTCCAGCTGGTCCACGCCGGCGAGGACGAGTCGGCGGGCGGCGGTGCCCAGGGCACCGACGCGCTGTGGGCGCACCGCTGGTACGCCTACGGCACCAACGCCGGCGCGACCGGCCCGGCCAACAACAAGGCCGGCGGCGCCCAGATCGGTGACACCGGCATCTGGGTCGGTGACTACACCGCGCAGCCCGAGAACGGCGGCCTGGGCGTCTTCGCCCACGAGTACGCGCACGACCTCGGTCTCCCGGACCTGTACGACACCTCCGGCGGCGGCGAGAACTCGGTCGGCTTCTGGTCCCTGATGTCGGCGGGCTCCTGGCTCGGCACCGGCACCGGTGAGATCGGCAACCTGCCGGGCGACATGACCGCCTGGGACAAGCTCCAGCTGGGCTGGCTCGACTACGCCACCGCCAAGGCGGGCAAGAGCTCGCTGCACAAGCTGGGCGTGTCGGCGTACAACACCAAGGACAAGCAGGCGCTCGTCGTCGAGCTCCCCGAGAAGGCCGTCACCACCTCTGTCACGAAGCCCGCCGAGGGCTCGAAGCAGTGGTGGAGCGACATGGGCGACGACCTGTCGAACACCCTGACCCGCTCGGTCGACCTGACCGGCAAGTCCGCCGCGTCGCTGGACCTCTCGGGCTGGTACGACATCGAGGCCGACTACGACTACCTCTACACCGAGGTGTCGGAGAACGGCGGCGCCAACTGGACCGCGCTCGACGGCACCGCCGACGGCAAGGCCATCCCGCGTGACGCCAGCGACAAGCCGGCGCTCACCGACGTCTCGGGCGCGTACAAGAAGCTCTCGTACTCCCTGAACGCCTACGCGGGCAAGAAGTTCGACCTCCGCTTCCGCTACCAGACGGACGGCGGCGCGGGCGGCAAGGGCTTCACGGCCGACGCCATCACCGTGACCGCGGACGGCGCCGTGCTCTTCGCGGACAACGCCGAGGGCGACGACAACGGCTGGACCGCGAAGGGCTTCTCGCGGATCGGTGAGTCGTTCACCAACGACTACCCGCAGTACTACATCGCCGAGAACCGCCAGTACGTCTCGTACGACAAGACCCTCAAGGTCGGCCCGTACAACTTCGGTTTCTCGACGACCCGTCCCGACTGGGTCGAGCACTACCCGTACCAGAACGGTCTGATGGTGTGGCTCTGGGACAAGTCCCAGAAGGACAACAACACCTCCCAGCATCACGGCCAGGGTCTGATCCTTCCGGTCGACTCCCACGCCAAGCCGCTGAAGTGGGCCAACGGCTCGCTGCTGCGCAACAAGATCCAGCCGTTCGACGCTCCGTTCAGCTGGCAGCGCACGGACGGTTTCACGCTCCACAACGCCGATGTGCCGCTGCAGATCAAGCCGTCGAACGGCGTCCCGGTCTTCGACGACCGCAAGGGCACGTACTGGTACGCGGAGAACCCGACGGGAAGTGTCAAGGTTCCTGACACCAACACCCGGATCTCGATCGTCAGCGAGCCGCGCAGCGGCTCCACGATGACCGTCCTGGTTGGTCCGTCGACCAAGTAATTCGTATCACCGCAGGTCACAGCATGATCGGCCGTCGCCCTCTAGCGGGCGGCGGCCGATCGTGTTTAGGTGCCTCTTGTTCAGATCCTTATTGACACGACGTCTCACGGGGGAGCGCGGAACATGGCAGGCGGAGGATTCTGCAGATTGCCCAACGGCACGGTGGTGGTGGCACTCACCCTGATCCACACGGCCGAGGGGGCGGACCCGGCGGCGCCGGTACGGGTGCTGGTGCACGCGGCGAACCGGGCGCGCGCCCTGACCAGGCTGCGCAATCTGGGACTGCGCGCCGTCTACCTCCGCGGCAACGCCCAGCCGCCCACGCCGGACGAGATCACGGCCGTGCTGCACCACCCGGACGGGCTGCTGTGGAAGGCCCTGCCCCAGACGGGCCAGGAGCTCTGGCACCCGATCCGCGCCCTGCTCAGACCGGGCGGCGGTCACGCGGACCCGGTCCGCCCCGCCGCCTGACCCCTGCCGGGAGCGCCTTACGCGGCGGGATGGACCACCGGCTTGCCGGAGAGCTCCACGCCCGCCGTACGGAGCTCCGCCAGGGCCCGCTCGGTGGTCCCCGGGGCGACTCCGGCGGTGAGATCCAGCAGGACCTGCGTGGTGAAGCCCTCGCGGGCCGCGTCGAGCGCCGTCGCCCGGACGCAGTGGTCGGTCGCGATGCCGACGACGTCGACCTCGGTGACGGAGCGGTCCCGCAGCCACTGCGCCAGCCCGACGCCGTTCTCGTCCACGCCCTCGAAGCCGCTGTACGCCGCTGCGTACGCGCCCTTGTCGAAGACGGTGTCGATGGCGCCCGAGGCGACGGCCGGGGCGAAGTTGGGGTGGAAGCCGACACCCTCCGTGCCGGCGACGCAGTGCGCGGGCCAGGAGTGCTCGAAGTCGGGCCGGTCGGAGAAGTGCCCGCCCGGGTCGACGTGGTGGTCGCGGGTGGCGACCACATGGCGGTATCCGGGCTGGGCCTCACCGATCAGGTCGGTGATGGCGGCGGCGACATCGGCGCCTCCGGCCACCGCGAGGCTGCCACCCTCGCAGAAGTCGTTCTGAACGTCCACGACGATCAACGCGCGGTGCATGGCGGGTGTCCTTCGGTGGGAATCGGGGCGGGCCTGGCGGGGGGATGTCATCGGGCCGGGCCGGCCGGCCCGGGGACATCGAGCCTAGAGACTCCGGCCCCACAATCAAGCCCGTCGGGTGAACGGGGACAAAGGGGTGCCCGGGTGGCCCGGACACCCCCCGCAGCCCTCAGACGTACTCGGTGGGAATCACCGGTTCGCCCCGCGACAGCTGGCTCGCCGACATCGGCAGACCCTCGCGGGCGGCGATGTGCCGGATCCGGGCCGCCTCCAGCGGTTCGCGTGCGACGACCTCGCCGCCCCGCACCAGCTCCACCAGCAGCTGCCGGTCCGCCAGCTCCGCCGGAACCGGTCCGGTGCCGATCACCTCGGCCTCCGCCACCCCGTGCTCGTCCAGCCGGCGCGCGGCCCACTTGCGGCCGCCGACCGAGGACTTGCCGCTCGTCGACTTCTTCGCGACCGAACGCAGGGTGTCCGCCGGATCGGCGGAGCCCGCACGGGCGACCAGCTTGTAGACCATCGAGCAGGTCGGGTGACCGCTGCCCGTGACCAGCTGCGTGCCGACCCCGTACGCGTCGACCGGCGCCGCGGCGAGCGAGGCGATGGCGTACTCGTCCAGGTCGGACGTCACCACGATCCTGGTCCCCGTCGCGCCGAGCTCGTCCAGCTGCTGGCGCACCCGGTGGGCGACCAGGAGCAGGTCCCCCGAGTCGATCCGTACGGCCCCGAGCTCCGTGCCGGCGACCTCCACCGCCGTGCGCACCGCCTCCGTCACGTCGTACGTGTCGACGAGCAGGGTCGTGCTCCGGCCGAGGGAGTCGACCTGGGCCTGGAACGCGTCGCGCTCGGTGTCGTGGAGCAGGGTGAAGGCGTGGGCGCTCGTACCGACGGTCGGGATGCCGTAGCGGAAGCCCGCGGCCAGGTCGGACGTGGTGTCGAAGCCGCCCACGTACGCGGCGCGGGCCGAGGCCACGGCGGACAGCTCGTGCGTGCGCCGGGCACCCATCTCGATCAGTCCCCGGCCGCCGGCGGCGGCCGACATCCGGGAGGCCGCGGCGGCGATGGCCGAGTCGTGGTTGAGGATGGAGAGGATCACGGTCTCCAGCAGCACGCACTCGGCGAAGGATCCCTCGACCCGCAGGATCGGCGAGCCGGGGAAGTACACCTCGCCCTCGGGGTAACCCCAGATGTCGCCGCTGAAACGGAAGTCGGCCAGCCATTCGAGGGTCGGCGCGTCCACGACGCCCCGGTCGCGGAGGAAGGTCAGCATCTCGTCGTCGAAGTGGAAGTTCTCCACCGCGTCGAGCACCCGACCGGTCCCCCCGACCACGCCGTACCGCCGCCCCTCGGGCAGCCGCCGGGTGAATGCCTCGAACACCGAGTGCCGGTCCGCCGTGCCGGCCTTCAGTGCGGCCTGCACCATCGTGAGCTCGTACTGGTCGGTGAAGAGTGCGGTCGACGGCACACCGACCCGTCGCCCAAGGTCCGCTGAGTTCATGACATGGATGCTACCCCCTATTTCGTCAAAGTGACGAGATGTAGGGTCCGTTTGTGCGATGAGCCCTCCCGGGTGGCAGCATGGGGTAGGTGAGCGTTGCTGCCCCCGTAGAGATCGAACGTCCCGAATCGGCCGAGGAGACCTCCGTCGTCCCCGAGCCCGACGTCCCCTGGGTGACGCTGGTGCACAACGACCCGGTCAACCTCATGAGCTACGTGACCTATGTCTTCCAGGCGTACTTCGGCTACTCCAAGGACAAGGCCCACAAGCTGATGCTGGACGTCCACCAGAAGGGCCGCGCCGTCGTCTCCAGCGGAAGCCGTGAGGAGATGGAACGCGATGTCCAGGCCATGCACGGTTACGGCCTGTGGGCGACCCTGACCCAGGACCGCAACTAGCCCCCGCAGTCGCCCCGCCCCTCCTTCCGCCCCACCATCGGAGAACCCATGGCCGGCCATTTCGAGGCCACCCCCGGCGGCGGCGCGGCCGTCGCGCTCGACGAGGTCGAGATCGCCATCCTGCGCTCCCTCGCCGTCCAGCTGCTGGAGCTCATCGGTCCGGGCGACGAGCCCGCCGAGGGCGAGGACCCCCTCGCCGCGCTCTTCGCCGAAGGTCCCAGCGAACCGCCGTCCGATCCCGCACTGGCCCGGCTCTTCCCCGAGGCGTACGGGGACGAGGACAAGGAGCTGCGCGAGGCGTCCGCCGAATTCCGCCGCTTCACCGAGAACGACCTGCGCACCCGCAAGCGCGACGACGCCCTCACCGTCGTCAGGACGCTGGACTCGCTCTCGCCCGTAGGTGACGGCGGTGCGGTGCTCAGACTCACCCCCGAGGAGTGCCAGAACTGGCTGGGCTCCCTCAACGACCTCCGGCTGACCATCGGCACGCGCCTGGAGGTCTCCGACGAGGACGGCACCGAGGAGGGCTCCCTCTACCGCCTTCCCGACAGCGACCCGCGCAAGCCCATGGTGATGGCCTACCTCTGGCTCGGCGCCCTCCAGGAAACACTCGTCGAGACGCTGATGCCGTAAGGGCCGGCCGACGGATCGCGGGCCGGGTGTTCGCTCAACGGACGCTCAAATCCGAATAACGATCCCGTCACCTGAATGGCCTTGTTTGCCGCCCATGGAAACGCTTGTCCGCTTCTTCCTGTGGTGTGCGCCACAGAATGACTCCCTGGCTCCCCGGGCAAACGTGATAAATCTTCACGACGCCCGGGGACGCCACCCCTGTTCCCGGGGACGTCGCGACCGGCCGAACGCCGGCGGCACTCCATCCATATCCGGGGGGATCAGGACCTGATCCGTAGCCATCGAAGGCACGGATCGGCGTGGAGAAAGGCGCACCACCCATGACATCGGCGCAGGTCGACAAGGGGCACGCAGGGCAGGACCCCGCGAATGCCGAAGCAACGGGCGAGGGATACCAGCGCGGACTGGGAGCCCGCCAGATCCAGATGATCGCCATCGGCGGAGCCATCGGTACGGGGCTCTTCCTGGGCGCGGGCAAGGCCATCGACCGGGCAGGCCCCAGTCTCATCCTGGCGTACGCCATCGCGGGCCTGGTGATCTTCTTCATCATGCGGTCCCTGGGCGAACTCCTCATGTACCGCCCGGTGTCGGGCTCCTTCTCGGAGTACGCCCGCGAATTCATCGGCCCGTTCTTCGGGTTCGTGACCGGCTGGACGTACTGGCTCTTCTGGGTCGTCACCGGAATTACCGAAGTCACCGCCGCGGCCACCTATATGACGTACTGGTGGGACATTCCCCAGTGGCTCTCCGCACTCGTCTTCACGGTCATTCTCTACGGTGCCAACCTGATCTCCGTGAAGCTCTTCGGTGAGCTCGAATTCTGGTTCTCGATGGTCAAGGTCACCGCGATCATCGGCATGATCCTGATCTGCGCCGGAGTGCTCACGCTCGGCTTCTCCGACGCGGGGGACACGGCCACCGTCGCCAACCTCTGGAACGACGGCGGATTCTTCCCCGAAGGCATCGGCGGCACGCTGATGACCCTCCAGATCGTGATGTTCGCCTTCCTCGCCGTCGAACTCGTCGGCGTCACCGCGGGCGAGTCCAAGGACCCGAAGACCGTCCTGCCCAAGGCCATCAACACCGTGCCGTGGCGCATCGCCGTCTTCTACGTCGGCGCGCTGATCATGATTCTCTCCGTGGTGCCGTGGAGCACGTTCAAGCCGGGCGTCTCGCCGTTCGTCGAAGCGTTCGAGCAGATGGGCCTCGGCGTCGGCGCCGCCATCGTCAACTTCGTCGTCCTCACCGCGGCGCTCTCCTCCTGCAACTCCGGCATGTACTCCACCGGCCGGATGCTCCGCGACCTGGCGCTCAACGGCCAGGGCCCCAGGGCCTTCACCAAGCTGACGAGTAACGGCCTCCCGCTGGTGGGCACCACCTTCTCCGCCGCGCTGATGCTCGTCGGCGTCTGGATCAACTACCAGTGGCCCGGCGAGGCGTTCAACTACGTCGTCTCCTTCGCCACCATCTCCGGCATGTGGGCCTGGATCATGATCCTCGTCTGCCAGCTCCGCTTCCGGGCCAAGGCCGACCGCGGCGAACTGCCGCAGTCCACCTTCCGGGCCCCCGGCGCCCCCTTCACCACCTGGTTCGCACTCGCCTTCATCGGCCTCGTCATCGTCATGATGGCCGTCGACGAGGACACCCGGATCTCGCTGTACTGCGCCCCGGTGTGGGCCCTGATCCTCGGCGTCTCCTACCTGGTGCTCAAGGCCCGCGACCCCGAGAACACCGCCTTCGTCAAGCGCTGACCCCGCCCGAAGGCCTCCCCGGACGCCCGGCCGCCCCAACGGCCGCGTCCACCATGTGGGCCCGCCCGTACCACTCCCCGGTACGTGCGGGCCCTCATGCATATCCTGAGCGCCATGCTGACCCTTACCCAGGCGCTGTACGACCAGATCGTCGCGCACTCCCGAGCGGACCACCCCGACGAGGCGTGCGGCGTGGTCGCGGGCCCGGCCGGAACGGGCCGCGCCGAACGCTTCATCCCCATGCTCAACGCCGCTCGCTCGCCCACGTTCTACGAATTCGACTCGGGCGACCTGCTGAAGCTCTACCGCGAGATGGACGACCGGGACGAAGAGCCCGTGATCATCTACCACTCGCACACGGCGACCGAGGCCTACCCCTCGCGCACCGACCTCACGTACGCCAACGAGCCCGGGGCCCACTACGTCCTCGTCTCCACCGCGGACACCGACGAGGCGGGCCCCTTCCAGTTCCGGTCCTACCGCATCGTCGACGGCGAGATCACCGAAGAGGACGTCAAGGTCGTCGAGGCCTACTGAGTCCGCTCCTGACTCCCGGGCCCGCAACGGGAGTCAGGAGCTGCGCCGGACCTCGCCGACGCGACCGATGTCCATCCAGCGAACGCATATCGTCCACGATGCGAGATCACACTCGGGTTTCCCCGGAGGGAATCGATACGATGAGCCCATGGTTCTCCATGACGTGAGCGACAAGACGCCGGGCACGATGCTCGTCGCGCGGCTGCACGTCGACCTGTGCAGGCTCTCCAGCGCGATCTGTCCCGGCTGCGGCCTGCCCCCCGGCCGTACGGTCTGAGCCGCGGCCCCGAGCGCCACCCACACGTCCCACCCCCAGCGCGGGGGCAGAAACGCGCGCCCCACGTCACCTCTCAGCTTCCGACAGGAGCCCACGCCATGGCCATCGAGGTCCGCATCCCGACCATCCTCCGCACCTACACCGACGGCGCCAAGGCGGTCGAGGGCAGCGGGGCGACCGTCGCCGACCTGTTCACCGACCTGGAGAGCCGCCACACCGGCATCCGCGAGCGCATCGTCGACGGCGGCGAACTCCGCCGCTTCGTGAACGTGTACCTCAACGACGAGGACGTCCGCTTCCTCGACGGCATCGACACGAAGCTGGCCGACGGCGACAGCATCACCATCCTCCCGGCCGTCGCCGGCGGAATGCGCTGATGCGGTACGACTCCCCGCTGGCGGCCGTGGGCAACACGCCCCTCGTCCGCCTGCCCCGGCTCTCCCCGTCCGACGACGTACGCATCTGGGCCAAGCTGGAGGACCGCAACCCCACCGGCTCGATCAAGGACCGCCCCGCGCTCCACATGGTCGAGCAGGCGGAGAAGGACGGCCGCCTGACCCCCGGCTGCACGATCCTCGAACCCACCAGCGGCAACACCGGCATCTCGCTCGCCATGGCGGCCAAGCTCAAGGGCTACCGCATCGTCTGCGTCATGCCGGAGAACACCTCGCAGGAGCGCCGCGACCTGCTCACCATGTGGGGCGCCGAGATCATCCCGTCCCCGGCGGCGGGCGGCTCCAACACGGCCGTCCGCGTCGCCAAGGGACTCGCGGCCGAACACCCCGACTGGGTGATGCTCTACCAGTACGGCAACCCGGACAACGCGGGAGCCCACTACGCGACGACCGGCCCGGAGATCCTCGCGGACCTCCCGTCCATCACCCACTTCGTCGCGGGCCTCGGCACGACGGGCACGCTCATGGGCGTGGGCCGGTACCTGCGCGAGCAGGTCGAGGGCATCAAGATCGTCGCCGCCGAGCCGCGCTACGACGACCTCGTGTACGGCCTGCGCAACCTCGACGAGGGCTTCGTCCCCGAGCTGTACGACGCCTCGGTCCTCACCACCCGCTTCTCGGTCGGCTCCGCCGACGCGGTCACCCGCACCCGCGAACTCCTCCAGCAGGAGGGCATCTTCGCGGGTGTCTCGACGGGCGCCGCTCTGCACGCGGCGATCGGCGTCGGGAACAAGGCCGTGAAGGCCGGCGAATCGGCCGACATCGTCTTCGTCGTCGCGGACGGCGGCTGGAAGTACCTGTCGACGGGCGTCTACACGGCCCCCACGACAGAAGCGGCCATCGAAACGCTTCAGGGCCAGCTCTGGGCGTAGCCCACCCCGGACAAGCTGTCCTCAAGCGCCGGACGGGCTGACACACGAGCCCGTCCCGCGCTTGGGGGCACGCTTTTTTCACCCGCGCCCCGCACCCTCACCGGACCCGCGCCCACACCCCCGGATCCACGACGCCCACCTTCCGCCGGAACGCACGCACGGCCACCCTCCGCGTCTCGTCCGGCTCCAGATAGCTCGTGCGCCCCTGCGCGTCGCCCACCGACCCCGGCGGCAGCGCGATCACCCCGGGCCGCTCCGCATGGTGCTTGCTGGTGATCTTGGCGACGACGGCCGTGCCACGCCGCACCGACAGGACGAGACACGGCCGGTCCTTCGACCCGGGCCCGTCCTCGTACGGCACCTCCGCCCACCAGATCTCGCCCGCCCTGGGCAGCTGCCCGGTCCCGCGCCGCGGACCCCCGGGCCGGCCCGGCGGACGGGTCCGTCCACCCGGACGGCCCCGGCCACCGCGCCCCCGGCCGTCCACCACCGCGACGACCAGGGCGAGCAGTACGACCGCGACGAGCGCCACCCACCAGGACGTGTTCATACGAACGACCGTACCGGCGCCTTCCATCGAACCGGTGACAGAGCAGGTGAGTTCCCCCACAACGGCAGGCTGCGGAGGAGCGACCAGGTGTTTCGCGCCTTACGCTCGACGAACCGTTCAACGCACCGCTCACCGCACCGCAGGAACCGCACGAACCCTCCCCGTTCCCACGTCTCGGAGGTTCACGCTCCATGAAGCTCACCGTCGTCGGCTGCTCCGGCTCGTTCCCGTCCGCGGGTTCGGCTTGCTCGAGCTACCTCGTAGAGGCCGACGGCTTCCGGCTGCTCCTCGACATGGGTAACGGCGCCCTGGGCGAGCTGCAGCGCCACGTCGGTCTCTACGACCTCGACGCCATTTTCCTCAGCCACCTCCACGCCGATCACTGCATCGACATGTGCGCGTACTTCGTCGTGCGCTACTACCGGCACGACGGGGGACGCCCCGCCACGATCCCGGTCTACGGCCCCGACGGCACCGAACAACGGCTGACCACGGCCCACGCGGACACCCCTTCGGACCGGGCGATGAGCGAGGTCTTCGACTTCCACACGCTCAAGTCGGGATCGTTCGAGATCGGCCCCTTCTCCGTGCGTACGGAGCAGCTCTGCCACCCGGTGGAGACCTTCGGTATCCGGGTCGAGCACGGCGGGCGGACGCTCGCGTACTCCGGCGACACCGGCTCCTGCGACGCGCTGGTGGAACTTGCCGAGGGTGCGGACCTGTTCCTGTGCGAGGCGTCGTTCGTCGACGGCAAGGAAGACATTCCCGATCTTCACCTGAACGGCCGTGAGGCGGGTGAGCACGCCACGCGCGCCGGGGCCGGCCGCCTCGTCCTCACCCACATCCCCCCGTGGACGGACGCCGCCCGCAACGTGGCCGACGCCCGCAGGGCGTTCGCCGGCCCGGTCGAGCTGGCCGTCCCAGGCGCGGTGTACGAGGTCTAGGCGGTCCGCCGCACGCACGAGGCCCCCACCTTCCGACGGGAAGGTGGGGGCCTCGTCGCATCTGCCGGACCGGGGCTTACGCCTTGGTCAGGTCCTCGACCTCTTCCTCGGGCTCGCGGCCCGGGGTGGTCAGGTTGAACTTGGTGATGGCGAAGCGGAAGACCACGTAGTAGATCACCGCGAAGACCAGACCGATCGGGATGATCATCCAGGGCTTGGTCGCCAGGTTCCAGTTCAGGAAGTAGTCGATCGCACCGGCCGAGAAGCTGAAGCCGTGGTGCACGCCCAGGCCCCAGGTGACGGCCATGGAGACGGCGGTCAGCACCGCGTGGATCACGTAGAGCAGCGGCGCGATGAACATGAACGCGAACTCGATCGGCTCCGTGATGCCGGTGACGAACGAGGTGAGTGCGAGGGACATCATCATGCCGCCGACGGCCTTGCGGCGCTCGGGGCGTGCGCAGTGCGTGATCGCCAGGGCGGCGGCCGGCAGGGCGAACATCATGATCGGGAAGAAGCCGGACATGAACTGACCGGCGGTGGGGTCGTTGTGGAAGAAGCGCGGCAGGTCGCCGTGCCACACGGCACCCGCGGAGTCCTTGAACGAACCGATCTCCTGCCAGGCCACCGTGTTGACGAACTGGTGCATGCCGACCGGCAGCAGGGCGCGGTTGACGACACCGAAGATGCCGGCGCCGACGGCTCCCAGACCGGTCATCCACTCACCGAAGTTGGTGATCAGGTCACCGATCGGCTCCCAGACCAGGCCGAAGAGCACACCCATGGCCGTGCCCACGAAGGCCATGATGATCGGGACCAGGCGGCGGCCGTTGAAGAAGCCGAGCCAGTCCACCAGCTGCTTGCGGTGGTAGCGCTGCCATATGACGGCGGCCAGGAGGCCCATGATGATGCCGCCGAAGACCTTGGGGTCGTTGTACGTCGCGGCGACGTCGACACCCTTGTTCGCCGTGGTGTTGACGACGGCGTCCGAGGTCGGGAACGCGGTCAGCACGCTCTTGTAGACGAGGAAGCCGACCAGAGCGGCCAGCGCGGTGGAGCCGTCGGCCTTCTTCGCGAAGCCGATCGCGATACCGACGCAGAACAGCAGCGGCAGGTTGGCGAAGACCGCGTCACCGGCGCTCGCGAAGACCGTGGCGACCTTGCCCCAGCCGAGGCCGTCGGCCCCGAAGACATCGGGCTGGCCGAGGCGGAGCAGAATACCTGCCGCGGGCAGCACGGCGATCGGCAGCTGGAGGCTGCGTCCCACCTTCTGCAGGCCCTGGAACAGGCCGGAGCCCCGCTTCTTCGCGGGGGCCGCCGAAGCGGTGGCCGTACTCATCAACTTCCTCCATTGGCAAGGCGCCGCCAGGGACAGGTTCCGGGGGGCGACGACTCAAGGAACGCGGCAGGTCGGCCGCGTGGTCTGGACCACTCAGTGGTGTAGACCAGTTTTAGCACGGTGAAGGTTAGATAAGGAACCTTCAAATTCCCCCTAATTCGCAGTAGTGCATCCAGCACCCTCCGTGACATGACGAAGGCCCCCGGACCAAGCGGTCCGGGGGCCTTCGGGGGGCCGGGCGGGAAGCCCGGCACGTCCTACTTCGTGAGATTCTTCTCGATCTCCTCCTCGATCTCGTCGGGCTCCCGCCCGGGGGTCTGGAGGTCGAACTTGGTGATTGCGAACCGGAAGATCGCGTAGTACACGACGGCGAAGCCCAGGCCGATCGGAATAATGAGCCATGGTTTGGTCGCCAGGCTCCAGTTGATGACGTAGTCGATCAGCCCCGCCGAGAAGCTGAAGCCGTCCTTCACCCCGAGCGCCCACGTCACCGCCATCGAGACACCGGTGAGCACCGCGTGGATCGCGTACAGCAACGGCGCGACGAAGAGGAACGAGTACTCGATCGGCTCGGTGATGCCCGTCACGAACGACGTCAGGGCGACCGAGACCATCAGTCCGCCGACCGCCTTGCGCCGGTGCGGCTTCGCGCAGTGGTAGATCGCCAGCGCCGCGGCAGGCAGCGCGAACATCATGATCGGGAAGAACCCCGTGGTGAACTGGCCGGCCGTCGGGTCACCCGCCAGGAACCGGTTGATGTCACCGTGCACGACGGTGCCGTCGGGCTTGGTGTAGTCGCCGAACTGGAACCAGACGAAGGTGTTCAGGAACTGGTGGAGGCCGAAGACGAGCAGTGCGCGGTTGGCGATGCCGAAGATGCCCGACCCCACCCAGTCCAGGTCGACCAGCCATTCGGAGAAGTTGACCAGGCCGTCACCGATCGGCTGCCACACCCAGGCGCAGAGGGACGCGACGGCCAGGCCGACGAACGCCATGATGATCGGGACGAGCCGGCGTCCGTTGAAGAAGCCCAGCCAGTCGACCAGCTTGACCCGGTGGTACCGCTGCCAGAACCAGGCCGACAGCAGGCCCATGACGATGCCGCCGAACACGCCCGGGTTCTGGTACTCGGCCGCCGTCACCGTCGCGTCCCCGTCGACGCACGTGCCGAACCACGTGCCGCCCGAGGTGAACGTCGAACCCGGGGCGCAGTCCACCGGGAACGCATGCAGCACCGCGTAGTAGACGAGGAAGCCCGTCACCGCCGCGAGGGCCGTCGAGCCGTCCGACTTCTTCGCCATGCCGATGGCGACACCCACGCAGAACAGCAGCGGCAGGCCCAGTCCGGAGTCGAGCAGCGCGCCGCCCGCCGCCGCGAAGACCTTGGCGACGTTCGTCCAGCCCAGACCGTCGGCGCCGAAGACGTCCGGCTGGCCGAGCCGGTTGAGGATGCCCGCGGCCGGCAGGACGGCGATCGGCAGCTGGAGGCTGCGGCCCATCTTCTGCAGTCCTTGGAAGAGGCCGCTCCACCACTTCCGTGTCGGAACTGCTGCGCTGCTGGAGCTCATCGGCATCCTCCCGGAACACGCCTGGTTTGGCGGTCGTTGCAAACTGGTGTAGACCAGTTGCGATACGGTGCGGAGCCCGCTCGGCAGGCAGGGCGCCGGTGATCGTCATCTTTCGCGATCGGCCGGATACCCGCCTGCGAAGTTGGGCCAACCGTGCGTTAACGTGACGAAACGGACCCATGGTGGGCCGCTCACAGCACGCAAAGACCAGGGAGTAGGACATGGCCAGCAAGGCTGAGAAGATCGTCGCCGGGCTCGGCGGCATCGAGAACATCGACGAGATCGAAGGCTGCATCACCCGCCTCCGCACCGAAGTCCACGACGCCAGCAAGGTCGACGAAGCCGCTCTCAAGGCCGCCGGAGCCCACGGCGTCGTGAAGATGGGCACCGCCATCCAGGTCGTCATCGGCACCGACGCCGACCCCATCGCCGCGGACATCGAAGACATGATGTGAGCCGCTGACACCGGCTCACCCCACCGGCCGCCGCTCCCTGCCCCAGGGAACGGCGGCCGGTCCCGTACCCCCACGCACGCCCATTAGGCTGCCCCCATGTCTCGCATCGACGGCCGCACCCCCGAACAGCTCCGCCCCGTCACCATCGAACGCGGATGGAGCAAGCACGCCGAAGGATCCGTACTCATCTCCTTCGGCGACACCAAAGTCTTCTGCACCGCCTCCGTCACCGAAGGCGTACCGCGCTGGCGCAAGGGCAGCGGCGAAGGCTGGGTCACCGCCGAGTACTCGATGCTGCCCCGCTCCACCAACACGCGCGGCGACCGTGAGTCCGTGCGCGGCAAGATCGGCGGCCGCACCCACGAGATCAGCCGGCTCATCGGCCGTTCCCTGCGCGCGGTCATCGACTACAAGGCACTCGGTGAGAACACCATCGTCCTGGACTGCGACGTCCTCCAGGCCGACGGCGGCACCCGCACGGCCGCCATCACCGGCGCCTACGTCGCCCTCGCCGACGCCATCGCCTGGGCCCAGACGAAGAAGATCATCAAGGCCGGCCGCAAGCCGCTGACGGGCACCGTCTCCGCCATCAGCGTCGGCATCGTCGACGGCACCCCCCTCCTCGACCTCTGCTACGAGGAGGACGTCCGCGCCGACACCGACATGAACGTCGTCTGCACCGGTGACGGCCGCTTCGTCGAGGTCCAGGGCACCGCCGAGGCCGAGCCCTTCGACCGCAAGGAGCTCAACGCGCTCCTCGATCTCGCCACCGCGGGCTGCGACAGCCTCACCGCACTCCAGCTCGAAGCCCTCGCCCGCACCCTCGGCGAGTAAAGAAGCAACCAAGAACACACCGCACAGCGTCGGTACGGGTACGGGCGCACGGGTCGAACCGTGCGCCCGTCCACGTACCAACTCCCGGGGAGGGACCGCACCATGGCCACGCGCCACCACCGTCACCACCGCATCGCACTCGCCGTCACGGCTACCCTGCTGACCCTCACCACGGCCGTCGGCTGCAGCGCCCTCGACAAGGCACTCGACTGCGTCCAGACCGCGGACGCGATAGCCACCAGCGTCGGCAAGCTCGAACAGGCCGTCTCCACCGCCGCCGACGACCCGACGCAGGCATCCGAAGCCCTGAACGAGATCGACAAGGAGCTGAAGGAGCTCGGCGACAAGACGGACAACGCCGACCTCAGCAAGGCCGTCGAGGACCTCAAGACCGGCGTCACCAACGTCCGCGGTTCCATCGAATCCGGCGACGCCACCCCCGACATCAGCCCGGTCACCGACGCCGCCACCGAGATCGGCAAGGTCTGCACTCCGTAGGGTCCCCGCACCATCCGGCGATAATCGACGCATGACGCGCCTCATCCTCGCCACCCGCAACGCCGGGAAGATCACCGAGCTCCACGCGATCCTCGCCGACGCAGGTCTCACCCACGACCTCGTCGGCGCGGACGCGTACCCCGACATCCCCGACGTCAAGGAAACCGGCGTCACCTTCGCGGAGAACGCCCTCCTCAAGGCCCACGCCCTCGCCCGCGCCACCGGCCACCCGGCCATCGCGGACGACTCGGGCCTCTGCGTCGACGTCCTCGGGGGCGCCCCCGGCATCTTCTCCGCCCGCTGGGCCGGCACCCACGGCGACGACAAGGCCAACCTGGACCTGCTCCTGGCCCAACTCGGGGACATCGACGCCCCGCACCGCACCGCCTACTTCGCCTGCGCGGCAGCCCTGGCGCTCCCCGACGGCACGGAACGCGTGGTCGAAGGCCGTCTCCTGGGCACCCTGCGCCACACCCCGTCCGGCACGAACGGCTTCGGCTACGACCCGATCCTCCAGCCGGACGGCGAAGCGCGGACCTGCGCGGAACTGGCTCCGGCGGAGAAGAACGCGATCAGCCACCGCGGCAAGGCGTTCCGGGCACTGGTGCCGGTGGTGCGGGAACTGGTGGGCTGACGCCTTCCGCCATGCCACAGGCCCGGTTCACAACGGCATGAGCCGTGAACCGGGCCTGTTGGTCAAGTGCGCGAGGAGGGGCTCGAACCCTCACGCCACTAGGGCACTGGTACCTAAAACCAGCCTGTCTACCATTCCAGCACTCGCGCGCGCGTCGAGCAGTCTACAAGGCGAGGGCGCGAGGGGAACGGGTCAGAACTTCGGGTCCGGGCTCTGGGCGTGGACCAGTTCCGCCGCCTCCTCGTCCGTTTCCACCGACGGCGGGGAACCCGCGAGGGGCTGGTTCGCCGTCTCCTTCATGCAGGCCACCGCGATCACGCCGACCAGGGCCGCCGCCATCGCGTAGTACGCCGGCATCAGGTTCGAGCCGCTCCAGCTGATCAGGGCCGTGATCACGAGGGGTGTCGTACCGCCGAAGACCGACGCGGAGATGTTGTACCCCACCGACAGGGAGCCGTAGCGGACGTTCGTCGGGAACAGGGCCGGGAGCGCCGCCGACATCGTGCCCAGCATGCAGACCAGGGAGAGGCCGAGCATCAGCATCCCGATGGTGATCGCGGGGACGCTGCCCTGGCGGATCAGCAGGAAGGACGGCAGGGACAGGAACAGGAAGCCGAGCATGCCCGCCATCAGCAGGGGCTTGCGGCCGTAGCGGTCGGAGAGCTTGCCGAAACTGCTGATGACGACCATCAGGAAGATCATGACGGCGAGCAGGATGAGCAGACCGTGGGTCTCGCTGTAGCCGAGCTCGTCGGAGAGGTACGTCGGCATGTACGACAGCAGCATGTAGTCGGTGATGTTGTACGCGCCGACGAGGCAGACGCACAGGATCAGCGTCCGCCAGTACTGGCGGAAGATCTTGGTGAGATCGCCCTTGGCGGTGGTCTCGACGTGGTCGGCGGCCTCCGTGGCGTGGGCGGTGCCGCCCTCCAGCTTCTGGAAGGCGGGGGTCTCGTCGAGGCGCAGTCGCAGGTAGAGGCCGACGAGGCCGAGGGGGCCCGCGACGAGGAAGGGGACGCGCCAGCCCCAGGACTCCATCTGGGCCGTGTCGAGGAGCGCGTACAGAGCGGTGACGAGACCGGCCGCGCCGATGTATCCGGCGAGGGTGCCGAATTCGAGGAAGCTGCCGTAGAAGCCGCGGCGCTTGTCGGGGGCGTACTCGGCGATGAAGGTGGACGCGCCGCCGTACTCGCCGCCGGTGGAGAAGCCCTGGAGCATCCGGAAGAGGATCAGCAGGGCGGGGGCCCAGAGGCCGATCGCGTCGTGGGAGGGGATGAGGCCGATGGCGAAGGTGCCGATCGCCATCAGGATCATCGTCAGGGCGAGGACCTTCTTGCGGCCGATCTTGTCGCCCATGGGTCCGAAGAACATTCCCCCCAGCGGCCGTACGAGGAAGGCCACGGCGAAGGTCGCGAAGGAGGAGAGGAGCTGGGTGGTGTCGTTCCCGGAAGGGAAGAACACGTGCCCGATGGTCACGGCCAGGTAGGAGTAGATACCGAAGTCGAACCATTCCATGGCGTTGCCGAGTGACGCCGCCTTCACCGCCCGCTTCACCGCCTTGTCGTCGGTGACGGTGATGTCGGTCCGGCGCAGCTTGGGGTTCTGGCGCTTCCTGATGGCGCGGAAGAGGGTGGGGTGGCGCTTGACCGCTTCTCGGTCGGCCCCCAGCTGGGGGTCGGAGGCCGCCATGGCCGGTTCCTTTCCTCGGAGGACGATTCCAGGAAGGGCTTCTGTTCGGCCATGGCAGCCGCAAACCGGCTCACGGTCAGATTGGGACGTGGGTCACAGACTCGCGACCTGCGGGGGAACCGGCGGAGCGGGTTCGGTGGATGCGTCAGACACCGAGGTCCTTGATGATCTTCGCCACGTGGCCGGTCGCCTTCACGTTGTAGAAGGCGTGCTCCACCTTGCCCTCTTCGTCGACCACGATCGTGGACCGGATGACGCCCGTCACCACTTTGCCGTAGAGCTTCTTCTCGCCGAAGGCGCCGTACGCCTCCAGGGTCTCCTTGGCGGGGTCGGCGACCAGGGTGACCTTGAGGTTCTCCTTCTCGCGGAACTTGGCGAGCTTCTCCGGCTTGTCGGGGGAGACCCCGATGACGTCGTATCCGGCGCCGGTCAGGAGGTCCAGGTTGTCGGTGAAGTCGCAGGCCTGCTTGGTGCAGCCGGGGGTGAGCGCGGCCGGGTAGAAGTAGACGATGACCTTGCGCCCCTTGTGGTCCGCGAGCGAGATCTCGTTGCCGTCGGCGTCGGGCAGGGTGAAGGCCGGGGCGGTGTCGCCGGGCTGGAGTCGCTCGCTCATGGTTCTCCTCAAGTGGCACATCGGGTGTTTGGGACCGAGCGTAATAGGGGTGCCGCCGGGTGTCCGGGCGGTGGAGCTGACAGACTGTCGATGAAGGATTACCGGACGACGACCACGGAGGCGGCGCAGTGTCGGATGCCAGGAGCCCTGCGCAGATCGAGGCGGACATCATCACCAGGCGCGATCAGCTCGCCGTGGTGCTCGATGAGATCGGGGTGCGTATGCACCCGAAGACGATCATCGGTGACGCGAAGGCCAAGGTGGCCGGGACGGTGGACCGGACGGCCGGGCGCGCGTTCGTCGCGGTGAACCGTTCGGTGTCGGACGTGAAGGCGCGGTTCGTCACGCAGGACGGTTCGCCGCGTCTGGACCGGGTGATTCCGGCCGCCCTGCTCATGGTCGGTGTGGTGAGTCTGCTGACCGTGTCGGTGCGCCGCAGGAAGTAGGAGGCGACGGGTCGCCCCGCGCCGGGCCCCTGCGGCGTGTGGCGCCGGTCCGAGCAGGTAGGTTCGGCTCGTGAGCGACAAAACCCACGACGACAAGCTGCCCATCCGTATGCTGCACGACCGCGTGCTGGTGCGGTCCGATTCGCCCGAGGGCGAGCGGCGTTCGGGCGGCGGCATCCTGATTCCGGCGACGGCCGCGGTCGGCCGGCGGCTGGCGTGGGCCGCGGTGGTCGCGGTCGGCCAGAACGTGCGCACGGTGGAGCCGGGGGACCGGGTGCTGTACGACCCCGAGGACCGTGCCGAGGTGGAGGTGCGGGGCGTGGCGTACGTACTGATGCGGGAGCGCGATCTCCACGCGGTCGCCGCGGACCGTTTCGAGGGCTCGGTGGATTCGACCGGCCTGTATCTGTAGGTCGTGTGCCGGAGGCCGTAGGGCCGGCAGCGAGTGCCCGGTGACTGGTGTCACCGGGCACTTTGTCATTTTTTGCTACGGTGGTGTGACCCCGACGAGACGCGCCGTACCGGGCCCTGCAAAGACGACGCACCGTGTTTGTCCGCGTTTTCTCGTCGGAGGTGCCGTCATGGCCTGGGTTCTGCTGCTTGTCGCCGGTCTGCTGGAAGTGGGCTGGTCGATCGGGATGAAGTTCACCGAGGGGTTCACCCGGCTGTGGCCGAGCGTGTTCACGGGTCTCGGAATCGTCGCGAGCATGGTGTTGCTCTCCCATGCGGCGAGGACGCTGCCGATCGGTACGGCGTACGGCGTGTGGGTGGGCATCGGCGCGGCCGGTGCGGCGGTGGTCGGCATGGTGGCGCTGGGTGAGCCCGCGACGGCGGCCCGGATCTTCTTCGTGTGCCTGCTGCTGGTGGCCGTGGTGGGCCTGAAGGCGACCTCGGGTCACTGATCCCCGGCCTGGCCGGTCATTCGTCCTGCGGGCGTGCGCCTTCGAAGGAGCCTCCGGTGTCGCCGGGGGCTTCCTCGGTGTCCGAGGTCTCCCCGGTTCCGCCGGTGTCCGTGCCGTCGTCGGTGTCGTCCTGGGTGGGGGCGGAACTGGCAGCGGGGCGGCTTGAGGACGGGTCGGGGGAGGAGTCCTCGGAGCTGGATTCCGTGTCCTCCGTGGAGGTGTCCTCCGACTCCTCGGATTCCTCTTCCGATTCTTCCTCGCCGGGTGGCGGCTCGTCGGCGCCTTCCTGGAGTTCGAGGTCGAATTCCACGGGTTCGGTGGAGTCGAGGGCTGCGGCCGTGTAGTCGGCCCAGGTGGCGGCGGGCGGCCCGCCGCCGTTCATGCGGGTCAGCCCGAGTGCTCCGTACAGCGGTGTCTGTGCGCCGGTTTCGGGGTCCTGGCCCATGACGGCGACGACGGTCGCGAGGTCGGGGGTGTAGCCGGCGAACCAGGCGGCCTTGTCCTCCTCGGCGGTTCCGGTCTTGCCGGCGGCGGGGCGGTCGGCCGCGAGCGCGGCGGTTCCGGTGCCGTCCTCGACGACGGTCCGGAGGATCGACGTGGTGGTGTCGGCCGCTGTCCGGCTGACGGCCTGTCGGGTGCTCCTGGCGGGGAGGGCGATGGTCTCGCCGTCCTTGGTGACCTTGTGGACGAGGATGTAGGTGCCGTGTCTGCCGTGGTTGGCGAGGGTGGCGTACGCCTCGGCCATGTCGAGGACGCTGGCGGTGGCGGGACCCAGCGCGATGGACGGCGACGCGGTGAGGTCGGGGGTGTTCGCGGGGACGCCGAGGCTGACCGCGGTGTTCCTGACCTTCTGCGGGCCCACGTCCTGGGCCATCTGGGCGTAGACGGCGTTGACCGACCGGTCGGTGGCGGTGCGGACGGGGACGGTTCCGTAGTCGACGTCGTCCTCGTTGGCGGGGGCGTATCCGGTGGGTCCTTCGGCGCCTTCGACCATGCGTTTGTTGGTGCCGTCGTACAAGGTGTTCGGGGTGATGGTGCGGCCGTCCTGGGTGGTGGAGTCGTGGGTGACGGCGGAGGTGAAGACGAAGGGCTTGAAGGTGGAGCCGACCTGGTAGTCGCGGCGGGTGGCGTTGTTGACGTACTGCTTGGTGTAGTCGACGCCCCCGTACATCGCGACGACCTCGCCGGTCTTGGGGTCGATGGAGGCGCCGCCGACGCGGACGTTGCGGTCGATGGCCCGGCTGTCGCTCGTCCGCGACATGATGTTCTGCTCGACGGCGTCGACGAAGGCGTCCTGCTTCGCCCTCTCCAGGGTGGTGGTGATGCGGTAGCCGCCGGTGGCGAGGGTCTCCTCGTCGATGATCTTGTTGCTGGTGAGGTAGTCCTCGGCGGCCTGGACGAGGTATCCGCGCTGGCCGGAGAGGCCGGTGGAGGGCTTGGCCTCGCCGGGGACGGGGAACCTGGTGGCGGCGCGCCCGGTGGCGGTGAGCCACTTCTCCTTGACCATGCCGTCAAGGACGTAGTTCCAGCGGGCGAGGACGTCCGCCTTGTTCTCGGGGTGGGCGACGACGTCGTACGCGCTGGGGGCGTTGAGGAGGGAGGCGAGGTACGCGCCTTCGGCGGTCGTGAGGTCCTCGACGTTCTTGCCGTAGTACGCGTGGGCGGCGGCCTGGATGCCGTAGGCGTTGCGGCCGAAGTAACTGGTGTTGAGGTAGCCCTCGAAGATCTGGTCCTTGCTCTCCTCGCGGTTGAGTTTGACCGCGATGAAGAACTCCTTGGTCTTGCGGACGACGGTCTGTTCCTGGCCGAGGTAGTAGTTCTTGACGTACTGCTGGGTGATGGTCGAGCCGCCCTGCCTGCCCTTGCCGGTGACGGTGTTCCAGGCGGCGCGGCCCATGGCCTTGACGTCGACGGCGCGGTCGGAGTAGAAGTCGCGGTCCTCGGCGGCGAGCACGGCGCGCCGGACGGTGAGGGGGACCTGGCTGAGCCGGATGTTCTCGCGGTTGACCTCGCCGTCGCGGGCGATGACCGTGCCGTCCTTGTAGAAGTAGGTGTTGGACTGCGCGGTGGCGCTGGCGTTGGCCGCCGGGATGTCGACGAGCCGGTAGCCGGCGAAGAGCCCGCCGATGACGAGGAGCGCGACGCCGAGGACGGTGCCCAGGAGCAGGCGCCAGGTGGGGAAGGCGCGGCGCCAACCGGTGCGCCTGGGGCGCTTCTTGCGCCTCTTCTTCTCTTTTCCGGGCAAGCCGGCGGGGAGTGGCAGGCCGTCGTGGTCGCGCGGGGCCCAGTGCTGCTCGTCGCTCATGTCGGTGGGGACTCCTCGGCTGCGGTCAGTCACCCCATAGTGCACTTTTTGTGCTGATAACCAACGGATTCTCCCGTGGTGGATGGTCGCGGCGGTGATAACCGGTCGCGCCGCCCGCGAGGCGTGGACTAGGGTCGGGCGCTTTGGTGCCGCGGGCAGGATCGAGGCTGAGGCGGGGGGTGGCTGCGGTGCGGCTGTACGGGGTGGTGGCGGCAGGCGGATTCCGGCGCCATGCCACGTACCGGATCGCGACCGCGGCGGGTGTCTTCACCAACACCGTCTTCGGTTTCATCATGGCGTACACCTACATCGCCCTCTGGGACGAGCGTCCGCAGCTCGGCGGCTACGACATGTCCGAGGCGCTGACCTACGTGTGGCTCGGCCAGGCGCTGCTGATGACCTGCGCCATGATGGGCGGCGGCTTCGAGGACGAGCTGATGGAGCGCATCCGTACCGGCGACATCGCGGTCGACCTGTACCGGCCGGCGGACCTTCAGCTGTGGTGGCTGGCGGGGGATCTGGGGCGGGCGGCGTTCCACCTGCTGGGGCGGGGCGTCGTGCCGATGGTGCTGGGTTCCCTGGCGTTCGACCTGGCGCTGCCCGGCTCGCTCTGGACCTGGCCGGCCTTCCTGGTCTCCGTGCTGCTCGGAGTCGTGGTGAGCTTCGCGGTGCGCTACCTGGTGGCGCTGTCGGCGTTCTGGCTGATGGACGGCGCGGGCGCGACGCAGATCGCGTGGCTGGCCGGGCTGTTCTTCTCCGGGATGCTGCTGCCGCTGAACCTGTTCCCCGGGCTGCTGGGCGAGGTGGCACGGATGCTGCCGTGGTCCTCGCTGCTCCAGGTCCCGGCCGATGTCTTCCTCGGCAAGCGCACGGGCTGGGGGCTGGTGGAGGCGTACGCCTTCCAGGCCGGCTGGGCGCTGGTGCTGCTGACGGCGGGTCGGTTCGTGCAGGTGCTGGCGACCCGGAGGGTGGTGATTCAGGGTGGCTGAGACCGAGGTCGCGTTCGAGGACCGTTCCCGGCTGGTCGAGGGGGTCAGGGCCTACGGGCTGATCGTCGCGATGTGGCTGCGCTCCACGATGGCGTACCGCGCGTCGTTCGCGATGACGGCGCTGGGGAACTTCGTGGTGACCGCGTTCGACTTCGTCACGATCATGCTGATGTTCTCGCACGTGGACGCCTTGGGCGGGTACACCCTGCCGGAGATCGCCCTGCTGTACGGGATGTCGGCGACCGCGTTCGGGCTGGCCGATCTGCTGCTGGGGTCGATGGACAGGCTGGGGCGGCGGGTGCGTGACGGCACGCTGGACACCTTGCTGGTGCGGCCCGTACCGGTGCTGGCGCAGGTGGCGGCGGACCGATTCGCGCTGCGCAGGCTGGGCCGGATCACGCAGGGCCTGCTGGTGCTGGGGTACGCGCTGGTGTCGCTGGACATCGCGTGGACACCGGTGAAGGTGCTGATGATCCCGCTGATGGTGCTGAGCGGGGCGGCGATCTTCGGGGCGGTGTTCGTGGCGGGCGCGGCGTTCCAGTTCGTCGCACAGGACGCCTCGGAGGTGCAGAACGCCTTCACGTACGGGGGGACGACTCTGCTCCAGTACCCGCCGACGATCTTCGCGAAGGACCTGGTGCGCGGGGTGACGTTCGTGGTGCCGCTGGCCTTCGTGAGCTGGCTGCCCGCGCTGTACGTGCTGGACCGGGAGTACCCGCTGGCACTGCCGCAGTGGGCGGCCTTCCTGCCGCCGGTGGTGGCGGCGGCGTGCTGGGCACTGGCGGGCCTGGCGTGGAGGGCGGGCCTGCGCGCGTACCGGAGTACGGGCAGTTAGCCGGGCCGTCAGGGCACGGCGGGGCTGTCCGGCAGGTGACGACGAGAAGAGGGGCAGGGCATGGACGCGGACTTCATCGAACTCGACGGGGTCGAGAAGGTCTTCGACGTACGCCGCAGGGCCGGCTTCATGCGCCGGGAGCGTCACCAGGTGCGCGCCGTCGACGGCATCAGTTTCCGCGTGCCGCGCGGCGAGATGGTCGGCTACATCGGCCCCAACGGCGCGGGCAAGTCCACCACGATCAAGATGCTCACCGGCATCCTCACCCCGAGCGGTGGCCGGCTGCGGGTCGCGGGCATCGACCCGTCCCGTGAGCGTACGAGGCTGGCGCACCGGATCGGCGTGGTGTTCGGGCAGCGGACGACGCTCTGGTGGGACCTGCCGCTCAAGGACTCGTACCGGCTGATGCACCGGATGTACCGCATCCCCGACAGCCGCTTCCGCGAGAACCTCGACCGGTGTGTGGAACTCCTCGACCTGGCCGAGCTGCTGGACGTGCCCGTGCGGCAGCTGTCGCTCGGGCAGCGGATGCGCGGGGACATCGCGGCCGCGCTGCTGCACGATCCGGAGGTGCTGTACCTGGACGAGCCGACGATCGGGCTCGATGTGGTCTCCAAGGCGAAGGTCCGGCAGTTCCTGCGTGACCTGAACGCCGAGCGGGCCACGACCGTGCTCCTGACCACGCACGATCTGACCGACATCGAGCAGCTGTGCAAGCGGGTGATGGTGATCGACCACGGCCGGCTGATGTATGACGGGGAGCTCGCAGGGCTGCACGAGGTGGGGGAGAGCGAGCGCACCCTGGTGGTCGATCTGGAGCGTGAACTCCCGCCCATCGAACTGGAGCCGGAGCTCGCCGTACGGGTGGTGAAGGTGGCGGGGCCCCGGCAGTGGCTGGCGTTCCCGGCGTCCGCTTCCGCGGCGCCGCTGGTGGCGAGGATCGCGGCGGGCTACCCGATGGTGGACCTCTCGGTCCGGGAGCCGGACATCGAGGCCGTGATCGCGAAGATGTACGAGACGGGCGTGGCGGTTCCGGGGCGCTGAGGCGTGTCCCCGGCCTCGGGGGCTCGGCGGATGCGCGCCCCGGCCGGTCGGTGACGTGAGCGGGTGTGTTCAATAGGCTGCCCGGTATGACAAGTGAATTTCCGGAGATGCGTGCCTCCGACAGCGAGCGCGACCGGGTCGCCGAGCGGCTGCGCGACGCGGTGGCCGAGGGCCGGCTGGAGATGGACGAGTTCGAGCAGCGGCTCGACGCCGCGTTCAAGGCTCGTACGCACGGCGAACTGGCGCCCCTCGTCCGGGACCTCCCGGCTCCGGGATCGACTGTGGAACCCGCCGGTGCGACGTCACCGGCCACGACCGGGCGCGGCACCGGCTGGGTGGAGCGCATCGGCGGGCCCGCCACCTCGCGGGGCGGCTTCGCCTTCTGGGGCGGGTTCAACCGCAACGGCCGGTGGACGGTGGGCCGTGTGTTCACCGCTTTCACGATGTGGGGCGGCGGTCATATCGACCTGCGGCAGGCCCGTTTCGAGGACCGTGAGGTCGTCATCCGCTGTTTCACCGTCATGGGCGGGATCCAGGTCACCGTCGAGCCCGATGTGAACCTGGAGGTCGGGGGCATCGGCATCATGGGCGGTTTCGGCGAGCACTCCCCGAAGAGCGAGGAGGCCGAGCCGGTACCGGGCGCCCCGCGGGTGCGGATCGTGGGGTTCGCGCTGATGGGCGGGGTCGACGTGCAGCGCAAGTGGACCAAGGCCAAGGGCCGGAAGCCGGCCAAGGGGCTGGAGGGGTCCTGACCCCGCCCGGGGGTCCGGGCGGGGTCAGGACGCGGTGACGGGTGGGCGCCCGTCAGAGCGCGTCGGACTTCGGGGCGTTCAGCAGCTTTCCGGTGTCGATCAGGTCGGCCAGCGCCTGGTAGCCGGCGTCGGTGAGGTGGAGCCGGTCGCCGGAGTCGTACGCGGACAGGAGCCGGTTCGGCAGGTAGGGGTCGCGCACCGCCAGGTCGAAGTCCACGTACGCGTCGAAGACACCGCCCGCCCGGATCTGCTCGTTGACGGCCAGCCGTACGGCGTTGCGTTCGGGCGTCCACGTCGGGTAGCCCTCGTACGGGGTCAGGGTCGCGCCGATGACCCGCAGTCCCCGGGCGTGCGCCTGGGCTGTCAGGGAGCGGTAGCCGGCGAGGATGCGCTGCGGGTCCGGCTCCTGGGGGGCCTGCTGCACGTCGTTGATGCCGAGCGCGATGATCACGGTCTTCGCGCCGGCCACCGACAGCACGTCACGCTCGAAGCGGCTCGTGCCGCTCGGCCCGCCGAGCGGGCTGGGACCGTCGGTCAGGAGCCTGTTGCCCGCTATGCCCTGGTTGGCGACGCCGTAACGTCCGCGCAGCCGGTCGGAGAGCAGGTCGGGCCAGCGGTTGTTCGCGTCGGTGGTGGAGCCGCTGCCGGCGGCGAGCGAGTCGCCGATCACGACGATCGCTCCGGGCGTCGTCTTGTTGCGTACGTCGACTGCCGTCAGGTAGCGCCAGTTGGTGGTCCGCCAGGTACCGCGGCCGTCCGCCAGGTAGGACGTCTGGTGGGTGTTCGGGTGGAAGGTCACCGGCCCGGAGGCGCGCGGGGTGCGGAAGCTGACGACCAGGTCGGCGTCCGCGGCCACGGGCACCACGACCGCGTCGCTGACCACCTGCTTCCCTGCCGGGACGGTGACGACGGGGGCGCCCCGGAAGGTCACCGGACGGGTGTTCACGGTGACTTGGTCCACGACGAGCGGGGCCGTACCGAAAACGTTCGAAAGAGTGATGCGCGCCGCGTCGCCTCCGACACTCGTGTGCACGGTGTTGCGGATGGTGCGTCCTGGAAGGCCGCGCGCGGTGTCCGGTTCGGCGCTGACGGCTGCCGCGGTCCAGGTCGCGACCCAGGTCCCGGCGGAGTTGGCCGGCGCCGCGGGGGTACGGGCCGCCGCGTGCGGGTCGGGCTCGGGGCGGGGCCCCGGCCGGGAGCCGGCCAGGAGCGCCGTACCGAAGGCGATGGCGGCGGCGAGTGCTGCTGTGCCTGTCACAAGGGCGATGAGCAGGGCATAGCTGTGGCGCCTCGGCATGTGCGGTGTGTCTCCTCGTGAAGATCGAACTGGTCCCATGATGCGACAGGCCGACGGGAACTCGACATGCGGCCCGGGAGTAGGTGAGGTAAGGACAATGCGTACGGCACGGGGGCGACTCGTACGCGGACGGGTGGAACGCATGGACGGACGGACCGGATCCGGAGCGCACGACGCCGGGCGGGACCCAGAGGCGGACGCCGGCGGGCAGGACTCGGCGGCACACGTGGAGCAGGGAGCGGGGCAGGTGGCGAAGGCCGGTAAGCAGGCAGGGGAGTCCGGGCAGGCTGAGCCCGGTCCGGCGGTCGGCCCCGAGGCCGTCGTGGAGGCTGTTCCCGAGCCTGTTCCCGAGGCCGGGCAGGGTCCGGGCGCGGGGGCCGCAGGCGGTCCCGGTGGCACCGGGCGGCGGCGCTCCACACCGCTCGCCGCGTTCGCGTACACGGCGGCGGACGAGGAGAAGCGCCGCGGAGTACGCCGCATGAAGACCACCGCCACCGGTCTCCTCCTGCTTGTCGCGCTCGTGTACGTCCTGGCCACCTGGGCGAAGAGCGCAGGTGTGGGTGGCTGGCCGGGCTACGTCGCGGCGGCCGCCGAGGCGGGCATGGTGGGCGCGATAGCGGACTGGTTCGCCGTCACGGCGCTCTTCAGGCGCCCGCTAGGTCTGCCCATCCCCCACACCGCCATCATTCCCACGAAGAAGGATCAACTCGGGACGTCACTTGGTTCCTTCGTGGGGGAGAACTTTCTCTCCGGAGAGGTCGTTCGTGACCGAATTCACGCTCTCGGGGTCGGTGCGAGGCTCGGTGCGTGGCTGGCGGATCCGGATCACGCCGACCGGGTCACCGCCGAACTGGCCACGGCGCTGCGCGGCGCGCTGACCGTGCTGCGGGATTCCGACGTCCAGGCGGTCGTCGGCGAGGCGATCACACGGCGGGCGAACACGGCGGAGGTCGGGCCGGGGCTCGGCAAGATGCTGGAGAAGATCGTCTCCGACGGAGGTCACCGCAAGGTCGTCGATCTGGTCTGCGTGCGCGCACACGACTGGCTGGTCCTGCACGGCGATTCGGTGATGGACGCGGTGCAGGGCGGGGCGCCGGGCTGGACGCCGCGATTCGTCGACAAGCGGGTGGGGGAGCGGGTCTACAAGGAGCTGCTGCGCTTCGTGACGGAGATGCGGGACATGCCGGGGCATCCCGCGCGCGGTTCGATCGACACGTTCCTGACGGACTTCGCCGCCGACCTCCAGACGGACTCGGACACCCGGGCACGGGTGGAGCGGCTGAAGTCGGAGATCCTGGGGCGCGGCGAGGTCCAGGACGTCATCGCCTCGGCCTGGGCGTCCGTGCGCACGATGATCATCGCGGCCGCGGAGGACGAGCGGAGCGAGCTGCGGCTGCGTGCGAGGGCCTCGCTGATGTCGTTCGGCGCCCGGCTCGCGACGGACGACCGGCTGCAGGCGAAGCTGGAGGGCTGGCTGGAGGACGCGGCGGTGTATGTCGTCACGACGTACCGCTCGGAGATCACGTCGCTGATCAGCGACACCGTGGCCGGCTGGGACGCGGATCAGACGTCGAAGAAGATCGAGGCGAACATCGGCCGGGACCTGCAGTTCATCAGGATCAACGGCACGGTGGTGGGTGCGCTGGTGGGCCTGCTGATCTACACGGTGTCGCACGGACTGGGGGCCTGAGGACCGGGCCCGTACGGGGTGAGGGCCCGGAACCACGGGGCGGCGGGTGGCCCTGGGACTTCGCCTGCCCGGCAATCAGCCGCCGCCGAGCTGCGCGACCACCGCCGGGCGGGCCCGGGGAACGCTCAGACCGACGCGCGGCGCGTGACCGCCCAGGACGCGGCGGCGACGCCGCCCGCGACCGTGAACACGGCGGGCCAGGCGCCGACCTTCTTGGCGAGCGGGTGCGAACCCGCGAACGCGGCGACGTACGCGACGGTCAGACCCGCGGCGGCCCGAGGTCCGGCCTGCCGGTTCCACCCGTACGCGGCGAGCGTCCCGGCGGCGGCCAGCGCGACCCCGCCGAGCTGACGCTTCCTGGTCCACCGGGCGACCCCGTAACCCCCGACGAGCCCGCTCGCCGCCACTGCCGCTGCCGGAACCTTCACCATGGCCGTCACCTTCGCCTCTGTGTCGTCGAGCCCGCGAGCGCACTGCCCGGTCAGGCCCCGTGCCCGGGGCCGACGCGCCGCCTCGCGCATACGTATGGTCCGGTCCCATCGTACGAGGGGGGTCTCACGCGCATCCGAACCGGCTGCCGTGCTGCCGGTGGGGACGCGCGACCGCGACGACACCTGGATGCGGGACCCCACGACCACCCCCGGCGCGTCCTCCGGGATCACGAGGCGATCCGCTGAGGTCAGCCGGCCGCCGGGTACTCCGTAGCGGACACCGCGGACCGGCCCGGCCAGGCGTTCAGAGCGGTCGCCAGCTGGGCGCGTGAACGGACATCCAGCTTCTGGTAGATGCGGGTCAGGCGGGCCTCGACCGTCTTCACGCTCAGATACAGCTTGGCCGCCGCCTCCTGGTTGCTGGCTCCCTGGCCGACCAGCTGGGCCAGGCGCAGCTCCGCTTCCGTGAGGGAGGACAGGGAGTTCCCGCGCGCCGGGGACGGTTCGGCCGTACGGGACGGAGTCTCCGTGGTCAGTCCCAGCCACGGCGTCGCACCCGCCCGTTCGAAGCCGGCGGCCGCGGCCTGCAACGCGCTCTGGGCGGCCGACCGCCTGCGACGGCGGCGCTCCACCCGGGCGAGCGCGATCAGGGCCCGGCCGCGCTCCAGCGGCAGACCCGCCGCGGCGAACCGCTCGGCGGTCCTGGACAGCAGACCCGCCGCCTCGTCCGGCTTTCCGCTCGCCGCCAGGTACAGCGCGTACGCCCGGTCGCAGCCGAGCAGTACCGTCGTGAGACCGAGGCGTTCCGCGACCGGGCGGACGTCGGCGATCAGGGCCGCGGCCTCCTCCGGGGCGTCGTTCGCCAGCAGGGCCTCGGCCAGCTCCTCGTGCCAGCGCAGCATGGAGGGATCGACGGTCGACTGCGCGCGTTCGTCGGCCTGCACCCGGCGCAGGGTCTCCAGGGCGCTGGCCACGTCCCCGTTGATCAGTTGGACGCGGCCGAGCGCGTACAGGCTCCGGGGGAGGAAGACGCGGTCGCCCTCCTCGCCGGATGCCTGGACACTTCGGCGGGCGTAGCTCGCGGCGCGTTCGAAACTTCCGCCCGCCGTCTCCGCCAGCGCCAGCGCGTACCAGGCGGGCCCGGGCGAGAGCCCGGCCTCCAGGGTCAGGGCGAGGGACTGGCCGGCGTGTGCGAGGGCCGCCGCGCACCGACCCCGCCGGGCCTCGACCTCGGCGAGCGTACGGAACAGCTCGATGGCGTCCTCCACCGGGCCGCGGCGCTCGACCAGGGGGAGGAGGGCATGGGCCTGATCACGGGCGTCGTCGAGCCGGTCGTCGAACAGGGCGTGACGGATCGTCAGGATCTGTGCGGCGTTACGGATGCCGAGCGGGCGCTCGGACAGTTCCAGGGCCCGCGCCTCGGTCAGTACCGGTTCCGCGTCGGGTGAGCCGAGGACGCGCTCCATGCGCGCCTGCACGGTCAGGGCCCTGGACGCGGTCCTGCGGTCACCCACGGAACCGGCGAGCGCGGCGGACTCGACGGCCACGGCCCGGGAGCGCTGGGGATCGCCGTCGGCCAGGACGTACTTCACCGCCAGCCGGAGCTGCACCGCCGCCCGCAGCGCCGTATCGCCTTCGGAGTCCTCCATGGCGTGGACGTAGAGCTCGTCGAGGTTGCTCAGCCCCTGGCCCGCGGTGTCCAGCACCGCGAGCCGTACGCGGACGCGGTCGGCGGGAGCGGCGTCCCGGGCGAGGAGGTCGGTGGCCGCGCGCATGGCCAGGTCGGCGCGGGCCGCTCGGGCGGCCTCCTGGGAGGCGTCGACGAGCCGGGCGATCCGTCGCGCACCGTGCTGGACGGGCGTGGAGTCGGCCGCGAGGAGGGCGAGTTCGGCGGCCAGCGCGCTGTTCCCCCGGAGCCGGGCGGTGTCGGCGGCCGCCGCGACCTCCGTGGCCAGCTCCTCGTCGGGAGTGTCCGAGGCCAGGGCCCGGTGCCGTACCTCCTCGACGGGATCGTCCACGACCCGCGCCAGCGCCGCGTGACCGGCGCTGCGCTCGCTCCAGCAGGTGTCGTGCACGAGCGTCGAGGGCAGCACACCGGCGGTGAAGCCGACCGTCCCGTCCTCCTTGACGGAGACCAGGTTCGCCCGCTCGGCGGCGGCGAGGTCGGCCGAGGCGGTGGGGCGGCCGGCCCGGCGTATCAGCGTCACCGTCGGGCGCAGCGCCAGCGCGGCCAGCAGGAGTGTGGAGCGGACGGTGGGCGGAACGACGCCGAGCAGCTGCCGCGCGATCTCGCGGGCCCGCCCGGACAGCGACAGCTCCTCGGCGTGGTGCACCGGAGTGCGTGCGTCGGCGAGGGACCGGCCGACGGCGAGCGCGAGGCGGGGATTGCCGCCGCTGGCCCGGTGGATGCGGCCGGCCATCCGGGACGGCAGCCGGTGGTGGATGAGGAGCTCGGCGATCTGGTCGGCGTGCAGCGGCGGGACGAACAGGACGTCGGCCTCGGACGGCACCCACAGGGGCTCCGGGCCGGCCGCGTCCGGCTGTCGCACTCCTGGCCCCGGCGCCTCCGTCCGCGGCGCACCGGACTGCGACCAACCGGGTCCCGGGCCCGGCCCGTGGTCGGGGCTGTAGGCCTCCGGTGTCTCGACCGCGATCACCCGCAGCGCGTCCGGGGCCAGGTGGAGCGCGAAGCGCAGGAGGTCGGCACTGGCGGTGTCGATGCGCTGTACGCCGTCCACGACCAGCAGGGCGGGGCCGCGCGCGGCCAGGGTCCGCAGGATCTGGGCGAGGGCCAGCCGCAGGGCGATGGGGTCCCAGCCGCCGTCGGGGATGGGAGCCTCGCGGCACAGCATGGCGACGGCGGTCCGCTGCGGTCCCGGGAGCGCGTCGAGGATGCCTTGTGCGCCGGTCGCGACCGGCCCACCTTGTCCGGATGTGCCGCCCGGTGCGCCCGGTCCGCGTGCTCCGCCCGCTTCGGCCGGCCCGTTGGGTGTCCTCGGCGGCGGCCACGACACGCATGCCGATACGGAGGCGACGAGGGCGGCGGCGGCCGCACCCGGTATGCCGCGGTCGGTGGGGAGGGTGGGGAGCCACAGCACGGTCTCGCCGCGCGACTCGGCGCGCGCGGCGGTGGCCAGTGCGAGCTCGGTCTTGCCCACGCCGGCGGGTCCGGTGAGCAGGGCGCGCCCGCGGGTGTGAAGCACCCGTTCGAGCCGCGCGAGGAGTTCGGTCCGCCCGACCGGCGCAGGGCGGTAGGTCGCCGACGTCACGTACCCACCACCACCTTCCGGCGTGCGCGAGCCCGCTGCCCGTGCGAGAGCAGAGAATACGAAGTCGGCCTCCGCCGTCCAGGCCCGATGTCGGCATACGGACCGACCGACTGCGGGGCGCGCCCGCGGAATTATCCGCGAACACGCCCCTGACCTGCGATTATGCAGCCTGGCAGGCGTCTCAGAAGGTGAGACTCCAGGTGTCGATGTAGCCGGTGTCACCCGAGGCCACGTCGCGGACCTGCAGCTTCCAGGTGCCGTTGGCGACCTCGCTCGCCGCGTCGACCGTGTACGTCGTGATGACGTTGTCGGCGCTGTCCGAGGACGACGAGGCCTTCAGGTTGCGCACGGTGCCGTCCGGGGCGACCAGGTCGACGACCAGGTCACCGCGCCAGGTGTGCTTGATGTCCACGTCGACCTTGAGGGCGGCGGGAGCGTTGCCCGTACGACCGGTGACCGGGATCGACGAGGTGACGGTCGCGTTGTCGGAGATCGTCACGTTCGTCGCGTTGCTGAACGTCGTGCCGCCGGGGACCGGGCCGGTGCCGGTGACGGCGTTCACGGTCTTGGTCGCGTCGGCGATACCGGAGCCGCAGCCGCCGGTGCAGGTGCCGGGCAGCGGACGGGCGTTGCTCTTGATCGCGCCCTCGATCTCGGCCGGGGTCAGGGTGCTCTTGGCCGACTTGAGCAGCGCGGCGAGGCCGGCGATGTGCGGGGCGGCCATCGAAGTGCCCTGGTAGGGCTTGTAGTTCTCCGCCGACTGCGTGGTGGTACCGGAGTTCAGCGTGGAGAGGATGCCGTTCTCGGGGGTGGTGATGGTGCCCGGTGTGTCAGTGGCGCGGCGGGTCTCGCCACCGGGGGCGGAGACGTCGATGATGCTGCCGTAGTTCGAGTAGAACGAACGGTTGCCCTCACGGCTGGTGGACGCCACGTTGATGACACCGGCGCAGTTGGCGGGTGTGAAGCCGGAGGCGTTGGCGTTGCTGTTGCCGGCCGCGACGACCACGGTGGTGCCGCGCGACACGGCGCCGTTGATGGCGGTCTGGTAGACGCTGGGGCAGGTGGAGCTGGCGCCGCCGAGGCTCAGGTTGATGACCTTGGACGGGGTCGCGTTCGCCGCGACGCCCGGGACGGTGCCGCCGGACGCCCAGGTGATGGCGTCGGCGATGTCCGAGGAGGAGCCGCCGCACTTGCCGAGCACACGCACGGGCTGGATCTTCGCGCTGTACGCGATACCGGCGATGCCCTTGCTGTTGTTGGCGGTCGCGCCGATCGTGCCTGCGACGTGCGTGCCGTGCCAGGAGGAGTTGCTCGCCGTGGAACCGGTGCCGCACTCGCCCGCGGTGGCGTTCCAGTCGCCCTCGTCCTTGGCGTCGCTGTCGCGGCCGTTGCCGTCACGGGCGTCGGCGGAGGAGGAGATGAAGTCGTATCCGGAGACGACGTTGGCGGCCAGGTCCGTGTGGGCGGCGTAGCCGGTGTCGATGACGGCCACGGTGACACCGGTGCCGGTGCCCTTGTCCCAGGCGCCGGGGACGTTCATGCCACCGGTGGCCTCGAACAGGTCCCACTGCTTGGCGTAGTCGGTGTCGTTGGGGGTGACAGCCATCGCGTAGGCGCGGATGTCGGGCTCCACGGACGCGACCGACGGGTCGGCGCGGAAGGCGGCCATGACGTCGGCGACGTCCTTCTTGGACGTCTCGCCACCGAGGTCGACCAGGGCGGCGCCGCCCGCGAGGCGGCGCTCGAACGACAGGCTCTCGCCGGTCTCCTCGGCCTTGGCGGCCGCGTCGCTCCTGGCGGCGGCGTTCGAACCGGCCTCGGCCGCCTTGGACTTGTAGGTGACGATGACGTCCTCGACCGGCGCGGTCGGCAGCGCGGTCATGGCCTGCGAAGCCGGGACCGGCTTCGGCGAGGGGCCCGCCGGGGCGGCGGCGAGCGCCACGGAGGAGGTGGCAACGACACCGGCGATCGTGGCGGTCGCGGCCACGAGGGATATGAGTCTCCGCCTGGAACCGTTCAAGGTGTGCCCTTTCAATGACTACTCGTGCGGAGCGCGGCGGTCGGCGCGGGAGCCGCGGTGCAGCGTGGGGGCTGCGGGTCCGCGGTTCCTGGGAGGGGTCGCCCGTGCGCCGCCGTCGACGCCACGGCCCTGGGTCAAGGCCGCCACCGGCGTAACCCACGCTTTACATGCACCTGACAGTTAAGAGTCAGGGATGTTCAGCGGATGGGATCCACCGGTGCGGCAGACAGTAGGGAAAGGCGAGATGAACCCGATACGGGGAAAACCCTTGTCCCCCGCGCGGGGGTCGGGAGGGGGCCCTCGCGGGGCCGGGTCCGGGCGGGCGGAACGAACGTCCGGTGGCGCGCACGCAGGTCAGCGAGGCGGGGCGGCCCGGGCGGCCCCGTGGGCTCGGCGGCCGGCGGGCCGCTTGCCCACCGGGCGCGGTGCGTGACCCGGCTGACCGGGGCGTGGCGGGTGTGGCGCGGCCCCTGCCGGGCGCACTGGGCAAGCGGGCGCCCGGGTATGCGTAACTCCCGCCGGACGCCGGACGCCGGACGCCGGACGCCGGACGCCGAGTGCTGGGCGCCGGGCGCTGGACGCGGGACGCGGGACGCCGGACGCCGGACGCCGAGTGCTGGGCGCCGGACGCGGGATGCCGGATGCCGGGCGCCGGATGCCGGGCGGCCCCACCCCGGGGCGTCCCCGCCGTCAGTCGACGAGCGTCTGTGTCAGCTCACTGCGCGACGAGTTGTGGACGACGCGGGCGAGTGCCCCGTTGACGAGCGGCAGGTACGGCGGGACGTGACCGCACTCGACGTCGGCGATGATGGGCACACCCAGGGATCCGAGGGCGTCCATTACGGCCTCGTGCTGGGTGAGCGAGGGCGCGTCCGGCGCCGAAGTCCGTCCCACGAGAACCGCGTTGGCGCCTGAGAAGAACCCGGCCAGCTTCATCCCGTGGAGTGTCCGGCAGATCGTGAGGGCATCGTGCTCCACCGCCTCGACGTACACGAGTGTCCCCTCGGGGGCGTGGTCGCGGGCGAACGACGCGACGTCGCCGTACGGCGTGCCCGCCACGTGCGACACGATCTCGGTACAACCGCCGATGAGCCGCCCGGAGACGTCCACCTCGCCGTCCGCGTCCAGCCTGGTCCACGTTCCCGGGGTGTCGAGCGTGTACTCGCTGACCTCAGGATCCGCCTGGAAGTCGTCCCAGCCCGCGGTCCAGTGGCGCCCAGGCGGTATCTGCGCGAACCGGCTCCCCGCGGGCAGGGCGACGATGTCCAGCCAGGACGACAGCCCTTCGGGCACCCGGTAGGGCGTGTCCATGAGGTTGTTGCCGTGCACGGTCGCGACCCCGGTGAGCAGGGTGAGCGGTGTGATGAGGGTCGACATGTCCGAGTACCCGACGACCCAGGTGGGCTCGGCGTTCCGCAGCCGCTCCCAGTCGAGCAGCGGCAGCAGGTCGATCGCGGTCTCGCCGCCCCACGGTGGTACGACGGCCCTGATCCCGGGATCGGTCAGCATCCCCGTCAACTCCCGCGCACGCTCCGCGGCAGGAGCGCTGACATGCCCGGCACCGTCCATGCACCGGCCGACGACGACCTCGTACCCGCGCGCCTCCACTTCCCGTACGGCGACGTCGAGACGCCCGCGCAATTCCTTCGGCACACCGCTGGAGGGCGAGGTGACGCCGATGCGGTCACCGGGGCGGAGGGGGCGCGGGTATCGAATAGACATGCGGGGATTCTGGCAGGGCGCACGTGGGGACGGCACCGATTTTCCGCGTGCGCCGGCCCGCACCACATGTGCGGGCCGCGCAACGCGGTCGGCAAGGTACTGAGGGCGCCCGGATGCACACCTGACTCCGGCAGCGGTGTGCGAGGAGGAGGGCGCCCAGCACGCTGAACGGGCTTGGTAGACACCCTGTCACCGCACCTGGCCGCCCTGCAGCCCCGTCGCGTATGCCAGCGGGGGTGCGATCGACTGGGCGTCGGCTCCCTCGGCCACCCAGAGTCCGATCAGCAGCGCGGCCGTGGCCTCGACCAGCCCGGCCCGTTCGAGACCACCGGCGGCGAACGGTTCGCATCCGACGTCCTTCACCAGCTCCCTCACGCGTACGAGTGCCTCCTCCTCGTCGCCGCAGAGCGGCACCGCGAGCGGGCGGCCGTCGAAGACCGGCGGGTCCATGCGCCACACGTCCTCGTGGCACAGGTTGAATGCCTTCACCACGTGAGCCCCGGGCGCCGCGGCGGCCAGCCGCTGGGCAGCCGAGGGGCCACCGTCCGTGAGCAGCGTGAACCCCGGGCCGACCGGGTTGCCGCAGTCGATCAACACCCGCCCGTCCAGGACGTCCCGCACCTCACGGACGACCTCGGCCCCGGCTCCGTACGGCAGGGCGGCCAGTGCCACGTCTCCGTATGCGGCGGCCGTTCTCAAACTGCCGTGCCCCGCCGCACCGATCCGCTCGGCGAGCGCCGCCGCCTTCGCCGCGTCCCGCCCTCCGACCACTACCTCATGCCCTGCCCGCACCCAGTGCGTGGCGAGCGCGTCCGCCATGTTTCCCGTGCCGAGTACGCCGATCCTCATCGTCGAGCTCCCCTGCGTTCCGTCGGTCCATGTGACCTGTCGGAGAGACATTAGGAGGGGCCTCAGGCACCATTCGGTAAGTGACGACCGACCACTTCCTCGCGGATTGCCGCGCCCGACTCGCCTTCGATCTGCTCTCCAACACGTGGAACGCGGTGCTGCTGTGGGCATTGCGAGAGGGGCCGCGCCGCCCTGGTGAGCTGCGGGAGCGGATCGGCGGCATCAGCCCCAAGGTCCTCACCGAGACGCTGCGGCGCCTGGAGTTCAACGGCCTCGTCGTACGACAGTCGTACGACGAATCGCCGCCCCGCGTCGAGTACGGACTGACCGCCTTGGGGGAGACCTTGCTGACCCCGATCGACGCGTTCGGTATGTGGGCCTTCGAGCACGGCGATGAGGTCATGGCGGCCCGGGACACGAACGCGGACGCATCGCGTCCCCAGGCCCGGGGAGCCTGATCCGGGGCACACCCTGTGGCGGCCTCGGTTCGCGTGGATCCAGCGGCGGAGGAAGGCTGACTGGGCGGGCACGGAGGCCAGTGCTTACGGCCTTGCGGATGCAGCGTTGCGTACAACGCGCTGGACGCTCCACAAGGGAGCCCGCAACGGCAGTTGGGGGTGGGAGGGGACAGGGATGGGGAGGAGTGGATCATGCCTGCCCCGACGAATGCCGATGTCAGGAAGATCGACCACATCAAGCGCCGCCAGCGGAGCCTGGCCACCCACCGGCAGCTCCAGGCCGCCGGCCTGCACAGAAGCACGATCAGACGCCGCTGCGAACCGGGCGGCCCCTGGCAACGGCTGCTGCCCCGGGTGACGTTGATACAGGCGGGCGACCCCGACCCGTACCAGCGCGTTCTGGCGGCGGTCCTCTACGCGGCGGACCCGGACTCCGACCCACTGTCCGGAGCGACGGCCGCGGTGACGGGCGAGGCCGCGCTGTCCCTCTACGGGGTACGCGGCACGGGCAGCGGGACGGTGGATGTGCTGCTCGGCGAGGCACGCAGGGTGCGGGACGTGGCGTACGTGCGCGTCCGCCGCACCCGGCGCCGGCCGCCCACCCTGCTCCTGGAGGGAGTGCCGTGCGTCCGCAGACCGCGCGCGGCGGCGGACTTCGTCGCCCGCGAGGCGTCCCCCGAGCGCGTACGAGCGGTCCTGGCGAACGCCGTCCAGGCAGGCCGCTGCGACCCGCGGGACCTCCTCGCGGAACTCCGCGCGGGCCATGTCCTGCGCGGTGAACCGGTACGCGCGGCAGCGGAGGAACTCCTCGTGGGCGTCCGCTCGATCGAGGAGGGCCGCGCCCGCGACGTACTGCGCGCGGCCGGAGTCCCGGACGCCCTGTGGAATCCCACGCTCCTCACCAAGGACGGCATCTTCCTGGCGGTCCCGGACGCGTACTGGCCGCGCGAGGGCGTCGCCCTGGAGGTCGACTCCGAGGAATTCCACCTGGGCGTGAACGAATACCGCGCCACCCTCCTCCGCCGCCTGAAACTGGAGGCCCACGGAGTCGAGGTGGTGAGCGTGGCCCCCGCACTGGTACGGGACCACCCGTCGGAGGTGGTGGCCGCGATCCTCGCCAAGCTACGACTGGGCGCTGGCCGCAGGGAACCGATTTCGGTGGTGGTACGGGGTTAGGGGAGGTCGGGCCCTACGCCCGCAGGCCGGACACGAACTCCGCCCAGGCGCCGGACTGTACGGAGATATGGGCCCCTTCGGGGCGCCGAGACCAGGAGTACGCCTCGAAGTCCCGTTCGCATGGCGGGAGATGGAAACGGTGCTGTACGGTGACGAGACGTTACGCTCTGTGTGCACATGCGCACATGGTGCGGCCCCCGGCGGTGCTGTAACACCATCCGAGGGCCTTCATCACCAGTGGAAGAGACCCACCGGAAATGCTCCGTCATGTTATCGCTCCGTCTGCGTTCTACACGAAGGCGTCGAACGAGGTCGTCCGTCACAAGCGTCTGAACAGCGACGCGAAAATCCTCGTGCTGTACGTCCAGGGTCTCCCTGGGGAGTGCGCCTGTAAGCCCCTGGGCGAGCTGGCCGAGAAGCTGGAGATCAAGGGGCGCGCCTACCAGAAGGCCAAGCGGCAGCTGATCGCCAACGGGTACGTGCACGAGTGGCGGAGTCAGGGTGACGGGGGCCGCTGGGTCACTCATCAGCTGATCTCGAACGAGCCGCTCACGACCGCACAGGCAAGGTCCTTGCGGGAGGATCCGCCCGCACCTCCGCCGCCGGGTGCACGGTTTCCGGCGGTCGGTGTGCCGACCGGCCGGAGGGCCGGTGGTTATAAACCTGTAGAAGACCACAGTGATAAGACCACTCCCCACCCACCCTCCGAAGCGGAGCCGAAGGCGTCGCCGGAGCCGACTGATCTGCGCTCGGCGTCGACGCAGTCCCCCATCTCGGCTGATCCGGCTCCGGCACCAGCTCCAGCTCCGGCCCCGACACCGCCCTCGACCCCGGCCGACCCGGTTCGAACCCTCCAACTGGCCCGAGCCGAACGGGTTCTGCTCTCCCTGCGCCACTCGCGCCGCGAACTGCATCTGGGTGTCGGCGAGGCCCGGGCTCTGGCCGTCGAGGCGGTCAAGTGGCTGGAGCGTGGCCTGAGTGCGTCCGACTTACGGCAGGCGATGCTCGCCGAACGCCCTGAGAACGGTGTGCACTCGGCGGTCGGCTTCCTGCGCTACCGCCTCATCCACAAACTTCCCGAGGACCCGGCACCGCCTGCGCCGCAGCTCGCGCTGCCGGCGCCGCTCGCCCGCGAGCTGATCATGTGCAAGGGGGCGGGCGACGAGCACCTCTTCCGACCACTGGGCGACGAGCACCTCTTCCGACCACTGGGCGACGAGACGGAATGCGCGGAGTGCCGCCGGGCCTCTGCCTACGCGGCTTGGCATCCCATCCCCCGGCCGCCCGAGGAGCCTGATCCGGGGCACATCCCGTGGCGGGACCGGTTCGCGCGGATTCAGACGGCAGAAGCCTGACCGAGGGAGCGGCGAGGCCAAGTCCGCTCAGCCTTGCGGATGCTGCGTTGCGTCGAGCGCGCCACGGGATCCGTAAGGGAGTCTGCACCGGCTGATGGGGGTGGCCGGCTTCAGGGGGCCTCGTCTGCCACCCCGGGGATTACCGACCGAGCTGCTGGTGCCGTACTGCGGAGAGGAACCCTGCCCACGACGGCCGGCGGAACATCAGCATCGGCCCGTCAGGGACCTTCGAGTCCCGGACGGCGGTGGCCCGGGGGAGATGGGCGGCCTCAAGGCACTCAGTCGTGTTCGCGCCGCTGTACGACGACTTGAACCAGTTGAGAGACCTGTGGGAGGGAAGAACCGAAGGCATTACATCTCCTTGCGAACGCGCTCGATCAAGGCCGACGATGTGGCCATGTCCAACGCTTGTGCACGCAGGTAGTCGAACGCAAGTCTGTATCGGGCGAGCTCTTCGTCCTTCTCCATGAAGAGTGATCCGACATGTAGGTCGACGTACACGACATCCAGGCTCGCCTCGACTCCGCCCAGAATCACGAAACTTCCCAACGCCGCACCGTGAGCACCCTTGGAGAACGGCAGGACCTGCAAGGTGATGTGCGGCGAGTTGTTGGCTGCCAGCAGGTGGTCCAGCTGATCGCGCATGACGTCGGGTGATCCGACGACGCGCCGGATCACCGACTCGTCGAGGATCGCCCACAGGTGGGGCGGCTCGGGCCGGCTCAGGATCGCCTGGCGCTTCATGCGGATATCCACGAGACGCTGGATCTCCTCCGGCGCCAGGCGCATCTCGCTGGCTCCTTGAATCGCCGTGCTGTAGTTCCGGGTCTGGAGCAGGCCGGGCACATAGGTGCAGGAGAAGTGGTCCTCGCGCACGGCTTCGTCCTCAAGCGTCAGCAGGAGACTCATGTCGGCGGGGATGGAGTCGGTGTACGGGCCCCACCAGCCCTGCTGCTTGGCGTCCTTCGCCAGGGCGACCACGGCGGACAGTTCGGCTTCGCTGGCGTCGTACTGCCGGCAGAGCGCGTCGGCGATGGGCCACTTCACCGGCCCTTCCTGGGTCTCGTAACGGCTGACGGTGGCCTTGGAGATCCCGACGAGCCGCCCGGCCTCTTCCAGCGTCATGCCCTTCCGTGCGCGCAACTTGCGCATCATCGCGCCTAGCTGACGGCGTCGTGTCGTGGTCCTGACGGACATGAACGGGAGCCTTTCGTTCCGTGCCATACGTCGCGGCCGGGTCAACAAGGCTATGCATGAGGCGAGTTAAGGGTGCCCGGATTCACCCGATCGATTCTGGTGAGAAGTTCCACGGTGAGACTTCTTGCTGCCATACTCGCAAATATGGCCACTCAGCGCAGCCGTATCGACACGGCGTGTGCATGGCTGATGTGGCGCCGGAAGGAGAGTGCATGTCCGGACACGACACCAGTTCGCAACTCCGCAGTGTGTTGCCGTTCGAGGCCGAGCCGGCAGCGGTTCGGGACCTGCGGAGAGCCGTCAGAGGGCAGCTCACGGCGTGGTCCTTGCCGGCCTTCGCCGACGAAGCCGAGCTTGCTGTGAGTGAGCTGGCGGCCAACGTCATCAAGCATGTGGGAAGAGGTTCCGCGGCCACGCTGGTGCTGGAAGCAGCTGGGGGCCGTCTCCGCGTCGAGCTCCACGACAGGAGCTTCCGCGTGCCTGTCCTCAGCTCGGCGGCCTGCGACGAAGAGTGCGGCCGGGGTCTTCACCTGCTTGCCGGCATGGCCCTCGACTGGGGCACGCTGCTGACCGCCACGGGCAAAGCGGTGTGGTGCGAGCTGTCGGCAGACCCGGAGCTGCGGTGCAGGCGGGTGCAACGGGCCGAAGCGGCGCTCGCGAACTACCGACGAGAGCTCGGAGCTCCCCTCCTGCAAAGCCGCTCGGCCCAGATCCTCGAGGAGTCCGCGACCGACCTCATTGCGGATCTCCTTCACTGGGTCTCCGCCAAGGGCGGCGACCCGGACGGCCTGCTGGACCGGGCACAGATGCACTACGAGGCCGAGACGGCCTGAGCTGGGAATAGCGCTCGGGTCTGGACCCGCCCGTTTCGGGCGTCATCGACTCCTCTTGCCGGGGTGGATCCCGCACCCTGGGATGCCAGATCCCGAGCGCCCTGAGCGTTGGGCGTCAGCGGGTGAAGAAGCCCGGCATCCGTCCGTCCGGTGTCCCGACCAGAGCTGACCGGTCGAGCAAGATGTTGTTGTTCTCGCAGCTGGTCTCGGGAAGGAGGAGGCAGGCGTGGCAGGCGGCGATGTTAAGGCTGTCCGCGCCGCTCGCCTCGGACTCCATACACAGGGGGTCGTTCGAGCACCAGCTCGCTCGGTGCAGGGCGGTTCGAAGGGAGACGGCGAGACGGTCAGGTTCCGCCTGAGCGACGACGCCTCCGAGGCTCCCGGCAGAGTCACTGGTGGCCGTGTAGATCAGTATCCCCGCCATATCCTGCTCGCCGTAGAGCCGCTCGCGCAGAGATGCGGCCGGGTAGCCACCGTCCAAGCTCCATTCGTTGATCAGTATGTGTGCCAGGGCATGCAGAAGGAGGAAGCGAGGAGTGGCGGGCGAGGGCGGAACCGATTTGTCCGAGTCGCCTGCCCGTGCGGACAGCAGCTTCTCGTGGTTCCCACGGATCAGGGCAGCGCGAGCGACCTGCTCCGGCTGCTCCTCCCACGCTCGCAGGCGCTCCTCGTCGAGTCGCACGAACACACCCTCACCGCTCACTTCGAAGGCCGGAAGCCAACTCGGCTCGGCCAGGGAGACAGCGGCCTCGCGTAGGGGAGTGTCCGCCGCACTCGGTTCCTCCACGCGCCGGAACGACTGCAGTGCCCGCACTTCGCGCAGGCGCTTGACCAACATCACCTGGGTCAGCCCGTGGGATGAGCGCAGTGGGTCGATCGAGGTGGTCGGCGGCTCGCAGACGAACTCCTGGTCCTCCTCCGCGATCTCGCGGTGCGGCTTGGACAGGCTTCGGTACTCACCCGCGTACAGCTCCCGCCGGTAGTCGATGGCACGCCTTGTGGCCTCCGCGCCATCGACCGGTTCCAGCGTTGGGGATTCGGCCGCACGTCTCCGTGCGACCTCGGCGACCACGTCGTCCTCGGTGTAGCTCGGATGGTGTCGCAGCAGCTTTCCGATGCGCACGTACGACTTGATAGAGGTGGCGTCCTCGTCCTTGAGGGAGTCGTAGAACGGCGCGACGAGTTTGGCGATGCCCTGACTCCACGGGGGGATGGACAGGGCCGAAAACATGACCGGGAACCAGACCGACGAGGAACCTCGCTGGAGTGTCCGCGGCGCTTCCTGGCAGCTCTCCGCCGGAGCGTCCTTGAGCCAGGGACGACGCCCACCGCACCGGATACCCAGGTCCCGGAGGGCCTGGCGTCGGAACGACCCCTCCATGGACACCGTCTCCACCCCGCAGGTGCAACCGATCAACACGGCACGGAGCGAGGCGGTGGAGCCGTCGGACCGGAACGTCAGTTGGCCCCCGCAAGACCCGGAACCCACTCGGTTACCCCGGTGCACCCACTTCCAGTAGGGGAAGTCCTCCAGATGTCCGTTTGTGCAAGCGATCACGAAGCGGGACGGGACCAGGCTCTCCTGGCAGGTGGAGCATTCGGCTCGTCCGGCGGGCGAGTTGAACTTACGGAAGGGCTGCAACTGGTGGCAGTGAGGGCATGAATACATCTCCGGGAAGCGCACCGCTCGTACGCCGTCCCGTGCCGAGTCGGGATCGGGTGCCGGTGGCATCCGGAACCCGGAGACACCCAGCTGCCGGGCCAGCCTGGGCTCCGAGATGAAGGGCGCCTCGGAGATGTCCCACGAGTCGATGCCGCGGATGAGGAAGGATTCGTTCTCCACCGCGATCATGGCTCCGACGCCGTAGGTCGTGATGAGCTGAGCGCGTCGGATCTCGCCGAGCTTGCGGGCGGTACGTGCCGGGGCGGACGGGAGGCCGCGACGACGGGTGCGGGGCGGGACGGGACCCATGGTTCAGCGCTCCTCGAAGAAGGTGGACGAGGCGTCTACGTCGCGCAGACTCCACAGTGTCTTCCACGGCGACACGTCGGCCGACTCGTCGTCGTAGTTGGCGAGCAGGGCGGGCCCCCGGGAGCCACGTGGAGCCTCGTACACGAGGTTCGGGCGGGCCAGTGCCTCGTCCCGCCACCAGTCGACGAACTCTTCGAAGGCTGCTGTGGTGGCTTCGAGCTCGGCCGGCTCGACCGCCGAGACCCTGTCGAGCAGGGCCTTGCCGACCTGCCGGCGGAGGTCGGTATGAAAGTCCTCCACCTGTGCTGCCGCTTCGTTGTCCCGTGCGGCAGGCAGCATCAACCGGGCCAGAGCCACCACCACCGAGTGCAGCCCTCGATCACGGGCCCGGGCGGAGAAGGGGGTGACGCTCGTGGACTCCACTTCCCGGTACAGGGCGGAGTGGAAACTCTGGAAGTCCTCGTAGTGCGAACGGTCCCGGGAACGCGTGGAGTTGAGCATCACGGCAACAAGGCCGGGGTGCTGTCGACCGACACGGCTCGTTGCCTGGATGTACTCGGCGGTGGTCTGTGGTTGCCCCATCACGGCCATCAGCCCGAGCCGGTCCACGTCGACACCCACAGAGATCATGTTGGTGGCGAGCAACACGTCCAGCACGTCCGGGCTCGGGAGCCGGCGTTCCACGTCCTTGAGCCGGCGAGAGATGTCACTGGCGTTCGCCCGGCTGCTCAGTTCCGTGAGAGCGTCCGCCCGACGTGCCTTGAGCCCGTCCCGCACGGCGAGGTGCCCCAGCCGCTCCTGGACGTCGTCGAGAACCTGGAGCTCCGCCGCCGAAAGCAGTCGCAAGCTGTTGAAGTAGCCGACCAGGGTCCAGTAGGCGTCTTTCACCTCAGGAGGGGCATCGTGGGTGTGCGCCCGATGGAGCAGGGCCGCATAGACCCGGATCAGCAAGGTGGCCTGGCTGGTGCTGGAGGTCAGCAGGCCGACGTAGCAGCGGGCCGCCTTTCGCTCGCGCGGCGTCTCGACGGCGAACCAGGAATCCCGTGCGTCGAGGCCGCCGGGAGGGAACTGCTTCACCGAACGGGCGAACAGCCGGGTACCCTGCACGTCGGCGCGACGGATGGTCGCGGTCGAGGCGATGACCTTGGGGCGTTGCGCCAGGGCGTCCACGGCCGTCTCGTACAAGCCGGTGAGGGTGCCGAGCGGGCCCGAGATCAGGTGGAGCTCATCCTGGACGATGAGTTCGGGCGGCCGTACCCCGTCCACATCCCGATTGAACAGAGCCGCCGACGCGGGCCGCCAGGGCATCGAGGCGAACTTGTCGACCGTCGCGATGACCAAGGTCGGGCGGTGAGCGTAGACAGCCTCGTCAATGAGGTGCACCGGAAGTCCCCGGTGGAAGTCGCAACTCCCGTTGGGGCAGCTCACCGTCATGCGTCTGGCATCTTTGTCGACCGCGTAGTCCCGAGGACGCAGTGGTTCGCCGCACCAGGGGCAGTTGCGTAGTTGGACAGGGTTCTCGGTCTGCAACTGGAGGTTCTCGTTGCGCATGAGGTCGGCCAGTTTGCCTTCGGTGACCGCCAGAGTATTGGGGGTGGCCGAGCGGCCCACCCACATACCGATGGAGATCTCCTCGTGCCCGAGCGCCGCGGGGTCGGCGGCCCGTAGCCGGTCCATGGCGCAGATCAGCGCTGCGGCACGCTCGAACTGCTGGAGGGTGAGGAGCCGGAGCGTGTATCGCATGAGAACGGTGACGCCTGCCCCGGCCTCCCCGTCCCGCAAGCGTCGCAGGAAGGTGGTGAAGGCGATCAGTCCGAGATATGCCTCGGTCTTGCCGCCGCCTGTGGGGAACCACAGCAGGTCGGAGACTTCTCGGTCCTCATGGGTCGGATCGACGATTCCGGCCAGGCAGAGAAGGACGAAGGAGATCTGGAAGGGCCTCCACCGTCCGGCCTGTTCGTCCGGTCGGCCTGACCTACCGCGCTTGATCCACACGGTGCGTGCCCGCTGGTCCGCCATCGCGAGGTTCGCCAGCTGGAACGCCCGCAGAATGTCCGGACGACCGGTGTCCGCCAGCAGTTCCACACCTTCGCGCATCCGACGCAGTGCGCGTCTGCAGAGCAGAACCTGATCGGCCGCGGCCTTGCCGTCTTCCGTGTCACGCAGCAGACGAGCCTGACGCTCCTGGGTCTCGATCCACTGTTCGTATCCTGCCAGCATGCTGCGAAGCGCCGCCACGACCTCATGGGACGGGTCGGTTCCCAGTCGGTACATGGCCAGTGGGCCGTCGTCGATCCCGGGATTGGAATCGGTCAGCAACACTTCGTGGGAGGGGACGAATTCGGTCCGTAGGGCGGTGACCGTCGGAGGATCGATCGATACGGATCCCACCGCAGGTGGCGTCCAATCCCAATGCGCCGCGCAGCCGTGCCCAGTGGCGAAGTTCGGCGCGTGACGGTGCAGGAGCCGGCTCAGCGCCTGCTCCGAGTCGACCGCGCCCAGAGTGGCCGGCCGCACCACGAACACGGGGCTGTTGCCGTCCTTCGCCGTGACAGTCAGTTCTGGTTGGTAGAAGCAGTGCGCGTCGCGAAGGTCGTACTGGCCGACCTCGAGACTGTTGACGACGGTGGCCGTCAGCGTCACCGGCCCGTTCGTCCCGGACCGGGGGCGGACCAGCACACGTAGTTCCAGCCCAGGGTGAAGCACGAAGGGCTCGAGCAGACCCGGCTGAGTGACATCCACATCAACCGGTTCGATCCGCAGGGTGGAGCGTCGCCAATGCTCCCGCTGGCCCTTCGTGCTCCGTGCCTCGGTCCGCTTCGCGGCCACCGGCTTTCCCTCGGCGTCCTCGGGGAGGTAGACGGCGGTGCGTACGGTCAACCGGATCCAGGCGGACTCGGTCGGGTCCACGGCGAATGTCAGGCCGATGGACGAGGGCATCCGGACGTTCGCCAGCGAGACACCCAGATCGCCGGGGCCTTCCTCGCTGTCCCGCCGGACGCCGAGCGGTACTGCGTCGAGCCCGTCCCGCTCGGCCTCCATTTCACCCTGTTCGATGGTGCCGGTCCGGGACGATCCGACGGGCGGTTCCACCCGTGAGCGCGGAAACAGCACACCGACCGGGTACATAGTGATCGGCGCATCATCCGTGAGCACCTCGTCCACGCCACCCACAGGACCCAGCAGGTCCTTTCGCAGGGCGTCGATGAGCGCATCGCGCACCTCGTAGTGCGCTTGGTGAGTCGATTCGCTCATTCGTCCCCCTCGGATCCGTTCGCGTACCAGTGAAAGCGCCCCAGACCGCACAACCGGGGCGCGACCCACGCGCCGTGCGTCCCCAGCCCTGCGGCTTCGGTGACGGCGGGGCTGCCCGCCACACTCTCCACGCAGTCGACCCTGAGGCCGGTAATCAGGGGTGGCCATCGATCGACCTCTGAGTGTGAGGTGCGGCGCAGCATCCGGTGCAGGTCTGTTCGGAAACGCTCGGACACCACCGCGACCTGTCGCCCACCGACCACTACCGCGTACGGGGGCGACTGGTCGGAGGCGACCGGGATGCCGTGCAACAGGACGAGCTCCGCCTCGGCCCCGGTGGCGATGTCGGTCACGAGGTGACGCCAGAGCTCCTCGGCGTCCTCCCGGAACTCCTCCGTGCCGGGAGGCTGCTCGTGGGACACGTCCGAACCGGTCAACTCGATGCCGTTACGGGCCCAGGCGCTGCGCCCACCCAGGTACCAGCGGTCGATCCGCTTGTCCTTCCGGAGCATCCACGAGTTGGGCGCGTCCAGGACGTAGAGATCGTCCCGGGCACGTGTCATGGCCACGTACAGCAGTCGGGCCTCCGCGGCAGGGTCGTAGTCGAACTTCTTCTTCTTGACCGGGACGGGCTCCTTCAGTACACGTGGTTCGACGATCAGGACCCGGTCGAACTCCAAGCCCTTGGCCCGGTGCACGGTCGAGATCACGAGCGAGGACGGCTGTGCCGTCGTGAGCTCGTCGGGCAGCCTGCCCTCGGCGAGCGCACGGTGCAGGGCGACGACATCGAGGGTTCCGCGACCACGACCCCGTGCCACTTTGCGTACCGACCGCCACAGGGCTTCGGGCACGGCGCCGGCCGGGATCCGCAGATCGGCCAACAGTTCCTCGAAGCGCTCACGGGTGAGAGCGGTCGTTCCCGTCGAGGCGAGCAGTTCCGCGATCCAGACAGGGGCGGAGCGCTCGCGAGTCGAACGCTGCAGAGTGTGTCCGACATCGGCAGTGGACAGAATGCCGGACAGGGCCAGGGCCTGGCCGTTGTCGCGACACAGGATCGAGGTGGTGTCGGGATAATCGCGCAGCGCCGCAAGCACGAACTCGTCGTCCAGGCTGCCGAAATTCGGCGTCGACAGGAGCAACGCACGTAGGTCACCGTGGATACGCTCCGCCTCGCCGGCGGCAGCGGCACGAGAGCGGGGCAGCCGTTGCAACTGGGGGCCGAAGGGCAGGGCCATCCGAGCCGTCTCACTACGGGCCCGGAAGTTGTCGCCCAGGTGGAGTTCCACCAGGTCCTCGCCGAAGGTGGCACGTACCCACTCCAGGAAACGGTCCGTCTCCTCCGCCCGCTGATCCGGATCGGACACCTGGAACCCGTACACGGCCTGGGCCGAATCACCCACCACGGTGAACCCGCTGTTCTCCTGGAACCGATCGAGCAGCGCCTCGACCATCTCCCGTCGGACACCGACGAGGTCCTGGACCTCGTCGATCACCACATGGGCCGGCGTGTATTCGCCACCTTCGATCGCTCCTTTGTCGATCGCCTCGGTGGCGGCCTCGATGCGGCCGTCGAACGTGTACGTCCCCCAATCCACGTCCGGGTACGCGCGATTGAGCAGGGCCGCCGCCCAGCCGTCGAAGGTATGGACACGAATCCGCTGGGCGGCGGCGGCATGTCGCTCGATCCGCTCCGTGAGCTCACGCACGGCGGCGCGGGAGAAGCTGAGCACCAGGATCTCCCCGGCCTCCAGCTCCTCGCGCTCCACCAGCACGTCGAGCCGCCGCACAAGGGTGTGCGTCTTGCCGGCACCTGCTCCCGCCGTGACCAGGACCCGGGCGTCCCAGGGCTGGTCCACCACGGCTTTTTGCGCGGGGGTGAGCCGATGTTCGATGACGGAGGGGACTGTCACTGGTTCCCGTCCCACAGGTACTCGAACTCGGTGAAAGCGAGCGACTCACCGTAGTTGGTGATGTTGTCCCGCACGTTCAGGATCAGGCAGCTCTCCTTGCCACCGTTCTTCGGCCCACGCAGACCACGTCCGATCATCTGCTGGTAGATGTTCGGGCTGTACGTCGGGCGGGCGACGACCACGGCACGGGTGGCCGGCGCGTCGAAGCCCTGGGTGAGCACGCCGTAGTTCGTCAGGACCTGGATCCTGCCCTGGCGGAAATCGCTGATCTGCTTACGGCGTTCGTTGACGGGCGTGGTCGCGTCGACGGCGGCGGCCTTGATGTCCCGGTCGCCGAGCTTGGCTGCGAGCAGCTTGGCGTGGGCCACGGAGGTGGCGAACACCAGAACCGGCCAGTCGGACGGCATGGCGGCGATCTCGTCGACGATGCGCTGGTTGCGTCCGTGATCCTCGGCCAACCGCTGCTCGGCACCCTTGGGGAGAGTGGCGAACTTCTCCGACTGGGCCCGTTCGTCGGCCGTGAGCGCGATGGCGGCACCCGGCAGCTCCCTGTGCTTCACCTGGGCCAGGACACCGATGCGTTGCAGACCCTTGATCGCGACGGAGAGATCGCCGTCGAAGACCCCCGTGTCGAGGCGACTGCCGAATCGCTGCACCAGGAGGCGGGTGAGTTCCGCGTTGTTCTTGTACGGGGTCGCCGTGAGACCGACCAGGTGGCGACTTGTCCGGTGGTGCGTGAGGTCGAGCTGGTCCAGCAGACCCGTGTAGCGCTTGGACATCGCGGTGTGTGCTTCGTCGATGATGACGAGCGAGGCGGTTTCTCTCAGCCAGGTGTAGTTCTCCGCCTCCAAGCAGCTGGCCAGCTTCGCGTCGGTGGCCACGACCAGGTGCGGGCGCCCGGCGACCGGAGTGGCTTCGTTCGAGGACCAGAGCCGGCTGATGACCAGAGGCTGCTCGGGGCCGACCTTGGACCAGACGAACTTCCAGCTCTGCACGGCCTGCTCACACAGCTCTTCGGTCTGGGCGATCCACAGGATCGGGCCGGGAAGATTCGTCCGGTCACGGATCCAGCGGATCACACCCTCCGCCGTGACACGGGTCTTCCCCGCTCCGGTCGGCAGACTGAGCATGCCGCGCTGAGGCATCGGGTTCTTCAACAGGCCGAGCAGTGCTTGCGCGAGCTCCTCCTGGTACGGGTGCAGGGCCGGGAACTCAGAAGGGCCGTCGATCTCCAGGCGGGGTTCAAGCGAGGGCACCTGGGCGCCCGCGAAGGAGTCAGGGAACCCGAGGTCGGTGACGAAGAGCAGGGCCTTCGGACTTCCGGTGAAGGAGCTGGGGGCGCGGGTGGGAAAGTCCAGCGCGAGGTCGCGTGAGTGCACGCGAAGGATCGCCTCACCGTGGGCGTTGAAGGCCATCTCCGCGATGCGCCGCGAACTCGGCTCGCTGCCGTGCTCCTGGATCTCGCTCTCCATGAGCCCGGGAGGAAGCTCGCCACGCAGAGCCGTCTCACCGATCAGCAGATCGATCTTGTCGATGACACTTTCGGCTTCTCGTACCTCCCGCAGACGCTTCAGGAGGGTTTGGTCATGCTCTTGCTTGTCCTGGAGGGCGAGAGCCTGGCGGCAGCCTCCCGGGCCCCAGCCCCACTTGAACTCCTTGTCCGCGGCCTCCAGCACTTGCTGCCGATCGAGAGAGTCCAGCACGAAGAGGGTCTGCCCCTTCCGAGCGAACGGGATCTGCTTCCGGTCGCTGCCCATGGGCGTGCGCATGACCTCGTCGAGCTCCGAGCAGCGCTGGATCTTCAGGCTGCCGGCGGCTTGGCCGAGGCGTGCCTTGACCGTCGGGAATTCCTCGAACAAGGATGAAGCCCGCCCGATCTTGACGGGCTCGATCTCCCTGCTGATGACGTCGGAGACTTTGAGCATCCCCCAGTCCTCGATCATCTCCTTCGCTGTGGCGACGTCCGCCTTGTCGGTGACCAGGAGGGCGGGGAGTCGTTCACGCACGAGTTCCTGGAACTCCTGTGCGTTCGTCGCAACAGCGATCTCACTGTCGCGACGCCCCTCCCACGACGATCCGACCCTACAGCGGGTGAGCAGGCCCTCCGGGAACTCGAAGCCGACCCGGTGCAGCAGCGCGTACGCACGCCCGATGAAGGCGTCGTCCTCGCTCGCCAGCAGGAGGTCCAACAACTTGCTCCAGCGCCGCAGGGGCACTTCGTCGGAGGAAGTAGGCATCTTGAGCCTTCGCGCCGCTTCCTCCGAGATCTCGGCGACAGGAAGCACGGCTCGGAAACTCTTGAGTTGGGGGCCGACAGCCTCGGAGACTCGGGTCAGGCCCATGGAGGTCCTGACGAGCCCGTGCTTCTTGATCATCCAGCGCAGCGGGGACATGACTGCCTTGCGCGTGCCGGCGGTGGAGCCGTACTGCATCTGCCAGTGCTGTGAGATGTCGGATGCGGGCAGCGCGGACACGAATGCAGCGCGTCCCTCTTCGGACAGAACGGGCAGCAGGTGCAGTGGTCCCAGCGTCGGAGCACCTTCGACGGCGAGGCGAGTGATGCTGGGACGGGGAGCGGTGCTGGGCAGATCACGAAGGTGCGTGTCGTGAAGGACCTGCTTGTATTCCTGGAACCACGGCTCGTCATGGGGGCGATAGCCGCCGGTGGGGCGGTCGAACAGTCCGAGGTCGCGGAAGACCGGCTTGTCGCTCTCGTGGAAAGTCATATCGACGGTGACGGCGTTGTCACGACTCCCGTCGGCAGGCACCACGGGGCCCGGCAGCAGGCAGTCGCGCATCGGTCGGTAGCGACCGTCCAGGGTGCGGACACGCAGCGTCTCGAGCGGCTTGGGCACCTTGATGCGCATCCGGTCGACCTGCAGGCTGCCGCCGGCGCTGCGCAGCAGTATCCAGAAGTTCCCCCACGCATTGTTGTCGTAGTTGTCGAATCCCTGATCAAGGACGCCCTCGAACCGTCCTTGCGCGTCGGCGACCCTGATACCGATGGTGTGCAGGTGGCGCGCCATTTCGGGGCGTTCGGAGATCGACGGGTGGACGTAGACCATGTCGTCGCGGAGCGTGTCGGCAGAGGTGCGGTGGAAGATCTCACCGGCAACGGGTGCGACCAGCCCGTGCTTCTCGGTGAGGATGATCCGTGCTTTGCGGGCTTCGGCGGTCAGCGCGGAGTCGTCGCGCAGCCGTGCGGCCTGATCCTTGAGCACCATGAGGGACAAGATCTCGATGGCGTGGGAGGAGGCCTCCGCGGATCCGTCGGAGACGAGAGCCTCGAGCCAGTCCTTGACGCTCTCGGGAGTCTTCCCTGCGGCTTCCAGGATGTGCATCACTTTGCCACGCCGAGTGGCGCTGTCGGATGCGTCGACGGATGGGTGCAGCCAGTTGGAGGGCCGGCCGCCGTACTCCGACCAGATCTGCACCCATTCCTTCTCCAGATTGGTCGGCGTGATGAACAGGTCGCGCGGGACCCGGAGTCGGCCGTTCTGGTCGGGGAGAGAGGGATGCTCGGCGGTCATCTCCCACACTCGACGGAGGAAGTAGTCGTCCGCCCAGTTGAGCTTCTCCTTGGTGCGGCCCGGCAGCAGGGGTAGGTATGCGGCAGGGTCCTCGTCGGGCATGAGCGCGGGCAGAGTATCGATCACCAGCCGGGCGGCCACCTGGAGCAATTCCCTGTTGAAGGGGCTGCCGTCGAGAAGGTGCTGGCGGTCCTCGTTGGTCTTCCACGGGGCGTTCAGGATGCCGGTCAGCGAAACTTCGTACTTGGTCGGGAAGAACGCCCAGAACGTGCCTCTTCCGACGGGCACGGTGTAAAGGCCGTTACGCACTGTGTACTCGGGCACTGCCCAGGAGACCTCGAGCACCGGTCGGCCGTGCAGCTCGCCCGCACTGTCCGCGGCCTCACCGGCAGGCGAGTAGGAAGCCGAGAACACCTTCCACTGCTCGGTCGTCTGCTTGGCGCCGCGTGCCACCTCCCTGAGTGTGCGGTGGTTGCCCTTGCGCTCGATCGAGATCTCTCTGCGTGCCGGGGGCATGGTGCGCTCGTCGTGCAGCAGCACCTGCCCGACATGGGAGGAGAACAGCTGGAAATGAGAAGGGAAGGCATCCGTCTCCCGACCGTCGCGACTCTTGTAACCGCTGATGTCGCGTCCGAGTCGCTCGGCGGCACCCTTCTTCAGAGGTAGACGGACAACGGTGGTTGCCCAGTTCAGGAGCTTGTCCAGTACGCGGTCGTCGGCGCGTTCCTGATCGACATCGAGGGGGCGGGCCATACGAAGGACCGGAGTGTCCATGTCAATATCGCCCTGTCGACCGAGCGCTCGCGCGATCTCGGCGGCGGACCACTCCCGATCGAAGCCGAAACCGAATGCGCCGTTCCCGCTGAAGAACTGGGGGGAGTCGCAGACGGACAGTACGGACTTGACGCCGACACCGAATCGTCCGATCTGCCCACCGCGCTTGCGGGAGACGCTCATGCGCAGGATCGTCTCCGCCCCCTCCGGCGTGACCGGGGTGCCTTGGTTCGCGCAGTAGAGGTGGGTGTCGGTCAGTACGACATGCAGCTTGCCGCCAGGCTCGGCCGCGATCTCATCGGCCGCGTTCTGGACGAGCTCGAGCAACTGGCGTTCGCCGTAGCCCCCCTGTGTGATGCGACGCTCGCCGTTGGCATGCTCCTGCACCAGTCCCGGGTCGACCTCGTAGGTCCTCAGGACGGTCGAGGACTGTCGGATGACGGTGGCGATCACGGGCGGGAGCGAAGGGTCGGCGACCTGCGGGTCGGTCATGAGGCACCTGTCTCGAATGAGAGAAAACGAACCGAGGATGCGCGGGGGGATACGGGGTGCCGGCGCATCGGGCCGGCACCCCGGGTAATAGCAGGTGGCACAGCTGATCAGCGGGGGGTCAGCTGTTGGTGGTGACCGTGATGACGGTGGTGACGGTAGTCGTGGTGATCGTCACCGTCCGCCCGGTCGTGCGGATCCTCCGGGTGCGAGTGACCTGGTAGGTGCGAGGGCGACCTGCGTGCCGAGGAGTGGTGGGACGACGGCGGGTGGCCCGAGAGGTTCGCGACGCGGGAGCGGGAGACACGGGAGGGGTGGGGGTCTGCTCCGTGTGCGTGGTCTGCGTGAGGCGGGCGAGGCGCCGCCGTTCCGAGGCCAGGACCTGGGGGTGGATGCCGTGGTGCAGCAGGAGTTCGGCACGGAGGTCGGGGTCCTCCAGGTTGTCGTACTCCGTGATGAACCACGCCATCCAGGCATCATCGTCTTTGATCATGTGGGTCCCCTCCCGTTGGGCGCACCGACGTGTGTGCCCGTGACTGGATGACGCATGAGAACGCAGCAAGCAGACCCTCAGGGGCAGAGCTCCGCCCCTGAGGAGTCGGCATTCGTCAACAACCCTGGTTGGGTTGGGAGTTGCCAAGAAAGACAGTAGGGCATGTTGTGAAGGAGTGTCGATCAGAAGGTGAAGAAAAATAGACGAACCTTGCTGGCGCTTGGATCGATCACGTTCGTCAAGCAACATTTGACGCCATGCTGATGTCAAATGAAGTGCTACGGTGAACCGCTCGGAACCGAGGGGGAGTGGGTCGGTGGAGGACATCGAGGATTTCGGCGTCTGGCTCGGACGCCAACTGCGTCGCAACGGCATGTCGCAGGCGGATCTCGCCCAGGAGTTGAAGCTGACGCGTGCGGCCGTCTCGGCATGGGTCACCGGTAGGGCGCGTCCCAGGGCGGAGGTGCTGGTCAAGATCGCCGAGATCCTGGAGACAAACGTTGCCACCCTGATCACCAGGGATGCCGATGCCGGATCGGATCGGCCGATCGACTGGTACCACCGGGCCGCCCACCAGGACGGCGGTCGGGAATACGGCAACGCGGCCGTCTTCGCCTTCGACGCGAACCTGGCGGTGTTGGCCAGGGAAGTCACCCAGAACGCCCTTGACGAACGACTGGATCCGGAGCGCCCGGTGCGGGTGCGATTCACCCTGCACGAACTGACCGGTGAACACCTGCACTCCTTCCTCTCCGCGCTGAAGTGGGATCAGCTCGAGCCCCACTACGCGGCGGCCGCGCAGTCCCGGCACAAGGTCGGCCGAGCTCTAGCCGAAGGGCTGCGGGCGTTGCGTGAAGACTCCTCCCTCCTGCTTCTCCGGGTTGACGATTACAACGCTTCGGGTCTGACCGGACCCGAGTACGGAGACGGACGATATGCCGCTGTGGTCCGTCGGCAGCTGGACAGTCACAAGAGCAACGACCGAGCCGGTGGATCGTACGGATTGGGCAAGGCCACACTGTGGGCGGCCAGCCGGCTCGGCCTGGTGCTGATCAACAGCACTCTGTCCGAGGCACATGAGGGGCGGACGGCCCGCCGGGTGGTCGGCCGTCTCGATCTTCCCTGGCGTGAGGTCGATGGAGTCGCCTACGCCGGACCCGCCTGGCTCGGTGAGTCGGACACAGAGAAGGAACACGAAGGTGTGTCCCGCTCCTGGTGGGCCGATGAGCGAGTGGTCGCCGACCTGTGTCTCGACCGGGACAGCGATGACCCGGGGACTTCCTTCCTCGTCGTGGGTGCCCACGACGCGGCCGGGGGCAACAACGCCCTGGAGGATCTGCACGCAGTTCTCGGCCGGGCGTTGTCCGACAACTTCTGGGCGGCGATGACCTCGGGCCGTTCGACGCCGGCACTGCTCGAAGCGTCGGTCCGTGCCCTTCGCAACGGTGAATTCGTGGTCCCGGAACAGCGGGTTGATCCACTCGGCCGGCACCCGGCACTGGTCCACGCGCTGCGGGCGTACCTCGACGGCGAGACGGTCGAGGAACTCACGGAGTCCGGACAGGTCGCAGCCAGGGACGTGGCCTTCGCCGTGCCGCCACTACGGGCTGCCGGACGCGGAGCCGAGGGGTACAACCACCGTGCCGTACTCCTTGTCACTCCCGCTGCGGACAAGGACGAGAAGCACAGCCGCATCATCTGTATGCGCGGCACCCGCATGTCTGTCACGGCCCGCACCCCTCGGGGTCTGGGCGCGGGAGTGGACCCCTTCCAAGCCGTCCTGCTCGCCGGTTTCGCCACAGGCGATGACGGCTCGGCGACGCATGCCGCCGAGGCATTCCTACGGGCCGCCGAGCCGCCTGAGCACGACAGGTGGGGGACGACCGAGGAGCTCACCGCCGCCTACGCCAACGCTCCCCGCCGATTGACGGAGTTCAACGCTGCAATGGATGCGGCGCTGCGCGGCGTGGTCGGTCGGCGGGCCGTCGGCCAGGACTCGGCCGGCCCGGAGATCCTTCGAAAGCTTCTGCGTATCGATGCGCCTGTGGCAGCGAGCGGTCGACGTGGCCTTGGGCACCCTCTCGTGGACCGGGTCGTCGGGAAGGTGGACGGGGACGGGGCCTGGACCTTGGACGTGACGCTGACTGTCCCGCAGCGCGACGACCGCTGGGAACTGCTGCCGGTGGTCAAGTTCGATGTGCGGTCAGGAGGGCGTCCCTCATTGGAGTGGGCCGAGCTGTTCCCGAGAGAGAACTGTCAGGTCGTCGAGGGCCGATTGCTGATCGACCCGGATGTACGGTCGGCGCGCTTCGGGGGTGTCACGGCTGTCCGCAGCCACCCCGTGGCCGCCGCCATGGCCGGTGTGATCGTGGACATCCAGCAGGCACGGGAGACTTCGGCGTGAGCACTGTGTACGCGTACCCGACCTTGGTGGGGAAGATCGAGGTCACCGTTCGAGGGGCGAGCATGGACGGGAAGCCTCTGCAACTGTCGCTGATCTCCCAACGCGATCAGGTCGTCGCCCTTCATCAGATCGAGCGGGACGACTGGACCGAGGGAGTCCTCGACCTGGAAGTCTCCCTCCCCACCGATGAACTGGACGAGGGCCCGTGGTCGGGAGTCAGTTGCGTCGCCGTGCTGACCGAGGGAGCCACCAACACCCGCGTGGTGAGTCGATTGGAACGTCGTCGTGGCGACACGCACTGGCGCGGGGAGGTCCGGGTACGCCGCTCCACGCACGCGGCACGCGCGCTCCTCGACGTGAGCGTCGTCGGTACTCACGGTGGAGTCGACGGGCGTGTCATCGGCAGGACGGATACGCCCTGGGTCGTGGACCTGCTCGCCCGTACACCGACCAGGCAGCGCGATCTGGAGATCCTGGAGAAGGATTTCCGGGACGGCCCGCAGGAGTGGCTGCGCCGGTTCGCGGACGCGCCTTGGTTGATCGACACCACCGGGGACCTGCCGACGGTCCTGATCAACACGTCCTTCGAAGGGCTTCCCGAGCTGCTGTCCGGTGCTCGAGGTCCGCTGGAGAAGGCGACTGCCGGAATGGTGGCCGCGCAGATCGCGGGTGAGGCCTGGGCGACCATGTTCCACTCGGCGCTGAGTGACCTCGAATTCGATGAGGACGGCACCCCGCACCTTCCCGGAGGATGGCGGGAGTCGGTGCTGCGATCCATGCTTCCTGAGGTGTTCCCCGGGTTGCCGCTCCCCGAAGCCTTGGCGGAGGCGCACAGTCGTCGAGGCGATGGCCGCGGGTGGGCGGAGATCCAGGCGCGGATCCACTACACAGCAGGAAAACGAGGACAGGTGCCCAAGAATCTGACGGCCACCATCCGCGCCGTGAGTCGTGCCCAGGAAGGTCCGCGTCGATGAGCCCACACCAGATCGAGCCCCCCGAACGGCTCGCCTCGCTGCCGGGCAATGTCGCCACAGGGATCCTCACTCACGGGGTGCGCGAGGGCCGGGACGGCCTGCCACAAGTGGCGATTCTTCGGGCGAGCACGCCCATAGAGAGCGACTCCGCCCGTTGGAACGTCGAACCGGTGCGCGAGCTTGTCGAAGAAGCGATGAGCCGGTTCGACGCGGCGAGGACCGATGCCGATGCCTGGCTGGCACCCAGGCTGCACGCGACCCTGCGGATGACCCGCGCCGAGGCGGCGAACGCCGGTCTGTGGAACTTCCTGGCCCTGGCTGTGGCGCCGGACTACGTTCTGTGGCGACACCTGCCGCTCGGAGGGTCCCCCGACGGCGACCCCAGGAAGGTCACCGGCGTCAGGTTCGTGGGTCCTCACTACAGCCAGGCATTTGCCCGATTGTGGTGGGCCGCCGAGATGTTCCGCGACGGTGCCGACTACACCCCTGCGGAGATCGCCTGCGGGAATCAGGACATGATCAACACGGCTCTCAGGCTCTCCACCATCGATCACAAGCCCACCGCACTGGCCCTGGTGCGGGTTCTCGAAAGCCTGTCCCGACAGGGGGCAACGCGGCTCGGGGACCGGGTCAACGCTCTTTGCACGGCGGTCAACGTGGCCGGGAGCACGCTTATGTACGAGGTGATCGCTCCGGATGACGTCCCCGATCACTACGCGCTCTCCGAGTGGATCGAAGAGGTGGAATCAGCTGCGGCCGTCCCGTGGGACCGTCTCCCCGAAGGGCCGGTCGACGGCACGGCACGGCGCTCGTCATGCGAGGTCCTGACCCAGATGTTCGAGCGGTTCGCCGCAGAGGCACCGTTGCGTGACCGGGCTCGGTCCATGACCGCACAGGGCTGAGCCTGGTCGACGCCCCCGGAACACATGGGCGCCCACCAGGTGCATCCGTCCGAGCTTGTCGCGGCAAGCCGTGGACGGCTCACAGGTCCTAGGCGAGGACCTCATTCGTCGGAGTGTCCGTGTCCTTCGGTGTCCACGTCGCCAGCTTGGTGATCAAGTCGTCGTCCGGCGGCCCGAGTCGGAGTGCACTGCTGAGGATGTGCAGGGAAAGGAGCGGCGGAATGGCGTTCCCGATCTGCTGGGCCACATCGGTGGACCGCCAGGGGTATTCCCTCGGGAACGACTGAAGCAGGCCGGCTTCCTCGAATGTGAGGCGCTCCAGCTCCTCGCCGATTTCTTTCGCCCCGGACCTGGTCTCCTTCAGGAGGAAGACGCGGTTACGCCGGACCTTCCCCGTGATGGTCGCCGCGGGTTGGTCGGAAGTCCGGCGGCCTCGGTTCTTGGGGTCGCCCCCTGATCCGTAATTGGAGACCACCTCGAAGTCGTGCGGACGCTCGGTGAGTACGTCCTGCATCGCGACCCAGGGCTTGACCGGCTTCTTACCCTTCTGTTGTGCGGCGAACAGCAGCCCCTGCTCTTCGGGCGCGGGAGCGTCCCGCCCAGGAAGGCGAGTGATTCCCTTGCGGTAGCGCTGGTGTGTCGCGGCGGGAAATTGGACGGGCCTGTCCACGTTCTCCGGGTCCCACTGAGCGATCAACACTGCACGCCGGCGTGTCTGCGGAACACCGAAGTCCTCGGAGTGCAGGACGTGGGCTTCGGCGGCGTAGCCGACTCGCCTCAGGAGTTGGGCGTAGTGCTTCCAGACCGGCAGGACGGTGGGCACCTGTTCGAGGACAACCACGTCGTACGGCTTGCCTCGCTTGAGCTTGGCCTCCATGATCCAGCGCAGTGGCTGAAGTACGAAGCCGGTGCGGTCATCGGACATCTTGTCCGTCTTGCCCTTGACCTCTTTCCACGCAGCCTCGAACTTCTCGGGATCGTCATGGCCTGCCAATTGCGTGGCGAGCGCCTTGACCTGTTCCAGAGCCTTGTGGCCCTTCCGGCTGCCCGCGACCGAGAAAGACTGGCACGGGGGCCCGCCGGTGAGAACGTTCGCTTCGATGACCTCGTCATCACATGGATCGAGCGCGGCGACGTCTTTCACCGTGGTGGTCAGAAGGCCGGCCGCCCGACGGGTCGCGCGGGTCGCGTCGTCCCACTCGACGCCGATGCTCTCGACTTCGTCCATGATCGTGGCGGCGATGTCGAGACCGCCGGGACCTGCGAAAAGATCGACGATCATGAATTTCGCATGAGGGAGCGACGGAGGAACTGGGCGGGTCATGATGAGCCAGTGTAGCCGGCAGGCGTGCCCGCCGTTCCCGGAAGGATCAGGCATTCAGGGCGGCTGAGACGGCTCGGCCCAGGGCGGCCCCGACCGGCGGTGGTGAGGCATGACCGATCTGCCGGTACCGCGCGGTCTTTCTGCCTGCGAATTGCCACTCGCGCGGAAACCCCTGCAGGAGCGCAGCCTGCGAGTCCGTGAGTTTGATCATGTCGGATGAGCCGTCGTGATCCGGCCCCGGCACCTCATCGGCGAGCGCGCCTCCATTGACCCTCATCCGCGCCCAGGCCTTCTTCGTCCCTGTCGGTCCCAGATCGGCTCCGCCGCGGTTGTCGGAGCCGCCAACGAGCGTGGGTGCCACGCCGACAGCCTGATCTGCCCATGCGTCGGCACCGAGCCATCCGCGGGCTGCCATGGAGTGGTGGAGCGCCTTGCCTACCGACACGTGCTCCTCGATCGTCGGCAGCGGCGGCCGGAAGAGGCGGGAATACCGCTCCTTCAGTGCGACCAACACGCCCTGCCTACGGTCCTGCGGTACGCCGAAGTCGGCCGCATTCAGGACGAACCAGTGCAGCCGATATCCGAGGTGCTCCAACTCTTCGTGAATGAATGAGCGCAAGGGCTCGAATTCCGGCGCCGACACCAGCCCCGGCACGTTCTCGACGAGGAGAGCGCGCGGTTGGATGGAGTGGGTGAGGAGGACCGCCGCTTCCATAAGGCGCTGTTCCTCCTTGGTCTCCGCCCTCGCGCCCGTCGCGCTCGACTTCACCCGAGGCAGGCCCGCCGAGAGCAGGTCGACGTCGTAGGTCTGCGGGTGCTCGTCCGGAACGAAGTCCAGGAGGTCCATCTGCCTGACGTCCCATGCCGGTCGGTTCAGACGCAGCGTTTCGCAGGCCACGGCCTTGTTGTCCACCAGAAGCACCGGATCGAAGCCCGCCTGTTCCAGGCCGAGCGTCAACCCGCCCGCGCCCGCACACACGTCCACGAACAGGAATCCGCTCACAGGTCTCCACCCCCTGATGCCGGCCGCCTGGCGGACCTCGCGCGATCGACGGCTTCTGTGACCACCGCGACGACCTGTGCCGGGGACTGGTGTTCCCAGAAGCGCAGGACCGTCCACCCCTCGGCGACCAGGTGCGCCGTCGTCTCCGAGTCCCGAGCCATGTTCTTGGCCAGCTTCTCCTGCCACCACTCCGCGTTCGACTTCGGTTGCGTGGCGTGGTCGGGACAGCCGTGCCAGAAACACCCGTCCAGGAACACCGCCACCTTGGCCCTCGTGAATGCGATGTCGATCGTGCGCCGGGACATGTGCGGCACGCGCTCGTTGACGCGGTAGCGGTAGCCGGACGCATACAGCAGCTTTCTGACGGCCACCTCGGGGGCGGTGTCACGGCGTGCTTGGCGGCTCATGCGGGCGGATACGCCGGGGGAGGAGGGCTTGGCGGTGCTCATCACTGCCAAGTCTCCTACGCTCCGGCCCCTGCGCGATCGATGACGGCGAAATCGCTCCTGCTCGAGTCGATGGCGCGGAAGCGCACCAGATTCCCCTGTCCGGCATTGTGTGAGGCCGGGGCGACAAGCGAGAAGGCCATGACGACGTGCCCCGGATCGATGGTGCCGTTTGCGGTGAGCCGGGGCTCCCCCTCGACCAGCGGGTACAGGACCAGCACGCCGCGCCGTTCCCGTACGAGTGATTCGACCAGAGGATCACCGGAGTCCTTGAGGGCACCGGCCACCCGTAGGGCCGCCCCTCGGTGCTTGGGCTCGCTGATCGCGCCGAAGAGATCGCCGCGACGCCGCGTACGACGTGCCAACGAAAGCGGGCGGGACCCGAGGATGCCGGCTTCGACCTTGCGTACCGACGTCTGGTGCGGGGCGATCACCAACCAGTCGTCGATGGCGTCGCCGTTGTCTCCCGCCGAGATGAGGGACTGCAGATGCGGGGAGAACTGGGCGGGAGTGGACCACTTCAGATCGCACAGGATGCCGATCAACGCGCTGTGGTCGAGCGTGCCCAACACGGCCTCGAAGCTGTCGCTCCTGCCGTACTCGGCGGAGGTGCAACTCAGAGTGACAGGAGTAGGGGCCAGCGCTTCCAGGACGGGACGCCATGCCTCGGTGTTGTACCGCAGATCCGCCGCGCCCGTCGGGTACGCCGTGGGCTCCACCCACTGACCGGGCGACCGGATCTCCACCAGCTCCGCGTTGAACATCTTGTTGCGGGCCGCCGGCTTGAGCCAGGACAGGTGTTGCGAGACCAGCGGCGGGATCTGGGCCGGGGTGACCTGCGGCTTGCCGTCGATCAGGGTGGCGTAGCGGGTGAGCTGTACGCGGAAGGTTTCCTCGTCGCGGCAGATGGCCTCGAACGCCTCGTACAGGTCGACCGTCCTCGACTTGCCCATCGGTTCCTCGCGGCCGATGTACAGGCGGACCAGGTCGCGATAGCCGGGGCGGAAGCCGAACCAGCGGCCCATCTGCATCAGGGTGTCGGCCTGCTGGGTCTTGCGGCGGTAGTACGTCACCGTCAGGCCCTCGACCGTGAAGCCGCGGGAGAGCTTTGTGCCGCCGACCAGGATCTTCCAGACGTTCGGTGTGCGGTCGAAGTCCAGCTCGGGCTGCTCGTAGTCCCGGTCCGTGTCGCCGTTGACGATGATCACGGGTTCGCCACCCGAGTTGATGAGCTGGCGCGCCCGGGAGACGTACGGCTTGAGGTCGGCGTACGACGTGGGCGTGGGCAAATCGTCGTCCGCGAAGCGCTGGAAGTCGTCGGCGAGGAGGGCCGAGAGGCGGGCATGACCCTCCTGACCGGTGTAGGCCGACCGGTGCCACATCGAGTTGATGCGCAGGGCGAGAATCGCGTGTTCACGCTGCCGTACGGACTCGTGGACGAGCATCGTGTGGTGGCGGAACGGGCCTTCGGGAATACCATGCGCTGCTCGGTACAGCTTCAGTGCGCCGGTGAGGACGAAGGCATCCAGGGCTTCCTGGAGACGGTCGACGGTGCCGTCGTAGATCCCGCGGACGTGTGTCTCCTCGGCTGTTCCCTCGGACTCCAGGTCGTGGAAGTCCTGCACGCCCATGTAACCGGTCGGGCGAGGCAGTGAGATCAGGAAGTCCCGCGGGAAGATGTCCTGCTCGTCGCCCGGATCCACGAAGACGTTGGCGAAGGGCGTCGCCGTGTAGCCGACGTACTGGGCGCGCGGAAGCAGGCTGAGGAGCTGCGTGATCTGGCCGTTGATGGCCTTGCGGGTGACCTTGCCGTCCTCCCACTTCTTCGGGTCCGTCGTGTTCACCGATGCCTGGTCGGACTCGTCGTCGATGATCAGAGCGGGGATCTCGGAGAGGATCGGACCGATCTTCTTCAGGTCCGTGATCAGCTTCCCCAGGACCGACGAGTTCTTCTTCACCACCATCACGCGCGCGGCCGCGCGGTGCAGGTTGTCCGGGACATAGAGGGGCTGAGTGCGGTCCTGCTTGTCGAATTCAAGGGCCCGGATGCCGGTTTCCAGGCTCTGGTAGTCGTTGTCCCGGGTCGTGAGGCGCTCGATGTCGAAGGAGCCCTGCGTCGACGGACGGCCGCCGTGGCTGACGAACTTCGCGGGCCAGTCCTCGTCATCCTGGTAGTCCACACCGACGAGCGCGTCCGTGTCCGCAGGGTCGGCGCCGCGCAGGATGTTCTCCTGGCCGATCAGCTCCATGTCGAGACGGCGCTGGGTCTGGCCGCGGAGGAGATTCAGGGTGCCGCCGAGGATGATGACCAGGCGGTATCCCGCGTCGATGGCCTTGGCCGTAACACCCGTGAAGTTGGCGGTCTTGCCCGACTGGACGTAGCCGACGACCAGACCGCGGGCGCCGTACGCCTCGGTTCGGGTGGGGTCGGAGAGGCGCTCGACCACGGCGTGGCTCGCCTCGTCCAGGCTCGATACGGCCGCGTCCGACCAGCCCTTGCGGCGCAGTGTCTGCTCGTAGGAGTTCCAGTAGAACGCACGCGCTGCCGCCGTGTCCCTCGAGTACCAGGACGTGAACTCCTTGCTGATCACCGTCGCGCCCGGTTCCTTGAAGACCGGGACCGCGTGGTCGAGTGCTTTGCGCAGATCGACGCCGAAGCCGAGACGGTCGAACGTGTCCACGCGCCGGGCGTCCGTGCGCGCCGGTGCGGCTGACCAGTCGGCCTTTTCCGCGAGATCCCAGCTGGTCAGGGTCCGGTGCCAGAGCGCGGTGAGTTCGTCGCCAGGGCCTGCGGCAACTATCCGGTCGCGGAAGTGGCGGAGGTGGGTGTCTGCGGGTTCGTCCGCATCGGAGAGCGCGAACGCCAGTTTGGCGAATGGTTTGGGGCCCCGGCGCATGGCAGCCAGAACGTCGCCGTGGAGGTTGAACAAGTGATCGGTCATGGCGGGTTCGACTTCCTGCGAGGAGCGGAGGGGACGGGCGTGGTGCCGGTCAGCGGGCCAGTTCGCAGCGTGCGGCGGTCACCAGGACGTTGTTCCACAGCGCGACGTTGTCGGTGTGGACGGCCCGGACCCGCTCCTTCTGGAAGATCTCGTTGACCATCAGGTAGAGCATGCTCTTCACGACCGGGGCGTCGTTGAGGCCACCTCGGCGACCCCCGTTGAAGACCTGCCGGTACTCCTTGTTGAGCTTGATCACCCGTTCGTCGCGGTCGAGTTCGAAGAACACATCCGAAGGCAGAGCGTCCCAGCGGAAGGTGATCGGATCCTCGCCCTCCAGCTCCGGCAGCTCGTCGCGCAGGGTTCGCTTCAGCCTCGGGTCGAGACCCTTTCCGGCAGGGAGAACCGCCTTGCGCTGGGGTTCGGTGGCGCGCTTGGCCGCTTCGCGGTACGTCGTCAGCGCCTCCTGTACGTACGAGGCGAAGCTGCCCCCCGTCGCGTCAGTGGCCTGTTCGAGGCCGCGGGCGAAGGCCGGGGTGACCGTCACGCCGTCCTTCTTGACCGTGAGGCTGAACACGTCGTTCGCCTCGGCGGGCAGATCGATGGTGATACGGGCCAGAGCGAGGTGACTCTCGCTGCTCCGGGTGCCGTTCCAGCCGCCGGCCTGGACGAGCCGGTTGTTGCGGTAGATGTAGAAGCCCTGCCGCTCGGCGAGCGGACCGATGCCCCGGAAGCTGACCAGCGGAGACTTGGGCGGCCAGATGTGGGCGGTCAGTGAGACATCGCCGACGCCTTCGACCGGTGCCGTGTAGGTACGGGGGTAGCCGGGCCGGCCCGGGACGCGGTAGCCGAACGGGTCGATCGGCTCGACGCCGCGGTGGTCCAGCTCCTCCTTGGTCGTCACGTCCTCGACCACGATGTCGATGTTGAAGTCGTCCGCGGACAGGAACCGGTGCAGATGGAGCCCGAGATGGGTCTCCAGCTTCTCGATCGCGTCGTTCAGGAAGCGGTCCGCCTGGCCGGTCGTCACCGTCTCGAAGGCGCGGACGCGGTCCCAGCGGACGATGGTGCCGTGCCACTCGACGACACCGTCGTAACGGTCCACGAGTTCCTGGCAGTAACGGGGATCGACGATGTCGCACGTGAAGTCGGCCTGCGCGCGTGCGGTCAGCCAGCGGCGTCCGGTGGAGGGGCTGCGTTTGGTGCGGCTGATCACCGTGAGGGAATCGGCGTGGGAGAGGGAGGCGGCCTTCAGGCCCGCTCCGAAGTGACCCAGGGCGTTCTCGTCGTACTCCTGGCGGCCGCCCACCGTCATGGCCGTGTCGAGCGTCTCGTCGTTCATACCGCAGCCGTCGTCCACGACCAGGAGGCTGACCAGGCGCTCTTCGTCCCGGAGGAAGCTGATGACGACGTTGCGTGCTCCCGCGTCGATGGAGTTGTCGACGAGGTCGGCTATGGCCGCCTCGAAGCCGTACCCCTGGTGAGCCAGGGATTCGACGTACCGGGCGGCGGGCGGGAGCCGCTTGCTGCCGGTTGTCGGGATCTCGTACTGCCAGTCAGCGGACGGCTGGTAGGGCGGCATGAAGCTTCCTCGCGCACACAGAGCAGGGCCTGCGTGGGGGACGGCGGCCCGGGACGATTGGTGAATGTGATCGTATTGCAAAGAAGGGACATAGGGGAATCCTCAGGGCCTGCCCGGCGATGAAGGGACCTTGGCGGACGTGGGCGGGTGCCAGTGATGTGAACGCGCGGTCCGTGCGGAGTGCCCCGCACCCCCTCGACAGTGCGGTCAAAGACGTGTCGGATGTCAACTCGCGTGAAATAATCGAGAGTTCAGGGGCGGGACGTCCCTGGTCGCTTCAGGGCGGGACGGCAATGGCGCCGATGGGGGCAAGCGGGATGACGGACGGGGCGAGTGTGGGCGGGCCGGGGGCCGGGACCGTTGAGGTGCGGATCGGGGTGAGCGGGACGCACACCCGGCGGGATGACCTCGAAGCGCTGCACACCTGGCTGCGGAGTGCGCCCGATCTCGAAGAGGTGCGGGAAGCCGATCAGTTGGCCGTCGGTCGGCAGGTCTCCGACCACCAGACCGAGGGCATGAGCGGTGAGCTGATCCAGGACATCGTGCTCGTGGTGTCCGTCGAGGTGGCTCGTAACGTCATCGACAAGGTGTGGCGGTCCGTGGAGACCTGGGTGCGTAACCGGCGCAGGTTCGCCGATCCCGAGGAGACGCCGCGCGTCACCCTCGACGCGCCCGACAGCGGGCCGGGTGCCGGGCTGGGGCGTGACACCGACCGTGACACCGACCGCGACAGCGGACACGAGCCCGACCGTGAAGGGGAGAGCGGGAGCCGGCGGGGCGACGGGGGCGGTGGCGGGGGTCAGGCGCGCGGTGGCGACGAGGCCGGGGAGGTCTAGGCGCCGTGCCGCCGTACAGTGCGCGCGGCGAGGAGGGCAGGGGCAAGCGGCATCGTGCGGTCGTCGTCGGTGTCGAGCCCTACAGCGGTGACCGGAACGACCTGCCCGCCGTCCGGCACAACCTCCGGCTGGTCGCCGAGGCGCTGACCGCCGAAGGCACCGGGGTGCTCGATCCCGCGGATGTTCTCGTGATTCCGGGCGAAGGCGACGGCCGGGCCGTCGACCCGCTCCAGGTGCGGGCCGCGCTGCGTGCCGCCCGCGACGAGGTCGACGGGCTGCTGATCGTCTACTTCGCGGGACACGGCATCGTGCGCCCCGACGGAAGCGATCTGCACCTGCTGTTCACCGCCTCGCGGGTGACGCGGGACAGGCGGCATCCCTTCGTGGACGCGCTGTCCTGGCGGGACGATGTGATGCCGGAGCTCTCCAAGGCCCGCGCGGACTGGGTCGTGGCGATTCTCGACTGCTGCTTCGCAGGCAACGCGCTGCACTCGTTCACCCCCGCCGTCGGCCAGAACTTCGCCCTGCTCACCGCGGCGGAGCCGGGCGTGGAGATCCCGCCCGGCGACCCTTCGGGCGGAACGGAGTTCACGGTCCGGCTGCACCGGCTGCTGACCGGGCGTGCGGCCGTCGACGAGCCGGCCACGTTCACGCGGCTCGTCACCGAGATACGGGCGGCGATGGCGCCCCTCAAAGCCGTCGACGGGCACCGGTGGATTCCGGACGAGCGGCGGCACGGGGACGACGTGCTGCTCGCCGTCCCGGGACGCCAGGGTGGAGAGGGCGGACCGCCCCCGCCGAAGAGGGAGGAGGAGACGGGGGAGCGCGAGCCGGTGACGGTGCCGCCCCCCGCCGTCCGGCGGCGGTGGTTACGTCTGTCGCTCCCCGGCCTCGTACGACGGCCGTTACGGTCGCCGCGTGCCGCTTTCCTGGGCGTACGCGAGGGACTGCGGTCGCCGCGTCGCCGCATGACCGCACTCGCACTCGCCTTCACCCTGGTCCTCGTCGGCGTCGGCACGTGGATGTTCGGGGATCTGCCCGGTGGCGCGCCCCGGGACTGCCCGCCCGCCATGGAGCTCCGCGTCCTGACCGACCCCGACCTCCGGCCCACCGTCAAGAAGGCCGCCGACGCCTACATGGAGGATCCCGACGGCTGCCGTTCCGTCGGGATCACCACGTACGACGCCAAGGCCACCGACGCCGTGGCCGCCTTCCGCGCCTCGTCCCTCTGGCAGGACCCGCCCGCCACCTGCCCCGCGACCGGTGAGTGCCTGCGGCCCCAGCGCGATGTGGGCGCACAGCCGGACATCTGGATCCCGGCGGCGGGGAGTGCCTGGCGCCGGGTGATGGACAGCGGGCAGGCAGAGGCCGGGGGGACCGCCGCTGCCACGGCCACCGGAGCCGGGTCTCCGGGAGACAACGGGACAGCAGGGACCGAGGGGGCCGACGGGGCCGACGGTGAGCGGGTCGTGGCCCTGGACGCCCTGGGTTCCGTCGCCTTCACGCCGATGGTCCTGGCCGTTCCCATCAGCATGGCCCTGGCGCCGGCGACGCAGACCGGTCAGCCGCTCGGATCGATCATCTCCGAGCTGCGCGACGCGCAGCGGCCCGACCGGCCCGTCTCCGTGCTCAGGCCCGACCCCGAGGGCACCGACGGGGCGCTGCTGGCCACCGAAGCGCTGTACGCGTCGTCCGAGCCTGGGTCCGGACCCGGTTCGGAGTCATCCCTGGAGCAGGGCATGGCGCAGGCGCTGCGTCCGATGCCCGCGACCGCCGGGGAGCTGATGTGCGCGCTGGCAGACGGCTCCCGCAACTCCCTGGAGGACAGTGCGGCGGTCCTCGTACCGGAACAGACCATGGCCCAGTTCAACCTGCCGTCCGGTCACCCGGGCCGTCCACGCTGCGCGACGGAGATCCTGGACAACCGCACCGCCCAGTACCCCTCCGACATCCCGGTGCTCGATCTGCCGTTCCTCCAGGTCACCTGGGAGGACGCGGGGCGTGACGCCGACGCGCGCGACAAGGAGGTGAGGCGCTTCTACGAATGGCTGGTCACGGACCCGACGGCGCAGAAGTTCTTCACCGACGACGGTTTCCGCGGGGTCCGTAACGGAAAGCCCGCGCCCCCCGACGCGTCCTCGCCGCTGCGGGCGGACCTCCACGAGACAGGGAAGGATGCCGTACGCCAGTCGATTCCGCCGACCACGACGAGCACCGTCACGGCCGCCTCGCTCGGGGCCACGCTGCGTCGCTACCGGCAGGCGCTGGGGCCCGGACGGGTGCTGTACCTCCTGGACAACTCCACGTCGATGGTGGACAAGCGGGTCTGGGACGGCTCCGGGCGGGCCAAGGATCTGGTGGCCCGCTCGATGACCTCGCTGGGCACCGGTGACATGTACGGGGTGTGGTCGATCGCTTCCAAGAAGGATCCGGACGTCGTGCCCTTCGGACCGCACGGACGTGCCGCCGCGCAGAAGGCCGTCGCCGCTGCCCGGACCGCCGATGTCGACGCACGCGTGGTGGGCGGGCTCCGCGAGGGGTTCGCCACCCTGCGCGACGGACCGACCGAGGACGATCCGCCCCGGCTCCTCGTCCTGGTCACCGACGACGAGGACTCGAAGGACGTGACGAAGAAGGAGCTGGCGGACCTCGTCGCCGATGCCGGACGGGCGCCGCTGGTACGGGTCGTCGTGGTGTCGATGCGCGGGGGCGGCTGTGCGGCGGGCCGGCTCAACACGGCGATCACGGAGGCGACCGGGGGGCGCTGTCTCGACCTGGCGGACGACATTCCGACCGAGCTGGCCGCCGAGGTCGCCAAGACGGGTACGGGGGACGCGGAATGACCTGGCCGGATGTGAGCGGCAGCGGCAGTGCAAGCGGGAGTACGCGCCTGAGCACCAGTAGAAGTACGCGCCTGAGCAGAAGTGAAAGCGCAAGCGGAAGTGCGCGCACGAGCACAAGGAGAAGTGCCGGCAGAAGCACGACCGGAAGCGCCGGCGGAGGTGCGAGCGGAAGGCGGAACGGAGGCCGGCGCCTCCTCCTGGCCGCCGCGCTCGGCTGTCTGCTCGCCCTGTCCTCGGCCGCCTGTACGGGTGGTCCCGACGGTGCGCCGCAGCAGGGCCAGGACTCCGGGGCCGCCGACCAGGGGCCGATCGTCGTAGCCAGCGGGCTCGACGTCACCGGGTCCGGCGGAGTGCGGCAGCAGCTCATAGAGGAGTGGAACCGGAGACACGCCTCGTCGAAGGCCGAGCAGGCCAAACTCGTCGAACTGCCGGGCGACGCCGACCAGCAGCGCAGCCAGCTGCTCGGCGCGCTGCAGTCCGGGAGCGCCGGGTACGACGTGGTCAACCTCGACATCACCTGGATTCCCGAGTTCGCCGAATCCGGTCTGATCCGCCCGATGCCCGAGGACGAGACCGTCGACCGCGACTTCATCAACCGCGTCCTGCGCACCACCGTGTGGAAGGGCCGTGCCTACGGGCGGCCGTTCAACACCGATGTGGGCTTGCTCTACTACCGTCCCGACCTGCTGAAGGCCGCCGGAATCCAGCCGAGCCGCCAGCCCACCCGCAACTGGGACTGGGGTCACCTCAACGCCTCCATCAAGACCCTCGCCCTCAGCCCCGGCCGGAGCGACGACCAGGCGGGCTGGACCACGCAGCTCAAGCTGTACGAGGGGCTCACGGCCAACACCGTCGAGGCGTTCGCCAGCGTGGGCGTCCAGCTCGCCGACGAGGACGGCACGTACACGGCGAGCGAGGCGGACCTCAAGAAGGGCCTGGACGAACTCCTCGAACGGGCCCACCACGAACGGATACTGGCGAGCGCCGTCTCCTCGGACGAGACGTCGTCCCTGGCGGACTTCGCGGCAGGGCGTGTCGCCTTCCTGCGCCACTGGCCGTACGTCTACGGGGCACTGCGGACCCTGCTGCCGCCCGACGCGTACTCCGTCAACCGGTTGCCCGGCAGCTCCGTGCTCGGCGGGCAGAATCTCGCCGTCACCACCGACTCGCCCCGCGCCGGGAACGCCCGCGACCTCATCGAGTTCCTGACCTCGCAGGAGAGCGAACAGTGCCTGCTCGACGCGGGCTTCGCCGCGACGCGGGCCTCCGCCTACAACGGGAAGTCCAGGCCCTGCTGGCCCCGCGTCGCCGCCGCCCTGCGCCCTGGCGGCGGGACGCCACCGGCCACCGGCGCCCCGTCGTCCGCGCCGCCCGCCCAGGCGGGGGAGGGCGGTGCGAGGGACCAGGGGGCGGAGGCGCGTGCCGCCTTCACCTGGACGCTGAGCGCGGCACTGAAGGAGGCGGTCCAGCGCCCCCGTACGCCCTACTACGGGGCCTTCACCCAGGTGCTGCAGTCGCACGTGCACGAGCTGCTGACCGCCGAGTCGCCGGACAGCGACAAGGCCGCCGCCAGGCTCCACCCCGCCCTGCGGGACGCCTTCCAAGGGAAGTGAGCGAAAGACGCCCAGCGGGCGCGGGTGTCGCCACCCCCGCTGCTGGGCGTCTCGTCGGCACCTGTGGCCGGCCGATCCGTGGTTCAGGACCTCACTTGAGGGCGTAGGCCCGGGTGATGGTCTGGACGGTACGGCTGCCCGCGGAGTCCCAGGCCTCGGTCCTGAGGGTCACGAAACCGTTGGTGTCCGCCAGCTTGGGGTGCACCAGCAGCGCCTGGAAGGAGTTGTCGTCCTTGCGCAGCATCGTGGCGGACTTCCAGGTGGCGCCGTCGTCGTAGGAGACGGACACCTTGGCGCCGGCGATCGCCATGGAGCCGGCCCAGCCCTTGGGGCGTCCCGCGTCCACGGTGAAGGCGTACGGCAGCCCGGCCCGTGCCTGGTTGAGCACGTTCAGCGGCAGGTCGTAGTCGAGCAGGACCACGGGCATGGACTCACAGAGCTTGGGCGTGGGAATGAACAGCGTGTCGCAGCCCTTGATGGCCATGGTGGTCGGTGCCGCCTGGCTGAAGTTCCACTCGGTCCGTATCTGACGGCCAAGGGTGACGCCCGGGACGTCGGTGGCCGGCTTCTGGTCGAGGACGTACCGGTAGTCCGCCTTCTCCTGCGCCAGCTCGCCGAAGCCGGTGATCGGCTGCCCGTCGCGGTAGAAGCTCCACGTGGCCGCCAGGCCCGACAGGGTGTGGGTGGGATCGTTGTCGGCGCCGCTGTTGCCGGGCAGCTTCTGCCAGATGTCGCTGCGGCAGAACGCACACGGGCCGAACTCGTACTGGGACAGGCGCACCGGCCCGGCGAACCAGCTCCGGGTGTAGGACTTGCCCGGGGTGCTGAAGGTGGTGCGCAGTTCGCTCATCCGCCAGGCGCTGGACTGGAAGTCGGCCGCTGCCACCGACTGGTACGACACCCCGGTGCCCGCGAGGAAGTAGTCGTCGCGGGTGGTGCCCTGGTTGAGCGGCTGGCCGACGGAGCCCGTGCTCACCTGCAGGGGGCCCCAGACGTTCATGTTCTCGGCGCCCAGGCGCCGGGCGCCGTCGGAGTGGAACGTGTTGGTGACCTTGGCGAAGTCCTTGACGTCGACGGACTTGGCCAGGTCGGCGGGGATCCGGTCGTCGGTGAAGTGCGGGTTGTAGGTGTAGCCCGACTCCAGGACGCCCTTCAGAGCGATCCGGACCTTGTCCTCGGCCAGCAGAGCCTTGAGGGTTGCCGCGTTGTCGTACGTGGCGTGGGCGACCGGGATGCTCTGTCCGGCCGGGACGCCACTTCCGCTCGGCCCGGGGTTCGCAGGGGCCACGATCATCGCGACGGCTCCGGCAGTCGCGGCCATGGTGGCCTGGCCGTCGGCCTTGGTGACGTCGGCCACGGAGACCAGAACGGTCTTGCCCTTGACGTCGGCACCGGCGAAGTCCTGCTCGGTACCGGCGCCCAGGTCGACCAGTTCGGCGCGCTTGGTGCCCTCGAAGCGCTTCGCGTTCACCGGGGACTTCAGCGGAATGGCCGCGCGCCCGGGGGCGGTCACCTCCAGCTGGACCAGCGGTTCGCGCCGGGCCAGGCCGGTCTCCAGGCGCAGCGCGCCGGTGGTGGCGGCGGCACTGGGGATGGCGCCCTGCCTGAGGTCGGTGAGGTTGAGCAGGTTGCCGATGCCGGAGAAGTTCGGGTAACCGCCCGCGGTGCCGGGGTCACGGACGATGAACGTGGTCACCTGACCGTTCTCCAGCGGCCGCTTCTCACCCTTGATGTTCACGCTGAGGTCGGTGGCGGTGGTGCCGTCGACGGTGAGGGTCTGGTCCCGGTCACTCACCTCGATGTTCGGCACGGAGAACAGGTCGGCCGCGTAGGAGATCGCGCCGCCGGTGGGCGCCGCCGAGTAGACCGAGCCCTCGATGGAGTACTTGCCGAGCGGCACCGACAGGGTGGCGGTGCCGTTGGCGTACAGGGTCTGGCTCTCCCAGACGGTGTTGTCCACGCCGTGCAGGGTGAACCTGAGCGCGGTGGGCGTCTTGCCGAAGCGGTCGGTGACCTTCAGCGTGACCTCGTGCTGCTCGACGGCGGTGACGAAGCCGAGTGCGGCGTGCACCGACTCACTGCTCGCGGCGGTGGCGGTGATCGATCCGCTGTACCGGCTGGTCTTCAGTCCGTTGGGGTCGAGAGTGACCGTGACCTCGGCGGTGGAGCCGGCGGGCACGGTGACCCGGCCGTCGGCCAGGCCCGCTCCCGTCAGGGCCAGCGTGCCGGCGGGGACCTCGGCGCCGCTCGCGTCCTTGACCGTTGCGGCCAGGGTGACGACGGTGTCGCTCGTGGCGTTGTTGCGGAGCGTGAGGGTACGGGTGCGCTTCTCGTACGTGCCCTTCTGCCACGGGATCACGCGGAAGTCGGCCGTGCCGGACAGCTCCAGCGACGGGTCGAGCGCGGCGGGTATGTCGACCCGCCCGTAGCCCTGCTGGTAGACGGTCTGCCCGGCGGCCGACCTGGCGTGCGCGGTCAGGGCCTCCTTGATGCGCTGCCCGGTCCAGTCGGGGTGGTGCTGCTTGAGGATCGCGGCGGCACCGGCCACGTGCGGGGTGGCCATCGAGGTGCCGTTGGCGGAGGTGTAGTTGGCGTCCACGGGGGTGCCCATGGTGGTGCCGGCCGCACGGGCGGCGACGATGGCCACACCCGGGGCGGTGATCTCGGGCTTCATCGCCATGTCGCCGAGCCGCGGGCCGCGGCTGGAGAAGTCGGCGAGCGCGTCGGACTTGTCGACGGCGCCGACCGTGAGGGCCGCGTCGGCGGCACCGGGGGTGCCGAGGGTGCTGTCGTCGGGTCCGTCGTTGCCTGCCGCGATGACGAACAGGGCGTTCGAGGAGGCGCTGAGCGAGTTGACCGCTTCGGTCATGACGTCCTCGCCGGGGGTGTCGGCGCCGCCGAGGCTCATGCTGACGACGTCGGCGCCCTGCGCGACCGCCCACTCCATGCCGGCCAGAATGCTGGAGGTCGGGCCCTGGCCGGTGTTGCTGAGCACCTTGCCGATCAGCAGGTCGGCGCCCGGGGCGACGCCCTTGTACGCGCCGCCGGCGTTGGCGCCGCTGCCCCCGACGGTGGCCGCGACGTGGGTGCCGTGGCCGTGGCCGTCCTGGACCGTCTGGCCATTGATGAAGCTCTGGCTGGCAACGATGTCGGACTTGATGTCGGCGTTGTTCAGGTCGGCACCGGTGTCCAGGACGGCGACCTTCACGCCCTTGCCGTCGTACCCCTTGGCCCATGCCTCCGGGGCACCGATCTGCGGCACGCTCTTGTCCAGCAGGACCTTCGCCCGGCCGTCGTACCAGACCTTGGCCACTCCGGCGGTGCCGGGTACGACGCTGCTGTCGCCACTACGCGTCAGCGAGGTGGTGGGCCTGACCGCCCGCCAGAAGCCCTTCGCGCCGTCCTTGTCGACCTGGACGGCGGACAGGCCCAGCTTCGGCAGGACGCGCTGGGTGTCACTGCCCGGCAGGTCTTCCGCCTTCTGCTTCAGGGCGGCGGCGGCAGGCGTGCCCTTGAAGTCGACGATGGCCGGGACCTCGTCGGTCTTCGCGTCCCCGTAGCCGTCCCTGATCATCCGGCTGATGTTGAACAGCTCGCGGTCCACCGTGCCCGAGGCGATCGCGGCCGTCGTGTCGTCCGGATACACGTACAGGTCGCCGTTCCGCCCGCTCGTGGTCTCGAACGTCTTGGACGTCCCGGCCCCGGACAGGATGTTGACCGACTGCCGGCCGTCCGTCCCGGTGGTCAGCGCCACGGTGTCCCCGGTGATCAGGGTCAGCGTCGTCGTGGTCGCAGTCTTCTTCTCGGTCGTGGGCTGCACGAGGGCGCCGCTCTGCGGGGTCACCGCAGCAGCCGCTACCGGTAGCTGACTCGTGAGTGACAGGGCGACCGCCACTGCCACTCCGCCGACGGCCGCGGTTCGCAGCCGTCTTTCGCGGAATACGTACATCGGGTTCCTTTCGCACGCTCAACAGGCAGGCGCGCCAAAGAAAGTGATGCGTGGACCGGCTTGGTGGTGACCAGCCGAAACGTCCCTGCGATGCCGCGCCGCCCGGAACCTAACCGGCGGGCCGACGCGGGATCCAGAGGCGTCGTGGCGCACTTGCGCCACATGGCGCTTTGTTGCCACGGGCCGATGGGGCGGCTCAGACCGCCGGGGGCCGGGCGGCCGGTACGGGATCGTCCGTGATCCAGCCCAGCCGGGCCGTCTGCCATCCCAGCTGCATCCGGCTGGAGACGCCGGCCTGGGCCATGAGGCTGTGCACCCGCCGGTTCACCGTCCGCTTGCTCATGCCGAGCTGGCGGGCGATCGCGTCATCGGTGAGGCCCGAGAGCAGGAGCGTCAGCAGTTGGGCGTCCGACTGCGTGAGAGGTCCCTGGTCGGAGACGGGGTCCAGCGGCAGCGCGGACGCCCACACCATCTCGAAGAGGGTGACCAGGGCGTCCAGGAGGGGTCCGGGGTGGATCAGGAGGGTCACCCCCGGCAGTTCCGCCCCTTCGGCCAGCAGGAACAGCAGCGCCGTCGACCGGTCGACGATGACCAGTTTGACCGGGACCTGGTTGAGCACACGGGCCCGTTCGCCGGCGTCGACGTACTGCTGGATCTCCTTCAGCGCACCGGTTTCCGTCACCGCCGAGCGGTCGTACACCGTCCGGTACGTGATCCCGGCCGTCAGCTGGTCGAGTTCGGCGGTGTTGAGAACGCGGGACAGGAGGTACGGCGGTGAGTCGAACCTCAGGACCTGCTGACGGGCGTTGCGCTGGATCTGCTCGTACCGCTGCGCCAGGGCCTCGTCGGGAACGACCTCGGCGAACGCCTCCAGGCCGACCGGGCCCGACGTGGCCGCCCGCCGGTACTCCTTGGTGAGACGGTTCAGGACGCCCCGGGCGGTCCGCAGCTGGTTCATCCGCAACATCAGCAGCTCTTCACCGGCGATGTCGGGCGGAGAGGGGATCAGCTGCGCGGGCCGTTCGTCGGTGAGGGTCACCAGCCCCTTGGCCACGAGCCCCTGCGCCGCTTCGGCCGTCTGCGCATCACTCAGGTTGAGCCGCTGCCGCACCTGGTCGGTACGGACGCGCCCCGACCTGACCAGCAATTGGTACATCTGCGACTCGGCCGTGCTCAGCCCCAGCGTCTCCAGCATGTAAGCCCTTCCCCTCGCGGACCAGAGGAGGGTACCGGGGTGCCGGACGGGCGGCCGACGGAGACGAAGGGTGAGAAGGCGCGTGGGTCACGACAGGTCGTGACCCACGCGCCTTCCCCCGTGCGCGCCTCTCAGGCGACGCCGTGGCACGCCCGGTACGCCAGGTCCGAGCCGCACCAGCACGCCGCGCTGCGCGCCGGCGGCCACGGGATCGCGCGGCCCCGGGCGGCGAGCGTGGTGGCGTACTGCGGCAGCAGGTTCGGGTCGGCCGGGGACGCGGCCTCCGATGCGGCGAACGCCTCGTACGAGGGGACCGTGCCCGCGACGATGCCGAGGTTCGGCGTGCCCCCCGCGTGCAGGTCGCGCAGCGCCGCCTCCAGGCGGGCCAGGTGCTCGGTGTGGGTGGGGTACTCGTCGGCCAGGTCCGGGTAGGCGCCGAGCAGTTCGGTCAGTTCCGCTTCCGGCCAGTGCAGGACCGCCACCGGGAACGGACGCGACAAGGCCGCCCGGTAGGTGCCCAGTTCGGCACGGAGCCGGGTGATCTCGGCCTTCAGCTCGCCCGGGTCCGAGGAGCCGAGGGACCACAGGCGCTTCGGGTCGTGGAGCTCGTCGAGCGAGACGTTCGCCGTGCTGAGGGCGTCGGCGAGCTCGTCCCAGGCGTCGTGTCCGTGACCCATCAGTCTGCGGACGCGGTGCCGTCCGGTCAGCAGGGACTGGGTGGCGTACGGGACCTCCTCGCCCGGCGCCAGGAGCAGTGTCAGCGCGGTCTGGAGGAAGTCGTGCGCCGCCTCCAGCTCGTCATGGGCTTCGAGGGTCCCGGCGACGATCTCCCACGGGGCCGCCTGGAGCGGGCCCGCGACGCGGATTCCGTCGATGATCGCGCGGGCCTCCGCCTCGTGCCCGTACTCCCACAGATTGGCCGCCTTGAGGGCTTTGACCAGGTGCGGGTTGCCGGCGTCGGTGGGGGGCGCGCTGAGCAGGTCGTCGTAGAGGCCGGTGGCGCGGGCGCGGTCACCGGCCAGTTCCAGATGGGCCGCGGCCTGGAGGACCAGCGGTTCGTGGTCCTCGGGGTACTGCGCCGCGGTGCGCAGCAGGCGCTCGGCTTCGGTGATGTGGTCGGCAGGCGTGTCGGGGCGCATGGACCACACGGTACTGCCGTACGGGTGCTTGGGGAGGGAGCCGGCGGGCGGCGTGGGTGACGACACATCTCTGGTGGCTTACGGGAATTCCCCTTATGGTGCGGGCCGTGCGGGAGCGGATACCTGTGGTGGTGCAGCGGAACTCGCCGGGCCGGCGGGCCGCTGTGCGCGGCCTGTGGACGGGTGCCGAACTGGCCGTGACGCTCGGCGTCGTCCTCCTGCTCCTCGTCGCGCATCAGCTGTGGTGGACCAACCGGCAGGCCCGCGAGGGCGCGGAGCGCCAGGTCCGGGCCCTTCAGGAGGACTGGGGGCGGGATCGCGGGGCGGGTGTGCCGGGGGAGGAACCGCCGCAGGACGGCCAGGACGACGAGGCCGGAGCGGACGGGCGGAACGGTCCGGAGCCGGGGTCTGAGGCTCCTACCACCGCTCCCGAGGCCACCGCTCCGGATCCTCCCCGCTGGGACCAGGCGTACGCCGTCCTCCGCATCCCGCGCCTGGGCCTCACCGCACCCGTCGCGCAGGGCGTCGGCAAGCGGGGCGTCCTCGACAAGGGGTACGTCGGCCACTACCCGCGCACCGCGCAGCCCGGGGAGCCGGGCAACTTCGCGGTCGCCGGGCACCGCAACACCCACGGGGAGCCCTTCCGGCGTCTCGACCTGCTGCGGCGGGGTGACCGGATCACCGTGGAGACCCGGGACGCCGTCCACACGTACACGGTCGACAAGAGCCTCGCGCGGACGTCGCCCTCCGACAGCGGGGTGATCGCCGCGGTGCCGCGCAGCAACGTGGCGACGGCCGTCGGATACAGCGCGCCGGGTCACTACCTGACGCTGACGACCTGCACGCCCGAGTTCACCTCCCGGTACCGGCTGATCGTCTGGGGCAAGCTCACCGCCGTGCGGCCCAGGTAGCCGCGCGGGGCGTCGCAGGTAACCGTACGGGGCGTCATCTCGCTTCCGTCTTCCCCGAACACCCCTGTGGACGTCGGCTGTTGCGGCGTGGGCCGGGTGACCAGGGGCGTCCCCGCAGGGTGCCCGCCCCGTGTCCCGCACGGGCGTACCGGTGACGTGTTGCGTCTTAATGAAAGACGAAAGAAAAGTCCTGTCGGAGTTATTGACCGTGCGAACCGGGGCGGGCAAGGTTCCGGAGAGCGCTCTCCCATCCAGTCTTGTTCAAGGAGACCCCCCATGCCCGCACCTGGCACACGTGTGCCCGCACCACCCCGCGCAACATCCCCGAGAACTGCTCGCCGAGGCATCGCGGGCACCGTCATCGGCGCACTCGTCGGCACCCTTCTCGCGCTGCTCCCCGCCTCCGCCGCCCAGGCGGCGCCCGTCCTCCTGTCGCAGGGCAAGCCGGTGACGGTGTCCAGTGAGGAGAACGGCGGCACCCTCGCGGCCTCCGCCGTGGACGGCAACGGCGCCACCCGCTGGTCCAGCGCCCACTCGGACCCGCAGTGGATCCGCGTCGACCTCGGCGCGACCACGCAGGTCAGTCAGGTCGTCCTGGACTGGGAGGCGGCGTACGGCAAGAGCTACCGCATCGAGCTCTCGACGAACGGCACCGACTGGTCGACCGCCTACCAGACCACGACCGGCGACGGAGGCACGGACACCGTCGCCGTCACGGGCGAGGCCCGCTACATCCGGATGTACGGCACCACGCGCGGCACCCAGTACGGCTACTCACTCTGGGAGTTCAAGGTGTACGGCGAGAGCGGCACCGGCGGCCCGCAGCTGCCCGGCGGCGGCGACCTCGGCCCCAACGTGCACGTCTTCGACCCGTCGACACCCGGCATCCAGACCAAGCTGGACCAGGTGTTCCAGCAGCAGGAGTCGGCGCAGTTCGGCGGCGGAAGGCACCAGTTCTTCTTCAAGCCCGGCACCTACAACAACCTCAACGCCCAGATCGGGTTCTACACCTCGATCTCCGGCCTCGGTCTCAAGCCCGACGACACCACCATCAACGGTGACGTGACCGTCGACGCCGGCTGGTTCAACGGCAACGCCACCCAGAACTTCTGGCGTTCGGCGGAGAACCTGGCACTCAACCCGGTCAACGGCACCAACCGCTGGGCCGTCTCGCAGGCCTCGTCCTTCCGTCGCATGCACGTCAAGGGCGGGCTCAACCTCGCGCCGAACGGCTACGGCTGGGCCTCGGGCGGCTACATCGCCGACTCCAAGATCGACGGCCAGATCGGCAACTACTCGCAGCAGCAGTGGTACACCCGCGACAGCGCGATCGGCGGCTGGTCCAACGGCGTCTGGAACCAGACCTTCTCCGGTGTCGAGGGCGCCCCGGCGACCGGCTTCCCGAACCCGACGTACACCACGCTCCAGAACACCCCGATCTCGCGTGAGAAGCCGTTCCTCTACCTGGACGGCAACACCTACAAGGTCTTCGTCCCGGCGAAGCGCGACAACGCCCGAGGCGTCTCCTGGAACGGCACCCCGCAGGGCGAGTCGATCGGCCTGGACAAGTTCTACCTGGTCAAGCCCGGCGCGACCGCGGCCACCATCAACCAGGCGCTGTCGCAGGGCCTGCACCTGCTCTTCACCCCCGGCGTCTACCACGTCGACCAGACGATCAACGTCAACCGCGCCAACACCGTCGTCCTCGGCCTCGGCCTGGCGACGGTCATCCCCGACAACGGCGTCACCGCGATGAAGGTCGCCGACGTCGACGGCGTCAAGCTGGCCGGCTTCCTGATCGACGCCGGCACGGTCAACTCCCCGACCCTGCTGGAGCTCGGCGCGCAGAACTCCTCCGCGGACCACGCCGCCAACCCCACCACGGTCCAGGACGTCTACGTCCGCATCGGCGGGGCGCACGCCGGCAAGGCGACCACCTCCATCGCCGTGTACAGCGATGACGTGATCATCGACCACACCTGGGTGTGGCGTGCCGACCACGGCGACGGCGTCGGCTGGGAGACCAACCGCGCCGACTACGGAGTCCGGGTGTACGGCGACGACGTGCTGGCCACCGGCCTGTTCGTCGAGCACTTCAACAAGTACGACGTCGAGTGGTACGGCGAGCGCGGCCGGACGATCTTCTACCAGAACGAGAAGGCGTACGACGCGCCCAACCAGGCCGCCATCCAGAACGGCGACACCAAGGGGTACGCGGCCTACCGCGTCGACGACTCGGTGAACGTCCACGAGGGCTGGGGCATGGGCAGCTACTGCAACTTCACCTCCGACCCCAGCATCCGCCAGGACCACGGCTTCAAGGCCCCGGTCAAGCCGGGCGTGAAGTTCCACAGCCTGCTCGTGGTGTCCCTCGGCGGGATGGGCCACTACAACCACGTGATCAACAACACCGGTGCCTCCACGGTCCCGGCCGGCACCACGACCGTCCCGTCCAACCTCGTCTCCTTCCCCTGACGGTGAGGGCCCCGCGCCCGCGCTGATCGCTCTTCCCGGTGGCCGCCCCCCCCCCCCGGGGCGGGGGCCCCCCCCCCCCCCCCCCCCCCCCCCCCCCCCCCCCCCCCCCCCCGCGCCCGCCCCCCCCCCCCCGCCCCCACCCCCGCCCCCCCCACCCCCACTGGAGCCGCCATGCTCTCCCTGCGCAGACCCGCGCTCACCCTCACCCTCGCCGCCCTGCTCGCCACCTCCCTCACCGTCGTCGCCCAGCCGACCGAGGCGCGCGCCGCCGACGCCCTGCTCTCCCAGGGCAAGGCCGTCACCGCCTCCTCCTCGGAGGGCGACGGGTACTCCGCCGCTCTCGCCGTGGACGGCAACCTCACCGGCACCCGCTGGGCCAGCCAGTGGTCCGACGCCCAGTGGATCCGGATCGACCTGGGCAGGACGTACAACCTCAGCCGTGCCGTCCTCAGTTGGGAGGGTGCCTACGGCAAGGCGTACGAGATCCAGGTCTCGGACAACGGCACCGACTGGACCACCGCCAAGAAGGTCACCGACTCCGACGGCGGCACCGACGACCTGGCCCTCACCGGCTCAGGCCGCTACGTCCGGATGCTTGGCACCACCCGCTCCAGCGGCTACGGCTACTCCCTGTGGGAGTTCCAGGTCTACGGCAGCGAGGGCACCACCCAGCCCCCCGCCGGCGGCGCCGTGCGCGTGGCGGGTTCCCAGGGGAACTGGCAGCTCACCGTCGGCGGCGCGCCCTACACCGTCAAGGGCCTGACCTGGGGCCCGGCCATCGCCGACGCGCCCAAGTACCTCCCCGACGTACGGTCGATGGGCGTCAACACCATCCGTACCTGGGGCACGGACGCCGGGACCAAGCCGCTCCTCGACTCGGCGGCCGCGAACGGCCTGCGCGTCGTCAACGGCTTCTGGCTCCAGCCCGGCGGCGGCCCCGGCAGCGGTGGCTGCGCGAACTACGTCACCGACACGGCGTACAAGAGCACCATGCTCACCGAGATCGCGAAGTGGGTCGAGACCTACCGGAGCCACCCCGCGACCCTCATGTGGAACGTCGGCAACGAGTCGGTCCTCGGGCTCCAGAACTGCTACGGCGGTACGGAACTCGAAGCGCAGCGCAACGCGTACACGACGTTCGTCAACGACGTCGCGAAGAAGATCCACACGATCGACCCCGACCACCCGGTCACCTCGACCGACGCCTGGACGGGTGCGTGGCCGTACTACAAGCGCAACGCCCCGGACCTCGACCTGTACTCCATGAACGCCTACGGCGACATCTGCGGAGTGCGCCAGGACTGGATCGACGGCGGTTACAACAAGCCCTACCTGATCACCGAGGCGGGCCCGGCCGGTGAGTGGGAGGTGCCCGACGACGCCAACGGCGTGCCCGACGAGCCGACCGACGTCCAGAAGGCCGCCGGATACGCCAAGACGTGGGAGTGCGTCACCGGCCACCAGGGCGTCGCCCTGGGCGCCACGCTCTTCCACTACGGCACCGAGCACGACTTCGGCGGGGTCTGGTTCAACCTCGTGCCCGACGGGCTCAAGCGGCTCTCGTACTACGCGGTGAAGAAGGCGTACACGGGCTCCACGGCCGGCGACAACACCCCGCCGGTGATCAGCGGCATGACGGTCACGCCCGCCGGGTCCGCCCCGGCGGGCAAGGAGTTCACGGTCCGCGCCAACGTCGCCGACCCGGACAACGACCAGATCACGTACAAGATCTTCCTCAGCGGGAACTACGCCAGTGGCGACAAGCGGCTCGTCGAGGCGCAGTGGAGGTCCACCGGCAACGGCACCTTCGCGGTCACCGCGCCCGAGAAGCTCGGCGTGTGGAAGGTCTACATCCAGGCCGAGGACGGCCGCGGCAACGCGGGCATCGAGACGAAGTCGGTGAAGGTCGTCGCCCCGCCGATGACCGGCACGAACGTGGCCCTGAACAAGCCCACCACCGCCTCCAGCGCGCAGGCGTCGTACGGCGACTGCCCGTGCCCCGCCTCGAAGGCCACCGACGGCGACACCGGCACCAGGTGGGCCAGCGACTGGAGCGATCCGCAGTGGATCTCGGTCGACCTGGGCGCACGCGTCCCGGTGCGCACCCTCCAGCTCGTCTGGGACCCGGCGTACGCGAAGGCGTACGAGGTCCGGGTCTCGGACGACGGCACCACCTGGCGGACGGTCCACACCACGGCGGCCGGCAACGGCGACGTGGACACGATCGCGCTCGACGAGACGGCCCGCCACGTACGGCTCCAGCTCACCGCGCGCGGCACCGGCTGGGGCTACTCGCTCCACGAGTTCGGCGTCTACAGCTGACCGCGCCGGCCGCACCGCACCGGCCCGGCCCGACCGAAAGGCAGGAGAAACACCCATGAGGTTACGTACGCAACGGCTCCCCGCACTCCTTCTCGGCACCGCACTCGTCGCGAGCGTCCTGGGCATCGGCACGATCGCCGCCGCCGCGGGCCCGGACGACGCGACGAGCACCCGTACGACAGCGACGTCAGCGGTCCACACGGGGCACACCATGGCGCTGTCCACCCAGGCATCGGGTGACGACGCCGACGGGGACGGCTACATACCGGCCGTGCCCCCTGTCACCGGCGTGACACCGTCCTCGGCGACACCGCCGCCCGCCTACTTCCACGAGTTCCAGGCCAACTGCTCCGTCACGCACACGGCGCAGGACGACCCGATCGTCTACCCGGGCCAGTTCGGCAAGTCCCATGACCACACGTTCATGGGCAACACCTCCACCAACGCCGCCAGCACCACCGGATCGCTCTACGGAGGGAACACCACCTGCAAGGCGCCCGCGGACGCCTCGGCGTACTGGATGCCCTCGCTGTACAAGGGTGACCAGAAGATCCTGCCGGTGGGCCCGCAGGTCATCTACTACAAGGCGGGCGTGACCGACTACCGGAGCGTGCGGCCCTTCCCCAAGGGGCTGCGGTTCGTCGTCGGCAACCCGATGCAGAGCGCCCAGGAGTTCCGCGGCCACAAGGGCTTCGTCGAGGGCTGGGAATGCGGTGACAGCTTCTTCAACGTCGACATCCCGGCGAGCTGTCCGAGCCGGCCCGACGTACAGCTCAACCTGCGTATGCAGGCCCCCAGTTGCTGGAACGGCCTGCACCTGGACACCCCCGACCACCAGAGCCACATGTCCTATCCGGTGGTCAAGCCCGGCACCAACGACAACATGTGCCCGGCCTCCCACCCGGTCGCCCTGCCGATGGTCGAGTTCAAGATGGCGTGGCCGGTCAACGGCGACATGAGCCAGGTCCGCCTGGCCAGTGGCCGCGGCTACTCCTTCCACTACGACTTCTTCAACGCGTGGGAGGAGCGCACCCTCAAGGCCATGGTCGACCACTGCATCGTGGGCGGCCTCCAGTGCGACCCGCGCGGCTACGACCAGTCGCGTCCGGAGAGGGGCGCGGTACTGAACGCTGAGTACCGGCTGCCCTGATCCACCAGCAGTCCGGCCGCCCCCTCACCCTCGCCGGGGGAGGGGGCGGCCGTGTGTCAGTGGGCCGCGCGCTGCTGGAGGGTCGCCCGCCAGGCGGGGGCGGGCTCCTCCGGGCCGGTCTCCTGCGCGCGGCCGCCGCGTGCGAAGAAGTCGGCGAGCGGCAGGATCGCCGCCCCCACCGTGACGGCGTCGGGTCCCAGGGTGCCGAGATCGATGCGCACGTGGGAGGCCGGGTAGGACAGGGCGTAGGAGGTCGCGTAGGTGCGTACGGATTCCAGGAAGCGCGCGCCGAGCTGGAGCCCCGCCCAGCCGCCGACGAGGATCCGCTCGGGCTGGAAGAGGTTGATGAGGTCGGAGAAGCCCGCGCCGAGGTACTCCGCGGTCTCCTCCAGGACGGCCAGCGCGGTGGCATCGGCCTCGCGCGCCGCCCCCCTGCCGCCGGAGCCCGCACCGTCCGCGCCGGTTTCGCTCTCCCCGGGGTAGGCGGCGGCGAGCATCGCGGTCAGTGCCGTCTCCTCGTCCGCGCCCTCGGGCGGGCGTCCACCCGCCTCCGCCCAGCGCTGCAGGAGCGCCTCGGCTCCCGCGTACGCCTCCAGGCAGCCCTGGGCCCCGCAGCGGCAGCGGCGCCCGCGCACCCGTACCGTCAGGTGCCCCCACTCCACCGCCCGGCCCGGGCGCATCGAGTCGGAGACCACGCACGCGCCGACGCCGGAACCGAAGAGCACGACCACCGCGCTCTGCGCGCCGCGGCCGGCCCCGAACCACATCTCGGCCTGGCCGAGCGTCTTTGCGCCGTTGTCGATGTAGTACGGCACGGTCTCGGGCAGCAGCCCGGACTCACGCAGCAGCCGCTCCAGCGGCACCGCGTCCCAGCCGATGGTCTGGCCGTGCACCACGGCACCGTCCTCGGGGGTCCGCGCGACGATGCCCGGCACCCCGATGCCGACCCCGAGGAGCCGGTCCGTGGGGATGTCCGCCCGCTCCAGGACCTCCGCGATGCCGTCGAGGAGGTGGCCGACGACTACGCCGACGTCGTACCGGGTGTTACGGCCGACGCGGTCGCCCGTGAGCGGCTTCTCGACCCGGGCGAGCTCGGTGAGGGCGAGGTCGAAGAGTTCGATCCGTACGCGGGTCTCCCCGACGTCGACGCCGATCATGTAGCCGCACCGGGGGCTGATGCGCACCAGGATGCGCGGGCGTCCGCCGCCGGAGTCGACGCTGCCCGCTTCCTCCACGAGCCCTTCCGAGACGAGCTCCGCCACCACGTTGCTGACCGAGCCGGAGCTGAGGCCGGTCGCGGGACCGAGCGAGAAGCGGCTCAGTGGCCCGTCGAAATACAACCGTTGTAGAACGGCGGTGCGGTTTTCCCGCCGCAGGTCACGCACCGTACGGCCACTGCGCACTTTCACCCTGCCCCCTCTTCCTGAAGTTCCTACCCGCAACCTACAGGTGCCAAGACCCTTGACGCGACCTTCGCTTGAGGTTTAACTCACATCCTAAATTAAGTCGTGGGGGCCTTCAGGGTCCGAACGCGGGACGTTGCTCCGGCCCATCTCCCCTCCGACACCCGCCCTTCATGAAAGGCCCCTGTCGTCATGCGCAGAAGCCGAGCCGCGGCCGTCGGTGCCGTCACCCTCTCGCTCGTTCTCACCGCGGCTGCCTGTGGCGGCGGATCGTCCGGTGCGGACGGGTCGAACGAGCAGCCCAAGACCCTCACGTACTGGGCCTCCAACCAGGGTGCCAGCCTCGAGGTCGACAAGAAGGTCCTCCAGCCGGAGCTCGACAAGTTCGAGAAGGAGACCGGCATCAAGGTGAAGCTGGAGGTGGTGCCCTGGGGTGACCTGCTCAACCGGATCCTCACGGCGACCACCTCGGGCCAGGGCCCGGACGTCCTCAACATCGGCAACACCTGGAGCGCCTCGCTCCAGGCCAGCGGCGCGCTGCTGCCCTGGGACTCCGGCAACTTCGCCAAGATCGGCGGCAAGGACCGCTTCGTCGAGTCGGCACTCGGCTCGACCGGCGTCGAGGGCCAGGACCCCGCGGCCGTACCGCTCTACTCCATGGCGTACGCCCTCTACTACAACAAGAAGATGTTCGCGGACGCGGGCATCACCAAGCCCCCCGTCACCTGGGACGACGTCGCCGCCGCCGGCAAGAAGCTGTCCAAGGACGGCAAGTGGGGCCTCGGCGCCGAAGGTTCGAACCTCTCCAACAACATCCACCAGGTCTTCGTACTCGGCAAGCAGCACGGCGCGGACTTCTTCACCCCCGACGGCAAGGCCGACTTCACCTCCGAGGGAGCCGTCGCCGCCGTCAAGCAGTACGTCGACCTGATGGCCAAGGACAAGATCGTCGCGCCCGGCAACGCCGAGTACGCGCAGAACCAGTCCCTCAGCGACTTCGCCACCGACAAGACCGCGATGGTCCTGTGGCAGACCGCGTCCGCCACCTTCAAGTCCCAGGGCATGAGCGAGGACGAGTGGGGCGTCGCCCCCGCGCCGGTCCAGTTCGGCACGCCCGGCGAGGGCGCCGGCACCAACTCCATGGTGGCCGGCATCAACATGGCCGTCTTCAAGAACACCAAGAACATCGACGGCGCCACGAAGTTCGTGAAGTTCATGACCAGCGACGAGGAGCAGACGGTCCTCAACAAGGCGTACGGCTCCATCCCGCCGGTCAAGGCGGCCCAGGAGGACCCGGCGTTCAACGGCCCGGCCCTCACCGTCCTCAGGGAGACCCTCGCCACCAGCGCCGCCGCGCTGCCGCAGGTCCCCGAGGAGTCCCAGTTCGAGACCGTCGTCGGGACCGCGGTCAAGGAGCTCTTCGCCGACGCCGCCGCCGGACGCCCGGTGACCGAGGCGTCGGTCAAGGCGAAGCTCGAAAAGGCCCAGCAGCAGATGCCCAAGAAGTGAGTGCGGACACCCCCATGACCACCACCGCAGCCCCCGAACGTGCGGGCGCGCGGACAGCACCGAAGGACAACCCCGGAGCGGCGCCCCGCAGGCGCCGCTCCGGGCGGCTGCGCCGTATCAGCCTGCCCTACCTGCTGCTGCTCCCCGCCGTCCTGCTGGAACTCCTCGTCCACCTGGTGCCGATGATCATCGGCATCGTGGTCAGCTTCAGGGAACTCACCCAGTTCTACCTCCGCGACTGGACCACCGCGCCCTGGGCCGGCCTGGACAACTACGCCCTCGCGGTCGACTTCGACGCCCCCGTGGGCGAGGCGCTCCTCAAGTCCTTCGTCACCACGTGCGTCTTCACCGTCGCCTCGGTCGCCCTGTGCTGGCTCCTCGGTACGGCCGCCGCGATCTTCATGCAGGAGAGCTTCCGCGGCCGGGGCTTCCTGCGCACCCTGTTCCTCGTCCCGTACGCGCTGCCCGTCTACGCGGCCGTCATCACCTGGGCGTTCATGTTCCAGCGGGACAACGGCCTCATCAACCACGTGATCCACGACCAACTGGGGCTCACCGACAGTCCGCCGTTCTGGCTGATCGGCGAGAACAGCTTCGTCACCCTGCTCGTCGTGGCGGTGTGGAAGGGCTGGCCCTTCGCCTTCCTCATCATGATGGCCGGGCTCCAGAACATCCCCCGGGAGATCTACGAGGCCGCCGCACTCGACGGCGCCGGAGTCTGGCAGCAGATCCGCCGCATCACGCTGCCCTCTCTGCGCCCGGTCAACCAGGTCCTGGTCCTCGTCCTGTTCCTGTGGACCTTCAACGACTTCAACACGCCGTTCGTGCTCTTCGGCAAGTCGGCGCCCGAGTCGGCGGACCTGATCTCGATCCACATCTACCAGTCCTCGTTCCAGACCTGGAACTTCGGTACGGGCTCCGCCATGTCGGTCCTGCTGCTCCTGTTCCTGCTGGTCGTCACGGGGCTCTACCTCCTCCTCACCTCACGGGGAAGGAAGGCCACCGATGTCTAGCCACTCCCGGCAGCGGACCCGCTCACCCATGGCTCCGCCGCAGTCGTTCCTGTGGAGCCGGCGGATCTTCCTGTCGCTCCTCACGCTGTTCGTGGTCCTGCCGGTCTTCGTGATGGTGTCGAGCTCGCTCAAGCCGCTCCAGGACGTCTCGGGGAAGTTCCAGTGGATCCCCTCGGGGCTCACCGTGCGCCCGTACTTCGACATCTGGGAGACCGTCCCGCTCGCCGACTACTTCATGAACTCGCTGATCGTGGCCGGCTCCGCGACCGTCCTGTCCGTCGTCATCGCCGTCTTCGCGGCCTACGCCGTCAGCCGGTACAGCTTCCGCGGCAAGCGCGTCTTCACCGTGACCGTCCTGTCGACGCAGATGTTCCCCGGCATCCTCTTCCTGCTGCCGCTCTTCCTCATCTACGTCAACATCGGCAACGCCACCGGCATCGCGCTCTTCGGCTCCCGGGCCGGGCTCATCCTCACCTACCTGACGTTCTCGCTGCCGTTCTCCATCTGGATGCTGATCGGGTACTTCGACTCCGTACCCCGGGATCTCGACGAGGCGGCCAAGGTCGACGGGTGCGGACCGCTCGGGGCGCTGTTCCGCGTCATCGTGCCCGCCGCGATCCCCGGCATCGTCGCCGTCGCCGTGTACGCGTTCATGACCGCGTGGGGCGAAGTGCTCTTCGCCTCCGTCATGACCAACGACGCCACCCGGACGCTCGCCGTCGGCCTCCAGGGCTACTCCACCCAGAACGACGTGTACTGGAACCAGATCATGGCCGCCTCGCTCGTCGTGAGCGTGCCCGTCGTCGCCGGATTCCTCCTCCTCCAGCGCTACCTCGTCACCGGCCTCACCGCCGGCGCCGTCAAGTAGCCGCAGCACTCACATGACTCCCGAGACGCTGCCCTCCCCCTCGCACACCCCTGAGAGGTCCTCTGTGTCCGCACCCATCGACCTTGCCGCCTTTCCCCGGGACTTCACCTGGGGCACCGCCACCTCCGCCTACCAGATCGAGGGCGCCGTCACCGCGGACGGCCGGGGCCCCTCCATCTGGGACACGTTCTCCCACACGCCGGGGAAGGTCGACAACGGCGACCACGGCGACGAGGCCTGCGACCACTACCACCGCTGGCCCGAGGACATCGCCCTCATGAAGCGGCTCGGCGCCGACACCTACCGCCTCTCCGTCGCCTGGCCCCGGGTCTTCCCCGGCGGCGACGGACCGGTCAACGACGCCGGACTCGACTTCTACGACCGGCTCGTCGACGGACTCCTCGACGCCGGCATCACCCCGTCGGTCACCGTCTACCACTGGGACCTTCCGCAGGCGCTCCAGGACCGGGGAGGCTGGGCGGAACGCGACACGGCCGAACACCTCGCCGCGTACGCCTCAGCCGTCGCCGGACGCCTCGGTGACCGGGTCACCCAGTGGGCCACCCTGAACGAGCCGCTCTGCTCCGCCTGGATCGGCCACCTCGAAGGCCGCATGGCCCCGGGCGTCAGCGACCTCACGACCGCCGTCCGCGCCTCGTACCACCTGCTGCTCGCCCACGGCCTCGCCACCCAGGCGATCCGCGCGGCGGCCCCCGGCGCGCAGATCGGTCTCGTCACCAACCACTCGACGGTGGCGGCGGCCTCCACCCGCTCCGAGGACATCGCGGCGGCCGTCCGCATGGACGGACACAGCAACCGCTGGTGGCTCGACCCCGTCTACGGCAGGGGCTTCCCGGCCGACATGCGTGAGCTGTACGGGGTCGAGCTGCCCGAACGCCCCGGCGACCTCGACACGATCGCCGCGCCCCTCGACTGGCACGGCCTCAACTACTACTTCCCCACGACCGTCACCGACGACCCCGGGGGCCCCGCCCCCTACGCCCGGGAGATCCGCCTGCCGGACGTACCGCGCACCGGACTCGACTGGCAGATCGACGCCGACGGCCTGGAGGCACTGCTGATGCGCCTCACGGACGACTACGGGGTCGGACGGATCTACGTCACCGAGAACGGCTCCGCCTTCCCGGACAGCAGGAGCCCCGACGGCGCCGTCCACGACCCGGAGAGGACCCGCTACCTGGAGCAGCACGTGGCCGCCTGCGCCCGCGCGGTCCGCAAGGGCGCGCCACTGGCCGGGTACTACGCCTGGTCCCTGCTCGACAACTTCGAGTGGGCCTACGGCTACGAGCCGCGCTTCGGTCTCGTCCACGTCGACTACCCGACGCAGACCCGCACCATCAAGAGCAGCGGCCACCGGTACGCCGAGATCATCCGCGCCCACCGGCAGGAGCACGCCTGACGGACAGCCCCGGAGGTCCACGCGCACATCTCAGGCGGACTCCCGGACGACGAGTTCCGGGGCGAAGAGCATGGACGCGGGCTCGGTACGCACGCCCCGTACCTGCTCCTCCAGCAGCTCGGCCATCGTCGCGGCCATCCGCTCGACCGGCTGGCGCACCGTGGTCAGCGGAGGCCGGCACGTCGCGGCGACGGCCGAGTCGTCGAAGCCGACGACCGCCACGTCCTGCGGGATGCGCCTGCCCTGTTCGCGCAGGACCTGGCAGGCGCCCTGGGCCATCAGATCGTTCGCCGCGAACACCCCGTCGATGCCGGGGTGGTCCGCCAGCAGCCTGGTCATCGCCTCCGCGCCGCTGGCGAGGGTGAACGTGCCCTCCTCGACCGGCGGGTGGTGCTGTCCGGCGCCTGCCAGGGTGTCGCGGAAGCCGCCGAGCCGGTCGAGGGCGGCCGGGATGTCCAGCGGCGCGCGGATCGTGGCGATGGAACGGCAGCCCCTGGCCAGCAGGTGCTCGGCGGCCAGCCGGGCTCCCGCGTAGTGGTCCAGGTCGACATGGCTGACCGGCTGCGGCCGGTCCGGACGGGCGAAGAGGACGGTGGGCACCCCGGCGTCCGCGAGCAGCTGCGGCAACGGATCGGCGCCATGGATCGAGACGACCAGCGCGCCGTCCGCGCCGCCCTGCCGCAGATAGTCCACCGCCTGCTCCCGCGCCTGCTCCGACTCGGCGAACATCAGGACCGGGTGCGTGCCGCGTGCCCGCAGATACCCCAGGACCCCGCTGACGACCCGGCCGAAGAACGGGTCGGCGAACACCCGGGCGGCGACCGCGTCGCCCACGCCCGACACGATGAGCGCCACACTCCCCGCGCGCCGGGTGACCAGGGCCCTGGCCGCCCGGTTGGGGGCGTATCCGGTCCGGTCGATCGCGTGGCGGACCAGATCCTGGATACCGGGATCGACGTTGCGCACCCCGTTCACGACCCGCGACACCGTCGCCCGGGACACCCCCGCCTCCCGCGCGACGTCTTCGAGCGTCGGGCCCCGTCTGCTCATGGCTTGAACCTTAAGGCGCTCGCGGGAGCGCCCGGGTCCGGCTGAGGCATCATGTATAACGACGTGAGGGGCGAACGCGTGTGCGCGCGCCCCCTGGGACCGTGACCGTGGTGACTGTGGTGAAGGAGGGGCCGATGGGTGACGCGAACCGTCTCCGTGGCGCCTTCGCCCGGCTGCTCCGGCCCCTCGGTCTGATCGTCCTCTTCCTCACCGAGGTCCTCCTCGCCGAAGGCGGCAGCCTCTCCGCCGCGGTCGCGCTCGCCGCCACCGCCGCAGCCGGTTCCGCCCTCCTCGCCTCCGCCGTCATCAGCGCGCGCTGCGCCGCCCCGGTGCCCCGCACCCGGGTCCGCACAGCCATCCGCGACCGGGAGAAACGCACCGCGTTCCTGCCCCAGCGGGACCCCGACGCCCGGGGCCGCACGAGGCCCCGCGCACCCGGGCGCGCCCTCCTGACGGCCGCGTAGGGGCTTCAACCGCACCCGGGAACCACAGGTGCGTGTGCACCCACGTGGGCCGTCCTGCCGAGTCCGTACGCACGTCCGCGTACCGCTGACGTACTCCTGGCACGACGAGACCCCCGGAGGGCTCACCCATGTCCGCCTTCATGTCCGCCTTCGCGAGCCTGGTCGGCTCGCTCGCCGACCTGCTCCAGCCGTTCTTCCAGACGGCGTCCACCGCCGCCGCGATCGTCCTGTTCACCGCACTCGTACGGCTCGCCGTGCACCCGTTGTCCCGGGCTGCGGCCCGGGGCCAGAAGGCCCGGATCAGGCTCCAGCCGCAGATCTCCGCACTCCGCGAGAAGCACGGCAAGAACCCGGAGCGGATGCAGAAGGCGCTCATGGAACTGCACGCGTCCGAGAAGGTCTCCCCGCTCTCCGGGTGCCTGCCGAGCCTGCTCCAGATGCCCGCGTTCTTCCTGCTGTACCACCTCTTCTCCAGCGCCCGGATCGGCGGCGAGCCCAACGCCCTCCTCAGCCACCGCCTCTTCGAGGCCCCGCTCGGCGCCCGCTGGCACGACGCCCTCGGCGAGGGCGGGGTGTTCGGCGCTCAGGGGCTCGTCTACCTGGCTCTCTTCGTGATCGTCGCGGCCGTCGCCACGTTCAACTACGGCCGCACGAAGCGACAGATGGCCGCCAGTCCGATGACTCCCGCCACGGGCCCCGACGGGCAGCCCGTGCCCGGCATGGGAGCGATGACGAAGCTGATGCCGCTGATGTCCTTCATGACGCTGTTCACCGTGGCGTTCGTACCGCTCGCCGCCGCCCTCTACGTGGTCACGAGCACCACCTGGACCGCCATCGAGCGCGCCTTCCTGTACCGCGACATGACCGCTCCGGACACCGCCATGGCCACCGCGGCGTAAGCGGACGGGCGGAGCGCCGGTCCAGTGTGTGAACAGGGTCTTGCCAGGTGATCCGATGTCTTGGAGGATCGGCCAAGCCTCTCGATGGCCGCAACCACCGACGGGCTCGATCTCGACCAAGGGGAGATGAACCGTTGAAGCTGCTTCGAGTCGGTACGGCGGGCGCGGAACGCCCTGCGTTGCTCGACCGGGACGGGACCCTGCGAGACCTGTCGGGGCTCGTCGGTGACATCGACGGCGCGCTGCTCGCCGACGCGCCGGCGCTCGCCCGGATCGGCGCCGCGGCCCGGTCGGGTGAGCTGCCCGAGCTGGACGCGGACGGGCTGCGGGTCGGGCCGCCGCTCACCCGGATCGGCAAGATCGTGTGCATCGGGCTGAACTACCACGACCACGCCACGGAGACCGGCGCCGCGATCCCGACGGAGCCGATCCTGTTCTTCAAGGCACCCGACACCGTCGTGGGTCCCGAGGACACGGTGCTGGTACCGCGCGCCTCCCGCAAGACCGACTGGGAGGTGGAGCTGGCCGTCGTCATCGGGCGTACGGCTCGCTACCTGGAGTCGGCGGAGGAGGGGCTGGCGCACGTGGCCGGCTACGCGACGGCGCACGACGTCTCGGAGCGCGAGTTCCAGATCGAGCGCGGCGGTACCTGGGACAAGGGCAAGAACTGCGAGACGTTCAACCCGCTGGGTCCCTGGCTGGTGACGGCCGACGAGGTGCCCGACCCGCAGGCGCTGTCGCTGAGGCTCTGGGTCAACGGCGAGCTGAAGCAGGACGGCAGCACGGCCGACCAGATCTTCCCGGTGGGTGAGGTGGTCCGCTATCTCAGCCACTTCATGACCCTGTACCCGGGCGATGTCATCAACACCGGTACGCCGGCCGGTGTCGCCATGGGGCAGCCCGAGCCCAAGCCGTATCTGAAGGCGGGCGACGTCGTCGAGCTGGAGGTCGCGGGGCTCGGGCGGCAGCGCCAGGAGCTGAAGGACGCCTGACCGCTGCACTGCGGGGCGCCTGACAGCTCCTGCCGAGCACGGAAAGGTCGGAGGGCTCAGTCTCTCCGTAGGCCGGCGGGTGGGCGGGGAAGCGTAGAGGTCTCCCGGCCCGCCCGTCGCCCGCTGCACGGCTGCCCGCTGCACGCGGGTGATCTTCGAAGGCCCCTGACGGCGCTCTATTGCGAAGAGCTTGCAACAACCAGACCCGTGCAACATCATGGTTCCGGCGGGGCCGGCCCGTCAGCCTTCGCGAGGCCGCACCTCGGCGTGCTGCCCCTCCGACAGGTGATCGTCTTCCACCGGCGCCCGCCGGCCCGGCCGGCCCCGCCCGCGACTGTCCCGTTCCGCGCGAGCTTCGCCGTCCGGCCGGTCAGCGGGCCGGTCAGTCAGCCGGTCGGCCGGTCAGCCGCCGAGCTTCGTGGCGAACTGTTCGAGCGCCTCGACGACCAGCGCGTGATCCTCCGCCTGCGGCAGACCGGAGACCGTGACGGAGCCGATCACGCCCGCGCCCTCGACCGCGATCGGGAACGAGCCGCCGTGCGCGGCGTAGACGTCGGGGTCCAGCCGTGAGGACTCCTCGAACGTGGTGCCCTTCGCCCGGAAACGGGTCCCCACCAGGTACGAGCTCTCCGCGTACCGCTCGACGACCCGCCGCTTGCGGTCGATCCAGGCGTCGTTGTCCGCGGTCGAACCGGGCAGAGCGGCATGGAACAGCTGCTGGGCGCCGCGTCGGATGTCGATCGCGACCGGCGCGTGCCGGGCGCGCGCCAGGGCGACCAGCAGACCGCCGAGCGTGTAGGCGTCGTCGTAACTGAAGTGCGGCAGCGTCAGGCTGCGCTCCTGGGCGATGAGCTCGGAAATGGTCGGAGCGGTGGGGCTCATGCGGAGTGCTCCTCGGTGGGGTGGGGGAGAAGGGTCACGGAGGTGCCCTCGCGCGCGGAGCGGCGGGCGGCCTCCAGCACGTCCAGTGTGGCCGCGGCCTGGAGGGCGGTCACCGGGTTCTCTCCGGTTCCGCGCAGGGCGGCTGCCACCGCCGCGTAGTACGCGGGGTAGTCGCCGGGGAGCGAGGGGACCGGGATGCCGCCGCCGGTCAGCGGCGACTCGCCCGAGCCGAGCCGGCCCCACAGCTCCCGCGGCTCCTCGCCCCAGGGCTCGCCCGCGGCGGGACGCAGGCCCTCGCGGAGGGCGCCCTCCTGCGGGTCCAGGCCGTACTTCACATATCCGGCAGCGGAGCCGAGCACACGGAAGCGCGGGCCGAGCTGGGCCGTGGTCGCGCTGACGTAGAGGTGCGAGCGCACCCCGTTCACGTGCGTGATCGCGAGGAAGGTGTCGTCGTCGGCCACAGCACCCGGACGGCGTACGTCGCACTCCGCGTACACCTGCACCGCCGGGCCGAAGAGGGTGAGCGCCTGGTCGACGACGTGGCTGCCCAGGTCGAAGAGCAGCCCGCCGATCTCCAGCGGGTCGGCGGACTCGCGCCAGCCGCCCTTGGTCTGCGGACGCCACCGCTCGAACCGTGACTCGAAGCGCTGTACGTCGCCGAGCTCGCCGTCGTCGATCAGCCGGGCGAGGGTGCGGAAGTCGTTGTCCCAGCGGCGGTTCTGGAAGACGGAGAGCAGCAGGCCGCGCTCGTCGGCGAGCGCGGCGAGCTCCCGCGCCTCCGCGGCGGTGCCCGCGACCGGCTTGTCCACGACCACCGGCAGACCGGCGCGGAGCGCGGCGGTCGCGAGCGCGACGTGGGTCTTGTTGGGCGAGGCGATCACGACCAGATCGAGCTCGTCCGCGCGCGGCCAGAGCTCGTCGGGCGAGGCCGCGATCCGTACGTCAGGGAACTCGGCGAGGGCCTGCGCCCGCCGCTCCTCGTTCGACGTGACGACCGTGTCCAGGACGAGGCCCTCGGTCGTGGCGATCAGCGGGGCGTGGAAGACGGAGCCGGCCAGGCCGTATCCGACGAGTGCCACGCGGAGCGGGGCAGTGGGGTTCCCAGTCATGCCTGCCACTTAAGCAACGCTGTTGCCAAAGTGCAAGCGGCGGGGACAATGGGGTCGTGAACAGAAGCAATACCAGGAGCGGCAGCGGAGCCAACCTCCCGACACTGCGCCACCACAACGCCGCGCTCGTGCTGGATCTGCTGCGGGTGGCGGGCGAGCGCGGGATCAGCCGGCTGGAGCTCGCCGAGCGGACGGGGCTCACCCCCCAGGCCGTCAGCAAGATCACCACCAGGCTGCGGGCCGAGGGGCTGGCGGCGGAGGCGGGCCACCGCGCGTCGACCGGTGGCAAGCCGCGCACGGTGCTGCGACTGGTCCCGGACGCGGGATTCGCGGTGGGGCTCCACCTGGACCGGGACGAGCTGACGGCCGTCCTGGTGGACCTGGCAGGCACGCCGGTCGCGGCCCGGACGTCACCCCTCGACCTCGGCGCCCCTGCGCACGAGGTGGTCGCGGTCGCGGCGGAGGCGGCCGAAGGAGTACGGGGCATGGGGGCGGGTGCGGCGGGCGGGCGGCCGGTGTTCGGTCTCGGCGTCGCCATGCCGGGGCCCCTGGACCACCGGGGCGGGGTACTGCACCGGGTGACGGGTTTCCCGCAGTGGGACGGCTTCCCGCTGCGGGACGCGCTGGCCGCGCGGACGGGTCTGCCGGTGGTCGTCGACAAGGACACCAACGCGGCGGCCCTCGGCCTGGCCCTGCGGGAGCCGGGCGGGAGCGACTTCGCGTACCTCCACCTGGGGACCGGCCTGGGCGCGGGCCTGGTGCTCGGGGGCGAGGTGCACCGGGGGGTGCGGACGGGGGCGGGGGAGTTCGGCCACCAGACGCTGCAGCTTGACGGCCCGCCGTGCGGGTGCGGCGGGCGCGGCTGCATCGAGGCCCTGTGCCTGGCCGCGGTGGCGCGGGGCGATGTCGCGGAGGCGGTACGGGTGCTGGGGGCGGGCGCGGCGAATCTGGTCGGCCTGCTCGACATCGACCGGGTGGTGCTGGGGGGACGGCTCGTCGCGGCGGACGAGGAGGCGTACGTACGGGGTGTCCGGGCGGTCATCGAGGACCGGGCCCGCCGCGACGGTTCGGGCCGGCGCCCGACCCCGGTCACGGTCGCCGGCGGAGGCGACCGCCCGGTCGCGGAGGGAGCGGCCCAACTGGTCCTGGCTCCCGTATTCGGCCGCGTAACGGACCCGCCCCCTGGGGCCTGACAGCGGACGGGACCGTGCCCCCAAGCTCGAAGGGGCAGTAATTCAGCCCGCCCGGCGCTTGAGGGCGAAGGGGGTGCTGCGGATGTGCGGCGCCTCTTTCTCAGCCCGTCCGGCGTTGAGGACGGAACCGGTGCCCGCGTGGGGCGGTGAGCGCCACCATGAGCCCGTCCGGCGATCGCGGACGAAACGGTGCGTACGCAGGCGGTGCGCCACACGCAGCCCGTCCGGCGCTTGAGGACAAGGCGGTGCCCGCAGGACCGCGCGGGGAGGGCAGCCCGTCCGGCGCTTGAGGACAAAGGGACACGGCCGGACGACGGGCACAAGGGCTCCGTACGGGCGACCCCACCCGCATGTCGGCCCCCTCCACCCGCGCGCGCGTGGCAACGTCGCCGACCACCGCCCCGCCAGCAGTGAAGGGTGACCCGCTATGCCACCCAAACCCCCCGCCCGGCTGCGCGACGGCCGCGCACTCATCACGCTCGGCACCCTCGGCCCCGCCGCCGGTATCGCCGCAGCAGCCGTCCTCCTCGTCGGAGCCGCCCCCGCCGGAGCCGCCGCGTCCTCCGTCAGCGCCGGCCGGCAACCCCCTTGCGGTGACCCGAACTCCGACGAGTTCCCCATCGAGACCCGCATCCACGGCGGCCCGGACACGTACGCCTCAGGCGGCGGCTACGGGACCTGGTTCCTCGACCTGACCAACACCACCTCCGAGCCGTGCCGCGCCGTCCACCCGGTCCTCGTGCTGACCGATCACGACCGGAAGCTCGCCGCCGACCAGATCCAGCTGGAGTTCTCCGAGCGGAACAAGCGCGCCGACCCCGACGCCGAGTACCGCGTCACCTGGGAGACCACGGACCGGGACGAGCAGATCGGAGTCTTCGGAGGGGGCGAGGAGGACGAGGACTTCCCGGGGTTCACGGTGCCCGCCGGACGTACCGTCACCGTCCAGGTCCGCATGGCCTTCACCTCCGACACCGAGCCCGGCAAGGTCACCCTCAACGCCGCCGTCGTCCATCGGAGCAAGGCACGCGACGGCGAATGGGTCGGGGAATCGGGCGGCTACCCCTTCGTCATCGTCGAGGGCGCCCCGGGCGCGCGAAAGGAATTAGACCCCCGCGCCGACCCCCGCGCCGACCCCGGCACTGATCCCGGCACTGATCCCAGCACCGATCCCGGCACCGACGCGGACCGTCCCGCCGCCTCCGACCAGGACACCGGTACGGCCACGGACCCGGACGACACCACAGGCACCACAGGCACCACAGGCACCACCGGTACCGGCACCGACCCGGACCGCCCCGCCGCCTCCGACTCGCCGGACAAGGCCCCCGCCCCCGACCCGGCCCCCCGCCGCGACGCCGCGGGCAACCCCCTTCCCGAGCTCGCCGGGACCGGACAGGACCCGGCGATCCCGCTCGGATTCGCCACCGGAGTCCTGATCATCGGCGGGGCGGCCCTCATGGCCCGCGCCGGACGCGCCCGCCGCGAGCAGGAGTAGACGCCGCCACCGCACCCGGCCCGCCACCGCACCCGCCCGGCACCGTGAGCCTCCGGTTCCACCGCACCGGCAGCAACAACTGGTACTGGGTGGTGGACGACGCCAAGATCAGCTCGTGGTGACCCGAGAGTTCCGCCCGGTCGGACGGCACGCCTAAAATCGGGGACGTCGGCGCTGCACAGCGCGGTGCCGCCGGCGTCCCGCACCTCGCGTGCACCGTACGTACGGCAGGAGCCCGTCCCATGGCAGAGCGCAAGCCGATCGAATCCTGGCTGACCGACATGGACGGCGTCCTCATCCACGAGGGCACCCCGATCCCCGGTGCCGACGCCTTCATCAAGCGGCTGCGTGACTCCGGGCTGCCCTTCCTGGTGCTCACCAACAACTCCATCTACACGGCGCGCGACCTGCACGCCCGCCTCAAGCGCATGGGCCTCGACGTGCCCGTGGAGAACATCTGGACCTCGGCGCTGGCCACGGCACAGTTCCTGGACGACCAGCGGCCGGGCGGCACGGCCTACGTCATCGGCGAGGCGGGACTCACCACCGCGCTGCACGACATCGGGTACATCCTCACGGACCACGCACCCGACTACGTGGTGCTGGGAGAGACCCGGACCTACAGCTTCGAGGCGCTCACCAAGGCGATCCGGCTGATCAACGGCGGTGCCCGCTTCATCTGCACCAACCCGGACGAGACCGGCCCCTCCGCCGAGGGCCCGCTGCCCGCCACCGGTTCCGTCGCCGCGCTGATCACCAAGGCCACCGGCAAGGACCCCTACTTCGCGGGCAAGCCCAACCCGCTGATGATGCGGACCGGGCTCAACGCCATCGGTGCCCACTCCGAGACCAGCGCCATGATCGGCGACCGGATGGACACCGACGTCCTGGCGGGTCTGGAGGCGGGGATGCAGACCTTCCTGGTCCTCACCGGGCTCACCTCCCTGGCCGACATCGACCGGTACCCCTTCCGGCCGTCCACCGTCGTCGACTCCATCGCCGACCTGGTGGACCTCGTCGACCTGCCCTGACACGGGTTCTCGGGGGCCGGTGCGGCACGCGTCGCGACCGGCTCCCGCGTCCTGCGGATGCGAAATGCCGACGCGCGGGTGAACCTGCCAGAAGGAGGTTCACCATGCGTTCACTGCCCCTCACGTTCTGTGCCGCAGCGGCGGTCGCGGCGACTCTGCTGCCCACGACCGCCGCACTGGCCGACTCCGAGCCCCAGGGAAGGGTCTCGGTGACTCCCTCTGCCATAGCCCCCGGCGGGGAGGTGGAGCTCTGGGTCGACATCTGTGGCAAAGGCAAGGAAGCCAAAGGCAACTCCGACGCCTTCGTCTCGGAGGCCCACTTCGCTCCCGCCGACGACAAAGGCCTGTTCGCCGAAGCCAGGATCCGCTCCGACGCCGAACCCGGCGACTACGACGTCTGGGTGAACTGCAAGGGCGGCAAGGGCAAGGCCACCGGCAAGCTCACCGTCGTCCACCACAGGCAGCCCACACCCATCGCACCCGTCAGGGCCGGTGGCGGTGGCACCGCCACTCTCGCCGACCAGGCAGCCGAGCAGGACGGTCCCGGCACACGGCACGCCGTGACCGGGCTGGTCCTCGGGGCCGTCGCGGCCGTCGCCGTCGCCTTCCGCAGCGCGCGGCGCCGTCGCTCGGCCACGGACTGACGCGTGTCCGCCTCGAACCGCCCGGCAGGCACCGGGCGGTTGCTCACCGGAGTCGCCTGGGCCGTGCTCCTGCTCGGCCTGTGGCTCTGGGGCCGTGAGATCACCGACGGTCCGGGCGGCAGCTCCGCCCCCACCACCGGTGACGTCGCGGCGGTCGGGCGCCCTCTGGGCGCGCCGCTCCCGCCGGCGCACAAGCCGCTCGACGGAGCGGCGCCCGAGCGGGTCGAGATCCCGTCGATAGGCGTCGAGGCCCCCGTCGTCCGGCGCGGCCTGGACAAGGGCGGGGCCATCGACCCGCCGCCGTACGCGAAGCCGCAGACCGTCGGCTGGTACGGCAGCGGCACCGAACCGGGTACCGAGGGCGCCGCGCTCTTCGTCGGCCATGTCGACACGGAGACGAAGCCCGCCGTGTTCTACGGGCTCAGCGCCGTCCGCCCGGGCGAGAAGGTCCGCGTGACCAGGTCCGACGGCACGGTCGCGGTGTTCACCATCGACGACGTGCAGGTCTTCACCCGGGAGCGCTTCGACGCCCGGAAGGCGTACGGCCCCCGCGAGGACGGCCGGGCGGAGCTCCGGCTGATCACCTGCGGCGGCACCTACGACAGGGAGTCGCATTCCTACACGGCCAACGTCGTCGTCTCGGCCTATCTGACGGGCCAGGACAGCGCGGGAGCGAAGCGTCCCGCCTGACGCACGGTCCAGCGTGGACACCTGGCCCGGCCGACAGCCCCGCTCCCCCTCGGAGCCGTCGGCCGGGCCGGTCCTCGACCGCTGGTGACCCGGCTGCGGGAGTGGCCGGGCACGGTGCGGGAGGTCGGGAGCCTGTCCGACACTGTAGGCACGCGGATGCCCGCGGATCCCAGCAGTTTTGACGGGATGTCCGGATATCGAGGTACCGGCTGAAGGCCGGGCCCGCTGTGTCAGGATGGACGGGACCGGGAGTACATCGGCGCGGCCGGCAACGGATGCGACCAGTGCGACCAGTGCACCCGAGGGGGAGTGGATGTACGGCAGTTACACCGGCCGGTCCGGCGCGCGCATGCGCCCGGGAGCCGGTCTGCGGACCGGAACGGCGGCCGCGATCGGCGCCGTCCTGCTCCTGGCGGGATGTTCCTCGTCCGACGACGAGAAGAAGGCAGGCGCGCCTGCCGCGATCGGTCAGCAGCCCAAGGACAGTGCCCCGTTCTGGGTCGATCCCGACGGCACCGCGGCCCGGCAGGTCGCCGGCTACGCCGATGACGGCGAGGGCAGGAGCGCCGAGCTGATCAGGAAGATCGCGCGGCAGCCGGTCGGTGAGTGGATCGGCCCTGACAATCCCGAGGGCGAGGTGAAGGGCGTCACCGAGGCGGCCGAGAAGGCCGACCGGGAGGCCCTCCTGGTGCTCTACAACATCCCGCACCGCGACTGCGGGCAGTTCTCCAAGGGCGGCGCGTCCGACGGGGACACGTACCGGGCCTGGGTGGAGAACGTCGCCAAGGGCGTCGGCGACCGCCGGGCCACGGTGATCCTGGAGCCCGACGCGCTGCTGCACCTGGTGGACGGCTGCACCCCGCAGGAGTTCCACGAGGAGCGCTACGACCTGCTCAAGGGTGCGGTGCAGCGGTTGAAGCGGCAGCCCGGCACGACGGTGTACGTGGACGCGGGCAACGCGGGCTGGCAGAGCCCCGACGCGCTGTTCGAGCCGCTTCAGCGGGCGGGGGTGGGGGACGCGGACGGCTTCGCCGTCAACGTGTCCAACTTCCAGACCACGGCGGCCAGTACGGACTTCGGCAAGCGGCTCTCGGCGAAGGTCGGCGACAAGCCGTTCGTGATCGACACCAGCCGCAACGGGAACGGCCCGTACGACGGCGGCGACCCCGCGGAGAACTGGTGCAACCCGCCGGGCCGCGCGCTGGGCGAGGCCCCGACGACGAAGACCGGTGACGAACTGGTCGACGCCTACCTGTGGATCAAGCGCCCCGGCGAGTCGGACGGCAACTGCAAGGGCGGTCCGAACGCGGGCGAGTGGTGGCCCGAGTACGCGTTGGACCTGGCCGGACAGTAGGACGAACCGGGCGGCGTCGAGCCCGGAGGCGATCGGGGGGCGGCCACCGGGTTCGGCGGCCGCCCCCGGTCGCGGGCGCTCCGATGCCTACGGCACCTCCACCCACGTCCCCTCCGACGGCGTCCCCCGGTCGTCCGTGACGAACAGCATGTACCAGCCCGAGGGGACCAGCGCCCGGTTCTTCGGCACCTTCACCGTGACCCCGTCCGCCGACGCCTTCATCTCCAGCGCGACCGTCCGCTGATCCGTGTCCGTGACGTGCGTGACGGCACTCGGCCGCATCAGCTTCGCCGACTTCAGGGACGCCGCCTGCCGCGTCGTGAACGTGCCCGTACCGCCGCGCCTGATCCGCTTCGGCCCGTCCGTCAGCTCCGGCCGGCTCGCGCGGTACAGGTAGGGCGGTGTGTAGATCTCGATGCGCTGCTCGAACGTGCCCGGCCGCGTGTTGTCCCGGTCCGAGTACAGCGAGTCCGATCCGAAGATCATGACGCGGCCGTCGGGCAGCAGCACCGACCCCGAGTGGTAGTTGCGGCCCACGGCGGGGTCCGCCACCCGCTTGTACGTGTCCGACCCGGCGTCGTACAGCCGCGCCTGGAGTACGTCGGAGCCGCCGCGCCCCCGGTAGTCCTCGGAGCCGCCGGTGACGAGCAGGGAGTCGTCGGGCAGCAGTGACGCGCTCGGGTAGCGGGTGCCGTCCGACAAGGACGCGCCGTCGACGAACCGCGGCTTCCCGGCCCCGAGGTCCACCAGTCGTGACTTCTCGCTGGACTTCTCGGACTCGCCGACCCCGCCCCCGCCGATGACCATGAACTTCTCGTCCTGGGCGGGAGGCAGCCGTACGGTCGCCGAGGTCTCCATCTTGTCCGGGTCGCTGAGGCCGGGAATCTTCTTGAACTTGTTCGTCTTCAGGTCCCAGACGCCGGGGGCCCGGCCCACGTTCGCGGGCCCGTACCCGGCGTTGGAGCCGGAGTAGAAGAGCTTGCCGTCGTTGAGGAGGAAGACCGCGGGATAGGTGGGGAACTTCCGGATGACGCCGGTGTACTCCCACTCCTTCGTCTCGGGGTCGTAGATCTCGTCCTTGCCGGGCACGATCTGCCCGATCTCGTCCAGACCGGAGAGCGCGAGGACCTTGCCGTCCTTCAGCGTCGTCAGGGTGGGGTACCAGCGGGCCTCGTTCATCGGGTCGACGGTGATGTACTTCTCCGCGACCGGGTCGAACTCGTACGCTTCCTTGATGCCCTGGAAGTCCTTCTTGTCCAGGGCGAGTTTCTGTGCGATCCCGTAGACGTTGCGGGTGTCGGAGCCGGAGAGGCCGGCGATCCGGTAGTTGTCCTCGGTGCCCGTCTCGTACTTCATGCCGGACTTCCGGGCCTCGACGTAGATCCGCCCGCGACCGGGCTCGTTGCGCACGAAGGCCCCGGTCCGCTTGTCGAAGACCTTTGTGGCCTTCTCGACCAGCACCGGGTCCTTGGAGACGAACGTCTTCCCGTTCTCCTTGCCCGTGAACCGTGTGCCGGCCGGCAGGGTGATGGGCTTGTCCGGGTCCTCGTTCTGGACGATCATCAGGCCGCCGGCCTTGGTGACGTCGCCCTCCAGCTTCTCGTACCGCTTGGTGCCGCCGGCTATCAGGAGCTTGCCGTCGGGCAGTTGGGTGTGGCCGGAGCAGAACATGTCCTTGGGCGTGGGTATGTTCTTGAACCCGTTGGTCTTCGGGTCCCACAGCACCGACCGGAAGCTCTTCGCGTCGAAGTTCTTCTGGTTGTTGCCCGAGCCCGCGACGAGCAGCACCTTGCCGGTGTGCAGCAGTGCCGCGTGGATCGTGTTGATCCGGAACTCGGCGGGGACGTCGAGGTAGTCCCAGTGGCCGTTCGCGGCCTTGTACTCCGCGGTGTTGATCTCGTACGTGTGGTAGCGCTCGGTGCCGAAGCGGTACAGCCAGGGTCCGTTCGCCCCCGCCAACGCGAGAACCACCGCCGTACTGATCGCCAGTCGGCGGGTACGGCGGCTCGGGCGGTACTTCATTTCTTACGTCCCCCAAGGGCGATCTGCATGGTCTGTTCGTTGTCCGCCGGACCGCCGGCCGGTCCGGGGCGCTCCGGCGGCTGCGGCTGCGGCGGGGGCCCCGCGCGTCGCTTCTTCTTCTCGGCGCGGACGGTGTGCCGCCAGCCGAAGATCGGGGCCGCCGTGATCAGCAGGGCGAGGCAGGCCCAGGTCAGCATCGCGGGGTGGCTGTGGCCCAGGAAGAAGGACGCGGCGATGGAGCCACCGAAGACGAGAAGGAAGAAGAGGTGGATGCGGAAGGTGCCGAAGAGGGTGTCCGGGCTGGACGAGTCGCCCTTGGGCGTCACCACGAAGGAGCTCTTGCGCCGCAGTACGGCGTCCATGAGGGAGCGTGCGTAGATCGGCGCGGACAGTGCCGACATCATCATCCCGGCGAGTCCGCCGGAGCCCTCGGGCTCGTGCGGCGAGACGTTGTGGCGCCGGTTCCAGATGTAGAGACCGATCTGGAGCGCGGAGGCGTTGCCGTAGAGCATCATCCAGATCGTGGGGTCGATCTGCACACCGGAGGCGCCCATGCCGAGGAACAGCGCGCAGCTCAACGCGGCGAGAATCCAGTTCATCGCCGACATCGGATAGAAGATGATCATCATCGTGTAGTTGAAGAGCTTGCCCGCCGGGAGCGAGAACCAGCCCTTCCAGTACTGCTTGAGGATCGTCTCGTACGTCCCGCGCGACCAGCGCAGCTGCTGCGTGAAGAAGTCGGTCCAGGCGGTGGGGCCCTCGCCGACGGCCAGCACGTCCGGGGTGTAGACCGAGCGCCACTTCTTGCCGGTCAGGGGGTTGCGGGCGCGGTGGATCTCGAAGCCGGTCGCCATGTCCTCGGTGATCGAGTCGTAGAGCCCGCCGATCTGCTTGAGGGCCGAGATCCGCACCGCGTTGCTCGTGCCGACGAACATCGGGGCGCCGTAGCGGTTGCCCGCGCGCTGGATCAGCGCGTGGAAGAGGAACTGCTGCGACTCGGCGGCCTTGGTGACGAACGTGTCGTAGTTCCCGTAGACCTGCGGGCCGATGACGAAACCGATGTCCGGGTCGCGGAAGTAGCCGAGCATCCGCTCCAGGTAGTTGGCCATCGGTACGTGGTCGGTGTCGACGGAGGCGAAGAAGTCGTAGTCGTCGCCGTGCGCGTCGAGCCAGGCGTTGTAGTTGCCGTGCTTCGTCTTCGCGCGGTGCGGACCCTTGGCCTGGTTCCAGCGCGCGACGCCCTTGCGGGAGAAGTGGTGGACACCGAGCTTGGCGCACACCTCCTTGACCGCGGGGTCGTCGCCCTCGTCGAGCAGCCAGACGTGCATGAGCCCGCGGTGCCGGATGCGTACGGCCGCCTCCAGCGTCTTCGTCACCATCTCCAGGGGCTCCTTGCCCGGCACGAAGGAGGTGAGGAAGGCGACCTTGGTGCCCGTCTCCGGCACCACGGGGACCGGGTCACGGGCGACGAGCGTGGCGTGGGCGTTGGAGAGGACGTTCATCGTGCGGAAGAGCTCGATCAGACCGATCGAGACCAGCATGACGATGTCGAGGATCAGCAGCGTGTCGTTCTTGAGGTTCGGGTCGCGTTCCGTCCAGTGCGCCGGCTGCATCAGCCAGGCGAAGAGGCCGAGCGAGACCAGAGGAGCGGCGCCGAGGAGCAGCGCGGCCCGGACGCGGTGCGGTTCCTGCGAGAGCAGGGACCGGTAGCGGACCGTGTAGGGCCGGCCGGGGTCCGGCTGGGTCAGGGGCCCGGCGAGCCGGCTGTAGTGCTCGTAGTCGTACCGCGGCAGCGCCTTGTTCGTCTGGCGCCGTCGCTGTCCGGTCCGCAGCTGCTGAGGTATCCGTAGCTGAGTGGTCCGCGACGGATCGTTGTCCTGCCGGGCGCCTGGCGGCGTCGACGTCATGGGTCATCCCCCCCGCACGCAGGGTCAGTGCGCGATTGGTCGGTCAGTCGTGTGCGGTGAAGCCCCCGGATCGCCGCGCACGCACACAGTGGCGGGTCACCTTTCCACAGACATGGAAAGGAGGCCTTCCGGTTGCATGATGCCCCCTCGGCATTCCTTCGTGAGCGGGACCCCCGTCCCGCGGCGCCCCCGGCCGGCGTCCCGGGCCCCGCGGCCCAACTGCCCGGGCCCGGTGGCTGCCTTGGAGCCCGGCGGCTCCAGGACAGGTTGTCCGACATGTCGGGAGACCGCAACGGTGGAACACGGGGTTTACCGGGCATATGTGTGCGATGGCCGGGTGTGGGGGGTCAAGAGGGGAGGGGCGCGCGGATGCACTCGTGGGCGCCCGCACGTGCCCTCGCGCACGAACAAGGCCCCCTCACGCTCGGTGAGGGGGCCTTGTCTTTGCGTGCGCCGTCAGGGACTCGAACCCCGGACCCGCTGATTAAGAGTCAGCTGCTCTAACCAACTGAGCTAACGGCGCCTGCTGACCTGGAGAACTCTACCCGATGGCGGACCGTGCCTCTGACCAATTCCGCCGCGCCACGCCCTGTGGGATGGTCGTTTTTTCTCTTTGATCCGTCAAAATGCGATATGTCAGGAGAGTTGAGACACTGACGCCCGTTGCAGATGCGCCCAAAGATCTTGACGAGTGCGGAGGGGAATCGCATGACTGTGCCGGTCTTCGAGGAGTACGAACCCGCTGTCGACTGCACCTGCGCGGGGTGTGCCGCGCAGCGGCGTACCGCGGCCAGGGCCCTGCCGGCACGGCAGGGCGGGTATCCGGCGGCGCACGGGGCGCGCCGGGCGCTGGTGCTGGTGACGGCGGCCGGAGTGGTCCTGTCCAGCGGGGCCGCCGATGCCGCGACCGCTGCGGGACACGCCACGGGGCCTGCCCGGACGGACGCGCAGACCGACCCCGAACCGGCCACTCCGCAGGGTGAGAAGGGTCCGCTCAAGGGGGCGGGCGCCTCGGGGCCGCCCTCGGCGCCGACGCTCCGGGCGACGACTCGGGCCGACATCATCAACCGGGCCAAGGTCTGGGTCTCCGCCCAGGTCCCGTACAGCATGGAGAAGTACTGGTCGGACGGCTACCGCCAGGACTGCTCGGGCTTCGTCTCGATGGCGTGGAACCTGGGCGGCAACGAGTGGACGGGCAGCCTCGGCCAGTACGGGACACGGATCTCCCGCGAGGACCTGCAGCCCGGCGACATCCTGCTCTTCCACAACCCGGCGGACCCGAACAAGGGCTCGCACGTCACGATCTTCGGCGGCTGGACCGACTACCGGCACAGCCACTACACCGCCTACGAGCAGGCGCGCCCGCGCACGCGCAAGCAGGCGACGCCCATGGCGTACTGGAACAACTCCGACCGTTACGTGGCGTACCGCTACCGGGGCCTCACGGGCGGGGCGGCGGGCAGCGCCTCCTCGACGGCCTTCCCGGGGGCCGGGAAGTTCGGGCCCGGAGCCGACAACAAGTACGTCACCCAGCTCGGCAAGCTGCTCGTGGCGCGGGGCGGCAAGCGGTTCTACACGGAGGGGCCCGGCCCGCACTGGGGCGAGACGGACCGGCGGGCGACCCAGGCCTTCCAGCTGGCCCAGGGCTGGAGGGGCAAGGAGGCCGACGGCATTCCCGGACCGCAGACCTGGCGCCATCTGGTCACCGGCACCGGGCGCGGCATCCCGGCCGCCGGTGCGGGCGGCAGTCCGAACACGGCCACGGCCTTCCCCGGCCGTGGCTATTTCAAGCCGGGCCGGTCCAACGGTCATGTCGCACGGCTCGGCACCCAACTGGTGAAGAGGGGATTCGGCAGGCACTACCTGTCGGGTCCCGGCCCCCGGTGGACCGAGGCCGACCGCCGCAACGTCGAGGCGTTCCAGCGGTCCCTGGGCTGGCGCGGCAGCGCGGCCGACGGCTATCCGGGCCCGGATACCTGGCGGCGACTCTTCGCGTGACGGCACGGACATGACGGAGGCGGCAATGCGACCCATGGTGTCGGACAGCTCCGGATCCCCGGAGAACGGAAAGGCAGGGCAACCGGTGAACGGACACGAGGACTCGACCGAGATCCCCGCCACGAGAACCACGCCCGGGGCCGCCGAGGCCCCGGACCTGTGGCAGGGAGGCGAGGCGGAGAGCCCGGAGGCAGGGACGGCCACGCTCCTGGGCGGGCCCGGGCGGGAGCCGGCCCCGGGCCCGCCCTTGCCGGAGCAGGGAGCGACGGTCACCGCGGACGGGGGTGAGGGCCCGGCGCCGGCCGGGCGGGACGCCGACACCGTGGTGGATCTCGTGCTCGACCTGGCCCCGGCACACGCGGTCGTCGGGGCCCCGGTCCCGGTGCCGGTCGGGGGGACCGAATCCGTGGCAGGTGGCCGGCCTCTGCCCTCCGGCGCGTCCGACTCCGAGCAGGCCGCCGGGCTGCTCAGCGTCCCGGGACGCTGGCAGGCCGGCAAGGGCGGGGCCGCCGATGCCGACAGCCGGCGGGACACCGGGCGGCGGCACTCCGTCATCGCCAACGAGTCCACGGCCTCCATCCCCGTACACCTGCTCTTCCGTGACGACCGCGACGCACAGGCCGCACGTGACGCGCAGGCCGCACGGGATGTGGATGCGGCACGCGACGTACTCGACGCACTCGACGCGGGGGAGGCACGCGACGCGCGGGACGGACACGAAGTCCACGAGGGCCGTGACGCACGTGATCCGGGTGCGGGTCACGGTGATCCGGGGGCGGCGCTGCCCGCCTTCGTGACCCGGAGTCCCGGACCGGTGCGGCGGCCACCCCTGCCGCGCTCGCCGCAGCCCCAGGTGCGGCCGTCGACCAGGCCCGCCCCGCTCGGCGACCCCCGGCTGTCCGAGCGGCCGGGCCCCGCCCTGCCCGGCTGGGCCGCGCTGCTCACCGGAGCGGCCGGGACCCTGGCCGCTCTCGCCACCCTCTGGTGGTCAGGGGCGCTGCCCGCCGTCGCTCTCGAACGCGTAGGGATCGGCTCCCGCCCGTACGACGGTCTGGGGATCGGGACCTGGGCGCTCCTCGCCTTCCTGGTGACCGTGGTCCTCTTCGCCCTGGGCGGTCTCGGCCGGGGCCGGGTCGGGTACGCCTGGGTGCTGACCCTGTTCGGCGACTACCGGGGCAGTGTCCGCCGCACGGGCCTGGTCTGGGTCTCCCCGCTCCTGCTGCGCCGCCGCGTCGACGTACGGCTGCGGCACTGGCGCAGCGAACCCCTGCCGTCCGTCGACGCGAACGGCACCGCGCTGCGCGTGGTCGTCCTCGTCGTCTGGCGGATCAAGGACACCGTGCGGGCCACCCTCGGCGTCGCCGACCACGAGGAGTACCTGCGCGAGCAGGTCGAGGCCGCGATGGCGCGGGTGCTCTCACAGCTGCCCGCCGACGCCTTCAACGAGGACGCGCACACCCTCCGCAACGCCGAGGCCGTCGGTGACGCCCTGACCCGGATGCTGAAGGCGGACTGCGAACCCGTGGGCATCGAGGTGTACTCGGCGCAGCCGACCGGAATCGAGTACGCCCCCGAGGTCGCCGCCGCGATGCAGCGGCGCCGGATCGCCGCGATCGACGCCCGGCACCGGGACAGTGTGCTGACGTCCGTGGTCGACGCCGTCGACGACACGGTGCACCGGCTCACCTCGCGCGGCATCGTGGAGCTCGACGACTACGAGCGAAAGGCCCTGGTCAAGGACCTGACGGTGGCCTTCTACACCGGTCGCAGCGGCTCGGAAGGCTCCTGAGGGCCGCCCCGCCGCTCCCGTCGGGGAACCGGAATCGGACGCTCATTGGTCTGGACATGTTCATGTCGCGTCAATAACCTAGGACTTGGTCTAGACCGCACAGCACGCGCGCAGAAGCAGAGCTCATGGAACCTCCCCCACGTTCTTGAGGAGCGAAAAGCATGCGGAAAAGGGCAAGCGCGGCCGTGATCGGCCTGGCGATAGCCGGTGCGTCGATGTTCGCGACCAGCAGCGCCAGCAGTCACGGCTACACCGACTCCCCGATCAGCCGTCAGAAGCTCTGTGCCAACGGCACGGTGACCGGCTGCGGCGCCATCCAGTGGGAGCCGCAGAGCGTCGAGGGCCCCAAGGGCTTCCCGGCGGCAGGTCCGGCGGACGGCAAGATCTGCTCGGCCGGTAACGCCGGCTTCGCGGCGCTCGACGACCCGCGCGGCGGCAGCTGGCCGGCGACGAGGGTCACCGGCGGGCAGGGCTACAGCTTCCGCTGGCAGTTCACGGCCCGGCACTCCACCAGCGACTTCCGGTACTACATCACCAAGAACGGCTGGAACACCACGCAGCCGCTCACCCGGGCCGCCCTGGAGTCCCAGCCGTTCATGACGGTGCCGTACGGGAACCAGCAGCCCCCGTCGACGCTGACGCATCAGGGCACCATCCCCACCCAGAAGACCGGTAAGCACATCATCCTCGCCGTCTGGAACGTCGCGGACACCGGCAACGCCTTCTATGCCTGCTCGGACGTGCAGTTCTGACGTCCGAACGGCCCAGTGGTACGGCGGCGGCCCGGGCGGGGGCCGCCGTTTTCGCGTGGTGCGGCACGCGCTCGCCCCTGCGTGGGCGCGTGTACGGACGCGCGGAGCGGCAAAAGCACAGTGGGCGGTTTCCGGTGTTCCGGAAACCGCCCAC
>NZ_JBEZIJ010000011.1:225283-370709 GCF_040650955.1 Streptomyces sp. NPDC048560
GGTTGCTATGGCGCGGGGTGATCGAAAATGCCTGTGGGGGTGTTTTGGTGTTTCCCGAAACCCCCCCACTGTGTTGTCTGTGCGCCGTCAGGGACTCGAACCCCGGACCCGCTGATTAAGAGTCAGCTGCTCTAACCAACTGAGCTAACGGCGCCTGGTGACTCGAAAATAATACCTGCTCCTCAGGGGTGCTGACGACACACGTCGGCCACCCCCGACCCCTTGCCCCTTATGCCCGTAAATGCCGGATGATCCGGGGCCTAGAGAGCCAGTGAGAGCAGGACGGGCGCCGCCCGGCGGTTCAGGGTGTCCGCCGCGGACCGCAGCCGGTGCGCGTCCTCGATCGGCAGCGAGAGCGCCAGGCAGCCGGCCGACGCCCCGGCGGTGAGCGGCACCGCCGCGCAGACCGTGCCCAGCGCGTACTCCTGGAGGTCCAGCATCGGGACCGTCGCGGGCTGGCTGTCCAGCTTGGAGAAGAGGACCTTCTCGCTGGTGATCGTCCGGGAGGTGAGCCGGGCCGTCTTGTGGCGGGAGATGTGGTCGCGCCGCCCGTTCTGGTCGAGCTGCGTCAGCAGGCACTTCCCGATCGCGCTGGCGTGCGCCGCCGACCGGAAGTCCACCCACTCGTTGACCGCTGGAGTGCGGGGCCCGGCCGCCATCTGTGTGATCCGGATCTCGCCGTCGACATACCGGCTGAGGTAGACCGCCGCGCCGACCGAGTCGCGCAGCTGCACCAGGATCTGCTGGAGCTTGTCCTCCAGGGCCTGCCGGCGGGCCGCGCCGGAGCCGATCAGCAGGAGCGAGGAGCCGATGACGTACGCGCCGTCGGTGACCTGCTCGACGTACCCCTCGCGGCGCAGCGCCAGCAGCAGCGAGGCGAGGTGGCCCGTGGGCAGCCCCGTCTCGCGGGCGATCTGTACGTCGGTCACGCCGGTGCCGTGCTTGGAGACCGTTTCGAGCACGCGCAGGGCGTACTGCACCGAGTGGAACGGCGCGGTCGGTTCGGGCTTCAACGCCACGGTGTCCCCCTACCAGGTTGTGACCGCAAGCTTTCGCCCCACGATAGCGGCCAAGACCGCGGAAAGGGGGTGCTGTTGACGACTTGACGGGGGCGCCCCGGCGCTGTCAGCTGGGGCGCACCCGCCTGGCATATGCCCAGGTCATTACCGGTACATCAACAACGTGGTCACAGCACCGCGTTGAGGAACTCGCGCGTGCGTTCGTGCTCCGGGGCGGTGAAGATTTTCTCCGGCGATCCGGACTCCACGACCCGTCCGGCGTCGAACATCAGCACCTTCTCCGAGACGTCCCGGGCGAAGTTCATCTCGTGGGTCACACAGAGCATCGTGATGTCGGTGGTCCTGGCGATGTCGGACAGTAGATCCAGCACGCCCGCCACCAGCTCCGGATCCAGCGCCGACGTCACCTCGTCGAGCAGCAGGATCTCCGGCTCCATCGCGAGCGCCCGGGCGATGGCCACCCGCTGCTGCTGACCGCCGGAGAGCTGGGAGGGATGTGCCCCCGCCTTGTCCGTGAGCCCGACCATGTCGAGCAGTTCGCGGGCCCGGCTCTCCGCCAGGTCGCGGTCCATACCGAGGACGCTGACCGGCGCCTCGGTGATGTTCTGGAGCACCTTCATGTTCGGGAAGAGGTTGAACTGCTGGAACACCATCCCGATCTTCTTCCGTGACTCCCGCAGCTGCTTCTCGCCCGCCGGCTTCAGCGACCCGTCCGGGGTGCGGACGTGCGACAACGGCGAACCGTCGACCCAGATCACCCCGTCGCTGACCTTCTCCAGCGTCATCAGCAGCCGCAGGATCGTCGTCTTGCCCGAGCCGCTCGGTCCGATCAGGGTGACGTGCTCACCGCGCCGGACGGTGAAGTCCAGCTCGTCCAGGACCACATGGTCGCCGTACCGCTTCACGACCCGGTCGAAGCGGACCAGCGGCTCCACACCGGTCGTCGCCCGGACCGGGGCCGCGTCCGTGGGCTCCTTCAGGGGAGCAGATTCAGTGGCCAAGGCGCTTCTCCAGCTTTCTCATCAGTAGCGAGGTGGGGTAGCTCGCGACCAGGAAGACCAGGCCGGCGAGTGTGAACGCCTCGGTGTACGCGAAGTGGTCGGCCCCGTACGTCCGGGCCTCGAAGACCATCTCCTGCACCGTGATCACGGCGAGGAAGGGCGTCTCCTTGAACATCGAGATGGCGTAGTTGCCGAGCGCGGGCAGGACGTTGCGCACCGCCTGCGGCAGGATCACGGCCTGCCAGGTGCGCCGGGCCGGCAGCGAGAGGGCGCGCGCGGCCTCCCACTGGCCCTTCGGTACGCCGTCGATCCCGGCGCGGTACACCTCGGAGGTGTACGTGGCGTAGTGGACGCCCAGCACCACGATGCCGATCGTCAGCGGCTCCACGGAGCTGAACACGGCTGCGGCACCCACCAGTTGGACCAGCAGCGGGGTGGCGCGGACGAACTCCATCACCGCCCGCACCGGCACGGTGACGAACCTGCTCGGAGCCCGTCCGGCCACCGCGATGGCCAGCCCCAGGACAGCGGCCACGAGCGTGCCGAGCACGGTGGCGAGCAGGGTGACCCGGAATCCTTCGAGCAGCAGGGGGAGGGCCTCGCCCGCGGCGTTCCAGTCGAATCCGTTCACGCGGTGCCTCCCGGGACGGTGGTGGTCGCGGTGCGGCTCCTGAACAGGCTCTTCCCGCCGCTCTCCAGGCCGAGCCGCCGCTTGGCGGTCCGCTCCAGCAGGTTCATCAGCAGGGTCAGCGCGTAGGCCAGCACGAAGTAGGCGGCCAGCAGCGTCAGATACGCGGTGAGGGTCTCACCCGTGCGGTCGCGCACCTGCTGGATCACCGTCATCAGGTCCGCGGCGGAGATGAGCCACAGCAGCGGGGTGCACTTCAGCAGCTGGATCAGCAGGTTGGTGAACGAGGGGATCATCTGCACCCACGCCTGCGGGAGGATCACCTTGCGCAGCCGGCGGGACGGGGTGAGGTTCAGCGCGAGGGCCGCCTCGTACTGCCCGCGCGGTACGGAGTTGATGGCGCCGCGCACCACTTCGGAGCCGTACGCCCCGTAGTTGAGGCCGAACGCGACGACGCCGCAGATCAGCGGTGTCAGCTCGTAGCCGGTCAGGGGCGGCATCGCGTAGTACAGCCAGAACAGCTGGATGTAGAGCGAGGTGCCGCGGAAGAACTCGACGACGGTCCGTGAGACGCCGCGGACCAGGAGCAGCCGGCTGCCGGCCATCAGGCCGAGGGCGAAGGACAGGGCCAGGGCCAGCAGGGATCCCAGCACGGTGGCCTGGAGTGTGACCCACAGTCCCGCCCGGACCTGGGGGAGTTCGTCGAGGAGAGTGGAGAAGAAGTCACTCATACGGTGCGGTCCGTCCCCGTCAGCCCTTGCACAGATCGGCGGTCTTCAGCGTGGCGGGCGGAATCTCCGTGGCTCCGAAGCCGTAGGGCTCCAGCAGGCTCACGTAGCGCGAGCGGTCCGAGACGATCTTCCTGAGCTCGCGGTTGAAGGCGTCCCGCAGGTCCTCGTTGCCCTGGCTGAACACCGCGCCGCCGGGGGAGTACTGCTTCTTCCCGTCCAGCTCCGGCAGGAACGCCTCGGTGACCTCCGTGGCCGGGTTGGTCTTCGCGAGCCAGCGCAGCGAGATGCCGGTGAGCAGGAACGCGTCGATCCGCCCGCCCTTGACCGCGTCGGCGCCGTCCTGCGGCTTCTGCAGCGTCTTGATCCTGTCCTCGGCGATGCCCGCGCCCTTGGCGTACGAGGCCTCGACGGCGCCGGACATCACGCCGACGGTGATCCCGGCGGCCTTGGCCGAGGCCAGGTCGGTGACCTTCTTCGGGTTGCCCTTCCTCACCATCAGGGCCGTGGGGGAGATGAACTCCGGCTCGGAGAAGATGGCGTTGGCGCAGCGCTCGGGCGTTATCGCCATGCCCGCGCTGACGACGTCGTACTTGCCGGCCTGGAGCCCGGGGATCAGGCCGTCCCACTCGGAGAGGGTGGGCTTCAGCTCGTCGACACCGAGTGCCTTGAAGATCTCGCGGTGCAGCGTGGGCGCCTCGCCCCTGAGTTCCTTGCCCTCCAGATAGCCGTACGGGGCCTCGTTGGCGTACGCGACCCGCACGAAGCCCTGCTTGCGGAGCTTTTCGAGGGCCCCTTCGCCTTGCACCGACCCGGCGTCGGTCTTGCTGCACGCGGCGAGGAGTCCGGGAACGACGAGCAGTCCCCCCACGGCTGCCGATCGGTTGAGGAAACCCCGGCGGGACAGATTCGGGAAGTCAGCCATGGTTCGCAATCTCCTGGAGGGTCGAACAGTCCGGACAGGGTGAGCCCCTGCCCGATCCCGTACGTCTATGCAGGACGGGGCGTCATGTAACCCAACAGTGGCCGGAGAGTGACCCTTTCGTGCCCTGGGAGAGGCGGAGCGCGACGAGGGATGTGCGGGGCGTGTTCCCGGGCCCGGTCACGGGGGTGACGGTGTCTCAGACCGCCGGGTCAGTGGGTGTGATCGGAGGAGGGGACGTATCCCAGGTCCTTGTCCACCACGTTCGGCAGGGGCAGACCGGCCACCCACCGCTCGTACATGTCCACGAACTGCTCGCCCAGCCGGTCGCGCCAGCCGGCCGTGTCGCCGCTCATGTGCGGCGAGACGAGCAGCCCCGGGACGTCCCACAGCGGGCTCCCCGGTGCGAGCGGTTCCTCCTGGAACACGTCGAGCGCGGCGCCCGCGATCCACCGTTTGTTCAGGGCGTCCACGAGGTCGTCCTCGACGACCATGGCCCCGCGCCCCACGTTGACGAACACGGCCGAGGGCTGGAGCAGCCCGAAGAACCGCGCGTCGAACATCCCGCGCGTCGAATCCGTGAGCGGCGCCGCGCAGACCACCCAGTCGGCGCGTGCGGCCAGCCGGTCCAGGTCCTCGATGCCGTGGATCGTGCGCCGGGCCGTCCGGGCCACCAGAGCCACCTTCACTCCCAGGCCGTGCAGCAGCCGGGTGATCTCCCGGCCGATGGGGCCTGCCCCGACGACGACCGCACGGGTGCCGGAGAGCTGCCGGACCTCGCGGTGGCGCCAGTGGCGCAGCCGCTGGAGCTCCACCGTTCCCGGCAGGTCCTTGGCGAAGGCGAGGACCAGGCCGGCGACGTACTCGGCGACGGGCAGCTCGAAGACGCCCCGGGCGTTGGTCACCACCGTGTCGGACGCGGCCAGCTCCGGGCAGAGCAGCCGGTCCACCCCCGCGCTGGCCGTGTGCACCCAGCGGGGGCGCGGCCCGTCGCCGGGCCAGGCCCTGCGTACCGCGTCCGAGGCGAAGTCCCACACCAGCAGGGCGTCCGCGTCGGGGAGGTGACCGGCCAGCCCCTGTGCGTCGGTGTACCGGACGCGGACCCGTCCGGTCAGCCGGCCGAGGCGCGGTGACGGTTCGGTGTCCAGGACGAGGAGCGTGGGCTCTGGCATCACCCACCACGCTCGCACCGGAACCCGGCCGCGTCAACGGAGCCGCCCGGTCACGCACCGTGCGTCCTCCGTCATGCCCCCATCAGGGGAATACTTGTCAGTGGCGAGGGCAGCGGTGACGGGATCAGGTGCCCGGCGGGATGCCGGGCCGCTCGCCTCGCCCGGCGCTCCGGACGCACAGGAAGGGTGGACATGACGACCATCGGACTTCTCTACCCGGGCCACTCCGCGGAGGACGACTTCCCGCGGATCGAGATCATGCTCGACAGCGACATCAGACTGCCGCTCTTCCACACCGCCGTCGGCGAGGACGTCCACCGCGTCGAGGCCATGCGCGAGATGGGATCCGCCGAGCGGCTGGCGGCGGGTGTGGAGGACCTGCGCCTGGCGGGCGCCGAGGCGCTCGTCTGGGCCTGCACCGGCGGAAGCTTCGTGTACGGCCGGGAGGGTGCCCACGAGCAGGTCGCGACCCTGGCGAGGGCGGCCGGCCTGCCCGCCTCCAGTACCTCCTTCGCCTTCGCCCACGCGGTGAGGGAGATCGGCGCCACCCGCGTCGCCGTCGCGGCGACCTATCCGGAGGACATCGCGGTGCTCTTCGCCCGCTTCCTGGAGGCGGCGGGCATCGAGGTGGTCGCGACCCGGGGCAGCGGCATCATCACCGCCGCCGAGGTGGGCGCCTGGGACGAGCGGCTCGTGAAGGAGCTGGCCGTCGCCGGAGACCATCCGGACGCGGAGGCGGTGCTGCTGCCGCACACGGCCCTGCACACGGCCGCGTACGTCAGGGAGCTGGAGGATCTCCTCGGCAAGCCCGTCCTCACGGCGAACCAGGTGACGGTCTGGGAAGGGCTGCGTCTGGTGGACCGCCGCATCTGGGAGCCGGCGCTGGGCGCCCTCTTCGCGACCCGCGAGCCGCCCCCCGGCGTCACCGAGACCCGGGGGATCGTCGTCCGCGAGTAGCGGTCAGGGAATAAGCGGAGCCATCCTCCTGTTGGCTTCTCCCGTTACGTACGCATCACCGGGAGAGGCCGAAACGTGGACGAGATCCGAGGCGACCAGATTCGCGGCACCGCAGCCGGAACGGCCACCGTGCCGCTCTCCGTGCTCGATCTGGTGACCGTGGGGCAGGGCCGCACCGCGACCCAGGCCCTGCGTACCGGTGTCGACATCGCCAAGCTCACCGAGCGCCGCGGATTCCACCGCTTCTGGGTCGCGGAGCACCACTCGATGCCGGGCGTGGCCTCCTCGTCCCCGGCCGTGATCCTCGCCCACCTCGCCGCCCACACCGAGCGCATCCGCCTCGGCTCGGGCGGGGTGATGCTGCCCAATCACGCGCCGCTCGTGATCGCCGAGCAGTTCGGCACCCTGGAGGCCATGGCCCCCGGGCGCATCGACCTGGGCCTGGGCCGCGCACCCGGCACCGACGGCGCGACGGCCGCTGCCCTGCGGCGTACGGACCGGCTGAACGAGGGTGCCGACGACTTCCCGGAGCAGCTGGCCGAGCTGGTGCGGTTCCTGGACGACGACTTCCCCGACGGCCATCCGTACGCCAGGATCCACGCCGTACCCGGCCCGGTGCAGGCGACCGCGCCCGGCGGCGTGCAGTCCGCGGCCCGCCCGCCGGTCTGGCTGCTCGGCTCCTCCGGCTTCAGCGCGCGGCTGGCCGGTGTCCTCGGCCTGCCGTTCGCCTTCGCGCACCACTTCTCGGCGCAGAACACCGTTCCGGCGCTCGACCTCTACCGGGAGTCGTTCAGGCCCTCCGCCGTACTGGACGCCCCGTACGCCATGATCGGTGTGTCGGCGCTCGCCGCCGACGAGGAGCGCGAGGCCCGCCGCCAGGTGCTGACCGGCGCCCTGTCGATGGTCCGCCTGCGCACCGGACGCCCGGGGCTGATCCCGAGCCCGGAGGAGGCGGCCGCCCACACCTTCAGCCCGATGGAGCGCGAGTTCGTCGACGGCTGGCTCTCCAACGTCATCCACGGCACGGCCGACGAGGTCCGTACGGGCCTCGACGACCTGGCCAAGCGGACGGGCGCGGACGAGCTGATGATCACGGCGAACGCGCACGGCGGGGACGCGAGGCTGCGCAGCTACGAGCTGATCGCGGACGCGTACGGCCTGCCTTCCTGACCGCCGCGGCCTCAGGGGCGGGGGAGGGAACCGGCCGGTGAGCCCGACGGTGACTTCTCACCGATCAGTTCGGAGATGCGCTCCGGCGCCACCGCGCGCGAGTAGAGCCACCCCTGCCCCGTGTCGCAGCCGATCCTGCGCAGCCGCTCGGCCTGGCCCGCCGTCTCCACGCACTCCGCGGTGACGGTGAGGCCAAGCCGGTGGGCCAGCTGCACCATCGCCTCCACGATCGTCTCGTCGGCGGGGCTGGGGTGCGTCCCGCCGTCGTAGCGGAAGCCGCGCACGAAGGAGCCGTCCAGCTTCAGTACGGAGACGGGCAGCCGGCTCAGGTACGCGAGGTTGGAGTAGCCGGTGCCGAAGTCGTCGATGGCGATCCTCACGCCCATGTCGCTGAGTGCCTGGAGCGCCCGCAGCGGACGGCCCGCGGAGCCCATCACGGCGGACTCGGTGAGCTCCAGTTGCAGCAGTCCGGCGTCGAGCCCCGTGTCGGCGAGGATCTCCGCCACGTCCGCGACCAGGTCGGAGTCCCAGACCTGCCGTACGGCCACGTTGACGCTGATGAACAGCGGAGGCTCGTCCGGGTGGTCGAGCTGCCAGCGCCGTGCCTGGCGGCACGCGGTGCGCAGCACCCACCGGCCGAGCTGGACGATGGTGCCGTCCTCCTCGGCGATCGCGACGAACCGATTCGGCGGCAGCAGACCGAACTGCGGGTGGTTCCACCGCACGAGGGCCTCCACGCCGCGCACGGTCCCGTCGGCCATGCACACCAGCGGCTGGTACTCCAAGGTGAACTCGCCCCGCTCGACGGCGGGCCGGAGCGTGGAGGAGAGCGCCTGGCGGGTCATGCGGTGGGCGTTGCGCTCGGGGTCGAACAGCGTCCAGCGCGCCTTTCCGTCCTCCTTCGCCCAGTACAGCGTGGTGTCCGCGGCCTGCATCAGCCCGGTGGGCGAGGTCCCCGCCGACGCCCGCTCGACGACGCCGATCGAGGCGGACACGGAGAGCCGCTGACCTGCGAGGTCGAAGGGCTGCTGAAGGGCGGCGAGCACCGCGTTGGCGAGCTCGGTGAGCTGGGCGGTGCCGGTGGACTCCTCGACCAGGATGGCGAACTCGTCTCCGCCGAGCCGCGCCACGAGATGGCTGCCGCTGCGGCCGGAGCCGTCGTGTTCGGCGCAGTCGGTGAGCCGTCCGGCGACCGCGGCCAGGAGCCGGTCGCCCATGCGGTGCCCCATGGTGTCGTTGACCGCCTTGAAGCCGTCCAGATCCAGGTAGCAGAGCCCGATCCGGCCGTGCGGGGGCAGCGAGTCGTCCTGGAAGGGCGGTGTGTCCAGGGCCGCGGAGAGCCGTTCGAAGAACAGGGTCCGGTTGGGCAGCCGGGTCACCGGGTCGTGCATCTGCAGGTGGCGCAGCCGCTTCCGGAGTTCGCGCCGGTCGCTGATGTCCGCGACGGACAGCAGGACGCCGCCGTTGGCGGACGAGCCGTCCATCGGCACGACGGTGATCTCCGCCCACAGGGAGCGCCCGTCGGGGTGCTTCAGCCTGCGGGTGCAGCGGAAGCGGGAGCGCCGGCCCTGCAGCACGTCGCGGTAGGCGTGCCAGGTGCGGTCGTCCGAAGCGAGATCGACGAGACCGGCGGCCGGCTGCGTGGCCAGGATGTCGGCTTCGGTGCCGAGCAGCCCGGCGAGGGCGTCGTTCGCGCTGACCACGAGGCCCTCGTGGTCGAGGACGGCCATGGCGAGGGCGGAGACCTGGAAGGCGGCCCGGTAGTCGCGCAGCTCGGACGGGTCCGCTCCCGGCGCATGACGCTCGGTGACCGGGGGGCGCCCGGCGCCCGGGGCTCTGCCTGCCCGGGGCCCCGGCCCTTCGGAGGTTCCGCTCACCGCTTGCTCCCGCTGTGCAGATCGTCGTGAACAGGTGTGGTCGGACAGGCAACCGTGTGGAGGCCGTTGCCAGGGACCGTATCCACGGGGGAAAGCGTGGTGAAGCATAGAGGGTGGCGAGTCGGCCGTTCCAGCTCGCGGGCCGTGGCCGACGCTCCCTACCCGCCTGGCCCCTTCTCCGGGCTTCATTCCGGTTTGCCCGCTAGTGATGGTTTCTGTGCGGTTCTGTTATGTCGCTTAGGTGAATTGATCGATTGTGACTGTCCGTGAACAGGTTGCGGCCGGGCTCCTGACCCGAGTGGTGCAGCTCAACAGGACGTACGGCCCCGGATCGGCACAGGGTGGGTGGGGTGTCCCGTGTTTCCCACCCGGAGGTAGATGTGCCGCGACCGCACAGCCCCGGGGGAGTGGAGAGGCCGAGCCTGCGTGGCGTGGCGGCCGCTCTCACCTCCCTGATGGCGCTCGCCGCCACCTCCCTCGTCGCGGGCCCCGCCGTGGCCACCACGGGCGACGCGGGCCCGTGCGCCCTGCCCAGGACCGGGGCCCACCACTCCCTCGGCCTCGACACCTGGAACGGCGCCTACCCCCGACCCGACCGCAGCCTCGACGCGGTCATGATCTTCCTGTCGTTCCCGGACTCCGAGCCCAGGATCGACCCCGGTGTCCTCACCGCCGACTACTTCCCCTCCACGACCCGCTTCTTCGAGCGCGCCTCTTACGGGAAGTTCACCCTGCGCCCGCATCCCCAGCAGCAGTGGATCGAGATGCCCCGCCCCTCCGCCTGGTACGGGATAGAGCGCGACTGGGACTCGGGGCGGCGCAGCGCGTACCTGCGCGACGCGATCGACGCGGCCGACGGGTCGGTCGACTTCTCGGAGTACGACATCGTGTATCTCGTCGCCGACCCGGACGCGCCCGGTGTCGACTCCGACGCCACCAAGGTCGTCAACTTCGACCGCCCGCTGCGGGCCGACGGTGCGGACATCAGGCGCGTCGTCACGGTCTTCGAGCAGCACCCGCCGGACCGCAACGTCCTCGCGCACGAGACCGGGCACGTCTTCGACCTTGCGGACCTCTATCACCGGCCGACGGACGGCAAGGGCGACTGGGACACCTATGTCGGTGACTGGGACGTCATGGGAAGCCAGTTCGGGCTGGCACCCGAGCTGTTCGGCTGGCACAAATGGAAGCTCGGCTGGCTGGACAACCGCCAGGTCACCTGCGTGCAGGGCAGGGCGGACCTCACTCTGGAACCCGTCGCCGCCGCGCCCCTGCCCGGCGTGTCCATCGGGACGCGGCTCGCGGTGATCAGGACCGGCGAGGACAGCGCCCTGGCCGTCGAGGCCCGCAGCTCCACCGGGAACGACGGGGCGAGCTGCACCGAGGGCGTACTGATCTACCGGATCCGCAACAGCACCCCGTCCGGCGGTGGTCCCGTGGAGGTCCTGGACACCCATCCCGAGACGGACGCCTGCTGGGACCGGTCGGTCTACCCGCCGCTCGCGGACGCCCCCCTCGGCGAGGGCGAGACGTACACCGTGCCCGGCGAACGGACCCGGATCGAGGTCGCGGACCGGAACCCGTCCGGCTCCTGGACGATCCGGATCAGGACGGGCACGTAGGGCCTTTTGAAGGCCCTGGGGGCGGAAAGGGCCTCGCCACACGAAGAAGGCCCCTCGCTTTCGCGAGGGGCCTTCTTCCGTCTGTGCGCCGTCAGGGACTCGAACCCCGGACCCGCTGATTAAGAGTCAGCTGCTCTAACCAACTGAGCTAACGGCGCCTGGTGACGTCGTAGACATTAGCACCCTGATCGGCAGGAGGAAAAATCGAATACCCGGAGGCCGGGGAGGGCTGTGACCTGCCCACCCGTACGCAGGCCCACAGCAGCACGTCGGGCCCGGGGAGCCAGGGGTTACGGGTGTCGGGGGCGACCACCCAGCGTGGTCCCGTCCCCTCGGAACCGCCGGCCAGGGGCGGCACGGTCACCGCGTCACCCGCGCCGTGGCAGAGCGGCGCGGGGACGGAACCGCGGTGCGCCCCGGGCTGACCGGGACCCGCGGTGCCCCACTCCTCCCAGTCGAGCAGCGACGGCAGCCGCTGGGCCGTACCCGGGGCGGCGAACAGGAGCATCCGGCCCCGGTGTGTGGCCACCGGGCCGGAGCCGGGCCCCTGGGTCCACAGCTGCTCCAGCATCCGCCGGCCGAACAGGGCGGGCACGCTCACCACGTCGAAGGCGGACCCGCACGGCAGGACGCCGGGGGAACCGGGCCGCGCCTGCCACCGGGAGAGCGTGCTGCGCGGATACGCCGAGGCGCCGGCGAGCCAGGCGGCCCCCGCGGCGGTCACCTGGGCGGCCGGGTGCCGGGGCTGGTCCCGCAGCAGAGCGAAGATGTCGACGTCGCGGTGGGAGGCCCCTGCGGGGAGGGTCGTTTCGTCTTTCAGCCAGGCGCTCATACCGACAGGTCTACAAGGAGTGACGGTCCTGATTCGGGGAGTTGCCGGAAACGGGGACAGGGAGGAACCCGAAGGAGTATCTTGCGCGCGGGCATATGCCACCGGCGGTACCCCGGATCCGGCCGGACCCCCCGCCCGTCAGGGGCCGGCGTTCCTCAGCAGCGACCGGCCGAACTCGATCATCTTCTTGGCATAGTCCTCGGTCCACTCCGCGCGCTCCGCGACATCCGCCGCCGTCAGCCGGTCGAAGCGGCGCGGATCGGCGAGCTGGGCGGCTGCCACCGCCTGGAACTCGACGGCCCGGTCGGCCGCCGCCCGGAAGGCGTGCGTCAGCTCCGTGGCGCGGGCCAGCAGCTCCTGCGGGTCCTCCATCGTGTCGAGGTCGAAGAAGTGCTCGGGGTCGGCTGCCGCCTCCGACGGCTCGAAGAGCAGCGGAGCGGGACGCATCCGCTGCCGCTCGTTCCGCTCGGGTTGTGCCATGGGTGCTCCTCCTTCGGGTGGGCCGGGTGGCCACCCTCCATTGTCCAACCCGGCGCAAGAGGGCTGGATCCCGCCTGGTTCAAGGCCGCCAGTGCACCCGGTGTTCCGCGAGGTGGGCCAGCACCGAGTGGTTCGCGTCCCAGCCGTCCGGGAACTTCACCGTGACGCCCAGCTGCACCGGCTCGGTCGACGGGTGCTCGTCCAGCAGATCCGCGACGCCCTCCCGGCACACCACGATGCACGCGTGGCGGTGGCGCGAGGCAAGGACGCACAGCCGGCCCGTCTCCAGATGGAAGGCGGTGGCGTCCGGGCGGCCCGACAGGGGGTGCAGGACCACCGTCACATCGAACTCACGGCCCTGCAGCCGGTTCGCCGTGTCCACGGCCACGCCCGAGACCCCCAGCTCGGCCAGCGCGGCCCGGACCGCCGCGGCCTGGTCGCGGTGGGCCGTGCCGACCGCGACCCGGTCCGCCGTCACCGGGACCGGATCGGGGGAGCGCTCGCTCGTCGCCGCGCCGCCCCGGTCCAGCAGGCGGCGGACGATCAGGGCGACCGCCCGCACCGCCTCCGGGTCGGTGCGCGGGGTGTGCCGGGCGGGAAGCTCCAGCAGGCCCCAGCCGGACTCCGCCGCCTCGTCCAGCACCCGGTCCGGTGCCGAACCGTCCGACGCCACACCGAACGCCAGGCGCCGCTCCCCGTGCCCCGTACCGCTGCGGAACGGTGTGTACGGGTAGAACGCATCCGACACGAGCGGCGCGGCCGAGGCCGGGAGCCGCCAGGACACGGGCAGCCGGTGCTGCGGCAGCTGCGGGTTGTGCGCGAGCAGGGTGGTGACCGCGCTCGCCGACGGGTCGTACGAGAGGCCCGCCCACTGGTCGGCGCCGACGATCGAGAACGGGTCCAGCTGGCCCGGGTCACCGACGAACAGGGCCCGCTCGAAGAGGCCCGCGACGGCCAGCAGCGCGTCCGAGCGCATCTGGTACGCCTCGTCGACGATCGCGTGCCCCCACGGCTCCACGTTCTTCACGTGGGCCCATTTCGCGGCCGTCGAGATGACGATGCCGAGCCCGGCGAGATCCGCCGCCTTGGCCGACTTCCGTACGTTGTCCAGACCGTCCAGCACCGTGTCGTACGGGTCGGAGTCGTTGCTGTGCAGTCGGCCGACCGGCAGCTCGGGTGCCTTCTCGGCCAGCCTGACGACCAGGTCGTCGACCTGCGCGTTCGTCTGCGCGATGACCATCAACGGCCTTCCCGCGGCTGCCAGTTCGAGGGCCGCGCGCACCACCAGGGTCGACTTCCCGGCGCCGGGCGGGGAGTCCACCACGATGCCGCGCGAGGTTCCGCGCAGGGTGTCCTGGAGGATCGCGTCGGTCGCACGCTTCGCCTCGGCGGCCGGGTCGAACGTGGCCTTCTGCGAGGTCACAGCAGGTCCTCCGCGGTTACGGGGTCGGGCCGTTCGGCCCGTTCTGCGGCGGCTCCGGGCGGGCCGCCGTGGGTCCAGGGTGTCTCCTCGGCGTCAGGCAGCTTCGGCCCGCCGCGAGGGTCGTGCTCGAACAGCGTCCAGACGATCCGGTCGCCCGGCTCGGGGACGGACCCCGGTGCCGGCTCCTTGCTCCGCCCCATCCGGTCGGTGACCCGCAGTACCAGAAGGCGGGCGTCCTCCCCGGACGGTGCCTCCGCCTCCCGGACGAACTCCGCCGTCTGCGGCTTGCCCTCCAGCGAGCGGTACACCTTCGTCCGCTCACCGAGATGCGGGTTCTCGTCCGTGCGGACGGTGACCAGCGGACGCGGCGAAGGGCGCTTGGACTCGCTGTACGCCATCTCCACCTCCGTCACCTCCCCGACGAACGCCTCGCCCGACAGCCGGCGACCCGCGAGCACCAGCGGATCGTCCAGGGCCTCCTGCGCGTCGAGCTGGGCCTGGGCCGCCTCCCGCGAGGCCAGCTTCTGCGCGGCCGTCACCGCGTCGTCCCGGCGCGGCTGCGGGGGCTCCCCGGCCCGCACCCGGTCCCGGTGGCCGGTGAACGACCAGCGGTCCCGCGTCCAGCGGTCCTCGGCCCTGGCCCCCTCGGGCAGCCCGCCCAGCAGGTCGAGGCCCCGCCACACGGCGTCCCAGGTGGGCAGCATGACCTTGGCCAGCAGGGACCTGATCTGCTGCTCGGCGCGCGTCAGCTCGGCCAGGCGGTCGTCCGCGGCGAGTCCGTCCTCCGCCGCCGCCAGCGCCGTACGCGCCCTGTCGTACGCCTCGATGGCGGGGGCCAGCAGCCGGTTGTCGAACGCCGGGTCGGTGGCAGGTCCGGCGGGCGGGCAGAGCAACTGGCCCTCCCGGTCCCGGTCCAGCTCGGCGCGCAGGGCGGCATCGGCACCCGAGCCGCCGTCCGGCGGGGCGATCCAGGCCAGCAGCGCGCCGAGGTGCTGGTCCTCCAGGCTGCTCTGGCCGGTCGCCCAGTGCCGGTTCAGCAGATCGGTCGTGGCCAGCAGCAGGGACGAGCCGGGCACCCGGGCCCGCTCCGCGTAGTGCGTCAGCCAGCGGCCCAGCAGGGGGACCCGGGCGGGCGCCGGATACGGGGTGTCGGGGTCGTCCTCGGCGGTCCGCCGGAAGCGCATCGAGCGTCCCAGGAGGCGTACGAAGTCGATGCCCGCCCGGCTCGGCACGATCAGCTGGGCCGCGTCCGTGCACAGTTCGACCTCGACCTTGACCTTCTTGCCGGTCCCGGGGTCGGTCTCGTTGCGCTCGGCGGGCTCGACCACGTCGGCGTACGACTCGATGTGCGGCAGCACCGCCTCGGCCAGCTCGGCGAGGAACGCGAACCGGAGATCGCGGTCGCGCGGCTGGGCGACGGCCAGCAGCCGGGGCGCGTCCCGGTCCGTACCCACCAGGGCCCCGAGCGGGGCGCCCGCCTCACCGGCGGTGGTGAGCGGCACCAGCACGAGCGGGCGGCCGCTGAGATGGCGGTGGCGCACGGTGGCCATGGGCTGCGCGCGCCCGCTCTCGACCGCCTCCAGCCGGGCCAGTGTGGTGATCAGTGACATACCGCCCGGCCCTCCAGGGCTTCCGCTCGCAGGGCCGCGGCACGACGCAGGGCGGCGACCGTCGGGTCCGAGGGGTCGCCCTCCTTGCCCGCGGCGGCCGCCAGCACCGCACCGACCGTCGTGAGGCCGCCGAGCTCGCCCCTGACACCGCGCCCCAGCGCCTCCACCGCCCCCCGGGCCCGCGACTTCTCCCGGCAGTGGAAGGCCAGTTCGCAGGCCGCCAGACACTCCGGTGCGTATGCCGCGCCGACCGACTCGACCGCCTCGCCGAGCTCCCGCGGCGAGCATCCCGGGTCGAAGGTGGTGCCCTCGGGCAGCGTGGCGGCGATGTCCTCGATGCGCGTCAGCCGGGTCAACTGGCGGCGGGTGACGGCCCGCTGCTTGCGGACGTCCACGACCGAGGCGGTCGGCAGGTTGGAGAAGTCCTTCGGGCAGACCAGCAGCACGCGGTGATCGACCCGGGCGCCGTCGGTCTTCCCGGCGATCCGCTCCAGCGCCAGGACGTAGACGGCGGACTGCCGCGCGGCGGCACCGACCTTGGCCGCGTCGGCGGAACTGTCGATCATGGGGAACGACTTGATCTCGACGACCGTCCAGGTGCCGTCGGGGTGGACCACCACGGCGTCGGGCTCCAGATAGGCGGGAGAGCCCGCCACCTCCAGGGCCAGCATCGGATGGTCGAGCAGGGTCCAGCCGCCCGTCGCCGTGGCCTCCCGCAGCGCCAGGGCCGTCCTGGCCGCACGGCCCTCGGGCCCGGCGGCCGTCAGGTCCGGCACCCGCGCCTCCTGCGGTGCCTCGCTGCCGCCGCCGAGGCGCTCGTGGAGCAGGCGGAGCAGTTCCGTGCCGCCGTCGGCCTTCACCCTGGCCTCGAACGCGTTGCCCCGCATGAAGGCGAACTGAGACTGGCCGAAGGCCGCGGGGGAGCCGAGCGCCGTGGCCAGCACGGCCTTGTTCACCCCCGCGGCGTCCAGCAGGGCGCGACGCTTGCAGCCCGGGTTGGCGGCGAGGGCGGCCAGCGCGCGCGCGTCGAGCGGATGCGGGGCGACGGACGGGCCGCGCAGCTCAGCGAGCCGCTGCCGCAGCGTCGTCGCTGGCCGGTGCGCCGGTGTCGGTGGAATCTGCGGAGGAGGTCCGCTGGCCGGGGATTCGCTCACCCGGGGAAGTCTTGCATCCGGCACTGACATCCGGGGCCTTACCGGAGTTCGCGGCCGTGCTCACGGTACCGAGCCCCGCCCGGACCCGGTCCTTCACGCGGTCCGCGAGGCGGATGACCGGCTTCGTCAGGAGGGCTCCGGCCGCCATCACGGCGACGCCCGCGACCGCGTCGAGGAAGTAGTGGTTCGCGGTGCCCATCACCACGAACGTGGTCAGCAGGGGGTAGGCGATGCCGAGCGCGCGTATGAGGGGGTGGCGGCCGTGCCGCCACAGAAGGACGCCGCACCACACCGACCAGCCGACGTGCAGGCTCGGCATCGCCGCGTACTGGTTGGTCATCCCGCTGAGCCCGCGCGGGGCGCTCGCCTCGGTGCCCCACCAGCCGTACGAGCTGTACTGCGCCATCGTGTCGACGAATCCGTACCGGGCGTCCAGCAGGCGGGGCGGGCAGGTCGGCGTCAGCGTGAAGCCGATCAGGCCGAGCAGCGTGGAGGTCATCAGCCAGGTGCGGGCCGCCCGGTAGGCGGCCTTGCGGCGGTGGAACAGCCATATGAGGACGGCAGGTGTGACGAGGTAGTGCAGCGATGCGTAGGCGAAGTCCGCCGGTATCCCGAGCACCGGGTTGGCGGTCAGCAGGCGGTTCAGGGGGTGCTCGGCGTTGAGGGACAGCGACTGTTCCAGGCGCAGTATCGCGAGCCCGTGGTCGACGGCGGTCGACACGTCGCCGCGTACCAGGAGCCGTCCGGCCGAGTAGAGCGCGTACACCACCGCGAGCAGTGGCAGCTCCGTCCACCAGCGGGGGCGGTGACCGGGTGCTGGCGCGGCGGTGGCGTGCTGCATCCGGTGGCTCTCCCCATGTTCATGCTGCCGTCGAATGGCATTCAACCGTACGGCGGACGTCGGCCGGGACGTCCCCGGGGTCCCGGTCCGGCGGCCGGGACCGCAACCGTGCTGGAAGGGACGCCGTTACGGCCCCGGAGGTTGCCTCCCGGGCACGTGAGAGATGATGGAGCGGGAGGAATCGGCCATGCCCCGACCGGGGTCCGGGCCCGGGTTCCGTCCCTCGTCGCCGTATCGGACACCGCCGTCCGGGACCTATCAGATCGTGAGATCTCAGTTCCAGGGAGAGCCTTCATGGCACCGCGCATCCTGCTCGCCCGGCATGGCCAGACCCAGTGGTCGGTGCAGGGCAATCACACCGGCAGGACGGATATTCCGCTGCTGGACACCGGCCGGGAGGGTGCCAAGCTGCTCGGCGAGCGCCTGCACCGGGCGCCGTGGGCGGGGCTGCCCGGCGTCGAGGTCAGGACCAGTCCGCTCGTCCGGGCGGCCGAGACCTGCGCGATCGCGGGGTTCGGTGAGCGTGCGGAGCCCTGGGACGCGCTGATGGAGTGGGACTACGGGGCGTACGAGGGGCTGACGCCCGCGCAGATCCGGGCGGACCGGCCCGACTGGCTGATCTGGCGGGACGGGGTGCCGGACGGCGAGACGACGTCGCAGCTCGCCGCCCGCGCGGACGAGATCGTGGACTGGGCGAGGTCGGCGGACCGCGATGTCCTGGTCTTCGCCCACGGCCACATCCTGCGGGCGCTGGGGGCGCGGTGGCTGGGGGAGGACGTGTCCTTCGGCGCCCGGATCCGCCTCGACCCGACATCGCTGTCGGTTCTGGGCTGGGCCTACGGCCTGCCGGCGGTGGAGCGGTGGAACGACACGGGCCACCTGGACCGGTAGGGGACGCTACGGGGCCGCGCGGCCGGCCCCCGCGCGCGCGGCGGGAGCCGCCGCACGCGCCGCCGCCTCCCCGTGGCGGGACACGAAGTCCCTGACCGCCGGGGAGGTGTTCTGCGCGAGAACCCCCACCGCGCCCGCCAGCATCCCGCGGATGCGGGAGGACTGGACCCGGTCGAGCAGGTCCAGCACCGCGTGGCCCGCCGTCGCCGCCTCGTCCGCGAGACCGGCCCGGGCCAGGTCCCCGGTCAGCTGCGCCCGGTACAGCGCGAGGTTCCGCGTGAAGTGCGGGTCCTGGAGCCGCGTCGCGCGCCGGGCGTGCCGGGCCGCGCGCGGCCAGTCGCCCAGCGCCGACCAGCACTGGGCCTGGAGCATCTCCAGTTCCGCCTCGCGGAAGAAGGTCATCCACTCGGGGTCCGCCGCGGAGGTGCCCCGCTCGAACGCCGCGTACGCCCGCCCGATCGCCCGGTCGCACCCGGTGCGGTCACCGAGTCCCGCCCGGCCCCCCGCCTCCCGCAGCGCGAGCAGCGACAGCAGCCGGGCCGAGCCGAGCGACCGGGCGGCCCGCTGGCCCGCCTCCGCCGCGCGTACCGCCTCCCGCGGCCGTCCCGTGTCCCGGGCCAGGAACGACGCGTTGCAGAAGGCGTGGGCCTCCAGCGCCCCGTCCCCCGCCACCCGCGCCGTCGCCAGCGCCTCGGCGTAGTGGGAACGGGCGTCCTCGAAGCGGCCCGAGTCATGGGCCAGCCAGCCCACCGAGATGGCCAGCTCGCCCGCACCTGTGTGCAGCCGGTCCGCCGTGGCCCGGCGCGTGGTCGTGCCCGCGTCGAGCAGGGCGTACGCGGCCCGGAGCGGCTGCGCCGCCCGCCGGTAGAGGCCGTCGCCCCCGTGCCGGTCGTCCAGCAGCCGGATCTGCCGTACGGCCTTCTCGACGGCGTGCACCTCGGCCTCGCCCACCCGGCGTTGCGCGGGCAGGGATGTCAGGGCGGCAGCGGCGGAAGCGCCGCCCAGACCCAGGGAGGCGGCCGCCACGGTGGCGGTTCCGCTCGTCATGAACATGCGACGCAGCACGTCGCTCTCCTCGTCGGTGTCGCTGTGGAGCGTAGGGGGCGGTGGACTGGTGGACCGTGTGCCGGAGTCCGCGTCCGAGCTGCGCGCCCCCCGGCCGCGCACGGTCTCGCGGGCCGAGAAGCCCAGGTCCTCCAGTCCGGCGCCGGGGAACATGTGCAGGAAGACCCGTTCGTACGCGTAGTTGGGGCAGCGGATCTCCCCGGACTCCACACGGCCGATGTACCGGGCGTCGCAGGCGACCTGTTCACCGATCTCCCGCGCGGCCCTGCGGACCGCCGCCGCGAACTCCCCGGCGGAGCGCTGTCCGCGAAGCCGGCGGAAGACGAGGTTGGGAACTGGCCGTGTCGACACCATGGCTGGGCCCTCTCCGGTGCAGCCGGGCGCTGGTTCTGTTGTCCCGGCGGAGCAAGAACGTACCTGCTGTGACGACACACACACGGAGTGTTTGCGAACAAAGGGCGCATCTCGCCCGCGATCCGCCATGAACTGCCATCCTTTGCGGCGGCTTGGTCCCGTAGCCCTTGACGCCGTGGACCCGTTGGTCCATGCGGAGACGGAGTCTGGCTCCGTTCGGCGATGAGAGGAGGGGTTCCCATGCTGCACCTCGGCACGGAGACCGGCTCACGGACGACCGCGGCGCACCCCGAGACCGCACCACCCGCCGCACGCGCGCAGCGCGCACCCGCCGACGGACCGTGCGACCTCGTCACGGTCCCCGCCCGCCAGGGCCTGGAGGCCGTCGACATCCTGCGCCGCGGAGCCGACCAGGAGGCCGTGGGCCCGGTCCTCCACGACGGCGCCTGCCACACCCTCGGCTTCCTGGTGCCGCCGGGGACGGCCGACGCCTGGGACGTACCCGGCAGCGCCTGTACGCGGACCGACGGCCGCGGGCTCCGTATCCCCGCCGAGCTCCCCGTCTCCGGCAGCGGCTGGCTGCTGCCGCCCGCCTCGGACGCCCCGGTCACCGATCCGGCGGTGCTCCGCAAGGCCCTCGGTCAGGCGGCCCGGCTGATCGAGGCGGCCGACAACTGCCAGTGAGCCCATAATGGCCGGACGGCCGGATCCACCGGCGCCGCCGGTGAAGTGCCGGCCCCGGAACACATGAGCAAGGGCGACCGAGCGTGGCACGTCGAGGAGCGTCGGCAGGAGGCGCGAGCGCCCGGAAGCGGTCCGACCGCAAGCGGGAGCCCCTCACCGCAGAGGTGGACGGCGGCCGCGCCGAGCTCGTACCCGACCGCGAGCGCCCGCGCGGCTGGACGCTGCTGCTGGACGACGCCCCGCAGTCGCACGTGGACCTGGACGATCCCTCGTACCTGTCGTTCGAGTACCAGCGCAGGATCGGCCACATGATCGATCTCGCGGCGCCCCCGCAGCAGCCTCTCCAGGTGGTGCACCTGGGCGGCGGGGCCTTCACCCTCGCCCGCTACGTCGCCGCGACCCGCCCCCGCTCCACGCAGCAGATCGTCGAGGTCGACGCAGCCCTCGTCCAACTGGTGCGCCGTGAACTGCCGCTGGACCCGCAGGCCCGGATACGCGTCCGCTCCACCGACGCCCGCGAGGGACTCGGCAGGATCCAGGAGGGCTGGGCCGACCTCGTCATCGCGGACGTCTTCAGTGGGGCCCGTACCCCCGCGCACCTCACCTCCACCGAGTTCCTCGCCGAGGTGCGCCGCGTCCTGAAGCCGGGCGGGCAGTACGTCGCCAACCTCGCCGACGGCCCGCCGCTCACCCACCTCCGGGGCCAGATCGCCACCGCCGCCACGCTCTTCCCCGAGCTGGCGCTCGCCGCCGACCCGACCGTGTGGCGGGGGCGGCGCTTCGGCAACGCGGTACTGCTCGCCTCCGACCGGCCGCTCGCCGTCGCCGACCTCACCCGCCGCGTCGCGACCGACCCGCACCCCGGGCGCGTCGAACACGGCCGGGCGCTCGCGGACTTCACCGGAGGCGCCGCCGCCGTCACGGACGAGGGCGCCAAGCCCTCCCCGGCCCCGCCGCCCTCGACGTTCACCTGAGGGCTGTTCCGTAACCCTGGTGGATCAGCGTGCGGCGGCCCGTGCCGTCACGGGCCGACGATCTGTACCAGCGGCGGGTGGTCGTTCCACGTGCAGAACACGGAGTACGTCGCCCCCGTCTCGTCACTGAAGTTGACCCTGATCCAGGTGGTGTTCGTCCACACCTGCATCGACCAGTCCGGCTCCGGAGTCGCGGACACCAGCTTCGCCGAACTCGTGCCCAGCTCGAACACCACCCGCCCGCCGTCCGTGCGGTAGCTCTTCACCTCGCCCGACGCACCCGTGGTCGCCGAGGACCGCGCGGGTGCCGGGCTCCGCGACGGCTTACGGGAAGGCGTCCTCGACGGGGTGCGGGTCGCCGCGGGCGGCGTGGTGCGCGGGGTCGCCGCCGGTGAGGAGGCGGACGGCGCCGGGCGCCGCGTGGACGACGACACCGGCTCCCGCGTGTCCTGTCCGGCACGGGCCCCCACGGCGAGCGGCACCGCGCGCGGCGGGTCGTAGGCGGTCCCCGCCATCACCGTGTGGACGCCCCACCACGACAACGTGACCGCCGCCCCGGTGGCGAGCGACCACGCGAGCGCGTGTACGAGTCCTCGTTGCATCCGGGTCATCCTGCACCACTCGGTCCTCCGCTGTCCCGGGGGAGTCCTCGCAGCAACTCCCGCGCGGACGCCCCACGGAGGACCGGCCCGGTACCGGGCGCGACCGGATGGGCTACGGTGCCGCCCATGGCAAGTGTGCTCGTGGTCGAGGACGACCAGTTCGTACGTTCCGCCCTCATCCGGCACCTGAGCGAGGCGTCCCACACCGTACGGAGTGTCGGCACGGCGCTCGAAGCGCTGCGCGAGGTGGCGCACTTCGGTTTCGACGTGGTCATCCTCGACCTGGGTCTGCCCGACCTCGACGGCGCCGAGGCGCTCAAGATGCTCCGGTCCATCACCGACGTGCCCGTGATCATCGCGACGGCGCGTGACGACGAGGCGGAGATCGTACGGCTCCTCAACGACGGCGCCGACGACTACCTGACCAAGCCGTTCTCCGTCGAACACCTCTCGGCTCGCATGGCCGCCGTGCTGCGCCGCTCGCGTGCGGCCGGCAGCGGGACGCCGCCGCCGCGCGTCATCCAGGTCGGCGGCCTCTCCATAGACCCGCTGCGCCGCCAGGCCGAACTGGACGGGGTCACGCTCGACCTGACCCGCCGGGAGTTCGACCTCCTGACCTTCCTCGCCGGCCGGCCCGGCGTCGTCGTCGCCCGCAGGGAACTGCTCGCCGAGGTCTGGCAGCAGTCCTACGGCGACGACCAGACCATCGACGTGCATCTGTCCTGGCTGCGCCGCAAACTGGGTGAGACCGCCGCCCGGCCCCGCTATCTGCACACCCTGCGCGGTGTCGGCGTGAAGCTGGAACCGCCGGCATGAGATGGGCGCTCGTCAAGGTCTGCCTGGCCGTCACGGCCATGGTCGTCATCGCCTTCGCCGTACCCCTCGGGCTCGTCATCAAGGAGATGGCCCGCGACCGGGCCTTCTCCGACGCCGAGCGGCAGGCGGCCACCATCGGGCCGACCCTCTCCATCACCACCGACCGCAAGGAACTCACCCGGGCCGTCCTGTCCACCGAACCGGGGGACGAGGGGCGCCTCGCCGTCCATGTGCCCGCAGCCGCCGAGCCGGACCGGCAGGCGCTGGAGATCGGCACCCGGCGCGCCACCCGCAAGGACCTCAAGACCGTGAGCGAGTCGGGGCGCGCCGCCGTCGCCGAGGTCACCGGCGGCTCCGTGCTGCTCCAGCCGACGGCTCTGGGCTCCGGAGACATCGCCGTGGTCGAGGTGTTCGTGCCCGAGGGTGAGGTCTCCAACGGGGTCGCCACCGCCTGGCTCGTACTGGCGGGGGTCGGGATCGCGCTGATCGTCGGCTCGGTCGCGGTCGCCGACCGGCTCGGCGTACGCATGGTCGAGCCCGCCCAGCGCCTCGCGGGAGCCGCCCAGGACCTGGGCGAGGGCAGACTCGGCACCCGGGTTCCGGAGGAGGGGCCGACCGAACTCCGTTCGGCCGCCGTCGCGTTCAACTCCATGGCCGACCAGGTCGTCCAACTCCTCGCCAACGAGCGCGAGCTGGCCGCCGACCTCTCGCACCGGCTGCGCACCCCGCTCACCGTGCTGCGCCTCAACGCGGCTTCCCTGGGCGAGGGACCGGCCGCCGAACAGACCCGGGCCGCCGTCGAGCAGCTGGAGCGCGAGGTCGACACCATCATCCGCACCGCACGCGAGCAGCGTCCCCAGACGCAGGGCCCGCAGCCGGGTGCCGCCGGCGGCTGCGACGCCTCGGAGGTGATCCGGGAACGGATGGGCTTCTGGTCGGCACTCGCCGAGGACCAGGGGCGCACGGTGCGCCTGGCGGGAGTGGACCGCACGGTACGGATCCCGGTCGCCCGGCCCGAACTGGCGGCGGCCCTGGACGCGTTGCTCGGCAACGTCTTCCGGCACACCCCCGAGGGCACCGCCTTCTCCGTCGACGTGCACCACAGCGGCGACGCGGTCATCGTGCTGGTCTCCGACGCCGGCCCCGGCATCGCCGACCCGCGCGCGGCGCTGACCCGGGGCTCCAGCGGCCGGGGCGGCGCGGCGGGCGCCGTGGGATCGACCGGGCTCGGGCTCGACATCGTCCGCCGGGTCGCGGAGTCCACCGGGGGCGATCTGCGGATCGGCCGGTCGGTGCTCGGCGGCACGGAGGTACGCATCTGGATCGGGCTCGACGGCGGCCGGCCGGAGCGGCGCCGGCGTGGACACCGGGTCGGACGGCAGCGACGCGGAGTGCTGCGCCGCAACGCAGAGTCCCGAGGCGGCTCCGGGGCGGGCACCCAGCATTAACCGGCGCCCATGGGCTCCTTAAGCCAACCCTAAGAACCACGGCCGGGGTCCGAACAGCCCCAATTGCCGTCTTCGGTACCGCTAGCGTCTGCCGCGAACCCCACCCCCCGCAGGACAGAGGCAGGCACGCGATGGGCACCAGCACGCACCGCCGGACGGCGAGCACCCGCACCAAGGCGGTCGGCGCCGTCGTCGCCGCGGCGGTCATCGGTGGCACGGTCTTCGCACTGACCGGCACCGCCCAGGCCGCGGCGGTCGGAGCGACGTACACCAGGACCAGCGGCTGGACCGGTGGCTACACCGGGCAGTACGTCGTCACGAACGACAGCGCGGAGACCCGCTCGGACTGGACGCTCGAGTTCGACCTCCCCACGGGCACGAGGATCAGCTCCCTCTGGAACGCCGAGCACACGGTGAGCGGCAACCACGTCACCGTGAAGCCCGCGAGCTGGGACACCGGGCTCGCCCCGGGGAAGTCCGTCACCGTCGGCTTCGTCACCACCTCCGCCGGCACCGCGGGCGACCCGGCCGGGTGCCTCGTCGACAAGGCCCCCTGCTCGGCCGGTCCGGGCACGACCCCGGAGCCGAGCGGCCGCCCCACCGGCACCGCTTCCCCCGCCCCGACGCCCACCCCGACGGCCTCCGCGACGACGGCGGCCCCGAGTGCGACGCCGACGACCCCGGCGCCCACACCGTCCGAGACCGGCGGCACCACGGAGCCGGCGCGCTTCGCCCCGTACATCGACACCTCGCTCTACCCCTCGTACGACCTCCTGGACACCGTCACCAGAACCGGCGTGAAGGAGTTCCACCTCGCCTTCATCACCTCCGGCGGCGGCTGCGCCCCCCTCTGGGGCGGGGTCACCGGCCTCGGTGACGACAAGGTCGCCTCCCAGATCGGTGCTCTGCGGGCGAAGGGCGGCGACGTCCGGGTCTCCTTCGGTGGCGCGGCCGGTGCCGAACTGGCCCTGAACTGCTCCTCGGCCGCCGACCTCGCCGCCGCGTACGGCAAGGTGATCGACACCTACGGGCTCACCAAGGTCGACTTCGACGTCGAGGGCGGTGCGCTGCCCGACACGGCCGCCAACTCCCGCCGCTCGCAGGCCATCGCCCAGCTCCAGAAGTCGCACCCCGGCCTGGACGTCTCCTTCACCCTGCCGGTGATGCCCGAGGGGCTGACCCAGCCCGGCGTGGACCTGATCGCCGACGCGAAGAAGAACGGGGTCCGGGTCGACGCGGTCAACATCATGGCGATGGACTACGGGCCCGCGTACAGCGACGACATGGGCACGTACGCGACCCAGGCGGCCACGGCCACGCAGGCTCAGATCAAGGGCGTGCTCGGGCTCTCCGAGGCCGCCGCGTGGAAGGCCGTCGCGGTGACCCCGATGATCGGTGTCAACGACGTCGTCACCGAGATCTTCAAGGTGGAGGACGCCGTACAGCTCGTGGCGTTCGCCCGGGAGAAGGGCATCGGGCGGCTGGCGATGTGGTCGGGCACGCGGGACAAGGCCTGCCCGGGCGGGGCCAAGCCGTCCGCCGACGCCAGTTGCAGCTCGATCGTGCAGGAGCCGCTCGCCTTCACCAAGGCGTTCGGCGCGTACGAGTAGTCCTCCGGACCGCCACCCCCTCCGCGCGCCCCGGCCGGGCCCCACATCCCCCCACACCCGGCCGGGGCGCGCGCCCCGTTTCCCGTGGCCCGCGGATGTCCCCGGTCGCCCTACGGGCTCTGCGACCGCACCCTGCGACCGACGGGAGTGGGGCACGGCGGCACCCTCGTTCCGCCGTGCCCCGGTCCGTGGCGTTCCTCAGTCGGTCGGCGCCTTCGGGAGGACTCCGGTCCTCGCCAGCTCGCCGTACCAGTGGGCGCTGGCCTTGGGCGTACGCGTCTGGGTGGGGTAGTCGACGTGGACGATGCCGAAGCGCTTGCCGTAGCCGTACGCCCACTCGAAGTTGTCCATCAGCGACCAGAGGAAGTAGCCGCGCACATCGGCCCCGTCCGCGATCGCCCGGTGGACCGCCGACAGATGCCCGTGCAGGTAGCGGATGCGCTCCACGTCCTGCACCACACCGTCGTCCCCCTGCTTGTCGGGGTACGCCGCACCGTTCTCCGTGACCATCAGAGGCATACCCGGCGCCTCCTTGGTGTACTTCATGAGCAGGTCGTGCAGGCCCGACGGGTCGATCGACCAGCCCATCTCGGTCTGCTCGCCGGGCGGCTGGTGGAAGGCCACGTGCTCCGAACCGGGCCACGGCGAGAACTCGCTCGACCCGTGGCCGTCGCGGCGCGGGCCCTTCGCGTCACTGCCGTCGGAGACGACCGTGGGTGTGTAGTAGTTGATGCCCAGCGAGTCCAGCGGCTGGTTGATCGCCGCCAGGTCGCCCGGCTCCACGAACGACCAGTCCGTCAGCCGCGCGGTGTCCTCGAAGAGGTCCTGCGGGTACGAGCCCTTCAGGACCGGGTCGGAGAAGACCCGGTTCGCCAGCGCGTCGATACGGCGTGCGGCGTCCAGGTCCTGCGGGGACTGCGTCCGGGGCCGCACCGCACTCGGGTTGAGGCTCAGCGAGACCTGGGCGCGGGCGGGCAGCGCCGCGCGCAGCGCCTGCGTGCCCAGGCCGTGCGCGAGGTTCAGGTGGTGGGCGGCGCGCAGCGCGGCGACCGGCTCCGTACGGCCCGGGGCGTGCACCCCGGAGGCGTAACCCAGGAAGGCGCTGCACCAGGGCTCGTTGAGCGTCGTCCACAGCTCCACCCGGTCGCCGAGCGCCTCCGCGACGATGCCCGCGTACTCGGCGAAGCGCAGGGAGGTCTCCCGTGACGTCCAGCCGCCGGCGTTCTCCAGCTCCTGCGGGAGATCCCAGTGGTAGAGCGTGAGCATCGGCTTCACGCCCCGCTCCAGGAGCTCGTCGACCAGGAGCCGGTAGAAGTCCAGGCCGCGCTGGACCGCCGGACCGCGCCCGGTCGGCTGGACCCTGGACCAGGAGACGGAGAAGCGGTACGCGTTCACCCCGAGGTCCGCGATGAGCTGCACGTCCTCGGTGCGGCGGTGGTAGTGGTCGGTGGCGACGTCGGCGTGGTCGCCGCCCTCCGTCTTGCCCGGAGTGTGGCTGAAGGTGTCCCAGATGGAGGGGGTACGGCCGTCCTCCCGTACCGCGCCCTCGATCTGATGGGCGGAGGTCGCGGTCCCCCAGAGGAAACCGGGCGGAAAGTGTGCGGACATGAAGAGCCTCCGTGAGTGTCCTGAGTGTCCTGGGCGTCCTGAGAGAGGAGAGCGTCCTGGGAAAAGTGGGAGCGGGCCGGGCGGTCAGCCCTTGACGGCGCCCTGCATGATGCCGCCGACGATCTGCTTGCCGAAGAGCACGAAGACGGCCAGCAGAGGCAGCGTCCCGAGCAGTGCGCCCGCCATGATCACCGACTGGTCGGGGATGTAACCGCGGCCGAGCCCGGTGAGCGCCACCTGCACGGTGGGGCTGCCGTTCTGGGTCAGCGCGATGATCGGCCAGAAGAAGTCGTTCCAGGCCATGACGAAGGTGAGCATCCCGAGCACCGCCATCGCGGGCCGTGCGGCGGGGAAGACCACGTGCCACACGATGCGCAGACTGCTGGCCCCGTCGACGCGGGCCGCCTCGATGAGCTCGGTGGGCAGGGCCCCGATCAGGTACTGCCGCATGAAGAACACCCCGAAGGCGCTCACCAGTGTCGGCAGGATGACCGCCTGGAGCTGGTCGGTCCACTGGAGCTTGGCGACCATCATGTACAGCGGTACGACGCTGAGCTGCGGCGGCACCATCATCGTGCCGATGACGAGCAGCAGCAGGACGTTCTTGAAGCGGAAGCGGAGCTTGGCGAAGGCGAAGCCCGCAAGGGTGGAGAAGACGACCGTGCCGATGGTGATGGAACCGGCCACGATCGCGGTGTTCAGCAGGGCCGACCCCATGTTGGCGTCGGTCCAGGCGATCTCCAGGTTCTTGAAGAGATTGCCGCCGAACCAGAACGGCGGCGGATTCTGCGCCAGCCTGTGGTTGTTGCGGGAGGCCGCGATCGCGGTCCACACCAGGGGGAAGAGCGATATCACCGTGAAGAAGATGAGTACCGCGTAGGTGAACTTGCCGCCGTGCAGGTGCTTGCCGGCGCGGGCCTTGCCGCGCCGTCCTTTCCGCCTGCCCGACGATGCGTACGACGGCGCCTGCGGCGGCACCCGGTCGGCCGGAGTCAGGGTTGTCATCGTGTCGCCCCTCATGAGCTCTTGCGCAGACGACGGCCGACCAGCCAGTTGACGGCGCCGATCAGCAGAAGGATCAGGAACATCGTCCAGGCGATGGCCGAGGCCCGGCCGAGGTGGAGATTGACCCAGCCCTGCTCGTACAGATAGAGACCGAGCGTCTGGAACTGGTGGTTGGCCCCGCCCGTCGCGCCCGCACCCCGGTTGAACAGGAGCGGCTCACCGAAGAGCTGGGTCGCGCCGATCGTCGACACCACCGTGGTGAAGAGGATCGTCGGCCGCAGCGACGGGATCGTCACGTGCACGAACTGCTGCCAGCGGGTCGCGCCGTCCAGCGCCGCCGACTCGTAGAGGTCGTTCGGGATCGCCTGCATCGCCGCCAGGTAGATCAGCGCGTTGTAGCCGGTCCACCGCCAGACGACGATCGTCGACACGGCGAGCTGCGAGGTCCACTCGCCGTTCTCCCAGTCCACCGGACCGAACCCGACCTGACCCAGCGCCCAGTTGATCATTCCGATGTCACGGCCGAACAGCATCACGAACACGAGCGTCGCCGCGGCCACACTCGTCGCGTACGGGGTGAGGATCGCGACCCGGAAGAACATCGAGCCGCGGAGCTTGTAGTTGAGCAGATGCGCGATGCCCAGGGCCATCAGCAGCTGCGGAACGGTGGAAAGGACCCCGATGGTCAGGGTGTTGCGCAGCGCGTTCCAGAAGAACTCGTCCTCCATCAGCCTGGAGAAGTTGCGCAGGCCGATCCATTCCATGTCGTTCGGGGCCGTCAGCTCCACCTGGTGGAGCGAGGCCCACCCCGTGTACAGCAGCGGGAACAGGCCGAACGCCAGGAAGAAGACGAAGAACGGGGCCACGAAGGCGTAGGGACTCCACTTCAGGTCCCACCGGTAGAGCCGGCTGCGCCGCTCGCTGCGCACCGGACCCGATGAGCCGCCGTCGCCCACGCGGCGCGGGGCCGCGCCCCCCTCGGAGAGGGGCGCGGCCGTGCGGGACTTACTTGTCGTTCCGCTCACCGGAGGTCACTTCTCCAGGGCGTTGTCGATCGCCTTCACCGCGGCGTTCCAGCCGTCCTCGGACGAGACGCCCTTCTGGTCGACCTGGAGCATCCCGACATCGGCCAGGTTCTGGGCGATGATCAGGTCCTTCGGGCCGACGATGGTCACCGGGATGTTCTTGGCGGCGTCGGAGAAGATCTTGCCGATCGGGGCGTCGTTGACGTACGGGTCCTTGGCGTCCGCGACCTCGGGAAGCGTGAACGCGGCCTGCGCGCTCGGGAAGCTGCCCCGTTTGGCGAAGAACGTGGCCTGCTGCTCAGGGGCGGTCAGCCAGGCGACGAGCTTGGCGGCCTCCTCCTTGTTCTTGCCGGCCTCGGGGACGGTCAGGAAGGACCCGCCCCAGTTGCTGCTCTTGGGCGCGGCGGCGATGTCCCACTTGCCCTCGGTCTTCTCGGCGCCCTTGTCCTTGATGTACCCGACCATCCACGGCGGGCAGGAGATGGTGGCGAAGGTGCCGTTCACGATGGCCTGGTCCCAGGAGGGCTGGAACTGCTGGAGCTTGGCCGTCAGGCCGAGGTCGGCCGCCTTCGCGGCGACGTCCCAGGCGTCCTTGACCGCCGGGTTGGTCTTGTAGATGACCTCCCCGTTCTCGTCGTAGTAGCGCTTGGCCGAGCCACCCTGCACGGCGGCCATCAGACCGGAGGCGGAGTCGATGAACGCGGTGCCCTTGGGCGCCTTGGCCTTGTACTTCTCGCCCGCTTCGATGAACTTCTGCCAGTCGCCGGCCCACAGCGCGCCGACTTCCTCGCGGTCGGTGGGAAGCCCGGCCTTCTCGAAGAGGTCCTTGCGGTAGCAGATGCCCTGGGGGCCGATGTCGGTACCGAGCGCGATCGTCTTACCGCTCTTGTCCGTACCCTGCGACCACTTCCACTCCAGGAAGTTCTCCTTCTTCACCCCGGCGGTCTTGCCCAGGTCCACCAGCTTGGAGGACTGCGTCTGGGCGATCTCGGCGATGTTGTTGACCTCGATCGCCTGGATGTCGGCGAGACCACTGCCCGAGGCGAGGTGCGTGAGCAGCTGCGGGTAGTAGTTCTCGTTCCGCTCGATCGAGGTCTGCTCGATGTTGATCTCGGGGTGGAGCTTCATGTACGCGTCGTACAGCCCCGCCTCCTTGAGACCGAAGGCACCGAAGACACCGACGGTGATCGTCGTCTTGCCCTTGCCCTTGCCGCCGGAGGACGAGCTGGACTCCGGGTCCCCGGAGTCCTCCGCGCAGCCGGCCAGGAGTCCGGCGCCGAGGGCGGCGACGGCTGCGACGACCACGGCCTTGCGGAGCGTGCGGCGGCGGGGCGGTGGTGAGGTCGTTTCCCGGGTGAAGAGAGAAGTGCGCATTGCGGCCTCCTAGTGCCCTGTACGTGCTCTCCCCGGCCCAACTGCACGAACGCGTCCGTACGTTGTTCCGTGCTGTGGCCCAGGTGAGAGACGTGCGGGATATTTATGTGTCAGGTACGGTGGGAGCGCTCCCATACGTGATGTGTTGAAGGGTTGCGGCTCGCCGCGAGGGTGTCAAGGGACCGGACGCCGAGACTTGTTTCAGTTATCGGCTTGTGAGAAATTTTCGACGACTGGGAGGGGCAGCCATGACTGTTCGTGGAAGGCAGGGGCGGCGGCCCACACTCGAGGAGGTCGCGGCCAAGGCGGGCGTCGGCCGCGGGACGGTGTCCCGGGTGATCAACGGATCACCGCGCGTGAGCGACACCACCCGGGCCACCGTCGAGGCGGCGGTGAACGAACTGGGGTACGTGCCCAACCGTGCCGCCCGCGCCCTGGCGGGCAACCGCACGGACGCCATCGCCCTGGTCGTGCCCGAGCCGGAGACCCGGTTCTTCGCGGAACCGTACTTCTCCGACATCGTGCGCGGGGTCGGCGCGGCGCTCGAGGACACCGACATGCAGCTGCTGCTCACCCTCGCGGGCAACGACCGCGAGCGGCGCCGGCTGGCGCAGTACCTGACCGCGCACCGCGTGGACGGCGTGCTGCTGGTCTCCGTGCACGCCGACGACCCGCTGCCCGACCTGCTGGAGCAGCTGGGTATGCCGTGTGTGATCAGCGGTCGCAGGAACGCCGCCGAACCCCTGGCGTCGGTCGACTCCGACAACTTCGAGGGAGCGCGCTCGGCCGTCGAGCACCTCATCTCCCGTGGCCGCCGCTCCATCGCCACGATCACGGGCCGCCTCGACGTGTACGGCGCCCAGCGCCGTCTGGACGGCTACCGCGAGGCCGTCGCCGCGGCGGGCATGGCCCCCGACGAGCGCCTGATCGCCCCTGCCGACTTCACCGAGGAGGGCGGCGCCCGCGCCATGCGGGAGCTCCTCGGCCGCTGCCCCGAGATCGACGCGGTCTTCGTCGCGTCGGACGTGATGGCGGCCGGCGCGCGCCAGGTCCTGCGGGAGGCGGGCCGCCGGGTCCCGGACGACATCGCCATGATCGGCTTCGACGACTCGGCCGTCGCCCGGCACATGGACCCGCCGCTCACCAGCGTCCGGCAGCCCACGGAGGAGATGGGCCGCACCATGACGCGTGTCCTGCTCCAGGAGATCGCCGGCCCCTCCGACGACCGCCCGCGCATCGTGCTGCCGACGGAGCTGATCGTGCGCGACTCGTCCTGACGGGCCGCGGGGACAACGAGAAGGGCCCCGGTCCGAAGACCGGGGCCCTTCTTTCAGGGTGAGTAACGGGACTTGAACCCGCGACATCCTGGACCACAACCAGGTGCTCTGCCAGCTGAGCTATACCCACCATGTCGCCCGGTCGCTTTTCTGACCGGCCGAGAAAAAGTGTACAGGGTCCGGGAGGGTGCTCGCGCCCTCGTTGTTTCCGCCCCGCCCACGGGCCCCGAAAGGCCCGTGACCTGGGTCGTCCCTACTCCGCTGGAGCCGCGAAGCGCGCCGCGATCTCCTTGGCGCGTACCGAGTCGGGGCCGGGCTGCGGTACGAAGACCGCCTCCCGGTAGTAGCGGAGTTCCGTGATCGAATCGCGGATGTCCGCCAGTGCCCGGTGGTTGCCGTTCTTCGCCGGACTGTTGAAGTACGCCCTCGGGTACCAGCGGCGTGCCAGCTCCTTGACCGAGGACACATCGACGATCCGGTAGTGGAGGTAACCCTCCAGCGACGGCATGTCCCGCAGGAGGAAGCCCCGGTCGGTACCGACCGAGTTTCCGCAGAGCGGGGCCTTGCCGGGCTCCTTCACGTGCTCGCGCACGTAGGCCATGACCTGCTCCTCGGCGGCTTCCAGGGTTGTTCCCCCTGCCAGCTCGTCGAGGAGCCCCGAGGCGGTGTGCATCTGCCGCACCACCTCGGGCATGGTCACCAGGGCCGCGTCCGGCGGGCGGATCACGATGTCCACCCCTTCGCCGAGCACGTTCAGCTCCGAGTCGGTGACCAGTGCGGCCACCTCGATGAGTGCGTCGTCCGTCAGCGAGAGCCCGGTCATCTCGCAGTCGATCCACACCATACGGTCGTTCATGTGCCCCACCCTACGGGGCGTGGCGCTGCCCCGGCAGGGCCGGGCGTCCCGGGGCGTACGCGTCCAGGCCCGGCTTCAGGTGCTCCATCGGGCCGCCGGAGCCCGCGGTGACCGGGGCGGACCCGGCCGGAGCGGGGCGCCTGCCCGGGGCAGTCCCCTGGGCGGGAACGACCGGGTCGAGCACCGTGGTGATGCTCTCCAGCCCTCCGCCCTGCGGACGCCGGGCCCGGTACGCGGCCCGGTAGGCGGCCGGGGACGATCCCAGCTGGCGTCGGAAGTGCCCGCGCAGTGCGACCGGGGAGCGGAAGCCGCAGCGGCCCGCGACCTCGTCGACCGAGTAGTCGGACGTCTCCAGCAGCCGCTGTGCCTGCAGCACCCGCTGGGTGATGAGCCACTGGAGCGGCGCGCTGCCGGTCAGCGAGCGGAACCTCCGGTCGAAGGTCCGCCGGCTCATGTAGGCCCGTGCGGCCAGCGTCTCCACGTCGAACTGTTCGTGCAGATGCTCGAGCGCCCAGGCGACCACCTCGGCGAGCGGGTCGGAACCGATCTCCTCCGGCAGCGACCTGTCGAGGTAGCGCTCCTGACCGCCACTGCGACGCGGCGGCACGACGAGCCGGCGGGCCAGTGCCCCGGCGGCCTCCGTGCCGTGGTCCGTGCGGACGATGTGCAGACAGAGGTCGATTCCGGCGGCCGTGCCGGCGGACGTGAGTACATCGCCGTCGTCGACGAAGAGCTCACGCGGATCGACGTGCACCGACGGATAGCGCTTGGCCAGCGTCGGTGCGTACATCCAGTGTGTCGTCGCCGGGCGGCCGTCCAGCAGGCCGGCCGCGGCGAGGACGAACGCCCCGGTGCACAGTCCGACGATGCGAGCGCCCTCCTCGTGGGCACGGCGCAGCGCGTCCAACGCCTCTGCGGGCGGTGGCGATGTGATGGACCGCCAGGCGGGCACCACGACGGTGCCTGCCCTGCTGATCGCCTCCAGGCCGTACGGTGTGCTGAGTTCGAGTCCACCCGTGGTGCGCAGTGGCCCCTCCTCGCCCCCGCAGACGAGCAGCCGGTAGCGGGGAACTCCCGCGTCCTGCCGGTCGATTCCGAAGACGGAGAGCGGGATGGAGCTCTCGAAGATAGGGCCGCCGCTGAAAAGCAGTACGGCTACGACTTCCCGGCGTCGCCGCCCGGTCAGCTTCCGTGCGGCCTCCGTTGCGGTGGCGGAGTCCTGGCTCATGACGCTAAGCCCCCCTCGGTGTTCGCGTCTCCCTGGTCCTTACGGGCCTGTCGCTCCTGCACGTTTCCCCTCGGTCTCGCACGAGTCCGCAGACTTCGTCCCATGATCGAATCTACTGCGTCCCGTGGTGCCGCAGTGACACGTTCTCCCACCGGCACTATGTCGACAAGGCAACTTGGCGCGAAGCTGTCGATCACGAAGCGTTCCACTCGTGAGGCGCACTGGGAAGTGCGCCTCACGATCTTGGCCCGTCCCCGTTGGGTGAAAGCGTACCGCGCGGTCTATTCCTGCCTGCTGGCACGTGGGTTGGGCGGGCGAAACACCAAGAGTTGGACGTCTGCGCGAAGTTGGCTGAAAACCAACGGTTGTGTGCGCGGAAACCAGTCACACCCGGCGCACCACCCCTCGGTCACCGGCCGCCCCGGTGCGCCCTGTCGGCCTCACGCGCGGGCGAGGGGGCGCGTGCCGGGGAGGCCGCGCGGACGGTTTCGAGCGCGGTGCGGCGCAGCAGAGGCCGGCAGGCCGCGGTGACGGCGGCGAGCCCGAGGGCCCACGACGCGGCGCTGCCGAACCGTGTGACGTACACCGCGAAGGCGGCGGGGACGAGCAGGCAGCAGAACGGCGCCCAGCGGACGGCGTCCGGTGGCGTGGCGGCGGGGAGGGTCTCGGAGAGGGGGGTGCCGGCCGTCGGGCCGGTCGGGGCGGCCGGGGGTGCGGACGCGGCTGCGGGCACGGTTTCTGCTCCCTGGAAGCGTGTGGTGGCTCGGCGTGACGGTCGGGCTAACGTCCGAGTGCCGTGCCGGGTCACTGCCCGCCCGAGGCCGGCCCGCCGTACGGCCCCTCGGAAGGGTGGAGGGCGGAAAAGGGCAGGGGAGAGGGGTGGCCGGACCGGTGAGGCTCGGTGTAGGGCACAACCGGCATTGCCATACGCCGCCGCCTCGGGCATGCTCCCTGCAACGTCGCACGCGCTTTGCGCGGATCTGGGCTGTGGAGGAGTGGCGCCGTACCCTTGGGGGTATGGGGTTGGGAAGATGATTCCCGGACACACCAGCACCGCCCTGATACACCGCCCGAAGCCGCTCCCTCCACACGAGGACTCTCTTCGCCGAGACACCGATGGCCGGTCACGAAATCCCTGAACCCGCAGACCGCAAGCAGGTAGCCGACCCGCAGTCGGACCCGCTGCCGGTCGAAGAAACACGTCATTCCTGCGATCCGGCCTTCCGGCATGGAGTCGTGGTCGGTTTTGACGGCTCGATGTCCAGCGAACGGGCGCTGGCGTATGCCATCGGCATGGCCTCGCGCTCCGGTTCCGGCCTGATCATCGTCCATGTCGCCAACCGGCTGCCGACCACCGTCTGGGCGGGCTGCGAGCCGCCCGTCTTCGTCGACGTGCCCGATCACCGCACCGAGGTCCTCGGCCTGGAGCTGGCGTGCGCCGACTACCTCTCCGATGTGCCGTGGGTGCTCGTCGAGCGCGGCGGCGACATCTGCCACGAGCTGGAGGAGGTCGGCCGCGAGTATTCGGCGGACGCCATCGTCGTCGGCTCCACGCACGGCATCGTCGGCCGGATCTTCGGCTCGGTGGCGGGCCGGCTGGCGCGCCGGGCCCGGCGCCCGGTCATCGTCATCCCCTGACCCGCGTTCGGGCCCTCACGCCCGCGCAGGCAGGGCTCCTGACGCCTCGTAGGACAGCGGGAGGCCCCGCACCACGGTGACGTGGTGCGGGGCCTCTGTGCGTGCCGCGGGCCGGGCGCGCCCGGGGGCGGCTACTCGACCGTGACGGACTTCGCCAGGTTGCGCGGCTTGTCGATGTCGCGGCCCATGGCCAGCGCCGTGTGGTAGGCGAAGAGCTGGAGCGGGATGCCCATCAGGATCGGGTCCAGCTCGGGCTCGTTCTTCGGGACCACGATGGTGTGGTCGGCCCGCTCCTGCTCGCGGTGGGCGATGGCGAGGATCCGCCCGCTGCGGGCCTTGATCTCCTCCAGGGCGGCGCGGTTCTTCTCCAGCAGGTCGTCGTCCGGGACGATCGCGACCGTGGGGAGCGCCGGCTCGATGAGCGCGAGCGGACCGTGCTTCAGCTCGGAGGCCGGGTAGGCCTCCGCGTGGATGTACGAGATCTCCTTGAGCTTCAGGGAGGCCTCCAGCGCCACGGGGTAGCCCCGCACGCGGCCGATGAACATCATCGACTGGGCGCCCGCGTACACCTCCGCCAGCTTCTTGATCTCGGCCTCGGTCTCGAGGATCCGCCCGATCTGCTCGGGGAGCTTGCGCAGGCCGTCGATGATGCGCTTGCCGTCGGCGACCGACAGGTCACGGATCCGCCCGAGGTGCAGGGCGAGCAGCGCGAAGGCGACGACCGTGTTGGTGAAGCACTTGGTGGAGACGACGCAGACCTCGGGGCCGGCGTGGACGTACATGCCGCCGTCGGCCTCGCGGGCGATCGCGGAGCCGACCACGTTCACGACGCCGAGGACGCGTGCGCCCTTGCGCTTGAGCTCCTGGACGGCCGCCAGCACGTCGTACGTCTCGCCGGACTGCGAGACGGCGACGTACAGGGTGTCGGGGTCGACGACCGGGTTGCGGTAGCGGAACTCGGAGGCCGGCTCGGCGTCCGCGGGGATGCGGGCGAGCTCCTCGATGAGGCCGGCGCCGATCAGGCCCGCGTGGTACGAGGTGCCGCAGCCCAGGATCTTGATCCGCCGGACTCCGCGGGCCTCGCGGGCGTCCAGGTTGAGGCCGCCCAGGTGCACGGTGGAGAAGCGGTCGTCGATGCGGCCGCGCAGCACGCGGTCCACGGCGTCGGCCTGCTCGGAGATCTCCTTGTGCATGTACGTGTCGTGGCCGCCCATGTCGTACGACTCGGCCTCCCACTCCACGGTCGTGGGCGTGGCCGTCGTGGTCGAGCCCTCCGTGGTGTACGTACGGAAGTCGTCGGCCTTGAGGGTGGCCATCTCGCCGTCGTCGAGGGTGACGATCTGGCGGGTGTGCGCGACGAGGGCCGCCACGTCGGAGGCGACGAACATCTCCTTCTCGCCGATGCCGAGGACGACCGGGGAGCCGTTGCGGGCGACGACGATGCGGTCGTTGAAGTCCGCGTGCATGACGGCGATGCCGTACGTGCCCTCGACGAGACGCAGGGCCTCGCGGACCTTCTCCTCCAGGGTGTCCGCCTGCGAGCGGGCGACCAGGTGGACCAGCACCTCGGTGTCGGTCTCGGAGAGGAAGACGATGCCGTCGGCGACGAGCTTCGCGCGGAGCTCGGTGGCGTTGTCGATGATGCCGTTGTGGACGACGGCGACCTTGTTGTCGGCGTCCATGTGGGGGTGGGCGTTCTCGTCGCTCGGGGCGCCGTGGGTGGCCCAGCGGGTGTGGGCGATACCGGTGGTGCCGGCGAAGCGCTTGGGGACACGGGACTCCAGTTCGCGGACCCGGCCCTTGGCCTTGACCATCTTCAGCGTGCCGGGCTTGCCTGCCGCGGTCTTGCTGGTGACCACGAGACCGGCCGAGTCGTAGCCCCGGTACTCCAGCCGCTGCAGACCTTCCAGCAGCAGCGGTGCCACGTCACGCTTACCGATGTATCCGACGATTCCGCACATAAAGTCCTGACCCCTCCATCGACGTACCAGTGAGTGCTCAGCCGTAGACGATGCGGCGCAACTGCCGGAGCGAGAGCTCCGGCGGTGCGACCGCGCGGTACGGCAGTTCCGCCGCGATCCGCTCGAAGATCTCCGTGTTCACCAGGCCGCCGGACTGCAGTTCGCGGTGGCGGCGGCGGACGAAGTCCTCGGTCGTCTCGTCGAAGTACGCCAGCACGTCAAGGATCACCCGGCCGGCTTCACCGCGCTGGAGCGCGGTGCTGCGCACCAGGTGGTCGATGAGGTCGTCATGCGACGAGCGGCGTTCGAGCACTCGTCGATATTGCTTGGCGGGGCCGTATTGCGCAAGAAATCTGCCCGATATCGGGCAGCAGTGTGCCGAAATCCTCTTCGGGGTGCGGTGCGGGTGGCCGCGGAGGCGGGTGAAGAGGGATATCACGCGACTGAACGTGAGAGACCGGGCACGTGCGGTGGCTGAAGCCGGGCGCCGGAGACGCCGGACGCCGGGCGGGCTCGAAACGCGAGTCCGCCCGGCGTGTCCGAGTGCGGTGGCCGTCACAGCCCCGCTATCGGGTTCCTCAGCGTGCCGATCAGCTGCAGGGCGCCCGACGGGTCCGTCAGGTCGACCATCTGCTTGTTGTTGCGCAGCTGCAGACGGTTCAGGCAGGAGAGCGCGAACTCCTCCGTGAACATGTCGTACTGCTTGAACTTGTCCGCGAGGTACGGCACCGACTCCTGGTAGCCGCTCACGCACTCCGCGACCGTCCGCCAGAAGGTGTCCTCGTCGAGGATGCCCTCCGTGGCCAGACCGGCGCCCAGGAAGCGGAAGAAGCAGTCGAAGACGTCGGTGAGGACCGACAGGAGCTTCATGTCCTCGGGGACCTCGGCCCGGATGCGCTCGACCTGGGGCGGCAGCACCGCGTCCGGGTCCATGACCGCGATCTCCTCGGCGATGTCCTTGAAGATCGTGCGGCGGACGGCTCCGTCCTCGATGACCAGGATGACGTTCTCGCCGTGCGGCATGAACACCAGGTCGTACGCGTAGAAGCTGTGCAGGACCGGGACGAGGTACGCGTCCAGGTAGCCGCGCAGCCACTGGGCGGGTTCCAGGCCGGACTCGGCGATCAGCACGCCCGCCACGGACGCGCCCTCGTGGTCGGTGTGGAGGAGCGAGGCCATCGTGGCGACCCGCTCACCGGGTGCCAGGTCCGGAACGGGGCTCTCGCGCCAGAGCGCGGCCAGCATCTTCAGGTACGGGGAGCCCTTGGCGGTCGCGGACTCGTACGCCCGGTGGTGGTAGCCGATGGCCGCCCGCTCCCGGATGATCGAGAACCTGGCCCCGCGCAGCAGCTCGTCGCGCTCGACGACTCCCGCGAGCCAGTCGTTGATCGCGGGCGTCGCCTCCATGTACGCGGCCGAGAGCCCGCGCATGAAGCCCATGTTGAGGACGGAGAGCGCCGTCTTCACGTAGTGCTTCTCGGGGTGGTCGGCGTTGAAGAACGTACGGATGGACTGCTGCGCCAGGTACGCGTCGTCGCCCTCGCCCAGGCAGACCAGGTTCCGCTGCGCGAGCTCACCGGCGAAGGTGACGGAGAGCTTGTTCCACCACTGCCAGGGGTGGACGGGGATGAGGAGGTAGTCGTCGAGGTCGAGACCGAGACCGGCCATCGTGGCGGAGAACCGGCCGAGGGTCTCCTCGCCCAGTTCCCCGGCGATCAGCGTCCCGTAGTCGAGCCCGGCGCCGGCGGTGAACGTGGCGCGGTCGCGGCGCGCCGCGAGCCAGACCAGCCGTATCTCCGCCGCCGTCTCGGGGGCGTACGCGCGGTACTCGTCCACGCCGAAGCCGAGGCGCCCGTTGTTGGCCACGAAGCAGGGGTGGCCCTCGGTCATCCCGGTCTCTATCGCCTGGAAGCCCGCGGCGACGAGCTGGGCGGAGGTGGCCGGTTCCTTGGTGAGTTTGTACGCGGTTCCGGCCAGTGTGGAGGAGATCTCCTCCAGGTAGACGGGCAGGATCTCCGCGGAGAGGCCCAGGGTCGAGCGCAGCTCGATGAAGAATTCCAGGGCGTCCAGGGGGAGTTCGCCGCCATGGCGGTGGCGGGTGATGGAGCCGGCGTCGACCTGCCAGTGGTCGAGGGCGAAGCGCCGGGCGGCGAAGCGGTACTCCGTCTCCGCGTCGTCGCTGCGGACCGAGTAGCGGTCGTCACCGAGCGGGGCGGGGGCCAGCAGGCGTTCGTGGGCGAACTCGGCGAGACCCTTGCGGATCAGCAGCCGGTTGGCGGTGGCCCAGCGCTCGGGGGAGAGGTGGGCGACGCTGTCGGTGAGGGCCGGCATCAGGAGAGACCTCCGGTCGTGGCCTGGAACTGTTCACGGGTGCACGCGCTGAGCAGCGCGGTCTTCTCCGGCTTGGTGATCTCGCGGAGGACCTCGAAGCCGACGGCCTTGTTCAGCGCGTGCACCGCGCCGTTGCGGACATCGGGTTCGACGACGACCCGGAGCACCGAGGGGTCGGTGAACAGTTCCCTCATCACGGCCGTGATCACGGCGAGCGTGAAGCCGTGCAGGGGGGTGTCGGTGGGGGCGACCAGGAAGTGCATCCCGATGTCGCCGGGCTCGGCCTCGTACAGCCCCTTGAGCTCGACCTCGGCCGGGTCGTAGCGCTCCATGAGGAAGGCGGGCTTGCCGTCGTGCAGGCCGATGAAGGCGTCGTGGTGCGGGTGGGAGGCGATCGCCATGTACTCGCGCTCGACGTCCTGGAGCCGGGCGTCGCCCATCATCCAGAACGACGCCTTGGGGTGGGTGACCCAGCCGTGCACCAGCTCGGCGTCGGACAGGGGGTCCAGCGGGCGGACGGCGAAGGCGCCTATGGACTGGCTCATATCGCGAACTCCTGGAAGGCGATGGACTTCTCGACCGGGTAGTACTCACGGCCGAGCAGCTCACCGATGATGTACGCGTTGCGGTAGGCACCCATGCCCAGGTCGGGCGAGGTGATCGAGTGGGTGTGCGTGCCCGCGTTCTGGAGGAACACTCCGCGCCCGGTGGTGTCGATGCTGTAGTTGCGGGCCACGTCGAAGCGGCCGTGACTGTCGTGTCTCAGCCGGTCCCCGATCGGCTCCAGGAAGGCCGGAGGGGTGTATTTGTATCCGGTGGCGAGGATCAGCCCCTGCGTGGTCAGGGAGTAGTCCTTGCCCTGCTCCTCCTGGCGCAGACCCAGGGTGTACGTTCCCGTCTTCTCGTCGTAACTCGCGCTGTCAAGAGCCGAGTTCGTGAGCAGGCGGGTGGGGACGGGGCCCGGCAGGTTCTTCTGGTAGAGCAGGTCGAAGATGGAGTCGATGAGCTCGCCGTCGATGCCCTTGAAGAGGCCCTTCTGCCCGGACTCCAGCCGGTAGCGGGTGTCCTCGGGCAGGGCGTGGAAGTAGTCCACGTACTCCGGCGAGGTCATCTCCAGCGTCAGCTTGGTGTACTCCAGCGGGAAGAACCGCGGGGAGCGCGTCACCCAGTTGAGCCGGTAGCCGTGCACGTCGATCTCGGAGAGCAGGTCGTAGTAGATCTCCGCCGCGCTCTGGCCGCTGCCGACGAGGGTGATGGACTCCTTCGCCTGGAGCGCCGCTTTCCCTTCCACGTAACGGGAGTTGTGCAGCAGGTCGCCGCCCAGCCCCTGGCACGCCTCGGGGATGTACGGCGGGGTGCCGGTGCCCAGGACCAGGTGACGGGCGCGGAAGACGCTGTCGGCCGTGCGCACGGTGTAGAGCGCGTCGCTCTCCTCGTACGTAACGGACTGGACGGTCTGGTTGAAGCGGATACTGCTCAGTTTCGCGGCGGCCCAGCGGCAGTAGTCGTTGTACTCGGTCCGCAGGGGATAGAAGTTCTCGCGGATGTAGAAGGAGTACAGCCGGCCGCGTTCCTTGAGGTAGTTCAGGAAGGAGTACGGCGATGTCGGGTCGGCCATCGTCACGAGGTCCGACATGAAGGGCGTCTGGAGGTGGGCCCCTTCCAGGAACATGCCGGCGTGCCACTCGAAGTCCGGCTTGGACTCCAGGAAGACGCCGTTCAGCTCGTCGATCGGCTCGGTCAGGCAGGCGAGGCCGAGGTTGAACGGTCCGAGGCCGATCCCGATGAAGTCGTGGGCGTCAGGAAGCGCGGTCAAGGGATTCTCCCAGGTACTGCTCGGCGTGGCCCGAGATCAGGTCGAGGACCGCGGTGATGTCCTGTGCGGTCGTTTCAGGGTTGAGCAGGGTGAACTTGAGGTACTGGCGGTCGCCGACCTTCGTGCCGGCGACGACGGCCTCGCCCGAGGCGAACAGGGCCTTGCGGGCGTAGAGGTTGGCCCGGTCGATCTCGGCGGGCGCGGTGACGTCTGCCGGGATGTAGCGGAAGACCAGGGTGGAGAGCTGGGGCTCGACCACGACGTCGAAGCGCGGGTCGGCGGCGAGGAGCCGCCAGCCCTCGGCGGCCAGGCCGCAGACCTCGTCGAAGAGCTCGCCCACGCCGTCGGCGCCCATGATGCGCAGCGTCATCCAGAGCTTCAGCGCGTCGAATCTGCGAGTGGTCTGGAGGGACTTGTCCACCTGGTTGGGAATGCGCTCCTGCGCCATCCGCTGCGGGTTGAGGTACTCCGCGTGGTACGTGGCGTGGCGCAGGGTCGCCCGGTCCCGGACCAGGACGGCCGAGGAACTGACCGGCTGGAAGAAGGACTTGTGGTAGTCCACGGTGACCGAGTCCGCGAGTTCGATGCCGTCGAGGAGGTGGCGGCGCGTGCGCGAGGCCAGCAGTCCGCAGCCGTACGCGGCGTCCACGTGCATCCAGGTGGAGAAGCGCTCGCAGAGTGCGGCGATCTCGGGGAGCGGGTCGATGGAGCCGAAGTCGGTGGTGCCGCCGGTGGCGACGACCGCCATCGGCACGGCGCCCTCAGCGACGCACTGCTCCAGCGCGCGGGCCAGGGCGACGGTCTGCATCCGCTTGTTGCTGTCGACGGGCACGGACACGACGGAGTCGGGCCCGAGGCCGAGGAGTTTCGCCGACTTCTGCACGCTGAAGTGGCTGCACTCGGAGGCGAAGATCCGCAGCCGGGTGAAGTGCTCGGGACGGGACTTGGCCTCTTCGCGGGCCAGCAGCAGTGCCTGCAGGTTGGACTGCGTGCCACCGCTGGTGAAGATGCCGTCGGCGGCGGGGCCGAGGCCGATCCGGTCGGTGGTCCAGTCGATCAGCTTGCGCTCGATCAGTGTGCCGCCCGCGCTCTGGTCCCAGGTGTCCAGGGAGGAGTTGATGGCCGAGAGCACGGCCTCTCCGAGGACGGCGGGGATGACGACCGGGCAGTTGAGGTGACCCAGGTAGCGCGGGTGGTGGAAGTAGACGGCGTCGCGGAGATAGACGTCCTCGAGTTCGTCGAGGGCGGCCGAGGCATCGCCGAGTGGCCGGTCCAGGTCTATCGCGTCGATGACGGGTGCCAGCTCACCGACGCCCACGCCGCTGAACGGCCGGTCGGTGGCGGCGAGTTTGGCCGCGACCCGTTCGACTCCCGCGGTGACGGAGCGACGGTAGTGCTCTGCGGTCGAGTCGTTGAGCAGGTGCGAACGCATGAGGGGGGTCCTCCCGGGTGAGGGGAACTTCATCGAAACCCTCCGGGCAGGAGAAAAGGGGACGAGGGCGCGATGTCGAAGTAAGGGTAGCCTAACCTAAGTTTTGGCGCAGGCGTCACCCGCCCCTCACTGTGGCGCGGAAGTTGACCGGTTTATGCGTCCTCGGCTGCGACCTCGTCGCGCAGCTGCTCCTCGCTGAGCCCGCGGCGCCAGTACCCCACGAAGGTGATCCGCTTGCGGTCGAACTCCCGCTCCCGCACCAGGTGGCGGCGGAGCTCGCGCACCCCGGAGGACTCGCCCGCGATCCAGACGTACGGGGTCCCGGAAGGCAGTTCGGCAGCCTTGACGGCGTCCACGCCGGAGGGGGCGTTCTCGTCACGAACCAGCCAGTTGACGCTGGCGTGCGCGGCGGTGTCGATGGCCTGGCGGTCCGCGGTGTGCTGGACCTCCAGCCATACCAGGGCGCGCATTCCGGCCGGGAGCCATTCCAGGGCGGCCGAAGCGGCGGGCAGGGCCGTCTCGTCGGCCCAGATCAGCACCCAGTCGGTGTCCTGCGGCGGGCGGAAACGGACGGCCGTGTTGTCCTCGACGGCCGGGCCGATCGCCTTGATGAAGTGCCCCGGAACGGCGGCGCCCGCCCAGCGGCAGGCCGGTCCGCCGTCCTCGTGCAGGGCGAAGTCGATGTCGATCTCGTTCGAACCGTCGTCCGCGCGGCGCTGGGCGCGCACCGTGTACGAACGCAGCACCGCGCGCTCGTCGTCGGGCAGCGCGCGCCAGGCGGCGAACCACTCGCCGTCCTCGTCCACCGGGACGAGGGGCTCGGGCTGGCCGGGGTGCGGCAGGAAGAGCGAGAGGCTCTGGTCCCGGCCGCCGGCCGCGAAGCCGTCGAGACCGGGACCGCCGAAGGTGATCCGGAGCATGGTCGGCCCGAGCCGTCTGGTCCGCAGAACCGTCAGTCCGAAGAACCGGAAAGGCGCTATGTCGGATTCGGTGGCGGTCGTCATGCGAGAACTCCTCCGGAACGGGGCCGGGTCCCGCTGGTGCGGTGACCCGGCAACGGCGGTCCGGAGGAAGGTTAGCCTACCCTTGCCTCATTCGGGCAGTCCGTTGACGCCCTGGACGATGTACGAGCCCGTGCCCGTCACTCCGCCCTTCGCCCCGGGCAGTACCCGTGCCGTGTTCTCACCAGGTATGAGGACGGTCAACTCGGCCTTCCCGTCGCGGCTCAGGTCACGTACGCGCACGTCGTAACCGAACATGTCCTCGGCCACCGTGCCGCCGGCCACCCCGGAGAGCGTCTTGTCGATCGTCATGGAACGCGCGCCGCTCAGTCCGCCGGAGCCGCCGCGGAAGAGGTGCGCGCCGCCCGCGTAGTCCTTCGTCCCGACCGCTTCGCCGGGGACCCCGACGGCGAGGTCTGCGTATCCGTCGGCGTCGGTGTCGCCGGCCGACACCGACGTGCCGAACCCGTCGCCCGGCTCTGCCGCGCCCACCACTCCGGAGGTCGCCTGGCTGAGCTCGGCGCTCTTGGAGCCGGGGCCCGTGGAAGTGCCGTACCAGAGGGTCACGGTGCCGCGGTTGCTGCTCGCGTCCGGGTAGCCGATGGCGATGTCCCCGTAGCCGTTCTTGTCGAAGTCACCGATCGCCGCATCGAGATACTCGCTCTGGCGCCTGCTGTCGATGACCTTGGCCGGGCCGGAGGTCAGTCCGCCGGAGGCGCCCTTCAGGAACCACGCTTCGGTGCGGTTGAGGGTGTCGGTGACATGGACGCCCAGGACGACCAGGTCGGTCTTCCCGTCGCCGGTGACCTTGCCGGCCGCCAGGCCGGTGCTGAACCAGCCCACGTTCTTGCGGTACCGGGTGACCGTGCCGAGACCGCCGGACTTGGTGAACCCGCCCCGGTAGAGGTACGCGTCGCTGCCGCTGATCGCCGCGATGTCGGCCTTGCCGTCACCGTTGAAGTCCCCGGTCGCCAGGTCCTTCCCGAACGAGGGGCCACCGCCCTTGTTGGGCAGCGAGGTCCCGCCGCTCAGCCCCTTGGACGAACCCCAGAGCAGGGTGACCGAGCCGACGGGGGTGGTGCCCGACTCCTCGGAGAGGTTGCCGACGGCGAGGTCCGCGTAACCGTCGCTGTTCAGGTCGGCGCTCGCCAGTGCCGAGCCGAACTGGTCGTTCTCCTCCCCGGCTCCGGGCACTCCGGCCGAGCCCTGGTGGATGAGCTGGGTGCGGGTGGTCAGTCCCGCGGGTCCGCCGAACGTCACCAGGACGGCGCCGCCCCGGAAGTCGAGCGTTCCGTCGTTGACGCCGCTGTACATGTACGGCGCCGCCAGGTCGCGGTAGCCGTCACCGTTGAAGTCGTCGTAGTGCTTGGCGGCGGCGGCCGACGCGGTGGAGGTGAGCGTCAGTGGCGTCAGTCCGGCCGCGAGCATGGCGGCGATGGCGACGGTCGTGCGCATACGGGGTGAACGTGGACGTTGCTGCATGGAAGGGTGTGTCTCCTGCGGTCTGAGTCCGGACACGGCACAGCGAAGACCGTTGCCGGGCTCCGAGGGTTGTACGGGTGCCGTGCCGGTGCCGTACCGGCGCCCCGGATCGGTGGGATCTGGAGGCGAAGGTGCCTTACGCGCGAGATGCCCCTTCTGTGTCAACGGTTGACATGCACCCCTCCAGAAGCAGTACAACTCTTCGGCCGGTGACGAACGCTGGGGAGCCGGTCAGGTACCGACCGCTACCAACCGGTCGCTTCGCGCACCCCTGCGGAGTGTCAGGCCCGGTGCGGTCCGAAGGCACTGAGGGTGACACACGCGATGCTCGGTCCACGCACACGCAGGAATCTCACGACCACCACGATCGTGGGGCTGCTCTTAGCGGGAATGCCGCAACCGGCTTTCGCCGCACAGGTCGAGGGCAAGGCGCTCGTCGACGGAGTACGGAGCTGGTTCGGGGCGGACGACGACGGCGACGGGGAGAGATCCCGGCCACCCGAGCTGCCCGACGAGGGGGTGACGGACAACCAACGTCTCCCCGACGGGCGCGAGGCGCCCGAGCCGAAGCGGACGGCCGAGCTCAAGGACAGACGCACGCCCAGTGCCCGCTACTGGAAGCTCTCCGACGGAAGGGTCCAGGCCGAGGTCTCCGGCACCCCGACGCACTACGCGTCGGGCAAGGACTGGAAGGCCATCGACACGGCGGTGCGCCCCACCGCCCGTGACGGCTTCAGCCACGCCAACACGACCAACGTCGCCGGGACATGGTTCGGATCGGACCCGGACGGACTGGTCCGCTTCAGCACGGAGTCCGGGCACTGGGTGACCGTCGGCATCAAGAAGCCGGCGGACCCGGAGCTCACCCCGCAGGTCGCGGGCAACGCCGTCACCTACTCCGGCGCCCTGGGCGCGGGAGCGGACCTCCGCTACACCGTCGGCCACGGATCGGTGAAGGAGGACATCGTCCTCGCCGCGCCGCCCGCCGGGAGCGCCGCGTACACCTTCACCCTCGACACCAAGGGCCTCACGGCCACGCAGCTGAAGAACGGCGCCATCGCCCTCCACAGCGAGGCAGGCGGTTCCGGACGGCCCGAACTGGTCATCCCCGCACCGTTCATGACGGACGCGAAGAAGGACGCCGGCTCCGCGTACGGGACGGCCTCCAGCGACGCCGTCCAGCAGAAGCTCACGGGCGCCAAGGGCTCCTACGAGCTGACCCTGCGCCCGGACGCGAAGTGGCTGGCCGCCCCCGAGCGGCAGTACCCGGTGGTGATCGACCCGACGATATCCATCGCGCCGACGTCCACCCAGTCCCAGGACGTCATGATCTCCTCGGACGACCCCGCCGCGAACTACGACGGCAACTGGCGGCTGTCCGTCGGCGCCACGAGCCTCGGAGGCGCGTCCCGCGCCCTGGTGAGGTTCCCGCTGACCGGCGTACCGGCCGGCGTGAAGCTGGACTCCGCCGACCTGAAGCTCTACTACGACCAGACGCACGGCGCGGGCGACACGGACGTCCCGCTGGAGGCGCACCGCGCCACCGCCGCGTGGGACGAGACCACCGCCACCTGGGCGAACAGCAACGCCATCACGGGTGAGCTCTCCGGCACCTCCGTCGTCGTGGACGACGGCGACACCGGAACCACGGCCGCGAAGGGCGCCTGGCCCGCGTCCGGGAACACCGCGTTCACGCAGTACGCGGTCAACCGGGACTACCTGTACAACAAGGACACGATCGCCGGGGACACGTACACCTGGCAGCCGCAGATCCCCTCGGACGGCACCTACCGGGTCGACGTGCACAGCGTCCCCGCGTCCGACCGGGCCACCAACGCCCCGTACACCGTGACGTACGACGGTGGCACGAAGGCGTACACCGTCGACCAGAGCGCCGGTACGGGCGGGGTGTGGAAGACGCTCGGCAGCCACCCGTTCAAGGCGGGCAACGCCGGCAAGGTCGTCCTCGGTGACGGCCCGGCTTCCACCTCCACCGGGGTCATCGCCGACGCCGTACGGCTGACGAAGGGCGGCACCGTCACCAAGCGGGCCGGGGTCGTCAACACCTGGCACTCCTTCGGTGTCACCGACACGGTGCAGTCCTGGATCAACGGCACCAACGCCAACAACGGCTTCGTGGTCAAGGCAGCCGACGAGTCCGCGACAGCCCCCATGGGCGGACCGCGCTACGAGGCCGCCGAGTTCGCGTACAAGGGCGAGGGCGCCAACTTCCCCCGCCTGGTGCTGACCTGGGGCCGCCCCGGAGTCACCCTCGACGCGCCGCGGGTCATCCACTCGACGGGCGCCGAGCTGAACTGGTCCGCGTACGCCGACCCGTCGGCCGTCTCGACGGCGGACGACATCGTGGAGTACCAGGTCCACCGCAGCGTGTTCCAGACCTTCACGCCGTCCTCGCAGACCCTGCTGGCGCCCGTGGCACCCACCAGCAGATCCTTCACGGACTCCACCGCCACCCCGACCCCCGCGGACTCGGCGGACACCTTCGGTAACGTCTTCTACTACATGGTCGCGGTGAAGACCCGCGACGGGCAGGTGATCCCGGCACCCACCGAGCTCGTGAAACTGCCCACCGCGGGCCGGACCACCGTGGTCCTCCAGGGCGACGCGGCCGACACCACGCTGTCCAGCGCCCAGCCCACCACCGGCCACGACGCGATCTCCGAATCGTCGATCAACCACCCGTGGATGACGGTCGGCAACAACTCCACGTCGCTCGGAAAGACGCGGGCGCTGTTGAAGTTCCCCTCGCTGAGCGAGGTACCCGCCGGGGCGCGCGTCCTGGAGGCGCAGCTCGACATGTGGGGCACGACGACCACCACCGGCACCGCCGGAGCGGTCTACGAACTGCGCGGGCTCACCAAGGACTTCGACGAGTCCACCGCGAGCTGGAACAACGCCACCGCCACCACCCCGTGGACGGCACCGGGCGGTGACCTCGGCACGGCCGTCGCTGACACCGTGGCTGAGGTCACCAACGACCCTGCCCGGCAGAGCTGGATGCTCACCTCGCTGGCGCAGCAGTGGGTCTCCCAGCCCACGAGCAACAAGGGCGTGGTGATCAAGCTCCAGAACGAGACCTTGAGCGGACCGCAGGAACGCACCGTGTTCCTGTCCTCCGAGGCGGAGGAGCCGCAGCTGCGGCCGCAGCTCGTCGTCACGTACATCGACAAGTCCACGGCCTCCACGTACTACGCCCCCGACACCCCGTCGCGGATGATCCCGGGCGACCAGTACGGCATCGACGTCACCCTCACCAACACCACCACCACGGAGTGGAAGTCGGCCGACCAGGCCCTCTCCTACACCTGGTCCCTGCCCGACGGCACGGACGCCACCACCGGCGGCAACCAGCTGCAGACCGCGCTGCCGAAGAACGTCCTGCCCGGTGAGACCGTCACCGTGAAGGCGCAGCTGAAGACCCCGATCAACTCGGACTCCGGCAACAAGCGTCTCGACTACGTCCTCAAGTGGGACGTGCGCAACAACACCACCGGCACCTGGCTCTCGGCCACCGAGTCCATCCCGCCGCTCGCGCAGAACGTGCGCGTGGAGGACCCGACCTCCGACCAGCTGGGCATGGAGAAGTTCTTCTCGTACTCCGGGAAGAACACCGGTGGCGGCGGCACGATCATGAACAACCTGTACGCGGGCAACACGGTCTGGCAGTACAACGCCCTGAGCAACCCGGGCCGCGGCCTCTCGACCTTCGCGCGCTTCGCGTACAACTCGCTCGACACCTCGGACACCGTCCTGGGACACGGCTGGTCGGCCCAGGCCGCCTCGCCGCTGCGCCTCGGCGCGGCGCTCGACTTCCACCCCAACCCGAACCCGACCGAGGTGACCCTGCCGGACGGCGACGGAACCTCGCACACCTTCCGCAAGCAGGAGGACGGGTCGTGGAAGGCGCCGGCGGGCGTGCACTACCTGCTGGAGCAGGGCGCCGGCGTGGACTGCACCCCGGACAAGGACGGTGATCCGAAGGCCTGGTCGCTGACCCGCCCGGACCGCACGCGGTTCTTCTTCGACTGCGACGGCTATGTGACGTCGACGGTGGACAAGAACGGCAACACGCAGCTGTTCACCTACGAGGAGCGCAAGTCCAACAACAAGCCGGTCAAGTTCCTCCGGTACATCACCGACCCGGCCGGCCGGCAGTCGCTCACCCTGGACTACTACTCCAAGGCGGAGAGCAGCAACCCGAAGATCATCGACCACCTCAAGTCGATGACCGACATCTCGCAGCGCAAGCTGACCTTCGAGTACTCGGACAAGGGGCTGCTCACCAAGCTCACCGACGGCGCGGGCTCCTCCCAGCCGAAGGTGTTCCTCTTCGAGTACGACGCCACCCAGGGCAACAAGAACGTCAAGCTGGTCAGGACGACCGACCCGCGCGGCAACTCCACCTCGCTCGACTACTACTACCCGAACGAGGGCGAGGACCCGAAGTTCCACTGGTACGCCCAGCAGATCACCGACCGCCTCGGCGGTAACACGGGCTTCGTGTACACCGACACGGACGGCACCGCGGGCTCGGTGATCGAAACCAAGGTGACGGACGCCGAGAACCACGTCACGACACAGGTGCTCGACGGGTACGGGCGTGCCACGCAGATCACGAACGCCAAGTCGGAGACGACGAAGCTGAACTGGGACGCGGACAACAACGTCACGCGGCTGGAGGAGGCCAACGGGGCGGTCTCGACCTGGGTCTATGACCAGAAGACCGGGTATCCGCTGGAGCAGAAGGACGCCGAGGCCAACAAGAACGGCACCCCGGCCCGTATCTACACCTACTCCACCGGTCTGAACGGCCACATCGCCGACCTCTTCCAGAAGCGATCCCCGGAGGGCCGCACCTGGCAGTTCGGCTACGACCTCCGCGGCAACCTGACGTCGGTCACCGACCCCAAGGGTCTCGCCACGGCGACTCCCGACGACTACACGGCGAAATCCGAGTACGACACGTACGGCCAGCTGACGAAGTCGATCGACGCGAACGGTCACGCGACCGTGAACAGCGACTTCCAGGCGATCGGCTTCCCGGCGACGATCACCGACGCCACCAATGCCCGGTCCACGTTCGTGTACGACGATCGGGGCAACGTCACCAAGGTGACCAACGCCAAGGGCGCCGTGGTCACCCAGACCTACGACACCTTCGCCCGCCCGCTGGAGAAGAAGGAGCCGAAGGACCAGGCGTCCGGAGACCTCATCACCACACCGGCTCCCGTCTACGACGCGAACGACAACATCACCCGGACCGTCTCGCCGAACGGTTCCCTCTCCGACTCCGTCTACGACAAGGCCGACCAGCTCTCCGCGGCGACCATGCCCGGAGACGAGGCAACCGACCCGGTCCGCAGGACGACCGCCACCTACGACAAGGTCGGCAACGTCGTCACGATCACCGACCCCCGGGGGAACGAGACGCCGACCGTCGGGGACCACACCTCGACGACCCGGTACGACGCGGTGTACCAGCCGGTCGAGATGATGGACTCGGACGGCGGGAAGGTCACCACGGCGTACGACAGCGTCGGAAACGTCGTCAAGGTCTCCGACCCGAAGAAGAACGCCAGCGCCGACCCGGACGACTACACCACATCGTTCAGCAACGACCTGAACCACCGCGTGGTGAAGACCACGGACGCCATCGGCAACTTCACCACCGTCTCCTACGACCTCGACGGGCTCACCGTCGGCAAGACGGACTCCGAGGGCAACGAGGCACTCGCCACGTACGACGAGCGCGGTGCGCTCGTCGAGTCGAAGGTCCCGTTCTCCAAGGACGGCTCGGGAGGCATCAACTACCGCACGACCAGGTATGCCTACGACCAGGTGGGCAACCGCACGAAGACGATCACTCCGCGCGGGGTCGAGAGCACCGAGGACACGACCGACTTCACGGCGGAAACCGTCTACGACGAGCTGAACCGGGTCAAGGAGGAGCGGTCCCCGTTCGACAAGGACGCGACCCGCTACAACACTCCGGACTCGACCTTCTACTTCTACGACTCCGTCGGCAATCTGAGCTCCGTCTCGGCCCCGCCGTCCGACGGCCAGAGCGTCCGCAACATCACCGAGTACAGCTACTTCGACAACGGCTGGACCCGGACGGCGAAGGACCCGTGGGACATCACCACGTCCTATGAGTACAACGACCTGGGTCAGCAGACTAAGAACACCATGACCTCGGCCGGCGGGTCCCAGCAGCGCACCATGACCTGGGACTTCTTCGACTCCGGTAACCAGCGGGCCCGCTCCGACGACGGCGTTCCCGTGGGCAAGCAGGTGGTCCTGGTCGACAGCTCAGATTTCAACAACTCCGCCAACCAGGGCAACTGGGCTCGCACCCAGGCCGAGCAGCAGTACGGCTACGACACCTTCTCGCATCCGGCCGGTTCGGGCGCTGACCAGTTCGTGTGGCAGCTGAACATCCCGCAGAAGGGCACCTACGAGGTCCTCGTACGCCACCCGAAGATGACGGGGGCCGCGAGCGACGCCAAGTTCACGATCGATCACAACGGCGGCAGCGTCACCAAGACCGTCAACCAGACCCAGAACACCGGCACGTGGGTCTCGCTCGGCAGCTACGAGTTCGTCGAGGACGGTCCGCAGAAGGTCAGCGTCACCGACCAGGCCAACGGAACGGTCCTCGCCGACGCGGTGAAGCTGGTCCGGGCCAACACCGGCGAGGCGGACACCGAGAAGAAGGACTTCACCTACAAGTACGACGCCAACGGCGCCATGGTCGAGGTCAAGGACAACTCCTCCGGCGCCAAGATCGACACGTACAAGATCGCCTACGACGGCGGGAACCGCATCTCCAAGGTCGAGGAGGTCGCGGCCGGCGCGGTGAAGCACAGCACCGCGCTGACGTATGACGCCAACGGCAATCCCGTCACCTCCACCCACGACCTGACCTGGTCGAAGATCGAGTACGACGCGCGCGAGCTGGTCGCGAAGGTCACGAACGCGGACTCGGCGACGGCGGGCAACCAGCAGGTCACCACGCTGGAGTACACCGCGCGCGGGCAGTTGCTGAAGCAGACCAGGCCCAACGGCAACACGCTCGGCATGTCGTACTACCTCGACGGCTCGGTCAAGCAGTCCGTCGAGAAGACCTCGGGCGGGGCCGTCGTCTCCCAGCACGACCTGGAGTACTCGCCCAACGGGCACCGCTCCAAAGACGTGCTGAAACTGATGAACGCCGACGACAACACGGCGTACATCAACAACACCTACACCTTCGCCTACGACCCCCAGGACCGGGTCACCGGCGTCGACAAGACCGGTGACTCGCCGGCCACCGAGTCCTACACCTACGACCGCAACAGCAACGTCATCGAGCAGACGGTCGACGGCACCACCACCACCCAGCGCTACGACCGCAACCGGCTGTTGAGCGCGAGCGCCGAAGGCGTCTCCTCCACCTACAACTACGACCCGCTCGGCCGGCTCGACACCGTCAGCATCGGCGGCCAGACCGCGCAGAAGTACACCTACGACGGCTTCGACCGGCAGGTGAAGGCCCGCGCTGGTTCCGGCGCGGCGTCGGTGAGCACGTCCTACACCTACGACCCGTTCGACCGGACCGTCTCGCAGGTCACCTCGGGCGCCGAGTCGAAGACCACGGCGTTCACCTACCTCGGTCTGGACAACCAGGTGCTGCGCGAGGAACTGGACGGCAAGGCCGACAAGTCCTACCAGTACCTGCCGTCCGGCCAGCAGGCCACGCAGATCAAGCACAAGGACGACGGCACCAAGGAGTACTCGCAGTACACGACCAGCCCGCGCGGCGATATCGAGGCGATCACCAAGGAGGACGGCAAGACACGTTCGACGTACGGATACACCGCGTACGGCAAGGACGACGCGTCGCAGTTCACCGGCGCGGACAAGCCGGAGTCCGGCAACCCCGGCAAGGAGTCCTACAACGCCTTCCGGTTCAACTCGTCCCGCTGGGACAAGGGCTCCGGTACGTATGACATGGGGTTCCGCAACTACGATCCGGGGCTGAACCGCTTCACGACGCGTGACTCCTACGGCGGGGCCCTCGCCGACATGTCGCTGGCCACGGACCCGTTCACCGGTAACCGCTACGCCTTCGCGGGCGGTAACCCGGTCACCTTCGTGGAGCTGGACGGGCATCTGTTCGGCCTGTCGCTGTCCGACATCGGTCATGCCGCACTCGACGTCGTCGGCCTGATCCCGGTGGTCGGCGAGGTCGCGGACGTCGCCAACGGCATCTGGTACGCGGCCGAGGGCAACTACGCCGACGCCGCACTGTCCATGGCCTCGGCGATCCCGCTCGTGGGTTACGGCGCCACGGCCATCAAGGCCGGAAAGTACGCCAAGAAGGGCCTGGACGCCGCCGACTCGGCCAATGACGTCCGCAAGAGCGCGGACAAGGTCGACGACGTGGCCGACGCGAGCAGCACGGCCCGCAAGACCGACGGTGAGACGCCCGGCGCTCCGAAGAAGGAACCCGAAGCACCCAAGTGCACCAACAGCTTCGTTCCCGGAACCCGGGTGGTGATGGCCGACGGCTCCACCAAGGCCATCGAGGACATGCGCGAGGGCGACCACGTCCTCTCCACCGACGTCGAGTCCGGTGACACCCGCAGCCGGGAGGTGACCGACACCCTCAGCAGCAGGGGCGGAAAGGCCCTCGTCACGCTGACCGTCGACGTGGACGGCCGGGACGGGAAGAAGACCGCCAACATCACGTCGACCGAGGCGCACACCTACTGGCTGCCCGACGCGGGCCGCTGGGTGGAGGCGGTCGACATCGATCCCGGTGCCTGGCTGCGTACGTCCAGCGGTACCTGGGTCCAGGTCACCGCCGTCGATCACCAGCACCGCTCCGTGCGCGTCCACAACCTGACCGTCGACACCGTCCACACGTACTACGTGGTCGTCGCCGGACAGAGCCTCCTCGTACACAACGCGAACTGCGGACCGACCGAAGTCACGGTCAAGTACGAGCAGGGGATGTCGAAGGCGGAGTTCGCCAAGAAGGCGGCCGCCCTGCAGAAGCTGAGCGACCAGGGCAAGCTCTTCAAGGCCCCCAACCCGGTCAAGCGCAACAGCCAGATCACGAAGAACTACAAGGGTGACCTGATCAAGCGGGTCTACGACCAGTACGGGTCGACGAACCCTGCCTTCGCCGACAAGCTCAAGGACCGGATTCTCAACCGGATGGACCCCGACCACGTCCACGAGCTGCAACTCGGTGGTGCCGACGCGGCCAGTAACCTCAAGATGCTGGACCGATTCACCAACTGGCACATCGGTACCCAGCAGATCTGGCCGCAGATCAGGAACCTGGACGATTTCACCCCGATCAAGATCAAGATCGAATGGTAGGTGTGACACGGTGAATGCCGAGCTTCGGGCGGTCGTGGAGGAGTTGCGCGCCGCGATCTCCACCCAGGCGGAGTGGCGCATGATGAACTCGCTGCCGCCCGGAGCCGGCCCCGAGCGGATGGGGGCCGGGCTGCCGGAGCACGTTCGGGAGTTCCTCACGGCGGCGGACGGTGTGACCTGCGGCGACGTCACTGTCTTCGGTGCTGCCGCGGCCGACGGGATGCAGTTCTACGCCGACCCGGTCGATGGGGCCCCGGTCACCCTCGGCCGCGAGAGCTGGTTCTGCCCCGGCGTCATCTCCGACGAGCCGTTCTTCGTCAACCGGGCGTCGGGCGAGGTCTGGTACTTCCCCGACACCGGAGTGGAATGGTGGATGTCATCCGTGTTCGAGAAGGCGGCGGACGACTTCACCGCGTTCTTCCTGCGGTGGGTGGCGGGCCCCGAGTACGTCCGCCTCTCCGCCACCGGGCCCGACGACACATGGGCGGACGTGCTGCGGCACGTGGGCAGGCTGCACCTGTGAGACCCGCGGTGAGTCACGCGGTGAAGACGGGCTTGGGGCGCCGCCGTTCATCGGTGGGCTGAACCGGCACGACACGGCGGCAACAGCACGTGGGCCCCGGACGCACCTCGCGTCCGGGGCCCACTCGCGTCACCTCCCGGCCGGGCCACCCGCGCCGCCCTGCTCGTGGCCGGCCGGGTCCCGCAACCCATATCGCTTGCACGCGTGGCACCGGGCGAGGGAGAGTGCCGTCCGTACCGAGGTTTCGTTCACGGCGGGGGGCAGACGGGTGTGCGTGCTGGACGCGGCAGCCAAGAGGGCTGAGGCCGACCGTTTCCTGCGGCGGTACGCGCACGACGTGCGCACCGACAGCGGGCACCCCGCCCTGCGCGGCTGCGACGAGGTCGACTGGTCGGCGATCCCCGGATGTCCGCCCGAGATGCCGGTCCTGCTCCACGGACTGCTGGACCCGGCCATCGCTCCGGAAGCCGCGCGCGTGCTCACCAATGTGCTGATGGACGGCATCTTCCGGCTGGGCGCCGCCATGCCGGCGGTGCTGCCGTTCGTGCTCCGCCTGGCGGTGGCGGATCCGCGCGTACCCGCCGTGTCCTGTCTCGTCGACATCGTCGTCGTCACCGCCGGGCTGTCCGAGCCGGTCGACGCCGACAACGAGAACGCGGTGCGGCTCCGCGGCTGCGACAGCGACCATCCGGAACGCGAGCGGTGCAGGGCCGTCTTCGCCGAGCACGCCGCTCTCCTGGCCGGGCTGCCCGACGAACTGCTCACCGATGCCGACCGGGCATCGCTCAGGCAGGCCGCGGGCCTCGGGGAGCCGCAGGGCTCCCGCTAGCGCCGCGACAGCCGCGCCCCGCTCCTGGCCGCCCCGCCCCGATCCCCGGGCGTCCGCGACGAGGAAGGCCGCCGTGCGCCGCGTCACCGCACGCGCACGACGGCCTCCGCCGAAGAGCCAACCGTCAGGCGGGGAGACCCAGTTCGCGGGCGATCAGCATCCGCTGCACCTCGCTCGTGCCCTCGCCGATCTCCAGGATCTTGGAGTCGCGCCACATGCGGGCCACCGGGTACTCGTTCATGAAGCCGTAGCCGCCGTGGATCTGGGTCGCCTCGCGGGCGTTGTCCACGGCCACCGTCGAGGAGTACAGCTTCGCGATCGCCGCCTCCTTCTTGAAGGGCTCGCCCGCCACCAGCCGGGAGGCCGCGTCGCGCCAGCCGATGCGGGCCATGTGCGCCCGCATCTCCATGTCCGCGATCTTGAACTGGATGGCCTGGTTGGCGCCGATCGGCTTGCCGAAGGCGTGACGTTCCGCCGCGTACTTCACCGACTCGTCGACGCAGCCCTGGGCCAGGCCCGTGGACAGGGCCGAGATGGCGACGCGGCCCTCGTCCAGGATGCGGAGGAACTGCGCGTAGCCGCGGCCCTCCTCGCCGAGCAGGTTCGCCGCGGGGACGCGGACGTCGCTGAAGGACAGCTCGCGGGTGTCCGAGGCGTTCCAGCCGACCTTGGAGTACGGGGCGGCGACCGTGAAGCCGGGGGTGCCGGAGGGCACGATGATCGCGGAGATGCGCGGGGCGCCGTTCTCCTTGCGGCCGGTGACCGCCGTGACCGTGACCAGCTCCGTGATGTCCGTACCGGAGTTGGTGATGAAGCACTTGGAGCCGTTGATGACCCACTCGTCGGTGGCCTCGTCCAGCACCGCCGTGGTGCGGGTGCCGCCCGCGTCCGAGCCGGCCCCCGGCTCCGTCAGGCCGAACGCGCCGAGCGCCTCGCCCGAGCAGAGCCTCGGCAGCCACTTCCGCTTCTGCTCCTCCGTGCCGAAGCGGAAGACGGGCATGGCACCCAGCGAGACCCCGGCCTCCAGGGTGATCGCCACGGACGAGTCGACGCGGGCCAGCTCCTCCAGGGCGATACCGAGGGCGAGGTAGTCGCCGCCCATGCCGCCGTACTCCTCCGGGAACGGCAGACCGAACAGTCCCATCCGTCCCATCTCGCGCACGATCTCGTACGGGAATTCGTGGCGCTCGTAGAAGTCGCCGATCTTCGGTGCGACCACGTCGTGCGCGAACGCCTCGACGGTGCGTCGCAGTTCCTCGTGCTCGGCGGTCAGCCGGTGGTCCAGAGACATGGGAGGGATCACTGCTCCTTGTGGGAGAGGGCGCGGACGGTACGGGACGGGCTGGGTCGGCCCAGTTGTTCGGCGAGCCACACGCTGGTGGCGGTGAGCTCGGCGAGGTCGACCCCGGTGTGGATGCCGAGACCTTCGAGCATCCAGACGAGGTCTTCGGTGGCGAGATTGCCGGTCGCGCTCTTCGCGTACGGGCAGCCGCCGAGGCCGCCCGCCGAGGCGTCCACGGTGCTCACCCCGTGCCGGAGCGCGGCGAGGGTGTTGGACAGGGCCTGGCCGTACGTGTCGTGGAAGTGCACGCCGATGGTGCCGGTGGCGACACCCGCCTCGTTCAGGGCGGTGAGCAGTGCCTGGACATGGCCCGGTGTGGCGACGCCGATCGTGTCGCCGAGGGAGAGCTCGTCGCAGCCGAGGTCCATCAGCGCCTTGGCGACGCGGACGACCTGGGCGACGGGGACGGGACCCTCCCACGGGTCCCCGAAGCACATCGAGAGGTAGCCGCGCACGTGCACCTTGCCGGCTCTGGCTCGTGCGACGACCGGCTCGAACATGGCGAGCGACTCGTCGACGGTCCGGTTGAGGTTGCGGGCGGCGAACGTCTCGGTCGCCGAGCCGAACACCGCGATCCGCCGCGCGCCGAGTGCGAGCGCCCGCTCCAGCCCCCGTTCGTTGGGCACGAGGACGGGGAGTGCGACGTCCCCGACGTCCGCGATGTCGCCGAGCATCGGGAACAGCTTCTCGGCGTCGGCCAGTTGGGGCACCCACTTGGGGTGGACGAAGCTGGTCGCCTCGATCGTGGTGAGCCCGGCCACCGCCAGCCGGCGGATGAACTCCGCCTTCACCTCGGTCGGGACGACCGCCTTCTCGTTCTGGAGTCCGTCGCGGGCCCCGACCTCGTGGATACGGACCCGGGCCGGCAGCCCGTCGACGGGGACCCGCATGGGAAGACCCTCGGTCATGATTCCTCCACAGGGGTCACGACGGCCAGCACCTGGTCCATGGCGACGGTGGCGCCCGCCGTGACGTCGAGTTCGGTCACGGTCCCCGCGTGCGGCGCGGAGATGACGTGCTCCATCTTCATCGCCTCGACGACGAGCAGGCTCTGCCCGGCGGCCACCTCGTCCCCGACGGCGACCTTCACCACGGTGACGGTCCCCGGCATGGGAGCGGCGAGCGTGTCGACCCCGGCGCGGGCGGCACCGCTGAGGGACGCCTCCACGGGGTCGTGGTCCTGGACGTGCCAGGTGTCTCCGTCCCGTCCCAGCCAGCTTCCCTCGGGCGAGGTGGCGTGGTCGAAGGTGTGGGTCAGCCCGTCGATCTCGACGGTGACCCGGTGCGCGGACGTCGTGACCAGCCGGGCCGACTGCGCGCCCGGCTGCGGGGGGACCGGCCCGCAGGCGTCGACCTGGACGTCATCGGCCCGCCCGCCGGCCACGGTGGTCCCGAGCGTCAGCTCGGCCCCTGCCGGATACGGGCGCAGGGCGGTCCGCACGGGCTCGTGGCCGGGCACCCGGAAGTGCTGGACGACCGGGGCCGGGGTGCCGCCGAGGCGCCAGCCGGTCGGTGCGGAGAACGGGTCGGCCCAGGTGCCGGGTGCCGGGTCGGGGGAGTGGTGCCTGAGGAGCGCCGCGGCCCCGTAGACCTCTTCCGGTACGCCGTCGGGGACCAGCCCCGCCACCTCGCGCTCCACGAGACCGGTGTCCAGGTCGCCCGAGGCCACCGACGGGTGGGCGAGCAGCCGGCGCAGGAAGCCCGCGTTGGTCGGGACGCCGAGCACCACCGTGTCGGCGAGGGCGGCGCGCAGCCGGCGCAGGGCCGTCGCCCGGTCGGGACCGTACGCGATGACCTTCGACAGCATCGGGTCGTACGTGCTGCCGACCGGCACACCCTCGCTGAGTCCGGAGTCCGTGCGCACCCCGCCGCTCTGCGGCTCGCTCAGCCGCAGCACCGTGCCGCCGGAGGGCAGGAAGCCGCGGGACGGGTCCTCGGCGCAGACACGAGCCTCGATGGCGTGGCCGGTGAGGGTGATGTCCTCCTGCTTGTACGGGAGTTGTTCGCCGGCGGCGATCCGGAGCTGCCACTCGACGAGGTCGAGTCCCGTGATCAGCTCCGTGACCGGGTGCTCGACCTGGAGGCGGGTGTTCATCTCCATGAAGCAGTACGCGGCGGGGTCGTCGCCCGGCACGATGAACTCCACCGTGCCGGCGCCGACGTAGCCGCAGGAGCGGGCCGCCTGGACGGCGGCCTCACCCATGGCGGCCCGGGTCGCCTCGTCGAGCAGGACCGAGGGCGCCTCCTCGATGATCTTCTGGTGGCGGCGCTGGAGCGAGCACTCGCGCTCACCGAGGTGCACCACGTTCCCGTGGGCGTCGGCCAGGACCTGGATCTCGATGTGGCGCGGCCGGTCGATCCAGCGTTCCACCAGCAGGGTGCCGTCGCCGAACGAGGCGCGGGCCTCGCGCCGCGCCGCAGCGATCTCGTCGGCGAGCAGGGCCTCGTCGCGCACCAGCCTCATGCCCTTGCCGCCGCCGCCCGCCGAGGGCTTCAGCAGTACGGGCATGGCGATCTCGCGTGCGGAGGCGGCGAGCTGGGCGTCGGTGAGGCCGCTGCCCGAGGACCCGGGCACGACCGGCACGCCCGCCGCGGCGACCGTCTCCTTGGCCCGGATCTTGTCGCCCATCAGCGAGATCGCGGAGGCGGGCGGCCCGATGAAGACGAGACCGGCCTCCGCGCACGCCTGCGCGAAGCCCGCGTTCTCGGCGAGGAACCCGTAGCCCGGGTGGACGGCCTCGGCGCCGGTGCGCCGGGCGGCGTCCAGCAGCCGCTCCACGGAGAGGTAACTCTCGGCGGCGGGCGCGGGCCCGATCCGTACCGCCGTATCGGCCTCCCGTACGTGCCGGGCGTCCGCGTCCGCGTCGCTGAAGACGGCGACCGACCGCACGCCGAGCTCGCGCAGGGTCCGGATGACCCGGACCGCGATCTCGCCACGGTTGGCGACCAGAACAGTGCTGAACATTGAAGTCCTCACATCACATCCGGAAGACGCCGAACTGGGGGTCACCCAGGGGGGCGTTGGCACAGGCGGTCAGAGCGAGCCCCAGCACCTGCCGGGTCTCCAGCGGGTCGATCACACCGTCGTCCCACAGCCGGGCGGTGGCGTAGTACGCGTTGCCCTGCTGTTCGTACTGGGCGCGGATCGGGGCCCTGAAGCTCTCCTCGTCCTCGGCGCTCCAGTCGTCTCCGAGCTGGTCGCGCTTGACGGTGGCGAGCACCGAAGCGGCCTGCTCGCCGCCCATGACGGAGATCTTCGCGTTGGGCCACATCCACAGGAAGCGGGGGCTGTAGGCCCGGCCGCACATCGAGTAGTTGCCCGCGCCGTAGGACCCGCCGACCACCACGGTCAGCTTCGGCACCCGGGTGCAGGCGACGGCCGTGACCATCTTCGCGCCGTGCTTGGCGATGCCGCCGGCCTCGTAGTCGCGGCCGACCATGAAGCCGGAGATGTTCTGGAGGAACACCAGCGGGATGCCGCGCTGGTCGCACAGCTCGATGAAGTGGGCGCCCTTCTGGGCGGACTCCGAGAACAGGATGCCGTTGTTCGCGACGATGCCGACGGGGTGGCCGTGGATCTGCGCGAAGCCCGTGATGAGGGTGGTCCCGTACTCCGCCTTGAACTCCGCGAAGCGGGAGCCGTCCACGACCCGGGCGATCACTTCCCGTACGTCGTAGGGCGTCCGCGAGTCGACGGGCACCGCCCCGTACAGCCCGGCGGGGTCCACCTTCGGCTCCTCGGCCGGCTGCACCGACCAGGGGAGCGCCCCGCGCTCGGGAAGGGTGGCCACGATGTTCCGTACGATCCGCAGCGCGTGGGCGTCGTCCTCGGCGAGGTGGTCGGTCACGCCCGAGGTGCGCGAGTGCACCTCGCCGCCGCCGAGCTCCTCGGCTGTCACGACCTCGCCGGTCGCGGCCTTCACCAGCGGCGGTCCGCCGAGGAAGATCGTGCCCTGGTTGCGGACGATCACGGCCTCGTCGCTCATCGCGGGGACGTACGCCCCGCCGGCCGTGCAGGAACCCAGCACGGCGGCGATCTGCGGGATGCCGGCGCCCGACATCCGTGCCTGGTTGTAGAAGATCCGCCCGAAGTGCTCCCGGTCCGGGAACACCTCGTCCTGCATGGGCAGGAAGGCGCCACCGGAGTCGACGAGGTACAGGCAGGGCAGCCGGTTCTCCAGCGCCACCTCCTGGGCCCGCAGGTGCTTCTTCACGGTCATCGGGTAGTACGTGCCGCCCTTGACGGTCGCGTCGTTGGCGACGATCACGCACTCGCGGCCGCTGACCCTGCCGATCCCGGCGATCACGCCCGCCGCCGGGGCGGCGCCCCCGTACAGTCCCTCGGCCGCCAGCGGGGCCAGCTCCAGGAAGGGCGAACCCGCGTCGAGCAGGGTGTCCACCCGCTCCCGGGGCAGCAGCTTGCCGCGCGCCACATGCCGGGCGCGGGCCTTCTCACCCCCGCCGAGCCGTGCCGTGCTGAGCCGCGACCGCAGCTCGTCGGCGAGCGCGTGATGCGCCGCCTCGTTGGCCTGCCAGGCCTCCGAGGCGGGATCGGCCGCGCTCGTCAGGACCGGTGCCTGCTGCATCGTTCGAGCCCCCTTGCCCGTACCGCACTGGTTAATGACCGTTAACGTGTTGCGCTCAGGTTAACGAGCGCTAACGGCCCTGTCTAGAATGAATCTTCATGAGCACTCATGCCACCGCCCGAGTCGCGGCTCCCACCCGCCGCGAGCAGATCCTCCGGGAGGCGGCACGCCTCTTCGCCGAGCGCGGCTTCCACGGCGTGGGCGTCGACGAGATAGGAGCCGCGGTCGGTATCAGCGGCCCCGGCCTCTACCGGCACTTCCCCGGGAAGGACGCGATGCTCGCCGAACTGCTGGTGGGCATCAGTGAGCGCCTCCTGGACGGCGGACGGATGCGCGTGTCGCAGGACGCGGTGGCCGGCGACGGCTCACCGGAGTCGCTCCTGGACGCGCTCATCGAGGGCCACATCGACTTCGCCCTCGACGACCGCCCTCTGATCACCCTCCACGACCGCGAGCTGGACCGCCTCCGGGAGGCCGACCGCAAGCGGGTGCGCCAGCTCCAGCGGCAGTACGTCGAGGTCTGGGTCGAAGCGGTCCGCGCCCTGTATCCGCGGCTGGCCGAGGACGAGGCCCGGATGACCGTCCACGCGGTCTTCGGCCTGCTCAACTCCACCCCGCACCTCACCGGTGCCCTGCCGGAACGGGACGCCACCGCGGCGCTGCTGCACCGGCTGGCACGCGGGGCCTTCACCGCCGCCGCCTCCTGAAGGGCTGTCCTCGACGCCGCCGCCTCCCGGTGCGGTGCACGCGGGCGGTCCTGCGGATCCAGGCAGGTGCGCGCCGGCGTTCCGCCGTGCGAGACACCCGGCACACTGCGCACACCTGACGGCACAATGGGTTCATGCCGATACCCAGCCGCGCCGCCCTCGTCGACCACCTCGTCCGTTCGCGCATCGCGGGAGACGTCGCCACCCCGCGCGACAACAACCTCTCCCACTACCGCAAGCTCGCCAACGGAGAGCGGCACTACTGGCTGGGCCTGGAGCTCGGGGACCGCTGGACCGACGAGCAGGACGTGCTCGCGGTGATGGCCGAGCGCTGCGGGGTCAGCGACGACCCCGCGCACCGGTACGGGCAGGACACCATCGACCCGGAGCTGACCGTCGACGCGCTGGACCGGATGGCGGCGCGGCTGCGCAAGGCGGCGGCGGATTCGGAGCGGGTGCTGCTCGCGACCGGCCACCCGGGTGGTCTGCTGGACGTGCACCGCAAGACGGCGGACGCGCTGCGGAACGCCGGGTGCGAGATTCTGCGGATCCCGTCGGGCCTGGTGACGGAGGAGGGCATGGTCTTCCAGTTCGCGGACGTCGCCGTCCTGGAGCACGGGGCGACGCTGTGGCACACGCACTCGCCGATCCCGATGGCGGCGATCCTGGACGGCTTCGAGCACGAGGGGCGGCCCAGGCCCGACCTCGTGGTGGCCGACCACGGATGGGCCGGGTGCGCCGGTCAGCGGGGCATCGACACCGTCGGGTACGCGGACTCCAACGACCCCGCGCTGTTCCTCGCCGAGGCGGAGGGCACGCTCCAGGTGACGGTGCCGCTGGACGACCACGTCACCGATCCGCGCTTCTACGACCCGATGACCGACTACCTGCTGGACGCGGCGGGACTGCTCTGACCCGTCGGGGGCGGGGTCACCGGCGGCCGGAGGCGGATCCGGCGCCCTTGCGCTGATCCGGTCCCGGCGTCGGGTCCAGATAGACGCGGCGGATCGCGGGGAAGCGCTCCCGCAGCTGGTCCTCCGCCTCCTCCGAGGCCCACTCGATCTCCTCCGCGCTCGCCACGTCACGGAAGTCGATCTTCGCCGCGATCAGGATCTCCGTCGGCCCCTGGATGAGCGTGGTGAGCTCCAGGACGCCCATGATGTGAGGGACCGAGAGCAGTTCCTCGCGTACGCCGTCCCGCATGGCCTTCGGCAGCGGGCGGCCGATCAGCAGCTGGGCGTTGGAGCGGCCGAGCACCCAGGCAACGTACACGAGCAGGACACCGATCAGGACCGAGGCGACGCCGTCCCAGACGCCCGAGCCGGAGAGCTGGCCGCCGAGCAGGCCGCCCGCCGCGAGCAGCAGGCCGACCAGCGCGGCGGAGTCCTCCATCACGACCGCCTTGACGGCCGTGTCGGGGGTGTGGCGCAGGTAGTAGCCGGCGGGGGAGTGCAGCCGGGCGGCCTCGCGGCGGACCTGCCTGACGCCCGTGCGGAGCGAGTAGCCCTCCAGCAGGAACGCGACGCCCAGCACGATGTACGAGATGAGCGGATCGCCCAGCTCCTCGCCGTGCACGAGGGTGTGCACACCGTCGTAGACGGAGAAGACGGCGCCGCCGACGAACGTGGCGATGGAGGCGAGCATCGCCCAGATGTAGCGCTCGGGGCCGTAGCCGAGCGGGTGGTCCTCGTCGGCCGGCTTCGCGCTGCGCTTGAGCGCGGTCAGGAGCATGACCTCGGTGACGGTGTCGGCGACCGAGTGCGCGGCCTCGGAGAGCATCGCGCTCGATCCGCTGATCAGGCCGGCGACCGCCTTCGCCAGGGCGATGCCCAGGTTGGCGATCGCCGCGACGACGACGGTGGACGTGGACTCCCCACCACCACTTTTCGCATCGGTCATGGTGGGGAGTATGTCCGAGTCGGGCGCCTGTGGCCCGTTCATCCCCTCGGGGTGCGGATCAGGCCCTCCTGGATGACGGTGATCGCGAGCCGGCCGTCCTGCGTGTAGATGCGGGCCTGGCCGAGTCCGCGCCCGCCGGAGGCGGACGGCGACTCCTGGTCGTACAGCAGCCATTCGTCCGCGCGGAAGGGCCGGTGGAACCACATCGCGTGGTCCAGGCTCGCGCCCACGACGTCACCGACCGTCCAGCCGCCGCGCCCGTGGGCGAGGAGTACGGAGTCGAGCAGCGTCATGTCGGAGACGTACGTCGCCATGCAGACGTGGAGCAGCGGGTCGTCCGCGAGCTTGCCGTTCGTCCGGAACCACACCTGGGAGCGCGGTTCGCGCGGATCGCCGGCCGTGGCGAAGGGCGGGGCGTCGACGTACCGGAGGTCGACCGCCGCCCGTGCCTCCAGGAGCCGGTCCATGACGCTCGGGTCGACGAAGCGGTCCGCGTAGCGGGGCAGCATCTCCGCCGCGGTGGGCAGCGTCTCGGGGTCCGGGGCGGCCGGCATGGCCGCCTGGTGCTCCAGCCCTTCCTCGAACGTCTGGAAGGACGCGGAGAGGTGGAAGATCGGCTGCCCGTGCTGGACGGCGACGACCCTCCGGGTGGTGAAGGACCCGCCGTCGCGGATGCGGTCGACGCTGTAGACGATCGGGGCGCCGGGATCGCCCATGCGCAGGAAGTAGGAGTGCAGGGAGTGGGCTGTCCTGTCGGCGGGGACGGTCCGGCCCGCGGCGACCAGCGCCTGGGCCGCGACCTGGCCGCCGAAGACCCGGGGCACGACCGCGGAACGGCTCATGCCCCGGAAGATGTCCCGCTCGATCTGCTCCAGGTCGAGCAGATCGAGCAGGGAGTCAAGTGCTTCGCTCATGGAGAGAACGTAACCGCCCTACAGCCCCATCGACTTGGCGATGATCGACTTCATGACCTCGCTGGTGCCGCCGTAGATCCGGTTGACGCGGTTGTCGGCGTAGAGGCGGGCGATCGGGTACTCGTTCATGAAGCCGTAGCCGCCGTGCAGCTGGAGGCAGCGGTCGATCACGCGGTGCGCGACCTCGGTGCAGAAGAGCTTTGCGGAGGCGGCCTCGGCGGCGGTCAGCTCACCGGCGTCCAGGGCCTCCAGGGCGCGGTCGGCGACGGCCTGGGCCGCGTCCACCTCGGCCTGGCAGGCGGCCAGCTCGAACTTGGTGTTCTGGAAGGAGGCGACCGTCTTGCCGAAGACCGTGCGGTCCTGGACGTACTCCTTGGCGAAGCGGACGGCGGCTGCGGCCTGCGCGTACGCGCCGAAGGCGATGCCCCAGCGCTCGGACGCCAGGTTGGTGCCGAGGTAGCCGAAGCCCTTGTTCTCCTCGCCGAGCAGGTCCTCGACCGGCACCTTCACGTCGACGAAGGCCAGCTCGGCGGTGTCGGAGACCCGCAGACCCAGCTTGTCGAGCTTGCGCCCGATCGAGTAGCCCTCGGACTTGGTGTCGACGGCGAAGAGGGAGATGCCGAAGCGGCGGTCGTCCTCGCGCGGGGCGGAGGTACGGGCGCAGACGATCACCTTGTCGGCGTGCACACCACCGGTGATGAAGGTCTTCGAGCCGTTGAGGACGTAGTGCGTGCCGTCCTCGGAGAGCTTCGCGTTGGTCTTCATGCCCGCGACGTCGGAACCGGTGCCCGGCTCGGTCATCGCGAGGGCCCACATCTCCTCGCCGCTGACGAACTTCGGCAGCCAGCGCTTCTTCTGGTCGCCCGTGGCGAGCATCTTGATGTAGGGCAGGCCGAGCAGTACGTGCACGCCGGAGCCGCCGAACGAGACGCCCGCGCGGGCGCACTCCTCCTGGAGCACGGCCTCGTACTTGTGCGAGTCGACACCCGCGCCGCCGAACTCCTCCTCGACCGAGATGCCGAAGACACCCAGCTCACCGAGCTTGTGGTAGAAGTCGCGCGGCGCCTGGCCCGCGGCGAACCACTCGTCGTAGACGGGGACGACCTCGGCCTCGATGAAGGCGCGAAGGGTCTCCCGGAACGCCTCGTGGTCCTCGTTGAATACCGTACGGCGCACGGGGGTGCCTCCTCTGTCGGCTTCGGTCAGCTCAACCTGAGCTTCCGGCGGGCTGGCTAAGCGCTTGCTCAGACCTGCCTCAAAAGTTACCCGCCAGTCACCGTGCCTGTCCAGGGTGATGCTCGGCACTTCGCGACGCCGGCCGGATGTCCACCGGTCGTCACGACCGTCCGCCGAACTGCCAGGTGTGCACCTCGATCCCGGCGTACCGGTCCGCGGTCAGGACGGAGCGGGCCATGTCCGGGTCCGGTGCCCGGACCAGTGCCGCCGTGCCCAGCCAGGTGGCGCCGTCGTCTGACAGCAGAGGCCCGTAGGCGATCAGCTCGTCCCGGTCGGGCGGCAGCGCGAGGTCGGCGGCGGCTCCCGTACCGAGGCCGAGCACCAGGTACCGGTTGCCGTCGTCCGGGCCGCCGGGGAAGTCCCACATGGTGCGCCCCAGGGTGTTGCGCCACCGGCGCAGCAGTACGTCCTGGTACACGCCCGCCTGGTAGCCGGGCTCGTCGAAGGCGAACGCGCGGGCCGCGGCCGGGTCGGGCAGGTCGAGGATGTGCACGCTGCCGGTGGGTGTGCCGCCTTCGAGGGTCGGGCCCCGGGCGATCATCTCCTTCGCGTACCGGTCCATGTAGGACCAGTGGTCTTCCAGCAGTTCGTCGCGCAGCGGCAGGGAGCCGGGCCGGTCACGGTGGTAGCAGAGGAATTCCATGCCCATAGGTTCTCTGTGCGGGGGCAGTTGGTCGAGTGGGTTTGGTCGAGCGGGCTCAAAGCCCCAGCGCGAACCACAGTTCCGTCCGCACGTCCATGTCGTCCAGGTCCGTCCCCAGCAGCGCCCCGCAGCGGGCGATGCGCTGGCGGACCGTGTTGCGGTGGACCTGGAGCGCGACCGCCGTGCGGTCCCAACTGCCGTGCAGGCTCAGCCAGCAGCGCAGGGTCTCGGTCAGCGGTTCGGTGAGCGGGGCGAGGAGGGTGCGGGCATGGGCCTCGGCCAGGTCGCGGGGGACGAGTTCCGTCAGGCCGGTCGGGGGCCGGTGCACCGCGAGGGCCGTGCGGGTCGCCTCCGCGCGGCCCAGGGCGCGGGCCGCCTGGGCGTCGGCCGCCGCGAGGGCGGTGACCGGGGCGGGGGCGGAGGCGCCGAGCGTCCAGCCCGGCTGCGGGGAGATCCGGCCGGCGTCGGTGACCAGGACGCGTACGGCGTGGCGGTCCGCGTCGACGAGGGCCGAACCCAGCGCCGTACCGAGCGCCCCCGCGGTGAGCGGGTCGGCGGGCGCACCGCCGGGGCGGCGCGCGTGGACCACCGTCCAGGGGCCGGCGGTGCCCAGGAGCGGGGTGACGTCCGCAGGGTCCGCGCCGAGCAGCAGGCGTACGAGGGCGGCCGAACGGCCCGCCGCGTCGGCGCCCTGGTGCGGGGCGGTCAGGAGGGAGAGGAGCACGACCGCGATACCGGCCACGGTGTGGTCGCCGGCCGCGCGCCGGTCCGCCGCCAGTGCGAGGACCAGGCCCTGGCCGCCGCCCAGGGGGTACGCGGACAGCTGGGTGCCGCCCACGGTGTCGGTGGCGGAGGCGGGGGCCGGGCGGCCCGCGGGGGAGACCACCCGGGCCAGCCTGAGGAGGGCCGCCCCGGCGTCGGGGGCCGGGCGGCGGCCCGCCGCGTGCAGCTCCTCGCCGTCCGCGGTCAGCAGGGCCGCCCGGCCTGCGAGCTGGGTCGCCAGTTGACGCAGCACCGCGGGCACCGGGTCGGGGCGCGCCGCCGCCGTGGCCAGGGCCTGCTGGGCCCGGGTCACCCGGCGCAGCTCACGGTGCCTGGCCTCCGCCATCAGCCGCCACACGGCCCGCGCGATGGCGGTGAACGGAGTCTCGGGCGGCACCTCCAGGAGCGGCAGCCCGTGCCGGTCGCACGCCTCCACCAGCTCCCTGGGCACCGTGTCGTGCACCGGAGCCACCCCGAATCCGAGCGCCGCCGCCCCCGCCTCCACCAGCCGGGCGACATAGGTGTCCGCGTCCTTCAGCAGCACCCCGGCACTCAGCAGCAGCTCACCGCCGAGGAGGTACGGGTACGGGTCGGCCATCTCCGAGGTGTGCACCCACAGCAGGTCGGCGTGGTCGGGGCCGGCGATCCGGCGCAGCCCCAGGTCCTCGCGGGCGAGCAGTTCGGCGAGGGGGATGGGCGGGGTCGGCGGCGCGGTGGGGGAGTCGGGCATGGATGGTCCATCCATTGGGGGTGGTGAGAATGGATGAAACGTACACTTCATGGCTGCTTACCGGCCACCTACCGTCTTCACCAACCTGTTGAGCGAGACGGAGGGAAGCCCATGGCTGTCGACTATGCCGTGATCGTTGTCTACCTGGCCGGAATGCTCGCCATGGGCTGGTGGGGGATGCGCCGCGCCAAGTCCAAGAGTGAGTTCCTGGTGGCGGGCCGCAGGCTCGGCCCCTGGATGTACTCCGGAACCATGGCCGCCATCGTCCTCGGCGGCGCCTCCACGATCGGTGGCGTGGGCCTCGGCTACCAGTACGGACTGTCCGGCGCGTGGATGGTCTTCACCATCGGCCTCGGGCTCCTCGCCCTGTCCGTCTTCTTCTCCGCCCGCATCGCGCGGCTGAAGGTCTACACCGTCTCCGAGATGCTCGACCTGCGCTACGGCGGGCGGGCCGGAATCATCTCCGGCCTCGTCATGTGGGCGTACACGCTGATGCTCGCGGTCACCTCGACCATCGCGTACGCCACCATCTTCGACGTCCTCTTCGACATGAACCGGACCGTCTCGATCGTCCTCGGCGGTGCCATCGTCGTCGCGTACTCGACGCTCGGCGGCATGTGGTCCATCACGCTGACCGACATGGTGCAGTTCGTCGTCAAGACGATCGGCGTGCTCCTGCTGCTGCTGCCCATCGCGGTCGTCAAGGCCGGCGGCTTCAGCGAGATGAAGGCGCGGCTGCCCACCGAGTACTTCGACCCGCTGGGCATCGGCGGCGAGACGATCTTCACGTACGTCCTGATCTACACGTTCGGAATGCTGATCGGCCAGGACATCTGGCAGCGCGTGTTCACCGCCCGCAGCGACCGGACGGCACGCTGGGGCGGCACGGTCGCCGGTACGTACTGCCTCGTGTACGCGATCGCCGGAGCCGTCATCGGCACGGCGGCCAAGGTCCTCTACCCGACGCTGCCCAGCGCGGACGCCGCGTTCGCGACCATCGTCAAGGACGAACTCCCGATGGGCGTGCGCGGTCTCGTGCTGGCCGCCGCGCTCGCCGCGGTCATGTCGACGTCCTCCGGCGCGCTGATCGCCTGCGCCACCGTCGCCAACAACGACATATGGTCGAAACTGCGGGGGGCCGTCACCGGGGGCGGCGACGGCGGGGAACGCGACGAGGTGAAGGGCAACCGGGTCTTCATCCTGATCATGGGCATCGCCGTCATCCTCATCGCGATCGCGCTCAACAACGTCGTCGAGGCCCTGACCGTCGCGTACAACCTGCTCGTCGGCGGGCTGCTGGTGCCGATCCTCGGCGGGCTGCTGTGGCGCCGCGGGACCGCGGCGGGGGCGCTGGCCGCGGTTGCGGTGGGTGGTGTCGCGGTCATCGGCCTGATGGCCGCGTACGGAATCCTCGCCAACGAGCCGGTCTACTACGGCCTGCTGTCCTCGCTCGCGGTGTACGTGATCGTGTCGCTGGCGACGAAGCCGACGGACGCGGCGGTGCTGTCCGCCTGGCGCGAGCGGCTGGCGGGCCGGGGAGCGGCCGAGGAGCCGGAGCCGGTGAAGGAGCCGGTCACCACCTGACCTCGTGTCCTCGATCGCCGGACAGGCTTGATTCCGCCGGGCTCGACTGCGGGCCGGGCAGGCAATCCGAGCCCGTCCGGCGATCGAGGGCAAAACCGTTGCCCCGGTGATCCCGCACACTCAATAACGTAAGAAACCCGAAGGAAAGGCACTCCGTCCCATGAGCAGCAACGAAACGCCGCGCGGTCCCGTCGACTCGTCCCGTGTCCCGCGGTACGCCGGACCCGCGACCTTCGCCCGGCTGCCCCGGCTCGACGAGGTCGGCACCGCCGACATCGCCGTCGTCGGTGTGCCCTTCGACAGCGGGGTCTCCTACCGGCCCGGTGCCCGCTTCGGCGGCAACGCGATCCGTGAGGCCTCGCGTCTCCTGCGCCCGTACAACCCGGCCCAGGACGCCTCCCCGTTCGCGCTCGCCCAGGTCGCCGACGCCGGTGACATCGCCGCGAACCCGTTCAACATCAACGAGGCCGTCGAGACGGTCGAGGCCGCGGCCGACGACCTGCTCGGCACCGGCGCCCGCCTGATGACGCTCGGCGGCGACCACACCATCGCGCTGCCCCTCCTGCGCTCCGTCGCCAAGAAGCACGGCCCCGTCGCCCTGCTCCACTTCGACGCGCACCTGGACACCTGGGACACGTACTTCGGTGCCGCGTACACCCACGGCACCCCGTTCCGGCGGGCCGTCGAGGAGGGCATCCTCGACACCGAGGCGCTCTCCCACGTCGGTACGCGCGGCCCGCTGTACGGCAAGCAGGACCTCACCGACGACGCGAAGATGGGCTTCGGCATCGTCACCTCCGCCGACGTCATGCGCCGGGGCGTCGACGAGATCACCGACCAGCTGCGTCAGCGGATCGGTGACCGTCCGCTCTACATCTCCATCGACATCGACGTCCTGGACCCGGCCCACGCGCCCGGCACCGGCACGCCCGAGGCCGGCGGCCTCACCTCCCGGGAACTGCTGGAGATCCTGCGCGGACTGGCCTCCTGCAACCTGGTCTCGGCGGACCTCGTCGAGGTCGCGCCGGCGTACGACCACGCGGAGATCACCTCCGTCGCCGCCTCGCACGCGGCGTACGAACTCACCACGATCATGTCCCGTCAGATCGCAGAGGCGCGCGCGAAGTGACCCACGACCACGACGACCGCCCGCGGCTCACCCCCGCGCAGGCCGAGGCGGCGCTCAACCCCCCGCCCGGCCGCAACGGCGGCGACCTCGTCGTCGAGACGCTCCAGGGTCTCGGCGCCACGACCGTGTTCGGGCTGCCCGGCCAGCACGCGCTCGGCATGTTCGACGCGCTGCGCCGCTCCTCGCTCACGTACATCGGTCTGCGCGTCGAGAACAACGCGGGCTTCGCCGCCGACGCCTACGGCCGGATCACCGGAGAAGTCGCCCCGCTGCTGCTCTCCACCGGCCCCGGCGCCCTCACCTCGCTCGCCGCGCTCCAGGAGGCGGCGTCCGCCTCCGCGCCGGTGCTCGCGATCTCCAGCCAGATCCCGACGGCGGGGCTCGGCGGCGGCCGGCACGGCTATCTGCACGAGCTCCGCGACCAGAAGGCGTCGTTCCGCGACATCGTGAAGTCGGTGCACACCGTCCGTACCGCTTCCCAGATCCCGTCCGCGATCGCCGCGGCCTGGGAGTCCGCGCTCACCGCGCCGCACGGCCCGGTCTGGGTGGAGATCCCGCAGGACGTGCTGCTCGCCGAGACGATCCTGCCGGTCGTCACGGCGATGGACGCCACCCCGCGCGAGCTCTTTCCACGCCCCGAGCTGACCGTCGCGGCGGCCCACCTGCTCTCGAACGCCGAACGCCCGGCGATCATCGCGGGCGGCGGAGTCGTACGGTCCGACGCGACGGGCAAGCTGCGCGCCCTCGCGGAGAAGATCAACGCCCCCGTCGTCACCACCTTCGGCGGCAAGGGCGCCTTCCCGTGGGAGCACCCTCTTTCGCTGCGCTCCTGGCTGGAGGACCGGCACACCACGGACTTCCTGGAGTCCGCGGACGTCCTGCTGGTCGTCGGCTCGGGCCTCGGGGAACTCTCGTCGAACTACCACACCTTCCGGCCGGGCGGCCGGGTCATCCAGATCGAGGCCGACGCCGGGAAGCTGGAGTCCAACCACCCCGCGCTCGGCATCCACTCCGACGCCCGTGAGGCGCTCGCCGACCTTCTCGACGCGGTGGAACCGCGCGAGGACGCGACGGCGGCCGAGCGGGTCCGTACGGTGCTGGAGAAGGTGGGGGCCCGGATCGACGCCCAGGACCTCGCCCTGGAGCAGCAGGTCCTCGCGTCGGTGCGCGCCGCGCTGCCCGAGACGGCGCCCAGCTTCTGGGACATGACGATCCTCGCGTACTGGGCATGGTCGGCCTTCGACGCCCGCCATCCGAACACGATGCACTCGGCGCAGGGCGCGGGCGGCCTCGGCTACGGCTTCCCGGCCGCCATCGGCGCGGCGGCGGCCGACCCCACGAGGCCGGTGCTCGCGGTCTCCGGTGACGGCGGCGCGATGTACTCGATCGCGGAACTGGCCACGGCCAGGCAGTACGGCCTGCCCATCACCTGGCTGATCGTCGACGACGGCGGCTACGGCATCCTGCGCGAGTACATGACGGGCGCGTTCGGCGAGGCCACCGGGACGGAGCTCTCCCGCCCCGACTTCGTGGCCCTGGCCGAGTCCTTCGGCGTCCCGGCGGTCCTCACGACACCGGAGTCGCTGACCGATGACCTCGGGAAGGCGCTGGCGGCCCCCGGCCCGTCGGTGGTCGTGCTCCCTGCCCTGCTGAGGATGTTCGAGCCGACGCACCTGTAGGCGGTCAGCGGAACCCGGTCTCCTCGGCGATGGCGTCCTCCTGCGCCTGGCAGCCGAGGAGGAACTCCTTCTGCTCCTCCGGGCCGAGGCTGCCGGGCAGCTCCCTCCCCGAGGGCATCAGGTCCGGGATCGACCGGAACACGGAGCCGGCGGCGGCGCCCTGTCCCCGCCGCCGGGCCGCGTCGTAGGACCTGCCGACCATCCACAGGGGCTCGCGAAGATGGGTCAGCGGCTTCGCCGCCGCCCTGGCCCGTGACTCCGGGCGTCCCAGCGCGCGGAAGCCGACGTCGCCGAGCTTCTGCAGGGCGGCGAGCGCCGCGTAGAGCTGCCCGCTGCGATAGGCGTCCGACGGCTGGGCGTCCGGCATGGGTCCTCCGCGCTCTCGGGGTGCGGAACGTGCCTACCCCGCGGCCGGCGTGTGAACGCCCCGACGCCTCCCTCCGGCCCCGGTTCACGGCCCGCCCGGTTCGGGACCGGCAGGGGACGCAGGCCCCGTTCGTGTTACGGCGGGATGAAATCTGCTCCCGGCCGCGTTGGTGACTTCCGGTAGATCAGGTGGCACGTGGCACGGCGGGTCGAACGGGAGGCATCGGTGGAGGGCGCGGAACAACAGGGGTGGGGACGGCGGCTGGCCGGATACGCATGGCGCTACAAGCGCAATGTGGTGCTGGCGCTGGGTTCCTCGCTCGCCGGAATGGCCGTGATGGCCCTCGTCCCGCTGATCACCAAGGTGATCATCGACGACGTGGTCGTCGGGCACACCCGGTCCCTCGCCGTCTGGACCGGGCTGCTCATAGTCGCCGCGGTGCTCGTCTACATCGCCACGTACATCAGGCGGTACTACGGCGGCAGGCTCGCCCTCGACGTACAGCACGACCTGCGCACCGAGATGTACTCGACGATCACCCGGCTCGACGGGAAGCGGCAGGACGAGCTGTCCACCGGGCAGGTCGTGGGGCGCGCCACCAGCGACCTCCAGCTGATCCAGGGGCTTCTCTTCATGCTCCCGATGACCATCGGGAACGTCCTGCTCTTCGTCATCTCCCTGGTGATCATGGCGTGGCTCTCGCCGCTCCTCACCCTCGTCGCCCTCGCTGTCGCCCCCGCGCTCTGGTTCATCGCCCGCCGCTCCCGCGCCCGCCTCTTCCCCGCCACCTGGTACGCCCAGAGCCAGGCGGCCGCCGTCGCCGGAGTCGTCGACGGCGCCGTGTCGGGGGTCCGGGTGGTCAAGGGCTTCGGGCAGGAGGACCAGGAGACCGGCAAACTGCGCGAGGTCGGGCGCAGGCTCTTCGCCGGGCGGCTGCGCACCATCAAGCTGAACTCGCGCTACACCCCGGCCCTCCAGGCCGTGCCCGCGCTCGGCCAGGTCGCGATGCTGGCCCTCGGCGGCTGGCTCGCCACGCGGGGCGAGATCACCCTCGGCACGTTCGTCGCCTTCTCCACCTACCTCGCCCAGCTCGTCGGCCCGGTCCGGATGCTCGCCATGGTCCTCACCGTCGGCCAGCAGGCCAGGGCCGGTGTGGAGCGCGTCCTGGAGCTCATCGACACCGAGCCGTCCATGCAGGACGGTACGAAGGACCTCCCGGCCGACGCTCCGGCCAGCGTCGAGTTCGACGACGTCAGCTTCGGCTACGACGAGGCACGGCCCGTCCTCGACGGGTTCTCGCTCACCATCGAGCCCGGCGAGACCGTCGCGGTCGTCGGCGCGTCCGGCAGCGGCAAGTCCACCGTCTCGCTCCTGCTGCCCCGCTTCTACGACGTCACGCACGGCGCCGTCCTCGTCGGCGGCCACGACGTCCGCGAGCTCACCCAGGAATCACTCCGGGCCGCCATCGGACTCGTTCCGGAGGACAGCTTCCTGTTCTCCGACACCGTCGGGGCCAACATCGCGTACGGCTTCCCGGACGCCACCCAGGAGCAGATCGAGCAGGCCGCCCGCTCCGCGCAGGCGCACGGCTTCATCACGGACCTGCCCAAGGGCTACGACACCAAGGTCGGCGAGCACGGACTCACCCTGTCCGGCGGCCAGCGCCAGCGCGTCGCGCTCGCCCGCGCCATCCTCACCGACCCCCGTCTGCTGCTCCTGGACGACGCCACCTCCGCCGTCGACGCCCGGGTCGAGCACGAGATCCACGAGGCCCTCAAGCAGGTGATGGCGGGCCGCACCACCCTCCTGATAGCGCACCGCCGCTCCACGCTCGGCCTCGCCGACAGGATCGCCGTCCTCGACAAGGGGCGGCTCGCCGACATCGGTACGCACGAGGAGCTGGAGCGGCGCTCCGCGCTCTACCGCCGTCTCCTCACCGACCCGGACGAGCTGGGCGGCACCTCGCCCGGCCACCGGCCGGTCAGGGCGGACGTGCGGGAGGACGACAGGACCCTCCAGGAGGAACTGGACGCCGAGTTCGACGCCGAGCGCGGCATCACGCCCGAGCTGTGGATCCGCAAGGAGGAGCCGCGCGGCCCGGTCGCGGACGGGATGCCCGCCACCCCCGAACTGCTGGCCCAGGTCGACGCGCTGCCGCCGGCCACCGACATCCCGGACATCGACGAGGCGAGCGCCGTACGGGCCGAGGAGTCCTACGGCCTGCGCCGGCTGCTGCGCGGCTTCGGGCTGCCCCTGATGGTGAGCCTCGGACTCGTCGCCGTCGACGCGGGCATGGGCCTGCTCCTGCCCGTGCTGATCAGGCACGGCATCGACGAGGGCGTCACCCAGCTGGCGCTCGGCGCGGTCTGGGCCGCCTCCGGGCTCGGCCTGTTCGTCGTGCTGGTGCAGTGGCTCGCGCAGATCGGCGAGACCCGGATGACGGGCCGTACCGGTGAGCGGGTCCTGTACGCGCTCCGCCTCAAGATCTTCGCGCAGCTCCAGCGGCTCGGCCTCGACTACTACGAGCGCGAGCTGACCGGCCGGATCATGACGCGGATGACGACGGACGTGGACGCCCTGTCCACCTTCCTCCAGACCGGTCTGGTCACGGCCTTCGTCTCCGTGGTCACCTTCTTCGGCATCATGGTCGCCCTGCTCGTCCTCGACGTCGAACTGGCTCTGGTCGTCTTCGCGACCCTGCCCGTCCTGGTCGTCGGCACGTTCTTCTTCCGCCGCAGAAGTGTCGCGGCGTACGAGCTGGCCCGTGAGCGGATCAGCGCCGTCAACGCCGACCTCCAGGAGTCCGTCTCCGGACTGCGCATCGTGCAGGCGTTCCGCCGCGAGCGGGACGGCGCCGCGCGGTACGCGGCGAGCAGCGACCACTACCGCGAGGCCCGGGTACGCGGCCAGTGGCTGATCTCGGTCTACTTCCCGTTCGTCCAGCTGCTGTCCTCCGTCGCCGCGGCCGCCGTACTGATCGTCGGTGCGGGGCGCGTCGACAACGGGACGCTGACCACCGGCGCGCTGGTCGCCTACCTCCTCTACATCGAGCTGTTCTTCGCCCCCGTGCAGCAGCTCTCCCAGGTCTTCGACGGCTACCAGCAGGCGACGGTCTCGCTCGGCCGGATCCAGGAACTCCTCCAGGAGCGGACGTCCACGGCCGACCCCGACGAGCCGCTGGACGTTCTCGCGCTGCGCGGCGACATCGCCTTCGAGGACGTGTCCTTCGCGTACAACGGCGAGGAGGAGGCGCTCACCGGGGTCGACCTGCGCATCCCGGCGGGCCAGACGGTCGCGTTCGTCGGCGAGACGGGCGCGGGCAAGTCCACGCTCGTCAAGCTCGTCGCCCGGTTCTACGACCCGACGGCGGGCCGGGTCACCGCGGACGGCACCGACCTGCGCGCGCTCGACATGACCGCGTACCGGCACCGGCTCGGAGTCGTGCCGCAGGAGGCGTACCTCTTCGCCGGTACGGTCCGTGACGCCATCGCCTACGGTCTGCCGGACGCCACCGACGCCCAGGTGGAGGCGGCGGCGCGGGCGGTCGGCGCGCACGAGATGATCGCCACGCTCGACGGCGGCTATCTGCACGAGGTCGCCGAGCGCGGCCGTAACCTGTCGGCCGGCCAGCGCCAGCTGATCGCGCTCGCCCGCGCGGAACTGGTCGACCCGGACGTCCTTTTGCTCGACGAGGCCACCGCCGCGCTGGACCTCGCCACCGAGGCGCTCGTGAACCAGGCCACCGACCGGCTCACCGGCCGCCGCACCACGCTGGTCGTGGCGCACCGGCTGACCACGGCCGCCCGCGCGGACCGGGTCGTGGTCATGGACCACGGCCGGGTCGTCGAGGACGGCACCCATGACGAACTGCTGGCCAGGGCCGGTACGTACGCCCGGCTGTGGCGCACGTTCATAGGAGAGGACGAACCGGCGGCGGTCTGACGGGCACACGCCCCGGGCGGGACCGGTCCTCGCTCCATGCAACCTTCGGACGGCTCTTCGCGTCGTACGCATGTACGCGCACGTCTCGGGTAGGGCCAATGTGTTCGATAGGGATGGTGAGACCGCTGAGGTCATCAAGACCGTGGGGAGCGGAGGAGACCCTCGCAGGCTCCCGGCGCTCCAGGGGCAGGCGCGCCCTCGCGTATCTGCTCGTCCTGCCGCTGCTCGCCCCCCTCGTCCTCGCCCTCGGCGCCCCCGCCCAGGCGGCCGCCGCCTGCTCCGGACGGCACGCCACGACGGTGTCCTTCGCCAAGGGCGAGCTGCGCGTGTACAAGAGCCGCGCCTACGTGTGCGCGGTGACCGTCGCCAAGAAGCCCGGCGCGCGCCGGGCGATGAGCGTCTCGCTCCAGGCGCGCGGCGGCCGGCCGGTCGTCGACGAGGGCCGTTTCACGACGCGAGCGGGCCCGGTCACCGTGTACGCGCTGAACCGCTGCGTCCGCGCGACGGGCGCTGTCGCGGGCAGTTCGGGCTCCACCGGATGGATCCTCTGCTGATGCCCTGTTAAAAGATCGCACAACCGGGTCTGGCGTGGCACGTGTTGCCCCCGCTAGGTTCACGGCGAATGTCGTGAATCAAGGGGAGGGTGAATGCGCAAGGCGCTCAGAGGGGTTCTGTCGCTCGCGGTGCTCATAGGCACCGTCAGTGCGACGGGGGCCTCGGCCGGTGCGGCCACCGCCGCGGAACCGACCGCGACGCAGAGCAGCACGATCAGCAGCGACGCAAGCAGCGAGGACATCAAGGACCGCATCCTGGCCATCCCGGGGATGAGTCTGATCGAGGAGAAGCCGTATCCCGGATACCGCTACTTCGTCCTCAACTACACCCAGCCGGTGGACCACCGGAACCCGTACAAGGGCACGTTCCAGCAGCGCATCACGCTGCTGCACAAGGACACGAGCCGGCCGACGGTCTTCTTCACCAGCGGCTACAACGTCTCCACCAACCCCAGCCGCAGTGAGCCGACGCAGATCATCGACGGCAACCAGGTCTCGCTGGAGTACCGCTTCTTCACCCCGTCCCGACCGGCGCCCGCCGACTGGTCGAAGCTGGACATCTGGCAGGCCGCCAGTGACCAGCACCGGGTCTTCAAGGCGCTGAAGAAGCTCTACACGAAGAACTGGCTGACCACGGGCGGCTCCAAGGGCGGCATGACCGCCACCTACTTCGAGCGCTTCTACCCGAAGGACATGGACGGCGTCGTCGCCTACGTCGCGCCCAACGACGTGGTGAACAAGGAGGACTCGGCGTACGACCGGTTCTTCGAGAACGTCGGTACCCAGGACTGCCGCGACCGGCTGGCCGGGGTGCAGCGCGAGGCGCTCGTCCGCCGCGAGCCGCTGGAGAAGAAGTTCGAGGCGTTCGCCGCCGAGAACGGCTACACCTTCAACACCGTCGGCACGCTGGACAAGGCGTACGAGGCCGTCGTCATGGACTACGTCTGGGCCTTCTGGCAGTACAGCCTCGTCTCCGACTGCGAGGCCGTCCCGGCCGACGCGGCCAACGCCACCGACGAGGCGATCTGGGACTCCGTCGACGGCATCTCCGGCTTCGCGGCGTACGCCGACCAGGGCCTGGAGCGGTACACGCCGTACTACTACCAGGCGGGCACCCAGCTCGGAGCGCCGGACATCAAGCAGCCGTGGCTCGGCGGCCTCAGCCGGTACGGCTACCAGCCGCCGCGCACCTTCGTGCCGCGTGACATCCCGATGACGTTCCAGCCGTCGGCGATGCGGGACGTGGACAGCTGGGTGCGGCACAACGCCACCCGGATGATGTACGTCTACGGCGAGAACGACCCGTGGGGTGCGGAGCCCTTCCGCCTCGGCGCGGGCGCCCGCGACAGCTACGTCTACACCGCGCCGGGCGCCAACCACGGCGCCAGGGTGTCGGGTCTCGTCGCCGACGAGAAGGCCGAGGCCGTCGCGGCCATCCTGCGCTGGGCCGGGGTCGCTCCGGCGGCCGTGCAGGCCGACCCGTCGAAGGCGAAGCCGCTCGCCCCGTACGACGCCCGTCTGGACAAGCGGGACGTGGACACCCAGCGGGGCCAGGGAATGCTGCGTCCGTGACGCCCTGACACCGAAGGGGGCTGCGCCCGCCGGGTTCCGTACAGCGAACCCGGCGGGCGCAGCCCCTCGGTATGTCCCGGCGCCCCGGTGACCCGGCTAGTAGGAGAGTCCGTAGCCGACCGGGTGGAGCACCTGCGTGGGATCGTCCGCCCGCTGGACGGGCACCGGCAGCTTGCCCTCGGGGCGGGCGACGCCCGCGATGACCCGTACGGCCGCCCGCAGTTCGACATCCGTCCAGGAGTACGTGGCGAGGCTGGCCGCGTATCCCGTGCCGGCGAGCCGGGCGATGTCGTACGGGTTGCGGATGGCGACGGCGATCACCGGTACGCCTGTCGCCGCGAGCGAGCTGACCAGGGTGCGCTGGGAGCTGGTCATCGAGACGTTGTACGTCCCCACGACCACGGCGTCCTTGCCCTGCGCCGCCGCGACCGCCTCGGCGATCTTCGCCTGGGTGGGGGCGGTGCCGGTGGACAGCGCGGTCGCGCTGAACCCGAGCTCGACGAAGGCCGCTGCGAGGGTGCCGGTCGGCGGGCCGGTCGTGCCGGACGGCGAGGCCGGATCGGCGCCGACCACCAGGATGTTCCTGTGGGAGCGGCGGGAGAGCGGGAGCAGCGAACCGGAGTTGGCGAGCAGCGTGGTGGTGTGCTCGGCGATCCGGTCGGCTGCGGCGAGGTGCGCGGGGATGCCGACGACCCTGTCCACGCCCCGGCGGCTGACGTACGGGTCGCGGAACAGCCCGAGCTTCGCCTTCAGCCGCAGGATGCGAAGGATCGACTCCTCGATCCGTGCCTCGCTGATCTCCCCGCTCTTCACGGCCGCCAGGACGGCGTTCCAGGCGACGGCGAGGTTCGGGGGGTTCAGCAGCTGGTCGACCCCCGCCTTGAGCGCGAGCACGGGTACCCGGTCGTCGCCGTACTTCGTGCGCACCCCCTCCATGTTCAGCGCGTCGGTGACCACGACGCCGTCGTAGCCCAGCTCCTCGCGCAGCACTCCGGTGAGGATCGGGTGCGAGAGCGTCGCCGGGTCCTCCGAGGCGTCGAGCGCGGGGACGACGATGTGCGCGGTCATGATCGAGTCGATGCCCGCAGCGATCGCCGCCCGGAACGGCGGGGCGTCCAGCTCCTCCCACTGCTCACGGGTGTGGTGGATGTACGGGATGCCGGTGTGGCTGTCCGTGTTGGTGTCGCCGTGGCCGGGGAAGTGCTTGGCCGTGGCGGCGATCCCGGCGCTCTGATACCCCTTCACCTGCGCGGCGACCAGACCGGCCACCGACTGCGGGTCGGAGCCGAAGGAGCGCACGCCGATCACGGGGTTGGCCGCGTTGACGTTGACGTCGGCGTCCGGGGCGTAGTTCTGCCGGATCCCTATGGCGGCCAGTTCGGCGCCCGCGATCCGGCCCGCGAGCCGGGCGTCGGAGAGCGAACCGCCCGCACCCAGCGCCATCGCGCCGGGCATCAGCGTGGCGGGTTCGCCGACCCGGCAGACGATGCCGTGCTCCTGGTCGGTGGAGATCAGCAACGGCACGGGAGTGCGCCCGCCGAGCCCGGCCCGCTGGATGCCGTTGGAGAGCTCGGCGATCTGGTGCGGGTCACGGGTGTTGTGCGCCCAGGCGAAGTAGATGATTCCGCCGACGTGGTACGTCGAGACCAGCTCGGCCGCCGTGCGCACCCCGATCTCGGTGAGGTTGGCGTCGATGTCGGCCTGGTCGGGATCGGTGGCGGAGTGGCCGTACACCCGCATCACGAAGAGCTGGCCGACTTTCTCCTCCAGACTCATTCCGGAGACGAGCCGTCGGAGGCGGTCGTGCGTGGCGGCGCTGACGGACTCCTCGGCGGCGGCGCCGGGGGCGACTGCGCCTGTCGCGGCTGCTGCGGCGGTGACCGCTGCGGCGGTGAGGAGGGCGCGTCGGGAGGTGCGGTGGTGCACGTGAGCTCCTTCCGGTACTGAAAGAAACTTCCAAGACTGTACGGATATATGGAAAGTAACTACCAGTCAAGGGGACGGCCCGAGAAAGCCGCCCGCTTGCCGTGAAGTCACCGTCTTGTCCTCAATCGGCCGACGGGCCCGCCTGCAGACCTGCCGCCGCGCCCCGTACCCGCAACGCCTCCACCGCCGCCCTGATCGCCGGCCGCCGCGCGGCCTCCGTGCGCCACAGCGCGTACAGCCGCCGCACCGGTACGGGATCGAGCCGCACCGCCAGCACGCCCGCCGGCAGCGGCCCCCGCCCCAGCCGGGGGATCATCGCGACACCGAGCCCGGCGGCGACCAGGGCCAGCTGGGTGTGGTTCTCCTCGGCCTGGTGCCTGATGTCCGGCTCGTACCCCGCCGCTCGCAACGTCCGTACGAGCCAGTCGTGGCAGACCGTCCCCGGCGGCTGGCAGATCCACCGCTCCATGGCCAGCTCCGAGCGCCGGACCGCCGTGCGCCCGGCCAGCGGATGGCCCTCCGGCACCAGCAGATCGCACCGGTCGTCCCCGATCACGGCCTGGGCGACCCCTTCCGGGGCGGGCAGCGGGGCGATGTCCCAGTCGTGCGCGACCGCCAGGTCGATCACGCCCTTGGCCACCAGGTCGACCGACAGATGCGGATCGACCTCGGTCAGCCGGGCCTCCAGCGCCGGATGCTCCCGGTCCAGTTCCGCCAGGACGCCGGGCAGCAGGCCGCGCGCCGCCGAGGCGAACGCGCCGATGGACAGCCGCCCCGTGGGCTGCCCTCTGCGCTCCTCCATCGTCGTCTCGGCCTGCTCGACGATCGCGAGCAACTGCTGTGCGGTGGAGGCCAGATGGATCGCCTCCTCGGTCAGGGCGATGCCCCGCCCGCGCCGTTCGAGCAGCGTCGTGCGGGTCTCCCGCTCCAGCTTGGTGATCTGCTGCGAGACGGCCGAGGGGGTGTAGCCGAGCGCGGCGGCCGCACCCGCGACGGAACCGTGGACGGAGATCGCGTGCAGGGCGCGCAGCCGGGAGAGATCGAGCACCGGAAACCTCGCAGACCGGAGGGACGCGCGAGCGGAGAGCGCGTGGGCGGAGAACGCGGACGCGTGAGTCGAGAACGCGGACGCGTGAGTCGAGAACACGGACGCGCGTGAGTCGAGAACACGGACGCGTTAGCAACGCTCAATTGCACCATGAAGAAATCCGCGCTGGTGCTACACGGTCCGTGCGTCCGATGCTCGGTCCATGCGTCCCCTCCACATCGCCCTGGCCGCGCTGGTCGCCGCCGTCTGGGGTCTGAACTTCGTCGTCATCGAGATCGGCCTCGGCCACTTCCCGCCGCTGCTCTTCTCCGCCCTGCGCTTCCTCGTCGCGGCCCTGCCCGCGGTGTTCCTCGTCGGGCGGCCGAAGGTCGCCTGGAAGTGGATCATCGGCGTCGGCCTGGCCCTCGGGGTGGCGAAGTTCGGGCTGCTCTTCGTCGGCATGGACCAGGGGATGCCCGCCGGTCTCTCCTCGCTCGTCCTCCAGGTCCAGGCCGTCTTCACCGTGCTCTTCGCCGCCGTCGCACTGGGCGAACGGCCGGGACGGGTGAGGATGCTGGGGATGGCCGTCGCACTCGCCGGTATCGGGGTCGCGGCGGTCGACGAAGGGGCGGGCGGGCCCGTGCTCGCGTTCGTCCTCGTGATCGCGGCAGCGGCCTGCTGGGGCGTGTCGAACGTCCTGACCCGCAAGGCGGCTCCGTCCGACCCCCTCAACTTCATGGTGTGGGTGTCGACCGTGCCCGTCCTGCCGCTGCTGGGCCTCTCCCTCCTCTTCGAGGGCTGGGACCGCGACGCCGAGGCGCTCGCGGCCCTGGAGTGGAGCGGCGTCGGCAGCATCGTCTACGTGGCCTGGGTCGCGACGGTCCTCGGGTTCGGGGCCTGGGGCTTCCTGCTGCGCCACCACCCGGCCTCGTCCGTCGCCCCGTTCACCCTGCTCGTACCGGTCTTCGGCATGTCCTCGGCCGCGCTGCTGCTCGACGAGTCGGTGAGCCCGCTTCGGTGGTGCGCGGCGGCCCTGCTGGTCGGCGGGGTGGCCCTGACTTCCCTGGCCGGAGTGCGCCGCACCCGCGCCGTGCCGGAGGCGCCCGTCGTGCGGCCGGAGCGGGTCTGAAACGCCGCTCCGGCGTCCGGCCTACTGCTTCGGCGCGCCCAGCCGCAGCAGGTGCTCACGCCCCGCGGACAGCAGCCCCGGCAGCTCCGCCGCCCCCGGGTGCCAGCGCTTCTCGTACTCCCAGCAGACCCAGCTGTCCGGGTCCAGGGTGTCCAGGCAGGGGCCCAGAGGCAGCACGCCCGCCCCGAGCGGCAGCGGTTCCTCGTCCTGCGCCGAGGCGACGTCCTTCACCTGTACGTAGCCGAGGTGCGGGGCCAGGACGGCGTGGCTGGCGGCCGGGTCCTCGCCCGCCAGCCAGGTGTGCATGACGTCCCACAGCGCGCCGATGTGCTTGTGCCCGACGGTCCCCACCACCCGGGCGGTGTCCGCGCCCGCGCGGTGCGAGTCATGGGTCTCCAGCAGGATGCGCACGTCGTGGTCGGCCGCGTGCGGAGCGGCGGCGCCGAGCCGGCGGGCGGCCGTCGCGTCGGCCGTCGCGGGATCCTGGCCGCCACCGCCGGGGAAGACCCGCACGTGCGGCGCGCCCAGGTCGCGGGCCAGCTCGACCAGCTGGGCGAGCTCGTCCAGCACCGGTCCGTCGGGGCCGTCGGCCGCCACACGGACGTAACCGGCGAGCGTCAGGATCTGCACCCCGCCGCGCCTGAACTCCTCGACGACGTGCGCCCGCTCGTCCGGTGACAGCCCCAGGTGGACGGGCTCCTCGGGGTGGGTGCGCAGTTCCACCCCCTGGTAGCCGTGCTCGGCGGCGAGCCGTACGACGTCGGCCACGGGCATCCCCGGCACTCCGAGGGTCGAGAAAGCGAGCTTCACGTGCGAGTTCCTTCGGTCGGTTCCGTTGATGCGTGTACGGATACCCGGGCCCGGGGGCGGAAACCTCAGCCCACCCGCGGCGGCGCCGTCGAACCCCGCACCATCAGTTCTGCCGCGATCGTCGCGATGCCGCCGGGCGGCGGTGTCTCCTTGCCCATCGCCAGGCGTCCGGCCCGCGCCCCGGCCTCGAACAGCGGCAGCCGTACGGTCGTCAGCGCGGGTACCGCGTCCACCGAGAACGGCAGGTCGTCGAAACCGGCCACCGACACGTCCTGCGGAATGCGCAGCCCCTGGTCGCGGATCGCGGCCCCGGCACCCAGCGCCACCGTGTCGTTGGCGGCGACGATCGCGGTCAGGCCCGGTTCGCGGCGCAGGAGTTCGAGCGTGGCCTCGTAGCCGGAGCGGCGGTCGTACGGGCCGTGGACGGTGAGGCGCTCCACGTCGGGGTGCCGGCCCGCCTCGCCCGCGTCCCCGTACAGCCCGGCGGCGCGCATCGCCTCGCGGTGGCCCTCCAGGCGGTGGCGCGTGGTCGTGCGCTCGCGGGGGCCCGCGACGTAACCGATCCGCCGGTGGCCGAGCGAGACGAGGTGTTCCGTGAGGCGCCGGCCGCCGCCCCGGTTGTCGAAGGCGAGGGAAGCGGCGACCGCCTCGCCGCCCGGCAGCGGGGGCCGCCCGCAGAAGACGATCCGGGTGCCCGCGTCCGCGAGCTTGGTCAGTTTCGCGGACATCGCGGCCTGGTGGACGGGGTCCTCCAGGGCGCCGCCGGTCAGGACCACGGCCGCCGCGCGCTGGCGCTGGAGCAGCGTGAGATAGGTCAGCTCGCGTGCTGGGGAGCCGCCCGTGTTGCAGACGACGGCGAGCTTCTCGCCACCCGCCCGGCCCGAACCGTCGCCCGGGCCGCCGATCTCGGACTGGGCCGCCCCCGCCATGATCCCGAAGAAGGGGTCGGCGATGTCGTTGACCAGGATGCCCACGAGGTCCGATGTGGCCGCGGCGAGCGAGCTGGCCGGCCCGTTGAGCACGTAGTCCAGGTCGTCCACCGCGCGCAGGACCCGCTCGCGCGTCGAAGCGGCTACCGGGTAGTTGCCGTTCAGTACGCGGGAGACGGTGGCCGGGGACACCCGGGCGCGAGCCGCCACATCCGCCAGGGTGACTGTCATCGCTTTCCTCCGAGGAGTAATCAGGGCGCCCCCTCTTGTCCGGGTCGCTGTCGGCAGGCTAGCGTCATACCGCATAGAAAGCGCTTGCTACGGCTGTATGGAGGGAACTTCGTGACACGCAGGACAGTGCGCATCGCCATGAACGGCGTCACGGGTCGCATGGGATACCGGCAGCACCTGGTGCGCTCGATCCTCGCGATCCGCGAGCAGGGTGGCCTCGATCTCGGCAACGGCGAGGTGCTGTGGCCCGAACCGGTGCTCGTCGGCCGCCGGGCCCACGCCCTGGAGGAGATGGCAGCGGAGCACGGTCTGACCGAGTGGTCGACCGACCTGGACGCGGTGCTCGCCGACGACAGCATCGACATCTACTTCGACGCCCAGGTCACCTCGGCCCGCGTCGAGGCGATCAAGAAGGCCATCGCGGCCGGCAAGCACATCTACACCGAGAAGCCCACCGCCACGGACGTCGAGGGCGCCCTCGACCTGGCCAGGCTCGCCCGTGACGCCGGCATCAAGCACGGTGTGGTCCAGGACAAGATCTTCCTGCCGGGCCTGGTGAAGCTGAAGCGCCTCATCGACGGCGGGTTCTTCGGCGACATACTGTCCGTGCGCGGCGAGTTCGGCTACTGGGTCTTCGAAGGCGACTGGCAGGACGCCCAGCGCCCCTCGTGGAACTACCGCGCCGAGGACGGCGGCGGCATCGTCGTCGACATGTTCCCGCACTGGGAGTACGTCCTGCACGAGCTGTTCGGCAAGGTGACGACCGTCCAGGCACACGTCCAGACGCACATCCCGCAGCGCTGGGACGAGCAGGGCAAGCCGTACGACGCCACCGCCGACGACGCCGCCTACGGCATCTTCCAGCTCGCGAGCGGCGCGGTCGCCCAGATCAACTCCTCCTGGACCGTGCGAGTCAACCGCGACGAGCTGGTCGAGTTCCAGGTGGACGGCACCCACGGCTCCGCCGTCGCCGGACTGCGCAACTGCCGCGTCCAGCACCGCTCGGCCACCCCCAAGCCGGTCTGGAACCCCGACCTCCCCGTCACCGAGTCGTTCCGCGACCAGTGGCAGGAAGTCCCCGACAACGCCGTCTTCGACAACGGCTTCAAGGCACAGTGGGAGCTCTTCCTGCGCCACATCGTGCTGGACGAGCCCTACACCTGGGACCTGATGGCAGGCGCGCGCGGCGTCCAGCTCGCCGAGCTCGGCCTGAAGTCCTCCGCCGAGGGCCGGCGCTTCGACGTGCCGGAGCTGACCCTGTGACGATCCACCTTCCCCAGGGGCCGTACGAGCCCCGAGCCACCCCCCTCGACCTGGCACCGGGCAAGGCCGCGCTCACCTCGCGCATCGTCTTCTCCGCAGCCCACGTCGTCGCCGATCCGTACGCCGACGTCAGCCCGGACGCACCGGCCGCCGTCGACTGGGACGCCACCCTCGCCTTCCGCCGCCATCTGTGGTCGCACGGCCTCGGCGTCGCCGAGGCCATGGACACCGCGCAGCGCGGCATGGGCCTGGACTGGGCGGGCGCGTCGGAGCTGATCCGGCGTTCGGCGGCCGAGGCCAGGGCGGTGGGCGGGCGCATCGCCTGCGGCGTGGGCACCGACCAGCTCACCGGTCCCGCGAGCCTCGCCGAGGTGCGCGCGGCGTACGAGGAGCAGCTCGCGCTCGTCGAGGAGAGCGGCGCCCAGGCCATCCTGATGGCCTCGCGCGCGCTCGCCGCGGCGGCGAAGGGGCCCGAGGACTACCTGGAGACGTACGCCCATCTCCTGCGCCAGGCGTCGGAACCGGTCGTCCTGCACTGGCTCGGCCCGATGTTCGATCCCGCGCTGGAGGGCTACTGGGGCAGTACGGACCTCGACGCGGCGACCGACACCTTCCTCAAGGTCATCGCGGAACACCCCGACAAGGTCGACGGCATCAAGATCTCGCTCCTCGACGCCGAGCGGGAGATCGATGTCCGGCGCCGCCTTCCCGGCGGAGTGCGCTGCTACACCGGCGACGACTTCAACTACCCGGAACTGATCGAGGGCGACGAGCGGGGCTTCAGCCACGCCCTGCTCGGCATCTTCGACCCCCTGGGCCCGCTGGCCGCCCACGCGGTCCGGGTCCTGGACACGGGCGACGCGAAGGGGTTCCGTGAACTCCTCGACCCGACGGTCGAGCTGTCCCGGCACCTGTTCCGGACGCCGACCCGCTTCTACAAGACGGGTGTCGTCTTCCTGGCCTGGCTGGCCGGGCACCAGGAGCACTTCACCATGGTCGGCGGCCTCCAGTCGGCGCGCTCGCTGCCGCACCTGGCCAAGGCGTACGAACTCGCCGACCGCCTGGGCCTGTTCCCCGATCCCCAGCTGGCCGAATCCCGGATGCGCGCGCTGCTGACGGTCCACGGAGGAGCACGATGAGCGGTCTCGGACGGCTGAGCATCAACCAGGAGACCATCAAGCAGTGGTCCCTGCCCGAGCTGGCGGAGGGCTGCGTCAAGGCGGGCATCGACAAGGTCGGCCTGTGGCGGGCCCCGGTCCAGGAGTACGGGGTCGAGCGCACCGCCCGCCTGCTCGCCGACGCGGGCCTCACCGTCACGAGCCTGTGCCGTGGCGGCTTCTTCACCGCACTCGACCCGGCGGAACGGGCCCGCGCCCTGGACGACAACCGGGCGGCGCTGGACGAGGCGGCCGGCCTGTCCACCGACACCCTGGTCCTGGTCTCCGGCGGCCTCCCGGCCGGCAGCCGCGACCTGCACGGCGCCCGCGAGCGCATCGCGGACGCCCTCGCCGAACTGGCCCCGTACGCGGCCGAGCGCGGCGTACGCCTGGCCATCGAACCGCTGCACCCGATGTTCGCCTCGGACCGCTGCGTCGTCTCCACGCTGTCCCAGGCCTTGGACATCGCCGAGCGCTTCCCCGCCGAGCAGGTCGGGGTGGTCGTCGACGCGTACCACGTCTGGTGGGACGACCAGGCGCCCGCCCAGATCGCCCGCGCGGGCGCGGGCGGACGCATCCACTCCTTCCAGCTCGCGGACTGGATCACCCCCCTTCCGGCCGGGGTCCTGCTGGGCCGCGGCCAACTGGGCGAGGGAAGCGTGGACTTCCGCGCTCTCAGGCACCAGGTCGAGGCCGCGGGCTTCACCGGGCCGATCGAGGTCGAGATCTTCAACGAGTCCCTGTGGGCCCGAGACGGCTCCGAGGTCCTCGCCGAGGTGGCCGCCCGGTACCTGGAACACGCCTGCTGAGAGGCCCGGGAACGACCAAAGGTAAAGAGATCGTCAAGGGGTGCAACCTTTACGTACCTTGCCTGGTCGTACTCGGCGTCGGGGCTTCTGGGGAGGGGTCCGGGGGGACGGGAAGACCCGACGGGGAGGGGAAAGCGAGGGGGTCCGGCCGCGAGGCCGGGCCCCGTTCCGCTTTCCGGTGCGTCGGCGGCCCGGTCGTCGCGACCGCGCGGGGGTACGCCGTGGCGATGTCAGCACGTTGCGGCGGACCCTGTCGGACCGGCCGGAGTCCTCGGCCGGTCGTGGCCTGCCCGCCTGCCTGCCTACGCCGAGCCGAGGAAGGCGATCATCGGGCGGAATCCGCTGACGTTAATTGCCGAGTTCATTTCTCGTGCTTTGTATTGCGATTGCGATTAGCGAATCAAGGTTCTTTGGCCGCGGTGAGTAATTAGCTTGGTTCAGGGCTTCTAATCGCGACCTGGTAAGCTGCGCCGGGTGACCCTCGCCGATACGTCCGCACACACCCGGATGCCCTGGAAGTCCGCCGGGGTCCGAACGATCCCGCAGGCCTTTCCGTACCAGGGGAGTAAGCGGGCACTCGCAGGCCAGATCCTCTCGCTCTTCCCTCAGGAAGGCAGTCCCAGGCTGGTGGAGCCGTTCGCGGGTTCGGCGGCGATCTCTGTTGCGGCGCTGCACTACAAGCTCGCGGACGCGGCTTACATCTCGGACGTCAACGAGCCGCTCATGGGTTTGTGGAAGCTCATCATCGCGGAGCCGCAGCACCTCATCGCTGAGTACACCCGCATGTGGAACGAACAGCTGGACGACCCCCGCGCTTACTTCCTGGAAGCGCGAGACAAGTTCAACGCGGGTAAGCAACCGGAGATTCTCCTCTACCTGCTGTGCCGGTGTGTGAAGGCAGCTGTTCGCTACAGCCAGAAAACGGGCGACTTCAATCAGGGTGCGGATCACCGGCGTCTGGGGGCGAAGCCGAGCAACATGGCGGAACGCATCAGTCGGGCTTCCGTCATCATGCAGGGTTCGACCGTGGCGACCTCCGCCTATCAGGATCCGCTGGTCAATGCTTCCCGTGACGAGCTGGTGTACATGGACCCGCCCTATCAGGGCACGAGTGACGTGTCCGACCACCGTTACCTGAAGGGTCTCCAGCGCGAGGCGTTCAGCGAGGTGCTTCAGCAGGCGGTGGACAACAAGGTGTCCTTCATCGTTTCGTACGACGTGGTGACCGATGACGAGAAGTACGGCTCCGCTCTGCCGGCCGAGCTCGGACTCACTCATCGCCACGTCGTCGCGGGTGTGTCGTCGCAGGCGACACTCATGGGTCAGAAGCGGATGACCACCGAGTCCCTGTACATCTCGCCGGCGCTCGTGCAACGTCTCGGCGGCGCTGATGCGATCGACGGCCGTCTCGGGTCGGCCCCGGCTGCCGAAGCGGCGCTCTTCTAGCCATCCGGCGGGAGCGCGGCGTGATCAGCGGCCGATCGTCTCCCTGACTCCTCCCGGCAGGCGGCTTCCTTCAACTACGGTTGCAGCCATGCCCGATGAAGCTCCTGCTCCACTCAGCGAAGACCAGATCGCTTGGTTGCGCCAACTCACCATGTCCAAGCGAGCCGCCCTGGTGCGCGACCACATCCTTGAGCACGGCTCCGTCACGACGCGCAAGCTTGCGGAGCTCGGTTACAGCCATCCGCCTCGCGCGGCGCGCGACTTGAAGGATGCGGGAGCCGGGGTTGTCACCGTCATGGTCAAGGGGCCGGACGGTCGGCGTATGGCGAGCTACGCGTTCAACGGGACGGCCAACCAGAACGGTGCCGGCCGCGTGGTCATTCCCAAGCGGTTCGCCGACGATCTGAAAAGGGCCCATTCCTACAGATGTGCCATCTGTGCAGGCACATTTGCCGGGCGTGAACTGCAATGCGACCACCGAGTGGCCTTTGCCATCGCGGGTGACAAGCCAGTCATGGTCGAAGAAGACTTCATGCCGATCTGCGCCTCGGACAACCGTGCGAAATCCTGGTCCTGTGAACACTGTCCGAACTGGGAAACAAAGGACGCGGAAACCTGTAAGTCGTGCTTCTGGGCCCACCCGGAAAACTATTCTCATGTCGAGATGCGTCCGGAACGGCGTATCAATCTGACATTTCAGGGTGACGAGGCGGAGATAGCCGACGCGCTCAAGGCTTATGCGGTCGAAGCCGGTATTTCGCTTGCCGAGGCGGCAAAGCGAAAGCTTGCGGAGTGACGAGTGAGTGAAATTCGCGGACATGGATCCGCCCGCGGGAGGTCCCTCTGTCGCAGCCGACGTGAGTCGTCATCGCCTGCTTGCTCTCCTGCTGTCAGCCGCGACCGGTAGCGTCGGCGCATGTCCAACATGGCCGTCCTCGAAGGCGTACTTGAGCGGATCACCTACGCCAACGAGGAGAACGGGTACACCGTCGCCCGCGTCGACACCGGGCGCGGCGCGGGCGACCTCCTCACGGTGGTCGGCTCGCTGCTCGGGGCGCAGCCCGGCGAGTCACTGCGCATGGAGGGCCGCTGGGGTTCGCATCCGCAGTTCGGCAAGCAGTTCACCGTCGAGAACTACACGACGATCCTGCCCGCCACCATCCAGGGAATCCGCCGCTACCTCGGCTCCGGCCTGATCAAGGGCATCGGCCCCGTCATGGCCGACCGGATCACCACCCACTTCGGCGTCGACACCCTCGACGTCATCGAGCAGGAGCCGAAGCGGCTGGTCGAGGTCCCCGGGCTCGGCCCGAAGCGGACGAAGATGATCGCCGCGGCCTGGGAGGAGCAGAAGGCGATCAAGGAGGTCATGGTCTTCCTCCAGACCGTCGGCGTCTCCACCTCCATCGCCGTCCGCATCTACAAGAAGTACGGTGACGCCTCGATCTCCGTCGTGAGGAACCAGCCCTACCGGCTGGCCGCCGACGTCTGGGGCATCGGCTTCCTCACCGCCGACAGGATCGCCCAGTCCGTCGGCATACCCCACGACAGCCCGGAGCGGGTCAAGGCCGGCCTGCAGTACGCCCTGTCGCAGTCCACCGACCAGGGGCACTGCTTCCTCCCCGAGGAGCGGCTCATCGCCGACGCCGTGAAGCTGCTCCAGGTCGATACGGGACTGGTCATCGACTGCCTCGCGGAACTCGCCGAGGACCCGGAGGGGGTCGTGCGGGAGAAGGTGCCCGGGCCGGAGGACGGGCAGCCGGTCACCGCCGTCTACCTGGTGCCCTTCCACCGCGCCGAAATCGCCCTCGCCGCCCAGGTCCAGAGGCTGCTGAGGACGCCTGAGGACCGGATGCCGTCCTTCCAGGACGTGGACTGGGACAAGGCGCTGGCCTGGCTGGCGCAGCGGACGGGGGCCACGCTGGCGCCCGAGCAGGAGGCGGCGGTCCGGCTCGCGCTGAGCCGCAAGGTGTCCGTCCTCACCGGCGGCCCGGGCTGCGGCAAATCGTTCACCGTCCGCTCGGTCGTCGAACTGGCCCGGGCCAGGAAGGCGAAGGTGGTGCTGGCCGCCCCCACCGGGCGCGCGGCGAAACGGCTCTCGGAGCTGACGGGCGCCGAGGCGTCCACCGTGCACCGGCTGCTCGAACTGAAGCCGGGCGGGGACGCGGCGTACGACAGGGACCGCCCCCTCGACGCCGATCTGGTCGTCGTCGACGAGGCGTCGATGCTCGATCTCCTGCTTGCCAACAAGCTCGTGAAGGCGGTGGCACCCGGTGCCCACCTCCTGCTGGTGGGTGACGTGGATCAGCTCCCCTCCGTCGGCGCGGGGGAGGTGCTGCGCGATCTGCTCTCCGAGGGAAGCCCGGTGCCCGCCGTCCGGCTGACCACGATCTTCCGCCAGGCGCAGCAGTCCGGTGTCGTCACCAACGCCCACCGGATCAACTCGGGGCTGCCCCCGCTCACCCAGGGGCTCTCCGACTTCTTCCTCTTCGTGGAGGACGAGACCGAGGACGCGGGCGTGCTCGCGGTCGATGTCGCGGCCCGCCGCATTCCCGCCAAGTTCGGTCTGAACCCCCGCCGTGACGTGCAGGTTCTCGCGCCGATGCACCGCGGTCCCGCGGGCGCGGGGCATCTGAACGGCCTGCTCCAGCAGGCCATCACCCCGGGCCGCCCCGACCTGCCCGAGAAGCGGTTCGGCGGTCGGGTCTTCCGGGTCGGCGACAAGGTCACGCAGATCCGCAACAACTACGAGAAGGGGGAGAACGGTGTCTTCAACGGCACGGTCGGCGTCGTCACCTCACTTGACGCGGACGAGCAGAAGCTGACCGTCCTCACGGACGAGGACGAGGAGATTCCGTACGATTTCGACGAGCTCGACGAGCTGGCCCACGCCTACGCCATGACGATCCATCGCTCCCAGGGGAGTGAGTACCCCGCGGTCGTCATTCCCGTGACCACGAGCGCCTGGATGATGCTCCAGCGGAACCTGCTCTACACGGCTGTGACCAGGGCGAAGAAGCTCGTCGTGCTGGTCGGGTCGCGCAAGGCGATCGGGCAGGCGGTCCGCACGGTTTCCGCAGGCAGACGCTGTACGGGACTGGATTTCCGGCTGCGGGGCGGGCCGGTCGAAGACTTCACACAAAAATGATCGATCAAATCGGTGGGAAACATCACGGAGGGCTTCCGGAACCGGATTCGAGGGGGCAGGATGAGTAAGTTGGCGGCACTCAGTGCCGCCAGTAGGTCCAATGGACGCCCCCGAGTGCACTCTCCTGAGCCAAATGGGGGAGGGTGGAAGACAGTCAGGGCACCTCGAAGAAGAGGCACTACGTCGGTGAGGGATGACGTGAGCGAGCACACCAGCAATGCTGTAGTACTGCGGTACGGCGATGACGAGTACACCTACCCGGTGATCGACAGCACCGTCGGCGACAAGGGCTTCGACATCGGGAAGCTCCGGGCCAATACCGGCCTGGTGACGCTGGACAGCGGATACGGCAACACCGCCGCGTACAAATCCGCCATCACCTATCTCGACGGTGAGCAGGGCATCCTGCGGTACCGCGGCTACCCGATCGAGCAGCTGGCGGAGGAGTCGACCTTCCTTGAGGTCGCCTACACGCTGATCAACGGTGAGCTTCCCAAGGCCGACGAGCTGTCGGACTTCAAGAACGAGATCACCCAGCACACGCTGCTGCACGAGGACGTCAAGCGGTTCTTCGACGGCTTCCCGCGTGACGCGCACCCGATGGCGATGCTGTCCTCGGTCGTCAGCGCGCTGTCCACGTTCTACCAGGACAGCCACAACCCGTTCGACGAGGAGCAGCGCCACCTCTCGACGATCCGGCTGCTGGCCAAGCTCCCGACGATCGCGGCGTACGCGTACAAGAAGTCGATCGGTCACCCGTTCGTCTACCCGCGCAACGACCTCGGCTATGTCGAGAACTTCCTGCGGATGACGTTCTCGGTCCCGGCCCAGGAGTACGTGCCGGACCCGGTCGTCGTCTCGGCGCTGGAGAAGCTCCTCATCCTGCACGCGGACCACGAGCAGAACTGTTCGACCTCCACCGTGCGTCTGGTCGGCTCCTCGCAGGCGAACATGTTCGCCTCGATCTCCGCCGGTATCTCGGCGCTGTGGGGCCCGCTGCACGGTGGCGCCAACCAGTCGGTCCTGGAGATGCTCGAAGGCATCCAGGCCAACGGTGGCGACGTCGACTCCTTCATCAACAAGGTGAAGAACAAGGAGGACGGCGTCCGCCTGATGGGCTTCGGCCACCGGGTGTACAAGTCCTTCGACCCGCGCGCCAAGATCATCAAGGCCGCGGCCCACGACGTGCTGTCCTCGCTCGGCAAGTCCGACGAGCTGCTGGACATCGCGCTCAAGCTGGAGGAGCACGCGCTCTCCGACGAGTACTTCGTCTCGCGCAACCTCTACCCGAACGTGGACTTCTACACCGGCCTGATCTACCGGGCCATGGGTTTCCCGAGCGAGATGTTCACCGTGCTCTTCGCGATCGGACGGCTGCCGGGCTGGATCGCCCAGTGGCACGAGATGATCAAGGAGCCGGGATCGCGCATCGGCCGCCCGCGCCAGATCTACACCGGCGAGGTCCTGCGCGACTTCGTCCCGGTCGAGGGTCGCTGACCCCGGTCCTCCGCAGAGCTTTCCGGTACGACTGACTCTGCCGCACCTGGCCCTCCCTCGGGCCGTCTGTCTTCGCCCCGCGTACCGCGCTTTCGCACAGAGCGCGGTGTCCGGGGCGATTCGGCGTTTCAGGGGCGGTTTCAGGGGGCGTGGTAGCGGGCCCCGGCGGGAGAAAGCGAGAAGCGCCCCGCCGCCGATCCCCCCACGGGTCGACGTACAGGGCGCTTCCCTTGTCCCGGAGCGGATTCCCCCCACGGGATCCGGCCGGGCGTCTGTGCGGAGCCGAGGCTCCGGGTGTCGCGCTGGTCGTGCGTATTCGGTTGGATGCGGGCCGGCGTTCCGCCGGGGTACGTACGGGAGGGCCGCTCAAAGCTCCCCGAGCACGTGCCCCGGCCAACGCTAGCCATGGAGCGTCCCCCAAGACACTCCATCGGATGTCCCCCAAGACATCCTTGGCATCGCACTCTAAGACTCTCGAACCCCTCAGATGGTTACCCCAAATGCAGTGTGATCTAGATCTCGTTGTGGAAATTACGTGAAGGAGCGCAGCCGGAGGCTGTTCGTCACCACGAAGACGGACGAAAAAGCCATGGCCGCGCCCGCGATCATGGGGTTGAGCAGGCCGAATGCAGCGAGCGGCAGGGCGGCCACGTTGTAGCCGAACGCCCAGAACAGGTTGCCCCTGATGGTGACGAGCGTGCGGCGGGAGAGCCGGATGGCATCGGCGGCGACCTTGAGATCTCCACGAACGAGCGTCAGGTCGCTCGCCTCGATCGCTGCGTCCGTGCCCGTGCCCATCGCCAGGCCGAGGTCGGCGGTGGCGAGAGCGGCCGCGTCGTTGACGCCGTCGCCGACCATGGCGACCGTCCGGCCCTCGGCCTGAAGCCGCCGGATCAGGTCCACCTTCTCCTCGGGGAGCACCTCCGCGTAGACCTCGTCGATCCCGGTCGTACGGGCCACGGCGTCTGCCACGGCCCGGTTGTCCCCGGTCAGGAGTACGGGCCGCAGCCCCAGGGCGCGCAGGTCCGCGACGGCCGCCGCACTGCCGTCCTTGATCGCGTCGGCGACTTCGAGGACCGCCCGAGCCTCTCCGTCCCAGGCCACCGCGATGGCCGTACGGCCCCGCTCCGCCGCGCCCGCCATGGCGTCGGCCAGGCCGCGCGGCAGCTCGATCCCGGCGTCGCTGAGCAGCTTCGGGCGGCCGGCCAGCACCTGATGGCCCTCGACGGTTCCGCGCACGCCCAGGCCGGGGGCGTTGGCGAAGTCCTCGGGGGTGGGGAGTGCGGTGCCTGTGCGTTCCATGGCGCCCGCCGCGACGGCTTGGGCGATGGGGTGTTCGGAGGAGTGCTCCAGGGCGCCCGCGATTCGCAGGACGTCCGTTTCGGTGGTGCCTTCGGTGGTGTGGATGTCCAGCAGGGTCATGCGGCCGGTGGTGACGGTGCCGGTCTTGTCGAGGACGATCGTGTCGACGCGGCGGGTGGTCTCCAGGACTTCGGGGCCCTTGATGAGGATGCCGAGCTGGGCGCCGCGTCCGGTGCCGACCATGAGGGCGGTGGGTGTGGCGAGGCCGAGGGCGCAGGGGCAGGCGATGATCAGTACGGCGACCGCGGCGGTGAACGCGGCGGTGGCGTCGTCCGTGAGCAGGAGCCACGTGACGAGCGCGCCCAGGGCGATCAGGAGCACCGCGGGGACGAAGACGGCGGAGATGCGGTCGGCGAGGCGCTGGGCGGCGGCCTTGCCGTTCTGGGCGTCCTCGACGAGCCTGGCCATCCTGGCGAGCTGGGTGTCGGCGCCGACGCGGGTGGCCTCGACGACCAGCCGGCCGCCCGCGTTGACTGTGGCACCGGTGACCGGGTCGCCGACGGCCACGTCCACGGGGACGGATTCGCCGGTGAGCATCGAGGCGTCGACGGCGGACGAGCCCTCGACGACGGTGCCGTCGGTGGCGATCTTCTCGCCGGGGCGCACCACGAAACGGTCCCCGACGGCGAGTCGGCCGACCGGGACGCGTACCTCCGTACCGTTCCTGAGCACGGCGACGTCCTTGGCGCCGAGGTGCATCAGCGCACGCAGCGCCGAACCGGCCTTCCGCTTGGAGCGTGCCTCCAGATAGCGGCCCAGGAGGATGAAGGTGATCACGCCCGACGCCACCTCCAGATAGATCGTCGAGGCGGCGTCGGCGCGCGTGACGGTGAGATCGAGACCGTGCCGCATCCCGGGCATGCCCGCGTCCCCGAGGAACAGGGCCCACAGCGACCAGCCGAACGCCGCGAGTGTGCCGATCGAGACGAGGGTGTCCATGGTGACCGCCCCGTGCCGGAGGTTGGTCCAGGTGGCGCGGTGGAAGGGCAGCCCGCCCCAGACGACGACGGGGGCGGCGAGGGTGAGGGAGAGCCACATCCAGTTGTCGAACTGGAGGGCCGGGACCATGGCGAGCAGGACGACCGGGAGGGACAGCACGGCCGAGACGAGGAGGCGCTGCCGGAGCGCGGCGAGCGCGTCGGGAGCCCCGTTCTCCGTGGCGTCCCCGGCTCCTCCGGCCTCCGCGGCCCCATCCGCCTGCTCCGGCGCCTCCGCCTCCGCTTCCGGTGCTGCCGCGGGCGGTGGCGCCGGGGTCGGGCGGGGTACGGGGAGGGCCGTGTAGCCGGTCTTCTCGACCACGGCGACGAGGTCCGCCACCTCCGTGCCCTCGCCGAAGGAGACGTGGGCCTTCTCGGTCGCGTAGTTGACGGTGGCGGTCACGCCGTCCATGCGGTTGAGCTTCTTCTCGATGCGGGCCGCACACGAGGCGCAGGTCATCCCACCGATCGTGAGCTCGGTCTCGGAGAATTCCGCAGCCGGAACCTCGGCTGTCGTGGTGCTGGCCATGTCCGAACTCCTGGGTCACGCAGATCGGGCCGTACCCCACCAGTATCTGCTGGCAGGTCCGGCCCGACGGCGTGGAGCGATGGTGCGGAGGGTGCAGGCGGTGCGGGTTGCGCCGGTGAAGCGGGTGGTGCGGCGGAATTCGGCGGAGTCTCAGGCGCGGCCGACGAGCTCGTAGCCCGCCTCGTCGACGGCGGCGCGTACGGCCTCCTCGTCCAGCGGGGCCCGGGAAATCACGGTCACCAGTCCGGAGGAGGCGACCGCCTTCGCGGAGGTGACCCCCGCGATGGCGGAGATCTCCTCGGAGACGGCGCCTTCGCAATGACCGCAGGTCATGCCCTTGACCTCGTACACCGTGGTGACGGCGCCGACCTGGACGTCGGTCGCGCTGTCGTGGCACGAGCCGGTGGGCGAGCAGCAGGAGCCGGTGGCGGCCTGGGGGGTCTCGGTCTCGGCGGTCATGGCGTTCTCCTCTTCGGCAAACACGGGTGGGCGTGACGTGGGGGAGCGCCGTACCGCCGGTGCGCCCTCACTCATCCCACTCTATACCCCTAGGGGGTATGAATGCGACCCGCTCGGCCCCGCGCCCGCCTCGTGCGGGGCGGGCGGGATGCGGGCGGGCGCGAATCCGCGTCTGCTGCGAGGTCTCCGGCGCGGTCACGTTCCCGCACGTTCCCGTGGCGTGTCTCCCGGGATGCCCAAACCCTATGCTTCAAGGCCTTTTCGGGCACGCGGAGTCGGGGGCCGATTCACCGACCAGGGGGTTCAGGTAGCGGAACAGGACAGTTTTCAGTTCCTTGACGTACGCCTCCCGTTGGTCGCCCTCGTGGCCCATGATCAGGTCGAGTCCGGTCGTGAAGACGGCGAACACCATGTGCGCGATGCGGCTGACCTGGTCGGCGTGGAGATCGGTGAGGTAGCCGGCGAGGATCGCCTCGACCCGGGTGAGCATCGTGGCGTGCACGGTGTCGTGTTCCTGGGTGATCGCCCCGGGGATCTCCGTGCCGTGCATCAGGACCCCGAAAGCCGGGTTCTCGCAGTTGAAGGTGATCAGCGGGTCGAGGATGGCGTCGAGCATCTCGTCGAGCGGGAGCTCGATGTGGCTGGGTACGAAAGCCGCGCCGTAGGTGTCCCGCCAGCGGTTGAGGAGCTGGTCGCCCAGCTCGATGGCGATGGCCTCCTTGTTCGGGAAGAACTGGTAGAGCGTTCCCGGCGAGACGCCTGCCTCGCGGGCGATGGCGTTGGTGCTGGCCGCCGTGTAACCGGTGCTGGAGAAGACGCTCGCGGCGGCTTCGAGGAGCTGGGCGATACGGGCTTCGCCGCGGGCCTGGCGGCGGCGCGGACGGGCGGCCCCGGAGCCGTCGTCCTCCTTGGGGCCGGCCTTTCCCTGTGCGCCGCCGGCTTTCGCGCCGCCGGCTCCGGGGTGGCGTCCGGCCTCGTCGGCCGGTGCGGCCTCGTCGGCGGGTGCGGGCTCGATGCCTTTCCCTGCTCTGGCATCCGACACGGTCTATCCCCAGCTCTCCAGATGCGGTTGACAAACACGAGCGCTCACTCGCATTCTAAGAAAACGCGAGCGATGACTCGTGTTTGCCAGTGTAATCGGCAATGACTGACCCATGCTGCCCTGTGCTGCCCGGGTCTCGGTGAAGGGGACACCGCACCATGTCCGAAGTCAACAGCCCGACGCGGGTCGGCGGCTGGACCCGCTTCGTCACCGCGCGGCCACGGTTCGCGCTGCTTGCGGCCCTGGTGATCTCGGCCCTCGCCGTGTTCGCGGGCAGCGGCGTCGCCGAGCGGATGGGCAGCGGCGGCTGGGAAGCGCCCGACGCCGAGTCGGCGTATACGAAGGAGGTGCTGGAGCGCGAGTTCCCCGCATCCCAGCCCAATCTGCTGCTGCTGATCGACAGCGGCGACGCCTCCGTCGACGACCCGGTGGTGGCCAGGGAGGCCGCCCGGCTCACGGAGCGGCTGGCCGGCGAGGAAGGGATCACGGGCGTCGGCTCGTACTGGCAGGCCAGGACGCCCTCGCTGCGCTCGGAGGACGGACACGAGGCGATCATCGCGGCCCGGATCGAGGGCGACGAAACGGCCGCGGGCAGGATTCTCGACCGGGTCGCTCCGGCGTTCCAGGGGGAGAGCGGTCCGGTCGAGGTCTCCGTGGGCGGGCCTGTCGCGGTGAGACACGAGATGCAGACGATCATCGAGGAGGATCTGCTGCGGGCCGAGCTCATCGCCCTGCCGGTGACGCTGGTACTGCTGGTCATGGTCTTCGGCAGCGCGATCGCCGCCCTGCTGCCCCTCGGCGTCGGCATCGTGGCGATCCTCGGCACCAACGCCGTCCTGCGCGGACTCACCGAGTTCACGGACGTATCGGTCTTCGCGCAGAACCTCACCACGGCGCTGGGGCTCGGACTCGCCATCGACTACGCCCTGTTCATCGTGCGCCGGTTCCGCGAGGAGCTGGCCTCGGGTTCCGATCCCCGGACGGCCGTGGGCGCCACCCTGCGTACGGCGGGGCGCACGGTGCTCTTCTCCGCGCTGACCGTCGCGGTGTCCCTGGCCGCGATGCTGGTCTTCCCGCAGTACTTCCTGCGCTCCTTCGCCTACGCGGGGATCGCCGTCGTGCTGCTGGCCGCGGCCGCCGCACTGATCCTGCTGCCCGCGGCCCTGATGCTGCTCGGCCCCCGGGTCAACTCCCTGGACCTGCGCAAGGTGCTGCGCCGCCGCACCCGGAAGCCCCGGACAGCCGGCGAGGCGCGCGGCGCGGACGGTGTGGAGCACCCGGACGGCGCCGGCAAGGGATGGGGGCGGCTTGCGGCGCTGGTGATGCGCAGAGCCCCTCTCTTCGCCGGAGCCACCACGGCCGGGCTCGTCCTGCTGGGTCTGCCGTTCCTCGGAGTGCAGTTCGGTACCGCGGACGACCGGCAGCTGCCCGCGACCGCCGAGTCGCGGGTCGTGCAGGAGCACATCCGGGAGGGCTTCCCCGGCAGCCCCGGCGGCGGCCTGGAGCTGCTCGCGACGGGGAAGGCGACCACCGCCCAGTACGCCGCGCTGCGCGGCGACATCGCCGGACTCCCCGGGGTGCTGCGGGTCGACGGACCGATCGTCTCCGGTTCGTACGCCTACTTCAGCGTGCTGCCGGAAGGGGAGATGGTGGGGGAGGAGGCCCAGCAGCTCGTCGAGGACCTCCGGGCCGTTCCCGCCCCCTTCGACACCTCGGTGTCCGGCGCGGCAGCCGTACTCGTCGACTCGAAGGCCGCCATCGCGGACCGGCTGCCATGGGCGGTGGGCATCATCGTCGTGGTGACGCTGCTGCTGGTCTTCCTGCTCACCGGCAGTGTGCTGATCCCGCTCCAGGCGGTCGTGCTGAACGCGCTGAGCCTGACGGCGATGTTCGGGGCCGTCGTCTGGGTGTTCCAGGACGGGCACCTGTCCGGGCTGCTCTCCTTCACCAGCACCGGGGACATCGAAACGACCCTGCCCGTGCTCATGTTCTGCGTCGCGTTCGGGCTCTCCATGGACTACGGCGTGTTCCTCATCTCCCGCATCAAGGAGGAGTACGACCGCAGCGGCGACCACGAGCACTCGGTGACCTTCGGGCTGCGGCACACCGGCGGGCTGATCACCGCGGCGGCGGTGATCCTGGCGGTGGTGATGGTGGCGATCGGTACCTCGCGGGTGACCAACACCAAGATGCTGGGGCTGGGGATCGCGCTGGCGGTGCTCATGGACGCCATGGTGGTCCGCAGTCTGCTGGTGCCCTCGGTGATGAAGCTGATGGGCCGCGCCAGCTGGTGGGCTCCCGCTCCGTTGCGGGCGTTCCATCAACGCTTCGGGCTGAGCGAGGGCGATTCGGCGTCGGCGCCCCTTCGTCCCGGTGTTCCCTCCGATGTTCCCTCCGGCGCCCTTTCCGGTGCTTCTTCCCCCTCGGAAGCGTCGCGGGAAGCGGAAGGGAGCGGGGTGTTCGAGTCGGGGGAGAAGCGGGACAAGATCGGCAGCGGGGCGTAGATTCGGCGCCTCCGGGCGACGGGCGAGGCGAAGGGCGGAACCGATGCGGGCAGTTGTGTTCGAGGAATTCGGGCAGGAAGCCCGGCTGAGGGAGGTGCCCGATCCCGCTCCCTCCCCCGAGGGCGTGGTGGTCCGGGTCGAGGCCACCGGGCTGTGCCGCAGTGACTGGCACGGCTGGATGGGCCACGACCCGGACATCACCCTCCCGCACGTGCCCGGGCACGAACTGGCCGGAGTCATCGAGGCGGCGGGAGCCGGCGTCGCCGGCTGGCGGCCGGGAGACAGGGTGACGGTGCCCTTCGTCTGCGCCTGCGGCCGGTGCGAGGCATGCGGGTCCGGGGCCCAGCAGGTGTGTGAACGGCAGACCCAGCCCGGGTTCACCCACTGGGGCTCCTTCGCGGAGTACGTGGCTCTGGAGCAGGCGGACGTGAATCTGGTCGCTCTGCCCGATGAGCTGTCGTTCGCCACGGCGGCGGGGCTCGGCTGCCGGTTCGCCACCGCGTTCCGGGCCGTCGTCGGTCAGGGCCGGGTGGCGCCGGGGGAGTGGGTGGCCGTCCACGGCTGCGGAGGGGTCGGCCTGTCGGCGGTGATGATCGCGGTGGCGCACGGAGCGAAGGTCGTGGCCGTCGACGTCTCGCCCCGCGCCCTGGAGCTGGCGCGGACCTTCGGAGCGGTGGAGTGCGTGGACGCCTCGGCCCACCCCGAGGGTGCGGACGAGGCGGTGCGTGAACTCACGGGCGGCGGTGCGCATCTGTCGGTCGACGCGCTCGGCTCACCGGTCACCTGCGCCGCCTCGGTACGGAGCCTGCGCCGGCAGGGCCGTCACATACAGGTCGGCCTGCTGCCGTCGGCGACCGGCGACCCGGTCGTGCCGATGGCGCGGGTCATCGCTCTCGAACTGGAAATCCTCGGCAGCCACGGCATGGCCGCACACGACTACCGGCCGATGATGGACATGGTGCGGTCCGGCACGCTGCGCCCCGATCTGCTGGTGACCTCCACGATCTCGTTGGAAGCTGCGCCGGCCGCGCTCGCCGCGATGGGGGCCGCGCCCGGCGGGGGCGTGACGATCATCGAACCGTCGGGGAACCGGCGTGGCTGACGCCCCGCACGGGACCGGAAGGGGCCGATCTTCGCGCAGGGCCCGGTGGGCAGGCGGGGCTCTTCCCGTGGGAGCGGTTCGGTCCGGTCAGTCGCGTCGGCCGCGGTTGCCGGGGCGTGAGGCGACCCAGGCGCGGACGGTGTCCGCGTACCAGTAGGGCTTGCCGCTCTCCACATGGTCGGGAGGCGGCAGCAGACCGTGCTTGCGATACGAGCGGATGGTGTCGGGCTGCACCCGGATGTGCGTGGCAATGTCCTTGTAGGACCAGAGACTTCTGTCCGTCATGGGTGACACCTCTCTCTACCGCAGCGGCGGCGGGAAGCCGTCGGGGGATGTGCGGCATGAACGCTGACGATCACTCAGCCTGTGCCTGGTCAACGACGCTGAGTGACGAGCGGGGAGAGGTGTGGGACGCCTGTGACGGAAGACCCGCGTAACGGAGACAAGCGTGACAAGGAGGTGACAGCTGTGACAGAACGAAGTCAGTGGGGATTTGAGGGACTTGGAGGGCTTCGGGGATGCCGGGGACTTCAGCGACCGAGGGGGCTGCGGGGATCGGCTGCGGTCCGGGGTGTGCCGCAGGAGCGGAGGAACTCCCGCGTGCGGCGCGCGATCGGGAGCGGCTTGTCCGGCGCGCAGGGATACATGTCCTGTTCGACGATCGCGAACAGGTCGACGCCCAGGGCGCGGGCGGCATCCAGGACCGGTTCCAGTGCCGGGACCCCGTGCGGCGGTTCGCACATCACTCCGCGGGCCACGGCCGGCCCGAACGGAACCTCTTCGGCGACCACCTGGGCAAGGATCGCGGGATCGACCTGCTTGAGGTGCAGATAGCCGATGCGCTCACCGTAGGTCTCGATGAGCTTGACGCTGTCCCCTCCGCAGTATGCGTAGTGGCCGGTGTCCAGGCAGAGGGAGACCAGGTCCGGATCGGTGGCGTCGAGGAAACGGCTGACGTTCTCCTCGGTGTCGATGTGCGTGTCGGCGTGCGGGTGCACGACGATGCGCAGCCCGTACCGGTCCTGCACCTCGCGGCCGAGCCGCTCCGTCTGCGCGGTCAGATCGCGCCACTGCGCGGCCGTGAGCGTACGGTCCTCCAGGACCTCGCCGGTCTTGTCGTCGCGCCAGAACGACGGGATGACCACCAGGTGGTCCGCGCCCATCGCCCGGGTGAGGGCCGCGATGTCCGCGACATGAGCCCACGTCCGGTCCCAGACGGCGGGGCCGTGGTGCAGTCCGGTGAAGACGGTGCCCGCCGAGACCTGGAGTCCACGGCGCCGGGTCTCCTCCGCCAGCCGGGCCGGATCCACGGGGAGATAGCCGTACGGCCCCAGTTCGATCCACTCGTAGCCGGCCTCGGAGACCTCGTCGAGGAAGCGGTGCCAGGGCACTTGCCGCTCGTCGTCGGGGAACCACACTCCCCACGAATCAGGTGCCGAGCCGATACGGATGCGGGCCGGAGAGGGTACGGAGGAGGTCATATCGCCCACCCTCGGGTCCTCGCCGGGGAGTGTCAAGACTTCGTCCGAATGTCCGGACAAAATATTGACAGCGTTCCGGGGGAGGGCTAGACCTGGGACCAGCCGTCCGGCCGCGGCCCGACCGCGGTGTGAAGGGATGCGTATGCCTGAGCCGTACGACGTGATCACCATGGGGCGGATCGGGGTGGACATCTACCCCCTGCAGACCGGAGTGCCGCTCGCCCGCGTCGAGACCTTCGGGAAGTTCCTCGGCGGCTCGCCGACCAATGTCGCCGTGGCGGCCGCCCGCCTCGGCCGGCGCACGGCCGTGATCACCCGGACCGGCCGGGACGCCTTCGGCGACTACCTTTGTGGACAACTGCGGGAGTTCGGGGTCGACGACCGTTGGGTGACGGCCGTCGAGGAGTATCCGACCCCGGTCACCTTCTGCGAGATCTTCCCGCCGGACGACTTCCCGCTCTACTTCTACCGGCAGCCCAAGGCGCCCGATCTCGAGATCCACGGCGCGGAGCTGGACCTGGACGCGGTCCGCGCCGCCCGGGTGTTCTGGATGACGGGCACCGGACTCTGCGCCGAACCCAGCCGCAGCGCCACCCTCGCCGCACTCCGCGCCCGCGGCGACGCCCTCGCCGAGCGGCCGGCCGGGGACGGCCCGGCCGGTGTCACCGTCTTCGATCTGGACTGGCGGCCCATGTTCTGGCCAGGCGGCGACCACGGCACCGTGGCGCCCGAGCGGTACCGGGAAGCGCTCGCCCACGCCACCGTGGCCGTCGGCAATCTCGACGAGTGCGAGATCGCCACCGGTGAGCGCGAACCGTACGCGGCGGCCCGCGCCCTGCTCGCGGCCGGGGTCGAGCTGGCCGTCGTCAAGCAGGGCCCCAAGGGTGTGCTCGCCGTACACCGCGACGGCACCACCGCCGACGTACCGCCCCTGCCCGTGGAGGTCGTCAACGGCCTCGGCGCGGGGGACGCGTTCGGCGGTGCGCTCTGCCACGGGCTGCTCGCCGGATGGCCGACCGAGCGCGTCATGCGGTACGCGAACGCGGCCGGGGCCATCGTCGCCTCCCGCCTCGCCTGTTCGTCCGCGATGCCGTATCCGGCCGAGGTCGAACAGGCCCTGGCCGACGGCGCCGTCATCCCGACCGGAGCGACCCCATGACGCCCGCCGCCTCCTCCGTCTCCGAGCTCGTCGGGTTGCGGGTGCACCATCCAGAGGCAGTCGCCGAGGCCGCCGCCCGGCGCCGCCGACGGCCCCTCGTCCCGCCCGGCGGGCGGCTGATGATCATCGCCGCGGACCATCCGGCCCGCGGCTCCCTCGCCGTCGGTGACGACGGACTGGCCATGGCGAACCGCTTCGACCTCCTCGAACGCCTCTGCCTCGCCCTCTCCCGGCCGGGCGTCGACGGCGTCCTCGCCACCGCCGACATCCTCGACGACCTGCTGCTGCTCGGAGCCCTGGAGGGAAAGGTCGTCATCGGTTCCATGAACCGCGGCGGACTCGCGGGCGCCTCCTTCGAGCTGGACGACCGGTTCACCGGCCACCGCCCCACCGACCTCGCCAGGCTGGGCTTCGACGCGGGGAAACTGCTGCTGCGCATCGACTACGACGACCGGGGCTCCCTGGACACCCTGCACACCACCGCCCGTGCCATCGACGACATGGCGGCACGTCAACTGCCCGTATTCGTCGAGCCGTTCCTCTGCCGCCGCGTCGACGGCCGGCTCCGCAACGACCTGGCGGCGGCCGCCGTCACCCTGTCCATCGCCATCGCCTCGGGCCTTGCGGGCACCTCCGCGTACACCTGGCTCAAGGTGCCGGTCACGGAGGATCCCGACGACATGGCCCAGGTGATGGAGACGTCCACCCTGCCCGCCGTGCTGCTCGGCGGTGAGGTCGGCGGCGATCTCGACGGTGCGTACGAGAAGTGGCGTGGGGCGCTGCGACTGCCCTCCGTCCAGGGGCTCGTCGTGGGGCGTTCCTTGCTCTATCCGGCCGACGGCGATGTCGCCGGGGCGGTCGACACAGCCGTGGCACTGCTCTAGGAGGGCGTCCGAAGGGCATGGGGAAGGCATGGAGATGACGACATACGAGGACCGTCCGGAAATGCGCCACCACCGCCACCACCTCCCGGCCGGCAGTGCGGGGAGCGACGCCTACGCCCTCGACATCGTCCCGGAGCGGGCCGGATGGGACCGGTCCAGCCTGCGCGTGCTCGAACTGGAGCCGGGCGGTGTTCACACCCTCGTAACCGGGGAGAGTGAATGGATCATTTTGCCGTTGACAGGCGGCTGTACGGTGCACACGGCAGGTGAGATCTTTGAACTGCTGGGCAGGGAAAACGTGTTCAGCGGGGTGAGCGATTTCGCGTACCTACCGCGTGATGCCCACGCACAGATCGCCTCCGGCGCAGGAGGCCGCTTCGCCCTGGCAGGAGCGAAGTGCGAGCGACGACTCCCCGCTCGCTACGGCCCCGCGCCGGAGGTACCCGTCGAGCTGCGCGGCACCGGGAACTGCTCCCGGCAGGTCAACAACTTCGCCGCCGCCGACACCTTCGACTGCGACCGCCTCATCGCGGTGGAAGTGCTCACGCCAGGCGGCAACTGGTCCTCGTACCCGCCGCACAAGCACGACGAGCACCACCCCGGCGCCGAGTCCGTGCTCGAAGAGATCTACTACTTCGAGGTGGAGGCGGACGACCTCGCCTACCACCGGGTGTCACCGTCCCGGGCAGGCGGCACCGACGTCCTCGCCGAAGTCCGTACAGGCGACGCCGTCCTCATCCCCGACGGCTGGCACGGCCCTTCCATCGCTCCGCCCGGCCACACCCTCTACTACCTGAACGTGATGGCGGGGCCGGGCGAGCAGCGCGAATGGCTGATCCGCGACCACCCCGACCACAGCTGGATCCGCGACACCTGGCCGGACCGGCCGGTCGATCCCAGGCTCCCCCTCTACGGTCCGGAGGCCGCCCGATGACACCCTCACCCCACGGCGACGGACCGGGCACCCGGCGGCTGACCACCGCCCAGGCCCTCGTCGCCTTCCTCGCCCGCCAGTACACCGAGCGCGACGGCCGCCGCCATCGCCTGATCGGCGCGACCTGGGGCATCTTCGGTCACGGCAACGTCGCCGGGATCGGCCAGGCCCTCGTCGAGGCCGGACCGGACGACATGCCGTTCCTCCAGGGCCGTAACGAACAGGCCATGGTGCACGCGGCCGTGGGGTACGCGCGCCAGTCCGGCCGGCTCTCCGCGCAGGCCGTCACCACCTCCATCGGCCCCGGCGCCACCAACCTCGTCACCGGAGCCGCCCTCGCCACGGTCAACCACCTGCCCGTGCTCCTCCTCCCCGGCGACACCTTCGCGACCCGGCCCGCCGACCCCGTGCTGCAACAGCTCGAAGTGCCGTACGCGGGCGATGTCTCCGTCAACGACTGCCTGCGTCCGGTGTCCAGGTACTTCGACCGGATCGGCCGCCCTGAGGCGCTGATCCCCGCCGCCCTCGCCGCGATGCGCGTCCTGACCGACCCGGTGGCCACCGGCGCCGTCACCCTGGCGCTGCCGCAGGACGTCCAGGCGGAGGCGTTCGACTGGCCGGAGGAGTTCTTCAGGGAGCGGGTCTGGCACATCCGCCGGCCCCGCCCCGAGGACCGCGAACTGGCCGTCGCCGCCGCGGCGATCAGGCGGAGCGCCCGCCCGCTCATCATCGCGGGCGGCGGCGTCCGCCACAGCGGCGCCCAGGCGGCGCTGAGCGCCTACGCGGAGGCGACCGGCATCCCCGTCGCCTCCACCCAGGCGGGCAAGGGCTCGCTGCCCCACGGCCACCCCGGCGACGTCGGCGGCATCGGACACACCGGCACGGCCACCGCCGACGAGCTGGCCCGCGCCGCCGACCTGGTGATCGGCGTCGGCACCCGCTACAGCGACTTCACCACCGCCTCGTCGACGCTCTTCGCCCCCTCCGCGCGTTTCGTCAACATCAACATCGGCCCCTTCGACGCGCACAAACTCTCGGCGCTGACCGTGCTCGGCGACGCCCGCGAGGCACTCGAAGCCCTGCGCGAGGGCTTGGGCGGCGCGCCCCACCGGGTCGACGCGGCGTACGAAGCCGGGTACGGCGCGGCCAGGACCAGGTGGGAGGAGCGGGTCACCGCCGCCTACACCCCGGCAGACCCGTCGGCGCGCCCCACGCAGGCCCAGGTCCTCGGCGTACTCGACACCCTGGTCACCGAGGACGACATCCTGATCAACGCCGCCGGTTCGCTCCCGGGCGACCTGCACAAGCTCTGGCGCACCCGCTCCGCCGACCAGTACCACGTCGAGTACGGCTACTCCTGCATGGGCTACGAGATCCCCGCCGCGATCGGGGTCCAGCTCGCGGCCCCCGGCCGGCCCGTCTGGGCACTCGTCGGCGACGGTACATACTTGATGAATCCCACCGAAATCGTCACCGCCGTGCAGGAGGGACTACCCATCAAAGTCGTCATCCTCCAGAACCACGGGTACGCCTCGATCGGCGGCCTGTCCGAGTCCGTCGGCGGTGAGCGCTTCGGTACCGCTTACCGCCACCGGGCAGCCGACGGCACCTTCACCGGCGCGCCCCTGCCGGTCGATCTCGCGGCCAACGCGGCCTCCCTCGGAATGCGCGTCCTGCGCCCCCGGACCGTGACTGACCTGCGCGAAGCCCTCGCCGACGCCCGCGCGGCGGACCGTCCTACTTGTGTCTACGTCGAGACCGAAACGGCAGACACTGTGTCGGGGCCCCCTCCGGCACAGGCGTGGTGGGATGTTCCGGTAGCCGAAACCGCGACCCGCCCGTCGGCGGTCAAGGCCAGGGAAGAGTACGAACGCCACGTCGCAGCCCGACGCCGCCACCTCTGAAGGAGCACGTAGTCATGACGAAGACCGTCAACCACTGGATCGGCGGCAAGAGCGTCGAGGGCACGTCGGGCAACTACGGTCCGGTCACCGACCCCGCCACCGGCGCCGTCACCACCCAGGTCGCGCTGGCCTCGCCCGACGAGGTGGACGCCGCGGTCGCCGCCGCCAAGGCCGCGTACGAGACGTGGGGCACGTCCTCGCTGTCCGCCCGCACCGCGGTCCTCTTCCGCTACCGCGCCCTGCTCGACGCACACCGCGACGACATCGCCGCGCTGATCACCGCCGAGCACGGCAAGGTGCACTCGGACGCGCTCGGTGAGGTCGCCCGCGGCCTGGAGATCGTGGAGCTGGCCTGCGGCATCACCACCCAGCTCAAGGGCGAGCTGTCCACCCAGGTCTCCAGCCGGGTCGACGTCTCCTCGATCCGCCAGTCGATCGGTGTCGTCGCCGGCATCACGCCGTTCAACTTCCCGGCCATGGTGCCGATGTGGATGTTCCCGCTCGCCATCGCCTGCGGCAACACGTTCGTCCTGAAGCCCAGCGAGAAGGACCCCTCGGCCGCCAACCTGCTGGCCGAGCTGGCCGCCGAGGCGGGGCTGCCCGACGGCGTGCTCAACGTCCTGCACGGCGACAAGGTCGCTGTCGACGGGCTGCTGAACCACCCGGACGTCGCCGCGGTCTCCTTCGTGGGCTCGACCCCGATCGCCCGCTACATCCACACCACCGCCTCCACCAACGGCAAGCGCGTCCAGGCGCTCGGCGGCGCCAAGAACCACATGCTGGTCCTGCCCGACGCCGACCTGGACGCGGCGGCCGACGCCGCGGTCTCGGCTGCGTACGGCTCCGCCGGTGAGCGCTGCATGGCCATCTCCGCCGTGGTCGCCGTCAGCTCCATCGCCGACGAGCTCGTCGCCAAGATCAAGGAGCGGGCCGAGAAGATCAAGATCGGCCCGGGCAACGACCCCGCCTCCGAGATGGGTCCGCTGATCACCGCGGCCCACCGCGACAAGGTCGCCTCCTACGTGACGGGCGCGGCCGCCCAGGGCGCCGACGTCGTCCTCGACGGCACCGGCCACACGGTCGAGGGGTTCGAGGACGGCCACTGGATCGGCCTGTCCCTGCTGGACAAGGTGTCGACGGACTCCGACGCGTACAAGGACGAGATCTTCGGCCCGGTCCTCTGCGTCCTGCGCGTCGACACGTACGACGAAGGCGTCGCCCTCATGAACGCCTCGCCGTTCGGCAACGGCACCGCGATCTTCACCCGCGACGGCGGCGCCGCCCGGCGCTTCCAGCTGGAGATCGAGTGCGGCATGGTCGGCGTCAACGTGCCGATCCCGGTGCCGGTCGGCTACCACTCCTTCGGTGGCTGGAAGGACTCGCTCTTCGGCGATCACCACATCTACGGCAACGACGGGGTGCACTTCTACACCCGCGGCAAGGTCGTCACGACCCGCTGGCCCGACCCGGCGGACGCTCCCGCGGGCGTCGACCTGGGCTTCCCCCGCAACCACTGATCCGGGCAACCGGATCCGAACACCCGGATCCGAACGACCGGATCCGAACGACCGGATCCGAACGACCGGATCCGTGCACGCGATGTCCCGAGCCCTCGCCCGCGCACAGCGGGCGGGGGTTTCGTGTTCCCCCAAGGCACGGGATGACAAGGTGGACGCATGAGGGGTTCGGGATCACCACTGCCGTACGGGGAAGCGCTGCGGGCCGGACTGGGGGAGCCCCGGCGCCCACGGCGCCTGGAGAGCAGCCCGCGTTCGCGGGTCTGGCGCATCGGTCTTGAGGGGCGGACCGCCGTACTGAAACAGCTCGTCGCGGGACCCGGCGCCGAGGAGCGGTACGGGCGCGAGGTGGCCGCCCTGAGCATCGCCTCCCGCGCCGCGAGCCCGGTGGTGCCCGCGCTGCTGGGCACCGACCCCGAGGAACGGGTGCTGGTCCTGGAACACGTGGAGGACCGCCGGCCGGCCGCCGACTGGATCGTCGGATACGCGGCGGCCCTGGCCCGGCTGCACACCACGGCGCGACCCGGCGACGCGGGGGACCTGCCCGCCTGGCAGGGACCCTCGGGAGCCGACGTCACGTCCTTCCTCGCCCTGGCCGACATCCTCGGGGCCCCGGCACCACCCGAGGTGACCGACGAGCTGACGGCGCTCGTCCACCGGCTCTCCCGCACCCCGGTGAACGCCCTGCTCCACGGCGACCCCTGCCCCGGCAACGATCTGCACACCGGGGACGGCGTCCGGTTCATCGACTTCGAACAGGCATCGCTGGGAAACGGCCTGATGGAGCTCGCCTACCTGCGCATCGGGTTCCCGACCTGCTGGTGCGTCACCTCCGCCGCCGAACCGCTGCTGGAGCGGGCCACCGGCGCCTACCGCGCGGCGTGGCGCACCGCGACCGGCACCGACCTCGACGAGACGGGTCTCATCGACGCGTGTGCGGGCTGGCTGATCCGCGGGGACGCCCTCGTCCAGCGGGCCCACCGGGGCGCCGTCGACCACCTGGCCCGCATCCCTGAGCAGGACTGGAAGTGGGGCACCACGACCGCCCGCGGCCGACTCGTCCACCGCCTGCGCGTAGTCGCCGAACTGACCGTCGGCCATCCGGAACTCGGCGCTCTGAGCACCCTCGCCACGGACCTGGGCCACCGGATGCTGGCGCGCTGGCCGAGGCTGGAGCGGGTGCCCGCGAAGCGTCCGTAGAAAACCTGGTGGCAGCTACCGGCGGGCCCACGCAGGGTGTACTCCATGACCGCGCAGCCACAGACCCCGCCGCCCCACGAGATCCGCGCCCGGCACACCGGGTCGACCGTCACCGTCTATCAGGCCTACCCGCCGGCCATCGGCCTCCCGGCCGCCCGCGAAGGCCGCTTCCCGGCCTCCTGGAAGCGTGACCGCATGACGTGGATCAAGCCGAGCTTCCTGTGGATGATGTATCGCTGCGGCTGGGCGACGAAGGAGGGCCAGGAGACGGTCCTCGCCGTCGAGATCACGAGGGAGGGCTTCACCTGGGCGCTGGAGAACGCCGAACTCTCCCACTACGTACGGGGCGTGCACCCCGACCCGGCCACCTGGCGGCGTGATCTGCGCCGCGCACCCACCCGCGTCCAGTGGGACCCCGAGCGTGACCTGCACCTGAACCCGCTCCCGTACCGCTCCCTGCAGCTCGGCCTCGCGGGCGAGGCGGCCCGGCGGTACGCGGACGAGTGGACGGTCTCCATCCGCGACGTCACCCCTCTCGCCCAGGAGATCCACACCCTGGTCCGCGCGGGGAGTGCGCGGGCCGCCGCCGCGCTGCTGCCCAGGGAGACCCCGTGGCACACCACCGGACGAGTGCCCCGGCCCTCGGCGCCCGGGGTGCACGCGGGCTGAGCGGGCAGCCGCCCGCCTCGACTGTCGGTCCCGGTTGCTATACCTGACCCATGACCGCCTTCCGTGACTTCAACTTCAAGCTCCTCGTCATCGAGGGGCTCATGTACTGGGACGACACGCTGAAGCCCGCCTTCAGCCTGAGGGACCACATGCGGACACTCGGCGTCGACGACCTCGACGCCTATGTCGAGGAGAAGGAGCTGGAGTACACCGTCCTGGACGAGCCCCGCGCGTACTTCGAGGCCCTGGAGATCCCCACGGAGATGCTCGCCTCCGTCGAGGCGCTGACGTTCGACGGCGGGCTCCAGGTCTTCCAGGAGTGTGCCCCGGTCTGGGACGGCGAGGACGACCTCTTCGACATCCGCTCCCTCGACGACCTGGACCTGCTGCCGAACCTCAAGCTCTTCGACGGCGGGAGTGAGCTGGAGTTCATGCTGCCCGGCTCCCTGGAGATCCTGGCCGCAAGGGGCATCGAGACACGCTGAGAGCGGCCGTTCGGTTCGGTGCGTACGCGTGGGTACGAAGGAGGAGGTTGCGGTGGCCGGTACGACGGTGGCAGAGGTGATGGCCGAGCTGGCCGAGCTGGAGGACCCGAAGGCCCGCGCGGTGAACGAGAGACACGGGGACGACCACGGTGTGAACCTCGGCAAGCTGCGTGCGCTCGCCAAGCGGCTGAAGACGCAGCAGGAACTCGCGTGCCGGCTCTGGGAGACGGACGACACCGCGGCGAGACTGCTGGCGGTCCTGATCTGCCTGCCGAAGGCGTTCGGGCGGGACGAGCTGGACACGATGGTGCGTGGGGCCCGCGCACCCAAGGTGCACGACTGGCTCGTGAACTACGTGGTGAAGAAGAACCCGCACTCCGAGGAGTTGCGCGTGGCCTGGTCCGCCGATCCGGACCCGGTGGTCGCGAGCGCCGGCTGGGCGCTGACCACCGAACGTGTGGCGAAGAAGCCCGAGGGCCTCGACCTCGATGAACTGCTCGATGTCATCGAGGCGGAGATGAAGAACGCCCCGGACCGCCTGCAGTGGGCGATGAACCACTGCCTGGCCCAGATCGGCATCGAGCACGCCGGGTACCGCGCCCGTGCGCTGGACATCGGTGAGCGCCTTCAGGTGCTCAAGGACTACCCGACGTCCCCGGGCTGCACGTCTCCGTTCGCACCCGCGTGGATCGATGAGATGGTGCGCCGGAAGCAGGGCTAAAGGGCTGTCCCGCAATCCCTGGTGGATCAGCGCGCGGCGTCAGATGCGGTGCATCGCAAGGCGGAGGTACGTCCGCGTACTGGATGTATCCGGGCGTTCCGACGACGCGGCGAGGTGCCGTAGCTGTCGTCGTGCGCCCGCCAGGGGTTACGCGACAGCCCTCAGGGCTCCGCGATCGGATCCGGCGGGTGCGCGCCGGGGGAGCCGGTGTACCGCGTACGGAGTACGGCGGCCGTGCCCCGTACCTCTGAGGGAGGCCGGGGACTTCCCCCTGGCGGCTTCCCGCCGGGCCCCGGCGTCCGCTTAGGGTCGGGGTATGGACTCCCCAACTTCCCGGTGGCGGCCCCGGCTGCCACGCAAGCGCGGCCGATGGGCTGCCGGCCTCGCCGCGCTCGTCGTGCTCGCGGGCGGCGGCACGTGGACCGCGGTCGCCGACGACAGCGCTCCCGCCGTGCAGCGCGAGGACCGGACGCTGCGGCTCGACGGGGTGCCGATCGACACCTCGTACTTCACGAGCGGGGGTTCCGAGCGGCGGCCCGCCGTCCTCATCGGGCACGGCTTCGGCGGCAGCAAAGCCGACGCGCGGGCCCAGGCGCAGAAGCTGGCGGCCGATGGCTACGCCGTCATGACCTGGTCGGCCCGCGGATTCGGGAAGTCGGGCGGAGAGATCGCGCTCAACGCACCCGACGCCGAGGTCAAGGACGTATCAGGGCTCATCGACTGGCTGGCCGGCCGGCCCGAGGTGGAACTCGACGGCAAGGGCGATCCCCGGGTCGGTATCACCGGGGTCTCCTACGGGGGCGCCGTCTCGCTCCTCGCCGCCGGACACGACCGGCGTGTCGATGCCGTCGCGCCCGTCATCACCTACTGGAACCTGGCCGACGCGCTGTTCCCCGACGGCGTCTTCAAGAAGCTCTGGGCCGGGATCTTCGTCACCACCGGCGGCGGATGCCGGCAGCTGGAGGCGCAGCTCTGCGAGATGTACGAGCGCGTCGCCGTCAGCGGGAAGCCGGACGCCGCCGCCCGGGAGCTGCTGGCCGAGCGTTCGCCGGTCGCCGTCGCCGACCGCATCAAGGTGCCCGCGCTGATCGTGCAGGGGCAGTCGGACTCGCTCTTCCCGCTCGACCACGCCGACGCCATGGCGAAGGCCATCAGCGGCAACGGCGCGCCCGTCGCAGTCGACTGGATCGCGGGCGGGCACGACGGCGGCGACCGCGAGGACGACCGGATCACGAGCCGTGTCGGCGCCTGGTTCGACCGGTATCTCAAGGAGGAGAAGGGGGCCGGCACAGGGCCCGCCTTCCGCGTCACCCGTACCGGAGGCATCGACTCGACCGACGGGGCCGCCCAGCAGCGTGGGGCGAGCAGCGACCGCTATCCGGGGCTGACGGGTGGAGGCGAGGAGATCGCGCTCGCCGGCGGCAAGCAGACCTTCCTCAATCCCGCCGGGGCCAGCCCGCCCGCCATCTCCGCCGTGCCGGGTGTCGGCGGCGGGCTCTCGCAGCTGGCGTCCGTCGGCGTCGGGCTCTCGCTCGACTTCCCCGGGCAGTACGCCCGGTTCGACTCCCGTCCGCTCGCCGAGTCCGTACGCGTCACCGGCTCGCCCACCGTCCGCGTAAACGTTACGGCTGACAGCGGACAGGGCAGTGCGGACGCCGGACAGGGCAGCAAGGACGCCGTGCTGTTCGCGAAGGTCTACGACGTGTCTCCCGACGGGAAGCAGCAGGTGCTGCCCTCCCAGCTCGTCACCGCCCACCGCATCACGCCCGCCCAGCAGGGCAGGCCCGTCGAGCTGACACTGCCGGCCGTCGACCACGAGATCGACTCAGGACACCGGCTCCGCCTCGTCCTGTCCGCCACCGACCTCGGCTACGCGTCGCCGGCCGAGCCCGCGACGTACACGGCCGCACTGGAGAGCCCGCTGACCGTTCCGACGGCACCGCAGGTCAAGACCGCGTCTACCGCGCTGCCCTGGTGGACCTGGGGGCTTCCGGCCGCGGCCGTCGTGATCGCCGCCGCGCTCCTGCTCTCCGCGCGCCGTCGCACCGCGACGCCCGCGCCGGACCCGGCGCTCTCCGACGTACCGCTCCAGATCACCGGCCTGTCGAAGAAGTACGCCAAGTCCGCGGACCGGTACGCCGTCCGGGAACTGTCCTTCCGCGTGGAGAAGGGGCAGGTGCTGGGGCTCCTCGGTCCGAACGGTGCCGGGAAGACCACCAGCCTGCGGATGCTGATGGGGCTCATCACCCCCGACGAGGGCGACATCCGCGTCTTCGGACATGCGATCCGTCCGGGTGCGCCCGTGCTGTCGCGGGTCGGTTCGTTCGTGGAGGGTGCGGGCTTCCTGCCGCACCTGTCCGGGCGGGCCAACCTGGACCTGTACTGGCAGGCCACCGGCAGGCCGGCCGAGGACTCGCACATCGAGCAGGCCCTGGAGATCGCGGGGCTCGGCGACGCTCTCGCCCGCGCCGTGCGGACGTACTCGCAGGGAATGCGCCAGCGGCTCGCCATTGCCCAGGCCATGCTCGGTATGCCGGACCTCCTCATCCTCGACGAACCGACCAACGGCCTGGACCCGCCCCAGATCCGCGAGATGCGCGACGTGATGATCCGGTACGCGGCCGGAGGCCGGACCGTCATCGTCTCCAGCCATCTCCTCTCCGAGGTGGAGCAGTCCTGCACCCACCTCGTCGTCATGGACCGGGGCCGGCTCGTGCAGGCGGGACCCGTCGCGGAGATCACCGGCTCCGGCGACATGCTGCTCGTCACCACGGCCCAGGAGGTCGCGGAACCGCTCGTCGAGAAGATCGCCGCCCTCCCGGGGATCGGCTCGGCCGTCCGTACGGGCGACGGGCTCGGGCTGCTCGTCCGGCTCGACGGCGCCACCTCGTCCGAGCTGATCACCGAGCTGGTGCGCCTCGACCTGCCGCTGACGGGCGTCGGCCCGCACCGCCGCCTGGAGGACGCGTTCCTCACCCTGATCTCCGGAGGCTCCGCATGAGTGCCGCAGTCGATGTGACACACGCCCCCGAGGCGCCCGGATACCGCGCCCGGCGCACACTGCCGCTGCGTGTCGAAGCGATGCGGCAGCTGCGCAGGCGCCGCACCCTGCTCATGGGCGGAGTGCTGGCCGCCCTGCCGTTCATCCTGATCATCGCCTTCGCGATCGGCGGCACCCCCGACGGCGGCCCGGGCGGCGGTGAACGGATCACCCTGATGGACACCGCGACGGCCTCCGCCGCGAACTTCGCCGCCACCTGCCTGTTCGTCTCGGCCGGCTTCCTGCTCGTGGTGCCGGTGGCCCTGTTCTGCGGGGACACCGTCGCCTCCGAGGCCAGCTGGTCGTCGCTGCGCTACCTGCTCGCCGCACCCGTGCCACGGACCCGGCTGCTGTGGAGCAAGCTCGTCGTCGCGCTCGGCTTCAGCCTGGCCGCGATGGTGCTGCTGCCCGTGGTCGCACTCGCGGCGGGAGCCGCGGCGTACGGCTGGGGGCCACTGCAACTCCCCACCGGCGGCGCGCTCGCCACCGGGGACACGGTTCCGCGGCTGGCGCTCGTGGTGGCGTTCATCTTCGTCTCCCAACTGGTCACCGCCGCACTGGCGTTCTGGCTGTCGACGAAGACCGACGCACCCCTCGGAGCGGTCGGAGGCGCCGTCGGCCTGACCATCGTCGGCAATGTCCTGGACGCCGTCACCGCACTCGGCTCCTGGCGCGAATTCCTCCCCGCGCACTGGCAGTTCGCCTGGGCGGACGCCCTCCAGCCGGACCTGGAATGGGGCGGCATGGCCAAGGGCGCCGCGGTGTCCGTCACCTATGCCCTGATTCTGTTCGCCCTGGCCTTCCGGGGGTTCAGTCGTAAGGACATCGTGTCCTGAAGTTGACATTCCGCGGATTTCCGCGCCGCTTCCGCCCGCCGTTGCCGCATCGAGATTGATCCGCAACTCGTTCGTCTGCATTCCCGGGCCTCCCCGTACGTCACATTCACAGATGCCGACGACGTGGGGGGTACCGATGAAGGATCGGACAGCGAAGTACAGCGGGGCGCTCGCGCTGCTGCTGGCGGGCGGAATGCTGCTCACCGGCTGCGGCGCGGGACCGGACGGTTCGAGTGCCGCCGACCGCGAGACCGGTACCGGAAAATCGAGCGGCGGGGCGCCGGCGCCGGCCGCACCCGGCGGGGCGGCGGACGAGGTGAGTCCGGAACAGCGCGAGAGCGCGGACCGTGACGACGTGGCGCCGCCGGACTACCTGTCGACCTTCGCCCTGGACGTGGACACTGCGAGCTACGGCTACGCGCGCCGCACCCTCGGCGACGGACGGCTGCCGGGACCGGAGACGGTGCGGCCCGAGGAGTTCGTCAACAGCTTCCGCCAGGGCTACCAGCGGCCCGAGGACAACGGCTTCTCGGTGACCGTCGACGGTGCGCGCGCCGGGGCGGACGCGAGCGACTGGTCGCTGGTACGGGTCGGTCTCGCCACCAAGGCCGCCACCGACCGGAGCGAACGTCCGCCCGCCGCACTCACCTTCGTCGTCGACATCTCCGGGTCGATGGCCGAACCGGGGCGCCTGGACCTCGCGAAGAAGTCCCTGGGCTACCTCACCGACGAGCTGCGCGACGACGACTCCGTCTCCCTGGTCACCTTCAGCGACGAGGCGGAGACCAGGCTGCCCATGACCCGGCTCCAGGGCAACCGCACCAAGATCCGGGACATCGTCGAGGGCATGGAACCGGAGGAGTCGACGAACGTGGACGCCGGGATCAGGCGTGGCTACGACGAGGCGGCCGACGGTCACCGCGAAGGCGCCACCAACCGGGTGGTGCTGCTCTCCGACGCACTCGCCAACACCGGTGAGACGGAGGCCGACCCGATCCTCGAACGCATCGACTCCTCCCGTCGCGAGTACGGCATCACCCTCTTCGGCGTGGGTGTCGGCAGCGACTACGGGGACCAGCTGATGGAACGCCTCACCAACAAGGGCGACGGCCACACCACGTACATCTCCGACGAGACGCAGGCCCGCAAGGTCTTCGTCGACCAGCTTCCCGCCCACGTCGAACTGCGGGCCCGCGACGCCAAGGCCCAGGTGGCCTTCGACCGCGAGACGGTCGAGCAGTTCCGGCTCATCGGCTACGAGAACCGCAAGGTCGCCGACGAGGACTTCCGCGACGACAGCGTGGACGGCGGCGAGATCGGCCCCGGCCACACGGTGACGGCGCTCTACGCGGTACGCCTCCGGGACGGCGCGTCCGGGCACGTGGCGACCGCGACGGTGCGCTGGCAGGACCCGAAGACCAGGAAGGCGCACGAGGAGACCGGTTCGGTGGAGACCGGTGAGATCGACGGCGCGCTGTGGGGCGGGGACAACAGCCGGCTCCAAGTCACAGCCGTGGCCGCGTACTTCGCCGAGGCGCTGCGCCGAAGCGAAATGCCCGGAGCGCCGGGCCTCGGGGAACTCGCCTCGCGTGCCGACACGTTGGCCGACCGGACGGAGGACAGCTCGGTACGGAAACTGGCCACCGCCATCGAGGAGGCGAACCGGCTGCTGGGTGGCGGCGACGGGCCGGACGGCGGCGGGGACGAGGGCGAGATCGGCTGACACGGCCGGCGGGTCCGCACGGCAGTCGGTCACACCGGGCTGTGCGGGCCGCGCTCCCGCGCCATGATGTGCCCATGTCCTCACTGCTTCTGATGCTCGCCGTGATCACCGCAGGGCTCTACGCCGGCTTCATGCTGACGTTCCTGGTCGTGATCATGCCCGGACTCGCCCCGCTGCCGGACGACCGCTTCACGGCAGCGATGCGCCGATTCAACGAGAAGGTACCGGGGCCCGGCTTCCTGCTCGTCTTCCTGGGAGTCATCGCCCTGCCGGCCGCCGCTGTGTCGGATCCCGACGGGCTGGGCGACAGGGACTGGAACCTCGTCCTGGCCGCCCTGGTCTGCGCCGTGATCAGCCACCTCATCACGATCATCGGGAACATTCCGCTGAACAACGCGCTCGCCGGTTCCGAGGGAGGAGACGACGCGGCGGCCCGCGCGGCGTTCGAGCCCCGCTGGAACGCCCTGCACCGCGTCCGCACGGCCGTCTCCGCCGCCTCCTTCGTCCTGCTGGCCGCTGTTCTCCTGTAGGTCGGTGGCCCCGCCGGACGGCCGGCGCCACGAAGCCTCGGGGCGGCCCGGGTGCCGTGGGCCCAGCAGGACGGTGAGACCTGCCCGGCCCGGCACCGCCCCGGGGACCTGGTACCAGCCCGCGCGCCGGTAGAAGTCCAGCGCGGCACGCGCCCGGACCGAGGTGAGCAGCCAGCAACGGCCGTCCGTGGCCGGGTCCGTAACCGCGAGGAGGAGCGCTGTGCCCAGGCCCGTGCCGCGTGCCGCCGCGGTGACCGCCAGCTCGTCGACCTCGAGTCCGCCGCACAGCCAGGCGCGCGTCCGCGCGGCCCCCAGGGCGGTGGCCACGGCCCCGTAACTCCGGTCCTCCGGGAAGGAGTCGGGTGTCGTCCACGCCGTGGCGAAGCCGACCACCGTGTCCCCGTCGCACGCCACCGCTGCCGTGAATCCGGGCCGCAGCGCGTCGTGGGCCAGCCGCTCCAGGTAGAGACCGGCCATCGTCTCGTCCTCGTCCCACGGCGGGGCCGAGAACACCGCCGCGTACACCCGGCGGATGCCGTCGGCGTACACCGGCAGGTCCGCGCCCGTCACGAGTCGCACCGCTCGGTCCAAGTCCCTGCCTCCGTCCGCGCACGTCCCGGCTGTCCGCGGTGACGGGTGGTCAACGACGGTGCACCGTACAACCCTTGCCGGGTTCCGCACGTCTCAGCGTATGCAGTGCACACCCGCGTACTCATCGATACGCCCGAGCAGAACCCTTCCTGCAACTCGACAAGGAGTCCGTGTGGCAACCCGAGCGATCGGAACGACGGCGGCACTCGCCGTAGCGGTGGCAGCTGCCGCGGTCATCACCGCACCCGCCGCCCAGGCGACCGCACCCGCGCGCGCGACGGCTTCGGCGGCTGCGTCGCCGGCGGTGTCGGCCACGGCCGCGGGCCGCGTCGACTACAACGGCGACGGCTTCGCCGATCTCGCGGTCGCCGCGCCGGGCGCCACGGTCAACGGCCGGGCGGGGGCCGGATACGTCGGTGTGGTGTACGGCTCCACGAACGGGCCCGCGACCGCGACCAGGCAGATCCTCACCCAGGACTCGGCGGGTGTCCCCGACGCCGCCGAGGCCGGTGACGCCTTCGGCAGCGCGCTCGCCTCCGCCGACCTCGACCGGGACGGATACAGCGACCTCGTCGTCGGCGCCGCCACCGAGAAGAACGGCACCGTGGACCGCACCGGGCTGCTCACCGTCATCTGGGGCGGAGCGACCGGCCTGTCCGGCGGCGCCACGCTGCTGACGGGCGAGCAGTACGACGGGGTGGGCCGCCTGCTCACCGCGGGCGACTTCGACGGGGACGGCTTCGCGGACCTCGCCACCGTCAGGTGGGCCGATCTCCAGACCCTGTCGGGCCCCTTCACCCGTGCGGGCGCCGCGGCCTCCACCGCCGCCTACCCGGACGTGGACGACCGGCGATACCTGGACCTCGGGTCGGGTGACGTCAACGGGGACGGCCGCGACGACGTCGCCGCGCTCACCCATGCCGGGGACGAGTTCGACAGCCGCAGGATCGTCGTCGCCGCAGGCGGCGCCACCGGCCTGGGGGCGCTCACCGCGGTCAGGGGCGGGCCTGACGGTTACGCGATCGAGGGCGGCGAGCACCTCGCCGTCGGCCGGGTGAACGGCGACGCCTACGCCGACCTCGTCGTCGGCCGCGCGATCGACGGCTACGACAGCGACATGGACCTGCCCCTCGCCAGAGGCGGCATGGTCACCTACGTGCCCGGCGGCGCCACCGGTGCGCAGGGCACCAAGGCGAAGGTCTTCAACCAGGACTCGGCGGGCATCCCCGGCGCGGCCGAGTTGTCGGACGGCTTCGGTTCGTCCGTCGCGATCGGCGACACCAACGGCGACGGGCTCGGCGAGATCGCCGTGGGCGTCTCCGGCGAGGCCCTCGGCACGGTCGCGCGAGCGGGAGCGGTCATCGTCATGGCCGGCACCTCCGGCGGACCCACGGCGACCGGGGCCAAGGGCTTCAACCAGGACACGGCGGGCGTCGCGGGAGTCGCCGAGCCGAACGACAGGTTCGCAGCTGCAGCCGCCTTCACCGACGGCGACAAGGACGGCCGCGCGGAGCTCGCGGTGGGCGCCCCGGGCGAGGACACGGGCGCGGGCGCGCTCTGGTTCCTCCCGGCCACCACGACCGGCACCACGGCCACGGGCTCGTCGGCCATCAACAACGCGACGCTGGGAACGGTCGCCGTGAAGGCCGCACTGGGCGCGTCCTTCGGCCGCTGACGGCCGCGTAACGGGGAACGGCACGGTGGGGAGCGACCGCCCGGTCGCTCCCCACCGGTTCGACCTGGCCGGCGGGTGCGGAACCGGCGGAGCGGACCTCCACGCGGTTTCCCGGCCAGGTACGAGAGCCCCATGTGTCCCTGGCCTGGAGCGAGACGTTCACGACGCCGGCTCGGTGAGCGGCGAGCGCCCCTCGCCGCGGCGCCGGAGACACCGGTGTACGACGCCGATCAGCTGCCGATCGCTCCGAGCTGCTGCATCAGACCGAGATCGTCGACGTTCCACCAGCCCTCGGCGAGTTTGCCGCCCTCGCAGCGGAAGGTCGCCTGGCCGGTGCCCGAGACCTGCCGGCCCGTGGGCTCCATGCCCTGGTACGCGCCCACATGGCGCCCCTTGAAGGACAGCCGCGCGCACACCATGTCACCCTCGGCGGTCAGGCTCTCGATGGTGGCCTCCGGTTCGAGCGCCTCGACGATCTGCCGGTTCTCGGCCTTGGCCTGCTCGAGCCCCACGTCGTACGAGGACAGCGACGGGTCGTGGTCCCGGTAGTCGGCGGTACACATCGCGTCCATCGCGTCGATGTTCCTCGCGTTGATCACGTCGTCGAAGAAGCTGCGGACCGCGATCTTGTTGAGCTGCTCGTCCCGCACGACATCCAGGTCCGTGAACGACGGCTCCCCGTCGCACAGCGCGACCATCTCCTGGAATATCCGGTCGGTTTCCGGCAGGCGCGAGTTCTTCTGTGCCTCCTCGTACGAGGGGAACTCCACGATCTCCACCACATGGGTGGCATCTACACGGTCCTGTCCCACGATCGAGTGGGTGGCTGTCCGCTTGCCCTGGGTCGCATCGATCCAGGCGTCCATCAAGCTGTTCAACTCATCGGTTCTGCTCGTCTTGCAGTCGATTACCTGCACGAACGTCATGACCCCTCCAACAGATAGGAGAGCTTCCGGTAGGAGCGCTTCGAGCCCTTTTCAGGATATGCCCGGCCCGGGAACCATGACGTGCCCGCCGACCGGCCGGAACGGCTGTGCGCGCGGGTCAGGAGAGGGTACTGACGACCTCGCGGACCTGCGCCGCCACGGACGAGGGCAGCGGTGCGTAATGGATCGAGTGCAGCTGTTCCTGGCCCTCCTCGCTCGCGGTGTAGGTGAGGAAGGACTTGAGGGCGGGAAGGCTGTCCGGCGGATTGCCGGTGTCGCAGACCACCTCGTACGTCACCAGGACGATCGGGTAGGCGCCTTCGGCGGACGTCCGGTGGTCGAACCGCAGGGACAGGTCCTTCCCCGTACCGGTGATCCTCGCCTCCGCGATGCCCACCGAGGCGCTGGCCGTACTCGGTGCGACCGGCTCCGCGGCTCCCGTGGCGATGCGCACGGTGTCGATCTTCCGCTTGACGGCGAAGGACAGCTCGAAGTAACCGATCGCACCATCGGTCTGGATCACCGCCGAGGACACCGAATCGGACCCGCTGGCCGACTCACCGCCCCGGGCCTGCCACTTCTTGCCCGCCGGATACGGCCACCTCTCGGCCGCGGCACCCTTGAGGTACGCGTTCAGGTTCTGGGTGGTGCCCGAGTCGTCCGTACGGTGGAACGGGACCACCGGCAGATCCGGCAGCTCCGCGCCGGGATTGAGGCGCCGGACCGACGGATCGTTCCACCGGGTGATCCGCGAATCGAAGATCCGGGCGATCGTCGGAGCGTCCAGCACCAGGCCGGTCACACCTGGCACGTTGTACCCGATGGCGATGGGGCCGCCGGCCATGGGCAGATCGATGGCCTGCCCACCGGAGCACACCTCCCTGGTGCCCTCCACGTCTTCCGCGCTCAGTGCCTCGTCCGTACCCCCGAACGCGCTCGCCCCGCGCTGGAACTGCGCGACCCCGGCCCCCGACCCCACCGGGTTGTAGACGAGCTGCACATCCGGGCAGGCGAGTCGGTACTGCTCCATCCACCGGCTCATCGCGTTCTCCTGAGCCGTGGACCCCGAGCCCCGCACCTGACCGCCGTCGGCGCAAGCGATGTCCGGCACGGGCTGCGTCGGCCCGGCCGAGCCCTCGCTCCCGTCGCTGCCGCAGCCCGTGAGAAGCAGAACACCCACCACGCAGGCGGCCACCTCTCGCCCGGGGCCGGCCCGTCCCGTACGTCGAAGCTGCACGCTGTTCCCCCTCGTGACACCCACGAACAAAGGGGCCCGCGCCACGCACACCGCCGACCCGCTGCACCGATGGTCACCGCTACGGAAAGTCCGCAGATGGCACCAGGGTCAACAACAGGCGTCGCCCTGACGACATTTGGGGGCGCGGGCGCGGACACCGAGCGAGTCGTCCCCGGTCGCCGTCCGGAACCACATGAAGCGGTCCTCGCCCCTGAGCAGGAGGGCCTGTGCGACGCGAGATCAGGTCACGTCGCACAGGCGGTCAGGAGGCCAGCTCGACCTTGTGCGGCCGGTCCGAGGGACTGCGCAGGATCCCGGCCGCTGCGGCGGCGGTGGCGCAGAAGAGGGCGGGAAGCAGGAAGGTGTGATTGAGAGGCATGAGGTGGGTCATCCAGCCGATGACCGCGGGACCTGCGAGCATGCCGACGTAGCCGAGTCCGGCGACCCGGGAGACATTGGTGCCGGCGGCTGCGGGGTCGGCGTGTCCAGCGGCGCTGAAGAGTTGCGGGATGGAACCGGACAGGCCCAGGCCGAACAGGGCCCAGCCCGCAAGTGCCGCCCAGATCCAGGGCGAGAGGGCCACCAGCGTGATGCCGACGGCGGCCAGAGCCGAGCCGTACCTAAGGACGGCGATCGGCCCGAACCGTGCGGAGACCCGGTCCGCCAGGAGCCTGCCGATGGTCATGGTCGCCGCGAAGGTCCCGTAGGCGAAGGCGGCGGTGCTCTCCGGCGCGTCCAGGACGGTCTTGAGGTGCAGGACGCTCCAGTCGTTGGCGGCCCCCTCGCACAGCATGATCAGCAGCGCCAGGACAGCCAGGAGCCAGATCCGGGTGGGAACGGCGCGCTTCTGCGCCTCGGGCTCACCATCGGTATCTGCCTCCGGGGCGGCCGGGGCGGGCAGGAGGCCGCGAGTCGATGCCAGGGCGACGATGACGCCGATGCACGCGGTCGTGGTCAGTGTCGTGGCCGTGCCCCAGCCGAGGTCGATGGCTGCGGCGCCGGCCAGGGCGGCCAGGACACCGCCGACGGAGAACGTGGCGTGGAAGGCCGACATGACGGGCCGCTGGTACGCCTTTTCCACCTGCACGGCGTGCGCGTTCATGCTGACGTCGAGGGTCCCGTTCCCGAAGCCGAAGACCAGCAGGGCCGCTCCGAGGGCCCACGGTTCCCGGGCGAGACCGGGCAGTACCAGGGTCGCACTGCACAGGACGCCGGCCAGGGGAACGACGGTCCGCGTGCCTAGCCGGTCGGACAGACGGCCGCCGAGCTGCATGCCGGCGAAGGCCCCGACGCCCAGCAGAACGAGGAATCCTCCCAGGGTCGCGTGACTGATGCCCACCTGCTCCTCGACGGCCGGGATCTGCACGACCCACATGCCCAGCAACGTGCCATTGAGGACGAAGTAGACGAATGTTGCAGACCGGGCCATACGAAGCGCTCTTTCCATGAAAGACACCCTAACGAACGACTGCCCTGTTCGATACACCCCTCTTCAAACAGTCTTGCTGTGCGGTGTGTGTGGTGTTGAATCACGGTATGAGCACTGCGGAACGCCACCGTCTGATCGCCCAGGCCGTCCAGGACGCAGGAGCGGCCACGGTCGCCGAACTCGCCGACCTGACGGGCGCCTCGGAGATGACCATCCGCCGCGATCTCGACTACCTGGCCGCACAGGGCGTTCTGGAGCGGTTCCGCGGCGGCGCCCGCGCCCTGCTCCTGCGTGGAGACGAACCCCCCTTCGCGCTACGCACCCACGAAGCCGTCGACGCCAAGCGACGGATCGCAGCCGAGGTGGCCTCACTCATCACCGACGGCGAGACCGTCCTGCTGGACAGTGGCACGACCTGTCTGGAAGTGGCACGCCTGTTGCGCGGACGGCAGGTCACCGTCATGCCCCTGTCGCTGCAAGCCATCGACGTCCTCGGTGACGCTCCCGAACCGACCTCGCTCCTGGTCCCGGGGGGCAGGCCCCGGCCCGGCGAGGGAGCCCTCACGGGGCCTCTCACCCTCGCCTCCTTGGCGGCGCTGCGCTTCGACACCGCCGTCCTGGGCTGTTGCGGCTTGTCCGCCGCCGACGGCATAACCGCCTACGACCTGGACGAAGCAGCGGTGAAGAAAGCGGTCATCGCCTCAGCGCGCCGCATCATCGCCGCCGCCGACGGCGCCAAACTCGGCCGCGTCGCCCACGCGTACGTCGGCCCCTCCACCCTCGTGGACATCCTCGTCACCGACATCGCCGCACCCGCCCACGAGACCACCGCACTCGAAAGCGGCGGTACCACGCTCAAGACCGTCTGAGGTGTCCGGGACTTCGCGCCACAGCCACCTGCTTACGCGTTCGCTACGCGGCCCTCGCTACGTTGCGGTGACCTGCAAAAAAAAGACCCTCCCGAGGGAGGGTCTGATGTCGTGCGAGCTGTGTGCCCCCGGCAGGACTCGAACCTGCGGCCAAGCGCTTAGAAGGCGCCTGCTCTATCCACTGAGCTACGGGGGCCGGTGGTGGCCTGGGGCCCTGCGGTCGGGGCCGTTCCGGCCGGTCCTGACCTTGCCGGGACAAGGATAGGGCTCCGATCGCCCAGACCCGGCTGCTTCACCTGCGTGGCACGATGTGGAGGTTCAGTGAAGCGAACCGATAATCGCAGGTAGGTGCGATTCATGCACCGCTTTTGACGTCTCGCGCCCCGGGTGTTGTGCACTCGTTATGCCTGCGCCCCACTCGTCCCGTCTGTCCCCCGGATGTCCCACGGAGTGGAACCGCCGCGCAGACGTGCCTATACGCTTCAAAAAGGCGCCAAAATTGGGCATTCTTCGCATGTGGTGACCATGGATGTACGGCCTCAGCTCATCGACGCACTTTCCGCCCTGCGCGACCGTGTCGCCGCCGTGCGTCTTCCACTGCCACTTCCAGGCACTGAACGGGCCCGGCAGACCAGGGTCGAGCTGCTCGCGCAGCTCGACGACTATCTGCTGCCGCGGCTCAAGGACCCCGAGGCCCCGCTGCTTGCCGTGATCGGCGGCTCCACCGGTGCCGGCAAGTCCACGCTGGTGAACTCGCTCGTCGGCTGCCGGGTCAGTCAGGCCGGAGTGCTGCGCCCGACGACGCGGACGCCGGTCCTCGTCTGCCACCCGGACGACCACCACTGGTTCGCCGGGGTGCGGGTGCTGCCGCAGCTGACCAGGATCTGGCTGCCGCCGGGTCAGGCCCGGGACCCGGACGGTCTCGACGACCTCGGTGCCGCGGGCGGCGACGACGAGGGGATGGCGCTGCGGGTGGAGACCGCCCTCAGCCTGCCGCGCGGGCTCGCGCTGCTGGACGCCCCCGACATCGACTCCCTCGTCGTGCGCAACAGGGTGCTCGCCGCCGAACTCATCTGCGCCGCCGACGTGTGGGTGATGGTGACCACCGCCTCCCGCTACGCCGACGCCGTGCCCTGGTACCTGCTGCGTACGGCCAAGGAGTACGACGCCTCGCTCGTCACCGTCCTCGACCGCGTCCCGCACCAGGTGATCGCCGAGGTGTCCCGGCAGTACGCGGCCCTGCTCACCAGGGCCGGGCTGGGCGAGATCCCCCGCTTCACCATTCCTGAGCTTCCCGAGTCTGCGGGCGGCGGCAGCGGACTGCTGCCCACGACCGCCGTCGCCCCCCTGAGGGCCTGGCTCATCCATCGCGCCCAGGACCCGGCGGCCCGTCAGCAGGCGGTCGGGCGAACGGCGTCCGGGGTCATGGACTCTCTGAACGTCCGGATGCCGGAGCTGGCCGGAGCCGTCGCCGCGCAGTACGCGGCCTCGGTGCGGCTGACCGGTGTCGTCGAGGAGGCGTACCGGAAGGAGGCCTCCCGGATCCGGCGCAGGCTCCAGAGCGGCGCGGTGCTCGCCGGGGACGCGCGGACGCGCTGGCGCGGCTATCCCCTGGACAGTTCCGCGGGGGAGCTGCTGGAGGCGCTGGTGGAGAGCCTGGTGGCGCTGCTCCAGTGCGCGGTGGCCGCCGCCGACGACGAGATCCGCACGACGTGGCGGAGGGAGCCCGCCTCCGGGGCGTTCCGTTTCGAGGACGCCGGCCGGGAAGCGGGCGGCTGGGGACCGGCCGAGGACATCGAGGGCCGGATCGCGATGGCCGTACGACGGTGGCGGCGGGTGCTGGAGGAGCTGGCCGAGGAGGAGGTTCGGCTCCTGGAGAAGAACGTCGCCCCGGACGCCGAGACCGTGGCAGCGCTCCTGGCCGCCGCGCTGCTCGGCGGGCGCCGCGCCCGCACCGCGGGGGAGCAGCTCGCCGAACGGATCGGCGCCCAGGGGGCGCTGCGGCTGCGAGACAAGGGCGGGACGCTGCTCACCACGTACCTCGACCAGGTCATGCACGGGGAGCGTGACCGGCGGCTCGCACCGCTCGACGCCCTCGACGTCGCCCCGGAACCGCAGGCCGAACTCATTGCCGCGCTGTCCGTACTGCAGAAGGAGAGGGTGCAGCCATGACCGCCGTCACCGACCAGGACCACGACCAGGATCAGAACCCGGGGCAGGAGTCCGATGGCGGGAAGTCCCAGGGCGGGAAGTCCCAAGGGGGGCAGGCCGAGGGCGGGCAGGCCGAGGGCGGGCGTCCGAACGGCCGGGCGGAGCAGCCGGAATCCCCGGGCCCGGTGAAGGGCGAGGCCAAGGGGCGGCGCTGGGACGACGGGCTGATCGCCCGCCGAGCGGCCGACGCGGCGGAGGAGGTCCAGGAGGTCCAGGAGGTCCAGCAGGCCGAGGAGGCCGACGGCTCCGCGGACATGGAGGACGGGGCGGACGGTGACGCGGGGCCCCAGGTCGAGGCGTACGTCCCCTCCGGGGGACCGCTCACCCCGCGGCTCGACTCGCTGCGCGAACTCATCGGCCTGTCCCGGGCCCGGCTCGACCGTGAAACCCTCGCCGAGGCCGGCCGCGTGCTCGACGAGGCCGCGGCCCGTCAGCGGCTCTCCTCGCGGCACACCGTCGTCGCCATCGCCGGGGCGACCGGCAGCGGGAAGTCCACCCTCTTCAACTCCCTCGCGGGCGCCCAGATCTCCGACACCGGACTGCGGAGGCCGACGACCGCGTCCCCGATCGCGTGCAGCTGGACCGACGGGGCCGCGGGGCTCCTCGACCGGCTCGCGATTCCCGGGCGCCTTCGGCGCAGGCCCCAGCAGGGCGGCTCCGATTCCGACGCGGCGCTCCAGGGGCTCGTCCTCATCGACCTGCCCGACCATGATTCGGCGGCGCCCGGCCACCGGGACCAGGTGGACCGGGTACTGGCACTGGTCGACGCGGTGATCTGGGTCGTCGACCCCGAGAAGTACGCCGACGCGGCCCTTCACGAGCGCTACCTGCGCCCCCTGGCCGGGCACGCGGAGGTCACCTTCGTCGTCCTCAACCAGATCGACCGGCTCCCCGGGGAGGCCGCCGATCTGGTCCTCGACGATCTGCGCCGGCTCCTCGACGAGGACGGCATGGCGCTGGGGGAGCACGGCGAGCCGGGGGCCACCGTCACCTCCCTCTCGGCGCTCACCGGCGAGGGCATGCCCGAACTGCGCGAGATGCTTGGCCGGTTCGTCCAGGAGCGCACGGCCGCCGCACGCCGGCTCTCCGCCGATGTGGACGCGGCGGCCGCCCGGCTCCGGCCGGTGTACGTCGCCGAGGGCCGGCCGGGACTCGGTGAGCTGGCCCGTGAGGAGTTCACCGACCGGCTCGCGGAGGCCGTCGGCGCGGCCGCCGCGGGGCAGGCGGCCGAGCGGGAGTGGCGCAGGAACGCCGGACGGGCCTGTGGGACGCCCTGGCTGAGGCTCTGGCGCTGGTACGAGTCCCACCGGCAGCTCGGCGGCGGCCTGGACCGCATGGCCCTCGCTCTCGCCCCCGCCCCGCCGGAGGAGGAGATCACCGCGCGGCAGCGGGTCGAGCAGGCGGTACGGGCCGTGGCTGACGACGCGTCCGCCGGGCTGCCGGGCCCCTGGGCGCAGGCCGTCAGGGAAGCGGCGGTCAACGGGGCGAAGGGACTGCCCGAGGCCCTGGACGAGCTGGCCCAGAACGCGAGCGCCGAGAGCAGGAGCCGGACGGGCGGCGGCAGGGGCAGGAGCAAGGACAAGGGCTCGGACACGGGTGTGGGCACGGGTACGGGATCCGGCTCGGTCAAGGGGCTCGGCAGAGGCCGGGGTGTCCCGCTCGGCCGGCCCGCCAAACCGCCGCGTCCCGCCTGGTGGCCGGCGGCGGTGCTGGTGCAGGCGACGATGACCCTGCTGCAGATCTTCGGCGGGCTCTGGCTGCTCGGCCAGATCGTCGGTGTACTGGAACCGGGCCTTGTCACCCCCGCCCTGGTGATGCTGGCCGGAGTCGTCGGCGGTCCGCTCGTGGAGTGGTCGTGCGCGGCGGCGGCGCGCGGCCCTGCCCGGCGGTACGGCCAGGAGGCCGAGCGGCGGCTGCGCGACGCGGCGGCAGGATGCGGACGCGCGAGGGTCCTCGACCCGGTGTCGGCGGAGCTGGCGCGTTACCGCGAGGTACGGGAGAGGTATGTGGCGGTGACGGAGTTTTCCACAACCGGCCGGTAGTGCACAGGCGTCAGCGGGATTTTCCTTCCTCTTCCAGCATGAAGTCGGTACGGGAACACGTACACGGAGCGTGTACACGTCACGTACGCAGAGTCTGGACGGGGGACGGGTAAATGAACGACACCTTTGTGACGCTGGTGGGAAACGCGGCGACGGGCGTGGACTTCCGCGAGACGGCCACCGGTGGAATGGCGCGATTCCGCTTCGCGGTGACGCCGCGCCGCTGGGACCGCGAGAAGCAGGTCTGGGCCGACGGGCACACCAGCTTCTACACCGTGTTCGCCTGGCGAACGCTCGCGGCGAATCTGGCAGGCTCCGTCTCCGTCGGCGAACCGCTCGTCGTGCACGGACGTTTGAAGGTGCGCGAGGAGGAACGGGAAGGTCAGCGCAGGACTTTCGTCGACATCGAGGCGATGGCGGTCGGGCACGACCTGACGCGGGGGACCGCCGCGTTCCGGCGGGTGCTCCGGGCGGAGCCGTCACTGACAGCACGCACGCCGAAGGGCGCCGAGCCCGATGACGACGATCCGGCGATGCGTCAGGAACCCGCCGCGCGTCATGAACCGGCCACGGCGCTCTCCCCGGTGTCCTGAATGGGTGGGGGTGCCGGACGGGGCGATAACGATTCCGAGTCGGAATGGTTGTCCGACCGTATGACGGGGGACTGTGCTTCGCCCGGTCTTTAGGATTCCTCAGTATTCATGGGGCACTTGAGTCTGCTGGCGAGGCATTCCCCGTACGCGCGTCGAGCGCGAGGTCCTCGCCCGGAGGGGAATTCTGTGTTTTCTGCGTTCTCGGCGTCTTCCGGATCATCCGGGTCCTGTGCGTCCGCTCCGCCGTCCGCCCCGCAGCCCGCGGCCTCGGCGACGAGCTCCGTACCGGGTCGCGTCAGAGGGCTCGTCAGACTGGCCGCCACCGTGCTGGTCACCGGTCTCGTCGCGGCCGGCACCCTCGCCGGAGCGACCGGGGCGGCGGCCGGGAACGCCCCCCAGCACCAGGGCGGCGCCACCGCCGTCCTGGACGGGCTCAAGACCTACGACCGCGCGGTGCTCCGCATCCCGGGCGTGAACGGGGCGAAGAGCACCACGCAGACGATTCCCGCCGGGCTCTTCGAGATGACGGTCGAGGGCGGCGGCAAACTCAAGACGTACTGCGTCGACATCCACAACGCCACCCAGGACCAGGCGAAGTATCTGGAGACGTCCTGGGACCAGACGTCGCTCGGGGCCAACAGGAACGCCGGGAAGATCCGCTGGATCCTCCAGCACTCCTACCCCCGGATCGACGACCTCGCGGCCCTGGCCCGCCGGGCGGGCACGGGGCCGCTCACCGAGCAGACGGCCGCCGCGGGTACGCAGGTCGCCATCTGGCGCCACTCCGACGAGGTGCACGTCGAGGCAGCCGACCCGCAGGCCGAGAAGCTCGCCGACTGGCTCGCCGGGCACGCCTCCGCCTCCGCCGAGCCCCGGGCGTCCCTGACCCTGGAACCGGCCGCGGTCTCCGGGCGGGCCGGGGAGCGGCTCGGTCCGGTCACCGTCCGTACCAACGCCGACCAGGTCTCGGTGACGCCGCCCGCCGACGCGGCCAGCGGCGTCCGGATCACCGACAGGAAGGGCCGTCCCGTCACCACGGCGGCCGACGGGACGCAGCTGTACTTCGACGTGCCGAAGGACGCCGCCGACGCGTCGGCTCCGCTCACCGTCCAGGCGACCACCTCCGTGCCGGTCGGCCGCGTCTTCGCCGGGGTCACCAGGAGCCAGACGCAGATCCTCGCCGGGTCCAGCGAGTCCACCGTCTCCGCACAGGCCACCGCCACCTGGGCCGGCGCCGGGGCCGTGCCCGCCCTCACCGCGAAGAAGAACTGCGCCAAGGGCGGAGTGGACATCACGGCCGGCAACAAGGGGGACGCGCCGTTCACCTTCGAACTGGGGGGCTCCCAGCACACCATCCCCGCGGGAGCCACCAGGACCGTGACGATCCCGGTCGCCGAGGACCAGGCGTACGACTTCACGATCACCGGGCCCGGCGGTCTGCGGAAGAACTTCACGGGCGTCCTGGACTGCGTCACCTCGTCCGCCGCCGTCACGGGTGACCAGGGCGGGATCGGTACGCAGAGCGCGAGGCAGCCCGTCCCGGCGTCCACGGGCACCAGCTCCACCGGCCTGGAGGGCGACCTCGCCGAGACCGGCGGCTCCAGCGCCACCCCGATCATCGCGGGCGTCGCCATCGCCCTCGTCGTCATCGGCGGCGGCGCGGTCCTGCTCCTGCGCCGCAGGAAGCCGGAAGACGACAGCGAGTGAGCGGGTGACCACCGTCGCGCCCTGAGACGCGCGCCTGCCCGGGCCCGGTACGCACCCGCGTACCGGGCCCGTCGCGTCCCGCAGGAACCGGGCGGAAGGGGGCAGGACGGGTACCGGCAAGCGGACGGGTTTCCGTCCGGGCGCAGGAGTCAGGCAAGATGGGTGTATCTGCCCACACCTCTATTGCTGCCGGACGGTTTCTCTTGGCTGAGTTCATCTACACCATGCGCAAGACGCGCAAGGCGCACGGCGACAAGGTGATTCTCGATGACGTCACCCTGAACTTCCTGCCCGGCGCAAAGATCGGTGTCGTGGGACCCAACGGTGCCGGTAAGTCCACGGTACTGAAGATCATGGCGGGCCTTGAGCAGCCGTCCAACGGCGAGGCGTACATCACGCCCGGCTTCAGCGTCGGCATCCTCATGCAGGAGCCGAAGCTCGACGAGTCGAAGTCCGTCCTGGAGAACGTCCAGGACGGCGCCGCCGAGATCATGGGCAAGCTCAAGCGCTTCAACGAGGTCGCCGAGCTCATGGCGACCGACTACTCCGACGCGCTCATGGACGAGATGGGCAAGCTCCAGGAGGACCTGGACCACGCCAACGCGTGGGACCTGGACGCCCAGCTGGAGCAGGCTATGGACGCCCTGGGCTGCCCGCCCGGCGACTGGCCCGTCGACAACCTCTCCGGCGGCGAGAAGCGCCGTGTGGCGCTCTGCAAGCTGCTGATCGAGGCCCCGGACCTGCTCCTCCTCGACGAGCCCACCAACCACCTCGACGCCGAGTCGGTGAACTGGCTGGAGCAGCACCTGTCGAAGTACCCGGGCGCCGTGGTGGCCGTCACCCACGACCGGTACTTCCTGAACAACGTCGCCGAGTGGATCCTCGAACTCGACCGCGGCCGCGCGATCCCCTACGAGGGCAACTACTCCACGTACCTGGAGCGCAAGGCCACCCGCCTCAAGGTCGAGGGCCGCAAGGACGAGAAGCGCCAGAAGCGGCTCAAGGAAGAGCTTGAGTGGGTCCGCTCCAACGCCAAGGGCCGGCAGACCAAGTCCAAGGCACGTCTCGCCCGGTACGAGGAGATGGCGGCCGAGGCGGACAAGATGCGGAAGCTGGACTTCGAGGAGATCCAGATTCCGCCGGGCCCGCGGCTCGGTTCCATCGTCGTCGAGGTCGAGAACCTCTCGAAGGCCTTCGGTGACAAGGTCCTCATCGACGACCTGTCCTTCACGCTGCCGCGCAACGGCATCGTCGGCATCATCGGTCCGAACGGCGCGGGCAAGACCACGCTGTTCAAGATGATCCAGGGCCTGGAGACGCCGGACTCCGGCGCCATCAAGGTCGGCGACACGGTCAAGATCTCCTACGTCGACCAGTCCCGCGCCAACATCGACCCGAAGAAGACCCTCTGGGCCGTCGTGTCGGACGAGCTGGACTACATCAACGTCGGCCAGGTCGAGATGCCGTCGCGGGCGTACGTCTCCGCGTTCGGTTTCAAGGGCCCGGACCAGCAGAAGCCGGCCGGTGTCCTGTCCGGTGGTGAGCGCAACCGCCTGAACCTGGCGCTGACGCTCAAGGAGGGCGGCAACCTGCTGCTCCTCGACGAGCCCACCAACGACCTCGACGTGGAGACCCTGTCCTCGCTCGAGAACGCCCTGCTCGAGTTCCCGGGCGCGGCCGTGGTCATCTCCCACGACCGCTGGTTCCTGGACCGCGTCGCCACGCACATCCTGGCGTACGAGGGCGAGTCCAAGTGGTACTGGTTCGAGGGCAACTTCGAGTCGTACGAGAAGAACAAGGTCGAGCGACTCGGCGCGGACGCCGCCCGCCCGCACCGTGCCACGTACAAGAAGCTCACGCGAGGCTGATCGTCTTGGCTCGTCACATCTACAGCTGCCCGCTGCGCTGGTCGGACATGGATGCCTTCGGTCACGTGAACAACGTGGTCTTCCTCCGCTACCTGGAGGAGGCGCGCATCGACTTCATGTTCCGGCTGGCGCCGGGGGACGGCTCGCCGTCCTTCTCGGGCGGGTCCGTCGTGGCCCGGCACGAGATCGACTACGTACGGCCGCTGGTCCACCGGCACTCTCCGGTGACCGTCGAGTCCTGGGTCACGAAGATAGGCGCCGCCTCGCTGACGATCTCGTACGAGATCAAGGACCCGGACCAGGTGTACGTGCGGGCGTCGACCATCGTCGTCCCGTACGACCTGGCCGAGGAGCGGCCCCGGCGGATCACCGCCGAGGAGAAGCTCTTCCTCCAGGAGTTCCTGGCCGAGGAGCCCGCCGCGGTATGACGGTGCCCGTGCAGTCGCTGCTGTTCGCCGACCCGAGGGAGGCGGCGGATCTCGCCGCCTTCCTCGGCCGGCTGCTCCACTACGACCGGGCGGCCGCTGTCCGGTTGCAGGCAGGCGGCGGCGCACTCGCCGTGTTCGGCCGGCCGCCGTCGTTCGAGGTCCTCGCGATCCGGACGGCGCGGCTGGCGGACACCCACACCTTCGACGTGACCGTGTCCGCGGGTGAACTCCTCGAATCGCTGGAGGAGTCGACCGGTTCGGGCGCCGTCCCGGCGCCGGTCACCGGACCGCCGTGGACGGGTGTGCTTCCGCCCCGCGGGGGGTGGCGCGAACAGCCCGGCCTGCCCGACCCGATGGCCCTGCGCGCTCAACTCACTTCAGCCGTCGCGGAGTTCCGTACCCGGGACGAGGCGCTGCCCGAGGACCGCCGCACCAGGGCCGAACGCGACCTGATCGGCCGCGAGATCTGGTCGCGCCCGGTCGGTGCCACCCACCTGCCGCTGCGCGCCGTCCACGCCGCCCAGTCCCTGGGCTTCCTGCGCGCCGCACCTGACTTCCCGGTGACCCTCCTGGCCTCCGGGCCCTGGCTCCGGTTGCGCACACCCTTCGGCTCGGTCATCGTCCGTGGCCCGGGAGGCGGGCTCGGCAACCTCGCGGTGACGGTCGGCAGCAGGCACTGAACAGGGCCTGAGCAGGGCCTGAGCAGGGGGGGGAACGGTCGGCGTCACTCCTTGCGACCGTCCGGCCAGACCCCGATGTGGTCCTGCTCCAGCTCCAGCATCACCCGGTGCTCCATGCCCAGCGCCTCGGTGTAGTCGGCGGGCAACTGGAGCCGTCCCGCGCGGTCGAGCATCGCGTACTCGCGGGCCACCTGCGACTCCTGTCCGGTCGCCGCGTCCACCTCCGTGTGGCGCAGCACCTCGGAGGACGTACGGCCGTCGCGGATGGCGACCGTACGGCGCACCTCGTTCGCGACCGCCTGGTCGTGCGTCACGATCACGATCGACGTGCCCAGCTCCTCGTTGGCGCGGCGGAACGCGGCGAACACCTGGTCCCCGGTCGCCGAGTCCAGCTCACCGGTCGGTTCGTCGGCCAGCAGCACCGACGGCGAGTTGGCCAGTGCCACCGCGATGGCCACGCGCTGCTGCTGCCCGCCCGACATCTGCTGCGGACGCCGGTCGCGGCAGTCCGCCACCTCCAGCATCTGGAGCAACGACTCGGCACGGGCGGCCTGTTCACCGCGCCGGCCGCCGCCGCGCAGCTGCATCGGCAGCGTGATGTTCTGGATGGCGGTGAGATATGGCAGCAGGTTGCGGGCGGTCTGCTGCCACACGAAGCCGACGACGTCGCGGCGGTAGCGCAGCCGTTCCTTCTTGCCCATGGACAGCAGGTCGCAGCCCGCGACCTTCGCCGACCCGGCGGTGGGCACGTCCAGGCCCGCCAGGATGTTCATCAGCGTCGACTTGCCACTGCCGGACGCGCCGACCAGAGCCATCAGTTCGCCCTCGGTGACCAGCAGGTCGAGACCCTGGAGGGCCTGCACCTCCACTCCGTCAGTGGTGAAGATGCGCACCAGCCGGTCACAGGCGATCAGCGCGTCGTGGCCGTACGACGGCCGGTCGCGGTGGGCGGCGGCGCGCTGTTCGAGCTCCGCCAGGGTGGTCTCGGTCGTCGAGGTCATCGGGTGTCTCCTGCCCTGAGTTCGGTGATCGATCCACGACGGCTCGCCCACCATGCCTGGACACCGGCGACGGCGGCGGCGAGGAGGACCACGCCGATCGCCGGAAGCGCCAGAGACCAGAGGTCGGCCCGCAGTGAAGCGGTGTGCGGTACATCGGCGCCGCGCGCGCCGGACAGCGCCAGCGAGACCAGGTCGACGCCCGGCGCCAGCAGGGCGATGGTCGCCCAGCCGACGAGCAGACCGCCGAGGGCGGCCAGCAGGGCCTGCGGCATGGCCTCCAGGGCGAGCAGCCGCCTGCCCTGCCGGGTGGTCAGTCCCATGGTGCGCAGGCGCGCCAGCAGGGTGGTGCGCTCGGGCGCGGTCCTGAGCAGCGACAGCAGGACGGCGAGCAGCGCGTACCCCGCCCCCGCCACGATCCCCGCCCCGTAGATCCGCTCGGCGCCGGACTGCACCGGTGTGTCGACGAACGACGCCCGCTCCTCGGACCGCAGGCGTACGACGAAGTCCTTGCCCGCGTCGCGGGCGGCGGCCTTCAGCGCCTTCGCGTCCAGGGCGTCCCCGGTGACCAGCAGCGCGGTGGTCGCCCGCTGGGTGAGGGAGGCGGAGTTGACGATCAGGAACGAGGAACCGCTCACGGCGGGAGTGCTCTCCCGGACCGCCACGACCCGGACCTTGAAGTGCCCTGCCAGTGTCTCGATCGCCTGCGGCCGGTCGCCCAGGCGTGCGGCGACGGACGGCGAGGCGATCGCGGGCAGCACCCGGTCCGCCGAGTAGGGCGCGCCCTCCGGCAGCGGAGCCGACGGGCCGGTGGCCCTGAGCAGGGCGGGCGGAAGCGACCCGGCTCCGGTGGCGCGGGCGAGCCGGTCGTACGATCCGGGCTCGACGCCGACCAGCGTGGCTCCCTTGTTGCCCTCGGAGCCGCCCTCGCCGGGCGGCAGCACGACGCTGTAGTCGATCTGTACGGGCGCCACGTCCCGTACGCCGCCCGCCGCCCGGACGTCCTTGGCGAAACGGTCCGTCAGCGGCTTCGCGTCACCCTGTCCGCTGATCCGGGCGTCCGCGCCGACGGCCGCGAGCGCCGCGGCGTCCCTGGCGTCCGCGACACCGGCGAGCACCGAACCGCCGAACGCCGCCGTGGTCAGTGCGACCAGCAGCGCGAGCAACGGCAGGGTGCCGCCGGCCGACGAGCGCCCCGCACGGGCCAGCGACAGGAAGCCGATAGCGCCGCGCATCCGGGCGACGGGACGGGCCGCCAGACGCAGCGGCAGCGGGTAGAGGCGTACGAGGACCAGCGCCGCGATCAGACCGACGAGCACGGGTGCGGCGCTGACCAGGAGGTCCGTGCCGCCCTCCGCGCCCGTGCCACGGCGGCGCAGCGCGGTGACCGCGCCGATCGCCAGTACCAGGACGGTCAGTTCCGCGACGGTGCGCCGGCGTGAGGGCCGGGCGTTCACCATGTCGTCGCGGGCGCCGTGCAGTTGGGGCCTGCGGTGCTGGAGCGTCGTACGCAGCGGCAGCGCGACGCACACCAGCCCGGCGACCGCCCCGGCGCCCGTCACCGCCGGCCACAGCCGGGCCTCCCCGACGAGCAGCACCGCGAGCAGCAGGCCGAGCGCCGCCGCCGGGACCACGATCACGGCGGTCTCCGCGAACAGCCTTGCGCCGATGCCGGCGAGGGAGGCGCCCCGCGAACGCAGCAGAGACAACTCCCGGTGCCGGCGGGCGGCGGTCAGCCCTCCCGTCATCAGCAGCACGACCCCCGCGACCGAGCCGATCCCGACAGCGGCCACCGCGACGACGGGGCTGATCGCGGACCGCATGGCCTCATGGGCGACCAGGATCTCGTCCAGGTCGGTGCTCACCGTCACGGTGGGGCCCGCGATGTCCCGCAGTCTCAGCAGTTCGGGCCCGCTCTCCAGCGAGGCCACGACGTCCGTGAGCGGGGCGGCGTCGGTCGAGGTCAGATGCGTGGTGTCCGGCGCTATGTGCCAGAACAGCTCCGGTTCGCCCGTCGTGGAGAGCAGCGCGGGTCCGGCGTCCGGGGACAGCAGCAGCGCGGCCACCCAGTAGAAGGTGGGTACGGGCTGGCCGGGGTCCGCGACCAGGGACGGGCCGCGCATCAGGGGTTCGGCGGCCCAGTACGCGTCGGCCGGGTGGCGGGGCGTGACGGTGCCGCTGACGCGCACGGTCAGGGGCTTCCCGTCGTGCGTGGGGACGGCGACAATCGAACCGATCCCGAGCTTCAGCGCGTCCGCGGTCTCGGCCGGGACGACCGCCTCCACCTCGCGGGTGGCGGCGGTCACCGTGCCCCGTGCGGCGGGCCAGCGCCCGGACTCCAGCGTGCTGTGCCCGGCCAGGTCCGAAGGGGCGATGTAGGTGAACTGCGGAGGCATCGCGTTGGGACGCGGCAGATAGGGCTCGCTCGCCGTGAGCGGGTTCGTGGTCCGCACCCCGTACGAGGAACGCGGCGCGTCGGGGCGCACGGGGCCGGGCAGTGTGCGCAGGAGCCCGCTGTGGACTCCCGACAGCACCTCCTTCCGCGCCGCGTCGGCCCTCTCGTCGAGTGAGGTCCCGTCGGGCGGTGTCGTCACTCGGAGCAGGCTGCGCTGAGGACTCAGGGAGCCGACGTCGTGCCGGAGCCCCTTCGTCTCGTACGCGTCCACGGAGCGCGGGAACGCGGCGGCGAGGAACGCGGTGAGCAGGACGAGTACGGCGAGCGCGGCGCAGGCGCCGGGAGCGGTGCGCAGCCGGGTACGGACCCAGGGGGCGCAGGCGGCCGTGCCGCGGGGGGTGCGGCCCGAGGAGGGGTTCTTGTCGGCGCTCATGTCAGTTGTCCCCCTGGTGGCGCAACGATACGGCCGGGTCGGCCCGGCGCAGCGCGATCGCCGCGACGATCAGCAGCGGAAGGGCGGCGACGCCGGCCAGCAGTCCGGTGACCTGCTGGACCGGCAGCTGCACCAGCACCGCCGGTACGGGCTGGGCGGCCTGCCCGGTCAGCACGATGAGCGGCACCACGGCTCTGGTCAGGACGGCGCCGAGCGCGAGCCCGGCCAGCAGACCGACGGCGATCAGCACGCTCTGTTCGGCGGCGATCATGCGGGCCAGCCCGCGGCGCGGAGCCCCCAGTGCCCGCAGCACCGCGAACTCCGAGGACCGTTCGCGCTGAGAGCCGACGGCGCTCACCGCGAAACCGACGGCGGCCAGGGCTGCGGCGGCCACGGCGACGGCCAGCAGCGCGGACTGCGGACCGGCTCCCAGCGGGTCGCCGAGGAGGTCTTCGGCGACCTCGTCGCGCACGTGAACCTGGGCCGGGTCGGTGTCGGGCAGGGCGCGCAGCTGGGTGGCGACCTTCTCCGCGTCACCCGGTGCGCTGCTCAGCCACCACTCGGTGGGGCTGAGGAAGGAGGCCGACTTCTGCGCGTACACCTGGGCGAGCGCCTTGAGGTCGAGCAGTAGCGCACCGCCGTCGCCGGTCGCCGTCGAGGAACCGGCGGTGCCGGCGGCGGCCGGGCCCGTGGTCGGCAGCTGCCTGACCACGTCCACGATCCTCACCCGCATCTGCTCGCCACCCAGCGGCACATCCACGCTCTGGCCCTTCCTCGCGCCCGACGCCTTCAGGAACGCGTCCGTGACGACGGCGTTCAGCGCCGGGGCCTTCGGCCGGACGACGGAGATCCGGACGCTGTTCGTCGGCGGCAGCCACCCCGCCTCCTCGGCGCTCACGAAGCCGGTTCCGTACGTGAGGGACAGCGCGGTTCCGGCGGGTGCCGTCGGCCGCAGCCTGTGGGCCGGCTGCTCCTGGCCCGGGATGCCGACCGTCAGGGAGGCCCGCCAGCGGAAGCCGTCCGGGACGGACACCGGCTGCTCGCCCCCACCGGTCACGGCACGCAGGGCCGTCACGGTCAGCCGGTGCTCCTCGGACCTGCCGACGGGCGGCTTGCCGTCCAGCTCGAAACCGGTGACGGCCAGTCCGGCCGCGGCGGAGACCGGGACGGACACGGTGTGCGGCTTGCCGTCGGCCGGGACCGGGCCGATGGGGGCGCGGTACGGCAGACCGAAGCGGTCCTCCAGCAGCACACCGGCCTGCGGTGTGAGGCCGGACGGCGACGCACCCTTCCGGGCCGAGGTCTCGGCTATCCGCAGCTCGAACCTCAGCTGTGTGCTCCCCTTCGGCAGCACGAGGCCCTGCCGGCCCTTCTGCGGCGAGGCCAGCGAACCCAGCAGCTTCTCCGGGGTCCGGTCGGCCAGATCGTCCCGCAGCAAAAGGTGCTCGTCGGCGTGCGCGGTGTCCAGCGCGAGGATCTGGGCGGTGCGTTCCCCTGAGAGTTCCGTGCTCGTGCGGTACGCGGGCGCCGCCTCCCGTACTCCCCGCAGCGTGCTGTACGTGTCCGCCTTCGCCGGGTCGGGGTTCAGCACCCCCGTCATCCGCACGGACGCGCCGGAGGCGAAGTCCGCCTGGTCGCCCTGCGAACGGTCCCAGGAGGCACTCTGACCGATCGCCAGCATCCCCATCGCGACGGACAGCACCAGCAGCAGCACAGGGCCGGCGCCGCGCAGCGGCCGCCGGCTGAACTGCCAGCCGGCCAGCGCCGTGGGCAGACCCCTGCCGCCGGCGGCCCGGCGCTCGGCGAGCCTGGCCGCGGGCGGCAGCAGCCGCAGCGTCAGGACCGTGCCCGCGAGGAGGGCCAGCGCGGGAGCGGCGACGAGCAGAGGATCGATACCCAACTCGCCCTCCTGGTCCCCGCTCAGCGCCCCACTGCCCGAAGCACCGGTCTGCCGGTCGAGCTGCCAGTACGCCACCGCCGCGATCAGCAGCAGCCCCACGTCGGCGCCCGCCCGCACGGGCGCGGGCAGCGCCGTCGCCCGGCTGCGCCCGGTGCCGCCCGAGGACAGCGCGGGCGCCACCACGGCGAGGGCGCAGGCCAGCGCCACACCGGCGGCGACCAGCCATACGGTGCCCGACGCGGTGTCGCCGAGGCGCACCCCGATCCGCGAGAGCTCACTGCGTTCGGCGAGCAGCCGGGTCAACGGCCCGGCGAGCAGCGGCGCGACGACGGCCGCGGGCACGGCGAGCATCAGGGCCTCGATCGCGGCGAACGAGACGATCCGGCCGCGCGAGCCGCCACGGGCCCGCAGCAGCTCCGTCTCACCACCGCGCTCGCTGCTCAGCAGCCGGGCCACCAGCAGGAGCGCGTAGGCGGCGAGCAGCACCAGCTGGACGGCGACGATCGTCAGCGTCGAGCGCGAGACCAGCAGCGCCTTGTCGATCTGTTCGAGCACCGTGGGAAGCGAAGTCCGCACGGAGGCGCCGTCCTTGAACGCCTCGGTGGCCGTAAGCGCCTTCGGGCCGCTGGTCGCCGCCCGGTGCAGCGCGTCCATCCGGTCCGTCGTGACGGTACGGAAGTCCGCGCCGGCCAGCCAGGCGGTGTCGCCCGGACTGATCCGGCCGGAGCCGAGCACGGCGGGATCGGTGAGCAGCGGACCGTACGTGGTGAAGACGACCTTGCGGACGCCGCGCCCGCCGAGCGGGTCCAGCTGCCAGTAGGGATCGGCCTGGTCGGCAGCCTCGTACAGGCCGGTGACCTGGACCTCCAGCGGCTTGTCGCCCAGCCGGTCGGTGAGGGTGAGCCGGGTGCCGGGCCTCACCTTCAGGGCCTCGGCGGCGGCGCCGGGCAGTGCGACCTGCACCGGACCGTCCGTCCTGCCGGCCACGCCGTCGGGCATACGGCCCGCGGTGAGCCGGACACGGCTGCGGTCCAGCGAGGCGAAGCGGGTCAGGTCGGGGTCACCGCGCCGGGCCGCCGGGTCCTGGAGGCCGCGCGGCAGGGCGTACGGCCCGGACTGCTCCAGCTTCCGTACGCTGACCGGCAGCCCGGCGAAGGAGTCACGGGCCCCCTTGCGCGCCGCCGCGTCGGCGTCCGCACGCTGCTCGCGGTCCACCTGGGCGGATATGACGAGCGCGGCGGAGGCGGCCGAGCGGTTGGTGAGCGAGTGCCGCAGCGCGGCATCGCCTATGGAGCCGGAGAACGCGGTGAGCGCGGCCAGTACGGACGTGGTCAGCAGCACCGCCAGTACGGCGGCTGCGAGTAGGAGCCGGTGCGCCCTCACCCGCAGAAAGACGAACCCCGTCACCTGACCCCCCAGACCCCTGTGTGTGCACGCCCCCCGACGCTTCCAGGGATGCTTTCAGAGACCATGCGGTCAGGGAAACCGCTTGCGGGTGCACCTTGATGCGATCGTGACCGTTATGCGGTCGTGGAGTACCGGATTCCGGATGGTCAGCCGTCCGTGTTCACCATCGAGGCGGCGGCGTAGGTCAGGTAGTCCCACAGCTGACGCTCGTGTTCGGGGGACAGCCCGAGCTCGTCGAGGGCGGTCCGCATGTGGCCGAGCCAGGCGTCGTGCGCGGCACGGTCGACGCGGAACGGGGCGTGCCGCATCCGCAGCCGCGGATGACCGCGCTCGTCGCTGTACGTCCGGGGGCCGCCCCAGTACTGCATGAGGAACAGGGCGAACCGCTCCTCGGCGGGGCCCAGATCCTCCTCCGGGTACATCTGACGCAGCAGCGGGTCCCCGGCGACCCCCTGGTAGAAACGGTGCACCAGGCGCCGGAAGGTCTCCTCGCCGCCGACCTGCTCGTAGAAGGTCTGCTCCTGAAGCGTGTCGCGCGGAATCTCAGTCACGTGTCCATGGTCTCAGACCCGGTGACCGAGGACCCGAGGCCTAGGACCCCTCCGCCTGGGGCTCCCGGACGCCCCGCGCCCCTACTGTGGGGGTATGTGCGCCTACGACGCGGGGATCGAGCGGCTGGCCGCCGAGGCGCGGGCCGCGCTGGTGCGGGAGATCGACGCCGAGGGCGCCTGGGCGGAGGACCCCGTGTGGCGGGAGGCGTTCGCGACGGTGCCCCGGCACCTCTTCGTGCCGTACTACTACGTCGGCGTCAGGGGCGGCTACGAACGCCGCTGGGGCGAGAGCCCGGACCCCGAGGCCCGGGAGCGCTGGGTGTGCGGCGCCTACGAGGACGCCCCGCTGGCCACCCGGCTGCGCGACGGCGAACTGCTCTCCTCCAGCAGCCAGCCCTCGCTGATGGCGAAGATGCTGGCCGCGCTGGGCGTCGAGGACGGCGACCGGGTCCTGGAGATCGGCGCCGGCACCGGCTACAACGCCGCCCTGCTCGCCCACCGGCTCGGCGACGACGCTCGTCACCACCGTCGACCTCGACCCGGAGATCACCGACTCCGCCCGCCGCCACCTGGAGGCGGCCGGACTCCACCCGCACGTCGTCACCGGCGACGGCGCCCGCGGAGTCCCCGAGCGCGCCCCCTTCGACCGGATCATCGCCACCTGCACGCTGACCACGGTCCCGCACGCCTGGCTGCCCCAGTGCAACCCCGGCGCCCGTATCCTCGCCCCGCTGGCCACGGGCCTGATCACGCT